>JAXLQS010000002.1:0-493202 GCA_046331485.1 Holophagaceae bacterium | reverse complement strand
GGAGGCCTTCACGTCCACCTGGAAAAGGGTCTCGGCCACCGTGATCAGGAAGGCGGTGCGGCCCTCGTTCCAGATGAAGCTTCCCCGCCCGAGGGCGGCCCGGGCGTCCGCTTCGGTGGCTCCGGCGGCCACCAGGGCGGCCTGGAGCGGAGTCGATTCGATCAGGGGCCTGGATTCCCAGGTCCTGGGATCCACGCGGAGGAGGGCCAGCTGGTCGCCCTCCCGCCGGGCCTGCATCAGGCTTCCATCCGGCAGCCACTCCAGCCGCGTGGCCGGCGTTCCCACGTAGGCCTTCTTGAGGGTGGGGTGGGCGATGGATTCGAGCGTGAGGCGCTCCGTCCCCTGGCCGAGCAGGCAGGGCACGAGGAACAGGCAGGCCAGGCTGGCGCGGAAGGACATGCGGACTCCGGGAATCGTGACCTGACATATATATCGCAAGACGAGGTGGAAAAAGTCACGATGATTATTCAAGTTGTTCCGGGCCAACCCGAAAGCACAGAAAAGATCCATGGCGTTGAAGGAGCCCCGATGACCCGGTTCTTCGATCGGCTGACCCGCAACACCCTGGCCGGCAAGATTCTGCTGGTCGCCCTGGCGCCGCTGGCCGCTGTCTTCCTGGCCTCCTGGCTGGTGCTGGTGCCGGCGGTGGAGGACGGCTTCCTGAAATCCCGGAAGGCCGAGATCCGCAACCTCTCGGAAACGGCCCTGGGCATCCTGGCGTCCCTGGATGCCCAGGCAAAGGCCGGGGCCATTTCCCAGGAAGAGGCCCAGAGGCGGGCCGTGGAACAGATCAAGTCCATCCGCTTCGCCGGTGGCAACTACTTCTACGTTTTCACCTCGGAACCCCGCATCATCACCGTGCCCATCCGGCCGGAGATGGAAGGGAAAAAAGTCGATGATTTCACCGACAAGCAGGGGACCCGGATCTATGTGGAGCTCGCCAAGCTGGGGCGGCAGCCCGAGGGCGGCTACATGCGCCTCTGGTTCGGCAAGCCCGGCGTCGAAGGGGTCTTCCCCAAACTGAACTACGTGAAGTTCTACGAACCCTGGGGCTGGAACATCGGCACCGGCGTGTACATCGACGACCTGCAGGCCCAGATCCGCGTCTACACCTGGTCCATCCTTGGCGGGCTGCTGGTCCTGTCCGGGGTGCTCTTCGTCGTGGTGCGCGGCATGGCGCTCCGAATGACCCGGCCCCTGGCCGAGCTGGTGGACGGCCTGCGGAACAGTGACCTGACCCGGGAGATCCGCATCGACACCGCCGACGAGATCGGCGCGGCGGCCCGGGCCTTCAATGCCTACAACTCGGACCTGCGGGGGCGTGTGCTGGAGATCTCCGGGTTCGCCTCCCGGGTGGCTTCCGGCAGCACGGAACTCTCCGCCAGTTCCGAGGAGATGACCCGCGCCGTGGATGACATCGCCAGGGTCAGCGAGGACCTCAAGCAGGCGGGCGATCGCGTGGCCAGGGCCATGGCGGGCCTTTCCGAGGAATCCCGGACGGTGGTCCAGCACAGTGAGGAGGGGGGCCGGGAGGGCTCGGCCGCCGTGGAGGAGACCATCCGCAGCGCCGAGGCCGGCGAGGCCGCGGTGCAGGGCATGGGCGAGATCCAGGGCGCCACGGCCCAGATCGTCCAGGCCGTGCGGGTCATCCAGGAGATCGCCCGGCAGACCAACCTGCTCAGCCTCAACGCCGCCATCGAGGCCGCCAAGGCCGGCTCCATGGGCAAGGGCTTCGCCGTGGTGGCCGAGGAGGTCCGGAAGCTGGCCGAGCGCAGCCGCACCTCCGCCAAGGAGATCGAGGAGCTGATCCAGCGGGCCCAGGATGCCGTCTCCGGCGGCGTCAGCAGCGTGCAGGCCACCATGCAGAGCCTGGAGGCCATCCGCGGGCGCATCCAGCAGGTGGCCAGCCGCGTGTCCCAGATCGGCACCTTCGCCCAGGGGCAGGCCGGGACCAGCGCCGAAGTCACGCGCATGATGGACCAGACCAGTCAGGGCCTGGCCCAGAACGCCACGGCGACCCACGAGCTCGCCGCCACGGTCAAGGAGATCGCCAAGACCTCGGAGGATCTGGCACAGGTGGCCGAAGGCCTCCGGGCCCTGGCCGGAAGCTTCAAGCTCTAGCGTTCGATGATCGGGGAGTAGCCCGAATCCGCATCGCCTCTAGAGGGGCAGGTGGGGCCGGGTGAGGTTCCGGTGGCCGTTGGCCGTCACCAGCAGGTTGTCCTCGATGCAACGGGGCCCCCCTCCGCGAAGGCGGAGGCTGAGCGGGAGCCAAGCGCGGGGCGCTGGGCGATCGGGGGGTAGTCCGAATCCGCATCGCCTCTAGAGGGGCAGGTGGGGCCGGGTGAGGTTCCGGTGGCCGTTGGCCGTCACCAACAGGTTGTCCTCGATGCGGATGCCACCGCAGGGGGTCAGCTCGTCGATGAGGGTCCAGTTGAACCTGGCCTTGTGCTCGTTCTCGCGGAAGGGGCGGAGCAGCATGGGGATGAAGTACAGGCCCGGTTCCACCGTGAAGACCTGGTCCGCGTCGATGGCCCGCGTGGTGCGCAGCGTGGGGTGCTGGGGCGGGGGCGGGGCCGGGGTTCCGTCCGGCGTGCCCTGGCGGCCGGCCACGTCGTGGACCTGGATCCCCAGGTGGTGGCCCAGGCCGTGGGGGAAGAAGGGGCGGCTGAGCCCCTTTTCGACGGCCTCTTCCGGCGCGGCGTGGAGGATGCCGCTTTCCTTCAGCAGGCCCGCGATGAGGAGGTGGCCCTGGTGGTGGAGGTCGCCGTAGGGCATCTTCGGCTTCACCAGATCGCAGAGCTGCAGCTCGATCTTCTCCATGCCCGCGACCAGGGCCGCGAAGCGGCTGTCGCAGCGGGGGGCGGCCACGGTGCGGGTGATGTCGGCAGCATAGCCGCGGACCTGGGCCCCGGCATCGATGAGCAGGACGGCGCCGTTCCCCACCTTGCGCTTGCCCTCGTAGTGGAGGATGGCGCCCTTCTCGTTGAGGGCGACGATGCTGCCGTAGGGCATCTCGTGATCCACGATGCCCGCGGCCTGCACGTAGGCGTGGTGGATCTCCAGCTCGGTGGCCCCCGCCAGGAAGGCAGCGCGGGCGGCATCGTGACCCCGGGCCGCGATCACGGTGGCCTCCTCGATGCAGTGCACCTCATAGGCGGATTTCGCGGTGCGGTGCCAGTCGAGGTGGGCGGTCAGGGGGGCGGGGTTCAGCTCCAGCCCCGCGGCCCCGGCCCGGTCGGTCTCGGGGCCGATGTAGGCGGCGCGGCTCGGGGTGCCCAGCAGGTTCCAGACCTCGTCGAGGTTGCCGGCTTCCTCGATCTCGAATTCCGGAGCCCAGAAGGGATTCCCCAGGGGGGCCTGCTCGTACCAGAAATCTTCGGGGGCGAACCGGATCAGCTTCGGGCGGCGGCCCGGACGGATCACGAGGACGTGGTGGGGGCCGGCCACCGGGCACCAGTGGGCGAAGTGGGGGGTGGGGTGGAAGGGGGCCTCCTGGTCGTCGGCGAAGTGGGTGTAGGCCCGTCCGCTGGAGATGACCAGGGTCTCGAACCCGGTCTGGGCCAGGGCTTCGGCCGTGGTGCGCTGGCGCTCGGCGATGTGCGCGTGGAAGAGGGTGGCGAGGTCGGTCATGGAGGCTTCCAGGTGGGGGTCAGAGGAACCGCAGGGGTTTGGTGTCGGGGGCGAAGCCGTGGCGGACGGCCTTCTCGAAGAAGAGGGCCAGGCTCTCGCGCTCAGCCTCGCCCAGGGTATAGCTGATGTTCTCGGTCAGGTACTCGTGCAGCTCGATCTTGGTCCAGCCGATGGTGCGCCGGGCCTCCTCCACAATGGCCGGCAGCTGCGCCAGGCCGATCTCCAGGCTCTTGTGGAAGAAGGGCGCCACGCCGCCCGGCATGGGCAGCTCGGGGGCGTCCTTCCGGACCAGCCACAGGGCGAAGACGAAGGGCAGGCCGGTCCAGGTGTGCCATTCCTCCGCCAGGTCCAGGACGAAGAGGCCCTGCTTGGGGGCCCGCATGGCCGCATCGCCGATCATCAGGGCCGCATCGTTCGCCTCCAGCATGGCGGGCAGGTCGGGCCCCATGTCCACCACCGAGGGGGTCACGCCGTAGCGCTCGCGCAGCAGCAGCTGCGCCAGCACCACGCTGGTGCGGCTGGAGGTGTCCAGGGCCAGGCTGCGGATCTGCTCGGGCGGCACCTTGGAGAGGATCACCACGCTCCGCACCCGCTTGGGCGACGCGATGCAGAGTCCGGGGACGATCTGCAGGTCCGGGATTCGGAGGTATTCGATGGAGCTGACGATGCCCGCATCGACCTCGCCGTCCCGCAGGCGGTCGGCGCAGGCGGAGGGGTAGTGGAACTTCAGGTGGAAGTGCTCCCAGCCCAGCCCATGCTTGAAGCCATGGTTCAGGGGGGCGGCGTTGAGGTAGTCGATGATGGACAGGCGGAAGGGAGAAGCGGCCATAGCCTCAGTATGCGATGATTCCGGCATGATCCTCTGGCACTACGAGCTGAACACGCCGATGGGGCCCATGCGGGCCACCTTCGATGGCCGTGGGCGGCTTCTGGAGCTGGTGCTGGAGGGCTTTGACCCCCGCAAGACCAGCCCGCTCCCGCCAAAGGAGCAGCGTGAGGCCAAGCGGTTCCTGGACCGCCAGATCGAGGCCTACCTGGCGGGTACCCTCCGCACCTTCACGGTGCCCCTCGATCCCCAGGGTCGGCCTTCGCACCTGAGGATCTGGGATACGGTGCGCACCATCCCCTATGGCCAGACCCGGCAGCCCTCGGACTTCGCGGCCTGGCTCGGGCTGGACGAGGAAGTGGTCGTCATGGCCTGTGCCAGCAACCCCATCGCCCTCCTGATTCCGGCCCATCGGGTGATCCTGCCGGGCGAGGGTCCCCTGCCCAGGGCGCTGCGGGATCTCGAATCCGGTCTGGGCTGGCGGAAACCCGGGGTCTGATGGCTGTCATCAAGGGGCTGTCCAGGCTGGCTCTTCATCCCAAAAAACCGCGATTCTGACATGCTGGGTTCCATGCCTGGTGCCTTCCATCCCATTGCTTCGCCCATCGGGGACCTGGGAGCCGTGTTTGATGAGGAGGGGAAGCTGCTCCAGCTCATCCGGTTCCATGGCGCACCGCCCCCGGAGCCCGCGGACCCGGCCCCAAAGTGCCTCCCCTTCCTGAAGCGCCAGCTGGAGGCCTACTTCTCGGGCAACCTCCGGGACTTCAACATCCCCATCCGCCTGGAAGGCACCGACTTCCAACGGCGGGTCTGGAAGGAGCTCCTGAAGATCCCCTACGGCCAGGCCATCTCGTACCTGGAACTGGCCCGCCGGCTCGGGGACGAGAAGTGCATCCGGGCCGCGGCCCGGGCCAATGGGGCCAACCCCATCTCCATCCTGATCCCCTGCCACCGCGTGATCGGGTCGGACGGATCCCTGGTGGGCTACGGGGGGGGCCTGGACATGAAGGAATTCCTCCTCCGCCTGGAAGGGGTGCTGCCCAAGGCCCCGCCCCAGCCGAGACTGCCCCTGGAGTGGTAGGAATTCCGGCGACGGCCTTCGGAGGACGCCGCAGGGCCATCCTCCTAGCATGAAGCCATGCGCTGGTCGGACGAGCACCTCTACGAACGGATCCTGGCGAAGGACGCGTCCTTCAACGGCCGGGTCCTGACGGGGGTCCTCACCACCGGGATCTACTGCCTGCCCTCCTGTCCCGCCCGGAAGCCCCTGGCCATCAACGTGCGGTTCTTCCCGGACGAGCCGGCGGCCCGGGCCGCGGGGCTGCGTCCCTGCAAGCGCTGCCGGCCTGATGCCTTCTACCGGGGCGAGGATGCGGACCTGGCCCGGCTGGAGTCCGCCCTGGCCCAGGCGATGGCGCAACCGGCCGCCTTTCCCGAGGTCGAGGCCCTGGCCGAAGCCGCGGGCGTGGGCGTCACGAAGCTGAAGGACCTGTTCCGCGACCACGTCCACCTCCAGCCCGCCGTGGTGCTCCAGCGCATCCGGATCCAGTCCGCCTGTTCCCGGCTGGCGGCGGGGCAGGGCGAGCTGACGGACCTGGCCCTGGACTCGGGCTATGAAAGCGCCTCGGGGTTCCACGAAGCCTTCCGGCGCCAGACGGGCCTCAGCCCCGGCGCCTTCCGCACCATGCTGGGGTCGAACCATTTCACCCTGCCCCTGCCCGCGGGCCTGCGGGTGCAGGACGTGCTGGCCTTCCACGGCCGCGATGGCCAGAGCGTGTCCGAGCGGGTGGAGGGGAGGCGCCTCCTCAAGGCCTTCCTCTGCGGGGACCGGCCTTCGGTGCTCAGCCTGGAGTTCCGGGAACAGGCCGTGGGGGTGTCCCTGCAGGGCGCGGATGGGCCCGAGGCCATGGCCGCGGCGCACCGCGCGGCCCTCCGCATGCTGGGCTGGCAGGGGGATCCCGCCGCCTTCGAATCGGCCCATCCGCGCCTCGCAAGGGGTCGCGAGGGGCTCCGGGTGCTGCTCACGCTGGATCCCTTCGAAGCCCTGGTGTGGGCGATCCTGGGGCAGCAGGTGAACCTGGCCTTCGCCTACGCCCTGCGCCGCGACCTGATCCGGATGACGGGCCTACGGGTGGAGGGGGGCCTCTTCGCCCATCCCGACGCCGCCCGGATCGCCGGGCTGCCAGTGGAGGCGCTCCTGGGCCTGCGGTTTTCCCGCCGCAAGGCCGAGTATCTGCTGCATGCCGCCACTGAAGTGGCTTCGGGGCGCTTGTGCCTGGAGGGGCGGCCCACGGCCACGGGCCTGGCCCGGGATCTGCTCGCCCTGCGGGGCTGCGGGCCCTGGACCGCGCAGTACGTGCTGATGCGCGGCCTGGGTTTCCGCGACTGCGTGCCCGTGGGGGACGCGGGCCTCACCCTGGCGCTACAGCGCTGGTTCCAGCTCGAAGCCCGGCCGGGCCCCGCCGAGACCCAGGCACTCATGGCCCCCTTCGCGCCCCACCGCAGCCTCGCCACCTTCCACCTCTGGTCCAGCCTGAAGGGAACGCCCGCATGAACGGCCTCCATCGCTTCGACACCCCGCTCGGCCCCGTCCAGACCGCCTTCGACGCGGAGGGCGCCCTGATCTACCTGGGTTTCGCGGACCACGAGTTCCGCGAGAGCTTGCTGGGTAAGCTGGCGCGCCTGGGCCCCGTGCCGAATCCAGATTCAACGGCCGTAGATCGGCTGCGCCACCAGCTGGAAGACTATGCCGCGGGCAGGCGCACCGCGTTCGAGGTGCCCTTCCGCCTCCACGGCAGTTCCTTCGAGCTGCGGGTATGGGCGGCGCTTCAGCGCATCCCCTTCGGCGAGACCCGCAGCTATGGCCAGCTGGCGGCGGAGCTGGGGGATCCGAACCTCAGCCGGGCCGTGGGTCGCGCCAACGGCGCCAACCCCGTGTCCATCCTGGTGCCCTGTCACCGCGTCATCGGCGCCAACGGCAGCCTCACGGGCTATGCGGGCGGCCTGGCCATGAAGGAGCGGCTGCTGGCGCTGGAGGGGGCATTCAGCCCCGTTCCCCATCCGGTCGAGTCCAGATGAAGGCGAGCACCCCGGCGAGGCAGAGGCCCATGGCCAGCCGGGCCGGCCAGGTCAGGCGCGCCAGGGCGTAGGTCAGGGCCGCGCTGGCGAGGATGGCCAGGGTGGCCGTGCGCTTGACGGTGGGCCGGATGGCCCGGTGCGTCTCCCAGTCCCGAAGCAGGGGCCCGAACTGGCGGTGCCGCAGCATCCAGGCATGAAGGCGCTCCGAGGAGCGGGCGAAGCAGGCGGCGGCCAGCAGGAGGAAGGGCGTGGCCGGCAGCAGGGGCAGGAAGAGGCCCAGCACTGCCAGGCCCACGCAGAGCAGGCCGGCGGCCACGAGCAGGGGGCGGAGCCAGGGCCGGGGCCGGGCGGGAGACGGGCTCATCCGTCCGTTCGGCCCAGGGGCCCCCGGGTGAGGCTCAGGGCCTCCGTGGCGGTGGCGGCGAAGGCCGCCTGGAGGACGGCCACGGCGGCCTCCGGGTCCACAGCCCCGCAGGAGAAGTAGTCCACCGCCGCGAAGCGGTGCTCGGGCCAGGTGTGGATGGCCAGGTGGCTCTCCGCGATGATCACGGCGCCGCTCACGCCGTGGGGGCTGAAGTGGTGGAAGCTGTGGGTGACGATGGTGGCGCCCGAGGCTTGGGCCGCGGCCAGCATGGCGGCCGTGACCCCTTCGAGGTCCGCCAGGGCGGCGGGATTGCAGCCCGTGAACTCCACCAGGAGGTGGCGGCCCAGGGCCGTCATGGGCGCTTGGTCATCAGGGCCACGCACTCCACGTGGCTGGTGAGGGGGAAGAGGTCCAGCACGGCGAGCTGATCGAGGCTCCAGGCGCCGGACAGGCGCTTCAGGTCGCGGCAGAAGGCCGCGCCGTCGCAGCCCACCAGTACCAGGGTGCCGGCGCCCGCCGTGGCCAGGCGCTCGCAGAGCGGGGCTTCGAGCCCGGCCCGCGGCGGATCCAGGAGGATCACGTCTTCCTCATTGCCAAGGCCCTCGGGCACCCAGGCCGCCACGTCCGCCACCAGGCATTCGGCGGAAAGGCCGGCGGCCTCCAGGTTGCGCCGGGCCCAGGTCACGGCCGATTCCCCGGACTCCACCAGGATGCGGTGGCTGAACCGGTCGCCCAGGAGGGCCGAGAAGAGGCCCACGCCCCCGTAGAGGTCGTACAGGGTCTGCCCCTTCAGGTCCCAGGACTTCAGAAGGTCCCCGAAGGCCTCCGCGGCCCAGGGCGGGCTCACCTGGAAGAAGGCGCCGGGTTCGTGCTGGAGGGTGGCGTCGCCCAGGCGATGGCGGATGGGTTCGGCGTTGCGGTGCCAGCCGTCGGGCTCCAGGACCCAGGTACGTCCCCGCTCATCGGTGGCCCACACCGTGTCGGCGGGGGTTCCCGTGGACAGCTCCCAGCGGCCGGGGCGGGCGGGCAGGGCGCGGCCATCCAGCGCGGCCAGCAGGCGTGGAATCGCCTCCGACAGGGGGGGGGCGGCGGCGGGACAGGCCGTGACCGGCACCAGGGCGTGGCTGTGCCGCTTGAAATAGCCCAACTCGGCCCCGTCCCAGTGCAGCTGGATGCGATGGCGCCGGGCCGCGTCCGGGGCGGGGTGCCAGGTCCAGGGCACGCCCTCTCCCACCTGGCGGCGCAGCAGGTCGGCGGCCATCTGGCGCTTCAGGTCGGATGCATGCCGGCCCGCCTCCCACAGTTCGCAGCCGCCGCAGATGCCCGCCACGGGGCAGGCGGCCTCGGCCCGGCGGGGATCCCGGGCGATCCAGCGGGTGATCCGGCCTTCGCCGTGCCGGGCCTTCCAGATGACATCGGCCTCGACGACCTCGCCGGGGAAGAGGGCCAGGGGGGCTTCTAGGAGCAGGAGCCGGCCATCCCCGGAGCGGCCCACGCCCATGCCGCCCCAGGCCAGGCGTTCGATGGGTCCCCGCCAGGCTTCCTTGGGCGATGGGGAATTCCGATATCCTGGCGGCACCGTCTTCGTCCCAGAACCCGCCTCGACTTTCCTGGAGCCTGATCCCGCCTTGCGCTTCACCGTCGCCATCCCCCCAGAGCACCGTAGCACCCTCCTGGACCGCATTGCCGGGGAGATGCGGGGGGCCATGGCCTTCGTGGACGGAGCCCCGGCGGACGTGGTGCTCGGCCTGCCCGGGGAGGGGGCCTTCGCCGGGTGTGGAACCTGGCCCGGGGCCGAGGCGGCCCTGGCCCTCACGAAGGCGGGCTGGGAGCGGGCCAAGGACCGGCAGTCCATGGCGCGGCTCCATGAGGTGGGCCGGGCCCTGGTTTCCGAGCAGGACCTGGACCGGCTGCTGGACCTGATCCTCACCAAGGCCCGCGAGCTGCTCAAGGCCGAGGCCGGATCCATCTACCTCATCTCGGGGGAGGGAGACCAGCGGGAGCTGCTCTTCGCCCACACCCAGAACGCCAAGGTGAAGCTGCCCTTCCACAGGGTCGTCATGCCGGTCTCGGACCGGACCCTGGCCGGATTCGTCGCGCTCACCCGCGAGAGCCTCAACCTCCGGGACGTCTATCACATCCCCGAGGAGGCCCCCTACCGCTTCAACGACAGCTTCGACCGCCAGGCGGGCTACCGCACCACGTCCGTGCTGGTGGTCCCCATGCTGGACACCGAAGGCGAGGTGCTGGGCATCCTCCAGCTGCTGAACCGCCTCGGCGATGAGGCGGGCCCCGGGATCTTCTCCGCGGAGGACCAGAACCTGGCCCAGAGCCTGGCGGGGCAGGCGGCGGTGGCCGTGAAGAACGCCCAGCTGCGCCTGGAAATCGAGCAGCTCTTCGAGGGCTTCGTGGCGGCCTCGGTGACGGCCATCGAGGCGCGGGACCCCGTCACCAGCGGTCATTCGGGCCGGGTCGCCGACCTGACCGTGGGCCTGGCAGAGGCCGTCAACGCCACGCCGAACGGGGCCTACGGCGGCCTGCTGTTCACGGACCGCCAACTCCGCGAGATCCGGTATGCCAGCCTGCTCCACGATTTCGGCAAGGTGGGGGTGCGCGAGCAGGTCCTGGTGAAGGCCAAGAAGCTGGATCCCAGCCAGCTGGAGCTCATCCTCCAGCGGCTGCGGCAACGGGAGCTGGAGGAGGCCCTGGACCTGCTGTCGAGGGCCTGGCGGGACGGCCGCCCCTTCGACGCGGCCCGCTGGGAGCAGGGCCGGCATGAACGGCAGGCCGAGACCGAGCGGCTCATGCACCTGATCCGCCAGAGCAACGAGCCCACGGTCCTGGCCCAGGAAGTCGCGGAAGGGCTCGGCCTCCTGGAGAGCCTCACCTTCACGCACTGGAGTGGCGGACGGCGGGAGGTGGTCGAACCGGAGGCCATGGCCAGCCTCAGGATCCGGAAGGGCAGCCTGTCGGACGAGGAACGGTTCGAGATCGAGAGCCACGTCACCCACACCTTCCGCTTCCTGGAGCGCATCCCCTGGACCCGGGACCTGGCCGGCGTGCCGGACATCGCCTACGCCCACCACGAGCGCCTCAGCGGCAGGGGCTATCCCCGCCAGCTCGGGGCCGCGGAGATTCCGGTCCAGAGCCGGGCCATGGCCATCGCGGACGTGTTCGACGCCCTGACCGCCCGGGACAGGCCCTACAAGGGGGCGGTGCCGCTGGGGCGCAGCTTGGCCATCCTGGAGGAGGAGGCGCGCGAGGGCGCCCTCGACCGCCCCCTGTTGGACCTGTTCATCGAGGCCCGGGTGTTCGAACGAACGGTCCCCCGAGGCTGAGGCTGGAGGCAGGAGGCCGGAGACGGTAGGCTAGAGGATTGGAGTGTCCATGTCTGAACGCGAACCACGCACGATCGACCTGCAGGGGATCATGGACCTGCTGCCCCACCGCTATCCAATCCTCCTGGTGGACCGCGTCCTGGACTACGAACCCAAGCAGTGGATCAGGGGGCTGAAGAACATCAGCTTCAACGAGGAGATCTTCCAGGGGCACTTCCCCAGCCGGCCGGTGTTCCCGGGCGTTTACATCATCGAGGCCATGGCCCAGACCGGTGGTTGCTTGCTGCTCCAGGACATCGAGGACCGGGCCCGCAAGGTGATCTACTTCATGGGCATCGACGGGGCCAAGTTCCGCAAGCCGGTGCTGCCCGGCGACCAGCTGGTGATGGAAGTGAAGGTGGTCCAGCTCAAGGGCCGGATCTGCAAGATGCGCGGCGAGGCCTTCGTGGACGGCCAGAAGGTCGCGGAGGCCGAATTCATGTCCATGCTGATGGACCTGGCAGAAGGGGAAGGGAAATGAGCGCTCAGATCCATCCGAGCAGCGTGGTGAGCCCGGAGGCCCGGCTGGGCGAGGGCGTGGTCGTGGGACCCTTCTGCGTCATCGAGGGCAACGCCGTCATCGGAGCCCGCACCCTCCTGCGCAGTCACGTCGTCATCGGCCCCCACACCGAAATTGGCGAGGACAACGACATCTACCCCCACGCCACCCTGGGCATGGGCCCTCAGGACCTCAAATTCAAGGGGGCGCCGACCCGCCTCCAGGTGGGCAACCGCAATGTGTTCCGCGAGGGCTGCACCCTCCACCGCGGCACCGAGGGGGGTGGCGGCCTCACCACCCTGGGTGACGACAACTTCCTGATGACCGGCTCCCACGTCGCCCACGACTGCCATGTGGGCAGCAAGAACATCTTCGCCAACTGCGCCACCCTGGCGGGCCATGTGGAGGTGGGCGACGGCTGCAACATCGGCGCCTTCTCCGCCGTGCACCAGTTCTGCCGGGTGGGCCACCATGCCTTCATGGGCGGCTTCACCGTGGCCACCCAGGACGTGCTGCCCTTCATGAAGACCGCTGGCGCCCGGGACACCAAGAGCTACGGCGTGAACACCATCGGCCTCCAGCGCAAGGGCTTCCCCGTGGAGGTGGTCGAGGGCCTGAAGCGGGCGCATCGGCTCCTCTTCCATGCAGGCCTGCTCCGTGAAGAGGCCATGGCCCAGACCGAGAGGGAAGTGGGGCATATCGCCGAGGTGGCCTACCTGCTCAAGTTCATCCGCGAGGCCAAGCGGGGCGTGCATCGTGGCTGACAAGCGCCACGCGACCCTCGCCATCATCGGCCTTCCCAACGCCGGCAAGTCGACCCTTCTGAACGCCCTGCTGGGCCAGAAGCTGGCGGCCACCAGCCAGATCCCCCAGACCACCCGGACCCGCGTCCTGGGTGTGGTGGACCGCGGCGAGGTCCAGCTGGCCTTCCTGGATACACCGGGCATCCATCTGCCGAAGCACGCGCTCAACGAGCGGATGATGGCCCACGTGGAGCAGGCCCTCGAGGAGGCCGACCTGCTGCTGTGGGTGGTGGACGCCGACGACTACCTGGGCACGGGCGAACACGCCCTGGCCAAGCGCCTGCGCAAGCTGGGCCGGCCCACCTACCTGCTGCTCAACAAGATCGACCTGCTGTCCAAGGGCCGCCTCCTCGAGAAGGTCGCAACCTACAAGGACCTGCTGCCCTTCAAGGAGATCGTCCCCATCGGCGCCAAGATGGGCCTGAACCTGGATCCCCTCTGGACGATCCTGGAGCGGGACGCGGTACAGCCCGGCTGGCTCCATGACGAGGAGGTCTTCACAGACCAGACCGAGCGGTCCCTGGCCTCGGAGTTCATCCGGGAGAAGGTGCTGCGCAAGACCCGCGAAGAGGTCCCCCACGGCGTGGCCGTGCTCATCGAGCAGTGGCTGGAGCCGGGGCACGACGACTACCCCGGGGACCTGGGCCCGGAGGGCGTCTTCATCGCCGCGCAGATCCTGGTGGACCGGGACGGCCACCGCAAGATCCTCCTTGGCAGCCAGGGCGAGATGATCAAGGACATCCGTCAGAGCGCCCAGCGCGAGCTGAAGAAGCTGCTCCAGCGTCCCGTCCGCCTGGAGCTCTTCGTGAAGGTGGACGAGGGCTGGCGTGACCGGCCGGAGCGACTGGACCGGCTCTCGATCTAGATCGACAAGTCCGTTCCGCGGTGCTCCTCGTTGAGCGGGGCGAGGCCGTCCGTGCCCGTGACCGAGGTGTACTGGCCCCGCTCGGGATCGAAGGCGAAGACCTCGCCGGTCTCGATCTTGTAGACCCAGGCATGGAGGTGCAGCATGCCGTTCGCCATGGCCTTGGCCACGGCTGGATGCCGGCGCAGGTTCTCCAGCTGCACGAGGACGTTCTCCTCCACCGTGGCATGCAGCAGCTGGTCGCCCTTGAGGTGGCCGTAGCTCTCCCACATGATGCGTTCGGTGGTCCGGGCATGGGCCAGCCAGGCCTTGGTGGCGGGCAGCTCGCCCACCGTCTCGGGCTCCAGCAGGGCCTTCATGGCCCCGCAGTTGGAGTGGCCGCAGATGATGATGTCCTTTACCTGGAGGCTGGCCACGGCGAACTCGATGCCCGCGGCCATGCCGCCCATGCTTTCGTAGGGCGGGATCAGGTTCCCCACGTTGCGCAGAATGAAGAGCTCTCCCGGCTGGGTCTGCGTGATCAGGTTCGGGCTGATGCGGGAGTCCGAGCAGGTGATGAACAGGGTCTCGGGGGTCTGGTCCCGGTCCAGGCGCTCGAACAGCTCTTTGTGGGAACTGAAGATCTGGGTCTGGAAGTGGTGGATGCCTTGGACGAGTTTCTGCATCCGAGGATTCTATCGGAGGTCAGGGCCCGCCTTCGAGCTTCTCGGTCAGAGGCTCAGGTTGGCGAGGTGTTCTTCCGGGGTGATCGGGGTGTTCGGCTCGTCGTGGATGATCTTGCCGTCGCGCAGCTTCACGATGCGGTGGGCGTGGCGGGCGATGTCCTCCTCGTGGGTCACGAGGATGATGGTGTTGCCCTTCTGGTACAGCTCCTCGAAGAGGGCCATGATCTCGATGCTGGTCTTGGAATCCAGGGCGCCCGTCGGTTCGTCGGCCAGGAGGATGGAGGGGTCGTTGACCAGGGCCCGGGCGATGGCCACGCGCTGCCGCTGGCCGCCCGACAGCTGGTTGGGCATGTGGTCGCTGCGGCTGCCCAGGCCGACGTTCTCGAGGGCCTGCTGGGCCATCTGATGCCGCTCGGCGGGGGTCTTGCCCGCGTAGATCAGGGGCAGCTCCACGTTCTGCAGCGAGGTGGTGCGGGCCAGGAGGTTGAAAGTCTGGAAGACGAAGCCGATCTCCTCGTTGCGGATCTGGGCCAGGTGGTCGTCGGTCATGGCCGAGGCCAGCTTGCCGTTCAGCTCATAGGTGCCGTCGGTGGGGGTGTCCAGGCAGCCGATGACATTCATCATCGTGGACTTGCCGGAGCCGGAGGGACCCATGATCGCCACGTATTCCCCGCGGGCGATCTCCATGGACACGCCATCCAGGGCCCGCACTTCCATGTCGCCCATCTGATAGACCTTGGTGATGTTAGTAAGCCGGATCAGGGGGGCGTCGGACATGAAGACCTCAAGGGGCGCGCGGGGGCCCAACTCATCTTCGCAGATGTGATGGAACCCGTTCAGGGCTTGGAAATAATTCCCGCTACAATCCTGGATTCCTCCGTTGTCCGGTAGGCAGGTCCTGATTCCCGATGATTGCATTCCTGATCCGAGCCCTGGGTCGGCCGCTGTTGCGGCTGCGCTACCGAATCCACCGGGAGGGTGGCGATCCTCCCCCCGTCCAGGGGGGGAAGGGCATCCTGTTCCTGGCCAGCCATCCCACCTTGCTGGATCCCTTCCTCCTGAGCTCTGAGCTGCACCGCCGTTTCGCACCAACCCTGGTCGCTGGGCGGGACCACGCTGCCCCGGCCCCTCTGCGATGGCTGGCACGACTGCTCGGCGCCCGGGCCCTGCCGGACCCGGTCACCCACGGGAAGCGCTGCCGCGAGGCCCTGGACCGCGAGCTGACCGCGCTGGCGGGCTGTCTCGGCTCCGGGCAGAACCTGCTCCTGTTCCCCGGGGGCCGGTTGGCCCGTCAGAAGACTGAGGACTTGTCCGACAACAGCGTGGTGGCCTCCATCCTCCGGCAGGCCCCGGATACCAGGGTGGTCCTGGTCCGGCTCCAGGGCCTCTGGGGCAGCCGTTTCAGCGCCGCCTCGGGCCGCCGGCCCGCGCTGGGGATCGAGCTCCTCAAGAGCCTCGGCTACCTGTTCGCCAACGGACTCTTCTTCATGCCCCGCCGGGAGGTCCGGCTGATCCTCGAAGAGGTGTTCGGCCTGCCCGTCGAGGAGGGGCGCGCCGCCCTGAACCAGGCCCTGGAAACACGGCTGAACCGGGAGGCGACCCCTCGCACCTTCGTGCCCTACCTGGTGTGGAAGGACCACGCCCCCCGCACCCTGCCCGAGCCGCCGAAAGCCCGGGTGGAGGGCAATCCCCGCAACGTGCCGCCGACCGTTCGGGACGCGGTGCGCCGGCACCTCCAGCTGGAGACGGGCCACGCCGATGTCCAGGAAGGGCATTCCCTGGTCCGGGATCTCGGCATGGACGCCCTGGCCCACCGGGAACTGGAGCTGTGGATCCAGCAGGCCTATGGGTACGCCTGCAGCGATCCGGCCTCGCTCCAGTCCGTGTCGGACGTGATGCTGGCCGCCACCGGGGCCGCCGTCTCGCTGCGGCAGGGGGAGCTCAAGGCCGTGCCCCACGCGTGGTTCCACTCCCGCACGGACCTGCCCATCGAGATGCCGGCCGGCGATACCATCCCCGAGGTGTTCCTCAAGCAAGCCAAGCGGGATCCGCGGCGCGTCGTCCTCGCGGACCAGACCGGCGGGGTGAAGACCTACCGGGACGTCATCACGGCAGTCATGGTGCTCAAGCCCATCTTCGAAGCCCTGGAGGGCTCCCACGTGGGGCTGATGCTGCCGGCCTCGGGTGGCGCCAGCATCCTCTACCTGGCCCTGCTGTTCGCCGGGAAGACCCCCGTGCTGGTGAACTGGACCGCCGGCGCCCGCAGCATGGGCTATGGGCTGGACCTGGTGGGGGTGAAGCATGTGGTCACGGTCTCCACCCTCGTCAACCGGCTGGATGCCCAGGGCGTGGACCTCGGGGCCGTCAAGGACCGGCTGCTGCTGCTGGACGAGGTTGGCAAGAAGATCACCCTCCCCACCAAGCTGGCTGCAGCCTTCCGGGCGCGGTTCAACTGGGTTTCGCTTCTGGCCGTCAAGCCTCCGGAGACCGCCGCGGTGCTTTTCACCAGCGGCAGCGAAAGCCTGCCCAAGGCCGTGCCCCTCAGCCACGGGAACATCCTGGCCAACATCCGGGACGCGGCCCAGGCCCTGGACTTCCGCCAGGACGAGCGGGTGATGGGCTGCCTGCCGCCCTTCCACGCCTTCGGCCTCACCACCACCACCATCCTGCCGCTCCTGCTGGGGCTGCGCGTGGTCTACCACCCCAACCCCACCGAGGGCCGGATGCTGGCCCGCCTCATCGAGGCCTACCACGCCACGCTCCTGGTGGGCACGCCCACCTTCCTGGGGGGCATCCTCCGCATGGCCGAGGACCGCCACCTGGAGTCCCTGCGTGTCGTCGTGTCCGGGGCGGAGAAGTGCCCCGAGCAGATCTACGCCACCCTCGCCCGGCGTTGGCCGAAGACTGTCGTCCTGGAGGGCTACGGCATCACGGAATGCTCTCCCGTCGTCTCCGTGAACCGGGAGGACGATCCCCGCACCGGCACCATCGGAAAGCCCCTGCTCTCCGTGGAGTGGGCCATCGTCGACCTGGAGTCCGGCCGGAGGGTCGAGCCCGGACAGCCCGGCATGCTCCTGGTGCGCGGCCCCAGCATCTTCTCCGGCTACCTGAACCCGGATGTGGAATCGCCCTTCGAGACCTTCGAGGGCCGCCAGTGGTACCGCACCGGCGACCTCGTCTTCCAGGACCGGGGGGTGCTCGTGTTCTCGGGGCGGCTCAAGCGGTTCGTGAAGCTGGGTGGCGAGATGGTCTCCCTCCCGGCCATCGAGGAGGCGCTCTCGCGCCGCTTCCTGGGAGAAGAGGAGACCGAGCCCCTGCTGGCGGTGGAGTCCTCGCCCGAGGAACTCAATCCCGATCTGATCCTTTTCTCGGTGTCCGGCATCGCCCGGGACGAGGCCAACGCGGCCATCCGCGCCGCCGGGCTCTCCTCGCTGCACAACATTCGCGTGGTCCGCCAGGTCGATCAGATCCCCACGCTGGGCACGGGCAAGACCGACTACCGGGCCCTGAAGGCCATGCTGGCCGAGACGGCCGTCTAGGGTTCCGTCTCGAGCAGCAGGGCCAGGCCCAGCCCTCCTCCGATGCCCAGGGTGGCGATGCCCAGGCCGCCTCCGCGCTGCCGCAGCTGATGGATCAGCGTGCAGACGATGCGGGCCCCGGTGGCGCCGATGGGGTGGCCCAGGGCCACGCCGCCGCCCGCCACATTCAACCGTTCCGCTGGAATCGAGAGTTGCCGCTGGCAGACGAGCAACTGGGCGGAGAAGGCCTCGTTCAGTTCCCACAGGTCGATGTCGGCCACCGCCATGCCGTGCGCTCTCAGCAGGCGCCGCACGGCGGGCACGGGTGCCTCGCCCATGTCCAGGGGGTCGACGCCCGCCTCGCTCCAGCCCAGGATCCGGGCCAGGGGCCTGGCCCCGCCCATCTGGTCCCGACGGGCCAGGAGCAGCGCTGCGGCGCCATCGGACAGGGCCGAGGCATTTCCCGGAGTGACCTGGCCGGCCGGATCAAAGGCGGGTGCGAGCCGGGCCAGGGCGGCTTCCGTGGCATCCGTCCGGATGCACTCATCGTGATCGAGCTTGGGGTGCGAGAGGCGCTCGGCGCGCGTGTCCCCCAGCCGGGCGCGGCGATGGCTCTCCGCGGCCCAGGCATCGGCCTCGAGGCGAGTGATGCCGCGCTTCGCCACGAGCCGCTCGATGGTCTCCCCCATCAGCAGGTCCGTGACCGGGCAGCGGAGCCCATCCTGATGCATCACGTCCGGAAGCTGGCGGTGGCCCATCCGGAATCCCCAGCGCAGGCCGGGGAGCAGGTGGGGGGTGTCGGACATGGCCTCACTCCCACCGGCCAGCACGGGGGCCCCGTCGCCTGCGGTCCTCTGGGCTCCCAGAATCAGAGCCTGGAGGCTGGAACCACAGGCCATGTTGAGGGTGAAGGCGGGGGTGTCGTAGGAGAGCCCGGACCGGAGGGCCAGGGTCCGGGCAGGGTTCATGCCCTGCGTGTGGCTCCGGGCCATGCCCCAGAGCAGGCTGTGGGGCCGCGGGAGGGCTGGGTTTCCAGTGAGGCCCGTCACGGCGCACAGACCCAGCTCGACCGCGCCAAGGCCCGAGAGGCTGCCCCCGAACCGCCCCTGGGGCAGCCTCCGGGTCTCAAGGATCACGACATCGCGGGGTCCCTTCATCGAACGGGATCCCAGTCGTCCGGCGTGGGTTCCCGGGGCCCGAGCCGGGCATCCGGCGGGAACCAGGCGTCCCACAGGGCCAGGTGGCGGGCGACGTACTCGCGGGTCCAGAACCGGACCCGCGACGTCCAGGGGCGGTCATCCGTCCGGGCGGGAACACCCCAGGCCATGAGTCCCATGTGACTCGCCAGGTACAGGGCCCTCGGCAGGTGGAAATCGGAGGTCACGATCACGACCTGCCGCTGGCCGAACACGGCCTGGGCCCGCCGCAGGCTGTCCCAGGTCCGCAGGCCTGCGTAATCGCTCACGATGTGGGTGGGCGGGACGCCCTGCTTGACCAGCCAGCGGCGCATGGCCTGGGGTTCGTTGTAGGTGGGGTGGCGGTTGTCGCCGGAAACCAGGAACCACCTCACCCGGCCGCTCCGGTAGAGGTCGAGGGCAGTCCGGAGGCGGCCCTCGAGGATGGAGGTGGGCTCGCCATCGCTGTAGACACCGGCCCCGAGCACCAGGACGGCCCCGCCCACCGGCGGCAGGCGGTCCGCCGGGAAGATCTGGAGGCGGTGCATCGCGGGGAACCTTCCCAGGGTCCACAGCAGGTCTCCCAGGAGGGCCATCGTCGGGACCAGGATCAGGGGCCAACGGCGTTGCCAGCAGCGATGAAGGAAGGCGGAGATCGGCATCGTGAGTTAGCATAGACCTTTCGTCCGCCCAGACCCATGGACCTCCGCCCCAGCGAGATCGATTGATGAACATGAGCCCTGCCTCCGCTGCCGCCTCCCACCGGGACCTCCTGCCGCACCGCCGGCGGATCCTGGTGCCTCTCGCCCTCCTGATCGCGGTGGGAGGGACGGGGTGTTTCCGGGCCACCGGTGTGGCGCGGCCCGCCGTGGCCGTGGAGGAGATCCCAGCCGCCGGTGGTGACCGGGTCGCCGGGCTGAAGGCCACGGCCGGGCCGGGCGACTTCTACCTGGGCAATGATTCCATCCATCTGGCCGTCGATGGGGCAGCCTTCGGCGATCGGGAGGGCCAGTTCGGAGCGGCCTCGGGTGGAGCCGTGCTCGATGTGGGCTCCATCGCCCTGGACCAGAGCTTCCACCGTATTTCGATGCCTACCGATCTGCTCGAACGCCTGGGCCCCGTGGCCAACCAGGATCCGGACCTGCCCCTGGTGTTCGACCGCTACGTTCCTGGTACGGGCGTCAACTCGGTCCACCTCGAGATGCAGGGCTACCTGCTGGACCCCAAGGGCAAGCTGGGCGTGGCCACGGACCTCCAGGGGCGCGTGAGCGGCGTGTCGGTGTCCCACCGCATCACCCTCAACAAGGGGGAGATCTTCTTCACCCTGGAGACCACGCTTTCGCCGGCCAACGGCACGACCCTCCCCGTGCAGAGCGTGGGTGACTTCCTGTCCCAGCGCGGGGGTGGATTCCGATTCAACGTGCCCGCCATCTCCAGCTTCGATGGGACCACCCCGATCAGCACCTGGGGTGTCGAGATTCCCGGGTCCGATTTTGCCGATCCCCTGCACACCAGCGTCCGCGCACCCATGGTGGCGCTCATGGGGGCCGAATCGGCTGGCAACACGCTGGATTCCCACTCATCCATGGGGATCCTTCCGATCAATGACGAGGGCGTGGCCCTGGTTGCCTCGGACCCCCAGCACGCCCTCTCGGAACACCGTCCGAAATTCCCCGCCCGCCTGGTGGTCGGAAGCCCGGCCAAGATCGGCCTCGGAGCAGGGGAATCCCTCACGTACCGACGCAGGATCTACCTGGTGGGTGGACCCAGCTACACTTCGGCGTTTCCCGCCCAAGCCACTGCCATATCCAACTTGATGATCCAGGCCCGGTCGGGGCTCAGAAATGAGGACATCGGCTATTTGGCCTTCAATACCTTCGGCACCGCCATCAAAGGCGGTCCGCTTCAGACTGAGTTCAAGCTGGAACGGTACACCTACGGGGGAGTGGATCCCCAGAACCCGGCCCATCTCTCCGACGCCGCGAACTGGCGCCTGGAGCGTGTGGAGTGGCTCGAGCCGACCGACATCCGATCTGGCCAGGGGCCAGTCGGCATGTTTCTCCCAGTGATCCCTGACCCGAATAACAGCGGATTCTCCTACCGCTACCGGATAAGTGCCCGGAATGCCATGCAGCAGGGTGCCCCTCTCTATCTCGGCACCAATGCGCTTGATTCAACGCGCTCGCTCCTTCCCACACCCATCACGCCTTCAACGACGCAACTCTGGCAGGTCACGGAAGCCATCAGCCCGGAGCGTGCAGAGGTTCTAGATTCCACGGGAAACGTGATCATCACCAAACAGACCGCACACGGATTTTCGGCCCGTCAATCAGGCACCCTGGAATTCGGCGGACTCAACCCCCTCCGACTCACCTTCCTGGGATTGGGAGTACCGGATCCCAACATGCAGCGAACCCGGCTCCTTTCGAGCTTTTATAGTGAGCTGTATAAAACCAAGTCAGGTGCTGACACAAATTACGGAGCCTACCAATATACTGCCAAGAATCAGATTTTTGGAACTGCCTTCGGGTCTTCAGCCTCCACGGCCGTCATGTTCTTCCCGCCTGGGGACTACCTGGCCTATGCCACCCGCGGCCCCATGTCCCAGCTTGATTCCCTGCCGGTCAAGGCCTTCAGCGGCCAGGACAACGTCACCCACGGATTTGTGGTGAGCCCTCCCACCCTGCCTACCGGCTGGACGAGCTTCGACGTTCCCGCCCCGACGCAGGCGACGACCGGGGGCTTCAACCCCGGGGAGCTGTTGAGTTCCGCAGTGGCCGAGGGCGTCCAGGTGGTGGCCCGCACTGAGGAGGATGTCCTCACGGATCCCGTCGCCCTGCAGGCGGAGTTCAGGGCGGAGATCGACAACCCCGCCGTGACCGATGCGCAGCGCGCCCCCCTCGGTGCGGATCCCTTCGTGGTGGGTGCCCGCAGCACGTCCCTCGGGGACGGCTTCGTGACGGCGCTCTTCACGCCCGCGCCCACCACGGACCGCAATGGCGGGGCCCGGCCTTCCAAAGGCTGGAACTTGGCCGAGTTCATCACCCAGGCGGAGGGCGGCTACACCGTCATCCACCAGCCCAGGGGGCCGCAGGGCCTGTTCACTGTCCGCGGATTCGACCGGACCGTGGCGCTCGGGACGGGCGTCAATGCCTGGTGGACCCAGACGGGCCCATCCTCCCTGGGGAAGAAGGTGGGAGACTTCGACGCCCTCGAACTGCTGCGGGCCGAAGGCTGTGATCCAGCGGATCCCACTTCCTGGTACGCCGAGTTCGGCGCCCTGCGGGACGACTGGTTCGCCATCCTGAACCAGCAGACGCCCACGGCCTTCACCAAGGGACTGGGGCTTTCCGCCGCCCGGTACAGCCTCGACACGCCCGTGGGCCTGGCGCGGACCTATCTGAAGCTCGCCTCGGCACCCACCCTGAGCCAGACCGCCCTGGAACCCGTCCTGGCAGCCCTTCGCGCCGGTTCGGCGGTGGCCTCCACCGGCCCGCTGCTGGATGTATCGGTGGGCACCGTCGGGCCCGGCGGCCTCGTCAGCGGTACCAACGCCTCCGTGAGTGTGAGCATCTCCCTCTACGCCCCCGACTGGGTCCCCGTGGACGAGGTGCGCCTCGTGGTGAATGGCTCGACGCCCATTTCCGTGCCCCTGGCCAGCTTCACGGCCTCGACCACGGATGCCAGGCTCAGGACGGCTACGATCGACCTACCCATGCCCGCGGGCAAGGACGCCTGGTTCGTCGTCGAGGCCGGCGTGGCCCGGAGCCAGACCGGAGCCTACCGGGTGGGAACACCCTGGAACAAGATCATGAAGGGCATCTATCCCATCGCCGTGACCAATCCGATCTTTGTGGATGTGAACGGCGGCGGGTACACTCCTCCGGGGCTCTGATCCAACGGGAGTGGTGATGGCGGACTGGCTTCCGGAACGTCTTCCGGAGGATATCGATGCGGAGCGTTCCTTCCTGGCCACCTGCTGCGCGCCCGGCGCCGGCTTCGTGGCCAGCGAGGCCGTGTTCACGCTGACGGAGGAGGATTTCGTCCACCCGGCCCACCGGGCCGTGTTCCGGGCCCTGAAGATCCTCATCGAGGCCCAGGTCGAGGTGAACTCCCTCACCCTGAAAGACGCCTTGGATCAGGACGACAGCCTGAACAAGGTGGGCGGCTATCCCGGGCTGGTTGAGCTCCTCGCGGGCGAAGACGTGGAGAGGCCGCAGGTCCTGGCGGATGTGATCCGGCGCAAGGCGAAGCTCCGCCGGCTGGTGCACCTGGGTGCCCAACTGGTGCGGCAGGCCGCAGAGGAAGATGAGGCCCCTGAAGTGCTGGTCGACCAGACCGCCCAGAGCCTCTTCCACCTGGCCCAGGGGGACACCCAGGCCAAGGGCCTGCTCGGCATCCAGGCCGTTGCGGACGACACGATGGAGCGGCTGGCGGATCGGATGGAAGGGCGCCTCTCTCCCGGCGTTCGGGTGGGCTTCACCCGCTTCGACGAGCTCACTCAGGGCTTCCAGCCGGGCAACCTCATCGTGCTCGCCGCCCGCCCCGGCATCGGCAAGACCGCCCTGGCCCTGAACTGGATCCTGCGGGCCGCCCAGGAGCGGGATGGCCGGCCCGGGCACTGCGGTGCCTTCTTCAGCCTGGAGATGAGCCACGAAGAAGTCTTCATGCGCCTGCTCTCGGCCAAAAGCCAGACCAACATGAAGGACCTGCAGTCCGGCCGTGCCACCGGCCGCATGGACGATGTGATGAAGGCGAGGGACGAGCTGGTTCAGATGCCCCTGTTCATCTGTGATCGGGCCTCGGTCACGGTTCCGCAGATCCAGAACATGATCGTGAAGCAGGGCAGCCAGAGCAACCGGCGGGTGGAGTTCGTCATCATCGATTACCTCCAGCTGCTCAGCAGCCCGGAGGGAAGCCGCGGCGCGAAGCAGAACGAGGCTGTCCGCATCGGCGAGATCAGCCGGGGCCTCAAACTCATGGCCAAGGACTTCGGCATTCCAGTGGTGGTGCTCTCCCAGTTGAACCGTGAAGTCGAGCATCGCACGGGCGGGCGGCCCCAGCTCAGCGACCTCCGGGACTCCGGCGCCATCGAGCAGGACGCGGACATGGTGGCCTTCATCCACCGGAAGATGGTCGCCAGCGCCGACGGGGATGCGGACCTTTCCTCCGCCGAACTCATCGTGGCCAAGCACCGCAACGGCCCTACCGCCATCATCCCCTTGCACTTCCAGGGCGAGTTCGCCATGTACCGCGAGCTGGTGCGGGAGACGGGTCCCTACTAGCTCTGAAGCCGGGCATGGAAAGGGGGCTCCTGGAGGGGCCCCCTTCCGTGTCCCCTGGATTCCCTATTCCAGGCCGAAGGTTGAGGCCTCCAGCTCCTTTTGGCGAAGGCCATGAGGCCGCAGCAGGAGCGGAGGCCCAACGCGCCTACGGCGCGCCCCAAAGGGTGCGGCGCAGGATGCGTCGCATGAAGAGATCGCCGGTGGCGCAGTCGATCGGGAGTTGCCGGAAGCGGGTGCGGGTCAGCGAGGCGCACCCGCCGCGGGGGAGAAGTCCCTACTCCAGGCCGAAGGTCGAGGTCTCGAGCTCCTTTTTGACGAAGGCCATGAAGAGGTCGCCGGTGGCGCCGTCGATGATGCGGTGGTCGAAGCCGAGGCTGCTGAACATCATCTGGCGGATGGCGATGAAGTCGGTGCCGTCGGGGCCGGTGATGACCACGGGGCGCTTCACGATGGCGCCCACGCCCTGGATGGCCACCTGGGGCTGGTTGATGATGGGCAGGCCGAAGGTGTCGCCGTAGACGCCGGGATTGGTGATCGTGAAGGTGCCGCCGCTGATTTCATCGGGCTTCAGCTGCTTGGAGCGGGCCCGCTCGGCCAAGTCGTTCATGCTGCGGGCCAGGCCGCCCAGGTTCATCATGTCGGCGTTCTTCACCACGGGCACGATGAGGCCCCAGTCCAGGCTGACGGCGATGCCGAGGTTGATGTCCTGCTTGTAGACGATGTTGTCGCCGTCCACAGAGGCGTTGGCCACTGGATAGGCACGGAGGGCCTTGCAGGCCGCCATCATCACGAAGGGCATGAAGCTCAGCTTGGTGCCGAACTGGGACTCGAAGGCCTGCTTGTGCTTGTTGCGCAGCTGGGCCACGTGAGTCATGTCGATCTCGAAGACCGTGTAGACGTGGGCGGACGTGCGGCGGCTGGCCACCATGCCGTCTGCGATGATCTTCCGCATGCGGCTCATGGGCTCGACCTTGACCCGCTCGCCGGGGGCGAAGGCGGGGGCCGCGGGGGCCGGGGGGACCGCCAGGGCGGGTGTGATCCCCAGGGTCGGCGCGGAAGGATCATGCACGGCAGGAAGGGCGGGGGCGATGGACGTCACATGGACCGGGGCAGGGGCCGCCGGTCCCTTGGCCAGGAAGGCTTCGAGGTCCTCCTTGGTGACCCGGCCGGCCTGACCCGTCCCCTGGACCCTCGAGAGGTCCACGCCATGCTGCTTGGCCATCTCGCGCACCAGGGGGCTGCTCTTGGTCTTCAGCCGGCCTTCCAGGCTGTTGTCGTCCTCGATGGGTGCCTGGATGATGGCCGCGGCGGCGACCTGCTCGATGGACTTGGCGGCCACGGGGGCAATGGAAGGAGCCCCAGCTGGTTTTTCGGAGGCATCGCCGATGCGGGCGACCACGGTGCCCACGGGAACGGTGATGTTCACATCGACGAGGATCTCCAGCAGGGTGCCCGCGGCGGGAGCGGGGATCTCCGCGTCCACCTTGTCCGTGCTGATCTCGTAGAGGGTGTCGTCCTTGGCGATCACCTCGCCGACCTGCTTGTGCCACTTCAGGACGGTGGCTTCGGCGATGCTTTCGCCCATCTGGGGCATGACGACATCAAAGGCCATGGTTTGCTCCTATGCGGAAAGGGGAGGGGTCGCGAGGTGGTGGGCCGTGAGCAGCTGGAAGGCATGGGCCGTCTCAAGCAGCATGACATCTGAAAAAGCAGGTCCGATGAGTTGGATGCCGGCCGGCAGTCCCCCGGTGAACCCGGCGGGCATGGAAAGGCAGGGGAGGCCTGCCAGGGGGGCGGTCACGGTGAACGCGTCGGCCAGATACATGGCCAGGGGATCCTCTGTCTTGGTGCCGAAGGGGAAGGCCACCCCAGGGCTGACCGGCGTGGCGAGCACGTCCACCGCCTCGAAAGCCTGTTCGAAGTCCCGGGCGATCAGGGTCCGGGCCTTCATGGCCTTGAGGTAGAAGGCGTCGTAGTACCCCTTGGAAAGGCAGAAGGTCCCCAGCAGGATGCGGCGCT
The DNA here is from genome assembly GCA_046331485.1 of Holophagaceae bacterium. Taxonomy (GTDB): domain Bacteria; phylum Acidobacteriota; class Holophagae; order Holophagales; family Holophagaceae; genus Geothrix. Next base: position 467,095 of record JAXLQS010000002.1, on the reverse strand, counting down.
TGACCTCGGCGCCCAGCCCCTCGTCACGGGTTTCGGCGATCATCGCCGGCAGGTTTCCGACCTTGGCTCGGCGGCCGAAGCGGACCCCGTCAAAGCGGCTGAGGTTGCTGGAGACCTCGCTGGTGCAGATCAGGTAGTAGGTGTCGATGGCGTAGCGGGTGTGGGGAAGGCTGACCTCCCGGAGCTCTGCGCCCTGGCCAGCCAACACCTGGAGGGCCTGCTCCAGGAGGCTGCGCACGCCCGGTTCCAGGCCCTCGCCGAAGTACTCACGGGGAAGGCCGATGCGCAGCCCCTTGAGGTCCCCGGGCCGGAAGGAGGCCAGCCGCTCCGCGCCTGGGAGGTCGGAGGAGGTGCTGTCCTGGGGGTCCCGTCCCGCCATGACGCCCAGGGCCAGGGCCAGGTCCGCGGCCGTGGCGGCGACTGGACCGACCTGGTCCAGGCTGGAGGCCATGGCCGTCAGGCCGAAGCGGCTGAGGACACCATAGGTGGGTCGCAGGGCGGTGACATTGCAGAAGCTGGCCGGCAGGCGGACGGACCCTCCGGTGTCGCTTCCGAGCGCCAGGGGTGCGTAGCCTGCGGCGACGGAAACCACCGACCCGCTGCTGCTGCCCCCCGGGACCCGCGAGGTGTCCCAGGGATTGCGGGCCGCGCCGAAGGCGCTGTACTCGCCGCTGGAGCCCATGGCGAACTCGTCCATGTTGGCCTTGGCCAGGGGCACCGCACCGGCTTGGAGGAGGCGTCCGACGACGGTGGCGTCATAGGGGGCCCGGTACCCGTCGAGCACCCGGGAGCCGCATGAGACGGGCAGACCCGTCCAGTTCAGGTTGTCCTTGAGCACGATGGGCAGGCCCAGGACGGGCGAGCGTTCCCCGGCCAGCAGACGCGCATCCGCGGCCCGGGCGACCTGGAGGCTGCGGGCCTCGTCCATGGCCAGGATGGCGTGGAGGTGCGGATCCAGTTGTCGGATGCGGTCGAAGGCGGTCAGGACAAGGGATTCGGAGGACATGTCGCCGGCATCGAGGCGCTCACGCCAATCCACCGCCGTGCCTACCGCCATGCTTGCGCCTCCAGAGCCTTCTACTGTGCCATCGAGCCGGAGGCCCTGCCAGCCTCGTGGCGGGATGCCAGGCCCACTTCCGGAAGAGTTTCCCCCCTGTTCCGATGCTCAGGACCTGCACTCAAGATGGAAATAGGCTACCATCCTCTGCTCAAGCCCTGTCCTTCCATCCCGTTCCACTTCATCGATGGCTGGCCTCCCCGGAAGCTCATGAACCCGTTCAATATTCTGGAAATTCCGCCCGACGCCTCGCCCGAGGACATCAAGGCCGCGTACCACCGGCTCGCCAAGCGTTGGCATCCGGACCGCTACACCGGCGCGGAGAAAGATGAGGCGGAGGCGAGATTCCGCGAGTTGGCCGAGGCGTTCAGCATGCTCAAGGACCCAGCCAAGCGGCTTGCGCTCCAGCAGCAGATGCCGAAGGCGCAGTCCCCAGCCGCTGTCGACCGGGAACCTGAGTCCGCGCAGGAGCGGACACCCGAGGACTGGGCCGCCATGGCGAAGGCGGCCTTCGAAGAGGGGAAGGTTGATCAGGCGCGCGCACTCATCCACTACGCCATCCGGCTGGATGACGGCAAGGCCCCTTACCACGCACTGCTCGCCTCCATCCTCGAGCGGGAAGGGGGAGATCTCCGGGCCGTGGTGAAGGCGCTGGAGACCGCTGTCCGCCTGGCTCCCCGAGATGTGGACAGCCACATCCGTTTGGCCGGTCATTTCCAGACCCTGGGCATGGAGGCTCGGGCCCAGCGCCACTTCCAGGTGGCGCGCGAGATTTCCCCCAAACATCCGAAGTTGCGCGTTCTCGCCTCCAAAGGCCCGAAAAGTGACTCCGGGGGCAAGAAAAATCCGGTGCAGGGGAAGAAGGCGAAGGGATCAGAACAGCCCGTGGGCCTCCTTGATCAACTGAAGGACTTGTGGGGCCGACTGACGGGAAAGGGTTGATCATGGGGATCCGCGCCGCGGGCTGTACCGATGTGGGTTGTGTCCGGAAACACAACGAAGACAGTTTCCTCTCGGATCCGGGGCTGGGGCTCTTCATCGTGGCCGATGGCCTGGGCGGCCATGCGGCCGGCGAGGTGGCCAGCCAGATCGTGGTGGAAACCGTGGCCCGCTTCGTCGGCGAGACCCTTGAGAAGGACCGCACCTGGCCCGTGGAGTACGATCCGTCCCTGTCCTACGACGGGAACCGCCTGAAAATGGCCCTGCTCCTCTCGGATCAGGCCATCGCCGAGGACATCCGGCGCAACCCCGAACGGGAGACCATGGGATCCACCGTGGTGGCAGGGCTATTCCACGGGCCGAAGGTCACCCTGGCCCATGTGGGGGACAGCCGGGCCTACATCCTCGGGCCCGAGGGGATCCGCCAGGTGACCCGCGATCACAGCTGGGTGGCCGAGCAGGTGGCCAATGGGATCCTCACGCCTTCCGAGGCGCGGGTTCACCCCTTCAGGAACGTCATCACCCAGGCTCTGGGAAACGGGGGCGAACTCGATGTGGAACTGCAGGATTTTGAGCTTTCGAAATCGGAGCGACTTTTGCTTTGCTCCGATGGCCTGTCAGGTATGATCGGTGACAAACAGATCTGGGACATCGTGGTGCAGGCAAGTGATGAGCAACATGCTGTTGAATCATTGATTTCAGCGGCAAGGGATCACGGAGGCGAAGACAATATCACGGCCGTGCTGGTGGGCTGGGAACCCGAAGAAGGCTGACGCAAGCATAGTTAATCTTGACCTAATCCATTCTGGCGGTACTCTCTCCATTACCTAATTTCTCCAAGTGAGGCATCCGGTGGGTCTTTTCGGAAGCAAAACCAAAAGTCTTGTCGGCTTGGATATTGGCTCCAGCTCCGTGAAAGTCTGCGAACTCCAGCAGATGGGAAAGGGGAGCAATATCCGCTACCGGCTCCAGAAGCTGGGTCAGGTGGCTCTTCCCGCTGATGCGATCGTGGATGGAGACATCATGGATAGCAACGCTGTGGCGTCGGCTATCCGCCAGGTCCTCGCAGAACAGAAAATCAAAGCCAAGGAAGTGGCCATTTCCGTGTCAGGCCAGCAGGTGATGGTCAAAAAAGTGACATTTCCCCTGATGAGCCAGGCCGAGCTGGCCGAGTCCGTCCGGTGGGAGGCCGAGAGCTTCTTCCCGGCCGGGCAGGGGTTGGATTCCTACGCCCTGGATTACTACCTGATCGAGGAGCGGGCCGCCGAAGGCAACATGGACGTGGTCCTCGTGGCCTGTCGGAAGGACAAACTCGAGGCTTATGTCAGCTGCGTCGCCCAGGCAGGGTGCAGTCCCAAGGTCGTGGACGTGGATGTCTTCGCCGTTCAGAACGCCTATGAAATCAACACCATGGGTGGAGGGCGGGATGAGGTTGTGGCCCTGGTGAACATGGGGGCCACCTTCACCAACCTCACCATGATGGTGGGCGGCAAGTCCGTGTTCTGGCGGGACATGGCCTGGGGAAGTGGCCGCTATTCGGAAAAGCTGTCCGAGGACTGGGGCGTGAGCCGCGAGGCCGCTGAGCGCCTGAAGCGCAACCAGGCCTCCGAGGGCCGGGAGCCCGAAGAGGTCCAGCCCTCCATCAATGCGGTGTCCGACGCCTTTGCCGACGAACTGACCCGGACCCTCGACTTCTTCAAGAGCAGCTTCAAGGTGGATCGCCTGGACCGGGTGCTTGTCTGCGGCGGCGGCTCCATGATCCACGGCCTGATGGATGTGCTGAGTGATCGGCTCCGGGTCTCCGTGGACCGCTTCAATCCCTTCCAGCTCGTCGAAGTCGATGGTCGCACCGAGGATCCCGTGACGGTCCGTGAGATCGGCGGCGCGGCCGCCGTCGTCGTCGGGCTGGCCATGCGCCAAGTGGGGGACCGATGATCAAGATCAACCTGCTCGGTGATGCGCTGGCCCAGGCCGGCGCGAAGAAGGGCGGCGACAAGGCCTCGGCCGAGCCCGTCCAGGTCTACACGGGTGAAGGCGGCAGCCGTTCCAGCCTTCCCATCGCCGGCGTGGTGGTGGGCCTGCTCTTCGCCGCGCTCGGCGGTGTCTACTACCTCTGGTTGAACAGCGAGTTCACCCGGGAAGAAAAAAAGAAGGTAGAGCTGGAGCGAGAGAAGAAGCAGTACGAGCCTTACATCGCCATGGAGAAGAAGTTCCGGGAAAAGAAGGAAGCCTTGCAGAAGAAGGAAGAAGTCATGACCGCCCTGAAGCGCCAGCAGGCCCTGCCGGTGCATTTCATGGAGGAACTGGCGAACAGTCTTCCTGATGATGTCTGGTTCAAGAAAATCTCCCAGAAGGGGATGACCATCTCCATTGAGGGCGAGGGCCGGAACTTCGAGTCCATCAACGCCTTCTATGGCAACCTCCAGTCCCGAACGCGGTGGTTCAAGAAGATCAATTACCCAGGTGCCAAGCGAGGCGCCAACGGCGCATTCGAATTCACCATCTCCTTCGAACTCCAGAACGCCGTCTGAGGTAGGCCATGAATCCTCAACTTCAGAAACAAATTGGTGTAGGGGCGCTGGCGGGCATTGTCCTGGCCGGGCTGGTCTACTTCCTGTTAGGCGGCAAGCGGACGGATCTCGAGGCCCTCCGTACCGATAACAAGACGCTCCAGGTGGAAGTGGACAAAGGCAAGCTCCTGAAGCAGAGCTACGAGAAACTCCGCGAAGAAGTCGCCAAGCAGGACAAGCGGATCGAGGAACTGATCAAGATCATGCCCTCCGAGTCGGACTACGGGGAAATCCCCTACCGGATCAAGAAGATCGCGGACGACGCAGGGATCGACCAGGTGTCATTCGCTCTCAAGCCGGAGCGGAAGGACACCTACTACACCGAGAAGCCTGTGGAATTCGAATTCCGCGTCGGGTTCCATTCCTTCGGGCAGTTCGCCTCCCTGGTCTCCGGATACGACAAGATCATCAACATCTCGAATATCGAGTTCGCGCGGAAGACCGATAACCGAAGCGTCTATCCGGCCTCGGTCAAGTGCACCATCAGCGCCTTCATCTACAATCCAGAACCCGCTGTTACGCCTGCACCGCCCGTGAAGAAGCCGGCTCCGGCCAATTCCAAGTCCGGCGCGGCTGAGGATTGAGGTCCAGCCATGATTCAGCGCCCCCTGACCCTGCTCTTGCTCACGGCCCCAGTCCTGATGGCCCAGACCCCTGCGCCACCTCAGGCCCCGATCGAGGATGTCGCCATCATCAAGGCGACCCCATACAAACCGGCCATTCAGAGGGACCCCTTCTCCGCTCCCCGAGACGAGCGTCCGGCCGATGCCCTTGATGTCCTGGATGACATCGCCGTGAAGGGCATGATCAAGAAGGATGGCAAGAATTTCGCTATTGTTTCCGACAGCCGCGGGAATGTCCGCTGGCTCCCGGTCGGTCATCGATTCAAGGATGCTGAAATCACGGCCATCACAGACAAGGCTGTGACCTTCCACCAGTGGGAAATGAACACCACCAACCGTTCCATATTCCGAACCATCACGAAGACGTTCAAGCGTGAGGAGGGTAAACGATGAATGCTCGCCTGAGTTCCTTGCTGGTTGCAGGGGGCGTGGTCCTGGCGGGGATCCACACCGGGTCCCTCCACGCCTCACCCGTTCTGGAAACCGCGGCCCGAAAGGCCGTGTTGGTCTCCACGTCCATGGAAGCCGATGGCCACGGTGCCAAGCTCTTCCTGCGGGTGCCGGGGATGACCGCACAGCCTGGCGTGCAGGTGCTGACGAACCCCCAGCGGGTGGTCCTCGACCTTCCTGGTGTGGATCGCGGCACCGCGGTCACCCGGAAGAACCTTGCCGATCTGGTTCATCCCCTGATCCTGAAGGCCCGCCTCGCCCAGTTCTCCACGGACCCCAAGCCCGTGACCCGCTTGGTTCTGGAGGTCGCCCCTGGGACTCAGGTGTTGGTTGGCTCCAGCCCTGAAGGTGTTCAGCTCCGTCTGACTCCCGGTGAGGGCCGCGTCCAGGCCAAGTTGGACCAGGCTCCCCTGAGCCTCGCCATTCCCCCGGCACCCCCGCTGGAACTGGCCGCTGTGTCGACTCGCCCGGCCGCTGGTACGCAGGTCGAGGCCGGGATCTCAAATGCGGCACGGAAACCCCTTCCTGCGCTGCCTTTCGCCGGCGGGTCCTTCCAGATGCTGCCGCAGTTGGCCCTCGCTACGGCCCTGCCAGTGGCCACCCCCGAAGCGGTACAGACGCCCGAGGCCGAAAAGCCGGCCACCGCGGCGCCATCGCAGAGCCGCGCCGCGGGCCGCACCCTCGGAGAGGGGGTCACCAACTACTCCGGGTCGAAAATCACCATCGACCTCCAGAACACGGAAATCCGCGACTTCCTTCGGATCCTGGCTGACACCGGAAAGCTGAACCTGGTCATGGACCCCGACGTTCAGGGCAATTTCGGGTTCAAGTTCACGGACACGCCCTGGGACCAGGTCCTGGACGTGGTCCTCAAGAACGCCGGCCTCGGCAAGGAAATCCAGAATGGCGTGCTGCGTGTCGCCAAGGTGGACAAGCTCCAGAAGGAAGAGGAGGAGCGCAAGCGTCTGGAGGAGACGAAGGCGCTGGCGGGGCAGCTGCAAACCATCACCCGGCCCCTGTCCTACGCCAAGGTTCACGAGGTGCAGAAGATCCTCAAGGAGATGCTCACCAAGCGCGGTTCCGCGATTCTGGATGACCGGACCAACACCCTGATCATCACGGACCTGCCCCGCAACATCGCGGTTATCGATGACCTGCTCCAGACCCTGGACGTCCAGATCCAGCAGGTCCAGATCGAGGCCCGCGTGGTTGAGGCCAATAAGAACTGGCAGCGGGAATTCGGCGTCAAATGGCCCCAGTCGAACAGCGGCTCGGTAGCCATCACTGGTGGTTCGTCCTCCACGACGGCCACGCCCTGGGTGGGAACCTCGTCCCCGTTCTGGAACGGTGCCCAGGGATTCAACCGCCCAGCTTCCGGCCAGAACGCCTCCGTCGCCTGGTCTCCGGGCAAGGATGGCTCGACCTCCATCGCGGCCCCCGCCGGTGAACTGTGGCTCTCCTTCCTCAGCGACCGCTTCAGCATCAATGCGGTCCTGCAGGCCATGGAAAAGGACGGCACCCTCAAGATCGTGTCCTCGCCGAAGGTGGTCACCCAGAACAACAAGAAGGCCAGCATTCTCAGTGGCGAGAAGATCCCCTACCCGACCCAGCAGGGCGGTGCCCAGGGCGGCGCCATCACGGTCGCTTTCATCGACGCGAACCTTCAGCTGGACGTGACTCCCCAGATCACCAACGAAGGCACCATTATCATGGATCTGAAGGTCGAAAAGGCCGAGGCGGACTTCTCCCGGACGGTCCAGGGCACTCCGACCATCCTCCGGAAGTCCATCGAGACCCAGGTCTTGGTTCGGGATGGTGGCACGGCGGTCCTGGGTGGTGTCTACATCACCAACTCCAACACCGGCACCACCGGAGTTCCATTCCTCTCCAAGATTCCCCTCATCGGATTCCTGTTCCGCAACAACACCCGACAGGAGCAGAACGCCGAGCTTCTCATCTTCATTACCCCCCGGATTCTCCGCCAGTAGTCGCACTCGACAATGAAAACGGCCCCGCTCCGGGGCCGTTTTCATTGTCGAGTGAAAGGCTACTTGCTGATGGGGAGGGTCCGCACCAGGCGCTTGCAGTTGTTGCAGAGGATGGTGAAGTTGTCCGCCTGCTCGAAGTGGTACTTGAATCCGGGATCTTCGTCGGCCTTCTCCATCCGGCCGTAGTGGTATTCGGCGATGCGGACGCTCTGGGGTGCGGTCAGATCGGCGCCGCAGTGGGTGCAGGAAATGGCGGCCATGCTGGCTCCTCGGGAATCGGGATTCAGGAGTGGAAGAATTTCCAGAGCCCCCAGCTTAGCAGAGCCAGCGCGGTGAGGCCGACGAAGAGCCGCAGCAGGATCTTCCCGATCCGATATGCGACATAGATCACGACGAGGATCAGCAGGATCCCGAGAATCAGCGAAGGGGTCGTCATGGCTTCCTCCGGGCCCCGGTCCAGTGGTGGAATCCCAGGCCGCGCTTCAGTCCAGTGTGGCCGGAGGCCACCTTCGCCTGAAGGAGCGCAGGGGGAGAGAATCGTTCCTCCCCGCTGGCCTGGAGGCCTTCGGCGATGCGGAGCCGCAGGTCGAGGCCGATCCGGTCGGACAGCTCGAGCGGTCCGACGGGGTGCCCATAGCCCAAAGTCATCAGGGCATCCAGGTCTTCGGCGGAAGCCACCCCCGATTCCAGCAGCCGCATGGCCTCCAGGCCCTGCGCCAGGGCCATCCGGGCCGCGGCGAAGCCGGGCTGGTCACGCACCTGGATCACCCGTTTGCCGAGGGCCGCTCCCAGGGCCCTGGCCCGGTCGACCCAGGCCTGGGCCGTGTCCTCTGCCACGGCCATTTCAACCACGGCCATCCGCGGCACGGGCACGAACAGGTGGAAACCCACCAGACGGCCCATGGCTCCGGCCCCACGGGCCAGGTCTGCGATGGGGAGCGCCGAGGTGCCGGAGAGGAGGAGCAACTCGGGGGCGCCCCAGGCGAGGGCGGCCCTGAGGGCCGGGACCTTGAGCTCGAGGGCCTCGGGCAGCGCCTCGAGGAAGGCCGCGGCCCCTTCCAGGGCCCCCGGGCTGAAGGCCCTGGCGGAGAGGCATGCTCGGCCGCGGTCCCTTCCCTCCGGGCTCAGCCGGCCCTGGGCGACGGCGCGGTCCCAGCGGTGGTGGACTTCGCGCAGCCCCGCTTCGGCATGCTCCGGGTCCCTTCCCAGCAGCCGGGTGGCCAGCCCGCATTCCGCGGCCCACTGGGCGGTGGACAGGCCGAGCACGCCCGGCCCCAGGATCGCGAGCGCGGCGTTCAAGGCCGGCCCTCAGGGCGGGGAAGTTCCGATCCCAAGCGTCCTTCGGTCATGGTTTCGCGCCTCCACCCGCTATCATGAACGGAAAGGGCCGCCCGTACGCCACCGCAACCCCGCCCACCCCGCCAGGGCCATCTATCTTCATGCTCATCGACTACGCCGCCATCACGCATCCGGGCAAGGTCCGGAAGAACAACGAAGACGCCTACCTGCTGAGCGCGCTTGATGGCGATGAGCCCATCATCAATGAACCGGCGCGGTCCCTCAAGGTGGGGAACTCCGGATTCCTCGTGGCCGTGGCCGATGGCATGGGCGGGGCCGCCGCGGGCGAAGTGGCCAGCCGGGAGGGCCTGGCGGCGGTGTCCCTGTTCCTCTTTGGCCACTGGGGCCGCCTCGGTGCGGTCAAGGACCGCGAGAGCGCGCTCCTCTCGGCCCTGGAGACGGCCGTGGAGAAGGCCAGCGATGCCGTCCTGCGCTACTCGGATGACGACCGGACCGCCCGGGGGATGGGTTCCACCCTCACCGCCGCGGTCATCTGGAACGGCTGCGCCTACGTGGCCCAGGTCGGCGATTCAAGGGCCTACCTGCTGCGTCAGGGGCTGCTGCACCAGATCACGGAGGATCAGACCCTGGTGAACGACCTGGTGGCGCAGGGCAGCCTGACGCGTGAGCAGGCGCGCACGCACCCGCAGCGCAACATGATCACCCAGGCCCTCGGGTCGCCCCAGCCCCTCCGGGTAGTCCTGTCGAGGCTCTCACTCCGACGGGGTGACCGGCTGCTCTGCTGCTCCGACGGCCTGCACGGGGAGGTCCCCGACGCCCGCATCCAGGCGGTGCTCGACCAGGGGCTCAGCCCCCGGCGCACCCTGGAGCTGCTGGTGGAGGAGGCCCTGGCTCACGGGGGCCGCGACAACATCACCGGGGTGATCCTCACCCTCAATGATCCTGGTCTGCCGCTGCCCCGAAGCGGCGAGGCCATCGATCTGACCCATCCCAGCCTCCACCTGCGCGGCCAGGGACTCTGGGACCGGGTGCGCAGATTTCTGGGAGGCGGTGCCCCATGAGCATCCTTCAGGGGACCGTGTCCCTCAAGCGCTTCCTCGTGCTGGGCCCCGTGCCCGACGAGAAGGATCTCCAGGCGGGTCTGGAACAGGACCAGTTCCGCCCCTTCCATGACGGCCTCGAGGAAGAGCGCATGGGCTGGTGCGACTGGCGGAATCCGCTGATCACGCCGCCGGACGAGAACTGGGTCAGCCAGGAGCGCTTCGCCGTATTCGGCCTGCGCATCGACACCCGCCGCGTGCCGCCCGCCCTGCTGAAGGCCCATGTGGACCTGCGCCTGCAGACCCTGCAGAAGGAGAAGGATCTGGCCTTCATCGGCAAGGAGGCCCGCATCTCCCTGGCCGATGAGGTGAAGGTCGAGCTGCTGCGCAAGGTGCTGCCCACGCCCAGGGTGGTGGAGGTGGCCTGGGATCTCAAGGGCGGCATCCTCTGGACCACGGCCTCGTCCAGCAAGGCCCAGGGGGCCCTGACCACCCTGTTCATCAAGTCCTTCGGCTGCGAGATCCACCCCCTGGCGCCCCTGGTGCTGTCGGGCCGGCTCTGCCCGGACCTGTCCGTGGAAGCCCTGTTGGCGCTGGATCCCCTGGATCTCGAACTCGAGGAAGCCTGACATGAAGCCGCTTGAACTCATGGAACAGGGGCGTTTCCTCGGCGAGGAATTCCTGCTCTGGCTCTGGATGCGCAGCATGACCGAGGGCGGCGCCAGCGGTGAGGACGGCGACGGCTCCGGCTGCTTCGTGGACGATGCCATCCAGCTGGCCTCCGAGCGGGGCGAGGTGAAGGAGATCTCCCTCCGCAAGGGCAACCCCGCGGAAAGCCGCGAGGCCTTCGAATCCCTGGCACGCGGGATGAGGCCCGCCAAGGTGAAGCTGCGGATCCTGTCGGGCGACCTTGAGTGGGTGTTCACGCTCAACGCCGCCACGCTGGACATGGGCACGCTGAAGCTGCCTCCCAGCACCGGCAAGGCACCCCACGAGCGGCTCCACGACCGCATCTTCCTCCTGGAGGAGGGCGCGGGCCACCTGGAGCGGCGTCTGAAGCGCTTCCTCCGTGAACGGGCCGAGGACTCCGAGGGGCTGCAGGAGGCGCTGCGGGCCTGGGTCCGCGCCGGGCGGGCCGGCGAGGCCCTGCCTGCGGGCGAGGCCCCGTGGGAGGCATGAGCCTCCTCTGCCTTCCAGCCCTGGTGGCCGCCCCCACGGCCCAGGAGCCCGCGCCCATCCTGGCCCACGCCCGCACGCCCGAGGACCGGGCCATCCTCCTGCGGCTGCAGTTCCGGAAGGGCCTCAGCGTGGAGGGCAAGGCCCTTCCCCGAGCCTTCCTGGGCAAGGGCGCCGATCCGGCCGGCTGGGTTCCTTTCGAGAACCTGAGCCCCGAGGGCAAGCGCTGGGCCCTGGCCGCCCTGTTCCCCGAGGACCAGTGGCGCCAGGATGAAGTCCGCCACCGGATCCGCCACCCCGAGGTGGAATCGGTGTGGACCCTGGCCGCGCTGTTCACGGGCCACGGGCAGAACTACGACAAGGTGATGGCCGCGAATCCCGACCTGCCGGAAAAGCTCCGGGAAGGCGACACCTGGCGCATCCCCCGCAGCCTGCTCAGCGTGGATCTCGGCGGAGCGGGCCGGGGGCCCGACCGCACCCAGCCCGAGGACGACCTGGACGACGAGGCCCGCGTGGCGGCCTACCGGGCCCTGCTGTCCTTCGGCGAAGACGCCCAGGGCCGCTACGCGGCCTACCGCATGCGCAAGGGCGAGGCCCTGTACTCCAGCGTCGTGATCCGCTACACCGACCGCGTCGACCCCAAGGGCGTGAACGAGCTGGCGGACCGCATCGCTCAACGCAACGGCATCACCGATGTGCGGGGCATCCAGCCGGGCCAGCTCATCAAGATCCCCGTGGCCTTCCTGGCGGATCCCTTCCAGGCCGAGGGCAGTTCCCAGCTGGCCGAGGAGCGGGAGGTCCGCGCCGAGGTACGGCGCACGGTCCGGGTGGAGGCGGGTCCCAAGCTCAAGGGCGTCCGCATCGTCCTGGACGCGGGCCACGGTGGCGTCGATCCCGGCGCCCGGGCCAACGGGCTGTGGGAATCGGACTTCGTCTACGACATCGTCATGCGGGTCCGGCGCCTGCTCGAACAGGAGACCGAGGCCCAGGTCAGCAGCACCATCCGGTACCCAGGCCTGGGCTTCAGGACCCGGGAGGAGATCTCCGCCCCGAGCCGGGCCGCCGAGATCCTCACCACGCCGCCCTTCGCCGTGGACGGCGAAAGCCCCTCCGCGGTGAGCGTCCACCTCCGCTGGGTGCTGGCCAACGACCTCTTTGCGGCCTTCCGCAAGGGCAAGGGGGATGCGCAGAAAACGCTCTTCCTGAGTTTCCACGCGGACAGCCTCCACCCCTCGGCCCGGGGCTCCATGGTCTACGTGCCGGGCGCGGCCCTGGTGCCCTCCGCCTTCGGCCTGGGCACGGCCAAGACCGGCCACGTGGCCGAGGCCAGGCGCTCCGCCCGGGTCACCTTCACCAGCCGGGAGAAGCTGCAGGGCGAGGCCCGCAGCCGCCAGTTCTCGGAGGCGCTGATGAAGGCCCTCCACAAGGAGCGCATCCCCATCCACGCCAACCGTCCCATCCGCAATGTGATCTACCGCAGCGGCGGGAAGTGGGTGCCGGCGGTGCTCCGCTACAGCACCGGTGCCACCAAGGCCCTCATCGAAGTGGCCAACCTCACCAATGAGGAGGACGCCGCCAGCCTGAAGGATCCGGAATTCCGGGAGCGCTACGCCGTGGCGGTGGTGAACGCCATCCGGGCGTACTATCGGAAGTAGGTCGCAGGGAGGTCCCATGCGCTGGTTTCCGGGTCTGCTGGTGGTGCTGCTCCTGGCCGGCTGTCGGAAGCCGGAGCCCGCGGCGCCGCCCCGGGCCCGGCTCATCGTGCGGTTCCTGGATCGGGACGCTCTGCTGGACCTGTCCACGGTCCCTTCCGAGGGTCCCTGGCGCCTCATGAACGCGGGCCTCTGGGAACCGCTGGAGGTCCGCTGGAAGCCCGGCGCCCCGCCCATCGGCGCCGCCGTGGTGGGTCGCACGGCCCCGGATTGGGTGCTGCTGGAGGACCCGGGCCGGGACACCCACCGGGTCGTCATGCGCGGCCCCGGTCCTGAGGAACTCGCCTTCCGCAACGAGCGCATGGATCCCACCGAGCGCGACGCCATGGCCTTCTTGGGGGTGCTGTGGGTGCTCAGCTGGGTGCGTCGCTGAGGGCCTTCGCCCGGGATGGGCCCCTCCGCTAGAATGGCCCTTCCCCGAGCCACCCCTATCCTTTCCGAGGCATCCATGACGACGACTCCCCTGGTGGGCATCCTGATGGGCTCCAAGAACGACTGGGAGACCATGCAGCACACGGCGCTGACGCTGAAAGCCCTGGGCATTCCCTGCGAGGCCCACGTGGCCAGCGCGCATCGGACGCCCGAGAAGGTGGTCGAGTTCTGCAGGGGCGCGGAAGGGCGGGGCATGAAGGTGATCATCGCGGCCGCGGGCGGAGCGGCCCACTTGGCCGGCGTCTGCGCCAGCAAGACGCACCTGCCGGTGCTGGGGGTGCCCATGAAGGGCTGGGCCACGGAGGGCATGGACGCCCTGCTGTCCACGGTGCAGATGCCCTCGGGCATCCCGGTGGGCACCCTGGCCATCGGCAAGGCCGGGGCCATCAACGCCGCCCTGCTGGCCACCGCCATCCTGGCCACGGGCGACGCGGCCATCCGCGAGCGCTACCTCACCTATCGCCAGGCCCAGACCGAGAAGGCCCTGGCCGACGACGATCTCGTGATGCCCTGACATGGAGCGCGTGCACCTCATCACCTTGTCGGACCGGGCCTCCCGGGGGGAGTACCAGGATCAGTCCACGCCACTCCTGACCTCCTGGCTGAAGGGGCAGGGGGTGAGGACCGTGACCGCCTCGCTGATGCCCGACGAGCCGCACCTGCTGGAGCAGGACCTGCATGGCGCCGTGGCCGACGGGGCGCCCCTGGTCCTCACCTGCGGGGGCACGGGCTTCGGCTCCCGGGACACGACGCCCGAGGCCACCCGCCGCGTCATCGAGCGCGAGGCCCCGGGCATCTGTGAGCTGATCCGCGCCAAGGGCGGCCATCCGCTGGCCTTCGCCAGCCGGGCCGTGTGCGGCATCGCCGGGAGGACCGTGATCCTGAACCTGTCGGGCCGGCCCGCGGCGGCCCTGGAGCAGATCCAGCTGGCCTGGCCCCTGCTGAACCATGCGGTGGCCGTCCTCCGGAAGGAAGGCGAGGCGGGAGGACCCTGCACATGAAGGTCTGGGCCCGCATCAACCATGTGGGGTGGGTCCACCTGTGGCGCCTGCGCGAGGACTACGACTCCGCCCAGCCCTCGGCCCACTTTCTGAACGGACGCACCGATCCCAGGTGGCTCGAGGCGGTGCTGAGCCCCGCCCAGCGGGCGGGCCTGGAGGCCGGCGAACTGGTCGAGATCGAGGATCCCGGCTACTTCCATGACGAGCTGTAACCGGCCGGATGCTGGCCTTCCATGATCAGTGCCCCTGCGGGTGGTCTGTGAGATGGTGGAACGGCATCCCTGACGAGGCCACGGAATGACCGGAATCCAGCCGACCCTCCAGACCCTGAGCCGCCTGGTCGGCCGCACCCCGCTGCTGGCTCTGGATCTGAAGTACCGGGGCGAGGCGCGGCGGATCTACGCCAAGGCCGAGAACTTCAACTTCACGGGGAGCATCAAGGACCGCATGGCCCTGCATATCCTGCGGCAGGCCCACGAGCGCGGCATCCTCAAGCGGGGCGCGCCCATCGCCGAGGCCACCAGCGGCAACACCGGCATCTCCTTCTCGGCCCTGGGCCGGGCCCTGGGGCACCCCGTCACCATCTTCATGCCCGACTGGATGAGCCAGGAGCGGAAGGACCTCATCCGCTCCTTCGGGGCGGAGATCCGCCTGGTGAGCCACGCCGAGGGCGGTTTCCTGGGCTCCATCCGGCTCAGCGAGGCCTGGGCCGCCGAGATACCGGACGCCTTCCTGCCCTGCCAGTTCGCCAACGAGGCCAACGTGGAGGCCCACGCCACCACGACCGGCCCCGAGATCTGGGCCCAGCTGGCCTCCCAGGGGCTGAGGCCCCAGGCCTTCGTGGCCGGGGTGGGCACCGGCGGCACGGTGATGGGCGTGGCGCGGTTCCTCAAGGGCATGGACCCCTCCGTCCGGATCCATCCGGTGGAGCCCGCCAACTCGCCGACGCTGCATACGGGGCACAAGGTCGGCAAGCACCGCATCCAGGGCATCTCCGACGAGTTCATCCCCGCCATCGTGAAGCTGGACCAGCTGGACGACATCCTGGCCGTGGATGATGGGGACGCCATCCTCATGGCCCAGAAGCTGGCGGAGCGGGGCCTCGGCGTGGGCATCAGCAGCGGCGCGAACTTCCTGGCCGCCCTGCAGGCGCAGGACCGCCTCGGCCGCGACGCCGTGGTGGTGACGATCTTCAGCGACAGCAACAAGAAGTACCTGTCCACGGACCTCATGCGGGAGGAACCCGTCAAGGAGGGCTTCCTCAGCCCCGAGATCCAGCTGCTGGGGATCGGTCAGGCCATCCGGGTCTGCGAGGTCTGCCTCCAGGCCGGGGCTGCCATCCCGGAATGTGGCTGCTGAGGCTCAAATGCTGGGCGCAGGCTGGGTCGAGGCTTCCAGGCGCTGATAGAGCGCCAGCAGGGCGCAGCTGAGCCAGAGGTTGAGTGCCCCGCCCAGCAGGTTGAAGCACCAGAAGGCGGGGTGCCTGAGGCGCAGCAGGGCGTTGGGGCCCAGGTTCGGGTCCACGGCGGGGAGCAGGCGGTCCAGGGCCCAGCTGGCGGCCCCCTGGTAGACCATGGCCACCAGCATCATGGCCAGCACCGCCTGGATGACGCGCGGCCAGTGCCGGACCATGGTGGACTGGCTCCACTTCAGGGCGCCCAGCAGGCCGTCGCCGCGAAGCAGCATGCGCATCGGAGCCCAGCCGAACAGGGCCAGGATCAGGATGCCGGGAATCAGAAGGAGCAGCAGGCCCAGGCCGATGGCCACACTGAGCCCCAAGCGGGCCAGGAAGGTCCGCAACCAGCGGTCGTCAAATGCCTCCTGCCATCCTCCGGTGGAATTGGCGGCATCGTTCCGGGTCTCGGCATCCAGCTGGGCCTGCAGCCGGGGGATGAAGTACATCTCGAGGGGCAGCAGCCCGGCGAAGCCGAAGATGGCCTGGAGGACGAGGCTGGGCCCCACGCCCGCGGCCAGCTCCAGGCCCGGACCCAGCTGGGCCAGGAGCATGGCCAGGATGGCGAGTCCGAGGGCCAGCCAGGGGTGGCGCAGGAGCAGCCGGAGCCCTTCGGTCAGGGCACCCAGGTGGGAAGGCGGTGGTGGTCGCATCCCTCCATGGTGCCCTGGGCTATCATCATCGGCACTATGTCGTACGAAGCTCCCTGCCTCCTGGTGGCCAGCCCCGCGCTCCTGGATCCGAACTTCCTGCACAGCGTCGTGCTGATCGTGGAGCACGACGAGGAAGGTGCGCTGGGCCTGATCCTCAACCGCCCCCTGCCCCTGGCCCTGGCCCAGGTGGGCGCCGAGGGCGGCATGGACTACCGGGGCTCCGAGGAGGCCACCGCCTGGCGCGGGGGGCCGGTCGATCCCCAGCGGGGGATCCTGCTGGTGCAGGGGGGGCTGCCGGAGGAGGAGGACACGGTGGTGGACTTCACCCACTTCGTGAGCCACCGCAAGGACCTGCTTGAGACGCTGCTGGGGGACCCGGTCGCCCGGTACAGGCTCTACCTGGGCTACGCGGGCTGGAGTCCCGGCCAGCTGGACCAGGAGCTGGAGATGGGCGCCTGGACGCGCCGGCCCGTGGTTTCCGAATGGCTGCTGCATCCGGATCCCACGGGGCTCTGGCAGGTGGCGCTGGGAAGCGGAGCCAGCTAGGGGCAGTTATGGGCCCATCAGAAATGTAAATGGAGGCCTCATAACCAGGGCATCGAATCCGGCCCCCGGGATAGGCTTTGTTTATAGCCCGGCCCCATTGGAATCACGCGCCCTTGTCCGGAGGACCCGATGACCTGGAAGCGAATGCTCTACCTCTCCCTGACGCTTGGCATGGGATTGCCCCTGTGCGCCCAGGGCGCCACCCCCGCCAACGACTCCGGGGCCACCGCCTGGCTGCTGACCTCCACCACCCTGGTGCTGCTGATGGTCCCGGGCCTGGCGATGTTCTACGGCGGCCTGGTCCGCACCAAGAACGTGCTGGGCACGATGATGCACGCCTTCGCGGCCATGGCCGTGGTGGGCGTCCTCTGGACCGTGGTGGGCTACGCGCTGAGCTTCGGGCCCAATGTCCTGGGCGGCCTCGTCGGCTGGAGCCGGGGCCTGGTGCTGCTCCGCAGCATGGACCACACCATCCTCCCGGCGGGCGTGCCCGAGTACGCCTTCGCCATGTTCCAGGGCAAGTTCGCCATCATCACGCCTGCCCTCATCGCCGGGGCCGTGGCCGAGCGGATCTCCTTCCGGGGCTGGGTGGCCTTCATCACGCTCTGGGTGCTCTTCGTCTACTGCCCGCTCTGCCACTGGGTCTGGGCGCCAGACGGCTACTTCTTCAACCTGGGCGCCAAGGGCGCCATCGACTTCGCGGGTGGCACCGTCGTGCACATCTCCTCCGGCGCAGCGGGTCTGGCCCTCGCCCTGTTCCTGGGCGCGCGGCACGGCTATCCCAAGACGGCCATGGCCCCCAACAACCTCACCTTCACCCTCATCGGCGCGGGCCTGCTCTGGGTGGGCTGGTTCGGGTTCAACGCGGGCTCCTCCATCGCCTCCAATCTGGAGACGGCACGGGCCCTCACGGTCACCCAGGTGGCCGCCGCCTCCGGGGCCCTCACGTGGGTGCTCATCGAGACCATCCGCGATGACAAGCCCACCAGCCTGGGCATGGCCTCGGGCATCCTGGCGGGCCTGGTGGTCATCACCCCCGCCGCCGGCGTCGTGCAGGTGGGCGGCGCCATCGTGCTGGGGGCCATCGCCGCCTGCGCCTGCTTCGGCATGATCCTCCTGAAGAACCGCCTGGGTTACGACGACTCCCTGGACGCCTTCGGCATCCACGGCACCGGCGGCATCGTGGGAGCCCTGGGCCTCACTTTCTTCATCCGCGACTCCTGGTGGGCGGAGGCCGCGGCCAAGTCCCCGGGCTGGGGCCTCTTCGCCCAGCTGAAGGTGCAGGCCTTCGCCGTGGGCGCCACCATCCTCTTCTCGGTCGGCATGACGCTGCTCATCGCGCTGCTGGTGGAGAAATTCGTGGGCTTCCGGGTGGCCGAGTCGGTGGAGAAGACGGGCCTGGATCACGAGATCCACGGCGAGCGGGCCTACGGCCTCAACAACCTGAGCTGAGCGGAGGCGACCATGAAGCTCATCACCGCCATCATTCCCGAGGACAGGCTCGACGAGGTCCGGGAGGCCCTCATCGAGGCCGAGATCGAGCGCATCACCGTTTTGCGGGTCAGCGGCCACGGCCGCCAGGAGGAGATCGTGGTCCAGCGCGGCAAGAAGGTCGTGCCGAACCTCATCCCCAAGGTGCAGATCACCATCGCCTGCAACGATGCCTTCGAAGACATCACCGTGGACACCATCATCCGCACCGCCCGTCACGGCGGCGGCGAGGTGGGCGACGGAAAGATCTTCATCCAGGAGCTCAAGGAGTGCATCCGCATCCGCACCGGCGAACGGGGCGGCCAGGCCATCTGAGAGGCCCCCATCGCGACGAAGGCTAGGCTTTCAATTCGCAGTCCAGAGGGAGTATCTTCGCCCAGACGAATGGAGCCTTCATGCTGTTTCCCGGCGACTGGGTGGAAGTGCTTCCCGCGGGGGAGATCCTGTCCACCCTCGACCCGGACTCGACCCTCGAGGCGCTGCCCTTCATGCCCGAGATGCTGGCCTTCTGCGGGCTGGTCTTCCAGGTGCAGGTCCGGGCGGACCGCACCTGCGTCCGCGCCCTGCCGCCGGGAGAGCCCGAGCCCATCCGGGCCCTCCGGGACTGCGTGGTCCTGGCGGGGCTGCGCTGCAATGGCGCCGCCCATGGGGGCTGCCAGCTGGGCTGCATGCTGTTCTGGAAGGAGCGCTGGCTGCGGAGGGTCGAGGGCCCCCGTCCGGCGGGACCTGCGCCCGTCGCCGCAGCGGTGGCCCTGTCCTCGTCCAGGGGCGGGGATCCCTCCGTCTTCTTCTGCCAGGGCACGGATCTGGGGCGGGCGACCCGGCGTGGCCGCTCGAAGTGGAGCCCCATCGAGTATGTCAGCCTGGTGCGGGCCCGCATCTTCACGGTTCCCGGCGTGATCCGGATGCTCCACTACGCGGGGCTCCACAAGGTGGAATTGACGCTGCTCAGCCGGCTGCCCTTCCTTCGGGCGGCCCGCGCGGAGCCTTCGGGTCCTCTGGATCTGCAGCCAGGCGAGTGGGTGGAGGTCAAGAGCATGAAGGAGGTCCTCGGCACCCTGGACGCCCGCGGCTGCCTCAAGGGGCTGGCCTTCAGCAACGACATGTACGGCTTCTGCGGCCAGCGCTTGCTGGTGCAGAGCCGCGTCCAGACCATTCTCGACGAGGAGACCGGGAGGATCCGCACGGTCAAGGACACGGTCACTCTGGCCGGAACCACCTGCCGGAAGTACATGGGCTGCGCGCGGCAGATGCCCCTCCTCTGGCGCGAGGCCTGGCTGAAGCGGGTCGATTCGCCCTTCTCCTGAGGAAACCGGACAGTCCAGGTTTCCAGGCGCCCGGGTGGAACCGGGGCAGGGTAGGCTTCGAGGCATGCGCTCCATCGTCTGGTTCCGGGGCAAGGACCTCCGCCTCGCGGATCACGCCCCGCTGGCCGAGGCCCTCGCTTCCGGCGAGGTGATCCCGCTCTTCGTGCTGGACCCGTTCTTCTTCGCGCCGGAGCGGGCCCGGGAGCTGCCGCATCGCATGCAGTTCCTGCTGGAGTCCCTGAAGGGACTGGAGGCCAACCTCGCCCACCTGGGCTCACGCCTGCTGGTGGTACCCGGGCGCAGCGTGGAGGTGGTGCCGCGACTGGCGGCGCTATGGAAGGCCGATCAGGTGCTGGCCCACCGCTGGGTGGAGCCCTTCGGCCGCGAGCGCGACCGCCGGATCGCCCAGGCGCTGGGGCGCGAGGGCATCGCCCTCCGGCTGTTCGAAGGGGAGACCCTCCTGCCGCCAGGCTCGGTGCGGAACGGCCAAGGCGCCATGTTCCGGGTGTTCACACCCTTCGCCCGGGTCGCCGGGGCGAGGCTGGCCCTGGATCCGGCGCTGCCGGCCCCCCGCGCCCTGCCACCCCTGCCGGAGGGGATTGCTGCCGGGAGCGTGCCAATCCCCGCCCTGGAGGACCTGGGTCTGGCTCTGAACCCGGGCCTCCAGACCGGCGGCGAAAGGGCCGCGCGGACCCGCCTGAAGGCCTTTGCGGAGGGGCCCATCACAGACTATGGCGAGGACCGGGACCGCATGGACCGGCCCGGCACCTCGCGGCTCAGCGCCGACCTGAAGTTCGGCACGCTGTCGGTGCGCGCGGTCTGGCAGGCGGCCGCGGCGGCCGGAGCCGGCGCCTCCGGCCAGAGGTTTCTCAACGAGCTGCTCTGGCGGGAGTTCAGCCACCACCTGCTCTGGGAGTGGCCGGACCTGCTGGAGAAGCCCTTCCGGGCCGAGTTCTCGGGGTTCCCCTGGCGGGCGAACGAAGCTGATTGGCTGGCCTGGACGGAGGGCCGCACGGGCTACCCGGTGGTGGATGCCGCCGCCCGGCAGCTGCGGGCCGAGGGCTTCGTCCACAACCGCGCCCGCATGGTGGCCGCCAGCTTCCTCGCCAAGCACCTGCTGCTGGACTACCGCCGGGGCGAGGCCCACTACCTGAAGTGGCTCACGGATGGGGACTGGGCCCAGAACAGCGCCGGCTGGCAGTGGAGCGCGGGCTGCGGCTGCGACGCCCAGCCCTGGTTCCGCATCTTCAACCCCGTGGCCCAGGGGCTGAAGTTCGATCCCGAGGGCGCCTACGTGAAGCGCTGGGTGCCTGAGCTGATGGACTGCCCTGGAACCTTCATCCACGAGCCCTGGAAGCTGCCCAGGCCCCAGCGGGCCCGCCTGGACTATCCGGAGCCCATCGTGGAGCATGCCCTGGCCCGGCAGCGTTTCCTGGCGGTTGCGAAAGGGCATCTGGGTCGAGGACCAGCCTGATAGAGTGGAGGGAGCGTTGTTCTATCCCTTCTGCTTTAATGACTTATGGGTAACCCATGCACACCATTAAATTCGACGGCAAGACGCCCGGCCTCGCGGAATGCGACCGGGAAACGGCCCTCCTTGCTGCCAGCGCCAAGGCGAATGTGCCCTTGAACCACCGCTGCGGGGGGCACGCCCGCTGTGGCACCTGCCTGGTCACGGTGGTGGAGGGGGCCGAACACCTCAGCGAGAAGGGGGCGGCGGAGTCCCGCGTGCTGGCCGCGCTCAGGGCAGAGCCTGACCAGCGCCTGGCTTGCCAGACCTGGGCCCGGGGCGATGTCAGCGTGAAGTACTAGGTCCCGACGATCCGCCGGCCTTCCATGGCCCGGTCCAGGGTGAGCTCGTCGGCGTATTCCAGGTCGCTGCCGATGGGCAGGCCCAGCCCGATGCGCGTGGTGCGGATGCCGATGGGCTCCAGCAGGCGGGCCAGCCAGCTGGCGGTGGCCTCGCCGTCCACGGTGGGGTTGGTGGCCAGGATGACCTCCTGGATGGCCTGGTCTTCCAGGCGCTTGAGCAGCTCGCGGATCCGCAGCTGGTCCGGCCCCACGCCGCGCAGGGGCGAGATGAGGCCACCCAGCACGTGGTAGCGGCCCCGGAAGTGGCCGCTGCGCTCGAAGCTGAGCACGTTGGAGGCCTCGGCCACGATGACGAGGCTCGTGGCATCCCGCCGCGGATCCAGGCAGATGGGGCAGGTGGGCTGGTCCGTGAAGGCGCCGCAGATTCCGCAGAATCCCACCTTCTCGGCGGCCTGCTGCAGCTGGTGGGCCAGGTGGGCCATGGCCTCCGGCCCCTCCTTCAGGAGGTGCAGGGCCATGCGCTGGGCGGATTTCGAGCCCACGCCGGGCAGCTTCTGGAGGCTCTCGACCACGGCCTCGAGGGGCGGCGGCAGCTTCATCCGATCACAGTCCGAGGCCCGGCAGGTTGAGGCCCGCGCCCATGCCGCCCATCTGCTTCTTCATGGCCTCGTCCACCTTGGTGGTGGCATCGCGGAAGGCGGCCAGCAGGAGGTCCTCGAGCATGGAGGGGTCCTCGGGGTCCATGGCGTCCTTGGCGATGGAGAGCCCAACCAGCTCCTTGGAGCCATTGAGGGTGACCTTCACCAACTCGCCACCGGCGGTGCCGTCGACGCGCAGGTTGGCCTGAGCCTCGGCCAGCTTCGCCTGCATCTGCTGGGCCTGTTTCATCAGAAAGCGCATGTCCATGGGATCAGCCTCCGGGGGGAACGTCGTGGGGTGGGTGGGATGCGTGGGACAGGTGGGGCCAGTGGATCCGGCGCAGCCGCCGGGTCAGCCAGAGCATGAAGAAGTATCCGATGGGCAGGGCGAGGACGGTGCAGATGAAGCCGCCGATGAGATAGGACTTGAGGATCGGCCGCAGCATGGTGGTCATGGCCTCGAAGCCGTCCCAGGTCAGGAAGCTTCGCCAGCCGATCTCATGCCACTGGACCTGGGCGAGGCTGCCGGCGCCGCTGCGCCCCCGCACCAGGTTGCCCACCCAGGTGCTGGCGGTGGCGATGGGCACCATGGTCCAGGGATTGTTGATCAGCATGGCCATGATCATCAGGGGGCGGTGGAGCCGCCGGAAGAGGAGGCAGAATGCGAAGACCATGCCCGTGTGCAGCCCCAGCAGGGGGTTCCAGGCGATGGAGAACCCGAGGCAGAAGCTCCAGGCCACCTGCTCGGGACTCAGTTCCGGGTGGAGAAGGTGGGCCTTCAGCCGGTTCCAGAGGCCCTTCGGGGGCGGAGGGGGAGCCGGCATGGGCGGCGCTGCGGCATCAGTCATGGGGCGAAGTGGTCGAATCCAAAGTCCGGCAGGGCGCGCGGCGTCTCCCCATCATAGACGAGAAGGGGGGCCGGGCCTCTGGGGACGGCCCGTCCCACGGGGATCAGCGCCAGGCCCAGCCTGGCTTCCAGCTCGGCCTGGGGCAGGGAGCTTCCAAAGCAGCGGGCGTAATCCTCGCCCCCGCGCAGCGCATCTTCCTCCAGGTCCGGGGCCACCAGGATGCTGAGGCCCGAGGCTTCCGCCAGGTTCCGCAGGTCCCGGCTCAGGCCGTCGGAGAGGTCCAGGCAGGCGTGGATCTCGGGAATCGCCCCCAGACGCGGCCCCAGCCCCAGGTTGGGCCTGGGCGCCAGGTGGGCCGCCAGGTCGGGATCGGGGGCCGCCGGATTCCAGCGCTGTCCGGCCTGGAGCTTGCGCAGGCCCCGCAGGCTGGCGCCGGGCCGCTGGTCCACGAAGATCTGGTCACCAGATTCCAGGCCATCCCGCCGGAGCCAGCGGGACGCGAAGCCGAAGGCTGTCAGGCCGAGGCCCATTCCCGCGGGCCGGCCCACGGTGTCGCCCCCCAGGACCTGCACTCTGGCCTCCCGGCTGGCGGCGGCCAGGCCCGCCAGGAAGGCCTCGAGCCAGGGCGCCTCCACCTCCGGGCCGAGGGCCAGCGTCAGGGTGTAGCCGAAGGGCCGGGCCCCGGATGCGTCCAGGTCCGACAGGTTCACGGCCAGCAGCTTGCGCGCCAGCAGGTCGGGCGGGTGCCACTCCAGCCGGAAGTGCTGGTCTGATTCCATCAGGTCCGTCGTCACCAGCAGGGTCTGGCCCTGGGGCGCGGCCGGGAGGGCCCCGCAATCGTCCGTGAGGTCCTGGCCCCCGGGCAGCAGATCCCGGATCCGGGCAAGAATTCCCGACTCCATCAAGGGCATGAAAGGACCTCCGTCACACTTCCAGTCTCCCATGGCCCAGGAGGCCAGGCGACGCTTGGTCCTGGGCCCTGGCGATGCTAGGTTGATTGGGTTCGCCCAAGCCGGGCCCCCTATCTGAATCGCGAGGAGACGACCATGGCCATCACCAAAGTCTGGATCGAAGAAGGCTGCATCGTATGCAATGCCTGCGAGGCCGAGTGCCCCGACGTGTTCCACGTCACCGACACCAGCTGCAACATCAACGGCTCGGTCCGCAAGGATGGCGTCGACAGCGAGAACCGCGATGAGATGAGCGAGCTGAACGACGACGTCCAGAGCGCCCAGGAGGCCGCCATCGAGGCCGCCGCCGCCAGCTGCCCCGTGGAAGTCATCAAGTTCGAGAAGGCCTGAGAGCCACCCGGCTGAAGCGGCCCCGCCGCCTCAGGTCGAAAAGGGCGCCCATGGGCGCCCTTTTCGCATGCTTGGTGGCCGATTGGAACCCGGGTCTATTCCTTCAGCCCCACGTTGACCTCGAACTCGCCGAACTCGGTCCTGAAGGGGATGGCGATGCAGGGGACGTCGCCGCTGCGGCTGATCTTGTGGCCCTTGCCGACCACCACGGTGGGCACGGAGATGTTGAGGCTGAACCCATCCTGGATCAGCAGGCGGCGGGCGTCCCCCACCACGATGTTGCCGATCTCGCCCACGGCGTCCTCCACGCTCTGGTCCAGGGTGGGGATCTCCTCCATGAGCATGTTGCTGGCGATGCGGCAGGCCAGGGTGGCGGGGAAGCTCAGGATGATGGAGCCCGAGGTGTCCCCGGTGATGCCGATGATGGCGGAGATGTCGTAGGTGGTGATGAGGTCCTCCTTCACCGAGAGGCCGATCTTCTCGGCGGTGATGCTGGCCATCATCTCGAGACTGCGGAGGGTGGACTCGATGAAGGGATTGATGAAGGCGACGTTCATGGGACCCCGGGCAAGGTGATGGCCGGTGTTTCGGCCCGGCCCTCCCTCGGCATGACTTCTGGCATTGAGGCTTGGGGGAACCCGCGTCACCATGGGGGTTCTGCCCTGGAGATTCCCATGCTCGACCGCCTGCAGGCCGACCTGAAGACTGCCATGCTGGCCCGGGACGCGGCCCGTACGCAGGTGCTCCGCATGGCCCTGGCCGCCTACAAGAACGAGGCGGTGGCCAAGGGGCTGGGCCCCCAGGGCACCCTGCCCGAGGCCGATGCCGTCACCGTGTTCAAGCGCCTGGTGAAGTCCCGGGAGGACAGCATCGCCCAGTTCGAGAAGGCGGGGCAGGCGGAACGGGCCGCCCAGGAGCGGCAGGAGATCGAGCTGCTGAAGCCCTACCTGCCGGCCAGCCTCGAGGGGCCGGCCCTGGAGGCGGCCGTGAAGGCGGCCATCGCCAGCAGCGGAGCCACGTCCAAGAAGGACATGGGCCTGGTGATGAAGGCCCTGCAGGCGGCCCACGGGGGCGCCATCGACGGCAAGGCCGCCAGCGCCCTGGTGCAATCCCTTCTGGGGTGAGGTCTGGGGCGGGCTTCCTGGGCTAGACTTGAAGGTTCGAGGCCCCCATGAAGCAGTCGAAGCTCCTGATCCAGACCCTGCGCGAGACGCCGCGCGATGCCGACGTGGTGAGCCAGCAGCTCATGATGCGGGCCGGCATGATCCAGAAGGTGGCCGCCGGCATCTACAGCTACCTGCCCCTGGCCTTCCGGAGCATCCGCAAGTTCGAGGAGATCGTCCGAGAGGAGCTGGCCAAGGACGGCTGCCAGGAGCTGACCATGCCCGCCGTGCTGCCCGCCGAGTTGTGGCAGGAGAGCGGGCGCTGGAAGTTCTACGGCGACGAGCTGCTCCGCTTCTGCGACCGCAAGGCCAAGGCCGAAGTCGCCGAGCGTCGGGCGCGGGGCGAGAAACCGGATGAGCGCGAGTTCTACAACTTCTGCCTGGGACCCACCCACGAGGAAGTGATCACCGACATCGTCCGGAAGAACGTCCGCAGCTACAAGCAGCTGCCCATGAACCTTTTCCAGATCCAGACCAAGTTCCGCGACGAGCGCCGTCCCCGCTTCGGCCTGATGCGGGGCCGCGAGTTCACCATGAAGGACGGCTACTCCTTCCACCCGGACGATGCCTGCGCCGACCGCGAGTACTGGGCCATGTTCAACGCCTACAAGCGGATCTTCAGCCGGCTGGGCGTCAAGTTCCGGCCCGTGGAGGCCGACAGCGGCGCCATCGGCGGTAGCTTCACCCACGAGTTCCATGTGCTGGCCGGCAGCGGCGAGGACGCCATCCTCAGCTGCGATGCCTGCGACTACACCTCCAACATCGAGAAGACGGAGGCGCCGGGGCTTCCCGCCGGAGACCACGGAGCCGCGTTCGAGCTGAAGAAGGACCACTTCCGCACGCCGGGCGTCGTGGGCCAGGCGGAGCAGGCGGCCGGCATGATCGACGCCGACCATCCCCAGGGCATGCCCATCACCCAGACCAGCAAGTTCTTCCTGTACCGGGCCACCTTCGCGGATGGCACCACCCGGCTCCTGGGTGCGGTGCTGCGAGGCGACCATGAGGTCAACCCCGTGAAGGTGAAGAACCACGTGGGAGCCGCGGAGATGGAGCTCATGCCCCTGGAGGAGGCCGAGGCCTTCACTGGCGCCAAGACCGGCTTCATGGGACCTGTGGGCCTCAAGGACGTCCAGATCCTCGTGGACGCCAGCCTGAAGGGTGCCGTGAACCTCACCTGCGGCGCGAACCGCACCGACTGCCACCACTTCGGCCTGGATCCGGTCCGCGATCTGCCCGGCTGCGCCTTCGCGGACCTGCGCATGGCCGCCGAGGGGGACACCTGCACCCGCTGCGGCAAGGGGCGGTACCAGTCCTTCCGGGGCATCGAAGTGGGCCAGGTCTTCAAGCTCGGCACCAAGTACTCCAAGTCCATGTCCTGCACCTTCCTGGACGAGCAGGGCAAGGAGAACCCCATGGTGATGGGCTGCTACGGCATCGGCATCACCCGCACGGTGGCCGCCGCCGTGGAGCAGAACTACGATGCCGACGGCATCATCTGGCCCTGGCCCATCGCCCCCTACCAGGTGCACCTGCTCTGCCTGGATCCCGGCAGCCCCGAGGTGGCCGGGGTCGCGTCCCAGGTCGAGAAGGATCTCGAGGCGAACGGCTTCGAGGTGCTCCATGACG
Source organism: Holophagaceae bacterium (assembly GCA_046331485.1). Classification (GTDB taxonomy): domain Bacteria; phylum Acidobacteriota; class Holophagae; order Holophagales; family Holophagaceae; genus Geothrix. The sequence goes on along the minus strand of JAXLQS010000002.1, from coordinate 439,970 downwards.
ACCGGGAGGGCATGAGCCCCGGCGCCAAGTTCAAGGATGCCGACCTGCTGGGCTTCCCCCTGCGCATCACCGTGGGTGCCAAGGGCCTCAAGGACGGCATCGTGGAGCTGCGCGACCGCCGCACCAGGGACCTGATAAAGCTCAAGCCCGAGGCGGCCGTGGCGGAAGTCTCCGCGGCCCGGGACCGCATCATGCAGGAACTGGAAACCGCGGGAGGGCGCTGATGGCAGAAGGCCGGGTCCACCTCACCACCTTCATCGAAGGGGTGCTGGTCCATGGCCAGGCGACCCCGTTCGTCCTGCTCGTGCCCTCGCCCCACAGCCCCCACCGGGGCCTGCTCATGCCGGCCCAGATCCCCTGGTCGCCGGGTTTCCTCCCGACCTCCCTCCTCAACGCGCAGATCGAGGCCGCCTGGGGCATCCCGTTCCGTTTCGTGGATTCCTCGGTGCTGCCGGTGGTGTTCGACGAGCGCACCAGCCGCCTGCCCACCCCCTGGCTCCTGCGCCTCGAGGGCCTGGAGGGCCAGCAGCGCCTCTACCTCAGCCACCTCCTGCGCACCAAGGGGCCCGACGATCTGCTGCCGCCCCCTCCGGCCGGTGGCCAGTGGTTCAGCGAGAAGGGCCTGCAGAACGCGGACCTGCTCCCCGGCGTCCGCCGCCTCTGCCAGTCTGCCCTGCAGGCGGTGGCGGAGGGCTGAGGGCCCCTCGCCTTCCCTGCACACGAAAATCGGCGCCATGGGCGCCGATTTTCGCGGGGGCTGCGCCCCAAATCACATCTGTTCGAAGGCGTTGAAGAAGTAGCCCACCTCGAACTTCGCGCTCTCGGGCTTGTCGCTGCCGTGGGTGGCGTTGCGGCCGATGCTGGCGCCGAAGCGCTTGCGCAGGGTGCCCTCGGCGGCGTTGGCCGGATTGGTGGCGCCCATGAGGTCGCGCCAGCGGAGGATGGCGTTCTCGCCCTCGAGCACCATGATGGCCACGGGGCCCTCGGTCATGAAGGCCTCGAGCTCGGGGTAGAAGCCCTTGCCCACGTGCTCGTGGTAGAAGCCCTGGCAAATGGCGGGGGTGAGGCGGGTCAGCTTGAGCCCCACGATCTTGAGGCCGCTCTGCTCGATGGCGGTGATGATCTCGCCGATGTGGCCGTCCTTGACGGCATCGGGCTTGACGATGGCAAAGGTGCGCTCTAGGGCCATGCTTCCTCCAGAATCCAAACGATCAGTCTGCCCTGAAGGGGTAACTTCGACAACCATGAAGGCTTTCCGGGCGCCACCGGCGCTGGGAAATAGCGACCCGCCGCGCTACAATCGATGGTTTACGCGACTGGACGGCGCCATGCTCGACAACTTTCTCAAGAAACTCATCGGCTCCAAGAACGACCGGGAGCTGAAACGCCTGTGGGGCAAGGTCCAGGCCATCAACTCCCTCGAGCCGCAGATTTCGGCGCTCAGCGACGAGGCTCTCAAGGCCAAAACCCCCTATTTCAAGGAGAAGCTGGCCAACGGCGCCACCCTTGAGGACATCCTCCCCGAGGCCTTCGCCGTGGCCCGCGAGGCCTCCAAGCGCGTGCTGAAGATGCGCCATTTCGACGTGCAGTTGGTGGGTGGCATGGCCCTGCATGAGGGCAAGGTCGCGGAGATGCGCACGGGTGAAGGCAAGACGCTCACCGCCACCCTGCCGCTGTACCTGAACGCCCTGGCGGGCAAGGGCGCCCATCTGGTCACCGTGAACGACTACCTGGCCCGCCGCGACGCCGAGTGGATGGGCCGGCTCTACACCTGGCTGGGCCTGAGCGTCGGCATCATTCAGCATGGCCTTGACGACCAGCAGCGCCGCGACGCCTATGGCTCCGACATCACCTACGCCACCAACAACGAGCTGGGCTTCGACTACCTCCGCGACAACATGAAGTGGGACCTGGAGGACTTCACCCAGCGCGGCTTCAACTTCGCCATCGTGGACGAGGTGGACAGCATCCTCATCGACGAGGCCCGCACGCCGCTCATCATCGCTGGCAGCAGCGAGGAGGACACCTCCAAGTACTTCCGCATCGATGCCATCGTCCCCAAGCTCAAGAAGGAGCAGCACTACAAAGTGGACGAGAAGGACCGCCAAGTGATGCTGACGGACGACGGCATCCACTACGCCGAGCAGCTGCTGGGCGTGGCGAACCTCTACGACCCGACCAGCATCGAGACGCTGCACGGGTTGAACCAGGCCCTCCTGGCCCACAACCTCTACCGCCTGGACGTGGACTACATGGTCCGCCCCAAGGAGGACGGCAAGGGCATGGAAGTGGTCATCGTGGATGAGTTCACGGGCCGCCTCATGCCGGGCCGCCGCTGGTCCAACGGCCTGCACCAGGCCATCGAGGCCAAGGAGGGCGTGGAGGTCAACGCCGAGAATCAGACCCTCGCCACCGTGACCTTCCAGAACTTCTTCCGCATGTACAAGACACTGGCCGGCATGACCGGCACGGCCGAGACCGAGGCCACGGAGCTCCACTCCATCTACAAGCTGGACGTGATCGTGGTGCCCACCAACATGCCCATGGTCCGCAAGGACTTCGCGGACACGGTGTACTCCACGCGCAACGGCAAAAAGAAGGCCATCGTCGAGGAGATCAAGGACCTGCACACGAAGGGCCAGCCCATCCTGGTGGGCACGGCCAGCATCGAGAGCAGCGAGGATCTCTCCGACGCCCTGAAGGCCGCGCGCATCCCCCACGTCGTGCTGAACGCCAAGCACCACGAGCGGGAGGCGGAGATCGTGGCCCAGGCCGGGCGCAATGGGGCCGTCACCATCGCCACCAACATGGCGGGCCGCGGCACGGACATCATCCTGGGTGGCAACCCCGAGGGTCTGGCCCGGCTGGAAGCCAAGAAGAAGGACATCGCGCTCTACGACGAGGAAGGGAAGGAGACGCCCGAGTTCTCCGCCCTGGTGGAGAAGATGCGCGAGCAGACCGCGGCCGAGCATGAGGAGGTCGTGTCCCTGGGCGGCTTGCACATCCTGGGCACCGAGCGCCATGAGAGTCGGCGCATCGACAACCAGCTCCGTGGCCGCGCCGGCCGCCAGGGCGACCCGGGCTCCAGCCGCTTCTACCTGTCCCTTGAGGACGACCTGATGCGGATCTTCGGCGGCGACCGCATCAAGAACCTCATGGGCGCCATGGGCATGAACGACGACGAGCCCATCGAGGCGGGCATGGTCACCCGCGCCATCGAGCGCAGCCAGAAGCGGGTCGAGACGCACAACTTCGAGATCCGCAAGCACCTGCTCGAATACGACGATGTCATGAACAAGCAGCGCATCTTCTTCTACGGGCTGCGCACGGAGATCCTCAAGGGCAACACCAAGGACTACGTGCTCCGCGTGGCCGCCGAGATCGCCGAAGGCATCGCCAACGACTTCCTACCCGACAAGGGCGAGCGGGACCTGGCTGGCTTCCGGGAGCGCGTCGAGCAGCTGTTCACGCTGACTGGCGAGGAGGTGGATGCCATCGGGCAGATGCCCCAGGCCCAGGCCAGCGAGGCCCTGGGTCAGCTGGTCCAGAAGTTCTACGAAGGCAAGGACGAGCGCCTCGGCGGCGAGGGCATGCGCAGCTACGAGCGCTGGTCCATCCTGCAGATCATCGACGCGGCCTGGAAGCGGCACCTGCTGGTCATGGACCACCTGAAGGAGGCCATCGGCTTCCGCGGCTACGGCCAGAAAGACCCGCTCGTCGAATACAAGCGCGAGAGCTACGAGTACTTCGAGCAGATGCGCTTCGGCTACGAGGACGAGATCATCTCGTACCTCTACCGCGTCGAGCCCCAGCCGGCCTACGTCCCCGACGAGGAATTCTTCCGTGGGCCCTCCGAGACCTTCGAGCTGGGCCCCGACGAGCTGGGCAATCCCCCGGACGGCATCCAGCGGGTGCTCCGCTTCACCGCCGGCGGCCTGGAGGATTGAGCTTGACCTTTCTGCCGTCAAAACGCGGGGGCCAGCCGGCCCCCGCGTTTTGCTAGGGGCCGGGCCACGGGCCCTGGTAAGTTGCTGCTATGGAACTCATCGTCGTCACGGGCCTCTCCGGCGCCGGCCGCCACTCGGTGCTTGGGGCGCTGGAGGACACGGGCTGCACCGCCCTGGACAACGTTCCGCCCCGCCTGCTGGAGCCCCTGCTCGAATTGGAAGCCAAGCTGCAGCCCCGCCGCGAGCGGCTGATCGTGGGCATGGACAGCCGCCAGGCCGATTTCGCCGAGGAGTTCGGCCCCCTGCTGGATCGCCTGAACGCCAGCAACGTGGCGGTGCAGGTGGTCTTCGTGGAGGCCTCGGAAGAAGTCCTGCTGCGCCGCTTCTCTGAAACACGCCGTCCCCATCACCTGGCCCTGCTGGGCACCGCCGGGGAGGGCATCCAGCGCGAGCGGGAGCTGCTGGCCCCCATCCGGGCCCTGGCGACCACCATTCTCGACACCAGCAAGCTGAGCCTCTCGGAGCTGCGCCTGCGCATCGCGGCCCTGGTGCCCCAGGTGCCCACCCGGAGCACGGCCGTGCGCCTGCTCAGCTTCGGGTTCAAGCGCGGGGTGCCCGCGGATGCGGACGTGATCCTGGATGCCCGCTTCCTCCCGAACCCGTTCTACGTCGAGGCCCTGAAACCCCTGACGGGCCGCGACTGGCCCGTGCAGCAGTACCTGCTGGAATCCGCTGAGTTCAGGGAGTTCCTGGAGCGCGCCGAATCCTGGCTGCGCTGGTCCCTCCCGCTCGTGCAGCAGGAGGGCCGGGCGTACCACACCCTCGCCATCGGCTGCACGGGGGGGCAGCACCGCTCCGTGGCCCTGGTGGAGATGCTGGCCCACCGGCTCCGGGGCGATGTGGCGGCCCTGACGGTGAGGCACCGGGAACTGGAAGGCTGAAGCCCGGGCTCAGCCCTCGGTGAACACCACGCCGCGCTTCGCCATGTCCTCACGAATGAAGGCCCAGGCACCGGGCTCCTGGCCCACGAACTCCGGCGGGCTGATGCCCTTGCGCTGGAACCCGCCCTTGGCCAGCAGGCGCACGGTGGCCGTGCAGGTGTAGCCGGTGGTGCGGGCCATGGAGGTGGTCTTCGTGGCCCGGTCATAGCGGTCGAGCAGGTTCAGCTGGTGGCGCACGGGATGCCCGTCCTTCTCGCCCTCCACCGTGACCCGCATGACCGTGAAGTCCTCGTCGCCCTCCTCCATGAACCACATGGGGAAGAGCAGGGCCGTGGTCAGGTCCAGGGGGCTGATGTCCACGCCCGCCACCCGGATCTTCTCCTTGTTGAAGAAGCCTGATTCGCGCAGCATCCGCATCTTCTCGATGTGGCCGGGGTAGCGCAGGGTCTTCTCCTTCATGTCGGGGATGCCGGGGAAGCTCTTGATGAGGCTGCGCAGGCCGTCCGTGTTGAAGGACTCCAGGGTGCCCAGGCCGGGGAAGTCGAGCAGTTCTGGTTCGGAGAGCGCGAGATAGACCACCACCTTGCCGTCCTTCACGTAGCGGGTGGGCCGGGTGTACTCCTCGATGACGTCGATGGGGCTGAAGCCGGCCTTGTACTCGTAGGGCCAGGTGCGGATGACGGGCAGGCCGCCCACGAGGGTCTCGAAGGAGGTGATGCGGTCCCACTGGCGGGAGAGGTCGCCCAGGATGATGTTGTGGCAGCCCGGCGCGATGCCGCAGTCCACGATGGCCGTCAGGTTCTGCTGCTTCGCCAGCGCATCCAGCTCGAAGCAGTCCTCGTCGAAGAAGGAGATGTCCACCAGGGGCTTGCCCGCCTCCAGCACGGCCTTGGCCGTGGCGAAGCCCATGAAGCCCGGCACGGAGCCCACCACCAGGTCCGCGCCGGCCACGGCGGCCTTCACTCCTTCAGGGGTGGAGAGGTCGGCGGCCAGGGTGGCGAGGCCGGCCTCGCGCATCTTCGCCAGGGCGGCTTCCGAACGGTCCGCGACCGTGACCTGGAAGTCGGGGGCCAGATCCTTGGCCATGGCTCCGCCCACGCGGCCAGCCCCGAGAACGATGACATGCTTCATGGCAGTCCCCCTGTGTGGTGTGTGTGCTTGCGGAATTATCCCCGGAGTGTGGGCGGCCCAGGGCCGCTCCCAGGCATTCTTGACAGTTTGTCCAGGGCGCGCCGGGAATCAGGCCTGGGCGACCCGCGGCTTCACGGCCAGGTACACGGGCCAACCCAGGGCCACCAGGATCAGGCCCGGCCAGGAGTAGCTGGGGCGGTGGATGAAGAGGGCGCCGACGATGGCGCAGGCGCCCACCAGGTAGAGGGCGGGCACCACCGGGTAGCCCCACACGCGCACGGGGCGCTCCAGGTCGGGGCGGCGCCAGCGCAGCAGGAAAACGCCGCCCACGGTGAAGACGTAGAAGAGGATGGTCGGCAGCATGACGAAGTCCAGCAGCTGGCCGTAGGTGCCCGTGAGGGTGAGCAGGCAGGTCCAGAAGGCCTGGATCCAGAGGCCGAAGGCCGGGACTCCATGGCCGTTGAGGAGGGCCGCGCGGGGGTAGAACAGCCCGTCCTCGGCCATGCGCTGGTAGACCCGCGCCCCTGACAGCACCAGGCCGTTCAGGCAGCCGAACATCGAGACGAGGATGCTGCCGGCCATGATGAGCCCGCCCCCGCTGCCCAGCAGGGCCTGCAGCGCGGCGCTGCCCACCCGGTCCTGGGGGGCGGTGGCGATGCCGGTGGGGCCCAGCACCTTCAGGTAGGCGGCGTTGGCCAGCACGTAGAGGCCGCAGACCAGGGTGGTGCCGATGAGCAGGGAGTAGGGGATGGTGCGCTCGGGCTCCTTCACCTCGCCGGCGATGAAGGTGATGGCGTTCCAGGCGTCCGCCGAGAACATGCTGCCGGTCTGCACCACCAGCAGGGCGGTCAGGAAGGGAAGGGCCGCGGAGCCGTCCATGGGAAGGAACGGCGCCTGGGCCGCGGCCACCGGGGGCTTGAGGAGCAGGCCCAGCAGGATGAGCGCGGCCAGGCCGCCGATCTTGGTGACGGTGAAGAGGTTCTGGATGCGCGCGCCGAGCTTCACCCCATAGAGGTTCACGGCGCTGAGGAAGACCACTACGGCGATGGCCGAGAGCCGGGAGGGGGTCAGCCCCAGGTGGTAGGGCCCCACGGCGATGCTCTGCGTCACCTGCAGGAGGGGCACGTCCAGGTGGGGGCCCAGCCAGCTCGTGTCGTTGATGGCGGGGAAGAAGGTCCCCAGGTACTTCCCGAAGCCCACGGCCACGGCGGCGATGGTGCCGCACTCGATGACCACGAAGAAGGTCCAGCCGTACAGGAAGCCCGCCGCCGCGCCGTAGGTCTCGCGAAGGTAGGTGTACTGACCGCCGGCCTTGGGGAACATCCCGGCGAGCTCCCCGTAGCTGAGGGCCGCGAAGAGGGTCAGCACCGCCGTGAGCCCCCAGGCCGCCAGCAGGAATCCGCCCGAGCGCCCAGTGCGCACCATGTCGGCGGCGACGATGAACACGCCGGATCCGATCATGGAGCCGGCAATCAGCATCGTGGCGGAGAACAGGCCGAGGTGGCGGCGGTAGCCGATGGCGTTCATAGCTTCCTTATTGGGTTCACTGGGTAGATGGATCCACGCTACCACGGCATCCTGGAGGGATGGCGCGTTCCCCCGTCTCCCTCAGGCTCTCCGTGGCCATCCTCGTTCTGGGCGCCCTGCCGGTGCTCGGCGGGTGGTGGGCCTGGAAGGGACAGGGGCCGCTGCGGCAGGAGGCCACGGTCCTGGTGAAGAAGGGCGCAAACATCAACCAGGTGGCCGAGCAGCTGGAGCGGGACGGGGTGATCCGGTCCGCCTCCCTGTTCAAGCTCTGGGCCCGGGCCCGGAAGCTCCAGCTCATCCGCGGCGAGTACACCTTCACGCCCCAGGCCAGCCTTGCGGACGTGGCCGGCAAGCTGCGGCGGGCGGAGATCCACTACACCCCGGTGTCCATTCCCGAGGGAGCCCATGCCTGGTCCGTGCAGAAGCGCCTGAAGGATTTCGTGCCGGAGGACATCTTCTGGACCCTCTGGAAAAGCCCGCGCCTGGCGCGGACCGCGGGTTTCGAGAAGGCCGAGAGCCTGGAGGGGCTGGTGGCGCCGGCCACCTACAAGCTGCACCATGCCATGGAGCCCGAGGAGGTCATGCTCATGCTGGTGGAGGCCTTCCGGGACCAGGTGCGGCCGAAGCTCGAAGGCGGGGTGCTGCCCCCCTACGAAACGCTCATCCTGGCCAGCCTGGTGGAGAAGGAGACGAAGCTGGTGGAGGAGCAGCCCAAGGTGGCCGGCGTCTACAAGAAGCGCCTCGACATCGGCATGCGGCTGCAGTGCGATCCCACCAGCCTCTACGCCCGCTGGGCCAGCGGCGATCTCCGCTTCACGGCCCCCCTGGTGGAGGACATCCGGCGGCCGCACCGCTTCAACACCTATGCCGTGGCCGGTCTGCCCCCCACGCCCATCGCCGTCCCCAGCCCCTCGGCCATCGAGGCCGCCAAGGCCCCCCTGGCCGGGAAGGATCTCTACTTCGTGGCCACGGGCCGGGGCGGGCACAGCTTCGCCCCCAGCCTGAAGGACCACAACCGGAACGTGGGCGTGTACCGCAAGGAGATCGCCCGGCAGAGGAAGCTCGCCCGTGGCTAAGCTGCGCCTGGATCAGCTCCTCGTCCAGCTCGGACTCTGCGAGACCCGGGCCAAGGCCCAGGCCCGCATCCTCGCCGGCGACGTGCTGGTGGAGGACCGTCCCGTCACCAAGGCCGGCACCCCCGTGGACGAGGCGGCCACCATCCGCCTGCGTGGGGAGGCGCTGCCCTTCGTGAGCCGTGGGGGCCTGAAGCTGGCCGGGGCCCTCGACCTGTGGGGCATCGATCCCGCCGGGCTCACCTGCTTCGACGCGGGCGCCAGCACCGGCGGCTTCACGGACTGCCTGCTGCAGCGGGGGGCCGCGAAGGTCTACGCGGTGGACGTGGGCACCAACCAGCTGCACTGGAAGCTGCGCAGCGATCCCCGGGTGGTCTCCAGGGAGCAGGTGAACCTGCGCACCTGGGATCCGGCCCTCATTCCCGGGTGCTGCCACCTGCTGGTGGCGGACCTGAGCTTCATCTCGCTGCGCCTGGCCATTCCCCCCGTGCTGCCCAGCCTGGTGCCCGGGGCCGAGGCGGTGCTGCTGGTGAAGCCCCAGTTCGAGGCGGGGCGGGACGATGTGGGCTCCGGCGGCATCGTGCGCGATGCCGCGGTGCACCGGCGAGTCCTGGTGGAGACCTGGACCTTCTTCGCCGGGACCGACCTGTGTCCCCGGGCCCTGGCCATGAGTCCCATCAAGGGGGGCGAGGGCAACACCGAGTTCCTGATGCGGCTCCGGCTGGGCGGGACGCCCGGCGATCTGGGCGCCGCCCTGGCCGGACTGGAGCTCTGATCCGCCTGAACGGGGCTAGAGGCTGTCCCAGTCGGTCTTGAGCGGGGAGGCCGTTCCCGCGGGGATCTCGGTCTCCTGGGCCGGGGCCCAGCCGCCCTCGCCCTCCGCGGTCATCCACCGGGTGAAGCCGTCGAGAACCGGCTGGCAGCCCGGGCGGGTGCCATGGCCGGTGAAGGAAAGCAGGGTGTTCCGGTCATCGGCGGTGGTGTTGACGCGGGCGATGTCGGCCCGGCTCGTCCGGTGGAACCGGGCGATGGAGGCGGTCTCGCGGGTGTACAGGCTGGTCGTGCCACCGGAGGTGGCGTCGGCGATCCAGCCCAGGGCCTCGCCGAGGTCCTGGAAGCTGCACAGGTTCACCGTGGGGCCCGCCACCGGATGGCGGAAGAGGCCCATGTCGGGGGTCACGCCCTCCCAGACGCAGGGCTGCATGTAGGCGCCGTGGGCGATGTCGCCCTTCACCTGGTCCGTGCGGTTGGCCTCGGTCCACTGGGCGCCGCCGGTGAGCAGGGTGGCGCCCTGGGCCTGGCCCAGCTCCCAGTGCTCGCGGAACGCCGTGGCCGCGCGGGGGTTGATCATGGGACCGTAGGCCACCTCGGGGTGGGTCAGGGGGTTGCCCACCTCCAGCGCGGCGACGCGCTCCAGGAGGCGCTGCCTGAAGGCCGCGGCGCAGGCCTCGTGCACGAGGAGGTTGCCCAGGCCGACGGGCCGCTGGCCGGCCTGCCCGAAGGCGGTGCGGACGGCATCGTCCGCGGCCCGGTCCAGGTCGGCGTCCGGCAGGACCACCAGGCTGCCCTTCCCCACCAGGTCCAGGCTCGGCAGGATGAGGTTGCGGCCGCAGGCCTCGCCCACCAGGCGCCCCAGGGCGGCGGAGCCCACGAAGCTGAAGGACTGGAAGTGCCCCTTGTCGAGGCCCGCCAGGAAGTGCTTGCCGCAGCCGGCCCGGCCCCGTCCATTGACCGTGTTCACCACGCCGGGGGGAAGGCCCGCTTCCATCAGGGCGCGCAGGAGGAGGTAGGCGGCCGTGGGGGCGTTGTCGCTGGGCTTCCAGACCACGGTGTTGCCGCACAGGATGGCGGGCAGGATCTTGCCGGCCGGGGCCGCGAGGGGGGAGCTGCCCGTGGCGAGCACGCCGCAGACGCCCACGGGCCGGCGGCGCGGACCGGTGCTCGAAGCCAGCCCCTGGGCACCGACGGCCGCTGCGAAGAAGGCGCAGGCCTCGATGGCCTCCTGCACATCGGCCAGGGCCTCCCGGGGGGTCATGCCGATCTCGCGGGTGATGATCCGGGCCAGCTTGTCCCGGTGCGTGCCCAGGATCCCGGCCGCCCGGGCAACGATGGCCTCCCGGGTGGCAAAGGCCATCCCGGACCAGGCGGGGAAGGCGTCCGCGGCCGCTTTGGCGGCCCGGGCCACATCCTTTTCCCCGCTGTCGGGAAACATGCCCACCAGGTCCCGGCTGTCCACGGCGGACTTGGACTGGATCAGGGAGAGGTCGCCCTCGACTTCCTTGCCGTTGATCAGGTTGAACCCGATGACGCTCTTCCCGGCGGCGGCGGCATGGGGCGAGTTGGCTTTCACGTACATGCCTGGCTCCAGAGCGGAAGGATAAGCATAACCACAGCCGGCACTGCCTCTGCCTGCCATCCCTCCGCTCATCGGCCCGGGCCCTGTACACTGGAATATTGCCGGAGTCCGGGTGTTCGACAGCATCTCCATCCCCACCATCCTCGTCAGCTACGTGGCCCTGCTGTTCAGCCTGAGCGTGCACGAGGCCAGCCATGCCACGACCGCCTACTGGCTGGAGGATGACACGGCGGCGCGGCTGGGCCGGATGACGCTGAACCCGCTGGCCCACATCGATCCAATTGGGACCGTGCTCTTCCCCTTGATCGGTATGACAACGGGCATCCCGATGATCGGTTGGGCCAAGCCCGTGCCGGTCAACCCGGCCAACTACACACGCCGGTTCAGCATGCGGACCGGGGATGCCATCGTGTCTGCGGCGGGGCCGGGCTCAAACGTCGTTCTGGCGCTGCTCTCCCTGATCCTGCTGACCCTCGGGTTGCGGTTTATGATCCCCGGGCATGATCAGCGATGGGCCTACTTCGCAGGCTCCCTCAACGGCTTTGAAAGCCTGAGCATGATGAACGTGGACCCCACGACATCCATGTTCTTGGCCCTGTGTGGTCGTCTCATTTTGGTGAATTTCGGGCTAGCCCTCTTCAACCTGCTCCCTATCGGCCCCCTGGATGGCTCTGCGATCCTTCGGGCCTTTTTGCCATACCGGATGGCGCAGGTCCTGGATAAATACAGGCAGCACATGTATATCGTCCTTCTTGCCCTCGTCTTCTTGGGAGGGATGAAGTACTTGTTCGTACCGGCCTTCAACCTCTATTTCGATTTCCTCAAGTGGGTCGCCCCGACCCTTCTCGGAGTCTAATCCATGCAGCACCGCGTCCTCTCTGGCATCCAGCCCTCCGGTTCCCAGCACATCGGCCACCTGGTGGGCGCCCTGGACAACTTCACGCGCCTGCAGGGCGAGGGTGAGGCCTTCTACATGATCGCGGACTGGCACGCGCTCACCTCGAAGTACGAGTCGGTCGAGGAGATCTGGCCGGCCACCCAGGAGCTCACGGCCACCTACCTGGCGGCGGGGCTCGATCCCCAGAAGGCCACGATCTTCGTGCAGAGCCTGGTGAAGGAGCATGCCGAGCTGCACCTGCTGCTCTCCATGGTGACGCCCCTCTCCTGGCTGGAGCGCGTGCCCACCTACAAGGAGAAGCTGCAGAACGCCGTGGCCGACCTCGGCAGCTACGGCTTCCTGGGCTACCCCCTGCTGCAGACCGCCGACATCATCCTCTACAAGGCCCACAAGGTGCCCGTGGGCGAGGACCAGCTCTTCCACCTGGAGCTGGCTCGCGAGGTGGTGCGCCGCTTCAACTTCATCTACGAGCGGGAGGTCTTCCCCGAGCCCGAGGCCGTGCTCACCAAGACGCCCAAGGTGCCGGGCCTGGACGGCAAGAAGATGTCCAAGAGCTATGGCAACTGCATCTACCTGCGGGACACGGACGCGGCCATCGTGGAGAAGTGCACCCGCCAGATGGCCTCGGACCCGGCCCGCGTCCGCAAGACCGATCCGGGCAATCCCGACATCTGCCCGGTCTTCGAGTTTCACAAGCTCTTCAGCGACGACGACACGGTGCAGCTGGTGAACACCGAGTGCCGGCGGGCCGGCATCGGCTGCTTCGACTGCAAGAAGCGGGTGGCCGAGGCCATCATCCGCCGCGTGGGGCCCGTGCGGGAGAAGATCGAAGCCCACCTGGCTCATCCGGGGGATATCGAAGCCGTGCTGCAGGACGGTAGCGCCAGGGCCCGCGCCGTGGCAGCCGAGACCATGACCGATGTCCGCGACGCCATGAAGATGCCCGCCCTCAAGGGCGTCTGATCTCGCACGCAGAACGGGGCCTTGCGTTCCGGCACAGCCCTGGTAGACTTTTCTTCTCGTGGTCCCTTAGCTCAGTTGGTTAGAGCATCTGACTCTTAATCAGAGGGTCCCCGGTTCGAGTCCGGGAGGGACCACCAGACCAGGAGCCCGCAGACTAAACATCTGCGGGCTTTTTCGTGCTGTCTCTCCCGTCACATCTCGTCCCCGCAGGCGCGTTGTGGATGAGGGCACCCGCTATAATTCCTGACGGAGAAGCCGATTCCCCCCGCGGGAATGCGGACTTGAGAAGAAGGGCAGCCGGGAGGAACACCGTGGATCTGAAACGCGCCATCATCGACCTCATGCCCGGCCCCCTGGTCCGGACCTTCGCCGCCCCGTACATCTCGGGCAAGGGCATCGCCAGCGGAGTTGCCAAGGCCGACGAGCTGCACGCGAAGCTGGGCATCTCCTCCACCGTGGACCTGCTGGCCGAGGAGGTCTTCAGCCGCGAGGACGTGGAAGCCACCGTGCAGGTCTACCTCCGCATGGTCGAGGCCCTGAAGGACCGTCCCTTCGCCAGCATCAGCCTCAAGCCCACCTCGCTGGGCATCAACGAGAGTGAAGCCTACTGCCAGGAGAACCTGCGGCGCATCGTCTCCGCCGCGGCCCAGCACGGGATGCACATCACCCTGGACATGGAGGACCGCCACTTCACGGACGTGACGCTCCGCATGTTCAAGGCCATCCGCGACGAGTTCGACAACTTCGGCATCGTGCTGCAGAGCCGCCTGTTCCGCACCACGGAGGACATCAAGAACCTCCACACGAAGCGCTGCAAGGTGCGCATCTGCATCGGCATCTACCGGGAGCCCGCCGACGTGGCCCTCCAGGAGAAGCCGGACATGAAGGTCAAGCTCTTCGAGCACGTGAAGCTGCTGCTGGAGCACGGCCACTATCCCGAGATCGCCACCCACGACGAGCCGCTCGTCCGGCGCTGCATGCAGTACCTCGACGAGCAGGGGGTCGCGAAGGACGCCTACGAGTTCCAGATGCTGCTGGGCGTGCCCCGGGCCGAGCTGCAGCAGGAGATCGTCAAGCGCGGCCAGGTGATGCGGCTCTACGTCCCCTTCGCCGAGGACTGGAAGTACGCCGTGCACTACCTCAAGCGCCGCCTCGCGGCCAACCCCGCCATGGCGCTCATGGTCATGAAGAACCTGTTCGGCAGCTGAGCGGGATTTTGCTGTTGGGAAAGGCGATTTTCGGGAGTATGGTGCTCCGGTGGGAGCGTGTCCCACCCATCCGGAGGATTCCATGAAGAAGTTCCTGGCGCTGGCCCTGGTCAGCTCGTTCGCCTTCGTCGCCTTCGCTGCCGAGGAGAAGAAGGCCGAGCCCAAGAAGAAGTCCGCCTGCGGCATGGCCTGCTGCGAAAAGAACAAGGCCGCCTCCTGCAAGGACTGCCCCGACTGCGGAAAGAAGAAGGAAGCCCCCAAGAAGGGCTGAAACCAGGACCGCCCGAGACCCCGGGGCCCGGCTCCGGGGTCTTTTGCGTTCCCAGCCCATTCGTGATTGTCTGGATTCATGAAGATCCGCCGATGGATTCCCGCCCTGGTCCTGCTTCTCCTGGCCGCCTCTGCCGCGCTGGGCTGGATGTGGACGCGCGAGATTCCGCCCGAATCGCCGCAGGAAACGACGGCTCCGGAAAAGGGCGGGGCGGCCCGGCGGGGGCTCCGCCGCCTGGCGCCGGTCCGGGAACGGCTGGTGGACCAGTCGCCCCTGCTGACGGCCAGGCGGCTGGTGCCGCTGGCCTCCACCCTGGAGGAGAAGCAGCTGGCCCTGCAGGCGGAGCGCCTCGGCAACCACTCCGTGGACCTCGCCTTCTCGGACGCGCTGCGCCGGGCGGCCTCCGCGCAGCCGCCGCAAACGCCCGAGATCAAAGAGCTGTCGCTCACCAAGGCCAAGGCCCAGGAGGCGGTGGATGCCGGCCTTCAGCTCGTGCAGCGGCTGACCCGGCATTTGGCGGCGGCCCCCGAATCCCAGAAGGACGCCCTGGAGGACCAGATCGAGGTTGCCAAGGCGCAACTGGAACTGGACAAAGACGAGCTGGAGACCGCCTCCAATGACCTGGGCAAGGCGGGAGGGGATCCCCAGGCCAAGATCAAGCGCCTGAAGGAGGCCCATGAGGCCGCCGACCGTGAGTCCTCCCAGGCCATGGCCGCGACGAAGCCCGCGCCGCTCTTCCAGGCGGGAAGCCTGGTGGGCCGCATCCTGGCCTGGCAGGCCGAGCGGACCAAGCTCCACCTGCTGGAGCAGGCCCGCCAGGAGGCCCTGGTCAAAGGCAAGGCGCTGGCCAAGCGCCGCGGGGAGCTCGAGGCCCAGTCGAACAAGGAGAAGGAGGAGCGGGAAGCGGCCAAGTACTGGGCCTCGAACCTGGTGAAGGAGAAGTCCAGCGCCGGCCCCGGAAGAGAGCAGGCCCGGTCCGCCGTGTCCTACCTCCAGCAGTACGGCGAGGTCCAGCATCGGCTGTCCTCCATGGCCCGCCGCATCCAGGATCAGCAGGCCCTGGCGGACACCTACGGCGCCTGGATGGGCCTGGCGGACGGGTACCGGAACGCGGCCCTGCACAAGGTCCTCACCCAGGCGCTGGTGATCCTGGGCCTGGGCATCCTCGCCTACCTCCTGAGCCTGCTCATCGGGCGGGGCTTCCACCGGATGGAAACCGGGGACCGCGTCTCGGTGGCAGCCCACAAATCGGTCCTGAAGGTGATCCTGCGGGTGGTGGTGGCCCTGGTGATCCTCCTGCTCATCCTGGGCGTGCCACCCCAAGCCACCACGGTGTTCGGCCTGGCCGGCGCGGGCCTCACGGTGGCGCTCAAGGACTTCATCGTGGCCTTCTTCGGCTGGTTCATCCTCATGGGGAGGAACGGCATCCGGGTCGGCGACTGGGTGGAGATCCGCGGCGTGGGCGGCGAGGTGGTCGAGATCGGGCTGCTCCGCACCGTGATCCTCGAGACGGGCAGCTGGAGCGACGCGGGGCATCCCACGGGCCGCCGGGTCGCCTTCGTGAACAACTTCGCCATCGAGGGGCACTTCTTCAACTTCTCCACCTCCGGGAAGTGGATGTGGGATGAGCTCCGTGTCCTGATTCCGCCCGGCCAGGATCCCTATCCGGTCATCGACGGCGTGCAGCGGCTCGTGGAGCTGCAGACGGAAGCCAATGCCAAGCTCGCCGAGGCGGAGTGGCAGCAGACGGCCGCGCGGTACCGGGTGAAGGCCTTCACCGCCGTCCCGGGCGTCCAGGTGATGCCGGGGGCGAACGGGATGGAAGTCCGGGCCCGCTACATCACGCGCGCCTTCGAGCGCCACGACACGCGGCTCCGGCTGAACCAGGCTGTGGTGGAACTGATGCATGGACGCCGGGGCGGAACGCCCGGATCCGTCGAGAAGGGCGAGGCCTGATGATTTCCTTTTCCGGTGTCAGCAAGCAGTACGGCCGGCAGGTCCTGTTCATCGAGGCGGACTTCCAGCTGAATCCCGGCGAGAAGGTGGGGCTGGTGGGTCCGAACGGGGCGGGGAAGTCCACGCTGTTCCGCATGATCATGGGCGAGGAATCGCCTGACGATGGCTCCGTCACGCTGCCCAAGAAGCTCACCCTCGGCTACTTCCGGCAGGAGGTGGACGAGATGGCCGGCCGGCCCGTGCTGGACGAGGCCATCGCCGGCAGCGGGCGGCTGGGCGACCTCCACCACGAGCTCTTGGACCTGGAGCACGCCATGTCCGATCCCCTGCGGGGCGACGAGCTGGAGGCCATCCTCGAGCGCTTCGGGCACGTGCAGGAGGAGTACCAGCACCTGGGCGGCTATGAGCTGGAGGCCAGGGCCCGGGCCTGCCTGCACGGGCTGGGCTTCGCGGACGAGCAGATCGACGGCGATGTCGGCGCCCTCTCCGGCGGCTGGAAGATGCGCGTCTCCATGGCCAAGGTGCTGCTGGGGAACTTCGATGTCCTGCTCATGGACGAGCCCACCAACCACCTGGATATCGAGTCCATCCTCTGGCTGGAGAACTACCTCAGGACCGTGCCGGCCACCCTGCTGATGACCAGCCACGACCGCGACTTCATGAACCGCGTGGTCACCAAGGTGCTGGAGATCGAGGGGGGCGACATCGTCACCTATTCGGGCAACTACGACTTCTACGTGAAGGAGCGGGAGCAGCGGGACGCCAACCAGGAGGCGGCCTATGCCCGCCAGCAGGCCAAGCTGGCCAAGGAGCAGCGCTTCATCGAGCGCTTCTCCGCCCACGCGGCCAAGGCCGCCCAGGTGCAGAGCCGCGTGAAGGCCCTGGACAAGATCGAGCGCATCGAGCCGCCCAAGAAGCGCCGCATCGTGAAGTGGGATTTCCGCGTCCCGGGCCGTTCCGGCGATGACGTGGCCATGCTGGACGGCGTGTGCAAGGCCTACGGCGCCCGGAAGCTCTACGACCAGTTCGCCTTCCACATCCGGCGTGGCGAGCGCTGGTGCGTCATGGGCAAGAACGGCGCCGGCAAGTCCACCCTGCTGAAGATGGTGGCCGGCGCGATCCAGCCGGACTCCGGCACCGTCAAGCTGGGCGCCAGCCTTTCGCTGGGGTACTTCTCCCAGCAGGCCCTGGACCTGCTCGACCCCGAGCTGACCGTGCTCGAGCAGATGCAGAAGGACTTCCCCATGGAGGGCCTGGGCGTGCTGCGCAACCTCCTGGGCGCCTTCCAGTTCTCGGGTGACGACGTGGACAAGAAGGTCCGCTCGCTGTCAGGCGGCGAGAAGTCCCGCCTGGTGATGGGGCGGATGCTCTTCAATCCCCCCAACTTCCTGGTGCTGGACGAGCCCACCAACCACCTGGACCTGGCCACCAAGGAGATGCTCATCGAGGCCCTGCGGGACTTCGAAGGCACCATGCTCTTCGTGTCCCACGACCGCACCTTCCTGCGGGGCCTGGCCAGCCGCGTGCTGGAGCTGGGCGGCGAGGAGCACGAGGGCCCCGTGGTGTTCGGCGGTTCCTATCCGGAATACGTGGAGCGCATGGGCCGCGAGGCCCCGGGCGTGCACAACTAACGGACCCGCAGCGGCGGCGGCGGCTGGCATTCGAGGAACACCCGGCTGCCGGTGCGGGGATGCGCCAGCTCCAGGCGGTGGGCGTGGAGCCGGTAGCCGGGGTCGCCGGGCAGGGCCCGGGTCCCCTCCAGGGGGGTGCCCCCGGGACCGTAGAGCGGGTCGCCCACCAGGGGGTGGCCGGCCCAGGCCAGGTGGATGCGGATCTGGTGGGGCCGGCCGGTCCGGATCTCCACCTCGAGGAGGGTGCTGTCCTCCCTGCGGTCCAGGACGCTCACCCGGCTGTGGGAGGGGCGACCCGCCGGATGGAAGGCATGGAGCCTGCCGAGGGGGGCGTAGGGGACCTCCCCGATGGGGGCCGTGATCTCGAAGGCGTCGCTGGCGGGGTGCCCGCTGCACAGGGCGCGGTAGACCTTGCGTGTGCCGGGGGCCTGGAAGGCGCCCTGCAGGGGCCTTCCTGATGCGGCATCGGGGGCGAACAGCACCACCCCGGAGGTGCAGCGGCCCAGGCGATGCATGGGATTGGCTTCGGGATGCCGCCGCCGCACCAGGGTCAGGAGGGTGTGCTCGAGGAACTCCCCGCCCCCGGGCAGGGTGGGCAGGCCGCTGGGTTTGGCGACGGCGAGGAGGTCCTGGTCCTCGTACAGGATCGCTGTCGAGAGGGGAACCTCGGGCTCGACCCAGGGGGGACGGTCCCAGGCGAGCCGCTGCCCGGGCAGGAGCCGCTCATCGCCACCTGCTGGGCGCCCGTCCAGGAGCACTTCGCCCGATGCGATGCGCCGCCTCCATTCGCCCTCCGAGGCGAGGGGATAGCGCGAGGCCAGGTAGGCCACCACGGTCCGGCCCGCATCAGCGGCCCCGATCTGGTCGAGGTGGCGATGGCCGCCGTTGGGGGCGCGCATGGGGCTCCTGGGGCCGCCCGGAAGGCGGGCGGCCCAGGATTATCTCAGCTTGAAGCGCTGCACGGTCTCCTTGAGGGTCTCCGCCACGCGCGACAGCTCGTCCGAGGTGCGGGCCACTTCGTGGACGGTGGCGGCCAGCTGGTGGGTGGCCGTGGCGTTCTGATCCAGCTGCAAGGCGGTCTGGTTCATGAGGCGCCCCACCTCCTGGCTGGTCTGGGCCTGGCCGAGGCTGAGGCCGCCGATGTCGTGGATGTTCCCCGACACCTCGGAGATCCGGTCCCGGATGGCCTCCAGGTGGTGCAGGGTCACGTCCACGCTGGAGGCGCCATCCCGCACGGCGTCCTGCATGGCGTGGATGGTCTCCTCGATCTCCTTGGCGCTCTGCCCGCTGCGGTCGGCGAGGATGCGCACCTCCTCGGCCACCACGGCGAAGCCCTTGCCTTGGGCCCCGGCCTTGGCCGCCTCGATGGCGGCGTTGAGCGAAAGCAGGTTGGTCTGGCGGGCCAGGCCCTGGATCACCTTGACGGCCTGGACGATGCGCGAGGTGGCCTGCTGGATGGCCTGCATGCCCTCGGCCGTGCCCCGGCCCCGCTCCGCGCCCTGGTCCGTGTCCTTCACGGCCGCGTCGGTCTTGGCCCCGGTCTGGCGGGTCCGTTCCCCCATGGCCTCCACGTTCGCATCCAGCTGGCGGAGGGCCTGCAGGACCTCACGGCCGGCCTCGCGGAGGTTCTCGCCCACCCGGGCCGTCTCCTGGACGGTCTGGCTCATCTGCTCCGCGCTGGCGGCCAGCTCGGTGCTGCCCGAGGCCACCTGCTCGGAGGCCTGGCCCATGTTCCCCAGCGCCCGGTTGAGGTCGGAGACCATGCCGTTGAAGGTGTGGGCGAGCTGGCCGATCTCGTCCTGGCTTTCGACGGGGGCTTTCACGGTCATGTCCCCGGTGGCCACCCGGCCGATGGCCGTCGACAGGTGTCCGAGGGGCGTCAGGATGGAGGCCTTCACCCGGTGGGTCATGATGACGCTGATGAGGATCAGCAGGCCGAGGCCGGCCAGGATCGACAGGATCCGGATGTTGCGCTGGGTCCGGTACAGCTCCGCGGTGGACATGGAGACGCCGAAGGAGGCGACCAGGTCGCCCACCTTCCTGGCCTTGAAGGTCTCGATGCCGAACGCGCCGTGGCAGGTGACGCAGGAATCCTTCAGCCGCCCCTGGCTGAGCACGTAGATCCTGGGATCGCCGCTGGCGTTCTGGAACTGGCCCACCTTGTACTCCTGGGCCGGATTCGCCTCGAACTGGCTCATGCCGCTCCGCTCGAAGGCCGCCTCGGTCGGATCCGCGGAGAAGCGGCCCTCAGCCACGCGGTGGAAGGTCATCCCCCGGGTCCGGCAGTATTCCTCGGCATCGGCGTGGAACATGGAGCGGGAGGCGACCGCCAGGGAGGTCAGGTGCTCCTCGAAGGCCTTCTCGCCCTGGGAGATCTGGTAGGCGCTGACGCCCCAGATGACCAGGCCGAGCAGGGCTGCCAGCGCTAAGGACACTGGAAGGAAGAACTTGAGGGCCAACCCTTTGCTTTTCATCGGAATGTCCCCCTTGCAAAAAAAAGCAGATGAACAGACTCGCTTCGGCGCGTTGCGGGTCGAAGTTGAATCGCGACCCTACCAAAAGGCGGCCCGATATTAAAGCAAGCGAATGATTCGTCCGCTAACAGAAAGTGCCCCGAAGACGGGGATTCGAATAGGAGAAAACATGCGGAAGATGTGGTCCCTGCTGCTGTTGACGGCCTGCGTGGCCCTCCCCCTGGCGGCCCAGACCCGCGACCAGGCCAAGGCCTTTGTGAAGCAGGCCGTGGACTTCGCGAAAAAGAACCCCAAGGAGAAGTTCCTGGAAGAAGTGTCCGGCGTCAAAGGCCAGTTCCACTTCAACAAGGGGCAGAACAACGACCTCTACATCTTCATACGACGTCGAGGGCAAGGTCCTGGCCCACGGGGTCCGCCGGGAGCTGGTGGGCGTGAACCGTTGGACCGCCAAGGATCCCGACGGCAAGTTCTGGATCCAGGACTGGACCAAGCTCGTCAAGGAGAAGGGCAGCGGGTGGATCGAGTACAAGGAGCTGAACCCCGCCCAGAACAACAAGGTGATGAAGAAGGCCTCCTGGGTCGAGCTCGTGAACGGCATGGTCATCGGCGCCGGCATCTACGAGTAGGGGACAGGGCTTAACGCGAGAGGGGGCCGGCCGGCCCCCTCTTTTGCGCCCAGGCGCTGCGGCTACTTCCTGGCCTTGTTGAGCCGGTCTAGGAGCTTCTGGTCGATGAAGGCGGTCACCTCGGCCAGCTTCCCCGTGGCCTGGGCCAGCAGGTCCGCGCACTGCGACTGCATGTCGGCCACGTAGCCCGCATCCGTGATGTCCTTGAGGTTGATGACCACGTTCCAGATGCCGCCACGCACGCCGGCGAAGGCCATCTGGGCGCCCACGGCGGCATCGGTGATGGAGGCCACCTTGCCGAGGCGGGAGGCCTCGCCCGCCAGCTCCAGGGCGGCGAAGCTGGCCCTGGCCGTGTCCAGGGGCACGTCGATGGCCACCTTGAGTCCGGCCTGCATGGCCTCGTGCCGGGCGGCCTTCTGCTCGGGCGTGGCGTCCGGCAGGCGGCGGGCGTCCATGAAGGCGTTGAAGGCGTTGGTGTCGGCGTCCACGGCCACCATCAGGCGGTCCTTGAGCTCCTGGGCCTTCTCGGCGAGGGCGATGAGCCAGGCGTCCTTCTCGGCATCCGGCCCGCCCTGGGCCAGGTTGGCCACCATGCTGGCGAGGGCCGCGCCGAGGCTGCCCGCCAGGGCCGCGATGGAGCCGCCGCCGGGGGCCGGCGTGTCGCGGCTGACCTCGTCGCCGAAGGCGTGGACCGGCATGGAGACCAGGGCCTTCGGATCGTGGGTGGGCAGGCCCAGGACCTTCTTCTCGATCTCGAAGGGCGCGACATCTGCCAGGCCCATGGAGAAGACGGCCGTCTCCAGGATGTCGGCGGTGGGTACGCCCGTGGACTTGCCCATGGCCTTCAGGTAGTAGCGGCCCGAGGCCAGCAGGCACTGGAAGGGCACCAGGCCCACGATCTCGCTGCCGGTGACCACGAGGCCGCGCTCGGCCGCCAGCTGGCGCGCCGTCTCGAGGACGGTGTGGGGTGCCGTCTGCTTGTAGTTCGTGAGGTTGATGCTGATCTGGGCGCGGCGGTAGGTGTCCACGTACCAGCCGATGGCCTTGCAGTGATCGTAGAGGCCGCGGCGGCGCACCTTCTGGCCCACGGGATTCGCCGGGTCCACGTCGTTGAGGCGCATGAGGGCGGGCAGGTCGTAGCCGTGCGCCGAGGCGCAGTGGTCCACCACCTCCTGCCAGGTGGCCCCCGTGAATTCGCAGTTGCCGCAGGGGAAGCTGCCCTCGGTGTAGAACACCAGCTCGCCAGCCTGGTAGTAGGGCTTCACCCGGCCGCGGCGGGCCACGCGGCCCTTCTCGCGCAGCTCGAAGGCGATGTCCGTGGCGTGGGCCCTGTCGTGGGAATTCAGGGTGACGTTGTAGGCCACGAGGAACTCCCGGGCGCCGATGATGCAGGCCCCGGCCTGGGCGTGGTACGGGGCGGGGAAGTCGGGCTGCCAGGCGGGATCCTGGAGCTTCTTCTCAAGCCCCTCGTACTCGCCCCGGCGCACCTCGGCCAGGTTGCGGCGCTCGGGCCGCGAGGCGGCGGATTCGTAGAGGTAGACGGGGATGGCCAGCTCCGCGGCCACCCGCCTGCCCAGGCGGCGCGCCAGTTCGGCGCAGTCCTCCATGGTCACGCCCTCCACGGGCACGAAGGGGGTCACGTCCGTGGCGCCCATGCGGGGGTGGGCCCCGTGCTGGTGGCGCATGTCGATGACCTTCGCGGCCTCCCGGATGCACGTGAAGGCGCCCTCCAGCACGGCCTCGGGCTCGCCCACGAAGGTGATGACGGTGCGGTTGGTGTCGGCGCCGGGATCCACGTCCAGGATCGTCACGCCGGGCACGGCGGCGATGGCGTCCGTCACCTGCTTGATCTTCGCGGCATCCCGGCCTTCCGAGATGTTGGGCACGCACTCCACCAGCTTGCGGGACATGGATCCTCCATTCCTTCGAGTGTAGCCGTGGCGCGGATTTGGACCCCAGCCGGTCGGGCGTATTTGACGACAGGGTGTAAAATGGAGCTGGTTTTCTACCAGGAGGAGCCATGGACGTTCGCCCGACTTTCAAGGGCAGTTCCGCCGCGGTCTGCCTGAGCCTCGCCCTCGGTTGTGCCTTCACCACCGAGACCATCCACATCGAGTACCCGGGCCCGGTCCAGGCTGAGCGGGTGAAGGGGGCCGAAGCCATCAGGATCAAGGTGGAGGTCAAGGACCTGAGGCCCAATCCCAGCCGGGAGGTGGCGAAAAAGATCAACGGCTTCGGCGCTGAGACCGCCCCCATCCTCAACGACGAGGACATCCTTCCCCTGCTGAAGCGGGCGGTGGAAGCCGAGCTGAAGGCCCGGGGCTACGGCCTCGAGGACGGCAAGGTGCCGCTCCAGATCGACCTCCTGACCTTCGTGCACCGGTACAACTCCGGGTTCTTCGCCGGCGACAGCCGGGCGGAGGTGAGCCTCCTGGTGCGCATCCGCGACGCCCAGGGCAAGGAGGTCTACTCGGACACGGTCATGGACGCCTTCCAGCACGCGGCCGGCTACTTTGGCGGCGGCAACGTGAAGCAGGCCTACGAGCAGGCCCTCCCCGGCGCCATCCGGAAGCTCATGGGCAAGGCCGAGTTCCACACGGCCCTGGCCAAGGCGGCCCAGGGCGGCTGAGCCCTGCCTCAGGCCTTGGGCGCCTCGTTCTTCACGCCGCTCACCACATGGCCCGTGGGCCCCACGCGGGAGGCGGTGTCGCAGTAGCCCGTCTGGTCGTCGAAGAAGAAGTCGGGCTCGAACTCGCGCAGGAAGTCGGCCTTCTCCAGGCCGCCCAGGAACATGGCCTCGTCCACCTGGATGTTCCAGGCCATGAGGGTGCGGATGGCGCGCTCGTGGGCCGGCGCGCTGCGGGCCGTGACCAGGGCGGTGCGGACATGCATGGGGGCCCCGGCCGCCACGTCCTGGAGGGGGCGCAGGGCCTCCAGCAGGGGTTTGAAGGGGCCCGGGGGCAGGGGGACGCCCGCCCGCTCGATCTCGTGGGCCTGGAAGGCCGCCAGACCGCCCTCGGCATAGACCCGCTCCGCCTCGTCGCTGAAGAGCACCGCGTCGCCGTCGAAGGCGATGCGGATCTCGTCGGGATGACGGTCCGCGGCCACGGCACTGTCGGGATAGACGCGGGCGGCGGCGAACCCCGCACTGAGGGCGGCCCGCACGTCCTCTTCCTTGGCCGAGAGGAACAGGTTCGCGCCCAGGGAGGTGAGGTAGGGGTAGGGGTTGCGGCCCCGGGTGAAGACGCCGCGTTCCAGCTGGAGCTTCGCCTCCTGGGCACTGCGGAAGACCCGCAGGCCGCTCACCGGGTCGTTGCGGGAGAGGATCACCACGGCCACGCGGTTCTCCGCCTCCGTGTTGAAGGCCAGCAGCTTCCTCACCAGCGGGTAGGCCACGCCGGGCTTGGCGGGCACGTCCAGGCGCGCGAGCTGCAGGTCCATGTAGGCCCGGTCGTCGCTTTCTTCGAAGACCCGGTTCTCCTCCTCGAAGTCGAAGAGGGCGCGGGAGGAGATGGCGACGACGAGCTTGCCTTCCAGGGATTTGGGCATGGCCTCAGGGTACATTGGTCCCATGCCCCGCCTCTACTTCGACGCCAACGCCACGACGCCGCCCCACCCGGAGGCGGTGGAGGCGGTGCGGAGCGCGATGGCGGAGGACTGGGCCAATCCCACCAGCACCCACCGGGAGGGCCAGCGGGCGCGCTTCCGGCTGGAGGAGGCCCGCCGGGAGATCGCCGCCTCCCTGGGTGTGGAGCCCGGGGAGCTGGTGTTTTGCGCCAGCGCCACAGAGGCGCTCCACCTGCTCATCCGCGGCCTGCAGGCCGCGCTGGGGGACCGGCCCGCCGCCGTGTTCCCCGGAGAACACAGCGCCTGCCTGAACCCCCTGCGCGACTGGTCCAGGCTGGCCTGGCTGCCGGAGCTTCCGCCCGACTGCGCCACAGTGGTGCAGATGGCCGCCAACAACGAGACCGGCCTGCTCTACACCATGCCCGCGGTGCTCGACGCGGTGCGGATCAAGGACTGCTGCCAGGCCTGGGGCAAGGTCCCGGTGGACCTCTCGGACTGCGATGCCGCCGTGTTCAGCGGCCACAAGGTGGGGGGGCCCCGGGGCGCGGCCCTGCTCTGGATGCGGCCGGGCCTGCCCTGGGAGATCGTGATGGAGGGCCCCCAGGAGCGCCGCAGGCGCGGCGGCACGGAGGACCTGCCGGCCATCCTGGGCCTGGCTGCGGCCGTGCGCCACCTGCCCGAGCGGGGCGCCCGGAACGCGGCCCTGGCCCCCCTGAGGGACGCCTTCGAGGCCGAGATCACCGCGTGGAATCGGGGATTCGGGGTGATCGGGCGGGACCTGCCCCGCCTGCCGAACACGAGCTGCATGCTGTTCCGCGGCCGCTCCGGGGAGGCGCTCCAGGTGGCCCTGGACTTGGCCGGCTTCGCCGTGAGCACGGGCAGCGCCTGCCACAGCGGCTCCGTCAAGCCGAGCCACGCCATCACGACCTTGGGGTACAGTCTGGAGGACGCGCGGTCGGTGCTCCGCTTCTCTCTGCTGCCGGACGCGCTGCCGGGCGAGGTGGAGGCCCTGGCCGCGGCCCTCAAGCGGTTGACATGAACCCCCCGGGCGTCGGTCCCGATGTGGAGCAGGCATGATCGAGCAGGTCCTCTTCTTCTTCGCGCACAACCCCCTCCTGATGCTGTTCGCCGTGGTGGCGCTGGGCTACCCCATCAGCAAGATCCGCGTGGCCGGGGCCTCCTTCGGCATCGCCAGCATCCTCTTCGCGGGCATCGCCCTGGGCGCCCTGGTGATGGCGCCGGGCCTCGATCCAGGTCTCAAGAAGGACATCTCCAAGGAGATGAAGCTGGTCTATGAGCTGGGCCTGGCGGTGTTCGTCTATGCCATGGGCCTGTCCATCTCCCACAGCTTCTGGGCCGCCTTCAGCCGGGAGGGCATGAAGAAGAACGCGGTGGTGCTGCTGGTGATGCTGGCCTCCACGGTCTTCGTGGTGGTGCTGGCCAAGGCCCTGGGCTTCAACGCCCGCTACGCCGCGGGCCTGCTCACGGGCAGTTTCACAAACATGCCGGCCCTGGCCGGCGTCATCGAGCGGGTGAAGACCATGACGGGGGTGGGGCCCGTGGAACTGGCCCAGCCCACCGTGGCCTCCGCCATCGCCTATCCCATCGGCGTGCTGGTCCCCATGCTGATCATCCTCGTCAGCTCGAAGGTCTTCCGGGTGAACCTGCAGGAGGAGGCAAACGGACTCAAGGACTACCAGACCGGCCACCAGAAGCTGGAGGTCTGGACCCTGCGGGTGACCCAGCCGGAAGCGGTGTCCATGACCAAGCGGGACATCCGCGCCCCCCAGGGGCTCCACGTGGTCTTCGGCCGGGTGCTGCGCAAGGCGGAGCTGCTGATCCCCGGGCCGGATTTCCGCCTGCAGCTGGAGGACCTGGTCACGGTCGTGGGTTCCCCAGAGGACCTGGCCAGGGTCGAAGCGCTCATCGGCCCGCGCAGCCACGTGGAGCTGGACCGGGACCAGAGCGCCCTGGACGCCACGCGGGTCTTCGTCTCCAGCCGTGACGTGGTGGGGATCCCCCTGGGCAAGCTCGACCTCATCAACAAGCACGCGGCCATCATCACCCGCGTGCGCCGGGGCGACCTCTGGTTCGTCCCTGACGGCGACACGGTGCTGGAGCTGGGCGACCGCGTCCGCGTGACCACCCGCCGGGACAACATCGAGGCCATCGAGGAGTTCTTCGGCGACAGCTACCGGGACCTCAGCGAAGTGAGCTTCCTCACCTTCGCCATGGGGCTGGCGGCGGGCCTGGCCCTGGGCCAGGTGCCCATCCCCCTGAGCCACGGCATCATCTTCAAGCTGGGCTTCGCGGGCGGACCCCTGGCCGTGGCGCTGATCCTGGGGCGCTTCCACCGCATCGGCCCCCTCGTCGTGAACTTCCCCTACAGCGCCAACCACACCATCCGTCAGTTCGGCCTGGTGCTCTTCGCGGCGGGCATCGGCGTCATCTCGGGCGAGGGCTTCCGGGCCATCGTCTCCCAGAACGTCTCCGTGCTGCCTCTCTTCCTGGGTGCGGCCTTCCTGGTCTGCCTCGTGGCGGATTCCCTCACCATGCTGCTGGGGCACAAGCTCTTCGGCATCCCGCTGAACATCATGTTCGGCATCCTGGCCGGCACCCACACCCAGCCCGTGGTGCTGGGCTACGCGAACCACCACACGGGCAACGACCTGCCCAACGTGGGCTTCGCCACGGTGTATCCGCTGGCCACCATCCTGAAGATCGTCCTTGCCCAGGTGCTGCTGGCCCTGATCTGGTGAAACTAAATCCCCCACAGGGCACTCCGTAGACCACTCCAAGGTCGGGAGGTTTTGTGGGCCGATGGCGGACCTTCGGGTGGGGGCTGGCATGCCTGGCGGCGTGGGCGGGAGATCCCGCGCCGCCGCTCAGGGTGCCCTTCCTGGCCGCCGCGCCCGTGATGGACGGAAGGCTGGACGAGGGGCTGGCCGGCCTGCCGTCCATCCCCCTCGGCGACCCGGCCGGGGGCGTGAAGGCTCGCGTGGCCTACGGGGCCGACTTCCTCTACCTGCAGGTGGAGGCCGCCCAGGACTCCGTGCGCTGCCGCGACCGGGCCTACCAGAACGGGGACGGCCTGCTGCTGGTGCTGGCCACGGCAGGGCCAGGCGGCAGCCCCGCCGACGCGTTCCGGGTGCTGGGCTTCTCGCCCGAACCCGAGGGCCAGCGCACCTGGCAGTTCGCCTTCACCTGGTACCGGGACCGCGCCCTGGAGATGGCGCCCCTGCCCGGGGCCCGTTTCGCCTGGACCAGCGGCGGCGGGCGGGCCTCCTTCGAGGTCCTTGTGCCCTGGGCTTCGATGCCGCCCTACCACCCGTGGCTGCGGGAGCCGGGCTCCATCGGGCTGAACCTGGCCTATGTGCAGGCAGAGGCCGGCAGGGGGAAGGTGCGCCATGCCCTCGTGGAGGATCCCCGCCTGGGCTCGGAGGACAGCCCGCGGCGCTACCGGCCGCTGACCTTCGAGGCCCCCGGGGTGAATGCAAGTCCGGCCTGGGCCGCCGAGCCGCTGCGGGCGACCCTGCGCGAGGGGGAATCCCTCGGGCTGCGGGTGGCCGCGGTGGGATCGGCCGCCACGGGATTGCCGCTGTCGCTGCGGATCCAGAACGGGGAGGGCGAGGTCCTGGTGCGCCGGCGGGTGATGGCCCCCACGCATCCCACGCCGCGCCCGGAGCCGTTGGCGCTCGCCCTGCGCCTGCCCGCCGGCGGCTACCGGCTGGAGGTGGAGGGACCCGGGTCCACCCTGGTCCAGCGGGGCATCACGGTGCTTCCCGCCTCGGCCCTTCCGGCGCTCCGGTCCACGCTGGATCGTGCCGAAGTCCTGCCCGAGGGCAGCCGGGCCACCCTCCAGTTCCGGCTGGCGGAGGCGGAGGCGGCGCTGGCGCAGCTGAAACCCCATGAGACCGCCGGGCGCCTGCGGGCCGCGCTGGAGGACCTGGACCGCGACTTGCGGGCCGTGGCCTCAGGCCGGGATCCGGTGGCCAGCCGGACGGGCATCCAGCGCCGGGCCTACCGCTCGGCCGTGGACGGCACGCTCCAGCCCTACACCGTGCGGGTGCCGGAGGGCCTGAAGCCGGAGGTCCGGGTACCCCTGCTGGTCTACCTCCATGGCAGCGGGGACGACGACCGCGGGATGCTCGACCGCAGCCGGGCGCCCGAGGGCTGGATTCAGCTGGCCCCCCGGGGCCGGGGCACCTCCAACTGCTACAGCGCCAATCACGCCCAGGAGGACCTGCGGGAGGCGGTGGCCGACGTCCTGGCCCACTACCCGGTGGACCCCGAGCGCGTGTTCCTCGCGGGTTTCAGCATGGGCGGCTACGGCGTCTACCGCACGGCCCTGGCCCAGCCGGGGCACTTCCGCGGCCTCGTGGTACTCGCCGGACAGCCCGACCTCGGTCCCCAGTGGCTGGGCACGGGCCATCCCGATGCCCTCGATCCCGCGAACCTCGCCCGACTGAAGGGCGAGGCCTTCTTCATCGTCCATGGCACGGAGGACCGCAACTGCCCCTTCGCCAAGACGGTCCAGATGGTCGAAGGGCTGAGGGCCGCCGGGGCCCAGGTCACCTTCCTCGCGGAGCCCGGCCGGGGCCACGACGGGCCCAGTGCCGAAGGCGAAGCCCAGTGCCTGGCCTGGCTGGCGGCGCGGGCGAAGTAGCGATCAGTTCCCGAACGCCAGGGGCCGTCCGTCCGGTGGCGTGGTCCAGCGGATGCCGAGCCAGGCGGCCGCCGTGGGGGCCAGATCCCAGAGGGGGACCCTTCCCAAGGGGCCGCGGCCGGTCCCCAGCACCACCAGCCAGGTGCGCATCGAAGGTGTCGCCGGGCTGTAGGCATGAGCGCCGGCCCGGCCCCGCCGCTCGTCCTGCTCCTCGCGGCTGGACCGGGCCCTGGAGAGCCACTGGCCCTCGGAGGCCAGCACCACCAGATCCCCCACGCGGGCGTTGGCCGCCAGGTGGAAGCTCCGGGGCACCTCGGCCCTGGGCCAGGCGGTGAGCCCGGCCTTGCGCAGCTTGGCCAGGGCCTGGGCGCCCCGGCTCGGGTCCTTGAGATACACATAGGCGCTGCCTCCATGGGTGACCAGGTCGCAGGGGATGCCGTCCAGGATGGAGGGCAGGTGGATGCGACGGCGCATGGGGGCCATGCCGTGGTCCGCGGCCAGGATCACCCGGAGTCCGGCGTGCTTCCCGAGGAGGCGCTGGAGCCAGGGTGCGAGCTCTCCGTCCATGTGCTTGAGCTTGGCCCGGGTGGCCCGGCTCGTGGGCCCCTGGAGGTGGCCCTCCTCGTCGGTGCCCGAGAGGTAGACCATCACCAGCCCGGCGCCTTCGTCCAATGCCCGTTCCGTGAAGGCCAGGCCCTCGGTGTCCGGGCGGCCGGGCTGGAAGGTCTGCAGCCGCCAGGGCGTCACGCCCTCCCAAGGACCTGTGGCGCCCACCCAGTGGTAGACGGCGGTCCGCACACCGCTGCGGGTGGCGGCCACCCACAGGGGCTCGCGCTGGAAGTCCTCGATGCGGTGGGCCACGGCCACCATGCCGCCGGTGCCGGGATCCCGGTAGCTATTGGCGACCACGCCGTGGTGCTCGGGCCAGCAGCCCGTGGCGATCGTGGTGTGGCCGTTGAACGTGGTGGCGGGGAAGGGGGGGAGCCCCTCGCCGCGGCGCCCCTGCTGGGCCAGCGCCCACAGCCTCGGCATGGTGCGGGGCGTGAACTGGGAGGCGCCCACGCCGTCGGCGCTGAGGATCACCACTGGTGGCGCCGCCTGGAGCAGGATGGAGAAGAGGCCGGCGAAGAGGGCGAAACAGCGCATCCCTCGAGAGTAGCCGAAAGTTATCGGGCTACCCTGGAGGGATGAACACGCCCCGTTGGCCCTATCCCCTGCTCCGCCTCAAGCCCGGCAAGGAGGCGCTGATCTCCAAGCGGCACCCATGGGTGTTCTCAGGCGCCCTGGCGAAGCCTGCGGACGCAGCCCTGGTGCGGCTGGCGGACGACTCGGGCTGCGTGCTGGGCATCGGCACGGCCAGCCCGACCAACCCCCTGGCCGCGCGGCTCTTCCGCTTCGAGGACGCGCCCCTGGACGAGGCCTTCTTCCGCGATCGGTTCGAATCGGCCCTGGCCCTGCGCAAGGAGCTGGGCCTCTGGGATCCCGAAGGCGGCTGCCGCTGGATCTTCGGCGAAGGCGATGGGCTGCCCGGCCTGGTGGTGGATCGCTATGCCTCGGCCCTGGTGCTGCAGGTGGGCACGGCGGGCCTGGAGCTCCTGCGCGATACCTGGTGGCCCATCCTCTTCGAGCTCGGCATGCGCGAAGGCATCACGGCCTTCGTGGAGCGGAGCCAGTCCGGCCGGCGGGAGGAAGGTCTGGATCCCGTGAACCGCCTGCTCAAGGGCAGCCTCGCGGGCCCCGTGACCGTGCGTGAAGGCGGGGCGAAGCTCACCGTGGACCTGCTGCGGGGCCAGAAGACCGGCTTCTTCCTGGATCAGCGGGAGCACCGCCTGCAGCTGGGCCGCCTGTCGAAGGGCAAGCGCGTGCTCAACGCCTTCGGCTACACCGGCGGCTTCAGCATCCACGCCGGCCTTGGAGGCGCCGCGGAAGTGGCCACGCTCGACATCAGCGCCCCGGCCCTGGACCAGGCCGAGCGCGACTGGGCCGCCAACGGCCTGGATCCGGCCGCCCACCTGCGGATGGAGGGGGATGCCTTCGAGCTCATGCGGCAGCTGGAACCCTTCGGCTGGGACCGCGTGATCGTCGATCCTCCCGCCTTCGCCAAGCAGCGCAAGGACGTGGACAAGGCCTTCAAGGCCTACAAGGACGTCTTCCGCCTCGGCGCCCGGGCCACGGCCCCCGGCGGCATGCTGTGGTGCTTCTCCTGCAGCCAGCACTTGGACCGCACCCGCTTCCAGGAGGCCGTGTGGACCGCCCTCCTGGAGGCCGGCCGCGAAGCGAGGGTGCTGGCCCACCTCGGCCAGCCGAGCGATCATGCCTACGCCTTGAACCACCCCGAGGGGTTCTACCTCAAGGGATTGTGGCTGAGTTTGGACTAGCCCAGCCTCTCCACGGCTTCATCCACGCCCTTCGCGTTCAGGGCACCGAGGTTCAGGTCGAGGAGGTGCGTGAGCTTCACGTTGCCCATGGCGCCCAGCATGGAGGCCTTGAGGCGGGGGATGCTCGTTTCCATGGAAGCGACGAGCTCCTTCACCTGCTTGCGGCGGCTCTCCAGGCTGGAGCAGCCGCAGAGGGGGCAGCCGCAGGGCACGATGGGGAAGCCCCGCAGCCAGGCATAGCGCTGGAGATCCTTCTCCTCGCAGGTGCCCAGGGGGCGGATGACGGTGTTGGCGCCATCGTCGCTCACCAGGCGCAGGGGCATGGTGCTGAGGCGGCCCTCGAAGAAGAGGTTGATGAGCAGGGTCTCCAGCAGGTCATCCAGGTGGTGGCCCAGGGCGATCTTGGTGAAGCCCTTCTGCTTGGCGAAGGAGTAGAGCACACCGCGGCGCAGCCGGGAGCAGATGATGC
This sequence comes from Holophagaceae bacterium, assembly GCA_046331485.1. Classification (GTDB taxonomy): domain Bacteria; phylum Acidobacteriota; class Holophagae; order Holophagales; family Holophagaceae; genus Geothrix. The sequence continues at coordinate 407,888 of JAXLQS010000002.1, read as the reverse complement.
AGGGCAGCTCCTCGGGCTTGCCGCGCACCATCTTGTCGATGGGAGCGGGAATGATGTGGTGGGGCACGCCGAGGCGCTCGCAGACCTCGGCGATGGGATCGGGGTTGAACTGGGGGAAGCCCGGATCCACCGTGACGGCCTCCACGGTGAAGGTGACGGGCGCCCGCTTGCGCAGTCGCTCCAGGATGTCCAGGAGGGCCCAGGAATCCTTGCCGCCGCTCACGGCCACGAGGATGCGGTCGCGGTCTTCGACCAGGCGGTAGGCGGCGTTCGTCTCCCCCACGCGGCGGGCGAGCTTCTTCTCCAGGCGGGGGAGGGTCTTCAGGTCCGCCTCGGTGGGCGGCAGGGCCAGGCTGGGCAGGGCGCAGGGATTGCTCATGCAGGGTGCATCCAAAAGGAAACCATAGCACCCTGACGGAATCGCACGATTGATCGTCAAATCGACGACATTGCCTTTTTAATCCCACCTGATTATTGTTTGGACCGGCATGATTCATGAGGTGATTTATGGGTTTGCTGCTTCCCGCGCTGCTCCTCGCCTGCACCCTGATGTCGGCCGCCGGCTCTGAATCCGGCCTGGCGCCCACCCCCTGGCGCCCCTACAACCTGGGAAAGCATCAGCGCCGGGTCGCCACCCGGGTTCCCGGGGCCCAGGCGGCCTTCAACCAGGGGCTGGTCTGGGCCTATGCCTTCAACCACGAGGCCGCCGTCCGGGCCTTCCAGGAGGCGCTGCGCCTGGATCCGGACTGTGCCATGGCCTGGTGGGGACTGGCCCTGGTGAACGGGCCCCACATCAACAACCCGGTCATGGATGAGGCCCAGGCCAAGGCGGCCTGGGAGGCCCTGGGCGAGGCCCGGAAGCGCGCCGCCGGGGCGCCGCCCGTGGAGCGGGCCCTCATCGAGGCCCTGGCGACCCGCTACGCCATGCCCAACCCCGCGGACCGCGGCGCCCTGGACGCGGCCTACGCCCAGGCCATGGGGCGGGTGGCCGCCCGCTTCCCCAAGGACGCCGACGTGGCGGCCCTCTACGCGGAGGCCCTCATGGACACGCGACCCTGGGACCAGTGGTCCCGGGCGGGGGAACCCCAGCCCGGCACCCTGGAGATCCTGGCCGCCCTCCGCCGGGCCCTGGCCCTGGCGCCGAACCATCCCCTGGCCCTCCACCTCACCATCCACGCCTACGAGGGCTCGCCCCAGCCCGAGCGGGCCAAGGCCGCCGCGGATCGCCTGCGCCGCCTGGCGCCCGATGCCGGCCACCTGGTCCACATGCCCGGCCACATCTACGCGCGGATCGGCGACTGGGGCGGAGCCGCCGAAGCCAATGAGCGGGCCATGGAGGCCGACGGCCGCTACCGGGCCCGTCAGCCGGAGATCGGGTTCTACGGGATCTACATGGTGCACAACGCCGATTTCCTGGCCTACACGGCCCTCATGGAGGGCCGCAAGGAGGTGGCACTGGCCCAGACCAAGGCCGTGGTGACCGCCTTCCCCTTGGACTGGGTGGTGGCCAATGCCACCTTCGCCGAGGCCTACGCCACCCGTCACTGGGAGGCCCTGAAGCGGTTCGGCCTGTGGGAAGAGCTGTTGGCGGAGCCTGCGCCGGACGCCCGGCTGCCCCTGGCCACGGCCAGTTGGCACGCCCTGCGGGGCACGGCCTTCGCGGCCACGGGCCGCGGTGATGAGGCACTCAAGGCCCAGGCCGCCTTCGAAGCGGCCCTGCCCGCGATCCCCGAGGGCCACATGTGGGGCGCCAACCCTGCCCGCCAGGTGATGCAGGTTTTCCGCGCCTTCCTCGCGGGCGAGATCGCCTACGGCCAGGGCCGGGTGGACGAGGCGGTGCAGCGCCTCCAGGAGGCCGTGCGCCTGGAGGACGCCCTGAAGTACGACGAGCCCCCCGCCTGCGTGGTTCCGGCCCGCCACGCCCTGGGGGCCGTGCTCCTCTCCGCCGGCCGGGCCAAGGAGGCCGAGGCCGTCTACCGCACCGACCTCAAGGCCTACCCCGCCAACTACTGGTCCCTCCTGGGACTCCAGAAGGCCCTGGCGGCCCAGGGGCGGAGGCCCGAGGCCGCGGCGGCGGCGGAGGACCTGCGGCGCGCCCAGGCCCGCGCCCAGGTGAGTGCCGAGACCTCGTGCCTCTGCGTCAAGGGGAAGGGCTAGGGCCCTTCCGCAGACGGGTCACATCACGCCGCAGGCCTTGCGTTCGCCGCGCACGATCTGGCCCTGGACATCCTTGACGTACTCGGGGCAGGTGCAGTCGGGGCAGGTGTTGCTGGACGTCTCCGAGCAGAGGTCCGCGAAGGTCACCTTCTCCATGAAGGCTGAGATGTGGTCGTTCAGGCGGTTCCAGAGCAGCCGGCTCATGCGCTCGTCCGCCATCAGCACCTTGTTGGCGGACTTCGGATCCTCCTTGGCGGCCGCGTAGAAGCTGCTGTCCGTGAGGCGCAGCACCTCGCCCACGCTCACCTGGTTGCAGGGCCGCGTGAGGATGTAGCCACCCTTTGGGCCGCGCACGCTGGCGACCACGCCGGCCTTCTTGAGCTTGTTGAAGATCTGCTCCAGGAAGGGCAGGGAGAGCTTCTGGCGCTCCGCGATGACATGCAGGGGCACCGGCTGGCCGTGGCTGTGGTGGGCCAAGTCGAACAGGGCCTGCATGCTGTACCTGCCTCGGGCCGAGATCTTCACAGAAGGTTCTCCAGGCTCCAGGCTAGTATTCCTGAGCGAATGAGTCAAGTTTATGGGTGAGGCTAGACTCGGTTCCGGAGAAACCCATGAAAGCTGCCGTTCTGGCCCTCGGAGCCCTGGTCCTGCCGGCCCATCAGGGAATCAGCGCCCAGCCCGCGAGAAAGCTCCCCGCCGGGTCCCAGTCCGACCCCCCGGATCACAGGCCCCTGCTGCTCGGCGAGGTGACGGCCGAGGCCATCCTGGCCCACCGGCCCGCCTACCGGGACAACCTGGCCAAGGTGAAGGTGAACGCCAATCTGAAGGCCCGCTGGGCGGCCATCCGGCAACCCTTCGCGCTGGTGGCCGTGTTCGGCTCCTGGTGCGCCGACAGCCAATACCACCTGCCGTACCTGCTGGCCCTGGAAGCCGAGCCCAACCCCTTCATCGAGGTCCACTACCTGGGCGTGAACCGGGACAAGAAGCTGGATCCCGGGGCCTGGCCGAAGGGGGTGCCACCTCAGGCTCTGCACCGGGTGCCCACCTTCTACCTGTTCGCCACCCGGCCCGGGAGCGCCCAGAAGCTGGTGGGCACCGTGGTGGAGAATCCCCCTCGCGAAGGGCAGAGCATGGCCGAGGCGCTGGTGGTGCTGGTGGAGACGGTGGCCAAGGCACTCTAGCCCGGATTCACGGGGGACGGCGGGGGACCGATGAGATGGGCACCATGCGCCGGTGCTTCCTCCTCCTGTCCCTCTGCCTCTCCGCCATTCTCTGGGCCGGGAAGCCCATCCGCATCGCCACCAGCGCCTGGACGACGCTCAATCCGCTCCTGGTCAGCCAGGACGTGGATGGCGAGGCCGTGGACCTGCTCTTCGACCGCCTCGTGACCATCGACGCAGCGGGGAACTACCTGCCTGAGATGCTCGAATCCTGGACGGTCCTGAAGGGCGGGCGGGAAGTCCTCCTGAAGCTGCGGCCGGGCCTGACCTGGCACGACGGCCAGCCCATCGACGCCGAGGACCTGGTCTTCACCTGGCGCTCCCTGAAGCTTCCCCGGGTCCGGGAGGTGGCGGACACGGCCGGAGGCGTGACGAGCTTCAACCGGGTGGTCGCCGAGGGACCCCTGACGGCCAGGATCCACCTGGATCGCCCCCGGGGAACCCTCCTGTCCGACCTGTACAACTTCATCCCCGTTCCCAGGCGCCACTACGAAGTGCCGGACAACCCGAGACTGGCCCCGATCAATTTCCAGCCCGTGGGCTCCGGACCCTACCGGCTCGCGGGCAAGGCCACCACGAAGTTCATGCTGCTGGAGCGCTGGCCCGACTATCGCGGGGTCCACGGCGGTCTCTGGCCCAGCATCGAGATCTCGGACGCGGAGGAAGTGAAGCGGATTCTTCCGGCCTTCAAGGAGGGCCGATACCACTTCTCGGGAGTCGGGGCCCTGAGGTACTACCTGGTCCGGAAGGCCGGGGCGGGGGACGGGATCGCGCGGGCGGTCTCGGTGCCGCAGGCCAGCCTGGGCCTGATCTTCCTCAACTGCGATCCCCGCCGGAGCCTGCTGGGCGACAAGGCCCTCCGGCAGGCCCTGGCTGAGCTGATCCCCTGGAAGGAACTGGCGCGGGGCAGCCGCTTCCTTCCCACGCGCCGGGCCACCTCCTTCTGGCCGCCGGAGATGTGGGCCCATGACTGGCAGAGCCACCCCCTTCCCAACCCGGCCCGGGCCGCCGCCCTCCTCGAAGCGGCAGGCTGGCGCATGGGGGCCGACGGGCTCAGGCACAACGCGAGCGGAAAGGCCCTGGTGCTGCGCGGGTACGACGAAACCAACGCCGGGGCGCGCAGCCGCCTCCGGCTGCTCGCGGCCAACGCGCTGCAGGCGGGCATCCGCATCCAGGTCGAGAATGTCCCCTTCACGGACCTGGGCCTGAAGGCCGCTGAACACGAGGGAGACCTCTGGTCCATGGGCTGGCTCATGGCCCTGGATCCCGATGTGGACAGTCCGCTGTTCACGAAAGAGGGCTACCAGACCAAGGCGAACGTCAGCAGCTACCTGAACCCCGTGGTCGACAAGCTCTTCGACCAGGGCCGCCATACCCTGGATCCCGAGCAGCGGAAGCAGATCTACATCCGGATTTCGGAGATCCTCGCCGAGGACCTGCCCCTCCTTCCTGTGACCTACGAGCAGGGCCGGGTGCTGGTCCACAAGGACCTTGCGGGGGTCGAGTTCAACCTGCTCGGCCAGAGCTACGGCTTCTGGCCTGGGCGACGCGGCTGGAGGCTGGTGGAATGAGGCTGCGCTGGCTCCTGGGGTGGATGGCCGCGACCCTGCTGTGGGGGGTGCCCCCCATCTCCATCGCGCTGGACAAGCCGGTCATGAGCCTGAACCCACTCCTGCTCTCCCGCGAAGTCGAGGTCCAGGTGGTGGACCTGGTCTTCGACCGGCTGGTGGCGCTGGATGAACATGGCGAGTTCGTCCCCCAGCTGCTCGAAGGTTGGGAGATCTCCCCAGACGGGCGCAATGTGCTGCTGAAGCTCCGCCCCGGGCTGACCTGGCAGGACGGCACTCCGATCGAGGCTGAGGACATCGTGGAGACCTGGCGCCTGCTCTCGCTGCCCCAGGTGCGGAAGATCAACGACCTGGTCGGCGTCCGGACCCTGGACAGCCTGGTGGCCGAGGGACCGCACCGGGTGCGGATCCGCCTGAAATCACCCCGCGCCTCGCTGCTCTCGGACCTCTACAACTTCCAGCCTGTGCCCCGGCGGCACTATGCCCGGGGGGCCGGGGAGTTGAAGCACCCCCTGAACCATGCGCCCATCGGCTCGGGTCCCTACCGGGTCCTGCCCGGGGCCCACGCGACGGAGATCCAGCTCCAGCTTTGGAGCGGCTACCACGGTTCGCATCCGGGCCGATGGGGGGCCTTCCGCTTCCGGGTCCAGCCTCCGGACAAGGCTGAGTACGGGCGTCAGCTGAAGGCCGGGGAATACCACTTCGGCGAGCTGGACTGGTTCCGCCACTACCTGCTCCGGCGGGGGGCCTTCGGCGGGGGCAACCTCATCGCACAGTCCACGCCCCTGTCCTCGTTCAGCACGTTCTGGTTCAACTGCAATCCCCAGCGGAGCCTCCTGGGCGATGTCCGGCTGCGGAGGGCCCTCGCGGAGGCCCTGCCCTGGGAGTTCCTCAAGGGCCAGCGCGGGCTCCGGGCCGAGCGGCTGGCCTCGAGCCTGTGGCCGCCCCAGAGCTGGGCCTTCGATCAGGCTGTGGCGCCCCTTCCGCGGGCCGGGCGGGCGGCGGCCCTGCTGGACGAGGCCGGCTGGAAGCTGGGCCCCGACGGATTCCGCCGCGACGCCAGGGGGCGCCCACTGCGGCTGGTCATGTTCTCCGCGTGGGGCTATTCGAGCCACGATCACGCGGATGCCTTCTGCGAGGCGCTGCGGAAGGTCGGGGTCGAGATCGACCTCCGGAGGACGCCCGTGGACGAGCCCTACACCCTGGCCACCAAGGGGGAGGGCGACATCTGGGACTACGCCTGGAACACGGGCCTCGACCCGGACAACGAAAGCCCGCTGTTCTCCTCGGACGGCATCGCCAGCGGGAGCAACGTCACGGGCTACCGGAATCCGGACCTGGACCGCCTCTTCGAGCAGGGGCGGCACGAGCTGGATCCGGTCCGGCGGCGGGACCTCTACCTCCGCATCAACCAGGGCATCCAGAGCGACCGCCCGGTGCTCCAGCTCACCTACGGTGTGGCCTACCTGGTCCTGGACCGGCGCCTACGGGGCATCGGGTACAACCGGCTCGGGCAGACCTACGGCTACGTGCCCGGACGCCGTGGCTGGTGGCTGGAGGGGGCCTGATCCGATCAGAGCCGGTCGAAGCGGATGACTTCCACCTTGCCGGACTTGGACGGCTTGGGCGTTTCCTCCCGCTCGCGCTCGGGGCGGACCTCGCGATGGGGGCGGGCCTCGTGGCGCCGGGGCTGCTCGGGCGCGGGCTCCGGACGGAGAGCGGCCTTGGGCGCGGCGGGCAGGGGGGCCTGGCGTTCCCGGCCGGCCCAGACGGCGCCCACCTGCTTGATGCGATCCACCAGCCGGGCCGGCTCCAGGACCTGGATGCCGTCGCCGAACTGCATGGCCCAGCGGGCGATGGCCCGCAGGTCCGTGGCGGTGAAGGTGACCAGGGCCTGGCCGTCGCTCTGGTCCTCCAGCTTGAAGCCGGGGAAGGCGGGCGGCGCCTGCTTCACGGCGAACACCCACTGCTTCGCCAGGCTGGCCTTCACGGAGATGGGCTCGCCGCCGAGCCAACCGCCGATCAGGTTGGCGGGAGTACCTTCGGCATAGGGCCCCTGGGCCGCGCGGCCCACACCCTCGACCTCATTGACCTCCGCCAGCAGATCGACCCGGTGGTGGCGCTCGGCGTTGTACCGGCGGTCCCAGCCCCAGGCGTACCAGGCCTGGCTGAGGGCGTCGAAGGTGAGGTGGCGGGGTTCGAAGGTGCGCGGCGCGTTGGCCTCGGCATCCGCAAAGATGAACTCGACCGCCCGGCCTTCGCTGATCGCGGCCAGGATGGCCTGGACCAGGGGCGGCAGGGCGGGGGAGCCGGCCGCTTTCGCCACCACGGGGGCAGCCGGGATGGCGGCTTCCGCCGGCGCTTCAACGGTCTTGGGAGCCACCTTGGGGGCCTTGGCTTTCGCGGAGGTCTTGGCGGCGGGCTTGGCCTTGGTTTCGGTGACCTCCGGCTCGACGGGCCTGGTCTCGGCAACCTTGGTATCGACAGCCTTGGCGGCGGCCTTCTTGGCTGGAGCCTTCTTGGCCGAGGCGGCCTTGCTGGGGGGGATGGCTTCCTCCACCTTCTCGGCGGGGCTCGCGGGCTTCTTGCGGGGGGTCTTGGTCACGGCCATGGTGTCAGGCTCCTGGCCCATCATCGCCCAATCCCGCCGGCAGGGTCCACCTCGCAGTTCGGCGCGGGAGGCCCTCAGCCGCCGGAGCGCGGATGCAGCTGGTCGTAGAGGGCGCGGAGCCGGGCCTGGTGGACGTGCGTGTAGATCTGCGTCGTGCTGATGTCGGCGTGGCCGAGCATGGCCTGGACGGCACGGAGGTCGGCGCCATGATCCAGCAGGTGGGTGGCGAACGCGTGGCGCAGCACGTGCGGACTCACGGCGGCGGCGCGGAGTCCGGCAGCCCGCGCGTAGGCCTTCAGCAGCCGCCAGAGGTGCTGGCGGGTGAGGCCCTCGCCGCGCTGGCCCACGAACAACTCGCCGCCCTTGGGCTTGAAGCCGGGCCGCAGGGCCAGCCAGGCCCGGACCCAGCGCTCCGCGCCCGTGCCGAAGGGGATCAGGCGCTCCTTGCGCCCCTTCCCCGTCACCTTGAGGAAGCCCTCGTCAAGGAAGACGGACAGCGCAGGCAGGTCCGCCAGCTCGGAGACACGCAGCCCCGAGGCATAGAGGAGTTCCAGCCAGGCCCGGTCCCGCACACCGAGGGGCGTGGCGGTGTCCGGTGCGTTGAGCAGAGCCTCGACCTGGCTTTCCCCCAGCGTCCGGGGCAGGATCCGCGGTGGCCGGGGCGGCTTCACCACGGCCTCCGGGCCGGCCTCGCCGCCGCCTTCCATGCGGAGGAAGGCCAGGAAGGCGCGGAGGCTCGAGCTCAGGCGGGCCAGGCTTCGCGGAGCCTTGCCCAGGGCCTGCTGGGACACGAGAAACGCCGTGATCTGGTCGCGGGTGAGGGTCCCGGCGGGGAGCTCCCGCTGGCTGGCCCAGGCGGCCAGGTGGTTCAAATCCGAAAGGTAGCCGGCGGTGGTGTTGCCCGAGAGGCCCCGTTCCACCGACAGGTGCGTGCGGAATTCCCGCAGGCTGGCGCTCCAGCCCAGGGGCCAGCCATGTTCGGGCTCCTCGATGGCGCGGGGACGGGGCATGACTCCATCCTCCATGCCTGCCAGGCCAGCGCAATCCCTCTGTATCTCCTGGGTTTGGAGGGGGTGCTTTACCCGGAGTTTGGAAAATCGGGCTGGGATGTGTTAGGGTTTCCAGGTTCGTTTGGAGGAGCCCCCGATGGCTGATGTGCGTAAGAAGGTCATTGCGATCATTGCTGAGCAGCTGGCCAAGCCCGAAGATTCCATCTCCGAGTCCAGCCACTTCGTGGACGACCTCGGTGCCGACAGCCTCGACACTGTCGAGATCATCATGGCGATCGAGGAGGCCTTCAGCCTCGAGATCCCCGAGAGCGAGCAGGAGAAGATCCGCACCGTGGGCGATGCGATCTCCTACATCGAGAAGCACGCGAAGGCCTGATCCTTACGCGTTCATGACATGCCGCAGCGCCCCCCATGGCCCTGCGGCATGTTCGTTTTCCGATCCTACCTGAGGTGAACCCATGATCAGGACCGTCCAACGCCGCCGCGTCGTCATCACCGGCATGGGGACCGTCAACCCCTGCGGTCTAACCGTGCCCGAGACCTGGGACAACCTGCTTGCTGGCAGGAGCGGCATCAGCACCATCGACCGTTTCGACGTCACCGATTTCGCCTGCAAGATCGCCGGCCAGGTGAAGGGCTTCAACCCGGATCTGTTCATCGACAAGAAGGAACAGAAGAAGATGGATATCTTCATCCACTACGCCCTGGGCGCGGCCCACGAGGCCTGGGTGGATGCGGGCTTCGACCAGATCGAGCTGAGCAAGGCGGAGCGAGAGCTGTTCGGCACCTACATCGGCAGCGGCATCGGCGGCCTCAGCACCATCTGGGACGAGGCCAACGGCTACCGCGGGCCCCGCCGCACCAGCCCCTTCTTCATCCCCAGCCTCATCGTGAACCTGGCCAGCGGCCAGGCCAGCATCAAGTACGGCCTGCAGGGCCCCAACAGCGCCGTGGCCACCGCCTGCGCCACCGGCGCCCACGCCATCGGCGACGCGGCCCGCCTCATCGCCTTCGGCTACGCCGACCGCATGATGGCCGGCGGCAGCGACTCCGTGGTGAACCAGCTGGGCGTGGGCGGTTTCGCGGCCATGCGCGCCCTCAGCACCCGCAATGACGAACCCGAGCGCGCTTCCCGGCCCTTCGACGTGGACCGCGACGGCTTCGTCATGGGCGAGGGCGCGGGCATCGTCATCCTCGAGGAGTACGAGCTGGCGAAGGCCCGGGGTGCCAAGATCTACGCCGAAGTCGCCGGCTACGGCATGAGCGGCGACGCCAACCACATCACCAGTCCCGCCCCCGAAGGCGAGGGCGGGCAGCGGGTCATGCGTGCGGCCCTGAAAGACGCCGACATCGCCCCCGAGCAGGTGGGCTACGTGAACATGCACGGCACCAGCACGCCCGTGGGCGACAAGCTGGAATGCACGGCCATCCGCAAGGTCTTCGGCGAGCACGCAAACAAGATCAAGGTGAGCAGCTCCAAGTCCATGCACGGGCACCTGCTGGGCGCCGCCGGCGGCCTGGAGACCATCGTGGCGGTCCTGGCCGTGAAGACCGGCAAGATCCCCCCCACCATCAACGTGGACAACCAGGATCCCGAGTGCGATCTGGACGTGACGCCCAACGTGGCTGGCACCTTCGACGCCGAGTACGCCATGAACAACGGATTCGGCTTCGGCGGCACCAACGGCTGCCTGGTGCTGCGGAAGGTCTGACCTTACCGAACCATCCCGAAGGCCTATATTGATTCCCCGAGGCGCTTCTTTCAGCCTCCGGTTTCTCATGGCCAATCAGGTTCGTCGTTCGGTCTTGAACACCCTCTTCCTCGAGGGGACCCTGTTGCTTGCCGTGATTCTCGTGCCCCTCAAGCTGGCCCTTCAGGGCCTGCGCTGGAGCGAGGCCGGGATGCTTGTGCTGATGTTCGTCCTGATCGGCCTTTCGGTGACCATCGGCTACCACCGGCTCCTCAGCCACCGGGCTTTCCAGGCCGCGTGGCCGCTCCGCCTGGCGATTCTCGTGTTCGGAGCAGCCGCTTTTGAGAACTCGGCCTTGTGGTGGTGCAGCGACCATCGTCAACACCACCGCTTCGTGGACGATCCCACCCGGGATCCCTATGCCATTTCGAGGGGGTTCTGGTACGCCCATTGGCTTTGGGTGATGGAGGGTGAGGTTCGGTCCATGGAAGGCGTGGAGGACTTGCAGAAGGATCCGCTTGTCCGGTGGCAGCACCGCTACCACTTCTGGATTGGCGCGGTGGTCGCCCTCATCCCGGTGTACGTGGGCTTGGCGACGGGCAACGTATGGGGGCAGGCGACGATGGGCCTGTTGCTGCGCATCGTGTTGACGCATCACAGCACCTTCCTGATCAATTCCGCGGCGCACGCCTGGGGAAGCCAGCCCTATTCGGACGCCAACAGTTCCCGGGACAACGGATTCCTCGCCCCGCTCACTTTTGGCGAGGGGTATCACAACTTCCACCACATGTGGCAGTGGGACTACCGCAACGCCGTGAACTGGTACCAGTGGGATCCAGGCAAATGGATCATCTTCTCCCTCGCCGGAATGGGCCTCGCGCACGGATTGAGGCGGGTGCCCGATACCGTGATCCGCCGTGCCCGCCTGGCCATGGAGGCCAAATGCCTGGCCGCGATCTTGGCGTCCGCCAAACCGAATCTGGCGGAAGGGCTGAGAGATCGCCTCGGCGCGGCCAAGGGGCGCATGGACGAGGCCCTGCTGGCCCTCCAGACCCGGAGGGATGCCTGGGAGGTCCGGAAAGCCGAATGGAGGGCGAAGGGTCAGGCGAGGGGTGCGGCCTGGAGAATGCTGCGGGGCGAATGGAAGGCGGAACGCGCCCGGGGCCGGCGGGAACTCCATGAGGCTTGGATGGCCTGGAAGGCCGCGCGGATGCAGGTTCGCGGCCTGGGCTGCACCTGACTTTGGCGAAGGAAAGGCGAAATCGCTCCTTCCCATCCTGGAGCCTTGGTGGTTTGCTTTTCATCCATGGCCAAAGCGATTCCCTTCACGCTCGTCTCCCCCTACCAGCCCGCCGGGGACCAGCCCGAGGCCATCGCCCAGCTGGTGGAGGGACTTCAGCGCGGGGACCGGGCCCAAACGCTGCTGGGCGTGACCGGTTCCGGCAAGACCTACACCATGGCTTCGACCATCGCCCGGGCCGGCCGTCCGGCGCTCATCTTCGCGCCCAACAAGACGCTCGCCGCCCAGCTCTTCAGCGAGTTCAAGCAGTTCTTCCCCGAGAACGCCGTCGAGTACTTCGTCAGCTACTACGACTACTACCAGCCCGAGGCCTACGTGCCCGAGCGGGACCTGTTCATCGACAAGGACGCCAAGATCAACGAGGAGCTGGAGAAGCTGCGCCTCAGCGCCACCCGCTGCCTGCTGGAGCGCCGCGACACCATCGTGGTGGCTTCCGTGAGCTGCATCTACGGACTGGGAGATCCCAGCTCGTACCTGAACCTGTCCGTCACTCTGAGGACGGGCCAGAGCATCGACCGGGCCATGCTGCTGCGCGACCTGGTGGCCATCCAGTACCAGCGCAACCACCTCAGCTTCGAGCCCGGCATCTTCCGGGTCCGGGGCGACGTGGTGGAGGTCTACCCGGCCTACGAGGACGTGGCCTACCGCATCGAGCTCTGGGGCGACGAGGTGGAGCGCCTGTCGAAGATCGATCCCCTGCGGGGCACGGTGGAGGAAAAGCTGGAGGAGCTCACCATCTGGCCCAAGACCCACTACGTGACGCCGGAGGAGAAGCTCAAGGCCGCCATCCGCGACATCAAGGTGGAGCTGGAGGAGCGCGAGAACGAGTTCCGCGCCCAGGGCAAGATCGTGGAGCTGCAGCGCCTCCACCAGCGCGTCATCTACGACGTGGAGATGATGAAGGAGATGGGCGTCTGCAGTGGCATCGAGAACTACAGTCGCTTCCTGGACGGGCGCCAGCCGGGCCAGCCGCCCCACACCCTGCTGGACTACTTCCCCGAGGATTTTATCGTCTTCATGGACGAGAGCCACGTGGCCACGGGGCAGCTCCACGGCATGTACAACGGCGATCGATCCCGGAAGACCACCCTCGTGGACTATGGGTTCCGGCTCCCATCGGCACTCGACAATCGCCCTCTCAAATTCGAAGAATTCGAGAGCAGGGTCAAACAAGTGGTATATGTCTCCGCCACCCCGGGCGACTACGAGCTGCAGCAGAGTGGCGGGGCCTTCGTGGAGCAGGTGGTGCGCCCCACGGGGCTGGTGGATCCCGTGGTGGAGGTGCGGCCCGTGGGCACCCAGGTGGACGACCTGCTGGATGAGATCCGGAAGGTGGTGGCCCGGGACGAACGGGTGCTGGTGACGGTGCTCACCAAGAAATTGGCGGAGCAGCTCACGGCCTACTACCAGGAGCTGGGGGTCAAGGCCGAGTACCTGCACAGCGAGATCGACACCCTTGAGCGCGTGGAGCTGCTGAAGAACCTGCGCCGCGGCGTGTTCGACGTGCTCATCGGCATCAACCTGCTGCGGGAGGGCCTGGACCTGCCCGAGGTGAGCCTGGTGGCCATCCTGGACGCGGACAAGGAGGGCTTCCTCCGCAATACCCGCAGCCTCATCCAGACCATCGGCCGCGCGGCCCGCAACGTGAATGGGAAGGCCATCCTCTACGCCGACACCATGACCGGCAGCATGAAGCAGGCCATCGGCGAGACCGAACGCCGGCGGCAGAAGCAGCTGGCCCACAACGCGGCCCACGGCATCACGCCCGAGACCGTAAAGCGCAACCTGGACGATGTCATGGGCGAGGCGCTGGCCCGGGAGTTCATCAACGTGGCGAAGGAGGAGCGGGCCGCCGAGGAGCCGCTGCTCTACCTGGAGGACAAGCACTTCGAGCGGGAGGTCGCCAAGCTGGAGAAGCGCATGAAGGAGCTGGCCTCCCAGATGAAGTTCGAGGATGCGGCGGAACTGCGCGACCGCATCCTGCGGGCCCGGCGCGAACGCCTGCTCGACACCGGGGGCGTACCCGCCACGGGCCCCGGGCGCTGATCGCCCCCGGGACCTCACGGCTGGCCCCGTACGCTGCCCTGCACGATCCGGATCTGTCAGGGTGGAGGCTCCTCCCGGAGGTTCCATGCGATTCCGAACGATCCAGACCGGCGCGTGGCTGCTCCTCCTCTGGGGAAGCCTCGGGGCGCAGACGGGGGCCGGCCCGTACCTGGGGCAGGCCCTGCCCGGGCCCCGGGCCGAGCTGTTCGCCCCGGGGATCCTGAACAGTGGCCTGGCCACGCGTGACGTCACCCTGATGCCGGACGGATCGGAGATCTATGTGGGCCTCTTCCTGCCGGGTTTCCGGAAGGCCGTGATCCTGGAGACCCGCCGGGAGGCCGGAGGCTGGCGTGCGCCGGAGGTGGCGCCTTTCTCCCGGGATCCGCGCTGGCGCTGTCTGGAACCGTGCATCAGTCCGGACGGCCGGCGCTTCTTCTTCGTGTCCGACCGCCCGGAGGATCCCAAGGCCGACCAGCCCGGCCCCTTCGGGATCTGGGTGATGGCGCGGGAGGGCGGGGGCTGGTCGGAGCCGCGCCGCCTGCCGAAGGAGGTGAACGGCGCCGAGAACTGCTTCTATCCCTCCATCACACGGGACGGGGTCCTGCACTTCCTGCGCGAGGAAGGGCAGGGCGGCTGGATCATGCGTGCCACGGAACGGCAGGGCGCCTGGACGCCCGCCGAAAAGCTGCCTCCGCCCTTCAACGCGAGCGCCCATCAGGCCAACCCCCGGGTGGACCCCGAGGGACGCTTCATCCTGGTGCCCCTGATGGGTCGGGCGGATTCGCTGGGCGGGGCGGACTACTACGGCTACTTCCGGCGCGAGGACGGCACCTGGACTGGGCCAGTCCACCTGGGACCTGAGGTGAACAGCGCCGCCCGGGACGAGTTCTCCATCAACCTCAGCCCGGACGGCAAGGTGGTCTTCTTCGGCAGTGACCGGGCCCTGCCGAGGCTGGAGGGTCGGCCGCTGCGCTTCGCGGACATCCTGGCGGAGCGCACCCTGCCGGGGAACGGCCAGACGGCCCTCTGGTGGGTGGGCGCGGGCTTCCTGGAAGCGGTCCGGGCAAAGGCCCTGGCGGCCCCAGGGAAATAAGGCGAGTTCCCTTCCACCCCGGTTCCATGAGGGAATGGGCGGGTCCCGGTGGACGGCGTGGAGGCATCCGTGAAGCCCTGGCTGGTCTGGTTCTCGGCGGCCCTTCTCGCGGCGGGGATTCCCTGGTGGACGGCGCCCTACAACCGCTTCAGCCTGTCCCATCCGCTGGCGATCCTGGGCTGCCTCGCCCTGGTCTGCATCGCCGCCTGGACGGCAGGCTGGACGCCTCTGGGCCTGCGCCGGGGCGGCCTCGCGGTGGGCGGCGCGGTGCCCGCTGCGGTGGTGGTCCGGGTGCTGGTGGAGACGGTGAAGGATCCCACCTCCCACAACCTGTGGCCTTTCGAGGTGGTGTTCGCGGCCCTGTTCGGCTTCGGGCTGGCCTACGCGGCCGGCCTCCTGGGCCTGCTGTGCCGGAAGGTTCTCGAAGGGGCCTGAGGCCAGCTACTTGGCGTACTGCCGGATCACCTTTTCGATGGCCACCCGGCAGGCCGCACAGAAGCCCGCATCGTTCCGGGTGAACATGAGGCAGTCCTCCTGGCTGCGGAAGTAGCCCTTGGCTTCGTAGTTGGCGCCCTCGAAGGCGCCCACCTTGCCGCTGTGGGCGTCGGTGCCCAGCAGTTTGGTCTCGAAGACCTTCTCCTTGGCGAAGAGGGCGTCCATCTCGGATTCGGGCCGATTGGCGGCCCGGATGGCCCGGCGCTCCTTCTGGTATTCGTGGCTGTGGGCCTCGAACTCGGCCTTCCGCCAGGGGGTGGGCAGGGGCACGCCCGGGGAGAGCAGGGCCTTCCACTTCGGGTTCAGCGGGTCCGCCGTGGCGTTGGGTTCCCAGGGCTCGGGACGGTCGGGGCTGTTGGTCACGGCCACGTCGGAGGTGTAGTACTCGTCGGCCAAGCCGGCGAAGTGGTGGCCGAACTCGTGCACGAAGAGGTAGCCGATGGTGCTGTTGCCCGCCGAGGCCGTGCTGTAGAGGTTGTGGATGCCGCCGCCGCCATAGGTCTCGGAGTTCGTGAGGATCTCCACGAACTCGTAGGGCGCCTGGGCGGCGATGTCGCGCCAGGCGCGGTTGTCGAAGGTGAGTACGTAGCGCTCGCTGCCGAAGGCGTCGTAGGTGGTGCCCAGGGGCGTGCGCTTGTGGACGCCGGTGGAGGGCCGGGAGATGCCGCTCTCCTTCGACGCGGGGCAGAGGGCCCAGACGTTGAAGTCCCTGCGGTGCTCCTTGAAGGGGGTCTGCTCGAAGAGCAGCTCCATGACCTTGCGGGCCTGCTGCTCGAACTTGCCGCGCTCGGCGGCGGTGTAGCCGTCACCCAGGATGAGGAAGTCCACCTTGTCCGCCGGATCGCCGCTCTTCTGCAGGGCGATGAGGGCGCCGGCCTCGGGGGCCGGGGTCCGCTCGATGAGGGGGTCCTTCGGATCCAGGTCAAAGCTCCACACGGCCACGAAGACGTTCTTCGCGTCCCGCTTCTTCACGGTGATCCGCACCGGAGCCTCGGGCTGGGGGAACCGCAGGGACTCGGCGAAGGTGCGGTCCAGGGCCTTGGCCTCGTCGGTGGTCTCCCACTCGCCGAAGATGCTGGCGAAGCCCCGGGAGTAGAGCAGGCGGCCGGTGGCCTTGTCGGCGACCTCGAGGCAGTACTTCCCCAGGTTGCTGCTGTCCACGGCCTTCGTGAGGTCCCCGGGCCAGGGCAGGGGCTCCAGCACCACCCGGTCGATCCCGAAGCGCTCGGCGGCGGCATTGCCGGTGTGCCCGTAGTCCACGCGCAGCGTGCGGGGGGGGGCGGCGAGACAGGCCAGGGCGGCGAGCGACAGCAGCAGGGGACGGATCATGGGACACCTCGCCAACCAAGATAGACTGGTCGGCGGGAGATCCGATGTTGACCTCGAAGCAGCGCCAGTTCCTCAAGGCCCAGGCCCACAAACTCAAGCCCGTCATGCATGTGGGGAAGGGCGGGGTCACGGCGGCCCAGGCCGCCGAGCTGGACGTGATGGTGGACAGCCTCGAGCTTGTGAAGATCAAGATCAACCAGAACAGCCTCGAGGACGAAGCCACCGCCGCCAAGGCCCTGTGCGCCCTGGTCCCCGGTCTGGAGCATGTCTGGACCATCGGCCACACCATGCTGTTCTTCCGGCCCAGCCGGACCCACGACACGCGGTATCCTTTGCCCGCCTGATTCAACACCGGCCGACATCTGCCGAAACGAGGTGGGTGGAGGTCTGATGGCGTACCTGTCCTGGCTGGAGGGGACTCAGCTCATGCGGCATGCCGTTCACGAGGCATGCCAGCTGGGACGTGATCCCCTGGCCTGCACCTTGGCGCAACCTCAGCAGAGCCGGGTCTCCCGCGTGCATGCCAGCCTTGAACGCCACGGCGGGATCTGGTGGGTGAAGGATCTGGAATCCGCCAACGGCACCTTCCTCAACGGGATCCCGGTGGATCGCCCCCAGGGGGCCGCCCTGCACGAGGGGGACGAGCTGCTGCTGGGCGACTGGCGCCTCACCTTCACCGAGGGGTTCCCGGGGCTGGATGGCATCACCTTCGCCGAGCGGGTGGGCGACCTCTTCCATGAGGTCCGGCCGGAGCCGGCCCAGGCGATGGTGCTGATCCGCGGCATGGAGCTGCTGCAGCGATCCACCGAGAAGCTCCTCCGGGAGCTGGACTCGGACGCCATGGTGAAGGGCCTGCTGGAAGAGTCTTTGCGCCTGCTGCACGGGGACCGCGGCTTCCTGGTCATGGCCGCGAAGGAGGGGGGCTGGCGCACCGCCCACCGGGTGGGCGACGTGCAGGAAGGCATCGGCCTCTCCCGCTCCATCCTGGATTACGTGGCCCGGGAACGCACGGCGGTGCTGTCCAACAACCCCCTGGGCGATCCCCGCTTCGGCGGCATGAGCCTGGTCGAGCTGCACCGGGGCTCCCTGCTCTGTGCGCCCATGGAGGACGAGGGGGAGATCCACGGGGCCCTCTACCTGGACCGGGAGTCCGAGGGGCGCCCCTTCAGCCGCTTCGACCTGGCGGTGTTCCAGGCCTTCGTGCGGCTGGGTTCCATGGCCCTCCGGCAGGCGATGCTCAACCGCCGGGCCCTGAGCCAGGCCGAGCAGCAGGGCGAGCTCCTGCGGCTGCGCACCGGATACCAGCGCGAGGCGGACCGGCACGGGGAGCTGCTGGCGGCCATGGCGGCTCCAGTCCGCCGGGTGCAGAGCTGGGCGGAGGCCCTGCCGGATGCCGCCGGCCTCGCCATCCGCGCCCAGCTGGACCAGCTGGTGGCCCTGCTCGATTCCGGTCCACGGGAGGACCTGCCCGACCGCACCCCGCAGGCGGGGCACCCCATGACCCTCCTGGCCCTCCAGGAAGAGCTGGTGGCCCGCTGGGAATCCCTGCTCAACCTGAGGAAGGCCCGTCTCGCCGTGACGGAAGTGCCTTCGGCCTCGATCTGGATGTCCGGCGGTCCCCTGGTGGTGGCCCTGGCCGGACTGGTGGAGCCCATGCTCATGCAGGTGGCGGCGGGGTCGGTGGTCTCCACCCGCTGGGACCAGGAGCGCAGCTTCCGCATCCTCCGTCTGGGCCTCCCCGCGGGCCTGCACGCACCCATTCCGGATCCGTGGACCCAGCGGATGCTGCAGGAGGCCGGCGTCCGGTGGCACTGGGCCGATCAGGCCCTGGACCTGTTCCTGCCGGAGGGTCCGGATGCCATGCCCGAGGAACCCGCGCGACCCCTCCTAGGCCTGGTGAGCGAGGAGCTCGACCTGCTGGGGCTCTTCCAGACCGTGGCCGAGGCGGGCAACCTCTGGCTGCATCCGCTGGAATCGGAACCACCCCCGCCGCCGGTGCCCAAGTTCCGGTTCCTGGTGGTGGATGCCCGGGGCACCAAGGACCTGGAGGCCTGCATCCGCGCCTACCGCCACCATCCCTCCTTCGCCACCACGCCCATCCTGGTGGTGCGCTCCACGGAGGAGGAGACCCCCCGCCTCATCGAAGCCGGCGCCACGGACTGGCTGGCCGAGGGTTTCCGCTGGGAGGCCCTCCACCACCGCCTGCAGGTGCTGCGCGGCCACATCGAGCTGCAGCAGCGCGCCCTGGCCGCCGAACGCCTGGACTCCTTCCGCCAGATGGCCGGCACCCTCAAACACGAGATCAACAACCCCCTGGCGATCATCTCGATGCAGGTGGAGATGCTGCAGCGGAAGTATCCGGAGGAGGTCAAGCTCGGCAAGATCGGCGAGATGGTGGACCGCATCCGGACCCTGGTCCAGGTACTTCAGAAGATGCGGGAGACCCCCACGGAGGACTACGCGGACGGGTCGAGCATCCTGAAGCTGGGATAGGGCAGTCCCCGGCCCTCAGCCGCCGGTCCCCAGGACGCGGAGACCGCGCTCGCTCAGCAGCGCTTGTACGGGCCAGTCGTGGGGCTCCACGGGCACGGGGAGGTGCATCTGCGCCTCGAAGCCCACCCCCACCGTGAGGACCTCGCCGGGCAGCTGGGCCAGCAGCGCGTCGTAGAAGCCCCGCCCGTAGCCCATGCGGTGCCCTTCGTCGTCGAAGACCAGGCCCGGCACCAGCAGGACCTGCACGGGGGGGAGGAAGTGCTGGGCCAGGGCCGGCTCCATGAGGCCCCACTGACCCTTCTCCAGGGGCTCGGTGCCCCAGGCCAGGCGGGGCGGCCGGGTGCAGACCACCCGCGGGAAGAACCAGAGCCATCCCGGATGCGCGGCGACGGCCGGCCGCAGGTCCACCTCGGAGCCGAAGGGCCAGAAGGCGCCGATGCGGGTGAGGCGGCGATCCCGGCAGAGGCGGTCCAGGTGGGCGCAGATGGCTGCCGAGGCCGCCGCCCGGGCGGCCTCCGGCATCGCATCCCGGCGGGCCTTCAGGTGGGCGCGGAACTCGGCCTTGGTCTCCATGCGACCAGATCAACAGGGGGGCGGGGCTGGCGTCAACGGAGTATCCTCGCCGGTGGAGTGGCCCATGACCCCGCGTTTTCCGCTGCTGATCCTGACCGCCTGCCTGGCCCTGGGTGCAGCCCAGCCGCCGGCGCCCGCCACCTCCCTGGTGCAGTCGATCCCAGCAGAGACGGAGCTCGCGGATCCCGCGCTGCCCTTCGCCAAGGATGTCTGGGTGGACCTGATCCGCGGCGCGAAGGCCAGCGTGGATGCCGCCGAGTTCTACGTGACCAGTCGTCCGGGCAGCGCCCTTGAGCCCGTGCTGACGGAGCTGGAGAAGGCCGGCGCGCGGGGCGTGAGGGTGCGCTTCCTGCTCTCGTCGAAGATGCTCGACCAGGATCCCGCCTCCGTGGCGCGGCTGCGCCGCATTCCGGGCGCGGAGGTGCGCAGCTTCGATCTGGCTGGCGTCTCCCGCGGCATCCTCCACGCCAAGTATTTCGTGGTGGACGGCCGCGAAGCCTACCTGGGCAGCCAGAACTTCGACTGGCGGGCCCTGGAGCACATCCACGAGCTGGGCGTGCGCACCTCGGAGCCCGTGATCGTAACCAGGCTGGCGCGGCTCTTCGCCCTCGACTGGACCTTTGCGGAGAACCGCAAGCTGCCCGACTTCGCGCCCGCGCCGCCCATGTCCGCCCGTTCCAAAGTGGAATTGGTGGCCAGCCCGCCGTTCCTCACCCCCAAGGACATCCGGCCCGCCATCGAGGCCCTGGTGGACCTCATCGACCAGGCGAAGCTGAGCGTGCGGGTGCAGCTCCTGACCTACTCGCCGATCTCGGGGCAGGACCGCTTCTGGCCCATGCTGGACAATGCCCTCCGCGCCGCCGCCGTGAGGGGCGTGAAGGTGCGGTTGCTGGTGTCGGACTGGGTGCTGGGGGGCCGGGCCCTGCCGCACCTGAAGGCCCTGGCCCTGATCCCCAACCTGGAGGTGAAGGTGGCCTCCATTCCCGAGGCGAAGGAAGGCCACATTCCCTTCTCCCGCACCATCCACAGCAAGTACCTGGTGGTGGACGAGGCGCACCTGGCCCTGGGCACCAGCAACTGGGAGGAGAGCTACTTCACGGAATCGCGCAACATCGAGCTGATCTTCCGGGACCCGCCCCTGGCCGCCCAGGCCGCCCGCATCCACGATCGCCTATGGGGCAGCCGCTACGCCTTCCCGCTGGATCCCGTGAAGGCCTACGAGAAACGCAAGGTGGACTAGACCGTCGCGTAGACGTTGTAGAGGTTGTCCCGCTCCAGGGCCTCAAAGCCGGCCTCGCGGATGAGGCGCACCAGCTCACCCTGCTGCAGGCCCTGGGGGCTCTTGGCGCCGGCCAGGTGGGCGATCTCCTCGGCGATGACGGTGCCATCCAGGTCGTCGGCACCGTAGCTGAGGCCCGCCTGGGCGAGACCCGGCGAGATCATCACCCAGTAGGCCTTGATGTGCGGGATGTTGTCGAGGAGCAGCCGGGCCACGGCGATCTCGCGCAGGTCCTGCGTGCCCGTGGTCTCGTGGATGACGTGCGTGGCGCTCAGCTCGTTGTCCTCGTTCTGGTAGGCCAGGGGGATGTAGGCCAGGAAGCCCGTATGGCCCGCGGCCAGCGAGCGGTCCTGCAGGTCGCGGAGGCGCAGCAGGTGGTCGACGCGATGCCTCGCCTCCTCGATGTGGCCGTAGAGCATGGTGCAGTTGGTGGGCAGACCTTTGCGGTGGCAGAGGGCGGCCGTGTCCAGCCAGACCTGGGCATCCTTCTTGCCGATGCAGATCTGCTCGCGCAGCGCCTCGTCGAAGATCTCCGCGCCGCCGCCGGGGCAGCTCTCCAGGCCCGCGGCCATGCAGCGGTCCAGGAAGGCCTCGGTGCTGAGGCCCGAGATGCGGGCGTAGTAGTCCATCTCGATCATGGTGAAGACCTTGAGATGGATGGAAGGGAATCGCGCCTTGATCTTCGAGAAGAGGTCCTCGAAGTAGTCGACCTTCAGCTTCGGGTTGTGGCCCGAGGTCATGTGCAGCTCGCGGACCCCTGCATTTTCGGGTTTCTCCAACTCGGCGATGATCTGCTCGGCGGACAGGGCGTAGGCCCGGGGGTCGCCCGGCTTGGCCTGGAAGGCGCAGAACTGGCAGTGGGTGTAGCAGACGTTGGTGTAGGAGAGGCGGCGGCTCACCACGTAGTAGGCGGCCCGACCGTGTCGCTGGAGGCGCACGTGGTGGGCCATGGCGCCCAGCCCGGTGAGGTCGGGCGTGTCATAGAGCAGCAGGCCGTCCTCGAAGCTCAGGCGCTCTCCGCGCAGCACCTTGTCTGCCAGGGGCAGGAGGCGGGGGTCTCGGATCCGCGATTGCAGTGACAACATCGATACCTCGGGCTACCAGTGTAGCGCCCCTCAACGGAGGCCCGGAAATCCACGAAAATCACGCAGTTGCGGCTCAGAGGGTGTAGCCGAATTCCCGCCTCGGCTCTCCTCGCCCTCCTTGCCTGGCTCGCCCGCCGCTTCCAGCGCGACCTGCGCGAATTCGGCTACACCCTCTCAGACCGCTTCAGGCAGGCGGGGCAGGCGGATCTGGAAGCAGGTCCCCTGGCCTGGTTGGCTGCGGAACTGGATGCTGCCGCCGGTCTTGTCCAGCATGGACTTCACGGAGGCGAGGCCGAGGCCGGTTCCGGCCTCGGCGGCCTTGGTGGTGAAGAAGGGCTGGAACACCTGGTCCTGCAGGTCCTGGGGGATGCCGGTTCCCGTGTCCTCGATCTCCAGCCGGGGGCCGCCGGATGCGTCCCCGGGCTGCGGTGCGAAGGCCCGGATGGTGATGCTGCCACCGGCGGGCATGGCATCCCGGGCATTGGCAACCAGGTTCACCAGGATCTGCTCCAGCTGGCCCCGGGTGCCGAGGAAGGGCATCGGGCCGGGATCGCCGTCCAGGCGGAGGCTCAGGTTCCTGGGCAGCAACACCTGGAGCAGGGGCCGGATCTGGCGCAGTTCCTCCGCCAGATCGAGGGCCCTGGGCGGCTCCGGGGCCTGGCGGCCGAGCGCCATCAGGCGACCGCTCAGGGTGGCGGCCAGCTGGGTGGCTTCCTGCACCCTCATCAGGTCCTTGCGGCTGGGCAGCTTGCCTTCGTCCAGGTCCATGAGGACCAGTTCGGTCCGGGCCTGGATGGCGTTCAGCACGTTGTTCATGTCGTGGGCCAGCCCGGCCCCCAGGGTGGCGAGGGCGTTCATGCGCTCCGTGCGCAGTAGCAGGGCCTGGGCCTGCTCCAGGGCCCGGGTGCGCTCGGCCACGCGGGATTCTAGGTGCTGGGAGAGGGAGGAGACATCGCGCAGGGCGAGATACTGGCGGACGAGCAGGACCAGGACCAGCACCAGGGCCAGCCAGACGAGGACGAGGCGATGGCCCGAGTCCGCGCCGCTGACCAGCAGCCAGACCCCAAGGGTGGTGGCGCCCAGGACGGGCAGGTACGGGAGGAGGTGCGCGAAGCCGGACCGGGGCACGGCCTGGGGTCGCGCCGAGCCCACGGGCCGCGGCGAGAGTGCCGCCCCGAGGTAGGCCACCGGGATGAAGAAGATGAAGGGCGGGATCCTCGGGAACTCCTGCAGGGGCACCCCGGAGAGGGCGTCGAGCAGCCAATAGAAGTTGTGCAGGCCCGCCAGCAGGAAAGCCGCGGTGAGCCAGCCGAGGGGTCCCCGGAAGCGGGACGGCTCCGGCAGGCCCAGATACACGGCGAGCCCCAGGAGCAGGTCGTAGATCAGGAAGGTGGCCAGGTACATCAGGCGTTCCGCCAGGGAGAAGCGCTCGCCGAGGAAGGCCGGGCCCAGCACCGTGCCCCAGAGCATGAAGAAGATGGCCAGGGCGAAGAGCAGGCCGTCCAGCCCGTGGCGGAGGCGGTCATAGCGGCTGCGCGGGCCGAGGTTCCAGAGGAGCAGCACGCCGATCTGGAGGCAGGTCGCCAGGAAGGGCAGGAGCAGGGAGAACCCGGAGGTGGTGCCGGGGAGCGCGATTCCGGCCGCCGCGAGCAGGCGGGCCGCCTGGACGCCGACGGAGACCAGCAGCGAGACTGCGAGCAGCCGCCAGCCCGGGGCCTCGCGGCCGCCCTGCAGGGCCCGCCAGCCCGCGGCCAGCAGGGCCAGGAAGGTCAGGGCCGTGGTGCCCACCATGATCGCCATGGTGCGGGCTGGACCGGCCAGACCCAGGTGGATGCCCAGACCGAGGACCGCGGCCCCCAGCGCCGCAGCCGCCAGCAGTCCCCGGCTCCCGGGACGACCGGCTTGATCTGGCCGGAAATACATGGGGCAAGTATGACCCGGGCCGGGCCGGCCAGTTCGCCGAAAATCAGGGAGCCGCAGTCCGCTCAGAGCCCGCGGTGGATCCTGCGGACCAGGGCCGGTCCCTCGAAGATGAGGGCGCTGTAGATCTGGGCCAGGGCGGCCCCGTCCTCCAGCGAACCGCGCACATCGTCGGCGGAGCCCAGGCCGCCGCAGGCCACCAGGGGCAGGCGTCCGCGCAGGGCCGCGAGGATCCGCCGGCGCACCTCCCGGGCCTTGGCCTTGAGCGGAGCGCCGCTGAGCCCGCCGGCGCCCCTGGACTCCACGCGGCTGCGCAGCGGTTCCGCCACCACGCCACGATCCAGGGTCGTGTTCGTGGCGATGAGGCCTGAGATGCCCGAGGCCACCGCCACCTCCACGATGGCGTCGAGGTCCTCCGGAGCCAGGTCCGGGGCCAGCTTCAGCAGCAGGGGTTGGCGCTCCAGGCCCAGCTCCCGGCGCAAGTCGAGCATGCCCGCCAGCAGCGGCTTCAGGGCCTCGGGCGCCTGGAGGTTCCGCAGTCCCGGCGTGTTGGGGCTGCTCACGTTCAGCGCGATGTAGTCCACCTGCGGCGCGATGAGGCGGTAGGCGGTCCGGTAGTCGTCGAGGGCGAGGGCCTCCGGCGTCTCCTTGTTCTTGCCCAGGTTGCCGCCCACGATCAGGCCTGCGGGCCGGCGGCGCAGGCGGGCGGCCACCACCTCGGCGCCCTCGCTGTTGAAGCCCATGCGGTTGAGGATCAGGCCCGCCTCGGGGAAGCGGAACAGGCGCGGCCTCGGGTTGCCGGGCTGGGGGCGAGGGGTGACGGTGCCGATCTCCACGTGGCCGAAGCCCAGGGCCTTCCACAGCGGCAGCAGGGTTGCGCCCTTGTCCAGGCCGGCGGCCAGCCCGAGGGGAGTCGGGAAGGTCAGCCCGAAGACGTTCCGCCGGAGGGCCGGGGCATGCTCCGGCTCGGGCAGGTTCGGCCAGGCCGCGACCCGGGCCCCCAGCCAGAAGGCCAGGTTGTGCGCGGTTTCGGGATCGAGGCGGAAGATCAGCGGGCGCAGGGCGCCGTACAGATCCATCACTTCACCGTCACGGTGGCCGTGGCGGTGACGTCCGGGAAGTCCTCGCGCTTCACTTCCACATGGTAGGTGCCGGGCGCGGCGGGGGCCGTGTAGAGCCCCGCGGCGGTGATGGTGCCGCCTTCGGGTTCCACCACGCGCCAGGCCACGGGCTGCCGGAAGTAGCGCGCGCCCTCGGGGTAGTTGATCTCGGCCTGGAAGCCCTGGGTGGCGCCCCGCGCGAGGCTCACGGCCACGGGACGGAGGGAAAGCCTGGGGACGAAGGGTTCGGCGGGCTTGGGCGGCACGGTGGTCCCGGGGGCGGTGCAGGCGAAGGCCAGCAGCAGGGAGGCGGCGGACAGGGTTCGGATCAGCATGGCGGCCTCAGACCCCCACCATCTCGGTCACGCGGTCCATCACCAGCGGGGGTTCCGTCCTGGCCTGGACTTCTTCGCGGGTCACGCCCGGCGCCACTTCCACCAGACGCAGCCCCTCGCGGCCCGGTACCACGTCGATGACGGCCAGGTCGGTGATGATGCGGTGCACGCAGCGCTGGCCCGTGAGGGGCAGGTTGCACCTGCGCAGGATCTTGAACGCGCCGTCCTTGCTGATGTGCTCCATGACCACCACCACGCGCTTGGCGGCGGCGACCAGATCCATGGCGCCGCCCATGCCCTTCACCATCTTGCCGGGGATCATCCAGTTGGCGAGGTTGCCCTCCATGTCCACCTGCATGGCGCCCAGGAAGCAGAGGTCGATCTTGCCGCCGCGGATCATGCCGAAGCTGTCGGCGCTGCTGAAGAAGCTGGCGCCGGGCGCCGCGGTGACCGTCTGCTTGCCCGCGTTGATGAGGTCCGGATCCACCTCATCTTCGGTGGGGAAGGGGCCGATGCCCAGCAGGCCGTTCTCGCTCTGGAGGATGACGTCCATCCCCGGGGGGATGGCGTTGGCGATGAGGGTGGGGATGCCGATGCCCAGGTTCACGTAGTAGCCGTCGCGCAGCTCCTGCGCGGCGCGGCGGACCAGCTGATCTCGGGACAACGGCATGCGGACCTCGTCGGGGACTTCAGGATAGCGCAGCCCGACAGCCGCATTTCGCCCCCCGTCCCGCGCGCTTTGCCCCTCGATGGAGGACGCCCGTGGCCGGGAGATGCAGCATGGCGGGATCCGAGGTCCCCATGCGCCAAGCTTTTGCCCTCCTCCTCCCCATCGTGCTGGGGGCCGGCTCCCCCACCGAGCGAAGCCCGGAGCAGCGCCAGTTCGACTTCTGGGTGGGCGAGTGGGAGGTCCACGACGCGAAGGGCCAGCGGCTGGGCCGCAACCGCATCGTCCCTCTGCTGGGCGGCACGGTGCTCCAGGAGCACTGGGAGGGGAGCCAGGGCGGGGCGGGAACGAGCCTCAACGCCTACCTGCCGGCCCGCAAGGCCTGGCGTCAGAGCTGGGTGGATGCCAAGGGGGGCAGCCTCGATCTTTTCGGCGGCCGGGAGGGCGACGCCATGGTGCTGCGGGGCACCACCGAGGGCCCCAAAGGCCGCATGCTGGAGCGCATCACCTGGACCCCGCTTCCCGACGGCCGCGTGCGCCAGCTCTGGGAGCAGAGCCCGGACGGCGGCGCCACCTGGACCGTGTCCTTCGACGGCTACTACAGCCGCAGGAAGGGCTGAATCAAAACACCCGGAAGGCCTGGAAGGCGGCGAAGCTCCAGCCCCAGCGGGCCGGCCCGCTGGGCAGGTCCTCACGGCGCGTCGCGAGGGAGGCCCCGGCCCGCCCCGTGGGTGTGCGCCACTGGGCCTCGCCCTGGAGGCACCAGGAGGCGGCGCCAGAGGGCTGATCCAGCGGGGCCGTGGCCCGCACCAGGCGGAGGCGGCCCTGGCCCTCCAGGAAGAGCGGCAGACCCAGCTCCACGGTGCGGGTGGTGGTCCCGGGTCCGAAGGCGGGGCCCAGCGGATCGCCGTGGGTCGAGAAGCCGGCGAGGTGGCTGGGTTTGGTGGTCGTGACGCCGGCCCGGGGCGCGGCGCCCGCGTATTCCAGGCCCAGGTCCCAGCCCTCCCACACCAACTGCAGGCCGCCGAGCGTGCGACCCGGGGCTACGGCGAGCGACCGGCCCTCCGCCGCCGCGCTGCGGCTGAGGGTGGCCGAGGCGCCCCGGGCGCGGACGAGGCGTGCGAGCTCCGGAATCCGGATCCGCACCTCCGCCAGGGTCAGGGTGCGCGCGGCAGCGGCAGGCGCAGCCTGGCCCTGGGCATCCTGGCCGCCTTCCATGGTCAGCGCCCCGAGGGCGGTCTCCACCCGCGTCCCGAAGGCGCTGCGCACCAGGCCGCCCCAGAGGAGCGGGCGCCGCAGGTCGAGGCCCGCGGCCCGGGCTTCCAGCCGCACGCTTCGATCCGCGATCCCTTGCGGAATGGGACGGTCCGCCTCCAATCGCCCGGCGAAGGCCTCCAGGCGCCAGCGGCCCAGCAGGGGCCGGTCAGGCAGGGCCACCTCCGGAGTGGTCAGGGAGAGGCGGGGGAAGCTCCGGGCGCCGTCGCCCAGGAGATCGCCGCCGTTCAGCCCTGCGCCCCAGGCCAGGGG
The DNA here is from genome assembly GCA_046331485.1 of Holophagaceae bacterium. Classification (GTDB taxonomy): domain Bacteria; phylum Acidobacteriota; class Holophagae; order Holophagales; family Holophagaceae; genus Geothrix. The sequence continues at coordinate 380,389 of JAXLQS010000002.1, read as the reverse complement.
GGCCGCTTCCAGGGCCAGGCGCCAGCCGGATTCCATCCGGTAGGCGAGCGCCGCCCGCTGCAGGATGCCGACCGTGCGGTCTGCGTCGCGCAGCGCCAGGGCCGTGGCGGAAACGGAGAACCCGCCCCGGGAGACGCGGCCCTGCAGGCCCAGCCCCCAGCCCCGGGTGCCGGTGCCGAGCCCCTCGCCCCCCACCAGCGGAGCGTAGGCGCCCTCGGAACCGGCTCCCCCCCAGCCCACCTCGAAGGAGGGCAGGGAGGAGGGCTCCAGCGGCGCCTGGCCCAGCGTCCAGTCCAGCCGCGCCTGCCGCAGGGCCGCGGCGCCGTCCTGGAGCAGGGGGGCCTGGGCCGAGGCAAATGGAGCCATGCAAAGGACAGACAAGGAAAACCGCGAAAGACGCGAGTGGGCGCGAAAATAGGCAGAGGGCGATCTGGCTCGGAGCGCAGTCAACGCAAGCCCTTTATTTTCGCCCGCCCGCAGGGCGTTTCGCGAGTTTCGCGGTTCCAGCTCGTTCACGGCTTGAGCACCCGGATGGACTCGATCTTCGCCCCCAGCTCCAGGTCATCCAGGATCTTCATGGCGCGGTCCAGGTCCTCCACTTCGCCCAGGCGTGTGTACTTGCCCGTGAGGTGGGGCGTGGCGTTGGTGGTGATGAAGAACTGGCTGCCGCCTGTGTCCTTGCCCGAGAGTGCCATGCCCACGCTGCCCGGGCCGTACCAGGCCAGCGAATTCTCGCAGCGCACGGTGTAGCCCGGCCCGCCGTCCATGGTGTCGTAGGGCGAGCCCATCTGCACCACGAAGTCCGGTACCACGCGCGGCACCAGTCGTCCGTTGAAGTAGCCCTTCCTGGCCAGCAGGACCAGGTTGGCGACGTTCATGGGCGCCACCGTGGGATCGAGCCGCAGCGTCACGCGGCGCTTCCCCGAGAAGGTGATGCGCATCCGCACCGGCTTGCCACGTTCGGCTAGGCGCGTGGCCTCCCTTAGGATGGCCTCATCCGTCTTCGTGGGCTTCGGCGCAGTGGGCCAAGGCGTCGCCGGATCCAGCTTCACCAGGGCCTGGTAGGCCTCCCAGCGGCAGGCCCAGTCCGGGTGCTGCAGCCAGGGCCGCAGCTGGGCCTTCTGGTCTTCCGGCGCCATCTTCCAGCGGGCGTAGCTCTGGATGAGCGTCTGCTGGGATTCGAACTGCGTGTCAGCCCAGGTGCGCTTCGTGAGGGCGGCCAGATCGGCAGGCGCCGAGGGCAGGTCTTCGATAGCGGCGGCGCGGGCTGTGGAGTCAGTCCCATCGATCAAACTCTCCCTGAGGTGGTCTGCTGCGGATGAATCTGTCCGCCGAAGGCTAGGGAGTACCGCCGCGCGAACCATTAGGTCGGTATCTGTAGAGGCAAGGTTGGTCAGGTGATTCGAATCTGGTCCGAGTTTCCAAAGAGAACTGGCGGCACTCATTCGTAGCAATCTTGGCCACTTTGAATTGAGGGCATTTTCGAACCAGGCCACGGTCGCAGTTGGAGCTTTGTCGGGTAGCCCCTCAATGAGTCGATGTAGCCAGCCGACTTCAGACCGCTCCCACACGCCATATGGGGCCGACCATGGGAGATTCAATCCAAGCCGTTTGAACCACACTTCACTGATTGGATTGGGTGGTGGGGGGAGAGATATTAGACAGCGGGGTTGCGGCGCCTTCGCATCATCCCAATTGCGAAGGCCACCCGACATTACGAATTTTCCCAGCTCAAGGTGGGCGTCGTTCCGCCAATCCCAGGGCGTTCTGTTCCAGGCATCAAGGACAGAAAGCACAGTGCCTGGAGTCGCTTCCACGCTCCCCTTTATTTCCTTTTCTTGAATGGCTGCGGCCCTTCTGACTCCCCTTGAGTGGTAGCGAATCGGATTTATTTTCTTTCCCTTTTTGAGGTCCACCAGAAACAGCACTAATGAGGAACTCAGCTCTGCACCATTGAGCCGCGCGGTGCCGATGGAGGACTCCAGGCTCAGGTGCTTCGGCCAGGTGGCGGCGTCGGTGGCCGAGAGGCCCTCCAGCGCCGTGAGGGCCTTCGGGCTCTTCAGGCGGTTCAGCATGAACAGGGCGGTGAAGCGCTCCTGGGGGGTGCGAGCCTGTTTGGCCTTGTCCTCCCAGACCTCCAGCGTGGGCTTCTCCAGCTCCGGGGGCAGCAGGGCGGGGCTGCCCGGGGCGCCGATGCGCTGGAGGGTGCGCTCCAGCCGCACCCGGTCCGCTGCGGGCAGGGCGGCCTTCTGGGCCTCGGTCCAGGTCAGGGGCTGGCGCGCCCACTCGGCCTGGATGGCCTCGCGCACGGTGAAGTGCGGGCCATGAGGCTGGGTTCCGGCCTGGGCCAGCGCGACCTGGGGGCCGAGCAGGGGCAGGCTCAGGAGGCAGAGCAGGCGGCGCATGGGAACCTCGGGGACGATTCATGCTAGCTCATGCCAGCAGGGCGCTTCGGGCACAATGGGGCCTGGAGGTGCGGGGTGGGGCAGGCCAAGCCGGGACATGAGCGGTTGCGGGAGCTGCTCCCGGCCTTCGAGCAGCCCGAGGTCTGGGTCCGCTTCCCCCGCCAGCTCGGCGACGTGATCTTCTCGATCCCCTTCTTCTGCGCCCTCCAGCGCAGCTGGAACGCCGTGGCCAAGGCCCAGGGCAAGCGCATCCGTTGGGTGGCCGTGGGCCACGCCATCGGCGCGGCCATCTTCAGCGAGGCCCACCCGGACTTCATCGCCGAGAGCGTCATCGAGGGCGGCCAGGCCCAGAAGCCCGATCCCTGGGCCCTCGTCCGCCGCTGGCGCAAGCGCCCCCCCGTGGCCTTCATCAACCTGAGCCAGTCCGCGCGGCTGGCCTTCGCCGCCTGGCTGGCCCGGGTGCCCATCCGCGCAGGGGACACCAACAACCACCTGCACTTCCTCTACCACCACACCTTCACCTACAGGGACCTGCCCATCCACATCGTGCGGCGCTTCGAGCCCCTGCTGGCCCAGCTCACGGGCAGCTCGCGGCTGGCCTGGGCGCCCATGCTCCCCGCCCAGTTCGGCGGCCAGGGCGGCTTCGACCTCCTGCGCGAAGCCGGCTGGAAGGGTGGCCCTTTCGTCACGCTCTCCTTCGGCACCCGCGGCTACAACAAGCGTTGGTTCCCGGAGATCTCGCAGTGGACCGGCCTCGCCCGCCTGGCCCAGGAGGCCGGCCTGGAGGTGGTCTGGCTCGGGGGACCCGACGAGGTGCCCCTCGGCGCCCAGCTGGCGGCCCAGGCGCCGGGCAGCCTGAACCTGACGGGACGCACCACCATCCCCCAGGCCTGTGCCATCCAGAGCGAAGCCTGGGGCAATGTGGCGGTGGACACGGGGCTGGCCCACACGGCCGCGGGCACGGGGCGGCCCACCCTCACCATCAACGGCGCCTCCCCCGAGCAGCTCATCAACCCGTTGGGGCCCTTCGCCCTTTCGGTGCGCGGGCCTTGCGTGGACGTAGGCGAGCCGCCGCCGCACGGACCCGAGGTGGACTTGGACAGCACGGCCTTCCGCGTGTCGCCGCTCCGCGTCTGGAACCTGCTCCAGGGCCTGGTGGCCGAGGCCGATGGGGGACGCAAGCTGGGCCTCGAGCTGCCGGAGGCGCTGCGTGAGCATGCCTGAGGGGGCCCTTTGGGTGCGTCTGCCGAGGTTCATCGGCGACGCGGTGATGATCACGCAGGCTGTGGCGCCCCTGCGGGCCCTGGGCCATGAGCTCGTCGCCTGGGGCCCGGCCCCGGTGGTGGAGCTCTTCGAGGGCGCGGTGCCCTATGCCGCCGCCCTGGCGGATCCCGCCGGAAAACAGGGCGCCTCCGCCATGGCCGCCCTGCTGAAGGCCCAGCGGGCCGGCGGCGTCATCAACCTGCCCCGCAGCCTGCGCGCGACCCTGGCCGCGAAGCTGGCTGGTCTGCCTCTGCGGGTGGGCTGGTCACCCTGGCTGACTGCCTTCCTGGCCACGCACCGCCTGGACTACGGCCGCCTCCAGGGGCACCAGTTGGACCGCTACCGCCTGCTGCTGAAGAAGGCCTTCCCGGAGATGGGGGATGCCGAGCCGACCCCCTTCCGGCCTCGGCCGGCGGCTCAGCTGCAAGCGCAGGAATTCCTCCGGCCAGGGATCGGTGAATCGTCCTACGCCGTGCTGGCGCTGGGGGCCATGAGCTGGAACAAGCGCCTGGGCGCCGGGCCCTTCGGCGCCGCAGCCCGCCACCTTCAGGCCCGCGGCCTCCGGGTGGTCCTCCTGGGCGCGCCCGGCGAGGACCAGGCTCACGCTGCCCTGGTGGCCGCCGAAGCCCCGGGCGTCGTGGACCTCTCGGGCCAGGCCCCCCTCTCCGTGGCGGCGGCCATCCTGGGCGGCGCGCAGGTGGCCCTGGGCAACGACTCGGCCCTCAGCCACCTGGCGGCGGCCTGCGGCGTGCCGGTGGTGGTGGCCTTCGGCCCCACGGATCCCGGGGTGACCTGCCCGCGCGGGCCCTGGGTCCGGGCTGTCCGGGACGTCTCTCTTACCTGCGCCCCCTGCCTGCGCGGGGACTGCACGGTTGAGGGTCATCCCTGCATGCAGCGCCTCGACTCGGCTCTGATCTGCGGGGCCCTGGATGAGGGACTGGCGGCGCGCGGCTAGGCCTGTCCCGCCGCCAGGGCCTCCTGCATCCAGGCCACGGTGCGGCGCAGGCCCTCGTCGAGCCGCGTGGGCGCCTGCCAGCCGAAGCGCTCCTGGGCGCGGGTGGTGTCCAGCTGGCGGCGGGGTTGGCCGTCCGGGTAGGCGGGGTTGAAGCGCAGCTCGCCCTCGTAGCCGGTGAGGGCCTGGATCTTCAGGGCCAGGTCGCGGATGGAGATCTCCTCGCCGGTGCCGAGGTTGACGGGGTCCTCGCCCTCGTAGCGCCGCAGCCCCTCGACGATGCCCTCCGCCGCGTCCTCCACGAAGAGGAACTCGCGGCTGGGGCTGCCCGTGCCCCAGAGCTCCACATGGTCGCGGCCTTCGGCCTTGGCCTCGATGAATTTGCGGATGAGGGCCGGGATGACGTGGTTGGTGGCCAGGTCCAGGTGGTCGCCGGGGCCGTAGAGGTTCACGGGGATGAGGAAGATCCCCCGGGTGCCGTACTCCTGGCGGTAGGACTGCAGCTGCACCAGCAGGGCCTTCTTGGCGACGCCGTAGGGCGCGTTGGTCTCTTCCGGGTAGCCGTTCCAGAGGTCGTCCTCCCGGAAGGGCAGGGGGCAGAACTTGGGATAGGCGCAGACGGTGCCCAGCACCAGCACCTTCTCCACGCCCTCGGTGCGGCAGGCGTCGATAAGGTGCAGGCCCATGGCCATGTTGGCGAAGAAGAAGGAGCCGGGATGGGCCCGGTTGGCGCCGATGCCGCCCACCCGCGCGGCCAGGTGCACCACGCCGGAGGGGCGGTGCTCCCGCAGGAACCGGGTGGCGGCGGCGGGATCGAGCAGGTCCAGCTCACTGGAGCGCGGTGCCAGCACCTCCGCGCCGTGGTGGCGGAGCTGGGCCACGACCGGGCGGCCCAGGAAGCCGTTCCCGCCCGTGACCCAGATCCTTTGCCCCCGGAGGGGGAATGTCTCGGGGTGGCTCACCGGTACCCTCCGCGGGGGGCCTCTTCGTGTCCGGCCTGCCGGAGCACCAGCTCCCGCTCGGCCATCCGGAGGTCGTTCTCCACCATCATGCGGGCGAGCGCGGCGACATCCGTGCGGGGCTCCCAGCCCAGGAGCTTCCGGGCCTTGGAGGGGTCGCCCTCCAGGTGATCGACTTCCGCGGGTCGGAAGTAGCGAGGGTCGATCTCCACGAAGCGCTTCCAGTCCAAGTCGAGCTGCTCGAAGACCAGCCCGAGGAAGTCCTGGATGGAGATGGAGTTCCCCGTGGCGACGACGTAGTCGTCCGGCCGCTCCTGCTGGAGCATCAGCCACATGGCCTCCACGTAGTCGCCGGCGAAGCCCCAGTCGCGTTTGGCGCTGAGGTTGCCGAGGAAGAGCTTGTCCTGGAGGCCCAGCTTGATGCGGGTGGCGGCCCGGGTGATCTTGCGGGTGACGAAGGTCTCGCCGCGCCGCGGGCTCTCGTGGTTGAAGAGGATGCCGTTGGCCACGAACATGCCGTAGCTTTCGCGGTGGTTCACGCCCTGGTAGTGGCCGTAGACCTTGGCGCAGGCGTAGGGGCTGCGGGGCTCGAAGCGGGTGCCTTCGTGCTGGCGCGGCTTGGCCGAGCCGAACATCTCGGAGCTGCCCGCCTGGTACAGGCGCACCTGCTGCCCCGTGGCGTCCTGGTAGGCCCGCACGGCCTCCAGCAGGCGCAGCACGCCCATGCCCACCACGTCGGCCGTGTACTCGGGCTGGTCGAAACTCACCCGCACATGGCTCTGGGCGCCCAGGTTGTAGATCTCGGCGGGCTTCACCTGGTCGAGGAGGCGGCGCAGCGCACCGCCATCGGTAAGGTCCCCGTAGTGGAGGTTCAGCTTCGGGTGCTGGTGCGGGTCCAGGTAGAGGTGGTCGATGCGGTCCGTGTTGAAGTTGGAGGCGCGGCGGATGACGCCATGCACCTCATAGCCCTTGGCCAGCAGGAACTCGGTCAGGTAGCTGCCGTCCTGGCCGGTGATGCCGGTGATGAGGGCGGTTCTGGGCATGGACGATGGCCTCGGGAGATGGGGGCCGGAGACGGCCGTGAAAGCAATCCATATGGTGCGCCAAGGGAGGCCATAGGGCTAGGCTAAAGGCCGCCGCGAAGCGCCCAGAGGGCTGCGCGGCGATGGCCGCCGCGCCAGAGACGGCGCACATCCTTGAGGCTCCAAAAGCGGGGGAGCCCCATCCGCCGGCACCACCAGGCCTTGGCCCAGGCATAGTGGCCCTCGAGCAGGCGCGCGCCCGAGGTGACCGAGATGGAAGCTTCATGGGCGTTGAAACTCACCAGCGGCTCGCCGTGGACATAGACCGCCTGGCTGGCGCGAAGGCTCCCCAGGATCATGAGAAGGTCTGCTCCGATGGCCCTGCGGGTGCAGTCGAGGTCGCCGATGGTGGGGATGTCGTCGCAGAAGTTTCTCAGGACGGCTTCCAGGGGCAGCAGGTAGGCCGCAGGGCTCACCGGCAGAGCGTTGCGGCGCACGGCGGCCGTGAGCAGGGTCCGTGCCTCGTGGCGGGGCCCTTCCGGGCAGGCGCTGATCCGCTCCCACCCCTCGGAGGCGGAGACGATCTTCGGGCGGCACAGGGCCATCTGGGCGCCCTGGGCTTCCATCCCCTCGACCAGGGTTGTGTAGAAGGCCGGCTCGACCCAGTCATCGCTCCAGAGCCAGTGGACCAGGTCCCCCTTGGCAGCTTCCAGACAGGACCTCCAGTTCGGCAGGGGCCCGCGGTTTTCGTGGTGGGCGATGAACTCGAAGCGGGGATCTCCTCCCGCTGCGGACCGGGCCGCCGCCAGGCACCCGTCGGTGCTGCCGTTGTCGCTCACGATCACCCGCAGGTCGGGGTAGTCCGAGGCAAGCACGGATCCGATGGCCCGGCCAATGAGATCGGCCCGGTTGTAGGCGGGGATGAGGACGCAGATGCGTGGGGACATGGACTGGGAGCTCAGGACTGGCCGAGGGAGCGGCTCCAGGCCAGCATCCGGCGGATGCCCTCGCGGCAGCCCACCTGGGGCTTCCAGTCGAGCAGTCGGCCCGCCTTCCGGATGTCGGCCACGAAGACCAGCTGGTCGCTGTCCCTGGGTGGCAACTCCGTCCAGCGCAGGCGGAGGCCCTCCAGATCCTCCAGCACTGCGAACAGCTCCAACAGGGAGAGGCTGTTCTTGGGTCCGCCGCCGATGCAGAAGGCTTCGCCAGCCACCACCTCGGGGCGCTCCGCCGCCGCAAAGTAGAGCCGGACCATGTCCTCGGCGTGGAGCACGTCCCGGACCTGCTTGCCATTGCCCGAAATGGTGAAGGGGGCCCGGCCCGGGTCCAGGGCGGTCTCCACGGCCTGTTGGCAGAACCACCCGATCCAGCCCTGGTCATAGGTCGCGAACTGGCGTCCCCCGTACATGGAGGAGTGGCGGAAGACCGTGGTGTTCAGCCCGTACATCCGGTGCCAGTCCAGCATGTACTGATCGGCCGCTCCCTTGGAGCAGCCGTAGGGGGAGTGGAATTCCAGGGGAGTGGCCTCGTCGAAACCCTGGGGCCGCTCGACGCAGGCGTAGCGGGTCGCGTCCTCCCGGTAGCTGAACTGCAGGAGATCCCCGAAGACCTTGTTGGTGGAGGAATAGGCCACCAGGGACTGGGGCACGAACTGGCGCACCGCCTCCAGGAGGTTCAGGGTGCCCAGGGCGTTGGTCTCGAAGTCCAGGCGGGGATTCGCCAGGCTGGTCGTCATGGCCACCTGCCCGGCCAGGTGGTAAATGGCCTCGGGCCGGGTCTCCTCCACCATGCGGGCGACATCGTTCGGATTGCGGATGTCCCCGTGGATGAAGCGCACCGGTCCCCGGCTGCGCAGCCAGGCCAGGTTTTCAGCGGAGCCGCGGCGCGTGAGGTTGTCGAACACCGTGACTTCGTCGCCCCGGTGGAGGCCGTGCTCGGCCAGGTTGGAACCCAGGAACCCGCAGCCCCCCGTCACCAGCAGTCTCATGGCTGTCCTCCTCCGGTCATAGCCTCGCGTTCGGCATCCACCAGCCGGCGGAGCCCTTCATCCAGGCCCACCCCTGGCCGCCAGCCCCAGCGCTCCAGGGTCCCTGTATCAGCCACGCAGAGGGAGGGCTCGCTTGGGCGAAAGGGCCGGGCCCCGAAATGGAGCTCACCGCCTCCGGCCAAGGCCCGGATGCGTTCGCAGAAGTCCCTCACCGTGGGGGCGGAGCCGCTGCCCACGTCCACCTGCGACCAGGTGCCGTCGAGCTCGGCCTCGCAGGCCAGCTGAATGGCGGTTGCCGCGTCGTCCACATAGAGGAAGTCCCGACGCTGGGTGCCGGCAGTCAGATCCAGGGGGTCGCGGCGGAGGCAGGCCCGTGCCACGAGGGTGGGGAATTTCCGGGGGCTATCACCTGGACCATAGAAGTGCTGCAGGCGGAGATTGACCCTGGGGGCGAGCTGCGATGGCGGAAGGTAGGCGAGCCACTGGGCGAATTGATCCTTGGCCAGGGCGTTGCCGCTGGTGACCGGGGGCAGGCCCGTGCCGAGGTTCACCCACCTACCGATCCGGGTGCCGCAGGTCAGGGCCACCTCCAGGGGGCGGCTCAGGTTCGCCTCCACCAGCTCAGCGGGCGTGAGCCCGTCCCGGTCGTAGGCGCAGGCGGCGTGGATGACCGCGTCCACCGGACCGTGCTCCAGGGCGGCTGCGGCGCCCTGGGCCGTGTAGGGCAGGGCCTCCACGCCTGCGGCCAGGCCCAGGGGCTGGTCGGAGCGGCGGGAGAGGGCGACGACTTGGTGCCCCCGGAGGAGCAGGGTCTGCGTCAGCGCGCGCCCCAGGAAGCCGGTCGCGCCGGTGAGGAGGATTCGCATGATCAGCGGCGGAAGGTGCGGCGGACCGTGTGGATCATGTGGTCGAGGTGCTCAGGCCGCAACCCGGGGTAGGTTCCGATGAAGATCGCATCCCGCATGATCCGGTCCGCGCCGGCCAGGTCGCCCACCACCCGGAATCCCTTGCCGCCGGTGTCCTGGAGGTGCTGCACGAAGGCGGGCTGGCGCACGAGGTTGCCGCCGAAGAGCATGCGATTCCCGATCCGGGCCTCGTCCAGCTTCAGAGCCAGGCCAGTGCGATCAACAGGGGCTCCGGGCCGCACCAGCATCATGAACCCGAACCAGCTGGGATCGGTCCTGGGTCGGCCTGGCGTCCATTGGAAGCCCGACTCGCTCCAACCCTGGGCGTGGGTGGGGAGCGTGAATTCAAGCACGTCCTCGAGATCGGCAAGTCCTGCCCGCAGCGTCCTCCAATTCCTGCGCCTGGCTTCAACAAAGTCCGGCAGTTTCCGGAGCTGGGCCCGCCCGATGGCGGCCTGGGGATCCAGGGGCTTCAGGTTGTAGCCCAGGTGGCTGTAGATGTACTTGTGGTCGTAGCCGAAGGGCAGGTCACCCAGCTGATGTTCGAAGCGGCGCTGGCAGGTGTTGTCCTTGCCCGAGGGGCACCAGCAGTCGCGGCCCCAGTCCCGGATGCTTTCCACGATGAGCTTCAGGAGCCCTTCCCGGGGCACGTTCACCGCGCCGCCCTCGCCCAGGGTGAGGTGGTGTGGCGGGTAGAAGCTCTGGGTGGACAGGTCGCCGAAGGAGCCCGTGAGCCGCCCGTCATACAGGCTCCCGAGGCTGTCGCAGTTGTCCTCGATGAGCCAGAGATCCCGTTCCCGGCAGAAGCAGAGGACTTCGGTCAGGTCGAAGGGATTGCCCAGGGTGTGGGCCATGAGGACGGCGCGGGTGCGGCCCCGGACGTAGGCCGCCTCCAGCTGGTCCACACGCAGGTTGCCGGTGTGGGGGTCGGCGTCGATGAAGACCGGGACCGCGCCGCACTGGATGATCGGGGCGACCGTGGTGGGAAAGCCGGCGGCCACGGTGATCACTTCGTCGCCGGGGCTGATCCGGCGGTCACCGAGGCGGTAGCTGGTCAGGGCGGCCATGGCCAGCAGGTTGGCGGAGCTGCCAGAGTTGGTGAGCACGGTGTGGCGCACGCCCAGCCAGGTGCTCAGCTCGCGCTCGAAGGCATCGCCCTCGGGACCGAGGGTGAGCCAGAAGTCCAGCACCGACGAGACGGCAGCTGTCACCTCGGCTTCGTCGTAGACCCGGCCTGCGTAGGGCACCGTGGACACGCCCGGTTCGAAGGGGCGCGGGGCCTCCCGCAGCTGGATGTACTCGGCCACCCGGGTGAGGATTTCCGATCGGAGCTGGTTCAGTCGTTCAGTCATGTCGGAGTCCTCATCATCATCAGCGAGTCCACGAAAGGCCGGCGTGGGCGGCTGCGGCCTCGTAGTCGTGGATCTGGCGCAGGGTCAGGGCCTCGGGGGACTGGCCCTCAAGATGTCCGCGGTACCAGGCGACGGTGGCCCGGGCCGTGGTCTCGACATCCCAGAGGCCGCGCCAGCCGAGCAGGGCCTGGGCCTTGCTGCAGTCGAGCTTGAGGAGTCCGGCCTCATGGGGCTGTCCAGGGTCAGAGCGCTCCTGCACCATACCGGTGCCCCAGGCGCCCACCAGCCGCTGGGCAAGCTCCAGGACACTCACCATGGAAGCGTCGGAGGGGCCGAAGTTCCAGGCGCCGGCAAGGGCCTGGTCCCCCGCCTCCCAGAGCCGCGCAGCCAGGTGCAGGTAGCCGGAGAGGGGCTCGAGAACATGCTGCCAGGGCCGGGTCGCTTGGGGATTGCGGAGGATCAGGGGCCGGCCCGAGGCGATCTCCCGCACAAAGTCGACCACGATGCGATCCGCGGCCCAGTCGCCGCCGCCGATGACGTTGCCGGCCCGGGCCGAGGCCAGTCGCAGAGCTTCAGGCCCCTGGAAGAAGGACCGCCGCCAGCTGGCCACGGCCAGTTCTGCCGCGGCTTTGCTGGAGCTGTAGGGATCGTGGCCCCCCAGGGGATCGATCTCCCGGTAGCCCCAGAGCTGCTCATGGTTCTCGTAGCACTTGTCCGTGGTCACCGCCACGCAGACCCTGGCAGAGCCCACCTTGCGCAGGGCCTCAAGCAGGTTGATGGTGCCGAGGACGTTCACATCCCAGGTGGGGCGGGGTTCCTTGTAGCTCAGGCGCACCAGGGGCTGGGCGGCCAGGTGGAAAACGACCTCGGGGCGAAACGCGGCCACCAGGCCCTCCACGCCTTCCGCATCGCGGATGTCCAGAAGGTGGTGGCGGATCCGGCCTTCAAGGCCGAGCAGGTCGAACAGGGCCGGATCGGTCTCAGGGGCGAGGGCAAGACCGGCCACATCGGCTCCCAGCTCCAGGAGCCAGCGGGTGAGCCAGGACCCCTTGAAGCCGGTATGCCCAGTGACAAGCACCCGGGTTCCACGGTAGATGCCGCCGAACATCACCACACCTTCCAGGGGGCGTTGCCCGCGGACCAGAGGGCTTCCAGGTGCTGCTTGTCCCGGAGCGTATCCATGGCCTGCCAGAAACCGCCGTGGAGGTAAGCCGAAAGCTGCCCCTTCTGGGCCAGGGACTCGAGGGGCTCGCGCTCCCAGATGGTCGCGTCGCCTTCGATGTACTCCATGACCCGGGGGGAGCAGACGAAGAAGCCCCCGTTGATCCAGCCCCCGTCCCCTTGGGGTTTCTCTTGGAAGGAACGGATCCGGTGCCCGTGCAGGGCCAGCGAACCGAAGCGGCCCGGGGGCTGTACTGCCGTCAGGGTGCAGAGGCCGCCCTGCTCGCGGTGGAAGTTCAGCAAGGCCTGGATATCCACATCCGCAACGCCATCACCATAGGTAAGGCAGAAATCCTCGTCATCGAGGTAGGGGGCGATGCGCTTGATCCGGCCGCCGGTGAGGGTGTTCTCCCCGGTATCCACGAGGGTGACCCGCCAGGGCTCCGCGGTCTGGTGGTGGATCTCCATGCGGTTCTTGGCCATGTCGAAGGTCACATCGGACATGTGCAGGAAGTAGTTCGAGAAATATTCCTTGATCAGGTAGCCCTTGAACCCGCAGCAGACGATGAATTCCTGAATCCCATGGGCCGAGTAGATCTTCATGATGTGCCACAGGAGGGGCTTCCCGCCGATTTCCACCATGGGCTTGGGCCTGACCTGAGTCTCCTCGCTGAGCCGGGTCCCCAGGCCTCCCGCGAGAATGACAGCCTTCATGTGAGCCTCCCCGTGCAGCCCTTCAGGCTATCGGATCAGAGGGGTCTGCGTAAGGGACCCGTCCGGCCCGCCCACCATGGACCGGGAATCCCCGCTAGGCTTGGCACAGTCCACCGGCCGCCGGGCCCGAGTCCCCGGCCCGTTTCCTGAGGTCACCTCGTGACGCCTGCCAGCCCCTTCGCGCTCCTGATGCCCTCCTACAACCAGGCCCACTTCATCCGCGAAGCGGTGGAGAGCGTGCTGAAGCAGGAGGACCCGGCCTGGGAGCTCTGGATCCTCGACAACTCTTCCGATGAAACGCCCCAGGTGATGGCGTCCTTCACCGATCCCCGGATCCACTTCATCCACGAGCCACGCCGGATGGACCCGGGCACCTGCCTGAACCTGATGCTGGAGAAGGCCCGGGGCCGAGGGCGCGACTTCTCCTACATCCACACCGACAACCGCCTGCTGCCCTGCTTCGTGGGGGACCACCGCAAGGCGCTCGCCGGGCATCCCCTGAGCCTGGCGGTCTGCGACTACTGGGAGATGGACGAGCAGGGCCGGCGGACGAAGGTCCGGCGGCGCCCCGAACCCTTCCCCCTGGGGCGCCTGTTCAGCGTGGATTCCATCGGCGTCCCCTTCGCCGCGACCCTCGAGCTGGCCGATCGACTGGGCGGCTTCTCGTCGGACGACCTGGCGGACGATGTGCTCTTCGTCCTCCGCGCCGACGCCGTAGGCCCCAGGGTCCACCTGCACACGCCGCAGATGGAGTACCGCGTCCACGGGGGCTCTCGGTTCCTTTCGGGCGGGCACCTCCGGGTCCACCGGGCCATCCACAAGAGCGTACTGAAGGCCTATGCGGAGCGCCCGGCGGGCGTGGCGGATCCCTTCGCGGGCGGCCTCGAGCGGGCCCGAACCTTCACGGACCGGGCCGCCCGCATGGCCCGGACCCATCTGGCCCTGGGGGCGGAAGCCGAAGCCGGCGTCTGGATCGAAGGCACCGGGCCGGCTTCCTTCTGGCTGGCCTGGGCCTTCGGAGACGCCGGCGCCCCCGTGGCCGGGTTCGTCGGCGCTGAGTTCGAGTCCCTGCTCGGTGTCCCGGTGCGACCCGAGGCGCCCGCGGGGGGATGGGTGGTCCGGCCCAGGCTGAGGGGGGCCGCCGGGCTGCAGCAGGCCCTCCGCTGGCTGCTCCAGGGTCTGCCCCCGCTCGACCACGCCCTGAAGCGGCTCCCCGGCGACGTGATGGCCGGCCTGCTCGTGCCCTTCCAGCTGCAGGAACCCAAGGTCCTCCGGGTGAAGATCCGCGGTGAAGGACCTCTGGCCGCCTACCTCGCCTATGCGGCCGAGTACCTCGGCGGCCTGCAGGTGGCGGGTTTCGACGGGGCCAGCCCCTGGCCGAAGCTGCCCTCCTTCTGCGGGGAGGAGGTCCCCGTCTGGGACCTGGACCGGCCAGCCTGAGCGGGCCCCGGAAAATCGATGACGGTCCGGGGGCGTCGGGTTCACCATGACGGGATGCTCTTCGATTCTCCCTCCACCTTCGGCCGGGCCTTCCGCATCGTGACCTTCGGCGAGAGCCACGGGGCGGCGGTGGGCGTGGTGCTGGATGGCGTGAAGCCGGGGCTGCCCTTCGACCTGGCGGCCATCCAGCGGGAGATGGACCGGCGGCGGCCGGGCCAATCCGACCTGGTCACCCCCCGCAGCGAGGCGGACCGGGTGCAGGTCCTCAGCGGGGTCTTCGAGGGGCGGACCACGGGCCACCCCATCGCGATGGTGGTCTTCAACGAGAACCAGAAGAGCGGCGACTACCAGGCCATCTCGGAGCTGTTCAGGCCGGGCCACGCCGACCTCACCTACGACCGCAAGTACGGCATCCGCGACCCGCGCGGCGGCGGGCGCAGCAGTGGGCGGGAGACCCTGGCCCGCGTGGCCGCCGGGGCCTGGGCCAAGCAGCAGCTGGCGGCCCTGGGCGTGACCGTGCGGGGCTTCAACCGTGAGATCGCGGGGATCGCGGGAGCGGTCGTGGACTGGTCCTTCGTCGAATCGAATCCGCTCCGGGTGGCGGATCCAGCCGCCTTCGAGGCCCAGAAGGCCGCCGTGGAGGCCGCGCGGGCCGAGGGCGACAGCGTGGGGGGCGTCTGCGAGGTGTGGATCGAGGGCCTGCCGGTCGGCCTGGGCGACCCCGCCTTCGGCAAGCTGGATGGCCTGCTGGCCCTGGCCTGCATGTCCATCGGGGCCGTGAAGGGCGTGGAGCTGGGGGCCGGCTTCGCCAGCGCCCGGCGGCGGGGCAGCGAGAACAACGATCCCCTGGGCCCGGAGGGGCCGGAGAAGAACGACGCGGGCGGCACCCTGGGTGGCATCAGCACCGGGGCCCCGGTGGTGGTGCGCCTGGCTGTGAAGCCCACCAGCTCGATTTCCAAGACCCAGCGGACCATCGACCGGGAGGGCCATGCGGCGGACATCGCCACGCGTGGCCGCCACGATCCCTGCATCGCGCCGCGGGTGGTGCCGGTGGCCGAGGCCATGTGCGCCCTGGTGATCTACGACGCCTGGTTGACCCAGCAGGAACTCCGGGAGGGAGGGGACGCGCGCCTGGTGGCCTGGGACTGGGAGGCGGTGGAGACTCTGTTGCCGCCCCTGCGGGAACATCGGGTGTGATGACGGCCACTTTCGTGAGGGCATGACGAAGCGATGACTGACCCGCTCCCTCCTCAATCGATGATGGGATCCGATATGGAACCCGTCCTCATCAGCTTCCACGTGCCTGTCCACGACCTGGACCTGGTGGCGCAGCATGTGGTCCGGGATGGCCTTCCGACCCACCTGAGGGAATGGCAGAAGCGCTCCGGCGCTCGCGAACTCGTCTACCTCGCCACCTGTCAGCGGGTGCTCTGGATGGTGTGGGGTGGAGACGCCGGGGCCATCGACCCGGGGCCCGGCGTTCGCCGCTACGAGGGCGAGGAGGCCTGGATCCACTTGCTGGCCATGTCCGCCGGGCTGGAATCCGCCAACCTGGGGGACCGGGAGATCCCGGGCCAGCTGAAGGATGCCCTGGTGCAGGCCCGGCAGGTGGGCGTGGCCGGCGACGAGGCCCAGACGGTGGTGGACGATGTGATCCGCGAGGGACAGCGCCTGCGCACGCGGCTCGGACTGGCCGACGGCAACCTCAGCGTCGCCACCGTGGCCCTGAAGCACCTGACCGAGGGCCTGGCCCCGGATGCCTCCGTGGCCCTCGTGGGCGTGGGGCCCATGACCCGGTACCTGGCGGAGCGCCTGCCGGAGCGCGGCTTCCGCGTCACCCTCGCCAACCGCACGCGAAGCAAGGCCCACGATCTGGCGGACCCCCTGGGCCTGCCCATCGTGGACCTGGCCCAGCTCCAGCACGACCCCGCGGGCTTCGACGCCATCGTCACCGCCACCGCCGCCCCGGAACCCCTGTTCACCCTGGACGCCTGGCAGTCCCTGCGGCGGCCCATCCTCCGCATCCTGGATCTGGCCCTGCCGCCGGATTCCGAGCCAGGACTCGAGCAGCTCCCCTGGGTCCACCGCATCGACCTCACCGCCTTCCTGGCCCAGACCACCACGGCCCGGGCCCAGCGGGCCGAGGCGGCCCTCAAGGCCGAACCCTACCTGGCTGGGGCCGCGGGACGCCTTCGGCACCGGGCCGAGGCGCGGGCCCGCAAGCGCCACCTGGCCTCGGCCCAGGAGCGGCTGGATGCGGCCTGGGGCGCCCTCGAGGAAGAGGCGAGGGCCCTCGAGGATTCCATGGCCGGCCTGGACGAGGCCCAGCGCGAGGCGCTCAAGGAGATCCTGTCCCGGGGCCGCACCCTGGCCTTCCGGGCCCTCATCCAGACCCAGCCCAAGCCCAGCGCGGACGGTGAGGCCGTCAATCCATGAGGATCGAGAAGGAGCGGAGCCCCAGATGAAGCACGTTACCGTTGCCACGCGGGGATCCGCCCTGGCTGTGGGCCAGGCCGAGCCCATGGTCCGCTTCCTGGAAGCCAGGGGCTATGAAGTGTCCTGGCGCAAGTTCTCCACCTCCGGCGACCAGTGGCTGCAGGGCCCCCTCGACAAGCAGGTGGGCGGCGGTTTCTTCACCAAGGAGCTGGAAGACGCCATGGCCGCGGGCGCGGCGGACCTGCTCATCCACAGCCTCAAGGATGTGTCCCTGGAGCGCCCGGCTGGCATTGTCGCGGCCTGCATCCCACTGCGCGAGGATCCCGCGGACTGGATGGTGAGCCGTCCGGACGCGCCCGAGGATCTCGTCATCGGCACCAGCGCCGTGCGCCGGGAGCGCGTGCTCAGCCAGCTCTTCCCCAGGGCCCGCTTCACCTGGATCCGCGGCAACGTGCAGACGCGCCTCCAGCGCGTGCGGGATGGCGTCCTGCGCGACGAGCCCCTGCACGCCACCCTGCTGGCCGCGGCGGGCCTGAAGCGGCTCGGGCTGGATCTCTCAGGACTCACCGTGCGCCCCCTGACGCCGGAGGAACTGCCCTCCGCGCCGGGGCAGGGCGCCCTGCTGGCCGAGGCGCGGGCCGACCGCCCGGACCTCATCGAGGCCCTGGCGGACATGCATGACGTCATGACCGCCCGCTGCGTCACCCTGGAGCGCCAGGTGCTGGCCGGCATCGGCGGCGGCTGCCAGCAGCCCCTGGGCGCCCTGGCCACCCCCCAGGCCGACGGCAGCCTGATCCTCAGGGCCGCCTACGCGCCCGATGGCGACCTCCGCCGGGCCGAGGCCCAGGGCACGGATGACCAGGCGTTGCTGGCCGAGGTGCTCAAGGGCATCGGCCTGTCATGACGGTCCGGGTCTACCATCCCCGCCTCGCACTTGCCAGGCCCGCCCAGCATCCGCTGGCGGACATCGTGCGCAAGGCCGGCTGGCGGCCGGTGCCCTATTCCTTCACCTCCCTGCGCGTGACCGGCGCGGCCCCGCCCATGCTGCTCAGCCGGGTCCAGGCACTGCTGATCCTGAGTCCTTCGGGGGCCAAGGTCGCGGCCCCCCTCCTCCCTGCCGGGCTGACCTGCCTGGTCCAGGGAGCCGGCACGGCCGATGCTTTGGGCCGCGAGGACCTGGACATCCAGCTCCCCGTCGAGGCCCGGGCCGAGGCACTGTGGGAGTTGCTGCAGACGCGCTTCCCGCAGGGCGGGGAATTCGTCCTGGTGCGCGGGGAACGCAGCCGCGAGTATCTCGAGGTGGCGGCCCGGGGCTCCTCCTGGCGCATCCACCCCTGGGTCACCCATCGGGAGGCGGTCCGGGAACCCTTTCCGGCCCTGCCCCAGGTGGAGGGCGTCCTGGCCCTGAGTCCGACCCAGGCGGAAATCCTAGCCCCCCTTTCGCAGGGCGTGCGGCGCTTCGCCTGGGGCGAGGCCACCGCCGAGGCCTTCGCCCGGGCGGGAAGCCCCGCCGACGCCTGCTGCGAGCCGAAGCCCAGCCTGCTGTGGGCCATGCTGGCCCAGGACCTGGCATCTCAGGAAGACCCGAAGGAGGAGTCCCCATGCTGAACCGCTCCCGCCGCCTCCGCACCAGCGCCGCCATGCGCAACCTGGTGGCCGAGACCGACCTCCGGCCGCGCCACCTCATCCAGCCCTACTTCGTGCAGCCCCACCCCGGCAGCAGCGAGATCGCCAGCCTGCCCGGGATCGTCCGCTCCTGCGTGGAGGACACGGTCCGCCAGGTGGAGAAGGACCTGAAGAAGGGCCTCGCCAGCGTGCTGCTCTTCGGCGTGGCCGACGCCGAACAGAAGAGCCCCGACGGCCGCTACGCCTGCGACCACCAGGGCATCGTCCCCGTGGCCGTGCGGGCCCTCAAGAAGGCCTTCGGCGCCGACCTCATCGTCATGACCGATGTCTGCCTCTGCGGCTGCACCAGCCACGGCCACTGCGGCATCGTGGACGAGAACGGCGTGGTGCAGAACGACGAGACCCTGCCCATCCTGGCGGAGATGGCCCTGCGGCATGCCGAGGCCGGCGCCGACGTGGCCGCCCCGAGCGACATGATGGACGGCCGCGTCTCGGCCATCCGCGACGTGCTGGATGCCAACGGCTTCACCCAGACCAGCATCCTCAGCTACGCCATCAAGCACGCGGGCGCCTACTACGGCCCCTTCCGGGATGCCGCCGACAGCAGCCCCAAGTTCGGCGACCGCAAGACCTACCAGATGGACCCCCGCAACGCCCGCGAAGGCCTGAACGACGCCCTGCTTGATGTGGACGAGGGCGCCGACATGCTCATGGTCAAGCCCGCCCTGCCGAACCTCGACCTGATCTGGCGGCTCCGCGAGGCCCAGCTGGCGCCCATCTGCGCCTACCACGTGTCCAGCGAGTTCAGCAGCGTGAAGGCTGCCGACCGCCTGGGCTGGGTGAACGGCGACCAGCTGATGTACGAGCACCTCATCGCCATCCGGCGCGCCGGCGCCGACATGATCGTCACCTACGCCGGTCGCGAGGCCGTGGAGAAGGGCTGGATTTCCTGAATTCGACCCGCAGATGGCGCAGATTCCGCAGACGAAGGAATCCGCTCTGTTCATTTGCGAAACCTGCGTCATCTGAGGTTAATTTCTCGAGGTTTTCATGAGCAACGACACCCTGTTCCAAGAAGCGCTCACCCACTTCCCCGGTGGCGTCTCGAGCCCCGTCCGGGCCTTCCGGGCCGTGGGCGGTACGCCCAAGTTCTTCAAGAAGGCCAGCGGCGCCTGGTTCGAGGACGAGGACGGGCAGCGGTTTCTCGACCTCTGCATGTCCTGGGGCCCGCTGATCCTGGGCCACGCCCACCCCGACATCCTGGCCGCCGTGAATGAGGCCATGCACGAGGGCCTGACCTTCGGCGCCCCCAGCCGCCGCGAGCTGGCCCTGGCCCGCAAGATTAAAGAGATGGTGCCCTTCATCGAGAAGATGCGCTTCGTCTCCTCGGGCACGGAAGCCGTCATGTCCGCCCTGCGCGCCGCCCGCGGCTTCACGGGCCGGGAGCGCATCCTGAAGTTCGAGGGCTGCTACCACGGCCACAGCGACGGCCTGCTGGTGAAGGCGGGCTCCGGCCTCGTCACCTTCGGCGCCCCCACCAGCGCCGGCGTGCCCAAGGGCATCGCCGAGCTGACCTCCGTGGTCACGCTGGACGACCTGGAGACCCTGGAGCGCACCTTCGCCGAGATCGGGAACGAGCTGGCCGCGGCCATCATTGAGCCGATTCCCGCCAACAATGGGCTGCTGCTGCAGCGCCCCGAGTTCCTCAAGCGGCTGCGCGAGCTGTGCACGAAGCACGGCGTCGTCCTCATCTTCGACGAGGTCATCAGCGGCTTCCGCGTGGCGCCCGGCGGCGCGGCCGAGCGCCTGGGCATCACGCCCGACATGGGCACCTACGGCAAGATCATCGGCGGCGGCATGCCCGTGGGCCTCTACGGCGGCCGCAAGGACATCATGGGCGTCGTGGCGCCGGACGGCCCGGTCTATCAGGCGGGCACGCTGTCCGGCAACCCCGTGGCCATGGCCGCGGGCCTGGCCACCATGGAGAAGCTCACCCCGGCCTTCTACGCGGGCCTGGAGGCCACAGCGGAGCAATGGGCCAAGGCCTTCGAGGCCATTCCCGGCCTCCACTGCCCCCGCTATGGCAGCCTGCTCTGGCCGCTGTTCCAGGATGGGGTCCGCCGCAGCGACGCCGTGAAGGGCGAGGCCATCGGCAGCTTCAACCGCCTCCACAAGGCCATGCTGGCCCAGGGCGTCTACCTGCCCCCCAGCGGCTATGAAGTGGCCTTCCTGGGGTCCGCCCACGGCGAGGCCGAGCTGGCCCACTTCAAGCAGGCCGTGGCCGCCGTCGCCAAGGAATTCTGATCCACGGCCCTTCGCTTTCCTGATCCGGAGTCTTCATGCAGCCCCTTCTCCATGTGCTCAACGGCAACGCCCTCGACAAGCCCCCCGTCTGGTTCATGCGCCAGGCGGGGCGCTTCCTTCCTGAGTACCGTGAGGTGCGGGCCAAGGTGACCTTCGAGCAGCTGCTGAACGACTCCGACCTGGCGGCGGAAGTGACCCTGCAGCCCATCCGCCGTTTTCCCCAGATCGACGGCGCCATCATCTTCAGCGACATCCTGGTGATCCTCGACGCCCTGGGCTGTGAGGTGACCATTCCTGAAGGCGGGCCCCGCATCGGCAAGACGCTGGACCAGATCGACCTGGACCGCCCCCTGGACGAGCGGGTCTTCGAGCCGGTCTGCGAGGCCATCCGCAAGGTGAAGCGCGAGCTGCCCGCCAAGGTCACCATGCTGGGCTTCGCGGGGGCCCCCTGGACCCTGCTGGCCTACGGCATCGAAGGGAAGGGGAGCAAGAGCTGGGCGAAGGCCAAGGCCTTCATCCACCAGAACCCCGTCCTGGCCCAGAAGTGGATGGACAAGCTGGCGGACGCGGCCGCCCGCCTGCTGAACCTGCACATCGAGGCCGGCGCCCAGGGCGTGCAGCTCTTCGACACCTGGGCCGGCGAGCTGGACGCGGACGACTACGCGACCTTCGCCCTGCCCGCCGTGGAGCGCACACTGTCCCAGGTGACGGCCGCGCCGACCCTCTTCTTCGCCCGCACCGGCTACCTGCCGGACAGCCTCAACCAGCTGCCCTGCAAGGGCCTGGCCGTGCCCTGGCAGGTGCCCATCGCCGAGGCCCGGCGCCGCTTCCCCAAGATGGTGCTCCAGGGCAACCTCGACCCCGTGGCCCTGCTGGCCGGCAAGGAGACCGCCACCCGGAAGGCCCGCGCCATCGTGGACGCCATGAAGGGCCACCCCCATGTCTTCAACCTGGGCCACGGGCTCACCCCCGAGACCGACCCCGCCGTCGTCGGGGCGGTGCTGGACGAAGTGAAGGCCTGAGGCATCCAATACCCATCTCCAGGGACCCCGCCATGAACCAGCTCGCTGATCTGATCCGCCGCTATGACCGACCCGGTCCGCGCTACACGGGCTACCCCATGCCACCGGCCTGGAGCGACGACTTCCCCGAGCCCGAGGTTCTGGCCGCCCTGGACCGGGCCGACGCCCGCCGGGACGAGGCCCTGTCGCTCTACCTGCACATCCCTTTCTGCCCCCGCCGCTGCGCCTACTGCGGCTGCAACGTGGTGGTGAGCCCCCAGTACGATCCCGTGGAGGCCTATCTCGAGGCGGTGACGAAGGAGCTGGACCTGGTCTGCTCGCACCTGAAGGACCGCCGCAAGGCCCTGCAGCTGCATTGGGGCGGTGGCACACCCACCTACCTGAATGCGGCGGACCTGAAGCGCACCTTCAATCTGTTCAAGGAGCGCTTCGAGTTCCTGCCGGGCGCCGAGATTGCCATCGAGGTGGATCCCACCTTCTTGGAGCCGGACCAGCTGCCGGCGTTGCGGGAGATGGGCTTCAACCGCGTCTCCTTCGGGGTGCAGGATCTCGATGAGAACGTGCAGGCCCTCATCACCCGCGGCCAGACCTGGGACCACACCCTCACGGCCATGAAGCAGTGCCGGGAGCTGGGCTTCGAGGGCGTGAACCTGGACCTGGTCTACGGCCTGCCGGGGCAGACCATGGACACCTTCCGCCGCACCCTGGAGGCCACGCTGGAGCTGAACCCGGACCGCATGGCCATCTACGGCTTCGCCTACCTGCCGAGCATCATGCCCTTCCAGCGCAGCATCCCGAGCGAGACGCTGCCTTCCCCGGACCTGCGCCTGGACCTGCTGCTCATGGCCTCGGACATCCTGGAGAAGTCCGGCTACGTGGCCATCGGCATGGACCACTTCGCCCATCCGGACGATCCCATGGCCAAGGCGGTGCAGGAGGGCAAGCTCATCCGCAACTTCATGGGCTACGCCGTGAAGGCGGGCACGGACCTGCTGGGTTTCGGCCCCAGCGCCATCTCCAACGTGGCGGGCGTCTACGCCCAGAACGAGAAGATCCTCTCCAAGTGGGAGCACGGCATCCGGGACGGCCACCTGGCCATCCACAAGGGGCACCGCCTCTCCGAGGACGACGAGCTGCGCCGCTGGGTGATCCACCACCTCATGGGCCACTTCGAGCTGCGCTGGTCCGAGCTGCGGCAGAAGTTCGGCGTGGACGGGCCCGTCCTCTTCGCCGATGCGGTGGACCAGCTGAAGGAGGAGGTCTCCCAGGGCACGGTGGAGGTCCGGCCCGAGGGCATCTTCATCACCCAGCTGGGCCGGCGCTTCGTGCGCAACCTGGTGCAGCCCTTCGATGCCTACCTGGCCAAGCTCAGCGCCAAGACGCCGTTCTCCAGGACCGTATAGGCTGATCCATTGAATAGCTGACCCAAAGGCCTACATTGGAGGTGTGGAGACCCGCCCGGTGGGACCGGGGCTTCAGCCTGCGGTCCCGTCGATGGTCTCCGCGAACCAGCCTGGCGAGCCAGGCGATGTCGCGGAGGGTTCCATGTCTCGGACTCTGTTCCTCCTGCTTCCGGCCCTGGTGCTCCAGGCCCAGGACTCGGCCATCCCCGGCGCCATGGAGGTGCGCCCCGGCGTCTTTGTACTGAAGGGCGCCCCGGATGAGCAAACCTGCGCGGCCATCAAGAAGCAGCATGTCACCCACGTGATCGACCTGCGCCGGGACGGGGAGGTCAACCTGAACTGCGAATCCGAGTCGATCCGCCTGCAGGAGCTGGGCGTCCAGTACCTGCGCTACGCCCTCAGCAAGGCGCCGCCCGCGGGTGACTTCGACTTCCTGCGGACCATTCTCCGGGACCTGCCGAGAGGCGCCAAGGTGCTGCTCCACTGCAGCAACGGCAACCGGGCGGCTGCGGCGGTCTGTCCCTGGCTCGTCCTCGACAGGGGCATGCCGGTGGAGGAGGCGCTCCGGATCGCGAAGCTGGCGGGCCTGCAGCTCCCGGAGACAGAGGCGGCCGTGCGGAGCTACCTCGGCGCCAAGGCCCGGGGCTGATCAGCCCGGTCCCCTGCGGTGTCGCGGGATGTCTGTCGGGAGGCCCGCGAGCGGGCCCTCCCGGGTGGAAGGCCGCGGCCGCGCACCTGAAAGGCCCTAGTCAAGAGCCGTCCTTCATCGCTAGGCTGGGACTTCAAGCTCACCTGGACCGAGGAAGGCCATGGCCCCTGAACCGAAACACAGGCTGGTCATCGCGGAGGACCACACGATCCTCCGGGAGGGGCTGAAGGCCCTCCTGGCGGCCCGTCCCGAGCTGGAGGTGGTCGGAGAGGCCGTCGATGGCCGGGATGCGATCCGCTGCGCCGAGGAGCTGACGCCCGATCTGATGCTGCTGGACCTCTCCATGCCGCGCTCCAACGGCCTGGAGGCCCTGAAGGAGATCAAGCGGCTGAGCCCCGGCACCAAGGTCCTGGTGCTCACGGTCCACAAGACCGAGGACTACGTGTTCACGGCCCTCCAGAACGGCGCGGACGGCTACGTGCTGAAGGACTCCTCGTCTTCGGAGCTGACCATGGCCGTGCGCAGCGTCCTGAACGGCGAGCGCTACCTCAGTCCCGCCATCGCCACCACGGTCGTGTCGGGCTACCTCAGCTCCAAGGACGGGATCTCCCTGAAGCCGGGCTTCGACGATCTGTCGAGCCGCGAGCGGGAGGTGCTGAAACTCATCGCCGAGGGGTACCGCACCAAGGATATCGCCAGCTACCTCTGCATCAGCCCCAAGACGGTGGAGAAGCACCGGGCCAACCTCATGGACCGGCTCAACCTGCACTCCGTGTCGGCCCTCACGGCCTATGCCATCGAGAAGGGCCTGGTCACGAAGTAGCCTCCTCGGGCAGGGTCCACCGGGCGATGATCATGGTGCCCTCGCCCGGGGTGGAGGTGAGGATCAGGGAGCCGCCGAACAGCTCGGCCCGCTCCCGCATGGAGGCGAGCCCGAAGCCGCCGTTGGAGGCATGGCGGCGGACCTCCCCGGGGTTGAAGCCCACGCCGTTGTCGCCTACCACGAGCTGGAGGTCGCCCAGCATCTGCCGCAGGGCCACCGTGATCCGGGAGGCCTGGCTGTATTTGGCGGCATTGTTCATGGCCTCCTGCATGATCCGGAAGATGTTCGTCTTGAGGACCTCGGGGACTTCGAATTCCTCCACCTCGATGAGGCGGTCCACGTTCATGTGGGGGTAGGTCTGTTGGAATTCCCGGGTGAACCAGGCGATGGTGGCCAGGAGTCCGAGGTCGTCGAGGGTCGTGGGCCTCAGGGCCATGGAGATGCGTCGCACCTCCTCCACGGAAGACTGGATCACGGGCACCACGCTGCGGAGGCTCCGGGTCTGGGGGCTTTCGGGGCCCTGGGCGTCCTGTTCGTCGAGGGCCCGTTCCACCATGAACTTCACGGCGCTGAGGGACTGCCCGATGCTGTCGTGGAGCTCCCGGGCCACCCGCTGGCGCTCGCTTTCCTGGGCCGACATGAGGCGGGCCGACAGGCGGTGCAGGGCCTCCCGGGAGTCACGCAGGGCCTGTTCGGCCTTGTGCCGCTCGGTGATGTCCTGGATGTTCCCCAGGAGGGCGAATTCCCCCCCGTACCGGATGAGCGCCGTCCTGCCGCTGATCCAGCGGGTTTCACCGCCCGAGTGGAGGATGCGGCATTCGTAGTCCTGGGAGGCTCCGGTGCCAGCCAGGCGCCGCCGCCACATCTCCCGCACCATGGCCCAGTCATCGGGGTGGATGATGTCGGCCACGTCCATGGCCGCGAGGTCATTCTGCGAGCGACCCACCATCTGGAAGAAGCGCTGGTTGGCGAACTCCAGGCGGCCGTTCCGGTAGATGAAGATGCCCGTGGGCGAGTTCTCGACGACGGTGCTGTATTTCTCCTCGGAATCACGGATGGCGGCCTCCGCCGATTTCCGCTCGGAGATGTCCATGAAGGTGTATACGAATCCGGCCACGGATCCATCGCCGCGCCAGATGGTGGAGCAGGTCAGGTAGGCGGGGAAGGCGGAGCCATCCCGGCGCACCGCCTTCACCTCCCCGGTCCAGCCCTTCACGGCCCCGAATCCCGAGAGGCCGCTGCGGGCCGCCTCGGAGGTGAACCCGGTCACCTTGGCAAGGGTCTGGTTCCTCACTTCATCTTCGGTCCAGCCGAACATCCACTCGGCGAACCGGTTCCAGTAGAGGATGACGCCGCCCTTGCCCGTGGCGACCACCGCCTGCTGGACCACGGCGAGGATTCGCGCCTGGAACTGGATGCGGGCATCGGCCTTGGTCCGTTCAAGGGCCTCGGCCCGGATCCGCTCCTCCGCATCCTGGCGGAGGAACTCATAGGAGGCCTGGACTTCACGCAGGGCGCGCTCGGCCTCGGCCTTGGCGAACAGGTCCCGGACCATGGGCTTGATGAGCAGGAAATAAATGGACGGGAAGCAGACGAGGATGAGCGTCGCGGAGTCCACGAAGGCCATGGCCAGGTGGTTGTCCCCGAACAGCGGCTCCAGCTCCACCATGATGGCGAGCTCGGTGAAGACGATGATGGCGCAGACCGTCAGGAAGGACCGGAGGAGCTTGCCGGGACGGAACGAGGCCGGGGGAACCGTCTCCAGGGGCACGGGCCGGATGGGGATCGGGGCCTTTGGTGGAAGCATGGTGGACAGGGATCACCTCGAGGGGCCGAGATCCGCAGACTATCGGATGTCGAGGAGCTCCAGTTCAAAAATGAGGGTGGATCCGGGCGGGATGTCCTGGCCCAGCTCCTGCGGGGAATACCCGAGCGCAGGGGGCACCCGGAGCAGCCGCTTGCCGCCCTTCTGCATGGTGGCGAGCCCTTCCTCCCAGCCCTTGATCACCCGGCCGCCGCCCAGGGGGAACCGGACCGGGAAGCCCCGCTTCCGCGTATCCAGGAAGGACCTGCCCTTGGCACCGTCTTCTTCGATCCAGCCCAGGGCCTCCACGACGCAGGTCTGCCCGATCTTGGGCTGGGCGCCCTGGCCCTTCACGAGGTCGGTCACGCCGAGCCCACTGGGAAGGGTGATCCAGGCGCCGCCGGTGGCCTGCGGAGACTTGCAGGCGGATCCCAGGAACAGGAAGGTGGCCAGGACGATGGATAGAGCTGCGCGGAAGCTCAAGGCGGTCCTCCATGGGGGTGATGGATCGTCAAGCCTACCAGAATCCAGGTTTGGCCGGGATGGGATCAGGCCTTGGGCTCGCCGTACATGGCCTCGATCCGGTCGGCGTACATCTGGTTCACCACCCGGCGCTTCACCTTGAGCGAGGGGGTCAGCTCTCCGCCCTCGAGGGTCATCTCGTGGTCGAGCAGGGCGAACTTCTTGATGCGCTCGTAGTTCGACAGCTGTTCGTTCACCCGCTCCAGCCGGCTGCCGACTTTGGCGAGGACCATCGGATGCTGGATGAGCTCGGCGGGGGAGGCGAAGTGGAGCTTTTTGTAGCCCGCCCAGCGGTTCAGGTTGTCGAAGTTCGGCACAATCAGCGCGCTGATGTAGTTCCGCTGGTCGCCGATGAGGACGGCCTGGGAGATGTACTTGTCGTTCTTCAGCAGGTTCTCGATGGGCTGGGGCGCCACCTTCTTGCCGCCGCTGGTGACGATGAGCTCCTTCTTGCGGTCGGTGATGTAGAGACGGCCCTCGTCATCCTGGTGGCCGATGTCGCCGGTGTGGAAGTAGCCGTCCGCATCGATGGCCTCCTGGGTGGCCTTCTCGTTGTTCCAGTAGCCCACCATGATGTTCGGTCCCTGGCACAGGATCTCGCCGTCCTCGGCGATCTTCACGAAGGGGCGGCCGTTCCACTCCTTGTAGAGGGGGCGGCCGACACAGCCGGGGAGCACCTCGCCGAAGCGGTTGATGGTGATGACGGGGCTGGTCTCCGTGAGGCCGTAGCCTTCGAGGATCGGGACGCCCACGATCCAGAAGAACTCCATGATCTTGCCGCCCAGGGGGGCGCCGCCGCTGACGGCCAGGCGCATGCGTCCCCCGAGCCGGGCCGAGATCTTGTCGAAGACGAGCTTGCGCGCGAGGCCGTAGCAGAAGCCGCTCCACCCGCTCGGGGTCTTCCCCTGGTAGAGCTGGGTCACGATCCGCCGGCCGGCCACCATGGACCAGTGGAAGATCAGGCGCTTGACCAGGCTCGCGGAGGCCACGCTGTCATAGATGCGGCCGTAGACCTTCTCGTAGATCCGGGGCACCGAGGCGAGGACCGTGGGCTTCACCTCGAGGAGGTCCGCCGGGACGGTGTTGACGCTTTCGGCGTAGTAGATCGAGGCGCCGATGTGGAGCATCAGGAACTGCCCGGCCATGCGCTCGAAGATGTGGGTGAGCGGCAGGAAGCTGAGGCAGCGGTGGCCCTCCTCCATCTTCACGGCCTCCAGGGAGGCCACCACGTTCGAGGCCAGGTTGCCGTGGGTCAGCACCGCGCCCTTGGGATCGCCCGTGGTCCCGGAAGTGTAGATGAGGGTGAGCACATCCGATGGTTTCCGCTGGGCCGCCCAGGTCCTGACCTTGGGCCGCCGGGACTCCATGGCCTCGCCTTCCTCCAGCAACGTGGCCCAGCTCACGAGGTTCCGCCCGGTCCCCGAGGGCAGGTCGCCCTCGAACAGCACGGCGGCCTCGAGCTGCGGCAGCTGATCCCACTGGGCCAGGACCTTGTCCAGCTGGGTCCGGTCGGAGCAGAGCACCCAGCGGGACTGGCTGTCCTTGAGGATGTAGGCGGCCTGCGGAGCGTTTAGCGTGGCGTAGATGGTGACGTCCGGGAGTCCCATCAGGGAGCAGGCGAAGTCGGCGATGGCCCACTCGGGACGGTTCTCGGAGAGGATCGCCACGTGGTCACCGGCCTTGAGCCCCCGGGCGTCCATGGCCAGGGCCAGACGCTCGACCCGGGCCGCCAACTCGGCGTGGGAGATGGGGACGTAGCTCCCGTTCTGCCGGTACGCCAGCGCATCAGGGAGGTTCCGCTCAATGGCCTGATAGAAAAGCTGGGCAATCGTTTCGATGGGCTGCGCCACAATGACTCCAGACATGAACGGGATGTGACGGCATGGTAGCAGGGAAGGGCATGGCGACGCTGGGCGAGGGGGTCCAGGCCTTCCACCTCGAGCAGCGGGCGAGGGGCGTGTCTCCGCACACCGCGCGCGCGCAGCAGGGCGATCTGGAGAAGCTGCTCGACCACGCGGCGAGGGCCCGCTGGGAGGCCTGGGAAGTGAGCCCGCGGACCCTGCGGGGCTTCGCGCTGGAGCTCGGCGACCGCGGCCTGGATCCGGCCAGCCAGGCGCGCATCCTCTCAACCGTCCGCGGGTTCTTCAAGTGGCTGTGGGAGACGGGGCGGATCGGCCGAAACCCCGCCTCCGGCCTGCGCAATCCCAAGCAGCCGAAGCGGCTGCCGGCCTTCCTCACGGAAGGTGAGAGCCGGTCGCTCCTGGAGCTCCCGGCCCCGGTGGATTTTTCCACGGCCCGCCTGGCCTGCCTGCTGGAGCTGCTCTACGCCTCGGGCCTGCGCGTTTCCGAATTGGTGGGGCTGGATCTGCAGGACCTCCTGTCCGAGCAGCGCACCCTGCGGGTGCTGGGCAAGGGGCGAAAAGAGCGGCTGGTCCCCTACCACGCCCAAGCCGCCGAGGTGCTTGGGGCCTACCTGGGCTTTCGCTCGGCCCTGCTGGCGGAGAAGCAGCTGCCGCCCAGTCCGGCCCTATTCCTGAACCTGCGCGGCGGCCGCCTCACACCCACCAGCGTGCGGGCCATGCTCCGCCGGGCCCTGGAGGCCGCGGCGGTGCGGGCCCGGGTGAGCCCGCACGCTCTCCGGCACAGCTTCGCCACGCACCTGCTCAACCGCGGCATGGACCTCCGGGCCATCCAGGAGCTGCTCGGCCACGCGAGCCTGAGCACGACGCAGCGCTACACTCACCTGGGGCTGGAGGAACTGGCCCGCACCTACGAGAAGGCCCATCCGCGGGCCAAGAGCTGAACCAGGATCCACAGGAGTGCCCCATGGACGCGGTCGTTCCCGTTCCCGCCCTGCCCACCCTGCCCATCGAGGGCAGCTCCCAGGTCTTCCCGGTGCGGCGGATCTACTGCATCGGTCGGAACTACGCCGACCATGCCCGCGAGATGGGCATGGACCCCGAGCGGGAACCTCCTTTCTTCTTCGGCAAGCCCCATGACACCGTGGTTCCTGAGGGAGGCGACATCGCGTACCCGCCCCTCACGTCGAACCTCCACTACGAAGTCGAGCTGGTGGTGGCCCTGGCGAGGGGCGGGCGGGACATTGCCGCCTCCGTGGCCCTGGACCACATCTACGGCTATGCCGTGGGCATTGACCTGACGCGCCGGGACCTTCAGGCCAAGGCGAAGGACAAGGGCCAGCCCTGGGACACCGCCAAGGGCTTCGACCAGTCGGCGCCAGTGTCGAGGATCCTCCCCGCGGCCAAGGGAGGGCACTTCGGCCGGGGTGGGATCTGGCTGTCGGTGAACGGCGTGGAGAAGCAGCGGGGGGATCTTGCGCAGATGATCTGGTCGGTCCCCGAGATCATCGCCCACGTCTCCCGCTTCGTGGCCCTGGCACCGGGCGACCTCATCTTCACCGGCACGCCCGCCGGGGTGGGGCCCATCCTCCGGGGCGACCGGGTCCGCTGCGGGATCGAGGGCCTCGGCGAGCTGGAGATCGTGATGGTCTGAGGGTCAGTTCCCGCCGCCCAGCTTGAACTGGGCGATGATGTCGTCGACGCTGTCCTTGCGGCTGTCGGCCTCCAGGCTGGTGTCGAAGATGCGGTCCTGGGTGGCCACCTTGCGCTCCGAGAAGCCCTGGCCCTCGCCGAGTCCCGCGGAATGGATGTTGAAGATCACCAGCAGCCGGTTCAGGCCGCCCTGGAACTGCTTGAGCAGGATGACGACCTTCTCGATCTTCTGTCGCGTGATGTCCTGGAACTGAAGGATGTTCAGGATCTCGAAGGCCTCGTCGCTGACCTTCTGCAGCATGGCCTTGGCCGGGGCGAGGTCCGCGTCCTGAGGCGGGGCGGCCATCTGGTGGGCGAAGAGGTATTCCAGGACTTCCTGGGCCAGGGCGTTCTGCTCCTCCCCGGCGGCGGCCCGGTCGAGAAATCCGGCGATGGCGGTGTGGAGGGCCGTCTGGTGCTGGTTCTGGCGGCCGATGGCATCCTCGCAGGCCTTCAGGGCCCGGGTCGCGTCATCGGAAGCCGCCATGAGGGTATCCAGGCGGTTCATCACGCTCTGGGTGGCCTCCTCGGTATCGGAGGTGATGGCGTCGAGCTGGGAGGCGAGCTCGGGCACCTGCGTGCTCTGGTGCTTCACCGAGGCGTCCAGCTGCTGCAGGTTCAGGAGGGTCTGGTTGATGCTGGAGACCAGGGCCCCCAGCTCCCCCTTGGCCTCGATGTCGATCTTCTGGTAGACCCGGCCGTTGGCCATGTCCTTGGCGGCTTCGGCCAGCCGGTGCAGGCTGGCCTGGGAATCCCCCTGCAGCTCCTGGCGCAGGTCAGCGATGAGGTGTTCGAGGCTCTGGAGGCGCTGGTCCAGGCGTTCCCGCCGGGTCTGGAACTCGGCCACCAGGCTTTCCGGCGTGCCTTCCAGCGGCTGATCTTCGGGCGTTTCATTCATGGGAACTCCGGAGCGCCCTCAGGGCGCAGGTCTCACCTTCACATGGGATCCTTCGGCCAGCCCCCAAGCCTGCATGAGTTCCCGGGGGATGGCCACGTGCTTGTCGGCGAGGCCGTTCAGGAACTCCACGCGCTCCACGGCCGGTCCCTTGGGCCAGATGACCCGCAGGTTCTGGATGCCGTGCCGGTACGGGCCCAGGACGGTCCACCACCCCTCCATGGCCTTGGGCAGCTGGAGCTGACCGCCCTTCTTGAAGAGGCCCGTCTTCGCCGGAACGACGGTCACGTGGGCATCGGGCTCCAGAACCTCCAGGCGGCCCGCGTCCTTCAGGATGGCCGCAGCCTGGAGCACGGCCACGTCATGCTGTCCCGAGGCGGACATGACGTCCTGGAAGTCGCGGTAGCCGTCGAAGAAGGGCAGGATCTTGCGCTCCTCGGCAAAGAGCTTGATGCCCTCCAGCAACTGCGGCGCCGGCAGGGTGGGCCAGGGCACGGCGGTCAGCCGGGGGAAGATCGTGTGCAGGCGCTTCCGGCTGTCCTGGAGGCGCGCGGAATCCATGAGCAGGTCGGGAACGGTGCGCCGGATGGTGGCCGGCGACTGGACCTGGGTGGTGAGGAACTCGAAGTGGCCGGAGGTCCATTCCAGGATCTCGAAGGCGGCCATCTCGCCGCGGGCCGACAAGGTCTCGGCGTGGATGACCTCGCCGTTGGAGAAATAGAGCACGCCGCTGATTTTGCCGGAGCTCACCTGGAGCATGCCCGTCTTCCGGTTCACGTGCAGCAGCTGGGCCACGTCGGTGAGGGAAATGCTCTCCAGGGTGCCGCGGAGGTTGCTCATGCCTGGCGCTCCGGGGAGAGGAGCTCTTCAAGCAGGACCCGGATCCGCTCGCGGTTCACCGGCTTGACCAGGAAGATGTCCGCCCCGCTGCGCATGCCCTGGGACCAGGCCCGCTCGCCGTCGAAGCCCGTGAGGAGGACCACCTTCATGCCCTGGCATTCCGGATCGTCCTTGATGGAGTGGCAGAGGGCCGTGCCGCTCTCCCCGGGCATCAGGACGTCCAGGAAGATGAGGTCCACGTGCTCTTGCGCCATGACCCGCCGGGCGAAGCTCGAATCGGCCGCCTCCAGGGCCCGGTGGCCCTCCAGCTCGACGAATTCCCTCAGGATCTGGCGGACGGCGGGGTCGTCGTCCACGATCAGGATCGTGCTCATGGGCGGGCCTCCCGCATGGCCGCGAGCATCTCCCCGACGGCCCGGTCCAGCCCCACGAGGACGGCCCTCCCGATGAGGCTGTGGCCGATGTTGAGCTCTTCCAGCTCGGGGATCGCCGCCACGGGGCCCACGTTCTGGAGGTTGAGGCCGTGTCCCGCCAGCGCGCGGAGGCCCAGGCGGCTGGCCAGGCGGGCCGCCTCCCGGAGGCGGCCCAGGTCCAGCGAGGGGTCGGAGTCCATGGGCAGATCGCTGTAGGTGCCCGTGTTCAGTTCCACCGCGTCCGCCTCGAGCTTGGCGGCCATCTTCACCTGGTCGAGCACGGGATCGACGAAGAGGCTGACGTGGATGCCCGCGGCGCGCAGCTCGCGGATCACGGGCTTCAGCATCCCCTGGAGGAAGATGGCGTCGAGGCCGCCCTGGGTGGTGAGCTCCTCCCGGCTTTCGGGGACCAGGGTCACCCAGGAGGGCTTGACGGGGATGACGGCTTCCAGGGCCTCGGGCGTCGCCGCGCACTCCACGTTCAGGGGTACGGCCAGGACTTCCTTCAGCAGGCGCAGGTCCCGGTCCTGGATGTGCCTGCGGTCGCCTCGGATGTGGACGGTGATGCCGTGGGCCCCCGCGCTCTGGGCCAGGAGGGCCGCGGCCACCGGCTCGGGCTCATGGCCTCCGCGGGCCTGGCGGAGGGTGGCCACATGATCGACGTTGACGCCAAGCCTGAGATTCACTGCACGCTCCGGGGATGACCTGTAGCTTACCCAATGCCGGAGCCCTGTCGGCAGGAAGGTTAGGGGAAGGGGAATTCAAAAAGAGTTGCAACATGTAAATACGAAGAGGATCATGGCTCCATGAGCGAGACGCCCCTCCCCTCCGTCTTCCTGGCCCACGGCTCCCCCATGCTGGCCCTTGATGGGGAGGCCTGGGGCGAGGCGGTCAAGGCTCTGGGCCGCCGCCTGCCGCCCCTTCGCGCCATTCTCGTCTGCTCGGCCCATTGGGAGGCGGGGGGGCCCTTCCGCCTGTCCTCGGCGGCCGCGCCGGGCGTCATGCATGATTTCGGCGGTTTCCCGGAAGCCTTGTACGCGCTGGACTATCCCGCACCCGGGGCTCCAGCCGTGGCCGACGAGGCCGCGGGGCTGCTGAGGGAGGCGGGTCTGGAAGCGGTGCTGGATCCCCAGCGACCCCTCGATCACGGCGCCTGGGTGCCCTTGCGCTACCTCCGGCCGGGGGCCGACATTCCGGTGGTGCAGCTGTCCCTGCCCAGGCCCCGCACACCACAGCAGCTGCTGGCCGCGGGCCGGGCTCTGGCGCCGCTCCGCAGCCGCGGGGTGCTGATCCTGGGCAGCGGCGGCATCGTCCACAACCTGGGCCGGCTGGACTGGCAGGGCGCGGACGGTCCCAGGCCATGGGCCCTGGCCTTCCAGGGCTGGATCCGCGACCGGCTGGACGCCGGGGATCAGGCGGCGCTGATGGACTGGCCCCAGGCCCCGGGGGCCCGCGAGTCCATGCCCACCTCCGAGCACCTCGACCCCCTCTTCCTGGCCCTGGGGGCCGCGGGCGGGGCTCCCGAGACGCTCCATGACGGCTGGCAGCTGGGCAGCCTCAGCTTGGCGAGCTACGTGTTCGCCTGAGCCGGGCGGGGATCAGGCCTCGGCCCGCTTCATGCTCCGCAGGGCGATGGCCCAGATGACGGCCGTGAGGCCCAGCAGCTTCAGCACCTCGGGCCAGAAGGCCTCGAGCCCCACCCCGCGCAGCACGATGGCCCGGATGATGATGATGAAGTGGGTGAGCGGCATGATCTCGCCCAGCAGGTAGAAGGGCAGGGGCATGCCTTCCCGGGGGAAGATGTAGCCGCTGAGGAACACGAAGGGCAGGAAGGTCAGCATGCTCATCTGGGCGCTCTGGCCCTGGCTCTGCGCCACGGTGGAGATGCGGATGCCGATGCCGAGCATGGGGATGATGAACAGCCCCGCCATGGCGTAGAGCAGCGGCACGGAGCCCGCCACGGGCACCTGGAAGAAGAGGTGCGCCACGCCGAAGAGCACCGTCATCTGCGCGTAGGCCATGACCACCACGGGGATCACCTTGCCCGCGAACAGCTCCATGGGCGTCACGGGGGTGACCAGCACCTGGTCCAAGGTGCCGCGCTCCTTCTCCCGCACGATGGCGCCGGCCGCGAACATGATGCAGGTCATGGAAAGGATGACGCCCACCAGGCCCGGCACGATGAAGGTGGGGCTGCGCAGGTCCGGGTTGTACCAGGGCCGGATGCGCACCTCCACGGGCATGACGGGGCGGACCGCCCCGCCATAGCCCATGCGGTCGAAGAGCAGCTGGGTGTTCCGCAGCTGGCCCACGCCGCTGGCGGTGGCCATGGCGCTGGAGGCGGTGGTGGGGCTGGAGCCGTCCACGATGATCATCACCTCGCCGGTCTGGCCCGAGCGGATGCGGCGGGCGTAATCCGGGGGGAACCAGACACCGACCTGGGCCCTGCCGCGATCGATGGCGGCCCGCATGGCCGGCTCCGACCGGACCTCGGCCTTCACGTCGAAGTACTGCGTGGCCACGAGGCCATCGACGAAGCTGCGGCTCTCCTGGCTCTGCGACTCATCGAGCACCACGGCGGGCATGTGCTTCACGTCGTAGTTGATGGCGTAGCCGAAGATGATGAGCTGCATAAGCGGCATGCCCAGGGTGAAGGCCAGGGTCAGCCTGTCCCGCCGGAGCTGCAGGAATTCCTTCCAGACCAGGGCTTTGATGCGGTTCCACATGGCGTACCTCAGGCAGTGCGGGCGCGTTGGACCAGGTCCACGAACAGGTCCTCCAGGGAGGGGGATTCGGCGGGCAGGGCCTCGAAGGCGAAGCCCAGCCGCTGCAGCCTCCCCAGCAGGGGAGCGGGATCGAGGTGGCTGGCCAGGGACAGGCGGACGCTCCGGCCCAGCAGCTCGGCGGCCAGCACCTCGGCCTGGGCGCGGGCAGCGGCCTGGAGCTCCCGGAACCGCGCGGTCCGCAGCTCGATCACCTGGCGGCCCAGGGCCTCCTTGAGCTCGCGGGGGCGCCCGTAGGCCATGAGCCTGCCGCCGAGGATGAAGGCGAGGCGATCGCACTGGTCGGCTTCACCCAGGTTGTGCGTGGTCACCAGGATGCTCATGCCCTCGGCCACGAGCTCGTCCATGGCCTCCCAGAAGAGCCGCCGGCGCAAGGGATCGACGCCGCTGGTGGGCTCGTCCAGGAAGAGGATCTCGGGCCGGTGCAGGGTGGCCGCCGCCAGCGCCACGCGCTGCCGTTCGCCCGTGGACAGGGCCGCCACCAGGAGGTCCCGGAGGTCCCAGACCTGCATCTCGCGCAGGCGGAACGCCACCTCGGACCTCAGCCGCTGGCCCTCCAGGCCATAGAGGCCCCCGAAGAAGGCCAGGTTCTCGATCACCGTGAGATCGGTCAGCAGGCTCGACTTCTGGCTCATGTAGCCCATCCGGCCGCGCACCTGGTCGGCCTCGGTGAAGAGGTCCCGGCCCAGGGCGCGGGCCTCTCCCGCGCTGGGGGTCAGGACGCCGCAGAGCATGCGGATGGTGGTGCTCTTGCCGGCGCCGTTGGGCCCCAGGAATCCGAAGATCTCGCCGGGCCGGATCTCGAAGCTGAGGTCCGACACGGCCGTGAAGTCGCCGAACCTCCGCGTGAGGCCCCGGACTTCCAGGATGGGCTCAGCCGCCTCAGCCATGGCCGCCTCCGGCCGTGGACAGGGCGTGGAGGAAGATGTCCTCGAGGCTCGCCTCCGACTGCCGCACCTGCTCCACGCCGGGAAGGGCCGCCAGCCGGGCCGTCAGGGCGGCCGGATCCTGGTCCGGGAACCGCGCCCGGATGACCTCGCCTTCTGCGAAGAGGTCCAGCGGGCCCAGGGCCGCCAGGGCCTTCTGCACCTCGCGGCGCTGCGGGCTGACCAGGCGGAAGACCAGGCCGGGCAGGCCCCGGCGCAGGGAGGGCAGGTCTCCCTCCTGGAGGACGCGGCCCTCGTACATGAGGAGCATCCGGTGCGCGTATTCGGCTTCGTCCATGTAGGGGCTGGAGAAGAGGATGGCGACGCCCTCGTCGTGGACTGCATGGAGCAGTTCCCAGAACTCGCGGCGGCTCACCGGATCCACGCCCGTGGTGGGCTCATCCAGGAGCAGCAGGCGCGGCTCTGTGAGGAGGGCGGAACAGAGGGCCAGCTTCTGCTTCATGCCCCCGGACAGGGCCCCGGAGAGGCGGTCGCGGAAGGCGGCCAGACCCACGGAGTCGAGCAGCTTCGTGATGCGCGGGCCCGGGTCCGCCAGACCGAAGAGGCCCGCCTGGAAGCGCAGGTTCTCCTCGACGGTCAGGTCCGGGGCGAGGCTGAAGGCCTGGGGCACATAGCTGATGCCCTCCCGGCCCAGGTTCCGGTGCAGGTGGCCCCCGGAGGGGCGCTGAAGCCCGGCCAGCATGCGGAAGGTGGTGGTCTTCCCGGCGCCGTCGGGGCCGATGAGCCCCACCAGTTCGCCCTCGGCGAGGACCAGGTCCAGGCCCTGGACGGCCGCCTTGGGGCCGAAGTGGCAGGCGAGGGCCCGAGCCTCCAGGAGGGTCATTTCGCAGCGGCTCCCAGGCGCACGTCCACGGCCATGCCGGGGACCAGGCCCTTGTCCCAGCCTTGCGGCAGGTTGACGCGGGCCGGGTACACGAGGTTCACGCGCTCCTCGCGGCTCTCCACCATCTTCGGGGTGAACTCGGACTCGGAGCCGATCTCGTCGAGGGAGGCCTCCAGCAGCCGTTGGTCCGCCGTCATCACCGTCACCGGGGCCCTGAGGCGCGTCTGTCCCTGGAGGGCCTGGGGCAGGTAGATCCGCACCCAGAGCTGATCCAGCCGCGCCAGGGTGAGCACCGGCTGGCCGGGGCTGATCACGCTGCCGGGTTCCCTGAGCCGGTGGGTCACCACACCATCGAAGGGGGCCCGCACCTCCGTGAAGCCGGCCTGGAGGCGGCTCTGATGGAGCACGGCCTGCGCCTTCCGCGCCTCGGCCCCGCCGGCCTGGCGCTGCTCGATCCGGGCGCCGGCCCTCAGCTCCAGCAAAGCCTTCGACTGGAGGTTCAGGTTGGCGGCGGCCCGGTCCCGATCCGCGGCGGCCCGGTCCAGCTCGGCCTGGGAGAGGATCCTGTCGCGGGCCAGGCTGGCCGTGCGTTTGAGATTCTCCTCCGCCAGCTTCAGCACCGCTTCGGCGTCGCGCACCCGCGCCTCGCCCTGGGCGATGGCCTCGGCCCGGCTGCCCCGGTCCAGCTCCAGTCGCCGGGCATCGGCGCTGTCGAAGCCTGCCTGGTCTCGAAGGACGGCCGCGTCCAGTTCCTCGGCGGCGACCCGGGCCAGCAGGTCCCCGGCCTTTACCCGCTGGCCCTCCCGCACGTTTAGTTCGACCAGGCGGCCACCAACCCGGGGGCCGAGGTCCGTCAGGTAGGCCTCCACCCGGCCGTTGAGCAGGGGGCGGCGGTCCCGCTGGCAGGCCATGAGGACGAGGGGGAGAAGGAACACGGACCGGCGCATGGAATCCTCTCAGATGGCTGGATCGGGCAAGGGGGGGAGCGGTGCGGAGGGATCCAGGGCGACGCCGCGCCAGAACAGGTCGAACCAGGCGCGCATGCCGACCCGCACCGCCTGGTCCGGGGGCAGCTCCGTGAGGCGGGGCAGCACCACGGGCAGCACGTCCAGGATCTCGAGCTGCATCTTCACGAGGAAGAAGGTGGCGAGCATGGGGTGGAGGTCGGGGCGCAACTCGCCCCGCGCGATGCCCTGCTCGAACACCCGGCGCACGGCCACCGTGACGGGACGGATCTGGCCTTCGAGCAGGTGGGTGATGCCCTCGGCGCCCTTGACGATCTCGCCCCGGACCAGGGAGCGGATGCCGGGGTCCCTGCCCAGGTGGCGCTGGTAGATCAGCAGCACATCCCAGAGCCGGAGGGCCGTGGGGCGCCCATCCAGAGGGTCCGCCAGACGCTCCACCTCCTGGAGGACGGCGGGGAACCGCCGCTCCAGCAGGGCCGCGAAGAGCGCCTCCTTGCTGTCGAAGTGGTAGTAGATCAGGGCCGGGTCGCAGCCCGCCCGGCGTGCGATGGCCCGGAGGCTGGCGGCCCGGAGGCCATCCTCGGCGAACACGGCCTGGGCGGCGTCCAGCAGCTGGTCGGGATCCACGCGGGTGGGTTTGGGACCGCGGGAACGGGGGGAGCGGGTCTGGGTCATCGGCATCCAATTCAACAAGCGTTGAATCATGAGGTCCACCAAGTCTGTTGGCAAGGAGAATTTCACTGTGTGTGGAAATTAAGTCCAAATGCGAGAAGGCCCCCGGGGGCGGGGGCCTTCTCGCGGAAAGATCCGGGCCTATTCGCCGGAGATGGGGACGACGGTGGTGTCTTCGATGGTGAGGATCTCGGCTTCCTCGAAGGCGATGCGGTTCTCCTCGACCTCGGCCACGGCCACCTGACCCCAGAAGGAGGCGAGCTTGGGGGCGTCCTGGGCCTGGCCGTGCTTGTTGACGGGCACCACGACCTCGACCTTGGGGAAGGCGCCGCGCTGGAGCTGCTCGCAACGCTTGCCCGCGATGACGACGAAGCGGTACTTGTTGGCGATTTCTTCCGGGACACGAACAATGGTGCGCTGGGTCATGGGGCACTC
This sequence comes from Holophagaceae bacterium, assembly GCA_046331485.1. Taxonomy (GTDB): domain Bacteria; phylum Acidobacteriota; class Holophagae; order Holophagales; family Holophagaceae; genus Geothrix. The sequence continues at coordinate 341,316 of JAXLQS010000002.1, read as the reverse complement.
CGAACCTGGAAGCATAGCACCTGAAAGGTGTTCCGGCAACGGTTCGACCCCGCTCCTGGAGTAGGATGGGCTCCCGGAGCCGACTCATGCAGATCATCCTGGGCATCACCGGCGGCATCGCCGCCTACAAGTCCGCCGAGCTGGCCCGGCTGCTGGCCAACCAGGGCCACCGGGTGCGCTGCATCCTCACGGAGGCGGGATCCCGCTTCATCACGCCCCTGACCCTCACGAGCTTGACGGGCGAGCCCTGCTACGGCGCCAACCCGGACCAGGGTGAGTGGCGGGCCAATCCCAGTGTCGAGCACATTGAGCTGGCCCGCTGGGCCGACCTGGTGGCCGTGGTGCCGGCCACCGCGAACATCCTGGGCAAGGCCGCCAACGGCCTCGCTTCCGACCTGCTCAGCACGGTCCTCCTCGCCACCCGGGCGCCGGTGCTGTGGGCTCCGGCCATGAACACCGGCATGTGGGAGCATCCAGCGGTGCAGGCGAACCTGCAGCGGCTCCGCAGCTACGGGCATGCCGTGGTGGACCCGGGCGAGGGCGTCCTGGCCTGCGGGGAGGAGGGGGCCGGGAAGCTGGCGGACGTGGCCGTGATCGCGGAGGCCATCCAGGTGCATGGCACTCCGAAGCTGGACACCCTCCTGGGGCGCCGTGTGCTCATCACCGCCGGGCCCACCCGGGAGGATTTGGATCCGGTGCGCACCCTCACAAACCGCAGCACCGGCGCCATGGGCATCGAGCTGGCGAGGGCCTTCAGGGACGTGGGCGCCCGGGTGCAGCTGGTGCTCGGTGGCGACCTGCCGGAACCCTGGGGGGTGGAGACAGTGCGGGTTCGCAGCGCCCAGCAGATGCTGGCAGCGTGCAAGGCCCGGTGGCCGGACTCGGAGGGGTTCGTGGCCGCCGCTGCCGTGGCGGACCAGCGGCCTGAAGCCGCTTCACCCGAGAAGGTGAAGAAAACCGATGGTCCCGAAACCCTGACCCTGGTGCGCACCCCAGACATCCTCGCCACCCTGGCCGCCGGGCGGCAGCCGGAGCAGTGGGTGGTCGGGTTCGCCGCCGAAAGCGAGATGCACCTCGAGCACGCCGCCGAGAAGCTGGCCAGGAAGCGCCTGGACGCCATCCTGGTCAACGATGTCCAGGCTGGTCGCGGCTTCGGGGCCCAGGCGAACACCCTCACCCCCCTGACAGCCCAGGGGCCGCAGCCGGTCCTGGGGCCCCTCCCCAAGGATCAGCTGGCCCGGGCGGTGGTGCAGTGGTGGGCCCGCTGCCTCGAGTCCGGAAGGGACTGACTCAGAGGGCCGGGTCCAACCAGGGCAGCACCTCGCTGGGACGGCCGGGGACGTCGCCCACGCGGACGGCCACCACCACGATCCAGCCCTGGGGCCGCTGTAGGGAGCGCAGGTCCATGAGGAGGGGGGAGCCAGGTCCGGGCAAGTCCGGGCGCCGCCGCTCTAGGACCACCTCCCCGCGGCTGAAGACCTCCTCGGGTGTGGGCTTGGTGAGGCCCATGGGAAGGTAGATCACCCGCACGACCTCCACCCCCACGAGGGGGCCGCCCTTCACGTCCTCCGAGGGCAGCACCAGCCGGATCCGGCGGAGCCCCTCCAACTGCACCTCCATGGCCTGGGCGGCGGCGCGGGGCCTGGGGATGGGGTCCCCTTTCCGGCCGCAGCCGGTCGCCAGGACGCCGAGGGTGATGGCGAGGAGCGGGTTTGCTAGTCTGAAGGCAATCATCGCCATCCATCATGCCCGAACCGAGGTCCATCCATGCCCGTGACCAAGATCCTCATTGCCAATAGGGGCGAGATCACCATCCGCGTGATCCGCACCTGCCGCGAGATGCGAGGTCCCCTCCGCGATCCCGCGAAGCGGGAAGCGGGAGCGAAGCGATCGGGGACCGGTATCTCGCCACGGGCGTGACCGGAGCGCCTGTCCAGATGGAATCTCAAGGAAGGATGACCAGATGCCTGTGACCAAGATCCTGATTGCGAACCGCGGCGAAATCGCGATCCGCGTGATCCGCACCTGCCGCGAGATGGGCATCCCCACCGTGGCGGTCTACTCGGAGGCCGACCGCGGCGCCCTGCACGTGCGCATGGCGGATGAGGCCTACTTCATCGGACCCGCCGCTGCCCGGGAGAGCTACCTGGTGGTGGAGAAGCTCATCGATGTCTGCAAGCGCAGCGGGGCCGATGCGATCCATCCGGGCTATGGCTTCCTCTCCGAGAATGCCGGCGCGGCGAGGGCCTTCTCGGCCGCCGGTCTCACCTTCATCGGGCCCCGGCCCGAGTCCATCGAGAGCATGGGCTCCAAGACCGCGGCCCGGATCGTGGCCCTGGAGGCCGGGTGCCCCGTGGTGCCTGGCATCCAGGAGACCATGGCGGACGAGGCCTTGCTGGTTGCGGCCCAGAAGATCGGGTTCCCCGTGATGCTCAAGGCCGCCATGGGCGGTGGCGGCAAGGGCATGCGGCTCGTGCACAAGGCCGAGGAGTTCACGGCCGCCCTTGCCCGGGCCCGGGGCGAAGCCCTGTCCTCCTTCGGCGACGACAGCGTCTATGTGGAGAAGGCCATCGTCCAGCCCCGCCACATCGAGATCCAGATCTTCGGGGACACCCACGGGAATCACGTCTACCTGCACGAGCGGGAATGCTCGGTGCAGCGCCGCCACCAGAAGGTGATCGAGGAGGCGCCGAGTCCGCACGTGACGCCCGAGATGCGCCGGGCCATGGGCGAGGCGGCCCTGAAGGTGGCGAGGGCCGTGGACTACGTGGGCGCGGGCACCGTCGAGTTCCTGGCGGACGCCGACCGCAACTTTTATTTCCTGGAACTGAACACCCGCCTCCAGGTCGAGCACCCGGTCACGGAGTGGATCACCGGGCTGGACCTGGTGAAGTGGCAGATCCTGGTGGCCCGCGGCGAGCGGCTGCCCATGGCCCAGGAGGAGATCCCCCTCAATGGCTGGGCCATGGAATGCCGGGTCTACGCGGAGGACCCGGACAAGAACTTCATGCCGAGTCCCGGCCGGATCACCTACCTGCGCACGCCCAGCGGTCGCAATGTGCGCGACGACAGCGGCGTCTATGAAGGGGCCGAGGTGCCCATGTTCTACGACCCCATGATCAGCAAGCTGAGCACCTGGGGACCCACGCGCCTGGAGGCCATCGAACGCATGCGGGCGGCGCTGGGCGAGTACCGCATCGGAGGCATCCGCCACAACATCGCCTTTCACGAGGCGCTGATGGAGCACGGCCCCTTCCGCGAGGGCGCCCTGCACACGGGGATGCTCGACAAACCCTTCTGGAAGCGGAAGGAGCAGGGGCCGGACCTGAAGTTCGCCGTGGCCGCGGCGCTGCTGCACGAACTCGAAACGGAACAGCGCCGCGCCGCGCAGCCCTCACCTGGGGGCGAAGGCAGGCCGGATGCCTGGAAACACTGGGGCCGGTTCAACCGGCTATAGGGAGAGACCTTGAAACGCACCCTTCTCCTCGGCAAGGACTCCAAAGAGGTGGAACTGCTCCACCAGGACGGGGTGACGACCCTGGTCTGGGAAGGCCAGACCCTTCCCATCGACATCCTCGAGCTGGAACCGGGCTGCTACTCGATCCTGCTGGAGGGCCGCTCCGTGGAGGTCCGTCTCGACTCGGCCAGGTCGTCGGATCCCGAAGCCCACGCCTATCGGGCCATGCTCTACGATGGGGCCTACGAATTCTCCCTGGTGGATCCGCGCCGGGCCCTGCTGTCGGGCGCCGGTGGGGCCGGCGCGGGGGGCGGCCTGCTGGTATCCCCCATGCCCGGGAAGATCGTGAAACTGCTCGTGAAGGTCGGTGACCCGGTCCAGGAAGGCCAGACCCTCCTCGTCATGGAGGCGATGAAAATGCAGAATGAACTCAAGACCAGCACCACCGGAACCGTATCGATCGTGCATGTGCAGGAGGGCACGACCGTGGAAACCGGGGCCGCCCTCATCACGGTCCAGGCCCCTGAATCATGAAGGAGGCAGGGCCCGTTCCAGGGCGCTTCCATGGGGACAGGACTCGACCTGGGACCGGAGACCGGCCCGTCACGGCCGAGCTGGCGGGGATTCGACATTCCGTGGCCGATTCGCTTCGCCCATGGAAAGCCGTATCGCTAAGATGGTTCTCCGGTTCTCGGCCAGACTGCCGATGAAGACGGGGTGCTCAATCGCGGGACTGGCGTTCCGCCGCTGACGGAGGCAACCATGAGAAACCTTCTCTTTCTGATGCTGGCTGGGTCCACGCTGGTGCTCCAGGCCCAGCAGGGTCAGGCCTGGGTCGCAGGACACCTGGGCGGAACCCGGTTCGGGAACGGATCGAGCCTCAAGGATCAGCTCCATCTCGGCGCCGGGGTGGGGCACTGGTATACAGACCTGCTCGGTCTCGACCTGCGGGTGCTGCGCACGGACATCCAGCCCAAGAACATTCCCGGGGCCGACAAGAGCCAGGAAATCCACCTCCTGGCCTCCGGCCTCCTGAATCTGCGTCCGGGGGCGAGCAACTGGTACCCCTACCTTTCCGGCGGCGTGGGCGCGACCAACATCGGATCCCCCTTCTCCGGCAAGAGCGACAGCACCACCAAGTACAACTACCACGGTGGGCTTGGGGTCATGGGCAAGCTGGCGGACAGCCTCATGCTCGACTTCAGCGGGAAGGCGGTCCGGGTGGGTCCCCACATGGACGCCCGCACCGAATTCCTGGCGACCCTGGGCCTGGGCTACACCTGGGGAGGCCGGAAGGCGGCCCCGGCACCCGCCCCGGCGCCTGCGCTGGCCCCTGTGCCGAAGCCTGAACCCAAGCCCGAGCCGGTCGCGCCGCCTCCGCCGCCCCCCCCGGCCCCGGAGCCGCCGAAGGAGGTCGTCAAGCCCGTGCCGCCTCCGCCGCCCCCGCCTCCTCCCGCCAAGATCGTGCTGGATGAGGCCGTGCTGCACTTCGCCAATGGCAAGGCGGAACTGGGACCGGATGCCAAGGCCGCCATCAAGAAGGTGGCCGATGGTCTCAAGGCCTACCCGGGCGAGTACTCCTTGGTGGTGAGCGGCCACACTTCTTCCGTGGGCGGCAAGGTCCTGAATAGGTCCCTGTCCAAGCTGCGGGCCGATGCGGTGGCCAATGTCCTGATCGAGTCTGGCGTGGCCGCTTCCCGGGTGTCCACCGTGGGCCTGGGGCCCGACAAGCCCATCGCCGACAACAAGACCAAGGAGGGCCAGGCCAAGAACCGGCGCGTGGAGATCGACGTGAAGGTCAAGGATGCCAAGGCGGAGGTCCGCAAGACCGAAACCGGCGTGGTGGAAGTGACCCTGCCTGCCCCCTCGCCCCGGAAGCCCGTGAAGAAGGCCATCAAGTAGCCATTTCCGTCCACAAGATGAGGGGGCCCGGGAATCCGGGCCCCCGTTCATTGTGGGGATGGATCCGCACGTTTCTCGGGTAACCGGCCCGAAGGTCGGTGAATGCCGCCGGTGCTGCCGGACGCCAGCCACGGAACCAGCCGGATCGGGGGCATGGAGATGCGTCGAGACCATGGGGATTCCCCCATGGCCAAATCGATAAGAATGCCGCCAGATTGCAATCATCTTGTCTGTTTATAGAAATTCTGGCGAGGCAAGAGGATGGATTTTGTTTGAAATAGCCAGGGCTTGGGCATACCGTGTGCCCGAGGATCCCCCCTCGAACCTGGAGGTATTGATGAAAAAAGCGCTACTTCTTTGGCTTGCCGGAACGGCCCTGACGCTTTCGGCCCAGCAGGGGACGGCCTGGGTGGCCGGTCATGTGGGCCAGACGATGTTCGACAAGGACAAGAACTTCCCGCTCCACTTCGACCTGAAAGACCAGTTCCACTACGGCCTCGGCGTGGGGCACTGGTACACCGACCGCTGGGGCCTCGACCTGCGGGCCCTGCGCCACGACCTCGAGGCCGACAAGATCCCCGGGGCCCCCTCGAGCGAGGAAACCCACCTGCTGCTCTCGGGCCTGTTCAACTTCCGTCCCGGCGCGGCCAACTGGTATCCGTACCTGGCGGCGGGCCTGGGCGGCACGAATGTGGGCAAGGACTATTCGCCCAGCGGCAAGGACACTACCCGTTTCAACTACCACGCCGGTCTGGGTCTCATGGGCAAGCCGGCCGAGAACTTCCTGTTGGATCTGAGCGCCAAGGCCGTGAGCGTGGAGCTGCCCAAGTCCCGCATGGAATACCTGGTCACGCTGGGCCTGGGCTACACCTGGGGCGGCCACCGGAAGGCCGCTCCCGCCCCGGCCCCAGCTCCGGCGCTCAGGCCGGAACCCAAGCCCGAGCCGGTGGCGCCTCCGCCGCCGCCTCCCCCGGCTCCGGAGCCGCCCAAGGAGGTCGCCAAGCCCGTGCCGCCTCCGCCGCCGCCTCCCCCGCCGGCCAAGATCGTGCTGGACGAGGCCGTGCTCCACTTCGCCAACAACAAGGCTGAGCTGGGCCCCGACGCCACCGCCGCCATCCAGAAAGTGGCCGATGGCCTGAAGGCCTATCCCGGCGCCTACACGCTGGAGGTCAGCGGCCACACGTCCTCGCTGGGCGGCAAGGCCCTCAACAAGGCCCTGGCCAAGCGCCGCGCCGATGCCGTGGCCAAGGTCCTGGTGGATTCGGGCATTCCCGCCTCGAAGCTCACCACGGTCGGTGTCGGACCCGACAAGCCCATCGCCGATAACGCCACGAAGGAAGGACAGGCGAAGAACCGCCGGGTGGAGATCGACGTGAAAGTGGGCGATGGCAAGGCCGAGATCCGCAAGACCGAGACCGGCATCGTCGATGCCGGCGCTTCCGCCCCCAAGAAGCCCGCGAAGAAGGCCACCAAGTAGGTCGGACGACCCACCGGCGGGGATTCGCATCCCCGCCGGTCTTTCCGGAGAAATCCCATGTCCATGAAAGACGAGTTCAAGGCCTTCATCATGAAGGGCAATGTCATCGACCTGGCCGTGGCCGTGGTCGTGGGCGGCGCCTTCGGCAAGATCGTCACCGCCTTCGTGGATGGCATCGTGATGCCCCTGGTGACCTATGTCCTGCCCGCCAACATCAAGTGGGAGGAGTGGGTCCTGGGCAAGTTCCGCGTCGGCGCCGTGCTGGGCGCCACGGTGAACTTCCTGATCATCGCCCTGGTGATCTTCCTCGTGCTGATCAAGCTCCTGGGCAAGTTCATGAAGAAGGAGGAGGCTCCCGCGGCCGAGCCCACCACCAGGGAATGCCCCGCCTGCCTGGAGCAGGTGCCCCTCAAGGCCACCCGGTGCAAGCACTGCACCAGCCAACTCTGATCCATCGCCCCAACCTGCCGAAAGGGCCCGGGTCTCCGGGCCCTTTCCCTTGTGAGGCAAGGGTTCCCGTGGTGAACTGGAAGATCAACCCCGGGGCGCTTGGGTGCGCCCCCCGACGCACGAGGGCGCCGATGAGCGAGCAGGCTCCGGTCAAGAAGTACTCTGTTTTCCTTCCCAAGACCGACTTCCCCATGAAGGCGGACCTGCCCCAGCGTGAGCCGAAGCGGCTGGAGCGCTGGAAGGCTGAGAGCCTGTACCGCCGCATCGAAGCGAAGCGCAAGGCTGACAACGCAGCCGGGAAGGGCAGGGGGCGCGAGGTGCTGCATGACGGCCCGCCCTACGCGAATGGCGCCATCCACATGGGCCATGCGCTCAACAAGATCCTCAAGGATGTGGTCGTCAAGTCCCGGTGGATGGAGGGCTACGAGTCCCCCTACGTGCCTGGCTGGGACTGCCACGGCCTGCCCATCGAGCACGCAGTGGAGAAGGACCTGGGGCCCAAGCGGCGCGAGATGAGCCGCGCCGACTTCCTGCAGCGCTGCCGGGCCTATGCCCAGAAGTGGATCGACACCCAGCGCACCGCCTTCCAGCGCCTGGGCGTGCTGGGCGCCTGGGAACAGCCCTACGTGACCATGGATCCCGGCTATGAGGCCGAGACCGTCCGCCACCTGGCGAAGCTCTTCAAGAGCGGCAGCGTCACCCGCAAGCTGAAGGTCGTCCACTGGAGCTACGGCGCCCGCACGGCCCTGGCCGAGGCGGAAGTCGAGTACGCGGACAAGACCAGCCCCGCCATCACCGTGGCTTTCCCGGTGCAAGATGCCGAGGCCAGGCGCCTGGAATTGCCCACGCCCCTCTTCGTGCCCATCTGGACCACCACGCCCTGGACCCTGCCCAGCAACCTGGCCGTGGCCATGCACCCCGATCTGGAATACGCCGTCGTCCGCGCGGGCGACCGGCACTACGTCGTGGCCGTCACCCTGCGCGAGGACTTCGCGAAGAAGCTGGGCGTCGAGCTGCACACCGTGGAGATCCGCAAGGGCAAGGAGTTCCAGACCCTCGTGGCCCGGCATCCCTGGATCAACCGGCAGAGCCCTGTTCTCCTGGCGGATTATGTCGTGGCCGATACCGGCACCGGGCTGGTGCACACGGCGCCTGACCACGGCGTGGACGACTTCAACCTGGCCCACCATCTGGGCCTGCTCCAGCTCGTGGGTCCCGACGGCAAGTTCCTGACGGCGGTGAACGACGCGGAGCTTGAAGGCAAGAATATCTTCGAGTGCAACCCGCTGGTGGTGGACAAGCTCCGGAGCCTCGGCGCGCTGCTCCACGAGGAGACGCTCACCCACAGTTACCCCCACTGCTGGCGCACCAAGACGCCCATCCTCTTCCGTGCCACGGAACAGTGGTTCATCACCATGGATTCCGAGCTCTCGGGGAAAGGCCGCAGCCTGCGCGAACTGGGCATCGAGGGCGTCGAGCAGACCCAGTGGATTCCCGCCCAGGGCCAGAACCGCATCCACGCCATGATCGCGGGGCGTCCCGACTGGTGCATCAGCCGTCAACGCGCCTGGGGCACGCCCATCACCGTGCTGCGCTGCGAGACCTGCGGCGAGCCCCTGGTGGCCGATGCCATCTTCGAGAAGGCCGCCGCCGCCATCGAGAAGGGCGGCATCGAGGCCTGGTCCGACCTGCCTGTGGAGCAGCTGCTGCCGCCCGGTGCCGTCTGCCCGTGCGGTTCGAAGTCGTTCCAGAAGGAAACCGACATCCTCGATGTGTGGATCGACTCCGGCGTCAGCGCCTCCGTGGTCTGTGAATCCCATCCCGAGCTGAGCCGGGACGACTACGGCCGTTTCATCTACCTGGAGGGCTCCGACCAGCACCGTGGCTGGTTCCACAGCTCCCTGCTCTTCAACCTCGCCGCCACGGGCACCAAGCCCTACAAGCAGGTGGTCACCCATGGCTTCGTGTTGGACGGCAAGGGCCAGAAGATGTCCAAGAGCCTGGGCAACGTCATCACGCCCGAGGAGATCCTGAAGACGCTGGGCGCCGACATCTTGCGCTGGTGGGCGGCCTCGTGCGACTACAGCGAGGACATCCGCATCTCCAAGGAGATCCTCGACCGCAGCGCCGACGCCTACCGCAAGATCCGCAACACCCTGCGCTTCCTGCTGGGGGCCCTGGCGGACTTCGACCCCGCGAAGGACGCAGTGGTCGAGACCGATCTCGCGCCCCTCGACCGCTGGGTGCTCGAGGCCTTCGCCCGCACCACCGTCGAAGCCCGCGACGCCTACACCCGCTTCGAGTTCCACCGCGCCACCCAGGCCCTCCACGGCTTCTGCCAGCTGGAACTGTCCAGCCGCTACTTCGAGATCATCAAGGACCGCCTCTACTGCGACGCCCTCGACTCGCCGCGGCGGCGCAGCTGCCGCCACGCCTGCTGGGAACTGGTGAAGGGGCTCTGTGCCCTGCTGGCCCCGGTCATGAGCTTCACGGCCGATGAGGCCTGGGAGCATATTCCCGGTGTCGAGGGCAGCGTCCACGAGCAGCGGTTCCCGGAGCTCCGCAGCGCCGGCACCGACCCGCGGTGGGAGAAGCTGTGGGAAGTGCGCGAGGCCGTGCAGGCGGCCATGGAGCCCCACCGGGCCGCCAAGACCATCGGCACGAGCCTGGACGCGGCGGTCGCGATCACCCTGGCCAGCCGGGCCGACTGGGACCTCCTGGACGGGATCGGCGAGGGGCTGGATGACCTGCTGGTGGTTTCCTCCCTCGCCCGCAGCGAGGATTCCACCGCCTCCGCACCCCTCGTCACGGTTGCGCCCCACGCTGGCGAGAAGTGCCCGCGCTGCTGGAATCGCAAGGGTGGCGCTGGCACGGGCGAGGATGCGGCGCTCTGCGACCGCTGCGCCAAGGTGGTGATCTAGTGCGCCGGATGGCGTGGCTGCTGCTGCCGATCTCGGCGCTGGCCTTGGATCTTGGGTCCAAGGCCTGGATCCTGCGTGCGATCGGAGAGGGGGAATCCCTGACGGTCATCAAGGGCTTCTTCTACCTGACCCTGGGCTTCAATCGGGGCGCCATCTTCGGCAGCCTGACCTGGCTTCCCCCAATGGCGCGCTTCCTGCTATTCGGCCTGGCCGGCCTGGTGGCGCTCCTCTACTTCGGCCGCCTCTTCCTGGCGAAGGAGACTTCCACCTGGGAGCGGATCGCCCTGGGCCTCATCCTCGGCGGGGCCCTGGGGAACGGCATCGACCGTCTCTACCGCGGGGCGGTCGTGGACTTCCTCGACTTCGTGCTCGGCACCTGGCACTACTGGACCTTCAACCTCGCCGACAGCTTCATCCTCGTGGGCGCCGTCCTCTACGGCCTGCGGATGATCCTGGCGCCGAAGACCGAACCCCAGGTCAAGGAAAACTGATTTTACGCAAAGGCGCCAAGACGCCAAGAAAAGCGGGAGGCAGAAATCTGAATTCTTGCCATGCGCCTTTGCGTCTTTGGGTTGGCATTCATGTTCTACTGCGCCTCGATCGCCTTGAGTAGCGCGGGGTCCTTCGGCAGCTGGTCCACGTCGGCGAGCCTGGGCACGAGGCGCTTCCAGAAGGGCTCAGCGGCGAAGACCCGCTTGAAGAGGGGCAGGGCCTCCTCCCGCCTGCCCCCGGAGGCCAGGGCCACGGCCTGCCAGAAGGGCATCTCCCAGACGCCCGGAGCCAGCTTCGCCGCGGCCTCGTAGGCGGTCTTGGCCTCGGCCCACTTGCCAGCGGTGACGAGGCCGTCCCCTTCATCCATCAGACGGTAGGCCCGGCGCAGCTGGATGAGACGGCCCAGCTCCTTCAGGGGATCGGGGCTATCCTCCACCCGCAGGTCGAAGAGGCGGTCGTTCCAGGGCTGGCCCGAAGGCGTGCCCTTCACGACGAGGATCGCCGCGCTCTGCTGGCCGCGGATGTCGCCGCCCTCCCTCTGGGCCGCGCGGAGGGCGGCCAGCAGGCGATCCGCCAGGTCCCCCTTGGTGGTGCGGAAGGCCCTGGCCATGGCTGGCCAGACGGTGGCCCTGTCCATGAGGTTGGCCTCCACGGTGAAGCCTTCGCCCACCTCATGGCCTGCGGCCTGGATGCACTTGGCGCCCGTGTGGGCCCCGGCGCGGCCCTGGGCGTCCACCATGGCCACCTGGCGCACCTCCCGGTCCCCGTCGGCCGAGAGCAGGGCCTTGATGGCGTCCGGCGCGGACTTGCCTGCCTTCATGAGCGCGAGTCCCAGGGGACCGTAGCTGGGCTCCGTGAAGCTCTGCGTGGCCACCGCACCCACGCCCGGCTCGGCCCAGGGCACCGCCGAACCCACGGAGAACCAGTGGCTCTGCACCGCCACGCCCAGGTCTCCGGTCACGGGATCGCGGGCGACGATGGAGTAGGTGTGGACGGGGCGGCGGGGATTTTCCCCTGCACTTCCATCCAGCGTGAGGAAGGCCAAGAGGAACAAGGCGAGGCATCGCATGCGGACTCCATCCAGGTTGGGGGCATGGTCATCCTAGATGCTTCCGGGGCATCTCGCCCAATCCGCCTGGTACGATGGTCCCCATGAAACGATGGCCTGTCCTTCTCCTCCTCAGCGCCCTGAGCCTGCCTGTCCGGGCCCAGGACGCCTATGCCCAGTCCGTGGATGCCTGGCACGCGGCGCGCGAGGCGCGGCTGGCGGCCGAGGATGGCTGGCTCACCCTCATCGGCCGGGACTGGCTGAACCCGGGCGAGAACACGGTCGGCTCGGCACCGGGCTCCACGGTGCTGCTGCCCGAGTGGGCCGCGCCCGGCCGGGCGGGCCTCCTGGTTCTGGAAGGCACCACCGTGCGTTTCAAGCCCCTCCCCGGCGGGGGCCTCCTCCTCAACGGGAAGCCCGCGACGGAGTCCGTGCTGAAGTCGGACGCCGATGGCACGCCGGACGTTTTTACGGCCGGACGGGTGAAGTTCTACCTGATCCGCCGCGGAACCCGCCTGGGGGCCCGCATCAAGGATCCCGAGAATCCGGCGCGGAAGGCCTTCCACGGGGTGCCCCGCTATCCCGTGGATGCCGCCTGGCGCGTGGAGGCCGAATTCATCCCCTATGCCACGCCCCAGACCCGGGCCATCCCCACGGTGCTGGGCACCACCGAGCCCATGAGCGCGCCGGGCCTGCTGCGCTTCAAGGTGGGGGGCCGCGAGTTCACCCTGGAGCCCATGCTGGAGGATCCCGGGCATCCGGAGCTCTTCATCATCTTCAAGGACGCCACCAGCGCCCATGGCACCTATCCAGCTGGGCGCTTCCTCTATGCGGACATGCCGAAGGGCGGCAAGGTCACCCTGGACTTCAACCGGGCCATCAATCCCCCCTGCGCCTTCACGATCTTCGCCACCTGTCCCCTGCCGCCCAAGCAGAACCACATGGACCTGGAGGTGCGGGCCGGTGAAAAGGAGCCTGAGGGCCACTGAGCCCGGCCCGCGGACCCTTCAAACGGCCGGCGGGATCGGGAGGGCATCGGGCAGCTCCAGCAGGAACAGGCTCCCCCTGGGCTGGTTCTCCTCCACCCAGATCCGGCCCTCATGGGCCTCGGCCACCAGCTGGCAGAAGGTCAGCCCCAGGCCCGAGCTGGAGCGGTTATCCGGCTGATCCTCCTCGATGCGCACGAATTTCCGGAAAATCTGCTCCCGCATGTGCTCGGGGACCCCCAGCCCCTGGTCGCGCACGCCCAGGCGGATGCCGCCCTCGGTGCGCTGGGCCTCGAGCCGGGTGCAGCAGCCCTGGGTCGAATACTTCAGGGCGTTGTCCAGGAGGTTCAGCAGCAGGCGCCGGAGGAATTCCGGATCGGCCTCGACCACGAGGTCGGGGGGACAGTCCCAGACCAGGTCGTGGCCTCGGGACTGGGCCAGCGACTCCACCTCCTTGAGCAGGCTGGGAATCCACTGGCTCAGCTGGATCCGCGTCTTGTGGAGCTCCAGGCCGACCTGTTCGGCCCGCCCGATGTCGAGGATGTTCTGAATCATCCGCCCCATGTACTGGGAGGTGTCCCGCAGGCGCCGGAGCTGGGTCGGGGGCAGGGGGCTCCCCTCCTCGCGCTCATCGAGGAGCTGGAGGCCCGCCTGGATGGCGGAGAGGGGGTTCTTCAGGTCGTGGACGATGAACTCGAAGAGCTGTTCCCGCTGCTTCTGGAGGTCGAGCAGGTTGTCCCGCTCCGCCTGGATTTCGGCCTGAAGGCGCTTGAGGCGCATGAGGCTGCGGATCCGGACGACGAGCTCCGCGGAAAGGACTGGTTTTCGCAGGAAGTCGTCCCCCTTGACCTGGAAGGCCAGCGAGTGGATGTCCCGGCGCTCGTCCCCGGTCAGGAAGATGATGGGCAGCAGGTCGCCGTTCGGGCGCTCGCGGATCCGGCGGCAGACCTCCAGCCCGTCCATGCCGGGCATCTGGATGTCGAGGAGGACCAGGTCCGGCTTGTACTCCGGGAGGATCTGCAGCGCCTCGTCGCCCCCTTCGGCGGTTTCCACCTGGTAGTAGGCGCGCTCCAGCATGGCCCGGAGGCTCCGACGCGTGAGGGCGTCGTCGTCGACCACCAGGATCCGGGCGCCGTGATCTGCCCGGCGAATGTATATGGGAGGTGCCTCCATGGTTCTTCCTCGTGGGATTCCTCGGAAGAATGGCTGTGACCCTTGAATTTCTGCGCGATGCTTGTGAAAAAGACGATCAGGTAAAAAACAACGACCCCTCGGACATCACCATGCGATGCCCTCGATCCATCTGGGACCCGGGTGGGAGAAATCGGCCCCGTTATTCCTTTACGACACCATCGACATACACCCAGCGGCCATCCTCCCGGGCAAAGGTGCTGGTCTCGATGTGGAGGGTGCGGCGGCCCTGGGACTGGAGGCTGGCGTGGAAGGTCACGATGCCTGTGTCGTCATCCTTGCCGCCCTTCTCCCTGCCCACGATCTTGAGCCCGACGGCCTGGACCGACTTGCAGTAGGCGGCCAGCTCCTCCCGGTTCTCCCCGGCCCGCTTGGCCTCCGGCCGGGTGGCGATGAGGTAGTCCGCCTTGCCCAGGGCGTAGGCCGAAAAACGGGAGCGCATGAGCAGCTCGGCCGTCTCCGGCAGGGCCTGCCCCGAGTGGTAGGGGCCGCAGCAGCGGTCATAGGGCTTCTTGGAGGTGCAGGGGCAGGGGCGGGACATGGTCAACCCTTCATGGGGATGTGCAGGCCGATGGTCTCGGCATGCTCGCGGGCGCTGTCGTAGCCGGCATCGGCGTGGCGGAAGACGCCCATGGCGGGGTCGTTCCAGAGGACGCGGGTGATGCAGCGCTCGGCCCGCTCGGTGCCGTCGGCCACGATGACCACGCCGCTGTGCTGGCTGAAGCCCATGCCCACGCCGCCGCCATGGTGAAAGCTCACCCACGACGCGCCGCCGCCCACGGCGGTCATGGCGTTCAGGAGCGGCCAGTCGCTGACGGCGTCCGAGCCGTCCTTCATGGCCTCGGTCTCGCGGTTGGGGCTGGCCACGGAGCCGCTGTCCAGGTGGTCGCGGCCGATGACGATGGGGGCCTTCACCTTGCCGGTGCGGACCAGCTCGTTGAACTTGAGGCCCGCCAGGTGGCGCTCGCCGGCGCCGATCCAGCAGATGCGGGCGGGCAGGCCCTGGAAGGCGATCTTCTCCTTGGCGGCCTTCAGCCAGCGGATCATGCCCTCGTTCTCGGGGAAGAGCTCCACCATGGCCGCGTCGGTGACGGCGATGTCCTCAGGATCGCCCGAGAGGGCCGCCCAGCGGAAGGGGCCGATGCCCTTGCAGAAGAGGGGCCGGATGAAGGCGGGCACGAAGCCGGGGAAGGCGAAGGCCTGCTCGCAGCCGGCGCGCTGGGCCTGGGCGCGGATGTTGTTGCCGTAGTCGAAGGTGACGGCGCCCCGGCGCTGGAACTCGACCATGGCCTCCACATGGGTGCGCATGGAGGCCAGGGCCCGCTGCACGTAGGCCTCGGGTTCGGCCTTCCGCAGGGCGGCCGCCTGTTCCAGGGAGAGCCCGATGGGGATATACCCGTTGTACTCGTCGTGGGCGGAGGTCTGGTCGGTCACCAGCTGGGGAATGTGGCCGCGCTTCAGGATCTCGGGCAGCAGCTCGGCCGCGTTGCCCAGCAGGCCGATGCTGCGGGCCTCGTGGGCGTCCACATACTGCTCCACCAGGGCCAGGGCCGTGTCCAGGTTGTCGGTCCACTCGTCCAGGTAGCGGGTATCCAGGCGCTTCTGGATGCGGGTCCGGTCCACCTCGATGGCGAGGCAGACGCCGCCGTTCATGGTGACGGCCAGGGGCTGGGCGCCGCCCATGCCGCCCAGGCCCGCGGTCAGCGTCCAGGTGCCGGCCAGGGTGCCGTTGAAGTGCTGGCGGGCGGCCTCGGCGAAGGTCTCATAGGTGCCCTGCACGATGCCCTGGGAGCCAATGTAGATCCAGCTGCCGGCGGTCATCTGGCCGTACATCATCAGACCCTTCTGATCCAGCTCGCGGAAGTGCTCCCAAGTGGCCCACTTGGGCACCAGGTTGGAGTTGGCGATGAGCACGCGGGGCGCGTCGGCGTGGGTCTTCACCACCCCCACGGGCTTGCCGCTCTGCACCAGCAGGGTCTCGTCGTCGTTCAGGTGCTTCAGCTCCTTCACGAGGGCGTGGAAACAGTCCCAATTGCGGGCCGCCTTGCCCAGGCCGCCGTAGACGACCAGATCCTCGGGGCGCTCGGCCACCTCGGGATCCAGGTTGTTCATGAGCATGCGCAGGGCCGCCTCCTGCACCCAGCCCTTGCAGTGCAGGTGGGTGCCACGGGGGGCGGTGACGATGGGGGCTTCGGAGGCGGTGGACATGGGGGCTCCAGCGGAACCCCCAAGTTTCCCACGGCGCCGCGGAGACGGCGATCAAGAGCTCCTGAGAAGGGCGATGGCCCGCTCCAGGTCCCGCCGCATGGCCGCCGGGCTTTCCGCTTTGTGAAGAAACCCGTGTCCCGGGAGGACCCAGGTGAAGTCGAAGGCCAGGAGTTTCTCCAGGCTGGCCAGCTGCTGCTCCCAGGAGTGCCAGTTGTAGGACCTGGAGGCGGAGAGGCGGCCCTTGGCCGGGTTCCACCAGAGGTGGTCGCCGGTGAAGAGGAACTCCCCGTGCAGGAGGCACATGCTCCCCGCTGTGTGGCCGGGCGTGGGGATCAGCAGCAGGTCTTCGGCCAGTGGGATGGGCTCCTCGCCATCCACCAACTGCTCAAGGCCGGTCATCCGGTCGGCGTGGTGCATGATCCGCTTGCAGCCGAAGCGGGCCCGGTAGGCCGCGTGATCCGCCACATCGTCCCGGTGGCTGAGGACCATCATCGCCACGCCGCCCAGGGCCTCCAGGTTCTTCATGAGGGGTTCCGCGGCCCGGGGGGAGTCCATGAGGATATTGCCGTCCTGGCGGCGGATCAGGTAGCTCCAGGCGCCGAAGCTCTTCTCGCTGGCGTAGCCGCAGAAGGAGACATCCCCCGTCAGGGGGTGGGGGAAGGCGCGGCCCGCCTCCGCCAGAGCTGCCTTGTCTTTGGAACCGATGGAGCCCACGGGACAGGCCACCAGGGCCATGGCGGCCCGGAGCCGGGACTCGGCATCTCCGGGCTGGGCGTGGACCCGCGCGTGGTCGCCGGCGTCCTGGAACGTCGCCGGGGCGAACTGGTAGTAGGTGCCGCAGTCGATGCAGGTCCGGTCCACGAAGAAGGGACCGGGGGCGTTGTCGGCGTGGGCTTCGGTGCGGCGGGCCATGAACCCTCCCGACGCTTTAGATGCCGGCTACCGGTTCACCAAGTGCATGGCGGCCTCCGGGTAGCGGGTGCCCGCCGCCGCGCCGGGCGGGAAGAGGCCTCCCAGTTCCTGGAGCTCGCCGGGGCAGAGCACCTGGTCCAGGGCGCCCAGGTTCTCGTCCAGGCGGTCCCGGCGCTTGGTGCCGGGGATGGGCGCCAGGTCGCCGCCCTGGCCCAGCACCCAGGCCAGGGCCAGCTGGGAGGCCGTGCAGCCCCGGGCGCCGGCCATGTCCTGGAGGCGGGCCACCAGGTCCAGGTTCTTCTGGAAGTTCTCGCCTTGGAAGCGGGGAGCGTTCCGCCGGTAGTCGTCGGGCTCGAAGTCCTCGAAGCGCCGGATCTGGCCCGTGAGGAAGCCCCGGCCCAGGGGGCTGTAGGGCACGAAGCCCACGCCCAGCTCCCGGCAGGCCTGCAGCAGACCCTCCTCGGGGTCGCGGGTCCAGAGCGAGTACTCGGACTGCACGGCGCTGATGGGATGGACGGCATGGGCCCGGCGCAGGGTGGCGGGGCTGCACTCCGAGAGGCCAAGGAAGCGCACCTTGCCGGTCTTCACCAGGTCCGCCATGGCGCCCACGGTCTCCTCGATGGGCACCTGGGGATCCACCCGGTGCTGGTAGTAGAGGTCGATGGTCTCCACGCCCAGCCGCTTCAGGCTGCCCTCGCAGGCACTGCGCACATAGTCGGGCCTGCCGCAGATGCCGCGCTTCGAAGGATCGTCTGGATCGCGCACGATGCCGAACTTGGTGGCGATGACGACGCGGCTGCGCACGGGTGCCAGCGCCTTGCCCACCAGGATCTCGTTGGTGTGGGGGCCATACATGTCGGCGGTGTCGAAGAAGGTGACGCCCCGCTCCACGGCGTGGTGGATGGTGGCGGCGGACTCGGCGTCGTCCCGGTGCCCGTAGAAATCGGACATGCCCATGCAGCCGAGGCCGAGGGCTGAGACGGTGAGCCCCTGGGTGCCGAGGGTGCGGGTCAACATGGGAACCTCCTGGTTCCAGTATCGCCGCGAAGGCCGCGGGAAAGGGCGGTTCCCCGCGGCCTTCGAAGCCGGATCGGCCCCTCAGCGGTGCTCGACGATGTCCTTCGCCTCGAAGCGCACCTTGGCGGCGGCGGCGTACTTGTCATCCGCGGCACGGTAGCCCAAGGGGCAGGCGCTGATGGTGGCGTAGCCTGTGCCGGCCAGACCCAGGATCTCGTCGTACTTGGCGGGCTCGATGCCCTCGAAGGGGCAGGCGTCGATGCCGAGCAGGGCGGCCGAGGTCAGCAGGTTGCCCATGGCGATGTAGGTCTGGCGGGCGGCCCACTCCTGGATGACGGCGTGGCGGGAGCCCTTCACCAGGTCGCCCACCATGTAGCCCCGGTACCCGGCCAGGCTCTCGGGGGTCACGCCACGCACCTCGGCGATGCGGGCGATGAAGCGGTCCACGTCGGCCTCGGTGATGTCCTGCTTGGCGGTGAAGACCACGAGGTGGCTGCAGTCCTCCACCTGGGATTGGTTCCAGGAGGCGGGACGCAGCCTGGCCTTGAGGGCCGGGTCCGTGACGATGATGAACTTCCAGGGCTGCAGGCCGTAGCTGGAGGCCGTGAGGATCAGGGCCTCTTCGAGCACGGCCCAGTCGGCCGCGGGGATTTTTTTGGAGGCATCGAACTTCTTGGTGGCATAGCGCCAGTTCAACTGCTGGAGAAGGCTGTCGCCGGTGATGGTGCTCATGGAGTCCTCTGGATCAGGCGGAGTGCGGGTGAAATAGGGATGGAAGGGGATCTTGCCACCCTCCTGCGGGCGGCACCGGAGGCCGGGGGGAAGACAGCGCCTAGAGGGACTGCTGGATCCGGGTCCGCAGCTGATCGATGGGCAGGGAGCCCACAATGCGGTCCACGGCCTGGCCGTCCTTGAAGACCACCAGGGTGGGCATGCTCAGCACGTCGTACTGCTCGGAGAGGGGCGTGAAGTCATCCACGTTCAGCTTGGCGAAGGCGACCTTGCCTTTGAGTTCCACCGCCAGGGTCTCCACGACAGGAGCGAGCTCGCGGCAGGGAGCGCACCAGGGAGCCCAGAAATCCACCACGGTCGTGCCCTGCGCCACGCCGTTGGCGAACGTCTTGTCGGTCAGGTGCTGGATGAGATCGGACATGCCGCGACTCCTGGTTCTGCCTTCCAGGTTAACGGAACCTGGCCGATTCTCGGTCATGACAATCTCAATGCTCAAGAGACCTTGGCCCAGCGGACGGCGGCCGTGGCGAGCCGCTGGCCAAGCCGCTCGGCGCTCTTCCGGTCGGCGAGGTTGGGTTCCACCTCGGGGGCGACCTGGCCGGCCTGGGCCATGACCCCGGTGAAGCTGCCCAGGCGGTTGATGCCCTCCTCGTTGTAGGGCAGGTCCGCGTTCCCGATCCAGACCATGCCGTGCTGCATGGCGAAGATCATCAGGGACTGCAGGGTGTTGAGCTTGTCGCCGCTGGGGCTGCCGCTGATGGTGAAGCCGGCGGCCAGCTTGTCCTGCCACTTGCGCTCCAGCCAGGGCTTGGAGCTGGCGTCCATGAAGGTCTTGAAGGGCCCGCTGACGTTGCCCATGTAGGTGGGGCTGCCGAAGACGATGGCGTCGGCGGCCTCCAGGTCGGCCCAGCGGGCCTCGACCTCCTCCACGGGGATCAGGGCGGCCCGGGTGCCGGGGACCGTCTCGGCGCCGGCCTTCACCTGCTCGGCGAGCACCTTGGTGTGGCCGTAGCCGCTGTGGAACACGATGGCGATCTGGGTCATCTCGACTCCTTTCGTTCAGGTGATTGCATTCGATCAGCCTGTGACCCAAACTTAGGGAGCCTACAATCAAAAAGAAAGTAGGCACTATTTTGGAAGGTAGGTACCCGATGGTTCGTAAAGCCTGTTCCCTCGAACCCAACGTCCTCAGCGCCCAGTGCCCGACGCGGCAGGCGCTGGACCTGATCGCGGACAAGTGGACGACGCTGCTCATCTACCTGCTCTCCCGGGGCAAGCAGCGCTACGGCGACTTGCACCGGCAGGTGGGCGGCATCAGCCAGAAGATGCTCACCCAGACCCTGCGGAAGCTGGAGCGGGACGGTCTCGTCACGCGCCACGTCTATCCCGAGGTGCCGCCCCGCACGGAGTACGAGCTGACCAAGCTGGGCCACACCCTCATCGAGCCCCTGGGCGCCCTCTGCGAGTGGGCGGGCACGCACCTCTCCGAGCTCGAACAGGCCCGCAAGCGCTACGACCACCTGCAGAAGAAGCCCCCGCTCAGCGCCTGACGCTGTCCGGGGGGACCGCCTGCTCGCGTGGCTCGCGATGTCCCCCCGGGCCCCCGCGCTTCGGCCGGGCTGGGCCCGTCTTCAGCGCCTGAGGTCCCCCGGCTCGTCCAGGTCCTCGGCGCCGGCCGGGAAGGGTAGGGCGGCGGCGTGTTCGCGTTGCAGGATGGCTTTGGCTCCGCGGTCGCCCTGCAGGGCCATCAGATCCGGGAAGAGGCGCCGGGGCAGGATCGCGGGGATGCCGACCGTTCCCGCGTAGGCGCAGCCGGTAGGCCGCTCCGGGTCCGCGGCGGCCAGGGCCAGGAGGCGGGCCAGGAGGGCCGCGTCCACGGCGGGCTGATCCACGCCGAGGATGAGCACGGCTCCCGTCCCGGGGGGCAGGGCCCCCAGTCCGGCCCGGATGGAGCTGGCCATGCCTTCGACAGCCTCCGGGTTGACCACGGCTCGAATCTCCAGGTCCCCCAGGTCTGGATCCCAGGGGCCGACCACGGCGATCACGGGGCGGCAGCCGGCCCCGAGGGCCGCCCGGGCGGCACGGCGCAGGAGCGTGTCGCCCTGGAAGGGCAGCAGGGCCTTGGGCCCGCCCATGCGGCGGCCCGCGCCCGCGGCGAGGATGAGGGCCGCGGTCACGGCGCCGACACGGCGGTGCGCGTGGCGCGTAGGGAGCCGCCGGCGCGACCCTGGAAGTGGGCCTGGATCTCCGCGGCCACGGCCAGGGCGATGGTCTCCGGATCCTCGGCGCCGAGGTCCAGGCCCACGGGGCTGTGAAGCCGCGCCCCGAGGCCGATCCCCTCGGCCGCCAGCTCCGCCACCAGCTTGGCGCTGCGGGCCCGGCTGCCCATGAGGCCGAGGTAGGGGGCCGGGGAGGCGGCCAGCAGGCGCAGGGCTTCCAGATCCTTCAGGTAGTTGTGGGTCATGAGGACCACGGCGCTGCGGGCGTCCAGGGGCAGCGTCGGGATGCGCTGGGCCGGATGGCCCGCGAGGACCTGGTCCGCATCGGGGAAGCGCCCGGGGCCAGTGAAAGCGGGGCGGTGGTCCAGGAGGCCCACGGTCCAGCCCAGCTCCTTGGCCAGGCGCGCCAGGGGCCGGCTGTCGTCGCCGGCGCCCAGGATCCACAGGGAGATCGCCGGAATGAAGGTTTCGCTGAAGCCGGAAGCTGACTCCTCCCCCTGGGCGGAGAGGCTGCGCGTCCCAAGATGATCAGGACGCAGATCGATGTGGAGGGTGAGGGGAGTCCGGGCGGTCTGGGCATGTTCGACCCAGGCGAGCCATTCGGCGGCCGGATCGGTGTGCTCCACGAGGATGTGCAGCAGGCCCTCACAGCCGCTGCCGCTGCCCCAGACCAGGTCGGCGTCGCCGCGCAGGTCGTACTGGAGCAGGCGGGGGCGGCCATCGGCCAGCACTTCCCGCGCCCGGGCCATGACCTCGCCCTCCAGGCAGCCGCCGCTGAGGGAGCCGCGGAGGATCCGCTCTCCGTCGGTCAGCAGCCGCGAGCCGGGGCGGCGGTAGCTCGATCCCTCCACGCGGAGGAGCGTGGCCAGGGCCAGTGGGGAATCGCCGGCCCGGAGGAGCGCCAGGATGTCCTGGAGTTCTCTGTTCATGCCTGGATTATGCCTTGCGGAGCGCCAGCGGGAGGAGGGGCAGGCTGCGCAGGCGCTTCCCGGTGGCGGCGAAGATCGCGTTGCCCACCGCCGGGGCCAGGGGCGGCAGGCCCGGCTCGCCCACCCCGCCGGGGGGCAGGTCGCTGGGCACCAGGTGGACCTCCACCTTGGGCATGGAGGGGAGCAGGAGGATGGGGTGCTCCGAGAAGCTGGAGGCGGTCACGCGGCCGTCCTTGAGCGTGATCTCGTCGTAGAGGGCCGCGCTGAGGCCGTAGGCGATGCCGCCCTCCATCTGGCCCCTCACGTTCCGAGGGTTCAGCACCATGCCGCAGTCCACGGCGCAGACCACGCGGTGGATGCGCATCCCGCCGCCGGGCTTGGCCTCCACCTCGGCCACCTGGGCCACGTAGGTGCCGCAGTCCAGGTAGGCGTGGGCGGCGATGCCGCGGCCCCAACCCTTGGGTAGCTTGCGGGTCTGCCATCCGGCCTTTTTGGCCGCCAGCTCCAGCACCGCCCTGTAGCGGTCCGGCTCGAAGGTGTGCTGTCCCAGCTTCAGCGGGGCTTTAGGAAGGTTCTGGAGGCGGAAGGCCAGGGGGTCCTGGCCAGCGGCATGGGCCAGTTCGTCCAGGAAGCACTCGGTGACGAAGGGGTTGAAGCTGGCCGGCACGGCCCGCCAGAACCAGACGGGCACGGGGGTGTCGCTCTGGCCCCACTCCACGTGGAGGTGGGGGAAGGTGTAGGGCAGGTCCGAGGCGCCCGCCAGCTCCACGGCCTCTGGTGGCCAGGGGAAGTGGTTCGAGGCGGCGATGGAGGGCCCCACGAAGCGGTGGATCCAGGCCAGGGGGCGGTTCTGAGCGTCCAGCCCCGCCTCCAGCTCGTGGAGGGTGGCGGGGCGGTAGCCGTCGTGCTGGAAGTCGTCGGGCCGGGTCCACTGCACCTTCACCGGCGCCCCGGCGGCCTTGGAGCACTCCACGGCGTCGATGAGGAAGTCCGCCATGGCGCGCCGTCCGAAGCCGCCCCCGGCCAGGGTGACCTGGACCTCGATGCGGTCGGCCTTGAGGCCGGTGAGCTTTTCGAGCATGGGCATGGCCAGGCCCGGCGCCTGGGTGGGGGCCCAGATCGTGCACCGGTCCGGCCGCACATCGGCCACGGCCACCATGGGCTCCATGGTGGCGTGGGCCAGGAAGGGCGCATCGTAGGTCGCCTTGATCCGCTTGGCTGCCCTGGGCAGGGCCTGGGCGGCGTCGCCCTCCTGGCGCACCGTCTTGCCGGGGGTCTTCAGGCGCGCCTCGAACTGGCGGCGGATGGCGGCGCTGTCGAGCTGCGCGGCCGGTCCCTCGTCCCACCGGACCTTGAGGGCCTCGCGGCCCTGGAAGGCCGCCCAGGTGTCGTCCGCGATGACCGCCACGCCGCCGGAGACCTCGGCCACCTTCCGCACGCCCGGCACCTTGAGGGCTTCCGTAGCGTCGAAGGTCTTCACCCTGCCGCCGAAGACCGGGCAGCGTTCGATGCTGGCCACGAGCATGCCGGGCAGGTGGAGGTCCGTGGCGAACTGGGCCTTTCCGGTGACGAGGTCGGGGCCGTCCACGCGGGGCAGGTTCCGGCCGAGGATGCGGAAGTCCTTCGCGGCCTTCAGGGGCGGGTCGGCGGGCACGGGGAGCTTTGCGGCCGAGGCCGCCAGCTCGCCGTAGCCCAGGCTCCGCTTCGAGGGCAGGTGCTGGACGCGACCCGCCCGCGCCCGGCACTCGCCCTTCGGCGCGCCCCAGGTCTCGGCGGCTGCCTGAAGGAGCATTTCCCGGGCCTGGGCGCCGACCTTGCGCAGGGCCTGGGTGGTGCTGCGGGTGGTCTGGCTGCCGCCGGTGATGCCCAGGTCGCCGAAGCGGGGGGCCGTGGAGGCCTGGCGCACCTTCACGCGGGCCCAGTCCGCCTCCAGCTCCTCGGCCAGGGCCATGGCCATGCTGGTGCGCACGCCCTGGCCGATCTCGGTCCGGGTGGCCCAGATGGTGACGGTGCCGTCGGGATCGATGCGCAGGGTGCCGTGGGGTTCGAAGGCCTGGGCGCCGGCCTGGGCGGCCCCCTTCAGCCGCACCGGCAGGGCGAAGGCGAGGGTGAGGGCGCCCGTGGACTTGAGGAAGTCGCGGCGGCTGGTGCTCATGGCGCCACCTCCTTCCGCTGGCCCGCGGCCCGGTGGATGGCCTCGCGGATCCGGAGGTAGGTCCCGCAGCGGCAGACATTGTCGCCCATGGCCCGGTCGATGTCCCGGTCTGTGGGATGGGGGCGCCTGGCCAGGAGGGCCGCGGCGGTCATGATCTGGCCGGCCTGGCAGTAGCCGCACTGGGAGACATCGGTCTCGATCCAGGCCTTCTGCAGGGGATGGGCGCCGTGGGGGTCCAGGCCCTCGATGGTGGTCACCCGCTGGGTGCCGACCTCGCCCACGGGCGTGATGCAGGACCGGGTCGCCTCCCCGCCCAGGTTCACGGTGCAGGCGCCGCAGAGGCCCTGCCCGCACCCGAACTTGGTGCCCGTCAGCTTCAGGCGGTCGCGCAGCACCCAGAGCAGGGGCATGTCCGGGGAGGCTTCGACCGTGTGGGACTGGCCATTGACCGACAGGGTGAACACCGCCATGGGGGGCACCTCCCGAGGAAAGGTCGCCCCCCATGCTACGCCTGCTGTAAAGCAGGGATGATGTGTGAAAAACTAGATCATTCCGTCTAGGAGCGGCACCTTTCGGATGCGCTTCCCGGTGGCCGCGAAGACGGCGTTCAGCACGGCGGGAATGGGCAGGGGCACGGGGGGTTCACCCATGCCCGAGGGCGCTTCGCCGCTGGGGATCACCACGGTCTTGATGGCGGGCATGTCCGCGAGGCGCAGCACGGGGAAGTCGTGGTAGCCCGTCTGCACCGTCCGGCCCTTGTCCCAGGTGATCTGGGAGAAGAGGGCCGAGAGGCCGAAGGCGATGCCGCCCTCCACCTGGGCCTCGAGGCCGATGGGGTTCACCACGATGCCGCAGTCCACGGCGCAGGTGACCTTGTGGACCTTGAGGCGGCCCTTCGTCACGGAGACCTCGGCCACCTGGGCGGCGTAGCTGCGGCCGTCGTAGGCGTGGCAGGCCAGGCCGAGGCCGTGGCCCGAGGGCAGCTTGCGGCCCCAGCCGGCCTTGGCGGCGGCCACCTCCAGCACCTTCTTCAGGCGGCGGAGGTCCGCTTCCTCTCCGCCGAACTTGACCACGCCCCGGTCGCCCAGGAGCTCGAGCCGCAGCTTGAGGGGATCCTTGCCCTGGGCCTGGGCCACTTCGTCGAGGAAGCACTCCCGGGCGAAGACGTTGGGCACGATCTCGATGCCGCGCCACCAGCCCAGGGGCGTGGGGGCCTCCACCTCCGCGAAATCCACGGCGATGGTGGGGAAGGCGTAGGGCGTGTCGAGGGCCCCGTTGCTCTCCACGGCAGCCTGGACCGGCGCCTTCTGGCCGCCGGTCCAGGAGCGGAGGACGGCGGGTCCCGCGATGCGGTGGGCCCAGGCGGTGACGGCCCCGGCTGCGTCCAGACCGGCCCGGAGACGGTGGAGGGTGGCGGGGTGGTAGAGGTCGTGGCGGAGGTCATCCTCCCGGTCCCAGACCACCTGGATGGGCCCGCCCCCCACGGCCTTCGCCACCTGGACGGCCTCGGAGCTGAAATCGGTGCCCAGGCGGCGGCCGAATCCGCCACCCAGCAGGGGCATGTCGAGCTTCACCTGCTCGGGCTTGAAGTCCAGGGCCGCGGCGGCCCGCTCCTGGGCCCGGTTCGCGGACTGGCTGCCGACCCACAGCTCGGCGCCGTCCGCCTGGACCCGGGCTGTGCCGTTCATGGGCTCGACGGTGGCGTGGGCCTGGTAGGGGAAGCTGTACTCCGCCTCCAGGACCCTGGCGGCGGCCCGGAAGGCCTGCTCCACATCGCCCTCCCGGCGGGCCTCATCCGCGGGCCCCGTGAGGGCCGTGCGCATGCGGCGCTCGAGGTCGGCGGAGCTGAAGGCCTTGGCGGCCCCCTCGTCCCAGGTGGTGGTGGCGGCCAGGGCGTCGCGGCCCTTGAAGGCGGCCCAGGTGCTCTCCGCGACGACGGCCAGGCCCGTGGGGACCGCCACCACCGCCTGGACGCCCTTCACGGCCCTGGCCTGGGCGGCATCCCAGGACGTGGGCCTGCCGCCCGGCACGGGGCAGCGGAGGACGGCCGCGAAGCGCTGGCCGGGGCGGCGCACATCGAGGCCGAAGACCGCCTTGCCCGTGACGATGGCCTTGCCGTCGATACGCAGGGTCGGCTTGCCCAGCAGGTGGAAGTCCGCCGGCTTCTTGAGGGCGGGCGCCTTGGGTACGGGCAGCTTGGCGGCGGCTTCGGCCAGATCGCCGTAGCCTAGCTTCTTCCCGCCGGGACCCAGCACAAAGCCCTTCTCCGTGCGGCACTGGTCCACGCCCACGCCCCACTGGGCGGCGGCGGCGGCCTTCAGCATCTCCCGGGCCGAGGCCCCGGCCCGGCGCAGGGTGTCCCAGGTGGTGCTCACGCTGGTGCTGCCGCCGGTCTGCATGTTCTTGAAATCGGGGCCCGGGTTGGCGTTCAGCACCTCGACCCTCGTCCAGTCCAGGTCCAGCTCCTCGGCCAGGGCCAGGGGCAGGGCGGTGCGGACGCCTTGGCCCATCTCGGCCTTGGGGATGGTGATCTGGGCCGTCCCGTCGGGGCGGATGGCGAGGAAGGCGTTGGGCTTGAAGGCCGCCTTGGCGGCCTCGCCGGGGCGGGCCTTGGCCTCCAGGTGCAGGCCGAGGACAAGGCCCGCGCCGGCGGCGCCTGTCACCTTCAGGAAGTCGCGGCGGCTGGTCATCTCACACCTCCCGCGGCGCGCTTCACGGCTTTCCGCACGCGGGGGTAGCTGCCGCAGCGGCAGATGTGGTCGGCGAAGGCCTCGTCGATGTCATGGTCGGTGGGGTGGGCCTTGCGCTTCAGCAGGTCGGCGGCGGTCATGATCATGCCGGGCTGGCAGTAGCCGCACTGGGCCACGTCTTCGGCGATCCAGGCCTTCTGCACGGGGTGCGAGCCGTCCTTGGAGAGGCCTTCGACCGTAACGACGCTCCGCCCGGCCGCCTCCTTCAGGCTCGTCTGGCAGGAGCGGACGGCCTTCCCGTCGAGGTGGACGGTGCAGGAGCCACAGACCCCCTGGCCGCACCCGAACTTGGTGCCGGTGAGGCCGAGCGTGTCCCGGAGGATCCACAGGAGCGGCGTGTCGGCCTCGGCGTCCACGGTGCGGACGCGGCCGTTCACGGTGAGCTGGGTGGTGGGCATGGCGACTCCCGAACATCGTGAGGTGAGGGCTCCACCCTACGCCCACCCAGGCCCCGCCGCAACGATGCTAGGGTGGGTTCACCTTTCGGGAGCGACATGTCGAGTGCGTGCGCCATCCTGCTCTGCCTCGTGGCCTCCGTCCGACCTGCCTGCGCCCAGGCGCCGAACCTGGAACCGGTGCTCCGGGCCGAGCTGGCCTTCGCCCGCCTGGCTGATGACAAGGGCATTCGCCGGGCCTTCCTCGCCTGGCTCACCGAGGACGCGGTGGTCTTCTCGCCCCGGATGCGCACCCGGAATGACCAGTACGGGCCCGAGCCCGGCGACGCTGGGCACCTGGCCTGGTACCCGGAGGCCATGGGCATCGCCGCCTCCGCCGACCTGGCCTGGAGCCTCGGGCCCTGGACCTGCGCGGTGAAGAAGGGCGGACCGGCCCTCGTGCATGGCCATTTTCTTTCCGTATGGCGGAAGCAGGCCGGCGGGGGCTGGAAGGTCGTGGCTGACATCGGGGTTCCCCATGCGGCGCCGGACCGTCCCGTGGAGCCGTTCGCCGTCTGGGATGCGGTGCCCGTGAAGCGGCTACCCCCGCCGAAGGGTCAGGACGCCACCCTGGCGCTGCGGCAGAAGGAGGCTGGCCTCGCGGCGGCCTGGGCGGAGAAAGGGGGCCTGGCGCTCCTGCCGGAGCTGGCGCCGGGGGCCCGGGTGCTGCGCCCGCGGCGGATGCCCCTGCGGGAGCCCGCCAGCATCCGGGAGGCCCTGGAAGCCGACCCGCCCGGACCTTGCGGGGAACCGGCCCGGTTCCAGGTGGCGGGCAGCGGCGATCTGGCCTGGACCTGCGGCGAGTCCGGTCCCGATGGGCGGGGGGGTGCCTCGAGCTTCCTCCGGATCTGGACCCTCGAGGCGGGCGACTGGAAGGTGCTGTTCGACGTCCGCCTGCCGCACCCGGCGCTGCCCAGGTAGCCCTGGCATCCCTCTCGCCCCACTCCCGGGCTGTGTCGGGAGTTTGTCGTGCTGCGACGGTGGGTGCTTTTCCTCGGATTGATGGCTGGGCTGGGGCTTGGAGTCCGGGCGCAGGATCGATCCGCCCCGCCGCCCACGGCTTCGGAAAAGGAACTGCAGGCTCCCTTGACGCTGGAGGACGGAAAACCGACGCCCGGCCAGGCCGCCGAGGCTCCCCCCTCGGGCCTGCGGGCCTTCGGCTCGCTGGTGCTGGTGCTGGGCCTGGCGGGAGCCAGCCTCTGGGCCCTCAAGAAGTACGGGCGGGGAAAGCTCCCCGGCGGTGGGGGGCAGAAGCTGCGCGTGGAGGAAACCCTGGCCCTGGGCGACCGGCGCTTCGTCTCCATCCTGGACGTGGAAGGCGAGCGTTTCCTCATCGCGCTGGCGCCCCAGGGCATCAGCCTGCTCTCGCGCCTGGACCCCGGCGACCGTGGCGAGCCGGGTTCCTTCGATGAGGCCTTGAACCGCCAGGTGGACTTGGGGCGCCCAGTGCCCGTGAAGGAGATGGAAGCGATGCTCAAGCAGGGCGGGGGCGAGCGATGAAGGCCCTGCTCCGCTGGCTTCCTGTGGTTTGTCTGCTGCTGGCGGGGGCCACCCTCTGCGCCCAGCAGCCCGCGCCGCTGCCCTCCGTGACCATCGACTTCGGCAAGGCGCCTTCGGGACCAGTCCTCAGCTCCAGCCTGCAGGCCATGCTGCTGCTGACCATCCTGACCCTGGCCCCGACCATCCTCATGACTGCCACCAGCTTCACCCGCATCGTGGTGGTGATGCACTTCCTCCGCCAGGGTCTGGGCACCCAGCAGACGCCCTCGAACCAGGTGCTCATCAGCCTCTCGCTGGTGCTCACCTTCTTCATCATGGCGCCCACGGCGCGCGAGATTAACAGCACGGTCCTCCAGCCGTTGCAGCGCAACGAACTGACCACGGACCAGGCCCTGGACCGCACCGCCGCGCCCATGAAGGTCTTCATGCTGAGGCACACCCGGAAGAAGGACCTGGCTCTCTTCCTCAAGATCGCCAAGGCCCCGGCGCCGAAGACCAAGGCCGACGTGCCCATGGAGTGCCTGCTGCCGGCCTTCCTCATCAGTGAGCTGAAGACCGCCTTCGAAATCGGCTTCATGATCTTCCTGCCCTTCCTCGTCGTGGACATGGTGGTGGCCAGCATCCTGCTCAGCATGGGCATGATGATGCTGCCGCCCGTGGTCATCTCGCTGCCCTTCAAGGTGCTGCTCTTCGTGCTCGTCGACGGCTGGTACCTGATCGTCGGGTCCCTGGTGAGGGGGTACACCGGATGAACGAACTGGTGATCGCCCAACTCGGGAAAGAGGCCCTGAAGACGGCCCTGATGGTGGCTGGCCCAGCCCTGCTGGTGTCGCTGGTGGTGGGCCTGATCGTCTCCGTGTTCCAGGTGGTGACAAGCCTCCAGGACCAGACCATCGCCTTCGTGCCCAAGGTCATCGCGGTGATGGTGGTGGTGGCCATCAGCTTCCCCTGGATGCTGCAGGTGATGCTCCGCTTCACCACGCGCATGTTCACGGACTTCAACGCCGTCGTGCGGCAGCTGACCTGAGGCCGCCGTGACGCCGACCCTGGTGAACCCGTCGCTCTGGGCCTTCACAGGGGCCAAGGCGGTGCTGTGGGTGCTGGTGCTCACGCGCATGACGGGCCTGCTGGCGACCCTGCCGATCCTGGGTTCCGAGCAAGTGCCGGTGCAGCTCCGGGCGGCCCTGGGCGCCCTCCTGACGACGGTGCTCCTGCCGGTCATTCCCGTTCCGGCCCACCTCCCTTCGGGGCTGCCCGAGCTGGCGGGGCTGATGGCCTCCGAACTGGCGATCGGCCTCCTCCTGGGAAGCGTGGTGGCCTGGATCCTGGAGGCGGTGGCCTTCGCGGGAACGCTCATGGACACGCAGATGGGCTTCTCCTTCGTGCAGTTCCTCGACCCGGCCACCTCCCAGACTTCATCGATCTCGGGCTCCCTGCTGATGCAGGTAACGGCCCTCCTGTTCTTCCTCACGGGGCTGCACCACCAGATGATCCTGGCCCTGGTGGACAGCTACCGGATCGCGCCCATGGGGCAGGGGGTGCCCTTCCAGACCTTCGGCCTGGTCACGCTGATCGGGCAGATGCTGGCCAAGGGCTTCCAGCTGGCGTTCCCGGTGCTGGCGGTGCTGTTCCTGATCGACCTCATCCTGGGCATCTCCGGCAAGTTCATGCCCCAGCTGCAGCTGCTGCAGCTGAGCTTCCCGCTGAAGATCGCCCTGGGCATGACGGTGCTGGGCCTGGTCCTCCGGGAGCTGGGACCCTGGCTGGCCCCCCTCCTGGCCTCCGCGCCGAAGCTCGCCCTGAAGCTGCTGGGAGGCTGAGGTGGCGCAGGACCCGGGCAAGACCGAGAAAGCCACCCCCAAACGGCGGCAGAAAGCCCGGGAGGAGGGCTCGGTTCCGCGCAGCGCGGATTTCGACGGGGCCATCCTGCTCTGGGGGAACTTCTTCCTCTTCCTGGGCCTGGGCGGGGCCACCCTGGCCCTGCTGGCCAAGCAGGTGGCCCACTTCCTGGAACTGGCCAGGCCGGGGGCCCTGGCGGATGCCGGTCGCGTGACCCTCCTCGGCGATGTCTTCATGATCCTGGGCCGCCTGCTGCTGCCCTTCCTGCTGGTGAACCTCCTCCTGGCCCTGATCACCGGCTTCGCCCAGCGGGGGTTCACCCTCAGCACGAAGCCGCTCCAACCGAAGTTCGAGAAATTGAACCCGGCCAAGGGCTTCCAGCGCCTCTTCTCTTCAAAGGCCCTGGGCGATCTCTTCAAGAGCCTGGCCAAGTTCGCCCTGCTGGCCTGGGTGGCCTACGCGGTGCTGGAGCCCCGGATCCCGGCCCTGCTGGGCACGCTCAAGCTGCCCCTCGGGCAGGCCCTGAGCCTGTTCCAGGTCACGGTCTTCGCCCTCTATCGCAACGTGATGCTGGCCATGCTGGTGCTCGCCGTGGCCGACTTCATCTGGCAGCGCAGCTCCTGGGAAAAGAGCATCCGGATGACCAAGCAGGAGGTGAAGGACGAGTTCAAGGACGCCGATGGCAGCCCCGAGATCAAGCAGCGACAGAAGTCCCTCATGATGGCGGCGGCGCGCCGCCGCATGCTGTCCGAGGTGCCCAAGGCCACGGTGGTGGTGACGAACCCCACCCACGTGGCCGTGGCCCTGCGCTACGACGAGAAGACCCTGGCCCCGGTCTGCGTCGCCAAGGGACTCGATCACCTGGCCCTTCGGATCCGCGAGAAAGCCAAGGAGGCCGGGGTGCCCATCCTCGAGCGCCCCGAGGTGGCCCGCGCCCTCTACCGTTCGGTGGAAGTCAGCAAGCCCATCCCCCGCGACCTCTATCAGGCGGTGGCCCAGGTGCTGGCCTTCGTCTACCGCCTCCGGGGGGCCGCATGAGGTCGGCGCTGGAGTTCCCAACCCGAGGGGCCGAAAGGGTATCGTTAGACCAGCCAGAGGATGTCCCTTGACCCGGCCCATCGTTCCGCCCCACCTCCCAGCCCCCAGCCTCCTGTTGGTGGACGATGACCCCATGCCCCGGGAGACCCTCTCGACGCTGCTCTCGGCCGAAGGGTTCCAGGTGGTCACCGCCTCCACCGGTGAGGAGGCCGAAGGGAAGCTCAAGGCCGAGCAACCGCCCTTCGACCTGGTCATCACAGACCTGGTCATGCCGGGCAAGACCGGCATGGACGTGCTGAAGTGCGCCCTGAACCGCAATCCCAGCTGCACGGTGCTGGTGCTCACGGGCTTCGGGAGCGTCCGCGAGGCCACCGAGGCCATGGAGCTCGGGGCCTTCGACTTCGTCACCAAGCCGATGCAGATCGATCAGTTCCGGAATACCCTGCGGCGGCTCATGGAGCGGCGGGCGCTCACCCATGAACGGGACGAGCTCCGGGAGAAGGTGAAGGCCCTGACCGAGCGCGCCGAGCGGCTGGAGACCACCCTCGGCCGCATGGAGATCCTGGCCAACCAGTTGGCGCCCTCCTCCGCAGGGCCGGTCCGGTCCGACGCCCTGGCGGACCTGGAGCGTCTCGCGGCCCTGAAGGCCAAGGGACTCCTTTCGGATGAGGAGTTCGAGCAGGGGAAGAAGAACCTCCTGACCCGGTGGCTCGCATGAGCCTCCTCGGGGGCCGCCCGGGCTGGCTCCTCCTGCTGGCCGCTCTGCCCCTTCTGGCCCAGCACGGGGCGCCCGCCAAGGCCGAGGCGCATCCTCCGGTGGCCAAGGCGCCCGCCGGGCGGATGACCGATGCCGAGGCCGCGGAGCTGGCCAAGGGGGCACTGAACGCCGAGAACCCCGCCTCCATCCGGGCGGCCCTCGGCCGGCTCAGGACACACACCTTCAAGTCCAGCAAGGTCCCGGAGCGCGAGCTGGTCCTCTATGCCCAGGGCGTCCTCGAAGCGAGGCTGGGCAATCTGGCCGGGGCCACCGTGGCGCTGAAGAAGCTCGAACGGCAGTGGCCGAGATCCCCCTTCATGGGAGAGGCCCACACGATCCTCGCCGAGGATGCCGTGGCCCATCGGCGCTACAAGGAAGCCGAGGGCAGGCTCCATCAGGCGCTGGCCTCGGACATCCCCTCGGAGCAGAAGCGGAAACCCCAGGAGCTGCTGATCTGGGCTCTGGTCGAACAGGAGCGTCCGCAGGAGGCGCTGCCCATCGTGCAGTCCCTGCGGCCCCTCGAAGGCCGGGAGAAGCCCAGCGAGCGGGGCCTGGCGGCCATCGTCGAGGTGCTCTGCGCCGCCGGGAACAAGGAACAGGCCCAGGGGGCCCGCAAGGACTTCCAGAATCTCTACCCCTCGAGCGGGCTCATGCCGCGGGTGGACCTGGTGTGGGGCCGTCTGCTGGGCCGCGTCGGCGAGGCCCAGGAGGCAGCCCAGGTCCTGCGGAAGGTCATCCAGGACCATCCGGGCTCGCCCCAGGCCGACGATGCGCGCCTGGCGCTCGCGAACCTGCTCACGGACGGCAGCCTTCCCGACGCAAAGGACCTGCCCAGTGCCGAAGCCCTGCTGGCCGAGGTGCGGAAGGGCGGGACCGGGCTTCCGAAGCGGACGGCCCAGGTGGTGGAGCTGCGCCTGCTGAACGGGAAGCAGCTCTGGGAGGACGCCCTCAACCTGGTGGACCGCATGGAGCCCGCGACCCGCGAGACGATGCCCGAGGTCAAGAAGCTCTGGACCGAGGCCTGGAATGCCTGGGTGGGCCAGCGCCTGGAGAAGGGCTTCGCGGGCGAACTGCTGGCCAGGCTCAAGGCCGGCAGCTTCGCGGCGCTGCAACCCGGCTCCCGGAAGGGGATCGTGGAACTGCTCGCCACCCAGGGCCTGCTCGATGTGATCCCCCGCCTCCTGCCGGAGGCGCCCGCGGCGGAGCGGGCGGGCCTGCGGAAGGCCGCCCTGGCCAAGGTGCAGCCGGAGGCCCAGGCCCAGGCCGTGCTCCGGATGCTCCCCGCCAAGGGGGACACCCCCGATGAGGCCCTCCAGCGGGCCCGCGCGGAGGCGGCGCTGGGGCACTGGGCGCCGCTACGGGCGGCCCTCGGCCGGGCGAAGCCCGGACCGGAGCGCATCGCGGGCATCCTGCGCCTG
The DNA here is from genome assembly GCA_046331485.1 of Holophagaceae bacterium. GTDB lineage: Bacteria > Acidobacteriota > Holophagae > Holophagales > Holophagaceae > Geothrix. The sequence goes on along the minus strand of JAXLQS010000002.1, from coordinate 307,484 downwards.
CTGCAGCGTCCCGTGGCCGCTCCGGAAACCGGGGCCCAGCGGCTCCAGGAGGCCGAAGGCTGGTTGAAGCGGGCCACCGAAAAACCGGAGGTGCGGGAACCCCTGGCGATCCTGGTGGCGGACCTTCGCTTCCAGCAGGGCGATGCCCGCGGAGCCCTGGCCCTCTACCCCGCCAAAGCCCAGGCCCCCGAACAGCGCGGCTGGGTGGCCCTCATGCGGAGCCAGGCCCTGATCAAGCTGGGACAGCGGGAACAGGCCAAGGGGCTCATCCGGGAGGCCCGGGACGAGCAGGGCTTCAAGGGCCAGCGGGACGCCCTGGCCAGGAGCCTGGGAGCCTACTAGGCGGGAAGGGGGTACGGGTATGCTGGGGCTTCCCCCCGGAGATCCTGATGCGCCCACTGATCGCCGCCCTTCTGCTCCTCGCCACGCTCGATCTTGGCGCGGCCGCCAAGCCGAAGGTCAAGCTCACGACGAGCATGGGGACCATCGTGATGGAGCTGGAGCCCGAAGTGGCCCCGAAGACCGTGGAGAACTTCCTGAAGTACGTGAAGAAGGGCCAGTACAAGGGCACCATCTTCCACCGGGTCATCAACGGCTTCATGATCCAGGGCGGCGGCTATGTGGACTACCTGGGGAAGAAGCGCACCGACGCCGCGATCATGAACGAGGCCGACCGCTCCGCGGCCGCGGGGCTGAAGAACAAGCGCGGCACCGTGGCCATGGCCCGCACGCCGGATCCCCACAGCGCGGCGGCCGAGTTCTTCATCAACGTGGTGGACAACCCCGCCCTGGACTTCAAGGGCAAGACCAACGACAAGACCTGGGGCTACTGCGTGTTCGGCAAGGTCATCCAGGGCATGGACGTGGTGGACCGCATCAAGGCCGTCAAGACGAGCAACAAGCGCAGCGACTTCCTGAACCTGCCCGTGAAGCCCGTGATCATCACGGACGCTGTGCAGCTTCCATGACCCGGAGGGCCTCCGGCGGGGCCCCCAGCTTGCGGAGGCTGCGCTCGAGGCGGGCGCGGTAGCGGGGCCAGAGATCGACTCCGGCATGCTCGAAGCCGGCCCGGTCCCAGTCGAGCAGCAGGGCGCCGCCCGTGGCGGGCAGGATCACGTTGGTGGCGTTCAGGTCGGGCGACCAGAGGCCCCAGTCGCAGAGCGATCCGATGAGGCGCCGGATGTCGCCGCCACGGTCGGTGCTGAGGTCCCATCGACGGGGCCAGGCCTCGCCCTCGGCCAGCCGGGTGATCAGCACGCCCTCCACGCCCAGGCCGCTGGGGCGCCAGGCGTAGCCGAAGGGCTCCACGGTGGGAAAGCCAGCCTCCCACAGGCCCTTGTGGATGGCGTGCTCGGCCGCGAAGCGGAGGTGGGTGCGGTAGGTCTTCTCGTTGACGTGGCGCAGCAGGCCCCCACGGCGGTAGGGCCGCAGGACCAGATCGCCGACGCGGAGGATGCCGCCCCGGCCGAATGCCCCCGGAAGGGGCGTGGGGTCGCCAGTGGGGATGAAGCCGCCCGGCGTGCAGATCCGCCATCCGCCGCCCATGCCGGGCAACTCCTGGTTCAGGCGGCAGCCGAGCGGACGCAGCGGCAGGCCGGGCTCGTAGGGCCACTGCGGCGGGAGTGGGGGAATGATGTAGGGGTCGTGGATCATGGCGTTGGAGTACAGCTTGCCGTGCCGCGGGCCGGAACGCAAAACCTGGAACCTGGAACGAACCCGCGAGCACTTGTCAACCCGGAGATGTTCTGCACGCTGCCACCAAATGTGGGCAGGGACTCAAGTGGCTTGTGTCGAAAGGCATTCTCCGAAATCACCCGGGGACTTCCCACAGCGGATGTGGAAATCATCCCCGAATCGGGTTGTCCGGCAGGAGCTCCACCTCGGTTTCTGCAGCACAAGGGGGCGTGTTCCTGACCCATCCATCCGCCGGACCACTATGCTGAAGGCGTGAGCAACCGGCCGAGCCCTCCCCCCATTCCGCCTGAGGCCTTGGCGCGGAAACTGCGGCTGCAGGCTGCGCTGCGCAGCATGGCCGCGCTGGCGCCCAGCCGCGAACCCGCCTGCCTGCAGGCGCTTCAGGTTCTGATGACGGGGGCTTCCTCCCTGCCGATGGAAGAGCTGGTCGGGGCGATCCAGAAGGAAGGTCTGGTGGAGGAGGCGGAGGAGCGCCTCCGGTGCCTGCAGTCGGACGCGGAACACCGGCGACGGGGACGGGAACTCGCCGAGCGGTTGGCTCCCCTCGCCGCAGACGCCCAGCGGCGCAGGGCCGCCCGCTGGCAGCTGGACACCCGGCGCACCCTGATCCGCTTCACCTATGTGAAGGAGGGGGAGGCCCTCGACTACGACGACGGAGATCTGCACACCCTGTTCCTGCACGCATTCCGCCTCGAAGGACTGGGCCTGGCCCTGGATCTCGGCAAGCGGCCCCGGCCCCTGCTGAGCACGGGCCTTCCGCTCTCGGCGGGCATCGGCAGCCGCGGCGAGACCATGGATGCCGTGCTCAAGCGGGAGCCGGCGGAGGACCCAACCGGCCTTATGGCCCGGCTGAACCTTCGCCTGCCTGGTGGCTTGAGGATCGAGCAGTGGGCCCCCCTGCCAGGCTACGCGACCGCCGTATCGGACCTCGCCCGCCTTTCCCACTGGCACTGGGAGGTGGCTGCGGATCTCCGGGCCCGCCTGGAGGCTGGCGTGGCGGCCTTCCTGCAGGCGGCCACCTGGCTCTGGGAACGGGGACCCGGGAAATTCCCTGAGCCCCTGGACCTCCGCGCGCTTGTCGCGGAGATGACCTGGGACGGGACGGGCCTTTGCTTCACCACCGGCATGGGGGCCCACCTGGCCATCAATCCCCTCAAGGTGCTCGGCGCGATCTTCGGATTGGAACCCTCGGCCATCACCGGGCTGGTCCGCACCGGGGTGGACCTGGATCCAGACCCGCGCCTCGGGCAGGCGGACCGCTTCGAACCCAAGCTGAAGAACATGTATGAAGATGCCGTGCTGCTGGGCGGCGGGTCGAACATCGTGCTGGTGGACGAGGATGACGACGAGCCCATCCGCCTAGGCTGAGACATCCTTGCTGATGGAAAGCAGCAGGCCGAGGCAGACCAGGCTGGTGATGAGGCTGTTCGGACCGAAGGAGATGAAGGGCAGGGGGATCCCCTTGTTCGGCGCCAGCGAGAGCACCACGCTCATGTTCATGAGGGCCTGCACCACCAGCAGCAGCACGAAACCCATGGCGCAGAGCTTCAGGTAGCCGTCGCCCACCCGCCGGGCGATGCGGTAGCCGCGCCAGAGGATGGCGATGAAGAGGGCAAGGATGGCCACGGTGCCGATGAGGCCCGCCTCCTCCGCGATGACCGCATAGATGAAGTCCGTGTGGGCCTCGGGGAGGAAGAACAGCTTCTGCTTGCCGCCGCCCAGCCCCACGCCCATGAAGCCGCCGTTGCCCACGGCCACGAGGCTCTGGAGGGCCTGGTGGCCCTTGCCCAGCGGATCGGCCTCGGGATTGAGGAAGCTGGTGACGCGAGCCAGGCGGTAGGGCGACAGCACCACGAAGGCCGTGCCGAGGGCGCCCAGGATCGGAATGGCCACGGCGAAGATCCACTTCGGCGCCCCGCCGAGAAACACCACCATCAGGGCCACGAAGACGATGAGGAAGGTGGTGCCGAAGTCGGGCTCGCGCAGGATGAGCGCCAGGGGCACCAGCAGCACGCCCGCGAGCCCCAGCAGCTTGGGCAGGGCATCGCGGTGGTTCGTCCAGGCCTCCCGGTTGCGGATCATCCACGAGGCCGCGATGAGCACGGAGATGGGCTTGAAGAACTCCGAAGGCTGGAGGCTCATGGGGCCAAGGCGGATCCAGCGGTGGGCGCCGTTGATCTTGGGGCCGAAGAAGAGCACCGCCACGAGCAGTCCGATCAGGACGAAGTAGGCCACCATCAGCGGGCGCGGATGGTCCTGCAGGGTGGCGAGATCCACCTGGGAGAGGGCGAGCATGAACGCGATGCCGATGCCGCCGCCCAGGAGCTGGCGCGTGAGGAAGGCCGTGGCCGCCGCGTGGTTCTGGGAGGCCTTGATGGCCGAGGCGGAGTAGATCCAGACCATGCCGACGGCCACCAGGGCCAGGGCGAAGAGCACCAGCCAGCGGTCGACGGGGCGGCGGACGTCGGCGGCCATGTCAGGCCATGGCCAGGTCGCGGCGGGCCGCCGCCTCGAGCTCGTCCAGTGCCTGGTCCACCCAGGCGGACTCCTGGGCCTCCACCATCAGGCGGAGCTTGGGCTCGGTGCCGGACCAGCGGATCACCTGCCGGACGCCCTCGCCCCAGCGGGCCTCGATGCGGGTCATGGCGGCGCTGAGTTCGCCACAGGCCTCGACGGCCTTCCGGTCCCGCGCCACCAGGTTGACGAGGCGTTGGGGCCAGGGGCGGAAGGTCCAGTCCCAGCGATGTTCCGGGGCCCGGTGGAGCAGGGCGCGGAGGATGGAGAGCCCAGCGGCGAGGCCGTCCCCGCTGGGGCCCACGCGCTTCTGGATGAGGTGGCCCGAGGCCTCGGCGGCCAGGTCCCAGCCGCGCTTCGCCATCTCCCGCAGCAGGTACTTGTCGCCGACGGCGGTGCGCACGAAGGGGACGCCCGCCTGGTGGAGGGCCTGGGCCAGGCCGCCATTGGTCATCAGCGTGCCCACCACGCCCGGGGGGGCGTCGCCGCAGGCCAGCCGATCCTGGGCCAGCAGCCAGACCATCTGGTCGCCGTCCACCACGCGTCCCGCACCGTCCACCATCAGGCAGCGGTCGCCGTCGCCATCGAAGGCGATGCCCAGATCGGCGCCTCGCGCCACCACGGCGGCGGCCAGCGCCTCCAGGTGCGTGGAACCGACCCCCACATTGATCCTCGGTCCATCCGCCGGAACGCCGACCCAATGGAGCTCGCCGCCCCGGAAGAGCTCGAGCGCGGCCTCGGCTGTGGCCCCGTGGGCACAGTCGATGACCATGCGGAAATCCGGAGGGAGACTGATCCCCTCGAGGTGGTCCAGGTAGGGCCGCAGCTCCAGGCGGGTGGGCGGTGCGGAGATCGTGGTGGGTTCAGCCAGCTCGCCGAAGGCATGCTCGATGGCCTGCTCCTGATCCTCCTCCAGCTTTTCGCCGAGTTCGTTGAAGCCCTTGAGACCGTTGTCCTCCGGGGGGTTGTGGCTGGCGGAGATCATGAGGCCCCAGGTCTTCTCGCCCTCGGCGCTCAGCTTCGCCACGTTCCAGGCCACCGCGGGCGTGGGAGCCATGCCGAGCACCAGCACCTTGAGACCCAGGCCCACGCCCAGGATGAAGGCCTCGGACATGGGGCCCGAGCTGGAGCGGGGATCCCACCCGACCACCAGCCGCCGGACCCCTGCCTGGCGCGCCACCTGGGCCCAGGCGGCCCCCCAGTGGGTGACCTCCTCCAGCGTGAGCGGGGAGCGCAGGGCGACGCCTCGAATGCCATCAGTGCCGAAGTAGCGGAGACTCACGCGGCACCTCCGCCTATCTCACGCTGCGCGCGCTCCGTCGCGCTGCGCTTGCCGAGGCGGAGCCTCCCTATGCCGCGCCCTTTGGGCTTCGGCTTCGCCAAATTGGCTCTTCGCTCGTGCTTCATGTTCATGAGGCAAGGTTACCCGATGGCGTGGGTTCTGAAGACCCTGTAGTCCAGGCGCCGCGCCTCGGCGTGGGCCGCGGCCGTGAGCGCATCCCGCTGCCCCGGCGGCAGGCCCGGCGTTCCGGCGCGGAAGGCCAGGAAACGCTTTCGCGAGATGCCCAGACAGAAGCGCGCCACTGGCCAGTCCAGCAGGCCCGGCAGGTCGGCCAGGGCCTGCCACAGGGCCAGGTCCTCCTGGAAGGTGGTGCCGAAGCCGAAGCCGGGGTCGAGCAGGATTCTGCCCTCCGGGAGGCCCGCCGCCCGCAGACGGTCGCGAACCGCGGCCAATTCCCAGACGGTTTCGCCAGCCCCCCTGGGGGCCGGGTCGTCGTAGGGGGGCATGTGGAAGCCCCCTCTCTCGCAGCGGCTTCGCATGGCGATGAGGCCGCAGGTTGCCTTCCGGGCCAGGTCCAGCATGCCGGGATCCGAGAAGCCGGTGACGTCATTGAGCACGGCGGCACCCGCCGCCAGCCCCCGGGCCGCCACCTCCGCATGGCGGGTGTCCAGGCTCAGGGGCGTGGCGGGGAGCTGATCGGCGAGGGCGGCCAGCACCGGCTCCAGGCGCGCCCATTCCATGGCGGCGGTGACGGGCTGGGCGCCGGGCCGGGTGCTTTCCGCGCCCAGGTCCAGCATCCCCGCTCCGGCCTCCACCAGGGCGCGGGCCTGGGCCAGGGCCGCTTCGGGGGCCAGGAAACGCCCGCCGTCGCTGAAGGAATCCGGGGTTAGATTGAGGATGCCGATGAAAAGGGGACCGCTGTCCAGGAGCGGTCCCCAATCAAACGAAGGCATGGTCACGCGGGCTTGAGGGCCGGGTTGAGTCCGGGGTCCGTGGACGGGCCCTCCTCCACCGCGGCAGGCGCGGTGGGCTTGCTGCCGGTCTTGGGCGGAGGCAGGGTGCCCCCCTTCATCAGGATGTCGATGTCGTTGCCGTCGAGGGTTTCTCGCACCAGCAGGGCCTCGGCGATGGCCACCAGCTGGTCGCGGTGACCCTCGATGGCGGCCTTGGCCTTGCGGTAGTTGCGCATGACGAACTCGTGGACTTCGGAGTCGATCACGCGGGCCGTATCCTCGGAGATTTCGCGGTGCTGGGTGAAGTCCCGGCCCAGGAAGATCTCGTGCTGGCCGCCGCCGAAGTTCAGCGGGCCCAGCTTGTCGCTCATGCCGTACTCCATGACCATGGACTTGGCCATATCCGTCGCCTGCTGGATGTCGTTGGAAGCGCCGGTGCTGAGCTGGTTGAAGAAGATCTCCTCGGCGATGCGGCCGCCCATGGCGATGGCGATGCGGCTCTCCATGTACTCGCGGGTGGTGTTGTAGCGGTCCTTCAGGGGCAGCTGCCAGGTGACGCCCAGGGCGCGGCCGCGGGGGATGATGGTCACCTTGTGCAGCGGGTCGCTCTGGGGCACCACGGCGGCGACGACCGTGTGGCCGGCCTCGTGGTAGGCGGTGATGCGCTTATCCTCTTCGGTCATCACGAGGCTGCGGCGTTCGCTGCCCATGTAGACCTTGTCCTTGGCGTTCTCGAAGTCATGCATCTCCACCCACTTCTTGTTGCCGCGGGCGGCGGTGAGGGCGGCCTCGTTGCAGAGGTTGGCCAGGTCGGCGCCCGCGAAACCGGGCGTGCCGCGGGCCAGGACCTCCAGGTCCACGTCAGGGCTGAGGGGGATCTTGTCCGCGGTGTGGACCTTGAGGATCTCGAAGCGGCCCTTCACGTCGGGGCGGTCCACCACCACGCGGCGGTCGAAGCGGCCCGGGCGGAGCAGGGCGGGGTCGAGCACGTCGGGGCGGTTGGTGGCGGCCACGAGGATGACGCCCTCGTTGCCCTCGAAGCCATCCATCTCGACCAGCAGCTGGTTGAGGGTCTGTTCGCGCTCGTCGTGGCCGCCACCCAGTCCGGCGCCACGGTGCCGGCCCACGGCGTCGATCTCATCGATGAACACGATGCAGGGGGCGCTCTTCTTGGCCTGCTCGAAGAGGTCGCGCACGCGGCTGGCGCCGACGCCCACGAACATCTCCACGAAGTCCGAACCGGAGATGGAGAAGAACTGCACCTTGGCCTCGCCGGCGATGGCGCGGGCCAGCAGGGTCTTGCCGGTCCCCGGAGGGCCCATGAGCAGGACGCCCTTGGGGATCTTGCCACCCAGCTTGAGGAACTTGGCGGGGTCCTTCAGGAACTCGACGATCTCCTTCAGCTCCTCTTTGGCCTCGTCGCAGCCGGCGACATCGGCGAAGGTCGTGCGCTTGGCGCTGCCGGAGAGCCCCTTGGCGCGGGCCTTGCCGAAGCTCATGGCCTTGTTGCCGCCCATCTGGGCCTGGCGCATGAAGACGAACCAGAGCACCACGAAGACCAGCAGCGGCGCCCAGAACATCAGCACGTAGGCGAAGTTGTTCTCGCTGGGCTTGGCGGCCTTGAACTCCTCGATCTGGCCCTCGGTCTTCCAGCTGAGGATGACCTTGCCGAGGTCCTGCATGGGCGGGGCTACGGTGCGGAACTTCTCGATGACTTCGCCGGGCTTGGGACTGAACGACTGCTTGTAGGTGCCCTCGATATCAAAGCCGGAAAGTGTCACAGACTTGTACTTGCCTGCCACGCCCTCGGTGTAGAAGGTCGAGAAGGGCACTTCGATCTGCTTGCTGTTCTGGGGGATCTGGCGGAAGGCCAGCACCAACAGGGCGATGATGCCCAACCAGACCAGCACGCTTTTCATCATGGAATTCAAAGGGTCGCTCCTTGGGGCCGGGGCCCAGGTGGCCCTCCAGTTTACTAGGTCCGGGAAGGCAGCGGACCTTGTCTTAGATGCAGATACCCGTCATCTGGTTCGGGGTTTAGATGGAAATTCCCCCAGGACGAGGGGTTGCGACCACGGGCGAGCCGTTCGACGAGCCAGGGCGCGAGGCTCCGCAGCAGGCTGGATTCCCGTTCCCACGTCAGCCGTCGGAAGGCCGACTCCAGCGTCCACCGGAGTTCCGCCTCCTCCCAAGTCCCTCGTTCGAATGCGACACCTTCCTCCTCGACGAACCAGCGGGAGCCTTCCCAGCTCAGGACCAGGCTCCGCGCCAGTCGCTCGGCCTCCTCCGCCTGGCGGTGGGTTTCGAACAGGTGCCGGTCCAGGTCCGGCGCCTCCCGCCGCAGGTCCACGAGCAGCTGTCGCCAGCGGTTGCGGGGGGTGAAGGGCTCGGCGTTGCTCTCGTCCTCACGCCAGGGCACCTTCCGGGCGGCCAGATAGCCCCGCAGGTCCTCGCGGCGCAGCTCCACCAGCGGAGACCAGCGCAGCCCCTGGCGCGGCGCCAGCGGGTGCAGGCAGCCCAGGCCTCCGCCCCGGGCGAGGCGGATGAGGACGGTCTCGGTGTGGTCGTCCAGCGTGTGCCCGGTGGCCACCGCCGAGGCGCCCGCCTGCTCGGCCTCCTGGCGCAGCCAATCCCAACGCAGCTCCCGGGCGGCCATCTCGAGGCCGATGCGGCGCTCCTGGGCGTAGGCCCGAACGCCCAGGCTCGCCTCGACCAGATCCAGGTCCAGGGCCCGGCACAGCTGTCGGACGAATTCCGCGTCCTCCCCGGATCCAGGTCGCAAACCGTGATCGGCATGGGCCACGCTCAGCACCACACCGAGGCTCTTCCGCAGCGTCCAGAGGAGGAGCAGCAGGGCCACGGAGTCCCCGCCGCCCGAGCAGGCCACCAGCACAGGCCCGGCAACGGCATCGCCGCGTCGCTGGATCTGCGCGAGCAAGTCGGATTCGAAGCGGTTCATGCTCCCAGGCTAACGCAGGGATGCCAGCCGCGTGGCCTTGACGGGAGCACCTTCGGGCCTCCAGGCTGGGGCGAAGAGGTCTGGGATGTCAGATGCAAGGCGGTTCATCCGGGGCGCGGTTGGCCTGGGTTGGCTTCTGGCCTCGCAGGTGTCGTACGCGCAGTCCGGGACCTGGGCCGCCTTCCTGGAGGGCTGGCAGCGGGAGCCTCATGCGCCGCTGAGCTTGCTGACCTCGAAGGGGCTCGTCACTGCGGCCTACCGGGCCTCCGACGACCAGATCATCCAGATGATCGTCGGTTCCGACCTCTTCGTCGATGACATGGATGGCCCCTTCCTGGACCAGGTGCGCACGGCGCGGAATTGGGACCCGGGACCGCATTGGATCCTGCTCGACCGGGAGGGAAAGGTGCTCGACGAGGGACGCCTCGCGCCCTCCAGCGCCACGCTCCGCCATCATCTGGCGGCGGCGGGCCGCACGCCCGCCTGGGAGTCCCTGGACCGTTTCCTGGAACAGCATCCGGACCACGGCGAGGCCCTCCAGCAGCGCATGGCGTTTGCACTCCGGGCGGCGAGGCTCCGCCTGAGTGCCCTCCGCGAGCGGGGCCTGGCCGAATCCGTCCAGGTATCCCGAGACTCCCACTGGCCCGTCATCATCCAGGCCAAGGCCAAGAATGCGGTCGCCGCCGCTGGGCTGGCCCGGGAGGTGGGAGAAACCCTGCGGAAGCTGAATCAGATTCCCGATGCCTGGCGAGGGGACTGGTCCTGGTTCTCGACTTGGCTGGACTGGCAAGGGCCCGTCGATCCCGACAGCTTCCGCCGCGAACTGGGCGCCTTCCAGGAGGGCATTTACGAGGCTTGGCGCCGGGGCCCCCATGCGCGAGGGGCGCCTCGCTTCGAAGATGGGGCGGGATGGTTCGGTCTGGTCGAGATCTGGATGGCCTGCGAAAACCTGCGCGAGGTCCGCCCGCGCTACAGCGACATCTTCGGCCTGACGCCCTCGCCGGGGCGGGTATGGCCTTCCACCGACCTTCTTCGCACTGCCTCGGTCCGTGCCTTGATGCGGGGGCAAGCCCAGGAACTCCTCACCTTCCTGGACGGATTGGAAGCAGAACCGCGGGGGAGCGACTGGGAGGAATGGCTGACCACCCGGCAGACGGTCTGTTACTGGCGGACGGTCGCTCTGGCCCAGTTGGGCCGCTGGCCCGAAGCCGCGTCGGCTTTGCAGGAACTTCGCCGCTGGGCGGGAACCTGGTGGAAGAACATGGCCGGGGTCCTGAAATCCATATTCGGGCCGCCCTCCGAGGGAGGGACTGCCTCTCCTAGACCCGGCGGAGCCCCCCAGCCGTTCCTGGACCTGCTGGCCCAGCCGTCCCCAGAACCGCCATTGGCGCCCGCACCCAAGCCGCTGCGGTTTCTGGTCTGGGACCGTCCGCCGAGGGCAGACCGCTGGAAGGTGCTCCGGCAGGCATCTCCCCTCGGCGACTGGGGCGCGGAGGAACTGAAGGACGAGGTCCCCACCGAAACGGACACCGCCTACCTCCGGCGCGCAGGGCTTCCCGCGAGGGGATGGGCCGTGTTCCGCGGAACGGCGGACCTCATCGCCCGGGGGGAGGACCTGCCCGAGCCGCGCACCCTGGCCCTCCAACTGGCATCCGTGGCGCCTGCCCGCCTCCAGGTGCTGGATGCTTTCATCAGGCAACACCCCGACCATGTCGACGCCCGTCGGGACCGGTTCAGCCTGTTGCGGTCCCGCATGCCCCGGCCGGAGTTCGAGGACCGCCTGATGGAAGATGCGAGGCTGGCCGGGATTCCCCTGGACTTCGGGCCGGAGGCAGATTGGATTCGAAACGTGGAAGGGTGGCGGTCCAGCGCGCGGCGGGCCCTTCCGGACCTGGAGGCGGCGCTGCGGCGCTGGCCGGGAAATGCCGAACTCTGGCGCCAGTGGATGGGCTGGTCCGCCTTCCTCCCCGTGCCGCCCTCAGCGCTGGCCCTGTCGGAGAGCCTGGCTGTTTTCGGAAGCCGTTCGGAATGGAAGGCCAAGCTACCCGTGGCGGTGCACAAGGCCATCGCCGCGGAGTTCCTGCGGAAGCGGCGCTTCGATGAAATGGCCGATTGGTTCCTGGAAGCATGGACAGGTGTTCTCGCACGGACCCTTGAATCCAGGAACAACCCGCCCCTGGAGGCCCGACCCCAGGACACGGTCATCTACGAGTCCCTTGGCGCCGCACTGAAGCCCCTCGGCCGCACCCGGGAATTGATGGCGGTCGACCAGGCCTGGGCCAAGGTCCGCAAGCCGCGGGAGGAGAAAAAGCCCTAACGGGGCTCCAGCGCCGCCATGAGCGCCAGGAGGGGTGCGGGCACCGGCCGCTCGCACCACAGGGCCTCGGCCCAGTCGCACATGCGCAGGGAGCCCCAGTGCATGGCGCGGCCCAGGACCCCGCGCCGGAAGGCGGGGTGCGCGATGCGCGTGACCGGCTGAGCTGGATCCTGATCGAACTGGCTGCCGAAGGCGTCGAAGGCCGCCATGCGGCGCTCCCACACGGCGCTGACATCCACCAGCAGGTCCGGCTGGCCGGGGTTCTCGCCGCCCACCCAGGCCACGGCCTCGGGCCGCCAGGGAGTCCCCTCGCACGGATAATTCTTCAGCCCAGCGTAATAGGCCGCCTCCCGGGCGAGCCGGTGGGCGCGGCGGTGATCGGGATGGCGATCCTCCGGTGCCGGAAGGATCACCACCCGGGGGCGGAGCCGGCGGAACTCCGTCATGAGGCGCAGCCGGTAGGCCTCTTCCTCGGTGAACCGGCCATCGGGGAAGTCCAGCACGATCCGTGCCGCGCCGAGGATCCGGGCCGCCCCCTGCGCTTCCAGGCGGCGGGCCTCCGCCGTGCCGCGCGTCCCGAGGTCGCCGCTGGTGAGGTCGAGGATGGCGGTCTTCAGGCCCCTGTCCGAGGCCAGGGCGAGGATGCCGCCCACATGGACCTCCACGTCGTCCGGGTGGGCGCCGATGGCCAGCAGGTCGCAGCCGTCGTGGGAGGCAGCAGGGCTCATGGTTCCTCCACCAGGATGAGGGGGCGGGCCCCGTCCATGCGCTCCAGGATGACATCGAGCAGGGCGTCGGACTTCAGCCAGGGAGCCCCCGGCATGACCCGCTCCTGGGGCCGGCCCAAGGGGAAGAGGGTCTGCCGGATCCGCTCCGGGTCGCCCCCCAGGCTCCGGGCCGCCGCCTCGCGGTGGAGACGGCGATCCAGCTTGACGAGTCGTTCGCGAGCGCGGGCCTGTTCGCGTTGGAAGCGCTCCTGGACCGGCAGTGGCCAGGACGCGTCCGGGGCGATCTCTGCGGCCAGCCCGGTGGGCAGCGCACCGGTCCAGGGGCCGAGGGTCTCCCAGGCGCCCAGGCGGAGCGCCTCGATCTGCCGGGACTCCACCCGGCATCCCGCCGGCAGGACGAAGACGCTGGGACGGGGGATGATCTTCGGGGCGGACAGCCCGACCCGTTCCCAGAGGGGCTCGCAGAGCCGCCAATAGGCGCGCTCGGAGGGCCCCAGCACCACGGCCGTGACCGGCAGGAGGAGCGACTGCATCAGGGGCCGGAGGGCGGCGCCCGGGCTCAGCCACAGGCCGCGGGAAAGGGGCTCGTCAGGTTCGAGCCGCTGGCGGCGACCCGTGCGGGGATCCAGGGAGAACCAGGCGGCCTGCACCCGCGGATCCAGGGGCAGGGGGGCGCCCTGGGCCTGGAGGTGGTCGGCCTGGCGGATGAGCCGGGCCTGGAGATCGAGGCCGCGCCAGCGCTCCAACTCAGCCTGGATGGGCTCCCGCACCGTGGGCTCCGTGGGGGAGAAGGGCCGGAGTCCGCGCTCCCAGAGGGGGCGCCCCAACGCAAGGACATGGTCCCGGAGGGTGGGCCCCTGGGGTTCGGGCTGCGGTCCCCAGAGGGCTGCGGCCTCGGCCTGGTGCCGCGGGGTCCAGGGCAGCCAGCCGGTGGCGGTGCCAGCGCGGGCTTCGAAGCGGAAGCGGTGGCGGATGAGGCGGGGGCCCTCCCAGCCCACCACGGAGGCCACCTCGGCGCGGTCGTGGTCCTCGTCGGCCAGCCAGTAGACGGCCTCGGCCCCGCTGCGGCGGGCTTCGGCCAGGGCCGCCAGGGCCTTGGCGATGGACAGGGCGGGGCTCCACCCGGCGCCGATCTGCTGGCCGGTGGCGATGACGGGCCTGGGGCTCACGGACGCCCCCCAGGGGACCAGACCCCTCGGGGCAGCACCAGGTGACGGTCGGTACACATGGGCCCCAGCCTACCCGATATGCGATGCTCGTCGGGATGCCGAGCGTCGAACCCTGGATCCCCCCCGCCTCGCCCGATCTCGCGGCCCTGGCCATGGAGGCCGCCGACGAGGCGGGCGTGGCCTCGTTGCGGGCCTGGCCCGAAGTGCGCAAAGGGGGCATCGGATTCGGCTCGCTGCCGCCCTTCCTCTGCTGGCGGGGGCTTGCGGAGGGCGCCTGGCACCTCGTCCTGCTTCAGGCCCGCGAGGTGGGGGCCTTGCTTCCCGGGGCCCGGACGGCGCCCCTGCCTGCGGGTTGGCTGGAGGCGCTCGATCTGGAGGCCCTGGCCCGGCCCCTGGCCCGGCATCCTGATTTCCCCGGCGGCGCCTCGGTCCACGTGGTGCACCTTCCGGGCGGCGCGGATTTCCGGGTCCGCACCTTCGGAACACCCTCACCCGACCTGGTGGCCGAGGTCCTGAAACACACCAGCCACATCCAGATCTGGCATCTGGCCGACTAGAGATCGGGGCTGAACGGTCGCTGGAGCCGGGCGGGGCCCGGCGGGCACTGGATCCTGGCCGAGGCCTGGCGGGGTCACTTCCCCCGGTTGCTCATGCGGGTGTGCGCCACACCACTCTTGCCCTGGGGCTTGGTGGAGGCCTTGACCGCAGGCTTGGGACCGGCGGCAGCCTTGGGTTTCCCGGCGGAGGCCGAAGAGGCGGGCTTGTCCGCGGCCTGAACGGACTTCAGGAGGTCGGCGGGGACGAGCGGCTTGGTCATGGGGAACTCCTTCAGACAGTCTAGCCGCATCCCGGGCGCGCATCCGCGGATTGCATGATGTGACAGGGTTCCTGGGAGGCCGCTCGGATCGGCGGATATGCTGGAAGGCGCCGCGGAGGTGGCGGGACTTGGTGGGGGCCATGGGCGCAGAAGGCTGGGAAGGGCTGGCAGACCATTCGCTGCAGGCCTTCGGCGCGTGGAGCGGCGCCTCCCGGCTGGTCCGCAGGCGCCTCCTGGAGGCCTGGTTGGAGGAACTGGTCCGCTCCCGGGAGCCGCTGGCCCTGGAGATGACCCGGGAGACCGGGAAGCCCATCACCCTGGCCCGCGGCGAGGTGGGCCGCGCCGAGGCCACCCTGCGGGCCACCCTCGAGGCCGTGGCCTCGTTCGGAGAGGTGAGCGTCCCCTACGACCTCATGGCCGGGGCGGACGGCTGCAGGGCGACCTTCCGCCGCTTCCCCCTCGGCCCCGTGCTGGCCATCACGCCCTTCAACTTCCCCGTGAATCTCGCCATGCACAAGCTGGCGCCGGCCCTGGGCGCCGGCTGCAGCGTCATCTGGAAGCCCTGTCCCCAGGCGCCCCGGACCTCCCGGCTGCTGTGGGAGGGCTTCGAGGCGGCGCGGATGCGCGTCGCGGCTCCGGACCACCTCCTGCAGCTGGCCGGTTCGGATCCCGCCAAGGCCGAGGCCCTGGCCCAGGATCCCCGCATCGCCGCCGTGAGCTTCACGGGTTCAGAGCGCGTGGGCCGGCGGCTCGAGCAGGTCCTGGCCGGCAAGCGCCTGCTGCTCGAATTGGGGGGCAACGGGGCCGTGGTCGTGGATGAAGGCGTGGATGCGGCGGCCGTGGCCGCGCAGCTCGCCCCGGCGGCCGTCGCGGGGGCCGGGCAGAGCTGCTCCAAGGCCCAGCGGATCTACGTGCACCAGCAGCTCTGGGAGGCCTTCCGGTCCGCGTTCGTGGAGGCCGTGGGGGCCCTGCCCGTGGGCGATCCCTCGGATCCCGCCACGGTGGTGGGTCCGCTCATCGACGAGGCCACGGCCATCCGGGTGGATGCGGGCCTGGATCGCGCGGTGGCGGCTGGCGCCACGGTCCTGCGTCGAGGCCTCCGCCAGGGTGCCCTGCTGCCGCCGGCCATCCTCACCGATGTGCCCGAGGAGGACCCGCTGCAGTGCGAAGAGGTCTTCGCCCCGGTGACCGTGCTGACCCGTGTGGACTCCTTCGAGGAGGGGCTCGACCGGGCGGCGGCCACCCGCTTCGGGCTTCGCGCCAGCGCCTACAGCCGGGACCAGCGGCACTTGCGGCTGGCCGAGACGCGTCTGAGGGCGGGCGGCGTGCTTCTGAACCTGCCCCCCACCTTCCGGCTGGACGCGGCCCCCTTCGGCGGCGTGCAGGCCAGCGGCAATGTGTTCGAGGGCCCGCGCTGGGCCATGGAGGGCTTCACGGAAGGCCGTCTCATCGTCGAAGGCCCCGCGCTGTAGTCCCCTCCTGGAGTTCACCCATGCCCCTGACCATGCCCTTCAACGCCGGCGACCTGGTGGTGGTGGTGCTCCAGGCGCCCCGGGAGCGCATCTGGGGCGCCCTGCTGGGCCTCGATGCGGCCGGCATCGCCATCCGGGGCCTCGACCTGACGCCCTGGGAGGAGGTGCTCTCCCTGGTGAGGACCGGCCAGTCGGACCAGGTGGCCCTCGGCACCCGGTTCCTCCCCATGCATCGCGTGGAGGCCATGTACCTCGACGAGGCCAGCTCGGGCGCCCCCAGCCTGGCCGACACCTTCCGGAACCGCACGGGCCAGGAGGCCCGCGCCTTCCTTCTTCCCACCCCGCCCCCCTCGGTCTAGTCCCCACGGAGGAAACCATGTCCCACGCCAACCACGCCCTCTGGATGGAGCGCTTCCGGGCTCGCGCCAAGGAGCTGCAGCGCCACATCGTGCTGCCCGAGGGCCGGGAGGACCGCACCCTCCAGGCGGGTCAGCTCCTCCTGGACCAGGGCCTGTGCCGCCTCACCCTCCTGGGCGACCCCGCCGCCATGACCACCCGCTGTGCGGCCCTGGGGCTCTCCCTGAAGGGCGCGGCCATGGTGGATCCCGCCACGAGCCCGCTGCTGCAGGAGCTGGCCGGCGCCTACTACGAGCGCCGCAAGGCCAAGGGCATCACCGAGGCCCAGGCCCTGGAGGCCGTCCACAATCCGCTCTGGTTCGGCGCCATGCTCGTGCAGAACGGCCACTGCGACGGCATGGTGGCCGGCGCCCTCAACACCACGGCCGAGACCGTGCGCGCCTGCCTCCAGGCCATCGGCGCCGCCAAGGGCATCAAGACCGTCTCCAGCTTCTTCCTGATGATCCACCCCGAGCCCACCTTCGGTGAGCAGGGCGCAGTGATCTTCTCGGACTGCGCCGTGGTGCCCGATCCCACGCCCGAGCAGCTGGCCGACATCGCCATCGCCGCCGGGGACAACGCCCGCAGCGTCCTTGGCGTGGAGCCCCGGGTGGCCCTGCTCAGCTTCTCCACCCGCGGCTCTGCCGAGCATCCCTGCGTGGACAAGGTCCGTGCGGCCCTGGCCATCATCAAGGAGCGCCGGCCGGACCTTGCCGTCGACGGCGAGCTGCAGGCCGACGCCTCCCTGCTTCCCTCCGTGGGCCAGAAGAAGGCCCCGGGCTCCGGGGTGGCGGGCCGCGCCAACGTGCTGGTCTTCCCCGACCTGGATGCCGGCAACATCTCGTACAAGATCGCCGAGCGCATGGGCGGCTGCGCCGCCATCGGGCCCTTCCTCCAGGGCCTGGCGAAGCCGGCCAACGACCTGAGCCGCGGGTGCAGCGCCCAGGACATCGCCGACACGGTGGTGCTGACGGCCCTCCAGTGAAGCGGCTCGCCCTCTTCATCTCCGGCACCGGCGGCAACGCCCTGAACCTGCTCAGGGCCTGCCGCGAAGGTCGGGTGCCGGCCCAGCCGGTGCTGGGGCTGGCCTCCACGGCGAAGGCCGGGGGCATCCAGCGCCTGCAGGACGAGGGGCTGGCCACGGTCGTGGTCGTCCGCAAGGACTTCGATTCGGACGAGGGTTTCTCGGAGGCCTGCTACCGGGCCGCGGAGGCGGCGGGTGCTGAGGTCATCTGCCTCTGCGGGTGGCTGAAGAAGCTGACTGTCCCCCCACGCTGGGCCGGTCGCATCCTCAACATCCATCCCGGCCTCCTCCCCCAATACGGGGGGGCCGGGATGTACGGGATGCACGTCCACCGGGCTGTCCTGGAAGCGGGGGAGGCCGAGTCCGGCGCCACGGTGCACCTGGTGGACGACGAGTACGACCACGGGCGGATCCTCGACCAGCTGCGGGTTCCCGTCCTCCCCGGGGACACGGCCGAGGATCTCCAGAAGCGGGTCTATGCCGCGGAGATGGAACTCTTCCCCAGGGCCCTGGCGGCATATCTCTTGGAACGGGCCTAGACTGGGAGCATGAGAACGAAGCAGGAGCGGGGTTCCACTTTGGCAAAGCCGAAGCCCAAAGGGCGCGGCACAGGAGGTGCCGCGTGATCCCCCTCCTCACAGCCGACGAGATGCGGGTTGCGGAGTACCAGGCCATCCAGGGCTGGGGCATCCCTTCGCTGACCTTGCAGGAGCATGCCGCCCTCGGGGCCCTGGCCCTCCTGCCCCCGGGCGAGCCCATCCACGTCCTGGCGGGCCCCGGCAACAACGGGGGGGACGCCCTGGCCCTGGCGCGCCTCGCCCGGCTGCAGGGGCGGACGGTCCAGGTTTTCGTCCCGAGCATCTGGGCTGATTGGCGGGGTGACGCCGCGCTGCAGGCCCGGTTGTGGAAGGGGCTCGGCGGCGAGGTCCAGACCGCGGCCGAGCCCGCTGAGCTCATGAGGACCTGGCGGGGCGGGGTGGTCGACGGGCTCTTCGGCCACGGCACCGCGCGTCCCCTGGAGGGGGCCGCTTTGGCCTGGGTACGGGCCCTGAACGCCAGCGGGCTGCCGGTCCTGGCCCTGGACCTGCCTTCGGGGCTGGATCCCAGCGCGGCCGAGCTGTCCGGTGAGGCGGTCCGCGCCACCCGGACGGCCTGCTTCGGGGCCCTCAAGGTCTGCCACGGACTGCTTCCGGCCCGGGACTGGTGCGGAAAGATCACCGTCATCCCCATCCCCCTCGACCAGGCGCCCCAGGCGGCCATGCAGCTGCTGGAGCGCCCCGTGCTTCCGACCCGTGCGTGGAACGCCCACAAGGGCAGCTTCGGCCATGTGGCCATCCGGGCGGGCAGCCTGGGCATGAGCGGTGCCGCCGTGCTGGCGGCCCTGGGCGCCCTGCGGGTGGGGGCGGGCCTGGTGACCGTGCTCTGTGAGCCGGAGGTCCGGGCCGAGATCGCGGCCCAGGTGCCCGAGGCCATGGTGCGGGCCTGGCACGGCTCCGTCCCCCAGGAGGCCGATGTCCTGCTGGTGGGCCCCGGCGGCATCCACCAGGTGCCGGATTGGGACGGCCCCCTGGTGGTGGACGCCTCGGCCCTCAAGGAAGGGGAGGGCCGCCGCTGGATGGACCGCCCGGGCACGGCCATCACGCCCCATCCGGGGGAGTTCGCCCGGCTCTTCCGGCTGACCCGGCCCCTCCTCATGGACGAGCGCCTGGCCCAGGCCCGGCAGGTGGCCGCGAGCCGACCCGGCGTCCTGCTCCTCAAGGGCGCCCAGAGCGTCATCGCCGGGGGAGCGCGGGAGGATCTCTGGATCAATCCCACCGGCCACCCGGGCATGGCCACCGGCGGCAGCGGCGACCTGCTCGCCGGCATGGTGGCGGGCTTCCGCGCCCAGGGCCTGCCCATGCGGGAGGCCGTCGCCGCGGCGGCCTGGTTCCACGGGGCGGCCGCCGACCGTCTGCCCGGCGCCGGCCTGCTCCCCTCGGACCTGGCCGGGCTCCTGCCGGAGCTCCTGCGTGGCTGAGCTGTTCCTGGCCGACGAGGAGGCCACCGAGGCCCTGGGCGAAGTGCTGGCCCGGTTGACGCCCCCCGGGGGCACCTGGCTGCTGCAGGGGGAGCTGGGCGCGGGCAAGACCACCTGGACCCGGGGCTTCCTGCGGGGGCTTGGCGGCGATCCTGAGGAGGTGGCCTCCCCCACCTACGCGGTGCTGCACCGCTACGACTGTTCCGGAGGCCGCCTCTTCCACCTGGACCTCTTCCGCACGGGCCCCGAGGGCGCCTGGTCCCTGGGCCTTGAAGAGAGCCTCGGCCCGGAGGACCGGCTGGTGGTGGAGTGGGCAGGAGGGGATGGGCCCTGGCCCACGGGTTGGGTGGCCCGGCTCCAGCTTCGGGGGGAAGGGGCCGGACGACGGGCCGATTGGACACTGCCTGACGAGTCTCCCGCGCGATGATGGATCCATGAGCCTCCTCCTCGCGCTGTCCATCCTCACCCTCCTCCTTGCGGCCGTGGCGGCCTGGGCCAGCCTGCGTCCACGCAGCGCGGATCCGGCCCCCTTCGAGGCCCTGCGGCGTCATGCGGAGGAGCTGGCCTCGCGGAACCGAAGCGAAGCGCAGCAGTCCCTGGTCGCCCAGATCCAGCCCCTGTCGGCCGAGCTGGGCGGGCTCCGCACCGCCCAGGCCGAGAAGCTGGCCGAGGGTTTCCGGTTGCTGGTCACAACCACCCAGGAGGCCCTGAGGTCCTCGCGGGAGGAGCAGGCCGCGCAGCTGAACCAGGTGCAGCAGCAGGTGGAGAAGCGCCTGGCGGCCATCCAGACCTCGACGGAGGAACGCCTGGAGCAGATGCGGCGCACCGTGGACGAGAAGCTGCACGAGGCCCTGGAGAAGCGGCTGGGCGAGAGCTTCAACCTAGTGGCCCAGCGCCTCGAGCTGGTGCAGAAGGGGCTCGGCGAGATGCAATCCCTGGCCCAGGACGTGGGCGGACTGAAGCGGGCGCTCACCAATGTGAAGACCCGGGGCGTCCTCGGCGAGGCGCAGCTCGGGGCGCTGTTGGAGCAGTTCCTGTCGGCGGGGCAGTACGCCGCCAACGTGAAGATCCGGCCCCGCTCCTCCGAGGTGGTGGAGTTCGCCGTGAAGCTGCCCGGGGCCGAGGAGGGCGGCACGGTCTGGCTGCCCATCGACGCGAAGTTCCCCCTGGAGGACTACCAGCGGCTCATGGAGGCCTACGAGCTGGGGGATCTCCCGGCCGTGGAGGCCGCCGGGCGGGCCCTGGAAGTCCGCCTGCTGTCCCAGGCGCGGGACATCCGCGACAAGTACATCGCACCTCCCCACAGCACGGATTTCGCGCTGCTGTTCCTGCCCTTCGAAGGCCTCTACGCCGAGGCCCTGCGACGGCCGGGCCTGCTGGAGCGCATCCAGCGAGAGTGCAAGGTCACCTTCGTGGGGCCCACCACATTGACGGCCTTCCTCAACAGCCTGCAGGTGGGCTTCAAGACCCTGGCCATCAGCAAGCAGAGCGGCGAGGTCTGGAAGATCCTGGGCCAGGTGAAGACGGAATTCGGCAAGTTCGGCGAGGCCCTGGCCACGGTGCAGAAGAAGCTGGACGAGGCCAGTTCCCGGCTGGGGGATGTCTCCAAGCGGAAGGAACTCATGGAGAAGAAGCTGGCGGGGGTGGAGGCCCTGCCGGAGTCCGGGGCCCCCGGCGTCCTTCCGGGCCCAACCGCGGAGGAATAATTCCCTTCCCAATCCGGAAGAATGCCTTAGGATTCGGGCAAACCGGGGGGCCGATGCACAAGGGACGCGATCGCCACGGACTGAGCGAGGTGATCGCGGTGGACCGGAACTACGTCCCCATGCAGGAGGTGAGCCGCCGCCGGGCCCTCTGCGCGGTGGTGTCCGGCCGGGCCCATGTGCTGAATCCCGCGACCTTCGAACGGCACGGCGACCTGGCGGGGCGCCTGGAGCTGATCATCTTCCCCCACGCCCAGGCCTGCAGCGATTCGAAGCTGCTGTTGGGGCGGCTGGAACGCCGGGTCCTCCGTCGGGACCACTTCCTCTGCCAGTACGAGGGCTGCGCGAAGAAGGCCACCACCGTGGACCACGTGATCCCCCTCTGCCAGGGCGGCTCCACCACCTGGCAGAACCTGGTGGGCTGCTGCCTCGCCTGCAACCAGTCCAAGGGCGGCCGAACGCCAGAGCAGGCGGGCATGGTGCTGAAGCGCCAGCCCAAGGGGCCGAGGGCCCATCTCTTCGAGCGCTTCGAGGAGCTCCTGAAGCGCGCCAGTGCCGCCTGATCAGGCCGTGATCGCCCGGGTCTTCAGGTGCAGCTCGGCCCATTCGCGGGCCGGATCGCTGCGCCGGGTGATGCCACCCCCGGTCCAGTAGGTCAGATGTCCGCCCTGGATCTGGGCGGTGCGGATGGGCAGGGCCAGGTCCAGGTCCCCGTCCGGGGAGATCCAGCCCACGGCCCCGCAGTAGAAGCCCCTCGGGCCCGCCTCGGCCTGGGCCAGATGGCCGCAGACCGCATGTTTCGGGGCGCCCGTGACGCTGCCGCCGGGAAGCGCGGCCCGCAGGAGCTCCGCCAATCCCAGGCCCGGCAAGGCCGTGGCCTCCACGGTGCTGACCAGGTGCTGGACCGTGGGATAGGTCTCCACGGCCATGGGGCGGACCACCTGGACAGACCCGGCCTGGGCCACCCGCCCCAGGTCATTACGCACCAGATCCAGGATCATGGTGTGTTCCGCCTGTTCCTTGGGATCGGCGGCGAGGGCTGCGGCGGCCGCGTGATCGCGATCCGGATCTCCGGTCAGCGGGGCGCTGCCCTTGATGGGCTGGGAGCGGAGCCGCGTTCCCCGGCGGGAGAGCAGCCGCTCCATGCTGAGGCTCAGCAGGTGCCGTCCGCCGAGTTCGAGCAGGGCCCCGAAGGGTGGCTGGGCCCGCCGGAACGCCGCCAGGGCCAGCGCCACGGGATCTCCGGAGAGCCGCCCCTCGAAGGGAACGCAGAGGTTGGCCACATAGAAGGCGCCGTCCAGGATGCGGGTCCGGATCTGCTCGACCGCCGCCCGGTGCTGCGCCGCGGTCCAGAGTGCCTTCAGGTCCACGGTGGCGTCTCCCGGGGGGTGGGCGGGACGGAGGAGATCGCGCCACCGGGCCGGGTCGGCAGGGCCATCGCCCCAGGACCAGAGTTCGGCCCTGCCATCCTCCACGTGAAGGGCTTCTACCACAGGGACCCAGTGCTGGCCCAGGGTGCCGGCCTCCAGGGGTTTCCGGGGCAGGCCGGCCTCGTCGCAGGCCAGTTCGAAGGTGGCGGCCCCGATCCAGGGGCGCGATCCGCGGGCCAGGGCGCAGGCCAGGGCCTCCCAGGGGGAGCCGGGGAGGGATCTGTCCCCGAGGCGGGTGTCCCAGGTTCGGCCCTCCCATCGGGAAACCAGGGCCGGGCCAGGCAGGGCCAGGAGGCCCTCGTCGGTGTCACCGGTGTGCAGCCAGGCCGCGCCCTGCCGGGCCAATCCCTGGGCGCAGGCCGGCCAGGGGCCGGGAAGCTGGAGGAGCTGGCGGTGTCTCGGCGAGAGGTCCATCTGGACATGATCCCATCGGACGCTGCAACTGGTTCATCCGACTAGTGCTTGAAAAGTCGCCGCTAACGGATTGCATGACTGTGACAATTAAAGAACGAAAAATGAACTTTCCTTTTTTAGCGAATGGACCTAGCCTCGTCCACCAGGAGGAACTTCCATGCCTTCAGTGGATATCAGTTCTCAAACCGGAAAGGACTTTGCCGGAGATGCCCTGATCGTTCCGGTGTTTTCCGGGCGCGAACGCCATCGTCTGCCGCTCGCCATCAGCAAGGTCGCCCGCCAGGTGATGGATGAGGAGGATTTCAAGGCCGACTATCTTGAAGTTGTGCCGCTGCACCACCCCAATGGTGTGAAGGAGAGCCGCTGGATGGTGCTGGTGGGCCTCGGCGACGAGGAAAAGGTGACGCTCAATAAGATCCGCAAGGCCGTAGGCACGGCCGGGCGCTTCTGCCTCAAGAAGAAGTGGAAGAAGATCGGGATCCTCTCCCCGTCCACCTCCACCATCGATCACGACGCCGTGCAGGTGGCCGTGACCGAGGGCGCGCTGCTGGCCAATTACGATCTTGTCGCCTTCAAGGGCGGAAAGCCTGAAGCAAAGCAGTTCTCCTCCATCGAGATCTTCACCAACGGCGACGATACGCGCAAGGCCCGCCGCAAGCTGCCTGCGGTCGAGGCCGGCGTGGCCGCCTGCCACCGGGTGCGCGACCTGGCCAACACGCCGGCGGGGGACCTCTACCCCGAAGTTTTCGCCGATATGGCGGCAAAGCTGGCGAAGCAGCACAAGCTCCACTGCGAGGTGCTGGACGTTCCGGCCCTGGAGAAGGGCGGCTTCCGGTCCGTGCTGGCCGTGGGGCAGGGCAGCGTCAGGCCTCCACGCGTGGTCAAGCTGGAATACAAGCCCAAGGAGAAGCCCAAGAAGCATGTGGTCCTGGTGGGCAAGGGGGTCTGCTTCGATTCCGGAGGCCTCTCCCTCAAAGACGCCTCGGGCATGGAGACCATGAAGGACGACATGACCGGCGCGGCCATCGTGCTGGCCACCCTGGTGGCCTGCGCGCAGCTGGAGGTCCCGGTCCAGGTCACGGGCCTCGTGGGTCTGGTGGAGAACATGCCCTCCGGCTCCAGCTACAAGCCCGGCGATGTCCTGCGGAGCCGCAGCGGCAAGACCATCGAGGTGCTGAACACGGACGCCGAAGGCCGCCTGGTGCTGGCCGACCTGCTCCACCACGCGAGCGAACTGGGCGCCGACCACATCGTGGACCTGGCCACCCTGACCGGCGCGGCCCTCATCGCCATGGGTGATGGGGTCTCGGCCGTGATGGGCACGGACCAGAAGCTGGTGGACCGGCTGCTGGACGCCGGGGGCTCCGTCGGCGAGTACCTGTGGCAGCTGCCCCTGGTGGAGGAATACACGGACCTGCTCAAGAGTCCCCTGGCCGACCTGAAGAACATCACGGGCATCCGCTGGGGCGGGACCATCACGGCCGGTCTGTTCCTGCGCGAGTTCGTCGGACAGGCTTCCTGGGCCCACGTGGACCTGTCGGGCAGCTGGTCCGGCAAGGAACGGGATTACCGGACTCACGGGGGAAGCGGCGAAGGCCCGCGCTTCCTGCTCGAGTGGCTCATGGACTGATGGACCCAGGCGTCCTCTTCAAAAGGGGGGCTCCGGCCCCCTTTTTTTCAAATGGATGAAGATGTCCCTCTTGACCGAAGGGCACGGATGGGGATCTATTGAGAACTGCCCTCACGTCACCTAAGCCCCCCCACTTACCGGAGTTCCCATGGAAGCGATGGAGACCCTCACCAAGGCCGACCTGTCCCGTCATCTGATGGAGCGTCTCGAACTGGGGAAGAAAGATGCGGATCTCCTGGTGAACACTTTCCTGGAGAGCATCATCGAATCCCTCAAGACCGGGGAGGGCGTGGAGCTGCGTGGCTTCGGCAGTTTCCGCCTGCGGGACCGCCGGGCCCGGCAGGGACGGAACCCGCGCAGTGGCGAGAGCATCCAGGTGCCGCCCAAGCGGGTGGTGTACTTCAAGCTGGGCAAGGAACTGCGCAGCAAGCTCATCGACGACTGAACCCCCCTCGCGACCGGAGTCATCATGCGCCTTCGCAAGCTCATCCTCTCCCTTTTGGCGGTCTTCGCCATCGCCGCGCCCGTCTTCGCCCAGAAGAAGATGTCCAAGGAGGAGAAAGCCAAGCTGCCCCGCCTGGCCATCCTGGACTTCAAGGCGGCGCCGGACTGCTGGCACGGCTGGCGCCATGGCGGCTGGGGCAACCAGATGGGCACCATCTCCAACCAGCTGCGGGACCTCTTCACCACCGAGATCATGGACAAGGCCAACGGGAAGATCCGGCTCATCGAGCGGGAGCGCCTCCAGGACATCCGGGCCGAGCTCAACTTCCAGCAGAGCGGCGAGGTCGATACCGCCACCGTGCAGAAGATCGGCAAGCTGCTGGGCGTGAAGTACGTGATGACCGGCAAGGTCACCCGCTTCGCCTACAAGGAATCCGGCTTCAGCTCGGGCTGGGGCGTGGGCGCCCTGGTGGGCAAGCTCACCAAGGACGGCACCGCGGGCGCCGTGGCCGGCAGCGTGAACATCAAGAAGGCCTCCTTCACGGGCCGGCTCGACATTCGTCTCATCGAGGTGGAGACCGGCGAGATCCTCTTCGCCAAGGGCGATGACGGCAAGGTGGACGACACCAGCGTGAAGGTCGCCGGGACCGGGGCCGAGGTCTCCTACGACGAGGAGCTGGTGAACAAGGTCTTCGAACCGATCGTGCAGCGCCTCACGCCCAAGCTGGTCCGCGCCACAGGTCAGGCCCACGAAGAGGAATAGGCCGAGCTTCAGCGGCGGGAAAGGGGCCTTCCGGGGCCCCTTTCCGCGTCGGGCGGAAACCACGCATCGGTGGCCGACCGGATCGCATCGGTGTAGGCGCGGCCTAGCACCTCGGCGCAGTGCAGGTGCCAGGTGGGCACCTCGATGACCTGCGCCTGCTGGAACCGGGCCGCCAGGGACCGCTGGACCTCCGGGGGCGCCAGCCGGTCCTGGGTGGCCAGGAAGCAGAGGCTGGGCGTGGCCAGGCGCAGGCCGGCGGTCCGGCGGAGGAGGTCGGTCTCCGGGGGGGCATAGCCCCCCAAGCGGCCTGCGGCGAGGGCCGCGGCGGCCCCGATGGGCGGGGCTAGGAAATGCCACCAGCGGTCCTCGGGCCCGCGCACCAGGCGTTCGGCGAAGCTGCGGCTGCTGGCGGGGGCGCCTTCCCAGATGAAACCGGCCAGGGGGCCGCGCCCTTCGCGTTCCAGATCGGCCAGGGCCAGCAGACCCACGGAAGCACCCAGGCTCCGCCCCATCAGCAGGATCCGGCGCCGCTCCAGGCCGGAGGCCTCCAGGTGGTGCACGATCCGGACCACATCCCGGGACTCCAGGGCTCCAAAGGTGACGGCCGGGGCGGGGCCGCCCCGGCGCAAGGCGTCGTCCCTCCGGCGGTAGGTGAAGATCGCGGCATCCAGCCGGGGGAACCACTTGAGGGCGGGGCTGGTGCCCCAGCGGTCATCGCCGAATCCGTGCAGCAGGAGCACCACCCCGGGCGCCGGCGTGGGGCGGGTGAACCGCCAGAGCTGCAGGCCGTCCACCTCCTCGCTGGCCCAGGCGCCGCCGGGATCACCGTCCCGGCCCTCCGCCAGCTCCCGGTAGGTCGCGTCCACCCGGGCCAGGGGCTGGGGCCGGTAGAAGGGGGGATCCACCAGCTCCCGGGCCACGGCGCGGGTCTTCCAGGCCATGAATCCGCCGATGCCCAGCAGGGGGACCAGGGCCAGGGAGATCCCGAGGCGCCGCCTCACCAGTACCCCGTGGTGACCAGCAGGTCGGCCTCCCCGGCCGGCAGCTGGAGCTGGCAGCTGAGGCGCTGGGCCGGTCCGGCGGCGTTCTTCTCCAGCACTGCCGCCTCGTGGTCGTCGGGAGGGGGGAACAGGTCCATGCCCTGGAGCAGGGTGACCACGCACTTGCCGCAGGCCCCCCGCCCCGAGCAGGCCGAGGCGACGGGGAGGCCCGCGGCCAGGCTGCAGGCCATGAGGGTTCCCGGCCCGTGCAGCAGGTGGTCCCGCGAGCGGGTCCGGGCCACCAGCGCCATGGCTACTTGAGGAGGGCCGCGGTCACCCCCGGGAGCCCTTCGGCCGGCGGCAGGGGATCGGGCTTGCCGTAGAGGACGGAATCGAGCTTCTGGGTGAGGGTGACCTGGTAGACCCCCTTGTCGGTGGGCAGGTCCAGTTCACCCATGTCCGGGCTGAAGGTCTCGCGCTGGCTGGTCAGGAAGTAGCGGTGCTTGCCAGGGGCCAGGCCCTTCACCTGGAGGATGACCGCGCCCCTGGGAGCCTGCTGTACGGGGATCCGCGCCCCATCGAGCGTGAGCTCCACGGGGCCGCGCACGGTGCGGGTGAACCGGAAGACCACCGTGCCGGCGGGAACCGGCGTCTTCGGCGTCAGGGGCACCTTGCCGCACCCCAGGAAGAGCGGGGCGCCCAGCAGCACCATGGCGGGAAGAACGGCGCGGAACTTCATGAATCCTCCGGAACTCCCATCATATGCGATGAAGGGAGCCGAGGTCCCGCGTTCATGGCCGCTGGATCAGGACCACCGCCTGGGCGGCCAGGCCTTCGCCGCGGCCCGTGAAGCCGAGCTTCTCGGTGGTGGTCGCCTTCACGTTCACCGCTTCGGGAGGAAGGCCGAGGAGCTGCGCCCCCCGCTCCCTCATCTGCTGGCGGTGAGGGCCGATCTTCGGGCGCTCGCCGATGAGGCAGATGTCGGCATTCACCACCTGCCAGCCCCGCTCCGCCAGGTCGCCCATGACCCTCAGCAGGAGGCCGGCCGAGTCGGCACCCCTGTAGGCCGCATCCGTGTCGGGAAAGTGCTGGCCGATGTCCCCGAGACCCGCGGCGCCAAGGAGCGCGTCCATGAGGGCGTGCAGCATGACGTCGGCATCGCTGTGGCCGGCCAGTCCGCGGTCATGGGGAATCGCACAGCCCATCAGCATCAGGGGACGGCCTTCGTCGGGGTGCGCGAACCGGTGGACATCGAAGCCCTGGCCCACCCGGATGGCCGTCATGCGCCCTCCACGCCCAGGGCCCGGTGATTCCCCGTGGATTCGTCCACGGCCTTGTAGGTGCCGGTGATGGGATGTTCAGGCAGGGTGATGATGACCTCGGTCCCGCGGTTCTCCTCGCTGAGGAATTCCAGGGTGCCGCCGTGCTCCTCGACGATCTTCTTCACGGTCGCCATGCCGAGGCCGGTGCCCTTCTTCTTGCCGTAGCTGAAGAAGGGCTCGAAGATGCGCTTGATCACCTTCCGGGGAATGCCATGACCCCGGTCCTTCACGCGGATCTGGACGCCGCCCGTCACCTGCGTCCAGGACACGGCCACCTCGCCGCTCATGTCCGTGGTGGCGTCCAGGGCGTTGGCCATGATGTTTTCCATGACCCGCGTGAAGCGGCCCGGGTCAAGCTTCACCAGGCAGGTGGGGCCCTCCGCGCGGAGCTGGACACCCATCTCGGCCGCGCGCGGGACCATCGGCTCGAGGATGGCCTCGAGGAAGGCGCGCAGGTCTACGGTCTCCCGCTTGGGTTCGCGCACCTTGGCGAAGTCGAGGACATCCTGGCTGAGGTGCGTCAGCCGGTCCACGCACTCCAGGATCTTCCGGCAGTGGTGCCGGATCTTGTGGTCCTCGGTGGACAACTCCAGCAGGTCCGCATGGCCGCGCAGGACGAACAGGCCATTCTTGAAGTCGTGGACGATGGAACTGGCCACCTGGCCCACGGTGGCCAGCACGTGGGTGCGGAGGTTCTCCTCGGACAGGCGGGTCCGCTCGATGGCGATCGCGCAGAGGGCGACGATGGCCTCGAAGGTCTCCCGGTCCGGCGGCTCGGTGATGGGGCGGCGGCTGTCCAGGTAGACCACGCCGAGGCGCCGGCCCTGGAGCAGCAGGGGCAGGCAGAGGATGGTCTTCAGTTCAAGGCGCTGGATGGAGTGCTGGTTCAGCAGGTGGTGCTCGTCCGCCACGTTCAGGATCCAGATCGGATCCCCTGTCTCGAAGACCTTGTGCACGCTGGAGAGGGAGAGCTGGATGGACCCCTCGAGCTCATGGCCCAGGTTGCGCTGCACCCGGGTTTCGAGCTCGCCGTTCTCGAGCAGCATGAGGAAGCCGCGGTCGGTGCCCGAGATGGACAGGAGCTTGTCCATGGACTGCTCGAGCAGGTCCTCGAGGTCCACCTCCTCTGCGAGGAGCTGGGCGGTCTCGAGGATGGCCTGGAGGTGCAGCTCGGAGCTGGACTGGTCCAGGCTCAGCAGGGTGAGGGTGTAGGCGCCGTCCGCCAGGCGGAGCGGGGTGCCGGGCTCCCAGGCGGTGCGTCCCAGCTGCTGGTCCTTGTAGAAGCTGCCGTGGGTGGTCTGCAGGTCCTCGGCCCACCAGATGTCGTCCCGGAGCTCCATCCGCAGGTGGTTGCGGCTGATCATGCTGTCGGAGAGCACCACGTCGCAGAGGCTCTGCCGCCCCAGGGTGACGGAGCGGGAGAGCGGCACGGTGCGCTCGAATCCATGTCGGTCTCGGATCAGGAGCTGGTAGCGCTGGGCCACAGCACCTCCCGGGTGGATGAGTGGGAAGGGGGGTTGGACTGCGTGAACCAAGATTATCCGTCCATCGGCTGGACACAAGTGGAAGTCCCGTGAGGGAATAGGAGTCATGCACCGTCATCCCGACCTCGATCCCACCGGCCGCGCCGAGGACCCGACTGAATACTCTCTGAGGCCACAGGGGCTCCAGGAATATATCGGCCAGGAGAAGGTGAAGGCCCGGCTCGAGATCGCCCTGAAGGCCGCCACCAAGCGGGGCGAGGTCCTCGACCACGTGCTGCTCTTCGGTCCTCCCGGCCTCGGCAAGACCACCCTGGCCCATGTCCTGGCCAACGAGATGGGTGCCCCGTGCAAGGTGATCCAGGCCCCCGCCCTCGAGAAGAAGGGGGATTTGGCCGCCATCCTCACCAACCTGGAGGAGGGCGAGTTCCTCTTCATCGACGAGATCCACCGCCTGTCGGCACCCATCGAAGAGCTGCTGTACTCGGCCATGGAGGACCGGAAGCTCGACATCCTCATCGGCCAGGGACCCAGCGCCCAAACCCTGAAGGTGGACCTGCGGCCCTTCACCCTGGTGGGTGCCACCACGCGGGCCGGGCTGATCTCGAAACCCCTCCACGACCGGTTCGGCATGGTCCACCGCCTGGAGTTCTACACCCGGGTGGACCTGGCCATCATCGCCAACCGCTCGGCGGCGCTGCTGGGCATCCATCTGGCCAAAGAGGGCGCCGAGGCCATCGCCCGGCGGAGCCGGGGTACGCCGCGCATCTGCAACCGCCTGCTCCGGCGCTGCCGGGACTACGCGGAGGTGAAGGGGGACGGCACCATCACGGAGGCCTCCGCCGATGCGTGCCTGAAGCTGCATGAGGTGGACGACCTCGGGCTGGATGCCCTGGACCGCGAATACCTCCAGGCCATCTGCCACAAGCACCGCGGTGGGCCCGTGGGGCTCCGCACCCTCGCCGCGGCCCTGGGCGAGGATGACGGGGCCCTGGAGGATCTGGTGGAACCCTACCTCATGCAGGTGGGCTTCCTGGACCGGACTCCCCAGGGCCGGAAGGCCACCGAAGCCGCCTATGCCTACCTGGGCGTCAAGCCGGATCCGGGGTCGCTGTTCCGCTGACCTAGCGTTTGGCGTCGGCCTTCTTGGCGTCGGCATCCACGGGCTTGGTCCCCGGCAGGGAGCCTCCCTTGGCCGCGGCGTGCGACTCGGCCTGGTCCTTCCGGACACAGACACCCTGCAGGGTGCCGCCCTCATCGACCACCAGCGATCCCACTTCGACATCGCCTTCCACATAGCCGGTGCCGTGGATTTCGAGGCAGTCGGTGATCTTCATGATCCCCTCGGCCCGGCCGG
Source organism: Holophagaceae bacterium (assembly GCA_046331485.1). Classification (GTDB taxonomy): domain Bacteria; phylum Acidobacteriota; class Holophagae; order Holophagales; family Holophagaceae; genus Geothrix. The sequence continues at coordinate 276,617 of JAXLQS010000002.1, read as the reverse complement.
TGACGACCAGGTGCTTGGCGAAGATGGTTCCCTTCACGAGCCCGCCGGGGGCGATGGAGACCTCACCGGTGGAATGGATGGTGCCTTCCACCGTACCTTCGACCCGGAAGCTCCGGGAGTTCGTATGGACTTCGCCCTTGAACAGGACGTCCTTGCCCAGCAGGGAGTGGATGGCGGGGGCGGGCACGGGCTTGGGTTTGCTGTTGCGGAAGACGGCCATGGATCACTCCTCGAATCAGGACTGCCTGCCAAGGGCGCGGAGCCACTGGCGCTGGAGCCGGAGGTAGGGCTGGGGGTTCACGGGCTTTCCGTTCCGGCGGACCTCGTAATGAAGGTGGACGCCCGTGGCGTTTCCGGAGCGTCCCATGGACCCAAGGATATCCCCGCGGGAGACCTTCTGGCCCGCTTTCACCTCCAGCCGGTTCAGGTGGGCGTAGAGGGTCTCCTGGTCATCGGTGTGGCGGACGCGGACACCCCAGCCATAGCGGTCCATCCAGCCTGCTTCCACGACCTCCCCGTCGGCCGTGGCCTGCACCGGCGTGTCGATGGCGTTGCTGATGTCGATGCCCGTGTGGTATCCCAGCAGGCCGTCCCCTTTCTCGTTGGAACGGGAGAAGGGGCTGACCCGCACCCCGAACCCCGAACTGAGATAGCCGGCGGTGGGTGGGATCGAGGGGGTGTGCGCCCAGGCCCGAATCACCGGCTCCATGCGGGCCCGCACCACGGCGGCCTGCTTGGAGGTGTAGTCGAGGTCCTGGCGCAGGCGGGAGAGCCGCTCCTGGGTCCCCGGGGGGAGGGGCTCGGCGTTCGGCTGCCCGGGCGGGGCGGGCAGGGGGGCCCCGGCCGGGGCCTTGGGATCGAGCAGCTTCAGCAACTCCGTGTGCTGCTTCCGCAAGGTGGCCACCTCGTTCTCGAGGGCCTGGGCCTGGTCCAGAGAGGACCTCAGCTGCTCCTGCTGCTCCTGGGTCTCCTTGGCCAGCCGGCCGAAACTCATGATCTTCTTCGTCGCCCAGAGGCCGTAGCCCGAGCCGATCATCGCAAGGGCCCAGAAGCCGAAGACGCCTCCCAGGACCCAGAGCATCAGCCTCCGGGTGAGCGACCAGCGGAAGGTCCGGTCGCTGAAGACCACCATCACCGTGAGCCAGCGTCCGGAATCAGGACGGCTTGAGCGCAGGGCGCGACGGCGTTCAGGCTGCGGGGTGGACATGGCCCTCCAGCATACCTGGGAACAGCGGGACCGGCGAGTCGTCTTATTACAACCAACGATCTAGAGCGGGGCCAGCAGCGACCTCGATAGCCAGTACTCCATGGCGTGTCCTGCGAAAAAGACGAGGCCGATCAGGCTGTTCAAGGTGAAGAAGGCCTGGTCGATGTGGGTCAGGTCCCCGCTCCGCACCAGCCACTGCTCCCGGGCCAGCATGGCGGCGACTGCGCCCCAGCCCGCCCAGGGCCAGAGGTGGCCGCCCATCTGGTGGTTGAACATCCCCCAGCAGACCAGGGCCAGCACATGAAGGAACCTGGAGAGGAGGAGGGCCCCGCCCGTGCCCAGCTTCGAGGGAATGGAGTGGAGGCCCCGGGCCCGGTCGAAGGCCTCGTCCTGCAGTGAGTAGAGGATGTCGAACCCCGCGGTCCAGGCCAGGACGCCTGCGGAGAGCCACAGCGCCGGCGCCTCGATGCGCCCGGAGACGGCGATCCAGGCGCCGAGGGGCGCACCAGAGAGGGACAGGCCCAGCACCACGTGGGCCCAGGCTGTGAAGCGCTTGCAGAGCGAGTAGCCCAGGATGATGACCAGGGCCAGGGGCGAGAGGGCCCAGGTGAGCGGTCCGAGGGCCCCCGCCGCCAGGCCGAAGAGGATGATCCCCGCGCCGAGGAGGGCCATGGCCGAGGCCTTCGACACCCGGCCGGCCGGCAGGGCGCGGCTGGCCGTGCGGGGATTCTCCGCATCCACATCCATGTCCGCCAAGCGGTTGAAGGTCATGGCCGCGGTGCGCGCCCCCACCATCGCGACGAGGATCCAGAGGGCGGTGCGCAGGGGGGGAAGCCCCTGGGCCGCCCCGATGGCCCCCAGCAGGGCGAAGGGCAGCGCGAACACCGTGTGTTCGAACTTGATCATGTCGAGCAGCTCACGGAAGGAGCGGAACCCCGAGCGGGGCGGGGCGGGCCGAGGGCTGGATTTTGTCGCTTCGGCGGGCGCGGTCGCAGGGCCAGGAGCTTGCATCGGGTCTGGTTCGGTCGGTTCCATCGGATCCCATGATCGGACGAAAGCCCGGGTTTGTCTCCGGGGCCGACCTTAATCCAGGCCCAGATGGCGCAGGTGCCCCTGAAGCTCCTCCGCGCAGAAAGGCTTCGGGAGCAGACCCGTCCTGGGGTGGGCCGCCACGAGGTCCATGGCCGTCTGGTCGGCCCGTCCGGTTGTGAGGAGGATGGGGATTTCCGGATGGGTGTTCCGCAGGAGGGGCAGGGTGCCGCCACCCCCCAGGCCCGGCATGTTGAGGTCAAGGAGGACGAGGTCCACCTGCAGTCCCTGTTCCAGGCGACTCAGGGCCTCCTCTCCGCTGGTGGTCAGGACCGGCAGGTGCCCCAGGCTGTGAAGGAGGCCTGAGAGGCTCTCCAGGATGAGTTCGTCATCGTCGACCACGAGGATGCTCAGGGAGCGGCCCGGCCGGACCGGTTCCTCTGCCTGCACCCGGGCGGGGGCCGGGTCCGCGGCGGTTGGGAACGACAGGACGACCCGCGTTCCCTCACCCACCCTGCTGGAGATCGCGATCTGTCCGCGGTGGGCCTTGACGGTCCCGTACACGATGGCCAATCCCAGGCCGGTCCCCTTGCCCTGGGCCTTGGTGGTGAAGAAGGGATCCAGGGCCCTCTCCAGCACTTCGGCGGGCATTCCGATGCCGGTGTCGGAGACCTCGAGCTCCAGGTGATCCGGCCCGGTGTTTCGCGTTCGCACCCGCAAGGTTCCCCCTCCGGGCATCGCGTCCATTGCGTTCACGCAGAGGTTCATGACGACGTGGCTCAGGGAGGCGGGATCCCCGTCCATGGGGTGCAAGTCCCCGGCCAGATCCGGTTCGATCCGGATGCTGGCGGGGAGGGTGCGTTCGAGGAGTGCAAGATCCTCGCCGACCACTTCATTGAGGTCGAGGACCCGTACTTCCTCCAGACCCTGGCGGGCGAAGCCCAGGAGGCCCTTGACCATGGTGCGTCCCCGGGTGCAGGCCTTCAGGATGGTGGTCATGCTCTTGCGCAGTCGGGACCCTTCAGGTTCCTGGTCCTGGTGGATGGAGGCCAGACCCATGATGGCGCCCAGCACGTTGTTCATGTCATGGGCCACGCCCCCCGCCAGGCTTCCAAGGCTCTCCATGCGCTGGGTCCTCGCCACCTGCCGCTCCAGCTGGGCCCGCTCGATCTCCGACTGCTTCTGGTGCGTGATGTCCGTCACCAGCACGGCGAACTGGCGGGGGGCCGGCTGGTAGGCGGTCACCCGGTACCAGCGGCCTATGTCCTTGGACTCCTCTTCAAATGTGATGGGCCGCCCAGTCAACGCGACCTCGCCGTACTCTCGGATCCAGCGCGCCTCCGTGCCGGGGAGGACCTCCAACACCCGCCTGCCCAGCCAGCGTTCCCGCGGAATGCCGGTCATCTCCACGAAGGCGGGGTTCACCTCGAGGAAGCGGTAATCCACCGGGCGACCCTCCTCGTCGGTGAGGATCTCGTGGAGGGCAAATCCCTCCTGCATGGACTCGAACAGACCCCGGTACTGGGCCTCACGCTCCTGGAGATCCTTCTCGGCCTGCCGACGGGCGGTGATGTCCCGGAAGTAGGCCACCAGCTGGTGCAGGTCCGGGAGGTAGGTCACGGAGAGGTCCACCGGGAAGCTCGTTCCATCCTTCCTGCGCAGGCGGGATTCGAACTGATCCCAGCCGCGGTCGCGGATTCGGGCCAGGTGGCGCAGCACCTCCTCCGGATTCTCCTGGGCCTCGAGGTCAGCAACCCGAAGTTGGCGGAGTTCCTCAGCCGAGTAGCCGACCATGCGGCAGGCGGCCTCGTTCACCTCCTGGAATCGGCCCTCATGGTCGATGAGCCAGACGCCATCCATGGCGGTCTGGAGCATGGCCCGGGCGCGGGCCTCGCTGGCCGCCAGGGTCGCCTCCGCTCGTTTGCGTTCGGTGATGTCCCGCACCTGGGCCAGGGCCCGGAGGTGGGACCCGATGTGGGTGACGGTCACTGTGACCTCGACGGGGAAGTCGGTTCCGTCCTTCCTGCGGTGCATGGTCTCGTAGGTTCGTGGTGGCTGGTCGGCCAGCAAGTTAAAGTGCCTGCGGTACTCTCCGGGATCCAGCATGGGGTCCACCTGGAAGACGCACATGCCCAGGAGTTCCTCCCGGGCATACCCGAGGGTGCGGCACGAGGCTTCGTTCACCTGCAGGTACCGGCCCTCCTCGTCCAGGAGTTCGAAGCCGTCGCCCGCCTGCTCCACCACGGTGTGCCAGCGGGTCTCGCTCTCCTGAAGGGATGCCTCCAGCTGCCGCCGGGCTGTGAGGTCGTGGAGGGTGACCATGACCCGGAAGGGAGTGGGCTCGCCCCGGTGGAACTCAGGAATGGCGTTCACCTCCATCCACACCCGTTGCCCCGAGCGCCGGTTGAGGACGCCGAGGACCTGCGCCGACATCTTGCGACCCGTCGTGAGGGCCACCATGGATGGGTGCTGGTCTCCGGGCAAGGGAGAGCCGGCCTCGTCCACCACATCCCAGGCGGTGTCCAGGGAGGTCCTGCCCAGGAATTCCTCCCGGGTCAGGCCGAATAGCTCGAGGGCCGCGTCGTTCACCTCGATCAGGTTCCCGTCGGCCCGCTGGCGGAAGGCACCCTGGGCCATGCCCTCGGAGAGGGCGCGATAGTCCGCTTCACGCTGGGCCAGCGCCACCTCGGCGCGCTTGCGCTCGGCCAGGTCCCAGGCCAGGTCGGCGAGGCGCTGCACGGTCTGGAGGTCCCGGTTGCCATAGACGAAGGGTTTGTTGCCCACGCCCAGCAGGGCGACGATGCGCTCCGCTCGCAGCACGGGCACCACCAGTTCACGGATGACCCTGGCGTGGCCCTCGGGCATGCCCTTGCGGTGGGGGAGGCTCTCGTAGTCGTTGTGGATCACCGGTCTGCGGGCATGCACCGCATCCACCCACACCCCAGCCTCTCCAACGGCGTAGTGCAGGCCCCTGCCGATCGCCTGGCAGAACTCGCTCTCCGTGCGGGTGCTCCAGGCCTGCAATGTGAGGGTCTGCTGGTCCTCCTCCATGAAGTGGTAGAACCCGATGCAACTGCCGGTGAGGCGCTCGGCCTCGTCAAGGGTTGCCCGCAGGATCTCCGGGAGGGTGGCGGTGGCGGCGATCTCGGCGATGTGGGCCCGAGCAGCAAGGATGGCCTCGGTGAGGTGGCTACGGGTCACATCCTCGAAGGTCAGGAGGACTCCCCCGTCGGGCACGGGTTCCGCGGAGATATTCAGCCAGAGCACATCCCCGCTGTCTGGAACGAGCCCGATAACTTGGTGATGCAGGGATCGCCGGGTGCGGAGGCAGATCGCTGCGGGCATGTCCTCTGACGAGAGGACGGACCCATCGGGGGAGAGCAGGTGCCATCCGGGGTGGTCCAGGCCGCGAACCATCAAGGCCTCGCGCTCCAGCTCCAACAGACGCAGGGCCGCTGGATTCGCCTCGATGAACCGGCCCTCGCGGTTGATCAGCAGCACGCCCTGCGGAAGGGCCTCGAGCAGCGAGGACCAGAGAGCTGTGGGATGGTGAGAGGCAGGCATGGGCGAGGGGGAACCTTCCCATGATGGATCGGCAGGCCCGCCGATCCCCGTGATCTTGGGCACCTCCTGCGGGTCCAGGCCCTCGGGGGCTAACGTCTCCTGATCATCAGGAGGGTTCGGTCATCCGCGTAGGGAGCGCCCTGGGTGAAGCGGTCCAGCTCCCCGAGAAGGGCGGTGTCCAGGGCCGGGAGTGGCTCGCCGCGGCGGGCCCGCAGCAGATTCACCAGGGCCTCGGTGCCGAACTCCTCTTCCTGCGGATCCGTGGCCTCGGTGATGCCGTCGGTGTAGACCACCAGCAGGTCACCCGGCTCCACCTGGAGGGTGGCCTCCCCATAGGGGTTGCCCGGCAGCATGGCCAGGGGCAGGCCCTGGGCCTCCAAGCTCAGGACCGCGCCGTCCGGTCTGAAGAAGAGGGCGGGGTTGTGGCCCGCATTGGTGTAGGTGAGGGATCCACCGGCAGGATCCAGGAGGGCCAGGAAGGCCGTCACGAAACGCCGCCCGTCCGTGTTGCGGGCCAGCATGCGGGAGAGCTGGAAGGCAAGGTCGGCCGTGGAGAGATCCCGCTCAGTCCAGGCCTCCAGCGTGGCCTGGAGGGAGGCCATCAGCAGGCCCGGACCCAGGCCCTTGCCGCTCACATCGGCCAGGCAGAAGAGCCAGCGCCCGTCGCTGCGCGGCCACCAGCCGAAGAGATCGCCCGACACCTGGCGGCTGGGCAGGTTGTTGCCGTGGATCTCGAAGCCCCCGATGTCCGGCGGGAACCCGGGGAGCAGGCCCTGCTGGATGTGGCGGGCCAGGTCCAGTTCCTGGTCCACCTTCTTGCGGGCCATGGCCTCCTCCCGCATGCGGGCCTGTTCCAGCTTGGCGGTGGCCAGGTGGGCCAGGGTGCTGGCGAGGCGCAGGTCCTCCTCGTTGAAGGCCTGGCGGGGCGGGTGGGAATCCAGGTAGAGCAGGCCCTTCACGACGCCCTGGTGTTCCAGGGGCGTGACCATGGCGGAGGTGACGCCGCTGAGCATGAGGGAGGGCGAGGCGAGGCCCTGGTTGTCCCCGAAGTCGTTGAAGAGCACGGACTCCTTGCGCTCGAGAGCCGCGTCCACCAGGCTGCGGGCCAGCAGGATGGGCTGGTTGCCTTCGGGCCCGCGGGAAGCGACGGTATGGAGCCCCGCCCGGCCGTCCTGGAGGAGGACCGCGGCCCGCCAGGGCTTCAGCAGGGTCCACAGGCGATCCAGGAGGTGGGAGAGCAGCTGCTCGGGTGGGCTGTCCTCTAAAAGTTCGAGGGAGAGCCCCTGGATCTCGCGGATCACCTCCCTGAGGCGCAGGGTCTCGGGGGCTTCACTGCGGCGATCCGGCACCGCCCGGACCCGGTCCAGGGGCAGCACGAGGGACCCGGCGGACGAGGAGGCCTCCGTGTCCGCGCCGATGCGGACACGGGGCCCCTGGGAGGGGGAGCCCAGCCGGAGGGGAACCTGCCCGAGGCGGATCTCGTCCTCCTCTCGCAGGGGATGCGGCACGGTGATGCGCTCGCCGTTGAGGCTGGTCCCGTTCAGGGAACCGAGGTCCTCCAGGTAGGGAACACCGTCCTTCAGGCTGATGCGCGCGTGGTGGCGGCTGAGGCTGGCATCGGGAATGGCCACGTCGTTCTGGGAGGAGCGGCCCAGGGTCCAGGTTTTCGCCTCGCCTTCCAGAGGGATGGGAGGCCGGCCAGGGATGTGCAGCACCAGAGCCTTCATAAGGCCTTCCGGGTTCGGGGTGGGGAGGCTGATCGACTGCAAGGTACATCACCTTGCGATTCATGGGATGGCCTATGATAAGACCGATTCCAGGAAAACCATGTCCCTACAGGCAGGAACCCGTCTTGGCCCCCCTGAGGTTCTCGTGTCCCTCGGCGCAAGGCCTCGGGCGCGTCGCTGGGGAGGTCTCTTGGATCCTCCTGGTCCGCCCGGCGCCGCAGATGAGTGATCCCACGGAGGGTTTCCGCGAGCACCCCGGGGCTTCACTGCTCTCCCGGGTGGAAACGCTGGCCGGGGATGCCTCCGTCTTCCAGGGCCAGGGCGGGGAGTCCCGCGGAAGGCCGGTTCCGGATTTTCCGGTCAAGGACTGGGAGCGCTACGAGTTTCTCGGCTTCCTGGGGCAGGGCGGCATGGGAATGGTCTTCCTGGCCCGGGACCGCAGGCTCGGCCGGGAAGTGGCCATCAAGTTCGTGCGCATCGAGGAGGAGCGCCACCTCCAGCGCTTCATGGTGGAGGCCCGGGCCCAGGCGCGGGTGGACCACGAGCATGTCTGCAAGGTCTTCGAAGTGGGCGAGGTGGAGGGCCGGGTCTTCATCACCATGCAGCGCATCGCCGGGACCCCGCTGGATGTGGCCGCGCCGCGCCTTTCGCTGGAGCAGCTGGCGATCATCCTGCGGGACGCGGCCCGCGGCGTGCACGAGGCCCATCGCGCGGGGATCATCCACCGGGATCTCAAGCCCTCGAACATCATGGTGGAGCGGAGCGAGGACGGCGCCCTCCGGGCCTTCGTCATGGACTTCGGCCTGGCGCGAGAGTGGGACCAGGACGTGACGGAGACGGGCTCGGTGCTGGGCACGCCGGCCTACATGTCGCCCGAGCAGGCCAGGGGGGAGCTCGGCCTGCTGGACCGCCGGACGGATGTCTATGGCCTGGGGGCCACCCTGTACCACGCAGCGACGGGCCGCCACCCCATTCCGGGCTCCAACGCCCTGGAGATCCTCAGCGCCATCAGCTCCACCGAGGTCGAGCCCATGCGGACGCGCAGCCCGCACATTCCCGTGGACCTGGAAGCCATCGTGCTCAAGTGCCTGGAGAAGGACCGCGCCCGGCGTTATGACTCTGCCAAGGCCCTGGCCGACGACCTGGACCGGTTCCTTGCGGGAGAGCCCGTCGCGGCGCGGCGGGCCGGACTCATCTACCGCACCCACCGCCGGTTCATGCGGCACAAGGCCCTGGCGGTGACCGGCACCGTGGCCGTGGTCCTGGTGCTGCTGGCCCTGGGACTGGCCCTCAAGACCCGGCGGGACGCAGCCCGGCGGGAACAGCTGGCCCAGCGGTTCATGGAGTCCATGGCCCGCATCGAGTCCATGGCCCGGTATTCGGCGCTGTCCCCGCTGCATAACATCCAGCCCGACTTGAGGGCCGTCCAGGCGCACATGACCCAGCTGCAGGCGGACATGCGGCAGGCCGGTGCCCTCGCCAACGGGCCCGGTCACTACGCCCTCGGGCGCGGCTACTGGACTCTCGACGACGGCGAGAAGGCCCGGGAGCACCTGCAGATGGCCTGGGATGCCGGCTACCGCGAGCCGCGGGCGGCCTTCGCCCTGGCCCTGGTCCTGGGCCGCCAGTACCAGGAGCAGCTGCTGGAGGCGGAGCGCATCCCCGCCGTGGACCAGCGAGAGGCGCGCAGGAAGCAGATCGACGCCACGCTGCGCACCCCGGTCCTGGCCTACCTCCGCCAGGCGCGGGGCGCCGAAGTGCCCTCTCCTGCCTACCTCGAAGCGCTCATGGCCTTCTACGAGGGACGCCTCGACGAGTCCCTGCAGCGGCTGAAGGTGCTGGAGGATGAGCTGCCCTGGTTCTACGAGGCCCCGCTGCTCCGCGGCTCCCTGCTCCAGGCCCGGGCCTGGAAGTGGTGGAACCAGGGCCAGCGCGAGGCCGCGCTGGCGGATTTCGCCACCGGCCGGCAGGATCTGGCCCTCGCGGCCGCCAGCGGCCGCAGCGCCCCGGCCGTCTACGCCGCCGCCGCCGAGCTGGAGCTCAATGCCCTGGTCATGGAGAAATACGGGCAGGGCCAGGTCCAGGCCGCCTTCGAGCGGGGCATGTCCGCTGTGAAGAAGGCCCTCTCGGCCCAACCAGACCACGTCCCCTCCCTGATCCTCCAGGCTGCACTGCTGGGCGATCTTGCGGATGCCCGGACCAACCGGGGGGAGAACGCGGATGGCCTGATCCAGGAAGCGGTGGCCGCCGCGAAGAAGGCCCAGGAAGCCGGTCCGGCCCGGGCGGATGCCCGGATCGCCCTGGGCAAGGCGTACTATCAGTGGGGGAACGCCCGCCAGGATCAGAACCTCGATCCCACCGCCCAGCTTCAGCTGGGACTTGAGGCCTTCGAGTCCCTGTCTGCGGAGAAGCGGGACTACACGGTGGAGAACCACCTCGGCCTCATCCACCAGACCTGGTCGGAGTTTGAAGAGCAGCGGGGCCGGGATGCCTCCGGCCACCTGGACGGCGCCATCGCCGCCTACGAGCGGGCCACGCGGATGGATCCCTACCTCCTGCCGGCCTGGATCAACCTTGGGACCTGCCTCCATCAGCGGGCCACGCTGCCCCGCGGGCCCCATCCTGAAAAGGACCTCGCGGCCGCCCTCCAGGTGCTGGAACAGGCCCGGACCCTGAATCCGAAGCACTTCGTCCCCTACTTCGTGGAAGGGAAGGTCCTGTTCAGCCGGGCCCTCCGCGAGCAGGACCGCGGCGGAAACCCGGAGCCCGATCTCTTGAGGTCCGTGGAGGCCAACCGGCGCGGCCTGGCCATCAACGCCAGCATGCCCCACCTGCACAACGGAATCGGGGTGGCCCAGCTGCAGCTGGCCCGCTACGCCTGGGAAACCGGACGGGATCCGGGTCCCTTCCTTGCCCGGGCCGACGGCGCCTTCCGTCAGGCCACTGCGGTGGCGCCTGGCCAGGTACTTGGATGGGTGAACCTCGGGGACCTGCTCATCTGGAAGGCCCGGCACGGGCAGGGGGCCCAGCCACTGTCGATGCTCCAGGAGGCGGAGACCGTGCTGCGCAGGGCGCTGGGCGCGTCTCCCGGGGATCTGGCGGCCCAGGTGAACCTCGGCCGGTTGTCGGCCGTCCGCATGGACTGGTTCCTCCGGCATGGCGGGGAAGCGGCGTCCACCCTCGCCGCCGGTGAGTCGATCCTGGCCCGGGTTCTCACGCAGGACCCGCACCAGCGGGACGCGCTTCAATACCTGGGTGAACTCCGGACCGTCGCTGCCCGCTGGAGGGCCCGCCAGGGCCAAGCCCGTCGCCTGGATTTCGAGGCAGGGGAGCAGGCCCTGCGGAAGGCTCTGGAGATCAGCCCCGAATCCCAGGAGACCCTGCTGGAACTCGTGCGCCACCACCTGGCCCGCGCCGAGTGGGAGCGGGCGACGACCCAGGACCCGTCATCCAGCCTCGCCTCGGGCCGCGCCGCCCTGGATCGCGTGCTGCAGGTCCGGCCCCGCCTCGGGGAGGCCATCGCCCTGAGGGGGGCCCTGAAGCTCGAGGGGGCGCGGGGCCTCCAGTTGCCCGAACGGAAGCTGAAGGCACGGGAGGCCCACCAGGACTTCAGCGAGGCCTTCGCCCTGAACGGCCACCTGCTCGACCGGTGGCGGGCCCAGGATGAACAGGCCCAGGCCCTGTGAAGGCCCTGGGCGGGTCAGCCGGTGACCTTGATGGTGCCTGTGCCGCCGGACTTGGGAGCCGCCGTGGCCTGCGTGGTCGTGGTCAGGCTGGCCTCGAGCGCGGCCTGGTCCTGCTCTGCGGACTCGGGCTGGGGATTGTCGAGGTCTTCGCGGATCGGTTTGGGGGTCATGGTGTGCCTCCAGGAAGGACGGGAAAGGAAAGTTGGGATCCTGAGACTCAAGACCCAACATGGGTGGAGCCGGGCCCAAGCCTAGCCCCCTCGACATGGAAAACAAAGGGATTTGTCAGGAAACCTGCAGATAATTCCTCGGGCCCGAAGCGCGCGATTCGGCCTGCGGCCAGAAGTTGATGCTGACTCCGGGTGGGGCGGATCCTATCCTGGTTGTTTGACCGAAAGAGGTGACCATGACCCGCGTGCTCCTGCAGACCGACAAGGGCGACATCAACCTGGAACTCTTCCCGAAGGAGGCCCCGGGAACCGTGGCCAACTTCGTGAAGCTCATCGAGGCCGGCTTCTACGATGGTCTGGCCTTCCACCGCGTCATTCCCGACTTCGTCATCCAGGGCGGCTGCCCGAACACCAAGCCCGGCGCCTCGGGCATGCCCGGCACCGGCGGCCCCGGGTGGAAGATCAAGTGCGAAACGGCCGGCAATCCCCACAAGCACAAGCTGGGCGCCCTCTCCATGGCCCATGCCGGCCCGAACACGGGCGGCAGCCAGTTCTTCATCTGCAACGGCAGCGCCCCCAGCCACCTCGATGGCGTGCACACGGTCTTCGGCCAGTGCGCCACGGACGCGGACATCCAGGTCGTGAAGGCCATCAAGGCCAACGACCGGATCGTGAAGGCGACGGTCACCGAGGCCTGATCAGGCCCTCGTGTCGTGCAGAATCGGGCGGCGCGGCCGCCCGATTCTGCGTTATGAAATGCGCCGGGGAGGAACCCATGAAGGAGCGCTGCGGCTGGTGCGGGACGGATCCGCTCTATGTGGCCTACCACGACGAGGAGTGGGGCGTGGTCCAGCACGATGACCACCGGCTCTTCGAGAAGCTGGTCCTGGAAGGCGCCCAGGCGGGCCTGAGCTGGATCACCGTGCTTCGCAAGCGGGAGGCCTACCGGAAGCTCTTCCACGGCTTCGATCCAGTGAAGGTCGCGGCCATGACCGATGCCGAGCTGGAAGCCGTGCTCCAGGATCCGGGCATCGTGCGGAACCGCCTGAAGGTGTTCTCGACACGCCGGAATGCCCTCGCCTTCCTGGCCGTGCAGCGGGAGTTCGGCAGCTTCGATGCCTTCCTCTGGTCCTTCGTGGGTGGGGTTCCGAAGGTGAACCACCCCAAGTCCCTGGCAGAGGTGCCTGCCGTGACCCCCGAAGCCGAGGCCCTGAGCAAGGCCCTCAAGAAGCGCGGCTTCACCTTCGTGGGGCCCACCATCATGTACGCCTACATGCAGTCCATGGGGTTGGTGGATGACCACTTGGTAGATTGCTGGCGGAAGCACGTTTAACCCTTTTCGCGAACGCGGAAGGGGCCCTGGAACGATAGACTGGAAGATCCGGAGTCCTTGTGCCCAAGCCCTTCTACGTCACGACCCCCATCTACTATGTGAACGACCGGCCCCACATCGGCCACACCTACACCACGGTGCTGGCGGACGTGGTTTCCCGATTCCACCGCATGCGTGGCGAAGAGGTCTGCTTCCTCACGGGTACGGATGAGCACGGCCAGAAGGTGGAGAAGGCCGCCGCGGCCCGGGGCATCACGCCCAAGCAGCTGGCCGACGAGGTCGTGGCCAACTACACGGAGCTCTGGAAGGCCATGGGCATGACCCACTTCCGCTTCATCCGCACCACGGACGAGGACCACAAGGCCCAGGTGCAGCGCCTCTTCAAGCGCCTGCTGGACAAGGGCGATATCTACAAGGCCACCTACAAGGGCCTCTACTCCGTGAGCGACGAGGCCTACGTCACCGAGACCCAGGCGAAGGAGCTGCAGGCCCAGGGCCTCGCCCACCAGCTGGTGGAGCTGGAGGAGGAGACCTACTTCTTCCGCCTCAGCGCCTACCAGGACCGCCTGCTGAAGTACTACGAGGAGCACCCGGAGTTCGTGCAGCCGGACTTCCGCTTCAACGAGGTGAAGCGCTTCGTGGAGGGCGGCCTCCAGGATCTCTCCATCAGCCGCACCAGCATCACCTGGGGCATCCCGGTTCCCGGCGATGAGAAGCACGTCATCTACGTCTGGTTCGACGCCCTGCTGAACTACCTCTCGGGCTGCCCGGCCAACGCCTGGCCGCCGGATCTGCAGATCGTGGGCAAGGACATCCTCCGCTTCCACGCGGTCTATTGGCCCGCCTTCCTCATGGCCGCGGGCCTGTTCCAGCCGGAAACCATCCTGGCCCACGGGTGGTGGCTCATGGGCGACGACAAGATGTCCAAGAGCAAGGGCAACGTGGTGCGCCCCGACACCCTGCTGCGCTTCGGCAACGATGCCCTGCGCTTCTACTTCATGCGCGACATGCAGGTGGGGCACGACCGCGGTTTCAGCTTCGAGGGCTTCATGGATCGCCTCAATGCGGACCTTGCCAACGGGCTGGGCAACCTGGCCTCGCGCACCCTCAGCATGATCCAGCGCTATCGCGGCGGCGTGGTGCCCATGCCCGCGCTGATGGACGACCTGGATCGGGAGGCGGCCCAGCAGCTGCTGGCGGTCTTCCCCGAGTACCTCGAGAAGGCCCGGGCCAACGACTTCCACGGGGCCCTGGATGCCCTGTGGACCTACCTGCGGGCCCTGGACAGCTACATCGTAAAGGCCGAGCCCTGGAAGCTCGCCAAGGACCCCGCCAACGACGCCAAGCTGGACGCGGTGCTGGCGAACCTCTACCGGGCCCTGCGCGCCACGGCCCTGCTGGTCGCGCCCGTGATGCCCGGACTGGCCCAGACCCTCTGGGAATCCCTGGGCCACGGGGATCAGGTGGGCCAGCGCACCTTCCACGGCTTCGCCCTGGATGGCCCTGCCATCGGCCCCATCGGCGAACCGAAGCCCCTGTTCCAGCGCATCGACAAGGAGAAGGAATTGAGCGAACTGCTGCCCCCGGAAATGCCGGCCGAGACCAAGCCCAGCCTGGATGTTCCAGAGATCCGCGAGACCGTGGACGCGGACACCTTCTTCAAGGTGGACCTGCGTGTGGGCAGGATCCTTGAAGCCGAGCGCGTCCCCAAGAGTGACAAGCTCATCAAGATGAGGGTGGACATCGGGCTGGAGCAGCGCACCATCGTGGGCGGCATCGGCAAGGCCTACGAGCCTGGGGACCTGCTGGAGAAGCTGGTCGTCGTCGTGGCCAACCTGGCCCCCCGCAAGCTCATGGGCATCGAGAGCCACGGCATGCTGCTGGCCGCCAGCGACAACGCCAGCAAACCCTATCTCGTGGCGCCGCCCAGCGACGCCCAGCCCGGGTTCCTGGTGAAGTGAAACGCCCCGTCTTCAGTTTCGAGGCCGAGCTCCTCACGGATGCACCCTTCGAGCACATCGCGGGGCGCCTCCGGAACGAAGGGGCCGGGGCCTTCAAGTGCCTGCGGCCCCTGGCCGGCTGGACCGCTCCGGAGGAGACTCGGGACCGCCTGGTGCTGCGCTGGGCACGCAGAGTGGCCGGCGCGGAGGAATCGGGCGAGCTCACGCTCACTCCCCATGCCACTGGGGCCCACCTTCGCCTGGAGGGCCGCATGAAGGGCTGGTCGGGCTTCGTCCTTTTCGGCCTCCTGCGCTGGCGGACCGACCGCCTGCTGGATCGCTTCGTGGAGGAACTGTGAAGGCCGTGCTCTGGATGAAGTCGAACTGCACCACCTGCCGCAACGCCAAGGCCAAGCTGATGGAGCTGGGCATCGATCTGGAGATCCGCGACTACTTCAAGGTGCCGCTCCGCGCCGGCGAACTGGAGGCCCTCCTGCCTCCTGACCCCGGTCCCATGCTGGGCACCAAGAGTCCCAAGTACAAGGAACTCGGCCTGAAGGACCGGAAGCTCAGCAAGGCGGAAGCCATCAGCCTGATGGTCGTGGACAACAACCTGCTCAAGCGCCCCATCCTGGTGCATCCCCGGGGCGTGATCATTGGATTCGATGCCAGCGCCTATGAGAAGCTGGTGCCCTGAGGGGGTCCCATGCGCTTTTTCAGCTGGAATGTGAACGGCTTCCGCTCGGTCCTGAAGAAGGGCTTCATGGACTGGCTGGAAGAGACGGAGCCCGATGCGCTCTCCCTGCAGGAGATCCGCTGCGAGTGGGAGGAGGTGGACCTCGGCGTCCGCCGGCAGCTGGAGAGCGCCTACGACGTCTGCTGGTTCCCCGCCACCAGCAAGAAGGGCTACGCGGGTTCGGCTTCCCTAACGAAAAAGGACCTCGGCTTCCAGCACACGAAGGGCCTCGGCATCGAGGGTTACGACGCCGAAGGGCGGATGATCGTGTCCCGGAAGGACAAGCTGGTCTTCATCGCCGGCTATTTCCCGAATGCCTCGCAGGGCCTGGTCCGTCTGCCCTTCAAGCGCCAGTTCGCCCGGGACTTGGCTGCGATCGTGGAGAAGCACCACAAGGCCGGGGACCAGGTGGTCCTGACCGGCGACATGAACGTGGCCCCGGAGGAGATCGACCTCGCCCGCCCCAAGGACAACACCAAGAACCCCGGCTTCACGCCCGAGGAGCGCGAGGACTTCAAGCTCTACCTGGGCGCGGGACTGGTGGATGTCCTGCGGGAGCGGCACCCGGCTACGCCCGGCCTCTATACCTGGTGGACGGCCAGGGGCGGCGCCCGGGAACGGAACGTGGGGTGGAGGATCGACCTGTTCCTGGCCAGCCGCGACTTGCTGGAGCGGGTGAAGGATGCTCGCATCCATGCCGATGTGCTGGGCTCCGACCACTGCCCCATCAGTCTTGAATTGGCCTGAGTGTTCCTGAATCAAAAAAGCGAGGGCCCGAACGGGGCCCTCGCTTTTTGGTGAAAGGTGTCTACTTGATGTTCTTGAGGGAGGGATCCTTCAGCATCTCCTTGGCCGTGGCCGCATTCTTCCCCGCTGGCGCCAGCTCCAGATACTTCAGGAGGTGCTGCTTGGTGCCCTTGAGGTTGTTGTCCCCGAACTCCACCATGGCCATGAGGTAGTGGGCCTCGGCGTATTTCGGGTCCGCCTCGAGGGCCTTGGCGAAGTGGGCCTTCGCTTCCTTGGTCTTCCCGGCGTTGAAGGCCTCCACGCCCTTGTTGTAGATGAGGTCGGGGTTGGGCCCCTGAAGCGCCTCGAGCTGGGCGGCGTATTTCTGTTCCGCGGCCTTGTCCCCCTTGGCCTTGCTGGTCTCGATGAGGCCGACGATCACCCGCTCGTCCTTGGGGTTCCGCTCCAGGGCCTTCAGGAGGTAGGGCTCGGCCTCCTCCTTCTTGGTCCCGGCCTGGGCGATGCAGATGCCCAGCACTCGCTCGATCTTGAGCAATTCAGGGGCCAGGTCCGCCTTGGCTTGTTCATCCCTCAGCTTCTCGCTGGCCTCGCGGAGCGACTTGTAGGCCTTCTCCACCAACGGGAGGGCCTCTTCGTACTTGCCATCGTTATAAAGGGGAATGGCGGTATTGAATGTATCCCGGCCTTCGGCGTCCAAGTCGGCCCCGGGATCAACCAAAGCACCTGGTACGCCACTGGCCGAGCCCTGGGCCCTGGCCTCTGACGGGGTGAGAAGGGTGACGTTCTTCACCAGGACATCGGCGAGGGGGATCTTCACGGGCGATTCCGTGTAGGGGACATACCCCTCCGCGGTCACCGACAAGGTGTAGTCCTTGGGCTCCAGTCCCACCTGGAGGAAGTTGCCGTTCTTGTCCAGAACCAGGTCCTTGCTCCAGTTGCGGTCGACTCGCTTGAGGTTGATTTTCGCGCCGGGGATGGGCTTGCCCTCCTTGTTGAGGACCTTTCCGGAAATCCGGCCAGTCTGCTCCGCTTGGAGCGACAGGCACATGGCGGGGAGCATAAGCGCGGAAACGAGGCGTCGCATGGGTCTTCCTCCAAACCTCACCATCGTTCCACAGGGCTGTCCCGGTTCCGAGTGCTTTTCGTCAACAATCGGCCTTGGCGGAGGCTTGCACCTTCGAAAGGGCTGCAAATCAGGGCCGGGTGCAGGAAAAATCGGGCTGTGGTAGGCTTCCCGGCAGACAAGTCCTGAAAGTGTTCGAGGTAGCCCATGACTCCTGCGGTGCCGGAAGCCTCCTTGACGGCCCTGATGCACCTTCTGACCGAGCAGGCCC
The DNA here is from genome assembly GCA_046331485.1 of Holophagaceae bacterium. Lineage (GTDB taxonomy): Bacteria > Acidobacteriota > Holophagae > Holophagales > Holophagaceae > Geothrix. The sequence continues at coordinate 259,144 of JAXLQS010000002.1, read as the reverse complement.
TGCTGTCCATGGGTGTGCCGCATCCGATGGTGAAGGAGGCTCCCCCCGCGAACCCAGCGGTGGCGCGATTCTATGTGGATCTTCTCAGCATCCTGAAAGAGAAGACGGAAGGATCGCGAACGGACGCCGAATCCGCCCAGCTGGATGAAATCCTCTACCAGCTCCGCATGCGCGTGATGGATCTCAAACCAGCGGCGGAGACGCCTGCGGCCCCGAAGTCATGAGCGCCAGGAGGATCAGCATGGGACTCTTGCAGGCCTTCCGGACACCCTTCCTATGGGCCGTCCTGGTTGCCTCCCTGGCCGCGGCCCCACCCACGCCCGCCTCCCCAACCCCCCTCAAGGCCGATCCGCTGCCTGCCATCGCGCTCAGCCACCGGGCCGAGCATCTGATGGATGCCCTCGCCAAGGGGGACGCTGAAGCGGTCCGCGCGGCCCAGGTGGAGGTGGAGGCTCTCCGCCGGACCTACTCCACCCTCGACGTGGCTCCGCTCGTGGAGGCCATGGCCCTCTGGGCTCGGAAGCAGGGCCTGGATGGCAAGGCCTCCCTGGGGCTGGAGGGACTGCAGGCCGTCGAGCGGTGGGCCCCGGAACATCCGACCCTGTTGGGTACCCGCATCGCCCTCATGAGGCAGCAGGGGCTCCGTGGCTGGCTCTGGAGCTTTCCCGACCTCCTGAGGTTGACCCGGCTTCGCCTGGAGCATCCCGCCCATCGGTGGCTCTGGATGGTCCAGCACCTCGGCATGCTGCGGCTCGCCGCGACCCTGCTGCTCTGGGGATGGGCCCTGACCCTGGGGTTGCGCTACCGGAACGTCCTGCGGCACTTGTGGGAGGAGACCCTCAAGTCCAAGGGCGCTTCCCCGATCATCGCCGCCCTCCTGGGCGGCCTGATCCTGACGGCGCCGGTCATCCTGGGGCTGGATCCCATGGTGGCGGCCATTCTCTGGTTGTTCCTGCTCGCCCCCTTCCTGCTGGCCGCCGAGGTGAAGGTGACGGCCTTCATCCTGATCCTGCAGCTGGTCCACCCGGCCCTGGCAGCCCTGGAACCCTGGGCGGCCCGGGAGCCTCAGCCCAGTCTTCTGACGCTGCAACTTCAGCCCCAGGTCCAGCCGATCGCACCCTCCGTCCTCCGGCTGCTGCCCCCCTCCGACCAGGCTTTCCTCGCCGCCTGGAGCCAGCTGCAGAACCAGGACTGGAAGACTGCCGAGAGCAGCTTCCAGTCCCTGGTGGGCCGGCACCCCGACCAGGCCGCGGTGCTCAACAACCTCGGCGTCGCCAAATGCCAGGCGGGCGACCTGGCCGGTGCCGACAAGGCCTTCGAACAGGCCCTCCTGGCCGGCCCCAAGATGGAAGTCCTGCTCAACCAGAGCATCCTCGCCTTCAACCGGCTGGACACCGCCCTGGGCGCGTCCAAGCGGGATGAAGCCCAGGCGGCCGCGCCCGAGGCCTACGCGCTCCTGATCGCCCTGAATGACGCCCAGAAGGATGTCCGGACCTACCCCATCCCGCTTCCGGACACGCCCGAGCGGGTGCAGGCCCTGGTCGAAGCGGGGGGGGGAGGCCAGGGAGCCGGGACCTTCCACTTGACGGAGCCGGCCTTCCTGTTCGCGCTCCTGCTGCCCATCCTCGGCCTCATCGCCTTCCTCGCCCGGGTGAGGGCCAGCGTCCGCATGGCGCATCCGACCCAGTGCATCCGCTGCGGGGAGCCCTTCCACACCACGGACAGCCCCGACACCGAGGTCTGCCAGAAGTGCCACCACCTTTTCGTGCTGCGGGACGGGCTCCATACGGAGAACCGCCGGAAGAAGCTTGATGAAGTGGCGGACCACCAACAGGCCACGCGCTGGATCCACAAGACGCTCATCGTGCTGCTGCCAGGCTGCGACCTCGCCTTCCTCGGGGAGACCCGGGAGGGGCTCATCGAGTTCCTGCCCTTCTGCCTGGTGGTCGGGATGGTCCTCGCCACGGGGCGCTCGGTGCGCTACCCCGGCGAGATCCTGGCGGACCCCACGTCCACCTGGCTGGCCGTGGGCGCGGTCCTTGTGGCCCTCTACTATGTCCGCTCCTGGCTGAAGCTTGTGTTGAGGAGGGCCTGACATGGCGCTGGAAGGATCCCTTCGGGACTTCGACCTTTTCTCCCTGTTCAACATGATCAAGATCCAGGGGAAGAACGGCACCCTGGTGCTCTCGCAGGGCCAGGAATTCGTCAAGGTCTTCTTCGAGAATGGCGAGATCGTCGGCTGCGATTCCAACCAGGTGCGCATGGAGGACCGGTTGGGCACCATGCTGGTCCGGCTGGGGCGCCTGACGGGCGAGGAGCTGCTGGGCATGGTCCAGGTCCAGCGCCAGACCCTCAAGCGCATGGGCACCCTGCTGCTGGAGAGTGGCAAGGTCACGCCCTCGGACCTCCAGGATGCCCTGTTCAACCAGGCGACCTCGATCCTGCACCGCACGTTCCGGTGGGTGGAGGGCGACTACCGCTTCGATTCCATGCTGCCGCCGGACTTGGACCGGGACCACTTCCTGCCGATTCCCGTGGATACGGTCCTCATGGAGGCTGCCCGCATCCAGGATGAATGGCCGGAAGTGGAACGGCGCCTGCCGGCCCTGGATGTGCCGCTCGGCAAGTCCCCGCGGGCCCAGGCCCTCCATCTGGACATCGACCGGGACCTGTCCTCCGTCCTGGACGGCAAGGGGCAGGTGCAGCACGGGACGTCGGGACTCACCCATGAGCAGGAGATGGTGCTCTCCTATTTCGACCACGCCCAGGCCATCAAGGACGTAGTCCAGGTCAGCCGCTACGAGGAACTGGATACCTGCAAGGCGATCGCCGATCTCATCGAGGCCGGGCTGCTGGAGCCCATCACGGGCGACGCCCCCAAGGTGGTGCGTCCCTGGGTGGTAGATGGCCATCCGGATCTGACGCCTGTGGAGTGGGAACCCAGCCGCTTCCTCTGGCCCATCGTGGCCCTGGGATTCGCCGTGCCGCTGGCCTTGTATGTGCCCCACCACCGGGGCTCCATGAACATGGGCCTGGCCAGCCTCCAGGCCGTGGATGTTCGGCTGGTGCCGGAGGGCCCGACGCGGCTCCGCCAGGCCTGGGCCCTGCGGATGGCCTCCCCGAAGGATGGCGGCGTTATGCTGGCCAAGGCTTTGGGGCGCCCGCTGGATGGGCCGAATCCCGTCCCGGATCTCTCGAAGGCTCCGGATCCCATGGCCCAGCCGGTGGCACCACCTCTGGAACCCGCCCCCACCCCCAAGAAGCAATAAGGATTTCCGATGTTCGTGCACCAGCGCCAGGGTTCCCTGGAGGTGATCTGCGGCCCCATGTTCTCCGGCAAGTCCGAGGAGCTCATCAGGCGCATCAAGCGGGCCCTCATCGGCAAGCAGAAGGTGCAGGTCTTCAAGCCGGCCCTGGATGACCGCTACGATGTCTCCGCCATCGCCAGCCACAGCCAGCGCAAGCACGAGGCCATACCGGTGAAGGACACGGTGGAACTGGCCCGCCTGCTCGACCCGGAGGCCCAGGTGGTGGCCCTGGATGAGGTGCAGTTCATGGACGAGGGGCTCATCCCCATCATCGAGGATCTGGCCAACCGCGGCGTGCGCGTCATCGCCGGGGGGCTCGACCAGGATTCCAACGGCGAGCCCTTCGGCATCATGCCGCTTCTGCTGGCGAAGGCGGAGTACGTCACCAAGCTCCAGGCCATCTGCATGGTCTGCGGGGCCCTGGCGGGCCGCACCCAGCGCATGGTGCACACTGGCGGTCAGGTGCTGGTGGGCGCAGCCGAGGCCTACGAGGCCCGCTGCCGGCACTGCCACGAGGTGCCCCATGCCACCGGCGACCGGCTGCTTGAGGACCTTACCCAGAGGTCGTGATTTTCCAGATCGTCAAGGTGATCGGCGACATGACAGGTATCCTCCCGGTTGGACGGGATGGGCCTCTGGCCCGGTTTTAACGCAGCGGTAGACTGGCCCCGGCGCGCTGCTGCAGCGCCGTTTCCATCATCCGCCCGAGGCTTCAGGGTACATCAGGAGGTCCCCATGGCTGGCGCCTACGCCACCTTCACCCACATCACCGACTACATGGGCTTCGAGGGCCTGCTGACCGACGAAGAGCGCATGATCCGCGAGTCGGCCCGCAAGTTCATCAATGCGGAAGTCCTGCCCATCATCGAGCAGCACGCCCAGGCCCAGACCTTTCCCAAGCACCTCATCCCCATGATGGGCGAGCTGGGCTTCTACGGCCCTTCGCTGCCCGAGGCATACGGCTGCATGGGCGTCTCCAATGTCGCCTACGGCCTCCTGATGTATGAGCTGGAGCGCGGCGATTCCGGCCTGCGCTCCTTCGCCTCCGTGCAGGGCAGCCTGGTCATGTGGCCCATCTACGCCTATGGCAGCGAGGAACAGAAGAAGCACTGGTTGCCTAAGCTCGCGACCGGCGAGAAGGTCGGCTGCTTCGGCCTCACGGAGCCGGATTTCGGCTCCAACCCCGGCGGCATGCTCACCAAGGCCGTGAAGGAGCCCGGCGGCAAATGGCGCCTCAACGGCACCAAGATGTGGATCACCAACGGCACCGTCGCAGACGTGGCCGTGGTGTGGGCCCAGACCGAGGAGGGCATCCGCGGCTTCCTGGTGGAGAAGGGCACGCCCGGCTTCAGCGCCCCCGAGATGAAAGGCAAGTGGAGCCTGCGGGCTTCGACCACTTCCGAACTGGTGCTGGAGGACGTGATCGTCGACGAGGCGAAGTCCCTGCTGCCCAACGTGAAGGGCCTGAAGGGCCCGCTGGGCTGTCTCACCCAGGCCCGCTACGGCATCGCCTGGGGGGCGCTGGGCGCCGCGGACGCCTGCTACCAGTGCGCCCTGGATTACGCCAAGAGCCGCATCCAGTTCGACAAGCCCATCGCCAGCTACCAGCTGCAGCAGGAGAAGCTGGCCTGGATGGTCACCGAGATCACCAAGGGGCAGCTCCTGGTTCACCAGCTGGGCCGTCTGAAGGATGCCAAGACCTTCACGCCCGCCCAGGTCTCCATGGCCAAGATGAACAACGTGAACGTGGCCCTCGAAATCTGCCGCAAGGCCCGCACCATCCTCGGCGCCAACGGCATCCTCGACGAGTACCCCGTCATGCGCCACATGGCCAACCTCGAGAGCGTCTACACCTACGAGGGCACGCATGACATGCACACCCTCATCATCGGCCAGGAGGTGACGGGCATTCCCGCGTATCGCTGACGCGAGTCAGCGATGGGTGCCCGGAACGGGATTCCGGCCTACCGCTGATTCGGGTGGCAGTCGTACCTCCCGCGAACGGGCCCGCCGCAAGACGGGCCCTCCCGTTTCAGGTGCCTGCGGCGCCTTCAACGGAGCGGGGCCTCATGCACACCCTCATCATCGGCCAGGAGGTGACGGGCATTCCTGCGTATCGCTGACGCGAGTCAGCGATGGGTGCCCGGAACGGGATTCCGGCCTACCGCTGATTCGGGTGGCAGTCGTGCCTCCCGCGAACGGGCCCGCCGCAGGGCGGGCCCTCCCGTTGAAGGCACGCAGTCAATGCGCCGTCCCGGTCCTCACCACGAGCACATCGCAGGGCGCGAGCCGCACCACCCGGGCGGCGGTGCTGCCGAAGAGGAGGCGCTCCAGGGTGGAGTGACCCACCTGGGCCACCACCAGAAGGGTCTCCGGGTCGGCCTCGGAGACCAGTTCCTCCGCCGGGCCGCCCCACTTCACGATGACCGAGGCCCCTGTGTAGGGCTTGACCCAGCCCTCCAGCTGCTCGCGGGCATGGTCCTCCATGCTGTGCAGCCAGGCGGGGTCGGGCAGGGCGATCTGGGCCTCCGGAAGCATGGGCGCCGGGGGCTGCAGGACATGCATGGCCACCAGGGGTACACCGCACTGGACCGCCCAGCGGCCGGCCCGCTCCAGGGCCTGCTTCGAGGCCTCGGAAAAATCCACCCCCACCAGCACCCGCGTGATCATGGTGACCTCCCGTCGGATACCCCAAAGATAAGTCGATGGTCCTCAATGGCCGGGATTTTTTCAGGGAGGACTTGAAATGCGAGTTGTAACACCTAAAATGGATCCGGGAGGCACCATGATCACCTTTCGACCTGCCGATTCCCGGGGTCATGCGGATTTCGGATGGCTGGACACGCGCCACACCTTCTCGTTCGGCGACTACTTCGACCCCGAGCACACCCAGTTCCGCGCCCTCCGGGTCCTGAACGAGGACCGCGTCCAGCCGGGCAAAGGCTTCGGCACCCACGGCCATCGGGACATGGAGATCCTGACCTGGGTGCTGTCTGGGACGCTGGAGCATCGGGACAGCCTGGGCACCCATGGCGTCATCCGGCCCGGGGAGGCCCAGGTCATGAGCGCGGGCACGGGCATCCGCCACAGCGAGTTCAACGGATCGGCGGAGGAGCCGGTCCATTTCCTCCAGATCTGGATCCTGCCCGAACGGCAGGGCCTGACCCCCCGTTACGACCAGGCGGCCTTCCTGGAGGCGGATCTGCGCAACCGCCTGCGCCTGATCGCCAGCCCGGACGGGGCCGGCGGCTCCGTCCGGCTGTTCCAGGATGTGCGCGTCTTCGCCGCCCGGCTCGACGCCGGGCGGGAGGACACGGCCGCGATTCCGCCCGGCCAGGCCGGCTTCCTCCAGGTGGCGACCGGTTCCGTCACGCTGGCGGGGCGGACCATGAACGCCGGGGACTCCGCGTGCATCGAAGGGGAGCCGTCCATCGGCGTGGTGGCTGGATCCCCCGCCGAAATCCTGTTCTTCGACCTCGTCTGAGGAGCCCGCCATGAGCCCCAAGTCCGTCACTTCCCTGGTGGCAGGCCTTCCCACCCAGGACGGGAACCGGGTGCCCCTGGTCCGGCTCGTGCCCGGGCAGGGGCAGCGCGGCGCCGAGGCCTTCCGGGCCATGGACCCCTTCCTCCTCATGGACCACTTCGGTCCCATGGTGCTGCCTCCGGGCACGGACGCGGGCTTCCCGCCCCATCCGCACCGCGGCTTCCAGACCCTCACCTACCTGATCCAGGGCGCCTTCAGGCACCGGGACAGCACGGGCGGCTCCGGTCTGCTGCGGCCCGGCGGGGCCCAGCTCATGAATGCCGGGGCCGGGATCGTCCATGAGGAGATGCCAGTGCCAGAGCACCTCGAGACGGGCGGCCCCATTGAGGGCATCCAGCTCTGGATCAACCTGCCCAAGGCCCACAAGGGGAGCCAGCCCGGCTACACGGACCTGCAGCCCGAGACCATGCCCTGGACGGAGCTGCCCGGTGGCCGCATCCGGGTGCTGGCGGGCACCTGGGCTGGCATCACGGGCCCGGCGCGCACCCCCACCCGCATCGCCTACGCCCACCTGGAGCTGGCGGCTGGGGCCCGGTTCCAGCAGGCCGTGCCGGAGGGCTGGACCGCCGCTGTGGTGCCCCTGCACGGTTCGGTGCGCCTGGAAGGCACCGAGGTGCCGGCGGATACCGTGGCGCTGCTGGGGATGGGCGAATCCCTGGCCCTCGAGGCCCTCACGCCCGTGAGCCTCATGCTGCTGGCGGGCGAACCCCTCCGGGAGCCCATCGCCCACTACGGCCCCTTCGTGATGAACTCGCAGGAGGAGCTGGAGCAGGCGGTCCAGGACTACCAGCAGGGCCGCATGGGGCACCTGGACTGAACTTCAGACCTGGGAGACGCGACCGATAGAAGGGCATCCCCGAAAGGCCGTGCATGTCCGAGTCCGCTTCGAATCCCGCGTTGGATGGCTTCCCGGCCGGTGGTTCGGAGGCCATGCGGCGGGACCTCGCCGAGCTGGAGACCGTGATCAACAAATCCGCGGCCGGTGCCGCCAGGACCTCCGTCCGGGTGCAGACCCTGGCCCGGGAGATCGATCAGATCCTCTCCGGCACCCGTGCCATGCAGGAAACCCTCGACAGCTTGGGCGGAAACATCGCCCTGTCCGCGATCGCCACGGAGGACGCCGCCGAGTCCACGCGCCGCATGGCGGACCAGACCCAAAAGGGCCGCCAGGAGAGCGACCTGGCCGTGGCCACGGTCCGGCACCTCCAGCAGCAGACCACGGTGACGGCGGAACGCCTGGAATCCCTGCTGGGTCACATCCTGAAGGTCAACGAGGTGTCCCAGGTCATCGGCGAGATCGCCGACCGCACGGGCATGCTGAGCCTCAACGCCGCCATCGAGGCCGCCCATGCCGGCGCCGACGGGCGCGGTTTCGCCGTGGTGGCCGAGGAGGTCCGGAAACTCGCGGACCGGACTTCGCGCCAGACCCAGGAGATCGCGGCCCTCCTCGACGCCATCCGGAAGGACCTGGATCCAGCCCGCGAGGCCATGGAGCAGAGCCTGGGCCTGGCCACCGCGACGCGCGACCAGGTGGAGGCGGTCGAGAAGCGGCTCTCGGACATCGCCGGCCTGGCTGAGTCCACCGCGGGAACCGTGGCCAGTCTCGCCGAGACCGCAAGCAAGGAGCGGGGCGACGCCGAGTCGCTCGTGGAGGCCTCTGGGAGGCTGCTGGATTCCACGGGGACCTTGAAGTCCGCGGCCGATGCGGTGGCCCAGGATGCCTTTGCGGTGACCTCCCTCACCGAGGAGGGGCATCGCCACCTGGCGGCCTACGACACGGGCTCCCTCTTCCACCGGGCCCTCGGCCTGGCCCGGGGACTGGCGGAAACCAGCGCGGAAATCCTGGAGACCCCAGTGAAGGCTGGGCGCATCACCGCCGAGCAGCTGCTGGCCCTCGACTACACGGAGATCCGGGGGGCCGGGATCCAGAGCCTCTCCCAGTTCTTCAGTGTCCTCCGCGTGCCCCCGGAGGGGTTCACGCCGCCCAAGTTCCGCACGGCCTACGACGGCCTCGTGGATCGCACCCTGCAGGGGGCCTTCGACCGGATCCTGGAGCAGGAGCCGAGGCTGACCTTCGCCCTGATCATCGACCTGAATTCGTATGGCCCCTCCCACAACAAAGCCTTCACGAAGGACTGGACCGGGCAGCCGGACCTGGATCTCTCAGGGAACCGGGCGAAGCGCTTCTTCACGGACAACCGGGTCCTGGTGCGGGGGGCCCGGCACGGCCTGGGCGAAGCCGCCGTGGCGCTTCCGGATCGGGCCAGCCGCCTCGACTTCCAGCGCGTGGCGGACCTGGGGGAGAGGCCCTCCGGCCGCCAGGAGTTCCTGGTGCAGACCTACGCCCGGGACACCGGCGCCATCATCACCGTGCTGACCGTGCCGCTATACGTCTGCGGGCAGCGCTACGGCGCCAGCCTGCTGGGTTGGAGCAGCGACGGTTAGACCGGCCTCGCCTCGAGCTTGCGCCCCAGGCTGAACTTCCCCTGGGCCAGCTTGCCGAGGGCGCGGGCGAGGGCCTCCCGGCTGCAGGCGAGCGTCTCGCTCCAGGGTTCCAGGGGCAGTTCCCCGCCGTCGGGGTGGGCCCCGACCCAGGCTTCCCACAGGGCGGAAAGGGCCGCGGCATCGGGTTCCTGGCGGTCCCGCCAGCTGCGCTCCTGGGGGCGCTTCGGCGCGTAGAAGGCGGTGCCCCGCAGCTTGTCCGGCAGGAAGGCCTGCTCACGGTCGTAGTCGTCGTGGGAGTAGTGGTAGCCCGCGCCGCGCCCGGCCTTGCGGGCCGTGGCCGTGTGGGCGTCACGGATGGCCTCGGGGATGGGGGCGTCATCGGCGGCCAGGGCCGTGTCGATGGCCAACACGGTGGCATTGCTCTTCGGGGCGTTGGCCGTGTAGATCACGGCCTGGGCCAGGGGGATGCGGGCCTCGGGCCAGCCGATCTGCTCCACGGCGCGGCTGGCGGCCTCGCAGAGGAGGAAGGCCTGGGGATCGGCGTTGCCCACGTCCTCCGCGGCACAGACCATGAGGCGCCGGGCGATGAAGCGGGGATCCTCGCCGCCGCGGATCATACGGCTCAGGTAGTAGAGGGCGGCGTCCGCGTCCGAGCCCCGCAGGCTCTTCTGGAAGGCCGATGCCAGGTCGTAGTGGCCGTCGGCCCGGTCGAACATCATGCGGCCGCCCAGGGCGCCCTGCAGCGATTCCAGATCGGGATCGGGCATCTCCATCCACGTTTCCAGCCCGGAGAGGGCCGAGCGCAGATCGCCGCCAGCCCAGTGCGAGAGCCACTCGAAGACTTTCGCGGGCTCCGGCTGGCCCGGCTGTTCCTTGGCCCAGGCCCGCTTCAGCACCTGCTGGATGTGGAGGGGTTCCAGCGCCTTCAGAGCGATGAGCTGGCAGCGGCTCCGCAGCGCGGGGTTCAGGTAGAAGGCCGGGTTCTCCGTGGTGGCGCCGATGAGGATGGCCTCGCCGCGCTCGAGGAAGGGCAGGAGGATGTCCTGCTGCGCCCGGTTGAAGCGGTGGATCTCGTCCAGGAACACCACCGGTGGCACGCTGCGGAACAGCGGCATCTCGCGGCTCTCGGTGAGGAACTTCTTCAGCTCGGCGGCGCTCCCGCTCACGCCGGAGAACTCCATGAACCCGTGGCCGGTGGCCTCCGCCAGGATGCGGGCCAGGGTCGTCTTGCCCGTGCCCGGCGGGCCCCACATCACCATGGAGGGCAGGCGCCCGCCGGCGGTGAGCCGCGTCAGCGCCCCCTTCGGGCCCAGCAAATGGGCTTGGCCCACCACCTCGTCGAGGGTGGCCGGGCGAAGGCGCTCGGGGAGGGGAATGTGGGACATGGCGACCCCTCCAGCCTATCAGCCCGGCCGTGCTAGGCTCCCCGCATGCCCAAGCTGCCCGCCTACGAACGCGACCCCTTTGCCACATCGCTGGAGACCCGCGTCCTGCGCGTCGGCACGGAGGAGGGAAGGCCCTTCGCCGTCCTGGAGGACACGGTCTTCTACCCCGAAGGGGGCGGCCAGCCCTGCGATTCGGGCACCGTGAACGGCGTGGCGGTGGTGGATGTCCAGAAGCGGGGGGGCGAGGTGCGGCACTACCTCGGCCAGGCCCTGCCCGAGGGTCCTGCCTCGCTGAGCCTGGATTGGGTCCGCCGCTTCGACCACATGCAGCAGCACACGGGCCAGCACCTCCTGACGGCCGTGGCCCAGGACCGCTTCCAGTGGGGCACCACGGCCTTCCACCTGGGGCCCACGGTCTGCGACATCGAGCTGGATGCCCCCGCCATCTCGCCCAGCGAGATGGATCGTCTCGAAGAGGCCGTGGCCGCCGAGATCCGTGCCCGGCGCGAAGTCTCGGCCCGCTGGGTGGATGCCGAGGCCTACGGCCGGGAGGCCGTGCGCTCCCGCGGCCTTCCGGAGGGCCACACCGGTGACATCCGCCTGGTGCAGATCGCGGACCTGGACCTGAACACCTGTGGCGGCACCCATCTGCGCCACACGGGCGAGATCGAGTGCCTGAAGCTGCTGGGGACCGAGTCCATCCGGGGCGGCACGCGCCTCTTCTATGTGGCCGGCAGGCGCGCCCGGCTGCGCCTGGGGGCGCACGAGAAGCGCAACGCGGCGCTGCGGAGCCTGCTGGGCGCGCCGGACGAGGACCTGGTCGCCGCCCTCCAGGTCAAGCTGGACCAGCTGCTGGCCCTGGAGCGGCGGGGGCGGAAGGTGGAGGAGGAGCTGGCGGAATTCCAGGCCGCCGCCCTGGCGACCCGGCCCGGGATCATGGTGGAGGCCCACTTCGAGGGCCGGGACATGGCCTTCCTCCAGAAGCTGGCCCGCGGCATCCTCACCGCCGCCCCCCGCAAGGCTGCGTTCCTCACCTCCGATGCGGGCGGGCAGGGCCTCTTCCTCCTGAGCGCGGGGGAAGGCTCGGCCCTGGACGTCCCCGCCGCCGGCAAGGCCGTGGCGGCCCTCCTGGGCGCCAAGGGCGGAGGGGCCGGGAAGAGCTTCCAGGGCAAGGCCCCGGACCTGACGGCCCGGGAGCAGGCGGTGGCGGCGCTCCAGGAGATGGGACACTAGCCCCATGGACCTGACGTACCTCGACCACAACGCCACGACCGCCCTCGCCCCCGAGGCCTTCGAGGCCATGCGGCCCTGGTTCACGGAGCGCTTCGGCAACGCCAGCGCGGCCTATGCCCTGGGCCACCTGTCGGATGGCGCCGTGGTGGCGGCGCGGGAGCAGGTGGCTGAGCTGGTGGGCTGCACGCCCGCGGAGATCGTCTTCACCAGCGGCGGCACCGAGAGCCTGAACCATGCCTTCCGGGGCGTGTGGGAGGCCTTTCCGGCCAAGCGGCACCTGGTCACCACCACCGTGGAGCACCCCGCGGTGCGGGCCCTCGTCCTGTGGTGGAAGGGGCAGGGCGGCACCATCACCGATGTGGGCGTCGACGGAGAAGGCCGTCTGGACCTGGCGGCCCTGGAAGCCGCTGTGCGGCCCGATACCGCCCTGGTGGCCGTCATGGCCGCCAACAATGAATCGGGCGTGCTGTTCCCGGTGGCCGAGGCCGCTGGCATCGCCAGAGCCAAGGGCGCGCTTTTCCTGGTGGACGCCACCCAGGCCATGGGCAAGATCCCCGTGGACGCGGCCGCCTGGGGGGTGGACCTGCTCAGCCTCAGCGGCCACAAGTTCCACGGGCCCAAAGGCACGGGCGCGCTCATGATCCGGCGGGGGGTGCGGCTGAAGCCGCTCATGCTGGGCGGCTCTCAGGAGCGCGGACGGCGGGGCGGTACCGAGAACGTGCCTGGCCTCGTGGGCCTGGGGATGGCCGCTGAGCTGGCACGCCTGGGCCTGCCGGACATGGAGCGGTTGCGTGGGCTGCGCGATACCCTGGAGGCCCGCCTGCTCGCCGACATCCCGGAGGTCCGCCTCCACGGGGGGGGCGCCCCCCGGCTGCCCAACACCTGCCTGGCGGGGTTTGCGGGCCTCGAAGGCGAGGCCCTGCAGCTCAGGCTTGGGGAGCACGGCATCTGCGTCTCCACCGGCAGCGCCTGCAGCACCGGCATGCGGGAGCCCAGCCATGTGCTGCGCGCCATGGGGGTGCCGGAGGCCTACGCCGTTGGCACCGTGCGCTTCAGCCTCGGGCGGGGGACGACGGAGGAGGAACTGGCCAGGGTCCTCGGCCTCCTGCCGGGCCTGGTGGCGGGGCTCCGGGAAGTCCAGGGTTTCAGGAGACATGAGCGGTAATTGCCTAGTATGATCCAGGAAATGATCGCATTTCGGATCTTCCGGGTCGGTGGCTGATCGGGGATGTCCCCGGGTGGCCGGCCTTCGTGGAGTTGGCGGAAGGGGACAGTCATGGCCATGGAAAGCCTGAGGCGCCTCGCCCGGAGCCTCCGCCCGGACAGGTCCAAGGAGGCGACGACCTGGCGAACGCCCCTGGTGCTGGATCGGGGTGGCATCGGTGAGGCCTGCCTGGCCCTGGATGGCCAGGGCCTGGGGACGGCCCTGTGGGAGAACGGTGGCCAGCTCTGGACCATGCCGGTCGGGCCCCGATCCGCGCCGGCGCTGGTCCGGCTTCCCCTGGGGCCCGGGATGACCCCGCGGATCTTCCTGAATCCCGAAGGGCGGGGTCTGGCCCTCTGGCAGGCCGTGGCCAGGGAGGAACGGCAGGTCCTGGGCAAGATCCTGGGGGGCGCGGAGGGCGAGTCCCAGATCCTGTTCAGGACGCCAGGACAGATCCACCATCTTCAGGCCGCCGTGGACCGGCGCGGCAACGCCCTGGTGGTGTGGCTCCTGGAGACCGGGGGGCGCTTCGAGGTCATGGCTCAGTCCTTCGATACCCGGGGCCAGTCCTGGGAGCAGGTCCCCACGACCCTGGGGCTACCCGGCGCCGCGACGGCGGAGCCCCGGCTGGCCGCGAACCACCGGGAGCACGCCATGGTGCTCTGGGCGGCCCAAGGCGGGGCCTGGGAGGGCCTGGTGGCCAGCCACTACTGGCCCTCCGACCGCATCTGGTCCGACCGGCCCGTGCCGGTGGTGTCCCATGAGGCCCGCCATCCGCAGGTGGTCATGGACGACCTGGGAAACGCGCTGGCGCTCTGGATCCACGCCCCGCGAGGGGAACGGGCCAGCCTCGAGGCCAGCTACTACGACGGGCAGCGGAGCGAATGGGGCCCGCCCGACGTGCTTGCCCGGGCCCAGACCTTCACGCACCCGAGGCTGGTGATGACCGGGGCCGGCGAGGCCCTGGCCGCCTGGTGCCAGGCCGAGGGACACGGGGCCTCCCGCCTGATCGCCAAGGCCTTCACGAAGGGGGCCTGGGAGGGCGGGGCGGAATGCCTGGAACTGGGCCAAAACCCCGTGCGGGAGTTCGCCATCGACCTGGGGGCGGAAGGTCGCGCCGGCCTGATCGCCGTGCATCAAGGGACCGACGGCGAGTGGGTTTCCGCGAGGCTGAAGCAGGGCGCCTGGGCGGAGCCCAGCGCCCTGACGCAGGTCTCGAATCACCTCTGCGCCCTTCCCCGGATCCGGCTTTGTCCCCAGGGGGCCGCGGCGGTCTGGGTCCAGGGCACGGGACGGGAGGGGCACCTGATGCTGGTGGAGACTTGGTGAACGGGTGTCCGCTCGGCTAATCCAGCAGTTGCCGGGCATAGTGCTCCACCGCGTAGGGCAGCCAGCGGTGGCCGGGCAGATCCCGGCTGAGGTAGCCCATGTGGCCGCCATGGGCCTCGAGGTGGAGGTGCACTTGGCCGGAGGGTGCCGATTCGACGGCGTGCCGCCAGGGGATGAAGGGATCGTCCTTGGCCATGAGAACCACCGTGGGCACGGCGACCTTCGACAGGTGGCAGCGGGCCGAGCACCGGGCGTAGTAGTCGTCGGCGTCGGCGAAGCCGCCGGCCTTCGTGGTGTACGCGTCGTCGAACTCGCGCAGGCTCATGAGGGGCCAGGTCCGGTAGGCGTTCGGGATGAGCCCGTCCTCGACGCGCTGGCGGATGGCGCTGCGGCAGCGTCGGATGAAGCGGAGCTCGTACAGCCGGCTCAGGCCGGCGTGGATGGCCTCGGCGCAGGCGCCCAGGTCCACAGGCGGGTTCACGGCGATGGCCGCGTCCGGGCGGGCCGCGGGCTCGGGCAGACCTCCGCCCAGGTTCAGCAGCAGGGCATTGGCGGAGAGGGAGTAGGCGATGGCCAGCTGGCGCAGGTCCGGGTGGCGCTCGCGGGCCGCGGCGAAGGCCGCCCCCAGGTCGTCGCCGGAGCCGCTGTGGTAGGGCCTCCGTGCCAGTCCACGGCCAGCGCCGCAGCCCCGGTGGTTCACCGTCCAGACATGGTGGCCCAGGCCCCGGGCCACGGCCACCGTTCGCCGGACGTAGTGGGCCTGATCGTCGCCCCCGAGGCCGTGGAAGACCAGGGTCAGGATCGGCCGCTCGCCGGGGTAGTGGCGTGCCGCGAGCTGGTCGCCGTCCGGCAGGGCGATGTGCAGGGGCTCCGAGGGGTGGCTGGACGGTTGCCCCGGCAGGTAGTTGCCCAGGATGGTCTGCAGGTGGCCGGACTGCGCCCACCAGGGGGGACGACAGGGCAGGGGTGGCGGGACGAGCTGGCGCATCCCCCCAGTGTGCCCCAGGGGCCCCTCACTCTTTGCGCTTGTAGACGAGCTTGTAGCTGAACGGATTGTCCAGCTTGGGGTGCGTGTAGGTCACCTGCAGGGCCAGGGAGCTGCCGTCCTTGCGCATGGAATAGACGTGCTTCAGCACGTAGCCGTCTCCCGTGAGGGTCTGCACCAGGGTCGGGCCCTGGCCACTGAGGGAGACCTTGAATGCCTCGCCGTCGCTGCGCTTCCAGGATTCCTCGGTGCCATCGAAGGGGGTGTCGATGGAGCGCTCCTTGTCCAGGGTCACGGAAAAGGCGCTTCCCGCCAGGATGTCGAGCTGGCCGTAGCTGCGGCAGGCCGACTGCAGCTTCTTCTTCCAGATCAGCCTGAGGCCGAAGTTCAGGTCCTTGAGGTGGGTCTCGATCTGCTCGTCGATCTTGTCGCTTTGCGCCGTGTGGAGGGTCCACTCCCCGTCCCAGTCGATCTTGGCCTCCTTGGCAGGCTCGGCCTTGGCCGGGGCCGGCTTGGCTTTCTGGGCGGAGAGGGGCAAGGCCAGGATACAAGGCAGCAGCAGGGCCAGGGCGCGCATGGAGACCTCCAGGAGGAGCCTACGCCCGCCCGCGGGCTTCTGGAAGTTTTGAAAGCATTCCATGTGATCGGCGCAACAAAGGGGCCGATTGATGACCTTCCAGGGAAGATCACGTCATGCGAGGTGTAAGCTGGGGGCATTCAGCCCACAGACAGGGCACTCAATTCAAGGAGTGTGGCCATGAAGAAACAGGAAGCCCTCGATTACCATTCGATGGGACGGAAGGGGAAGATCGAGGTCATCGCCACGAAGCCCTGCTCCACCGCCCGCGACCTCTCCCTGGCCTACTCCCCCGGCGTGGCGGAACCCTGCCTGGCCATCGAGAAGGACCCTGAGATGGCCTATGAGTACACCGCCAAGGGCAACCTCGTGGCCGTGCTCTCCAACGGCACTGCCGTGCTGGGCCTGGGTAACCTCGGCGCCCTGGGCGGCAAGCCCGTCATGGAAGGCAAGGGTGTGCTCTTCAAGCGCTTCGCCGACATCGACGTGTTCGACATCGAGGTGGACGAGACTGACATCGACCGTTTCTGCCAGGTGGCCCGCGCCCTGGAACCCACCTTCGGCGGCATCAACCTGGAAGACATCAAGGCCCCCGAGTGCTTCGAGATCGAGACCCGTCTGAAGAAGGAGATGAACATCCCCGTCTTCCACGACGACCAGCACGGCACGGCCATCATCAGCACCGCCGCGCTGATGAACGCCTGCGAGATCACCGGCAAGAAGATGCCCGACATGAAGGTGGTGTTCAGCGGTGCCGGCGCCTCGGCCATCGCCTGCGCGAACATGATGATCGAGGCCGGCGTCAAGCTGGAGAACCTCTGGCTCTGCGACACCAAGGGCCTGGTCTACACCGGCCGCACCGAGGGCATGAACAAGTACAAGGAGAAGTTCGCCAAGCCCAGCGAGTGGCGCACCCTCGCCGACACCATCAAGGATGCGGACGTGTTCGTGGGCTGCTCCAGCAAGGGCGCCCTGACGCCGGAGATGCTGCTGAGCATGGCCAAGCAGCCCATCGTCTTCGCCCTGGCCAACCCTGATCCCGAGATCGACTACCCCACCGCCAAGGCCACCCGCGATGACATCATCCTGGCCACGGGCCGCAGCGACTACCCGAACCAGGTGAACAACGTCCTGGGCTTCCCCTTCATCTTCCGTGGTGCCCTCGACGTGCGCGCCTCCGAGATCAACGAGCCCATGAAGATCGCCGCCGCCCAGGCCCTGGCGGCCCTGGCTCGCCAGGAAGTCCCCGAGAGCGTGACGCGCGCCTACGCCGGCCAGAAGTTCACCTTCGGGCCCGACTACATCATCCCCAAGCCCTTCGATCCCCGCGTGCTGCTGTGGGTGGCCCCTGCCGTGGCCCAGGCGGCCATGGACACGGGCGTGGCCCGGAAGCCCATCGCTGACATGAAGGCCTACATCGAGCGCCTCGAAGGCCTCCAGGGCCGCAGCAAGGACGTCATCCGCAGTGTCGTGCACCGTGCCAAGGAGAATCCCAAGCGCGTGGTCTTCCCCGAGGGCGACCATCCGCTGATCCTCCAGGCCGTCTCCCAGATGGTGGACGAGGGCATCTGCGTCCCGATCCTGCTGGGCGAGCCCGCCAAGATCAAGGCCGTGGCCGCCGATCACGGCATCGGCCTCGAGGGCATCGAGATCCTCGATCCCGGCACCGTGGCCTGGCGCCAGGAGGCGGAAGACGCGTTCTACGACCTGCGCAAGCGCCGCGGCGTCACCCGCACGGAGGCCAAGCGCCAGATCCGCCGCCGCATCTACTTCGGCGCCATGATGTGCCGCCTGGGCAAGGCCGACGGCCTCATCGCCGGCCTGACGATGTACTACCCCGAGACCATCCGGCCCTGCCTGGAAGTCATCGGCACCCGCAAGGGTGTCAAGAAGGTCTGCGGCGTCTACACGATGGTGCTGAAGAACCGCGTGCTGTTCTTCTCCGACACGACCATGAACATCGAGCCCACGGGCGAGGAACTGGCCGAGATCGCCATGCTCACCTCGGACCTCGTGAAGGACACCTTCAACATGGAGCCCAAGGTGGCGATGCTCTCCTTCTCCAGCTTCGGCAGCGTGGACCACCCGCTGGTCCGCAAGGTCCAGAAGGCCGTCCAGATCGTGAAGGAGACCCGGCCCGAGCTGAAATGCGACGGCGAGATGCAGGCCGACACGGCCCTGGCCGATGGCGTCCTGGCCGAGAACTACCCCTGGGTGGACCTGCCGGGCGGCCCGAACGTGCTGATCTTCCCAGACCTCACCAGCGGCAACATCGGCTACAAGCTGGTGCAGCGGCTGGCGGGCGCCGAGGTCATCGGCCCCATCACCTGCGGCATGGCCGCCCCGGTGCACGTCCTGCAGCGGCACAGCGACCTGAACGACATCATCCACCTCACGGCGCTCACCGTCGTCGAGGCGCAGCAGAAGTAGCTTCCAGCCGTCGGCTGTCAGCAGCGGGGGCCGGCAGGCCCCCGCTTTCCTTGTGGGTGTCCGCCTTCTGGCTGCTTCAGGGTCGGGGCGGGAAGGGGCCCAGCAGTTCCCTCACCGCGGCCTCGATGCTCGGCGGCCGGCCATCCAGGCCCTTCTCGTGGGGATCGAGGTTCATCTCGCCCTGCCAGACGGTGAGACCGGACCTGCGGTCCTGGACCTGCACGATGACGATGAGGCCTCCGCCCCGCCCGCCGGACTCCTCCCCGCCGCCTTCCGGGCGGCCCCTCCCGCCCCCATGCCGGCCCTCGCCGCCAGCGGACCGGGCGGCCCCTTTCCCGCCGCCGTGACCTCCACCCCGTTCCCCATGACCGCTCGTCAGGACGAAGGCGGCCACCCAGAGGTCCGCCTCCTCCGCTGGGGCAGTCTGGTACCTCCTGGCTCCCAGCTCGACGAGGACAGCCCGGGTGTGGAGCTCGGGACTCAGGGGCCGGGCCCCCTCGCGGAGGAGGATCCGGTCCTTGCGCGGGTCTGCGGCCACGGTCGCATAGCTCCGGGACCGGAAGGCCGGGTCCACCTCGTAGATGAGTTTCGGGGTGCCGCATCCGATGGCGAGCAGGGCCGCGAGGATCGGGATGGACTGGAGTAGCTGGCTGCGCATGCCAGAAGGATGCCCCCAACCCGATGGGCGTTCCTCAGGCCTGTCCGATCTGGGCGAGCCAGGCCTGGATCTCGGGATCGGGGTCGGGGCTCAGGCGCAGGGCCTCCCGGAGGTCCAGCAGGGCCTGCCCCGGTTCGTCGCGCTGCAGGTGGATGAACGCGCGTTCCTTGTGGGTCCTGGGATTGCCGGGGTCGAGCAGGATGAGGTGGGTGCCCGTCCACAGGGCTTCCTCCCAG
The DNA here is from genome assembly GCA_046331485.1 of Holophagaceae bacterium. Lineage (GTDB taxonomy): Bacteria > Acidobacteriota > Holophagae > Holophagales > Holophagaceae > Geothrix. The sequence goes on along the minus strand of JAXLQS010000002.1, from coordinate 239,810 downwards.
TCCTCGGCGTGCATGAAGCGCAAGTGGAGGTTCCTCACCAGCCGGATCAGCGTGGCGCGGTGGGTGGCGGGCTGGAGCATGTCCCGGTGGAAGGCAATGCGGCCCGCCGTGGCGGACTTCACCAACTCGGCACCGCGCTCTTCGCCCACCGCGCGGCCCTTGTGGAACGGGTCGAAGCAGAGCAGGCCGAAATCCGTGCGGAGGGCCGTGATGTAGTGCCCCGGCAGGCCCACGCCCACGGCATCGAAGCCCATGCGGCGGGCCAGGTCCACCCAGAGGATGGAGAGCGAGATGGGCAGGCCCTTTCGGCGGGCGATGACGGCGGGCAGCAGGGCGTTGAGCGGGTCATCGTAGGTCTCGCGGTCCCCCTCGAAGCCGAGCTCCTCGAACAGCAGGTGGTTGAGGGCGTCGATGGCGCGGTGGGTGTTCCAGGGCAGGGGCATGCGGCCCGCCAGGATGAAGGCCCACTCGTTGAGCTGCATGGATACCTGGTCGGGGTCCGGGTCATCCAGCGCCGGCGCCACGGCATGCACCGCGCCCTCGGCCAGGCTGCGGCAGTCCGGATCCTCCCGGAGGTAGTCGAGCAGGGACATCAGGCGCGCCGTCGAATCACCGACCGGGCCACGAGCGCCAGGGCGACCAGGCCAGCCGCGCCCCAGGCCCAGCCCTGCCAGGTGCGGGTGGCGGCCTGGACCTTGCGCGCTTCCTCGACTTTGCGGGCGTTCTCCTCGATGGACAGCTTGGACTGCGCCTCCCGGGCCTCCTTCACGGCCTTCTCCGCCGAGTCCCGGGAGGCCTTGATCTCCTTGGCCGCCGACTCCTGCTCCTCCTCGGCGCCCAGCACCGCCATCCGCTTGGTAGGGGCCGCCGGGGGACCGAAGCTCGCGGGGACGGCCTCGGCCTCATCCTGGAAGTCCGCCGTGCTCTGGCCGTTCTCGATGGATTCCGTGAGGGCCTGGATGTCCTCGCGTAAGCCTAGCAGCGCCTGGTTCTGCCGGTGGAGCTGAGCGCCCTGGATCCAGAGCAGCCCCAGCTGGAGCGCCAGGAAAGTGGGGATGATCCATCGAAGGGGGGAGCGACGCATTAGGCCTCTCTCCCTAGGATAAACAAAGTCCGGTCATCCCGGTTCTGGGTATCGAAGGCGGCCACGTCGTGGAAGACCGCCTCGCAGGCCGCGCGGGGGCTTCCCGTCCCCCATAGCCGCCGCAGCTGGGAGCTGAGCCGGTCCAGCCCGTAGAGCTCGCCCTCCTGGTTCATGGCTTCGGACAGGCCGTCGCTGTAGAGCACCATCCAGCCCCGTGGCGGGAGCACCCCCTCGACCACCCGCCAGTCCCCGGGGCCCGCAGGCCGCAGGCCCAGGCCGCGTCCGTGGGGAGCCACCTCGCGCAGGCCTTCCCCGCCAGCCTCCTCGAGCACCAGGGCCCCGGGGTGGCCGGCCCGGGCGAGCCGGTATTTCCCGGCCTCGTCCCACTCCAGCAGGATGAGCGTGAGGAAGCCCCGGTGGCCCAGCAGCTGCCGCAGGGTGAGATCCAGCGAGCAGAGGATCTCCTCCAGGCTCTGGTTCTCGGTCTGGGCGGCCTGCTCGAGCAGGGCCGTGGCCTGGGCCATGTAGAGGGCCGCGGCGAGGCCCTTGCCGCAGACGTCGCCCACGGCCGCGAGCCAGGTGCCGCTTGGGCGGCGCTTCACGAAGAGCAGATCGCCGCCCGTCTCCAGCGCCGGCTCCAGGCGCAGGGCCACGTGGAAGCCGGGGATGGGCGGGACCTGGGAGGTGACCAGGCCCTCCTGGATGCGGCGGGCCGTCTCCAGTTCCTGGCTGAGGCGCTCCTGGACCACCAGGCGCTGATGCATCACCGCGGTCTCCAGCACCTGGCCCGCGGCCAGGGCCACCTCGCGCAGCAGCTCCCGGTCCTCCCGGCCGTAGTTCAGTTCGGCGTACTTCCCGCCCAGGAGGACGACGCTGTGGGGGGTGTCGCCCGCGAGGATGAGCAGCAGCAGCTGGGCCTCCAGGGCATCCACATGGGCCCGCAGCGTGCCGCCCTGATCACGGATCCAGTCCGCCTCCTCGCTGCCCAGCCCGAGCACGAGCTCGCGGTTCTCCCGGGCCAGGCGGAGGAGGCCCGGGGGGATGCGGAGCGGCTGGGGCGGGAAGTAGACGCGGCGGTCCTCCCGGTCGGAGGCCTCGGCGGCCGGCAGCAGGATCTGGCGGTCTTCGATGCGCAGGATCTCGAGCAGGTGGGGTTGGAAGGCCTCGCCCAGGGCCCGGCGCAGGGACTTGACCAGGGCCTCCTCGCTGAAGCGCTTCCGGGGCTCGCGCACGGCGCTGAGGGCGATGTCGCGGGTGCTGGCGAAATCACGCCGGAAGCGGCGGCGGATGCCCTTCAGAAGACGGCGGAGCGCCCAGCCCAGGGGCAGGGCGAGGAGGCCGATGAGGGCGCCGGCCCAACCCGGGGGGATGGCGGAGAGGTGGGAGAAGGCCCAGGCGAGGCCGCCGAGGTAGGCGGCCACGGTGAGGGCCAGGATGGCCATGTAGCTCACCCAGCGCAGCAGCACCTTCTGCACGTCGAAGAGCCCGTGGCGGAAGATGGCGTAGGCGAAGCTGATGGGGATGAGGGGGGCCGGCAGGATGAAGATGAAGATCTGCCGGCGGAAGAGGAGGCTGTGCCCGTACTTGGCCTGGAGGATCGACCAGGCCAGGAGGTCGAGGCAGATGGCCGCCGTCACGATCAGGGAGGGCAGCAGGGCCTTCCGGAGCCGCTCGGGGGCCTTGAAGGTTCCGGCGATGAAGAAGCCCAGACCCGTCAGGGCGGCCGTGATGTAGAGGGAGGTGCTCGCGAACCCGAAGGCGTTGAGCGCGGCCTTCAGCGGGCCTTCCGGGGGTGTGCCGGCCAGGGTCTTCAGGACGCCGTCGCCGGCGATGGCCCAGAAGCGGACCAGCATCTGCACCAGGGCCAACAGGGCGAAGGTTCCGTAGAGGGCCTGGAGGAGCCGCCGGTGCTTGCGCCACTCCGAAGGGTGGGGAAAGCGTAGGAAGAAATGAATCCAAAGTGGTGGAAGAAGGGCGGATGCAATTCCTGCCATGAGGGTCACGATGACCTGCATGACCACCGGGGGGTTCCCCGAGATGGCCGCCCCTGACATCAGCAGGGCCGTGGCCGCCAGGTAGAAGAAGTGCCGCGAGGATTTCCGTTCCGGAGCCGAGAGCACCACCAGCAGGGCCACGGCCCAGGCCAGGATGCCATTCGCCAGGAGGGCCAGCTGCACCCAGTCCAGGGGCTTCACCAGGCGTACCGGCAGGAGGATCTGGCGGCCCTGGCGCTTCACGGTGTAGATGAGGATGGCGCCCTCGGGCTTGCTGTTGATGAAGCGCTGGGCCTTCAGGGTGCCTTCCAGGGTGGGCTCGTAGGCCCGGCCCTGGATCTTCACCAGCTCGTCACCCTCGAGGAGGCCGGCCTCCTCGGCCACGCCTTCCGGAAGGATCTCGCGGATGACGATCTTTCCCTTCTCCACGACCCAGGAGCACTGGTCGTCCGAGCCGGCATAGACCCACTGGTTGAGGGCGAAGGAACCCAGGGCCAGGGTCAGGCAGGCAAAGCTGATCCACAGCAGACGCCACCGGATGCGTTTCAGGTAGGGGTTCATGGAGCCTTTGTGGAAGAATGCCCGGATGGAGCGGAATTCCGGAGAGGGCAGGGCCTGCTGGGTCCTGGTCGGGGGTAGGAGGCGGTTGGGCCGGGCCCTGGCGGAAGATCTGGCCCCGGACCATGATCTGGTGCTGACCAGCTCGGTGCCCTGGACCAGGGAAACCTGGGTGCGCGGCTTGTCGAAGACAGGGAGGATCCGGACGCTTCAGTGGGATGCCGAGAGCCCGGATCTGGTTTCCCGCATGATGGCAGATCTGGACACGTTGGAGGCGCAGGGCTGGGTTATTTCAGGGGCCGTGATCCTCGCCGGTTCCTTTCCCGAGGCGCCCTTCGGGACCTGGATGGCCGAGGCCCTGGAGGCCACCTGGCGCCTGAACCTCAGCTTCCCCTTCCTCTGCGCCCAGGCCCTGGCTCCGCGCATGCCGGAGGGCTCCTGCCTGCAGGTGGTGCTGGATACCTCGATCCATCGCCCCTGGCTGCAGCGGCTGCCCTACAGCGCCGCCAAGGCTGGGTTGGCCAGCCTCGTGCCGGGCCTGGCCCAGCTGCTGGCGCCCGAGGTGCGCGTGGTGGGTCATGCCCTGGGCGTCCTGCTTCCCCAGGAGGGCAGCGACGCGGCCTGGCTGGGCAGCCGAACCCTGTTGAACCGCATCGGCGATCCCGCCGACCTCTGCCGGGCCGTGCGCTTCGCCGCCGAGAGCCCCTTCCTGACGGGCGAGATCCTCACCCAGGATGGCGGGCGGCGCTGGATTGACCGATGAGGTTCAAGGTCAACGAGGTGTTCCACTCGATCCAGGGCGAAGGCGCCCGCATCGGTCGTCCCTGCCTCTTCATCCGCCTCACGGGCTGTCCCCTGCGCTGCGTCTACTGCGACACCGAGTACGCCTTCTACGAGGGGAGCATGCGGGAGCTGGAGGACCTCCTGGCCGAGGCGCGCGAACGCCTCGGCCCCCCGCGAAAGGGCCCCAACGCGCCGTTCGTGGAACTCACCGGCGGAGAACCTCTGGCCCATCCCCAGGCACCCGAACTGCTGCGGGCCCTGGTGAACCTGGGCTATGAAGTCGCCCTGGAAACGGCCGGGAGCCACGATCTGGCCCCGGTGCCCCGCGAGGTGGTGAAGATCGTGGACCGCAAGACCCCCGGCAGCGGCGAGGTCCACCGCTGGCTGGAATCCAACCTGGACCACATGATCCCTGGCCAGGACGAGCTGAAGTTCGTGCTGTGCGACCCGGCCGACTACGCCTGGGCCCGGGACTGGTGCGCCGAGCGCGCGGTCTGGGACCGCTTCGAGGTGCTGTTCAGCCCGGTCTGGGGACGCCTGGATGCGACCTGGCTGGCGGAGCAGGTGGTGGCCGACGGCTTGCCCGTGCGGGTCCAGGTGCAGCTGCACAAGGTCCTCTGGGGCGTCGAGCGCAAGGGCGTGTGAACCCGCCAAACCCCGGGGGGCCGGACGGAGCCTGGGTGACCCGGGGTGCCGGGAAGGGGCGGTACGACTACGGGTATCTTGTTAAAAACATGTAACATTCTTGGGATTTTTGGGCTCGCCGCGAGACGAAGCCGATATTGAGGCAGCGCCAGCGTGCCAGGAGCCTCCATGCGCCATGCCTTCCTCGACCGCATCTCCGTCCGGGCCAAGCTGAGGATTCTCGCCGGGAGCCTCATGGCCGCGGCCCTCACCCTGGCCCTGGCCGGTTTCTGGGTCGCCAACCGCCTGACGGTCCAGTCCAGCGAACTGGCGGAGACCATGCTGAAGCTGGCCAAGGCCGGCGACATGGCCCGTGAGGCGCAGAATACCTTCAAGACCCAGGTCCAGGAATGGAAGAACATCCTCATCCGCGGCCACGACGCCGACCAGATGGCCAAGTACCGGGCCTCCTTCGACGCGTCCGAGAAGGAGGTCGAGACCCACCTTGCCAAGCTCCGGGTCGCCCTGAAAGAGCTGGAGATCTCCACCGATCCTCTGGACAAGACGATCCAGGAGCTCCACAAGCTCGGCGCGAAGTACCGCGAAGCGCTCGCCACCTGGAAGCCCGGGGATCCGCTGGCCTACCGGGCCGTGGACAGCCGGCTGAAGGGCATCGACCGCCCCATGAACGAGGCCATCAAGGCCCTCGCGGACACCACCTTCGCCGAGTCGGGTCGCATCGAGGCGCGGGAGAAGGCCGAGATGGCCACGGTGGTCCGCCAGGGCACCCTGCTCAAGGTGGCCATCCTGGCGGCGAGTCTCGTCTTCGGCCTCTACATCGCTGGCGCGGTGGTGGGCCGGATCCAGCGCTCCCTGATGGAGGTCACCGAGGGCATGGAGCGCATGGTGGCGGGAGACTTCACCCGGGGTGTCGAGGTGCGCTCCGACGACGAGCTGGGCCGGATGGGGCGGGATTTCAATGCCATGCTCGCCAGCTTCCAGGGATTGTTCGGACAGCTGCGGGAGGCCAGCACCCGCGTGGCGGCGGGTTCGACGGAGTTGAGCGCCACGGCGGGCGAGGTGGCCCGCGCCACTGGGGAGATCGCCCAGTTCGCCGAGACCCAGCGGGTGGCCTCCGAGCGCACGGCGGCAGCCATGACGCAGTTCGCGGCCTCCATCCAGCAGGTGGCGGGGAACGTGCGCAGCAGCGAGGGCCGCACGGAGACCATGGTGCGGGCCGCGGAGGAGGGCGCCCGCCAGGGGGAGGCCACGGTCTCGGCGATGCAGGCCATCCGGCAGGCCACGCAGGAGATGGTGAAGGCCGTCCAGGTCATCCAGGACCTGGCCCGGCAGACCAACCTGCTGGCCCTCAACGCGGCCATCGAGTCGGCCAAGGCCGGGGTCCACGGCAAGGGCTTCGCCGTGGTGGCCGAGGAGGTCCGCAAACTGGCCGAGCACAGCGCCGGGGCGGCCAAGCAGATCGGCGACCTCATCCACCAGACGGAGGATGCCATGTCCACCGGGGTGCGGACCGTCGAGGCCACGGAGGCCACCATCCGCACCATCCAGGAGAACATCTCCGCGGTGGCCGCCGCCGCGCATGAAATCGGATCCGCCACCCAGGAACAGGAGCGGACCTCGGAGGAGGTCGCCAGGCAGGTGGACGAGGCCGCGCGGTCCACGGAGCGCAGCGCCGCCGCCTCCACGGAGCTGGCCCAGACCGTGGAGGAGGTGAACCGGACCGCGGACTACCTGGCCCAGCTCGCCGAGGAACTCTCGGCTTCACTGGCCCGGTTCAGGACGCAGTGAATCCGGATTCTCCTTGCATGGAAGTTCCGGCGCCGGAACACGGAGGAAACCCCTTCGTCATCTGGCTCAACGATAAGGGGGCATGGAGCCTGCCATGCCCCCACTTTCTCCTTCCCTGCACCGCCGTTGGCTTCGAGGGCTCCGGGTCGGATGGCTGAGCCTCCTGCCCATCTTCCCCATCTCAGCCCAGGGCGTGCCCGTGGAGGAGGCGGCCAGATTCCTCCTGATCCTGGCCACCAGCGCCGGCTCCGAGGGCCGCGTGGCCTGCAGGGAACTGGACATGGTCATGCAATTGAAGAAATCGGAGATCTCCGTCGACGCGAAGGCCAACGTGGCCTGGGCCTTCACCTCTGAGCAGACCAAGTTCTACGCGGGCCAGGGCAAGTTGGTCGTCTGCAGCAGCCGGAGGTTGTTCGCTGACGGGGGAGTGGTGGCCTTCGAGCGAATCAACGGCAGGCTCACGGTCTTCGTCCACCAGGCCAACCTGGGCCGGACTGGGGTCAACCTCCCGGATTCGTTCCTGCGGATGACCGTCAGACAGTAGCCCGAACGGGGACCTACTTCGCCTCCTTCCAGGCGACCAGTTCCTTCTCCAGGTTCTCGGTGTATTCCTTCGGGGCGCCGCCGGGCTTCGACAGGTCGATGGCCTTCTGCAGGTGGGCGAGGGCCTCGGGCATCCGCTTGGCGTCCCTGGCGATGCGGGCCGCGGTCTCGTGGTTCCAGAAGCTCTCCCCGGCCTTCAGGCTCTTGGTGATCCAGGCCTGGGCCTTCCCGGGCTCGAGCCCCTGCTCCTGGCAGTACTTGGCAGCCTGGTACCAGGGCACCCAGTCGGTCTCCGGGGCCTGCTTCAGCTTGTCCTCCAGGTGGGCCCAGTAGAGGGCCCTGGTGTCGAAGGCCACGGGAAAGCTCACGCGCAGCTTCTCCCAGCCCAGCTCCACCAGGGCGCCGTCGATGCCCGTGGGCACCACGCGGTATTCCAGGTACTCCTGGTGGGGGGCGGACTGGGGCGTGACTTCCCAGCGCAGGACGTCCTCTTCCTTCTTGTATTCATAGGCCCCCCACTGCTTGGCCTTCCGGTTGAGGATGAGCGTCCAGGTCTTCTCATTGGGGATGACGAAGAAGCCGTAGGTGCCCGCGGGGACGTCTTTGCCCGCGACCTTGGCGGCGTGGCTGAGGGTGAGCACTGTGGCGCTGTTGGCGCCCGCGCGCCACACCTGGCCAAAGGGCACCAGGCCGCCCCAGATCTTGCGGCCCTTCACGGCGGGCCGGGCGAAGCTGAGCTCGATCTTGCTGATGCCGATCTCCTGTGACAGCGTGCCGGCGGGGCTCACGCGGAGGGGGGTGAGGCGCACGGGGGCGGGCTTGTCCTGGGCGGCCAGCGACAGCGTGAGGAGGGCGGGGAGCAGCAGGCTACGCATGGGGTTCTCCGGGGTGGGGGGATTCGAGGGTATCACTGGATGCCGGAGCGGAGAGGAAGCGCCCGGGCTCGCGGTTGAAGGCCTTGAGGATGCTCCACCAGAGGCGGCGGCTGGCGCGGCCGCTCAGCCCCCGGGCGCGCAGGGCGGTCCAGAGGGCCAGGGCGAAGGACACGGTGAAGTTCAAGGCGCCGATGAAGGCGATGCCCAGGAGCCCCCAGAGCGCGTCCACCCAGGACAGGGCCCCCTGGGCCCAGAGGCTGGCCGAGGCCAGGGCCAGGGCCGCGGACTGGAGGGTCACATGGCGCACCTCGAAGTGGATGCCGGCGAATGCAAAGGCCATGGGCACGAAGACCAGCAGGCCCCCGAGGGCTGAGTAGCCCACGAAGCCGGACACGTGGCGGTGGACGAAGCGGCCCAGGGCCGCCGCGCGGCCTGCGCCGAGCAGGGCCCGGAGCCGGTGGCTGTGGGCCAGCGCCTCCGGCAGCCGGCGGTAGGCGCTCCAGTTGGCGGCCCAGCCGGCCGCCAGGCTGGAGAGCCACAGCAGCACACCGGTGCCGCCCGCGTAGACCAGCATCCAGCCATGGAAGGGGTGGGTCCCGTGCAGGCTGTGAAGGGCGGTGCCGGGGCTGAGGGGCCCATGTCCACTCAGCCAGATCCAAAGTGCGGAGAGGCCCAGGGCGGCGGGGATGGCGGCAAAGACGTTGCCCAGGGTGGCGATGACCTGGGTGCGCGTGATGGACGCGACCAGCTCGATCTCGCGGGTCTGGTCCTCGTCGGCTTCCAGGGCGCTGGCGAGGGCCGCCGCGGTCATGGCCGGCTGCTTGGAGGCCAGGCTGAAGCCCAGCAGCTGCATGAGGAAGAAGCTCCCGGCGTAGTTGAGGGAGAGGGAAAGCCCCATCAGCAGGGGCGCCAAGGGCAGGGCGGAAAGGCCGTATTTGAGGAGGGCCGTGCCGGCGGTGAGGAGGCCTCCTCCCGCGGCGCTCCAGCCCATGGCCCGCCATTCCCGGCGGTCTCGGGCGATGTAGTGCTCACCCGTCTCTCCGGTGTGTTCGACGACCTTCCGGGCGAGGCGCTTGACCGTGGTCCGGACCAGGGAGAGGAGGCCATGCTGGGAGGCGCTTCCGCGCACCAGTCCAGCGGCGAAGGCCAGGCCGTCCCCTTCGCCCGAGGCGAAGGCCAGCAGCAGGTCGATGCGCTCGAGCTGGGCCTGCAGCAGTTCGAGACGGAAGACCAGATCGGTGGAAACCCCCTTCTCCTCCAGGTGGTCCTGGGCCCGTTCCAGGGATTTGGCGCAGTCCGCCCGGCAGCGTTCCCAGGCCAGGCGGGCCTCGGGGTCCTGCGGGCGCTCGCCGCGTTCCCGAACGGCCCCGGACAGGTTGAAAAAGGGGGAGTCCGCGTCGCTGCCGGCCGGGTCCAGCCTGAGGAGGTCCCGGGACAGCCCCACGGCGGCCGCCCGGTGGGCCAGCAGCCGTGCCGCGTGGACCCAGATCTCCCCGGGCGGCTCCAGCAGGCCGCCCGCGGCGTTCCGCAAGTCCCCGGGCAGCCCCTCGATCCAGGCGGCGTCGGCCTCGTCCAGGCCCAGGCGGTCCAACAGGGCGTACAGATCACCTTTGTCATCCAGGCGGGGGATGACCCGGTCCACCAGGCGGAGGAAGCCTTCTCCCAGCAGGGAGGTCCGGTCCGGCAGGCCGGTCTCCGCGAGGAGCCGGATGGCCGAGGCGTGGTTCCATTCCTCGGCCAGGGCGGCATTCAGTCCACGCGCGTCCAGGGCCACCAGCAGGTTCCGCAGTCGGCCGGTGCGCGGATCCTCGCCACCCACCGGAGCCTCCGGCGAGGCCTCCAGCAGCCAGCGCAGCAGGGGCTCCAGCCTGGGCGCATCTCCGGCGAGAAGACTGTCCAAGCTGGGATCTGGCAGGGCCATCAGCGCTCCGGAGGCCTTCCAGAGTGCCATGAACCTAGGAAGCGGTTCCGAAGCGCCTGATCGAACTGCGGGACCGATCCAGGAAGTGCTGGACGGCGACGGGATCCACGGTGGCGGGCTTGCCGGACCAGGCCTGGGAGGGCTTCAGCATGCCGAGCATGTCCTCGGGGCAGCCCACCTGCTCGTAGAGCCGTTCCACCCTGACGGCCAACTGGGAGGCGGTGGTCTCCGCCGCCAGGGCCTCGCGCAGGAGGGCGGCGCGCCAGCGGTCCTGGGCCTGGGACCAGCGGGAGCTGCCGGGCCGCGGGGTCTTGCCTGTGGCCTCGGCACAGGCGGACCACAGGTGCGCTTCGAAGTGCTTGAGGGCGGATCCCTCCAGGGCCCGCAGCCTCTGGGCGGCCGGGCCCCCACCTGGGGCCGCGATCTGGATTTCCAGGGAGGTGAGGAGGCCGAAGTCGTAACCCGTGACCAGGTCGTCCCAACCCAGGGGGCCGATGTGCAGGAGGAAGGCGTCGATGGGCGAACCGGTGGGCATCATGGCGACCTCAGGCGAGCAGGTGGAGGGCGAGGTGGACGGCGACGCGGGCGCTGGTCTCCGCGCCTTCCAGGGTGGGGGCCAGTTCCATGAGGTCGGCCCCGACCCAGGGCTCCGGCCACTGCCTGGCCGCGTGGATGAGGCGCAGGGTCTCGGGCAGGCTCAGGCCGCCCGGCACGGGTTCGGCCACGGCGGGCACGAGGCTGGGGTCGAGGACGTCCAGGTCCAGGCTCAGGTAGGCCGGACCCCGGCCCACGGCCGCGAGATCCTCCTTGAGGCGGAGCGCCAGCAGGGGATCGCGGAGATCCGCCGGGGTCCACATGCGCACGCCCACGGCCTGCAGGAAGGCCAGTTCGTCAGCGTCGAAGCGGGGGGCCCGGAGGCCCGCCTGCAGGATGCGCTCCGGGTCCAGCAGCCCCTCCTCGAGGGCCTGGCGGAGCCAGGTGCCGTGGTGGATGTCCGTGCCCCAGGCCGCGCCATCCGCCGCGTCCGGATGGGCATCCAGGTGCAGCAGGCCCAGGGGGCCGTGCTGACGGGCGAGGGCGCGGAGGGCGCCGAGGGTGAGCGCGTGGTCGCCGCCCAGCAGCAGCGTGCGGCTGCCGGCCAGGGCCCAGGCGCCCACGGTGGCCTGCACCGTTTCGAGCGCGTCGCGCAGCGAGAAGGGCAGGGCGGGGATGTTGCCGCCGTCGAGCCATCCCTCGGCGGCCGAAGGGCCGAGCGCGGGGCGGCCCTCCCGCAGCCGCTCGGGCATGGGGTGGGACCCCAGGCCCATGGAAGCCGCCCGCAGGGCCCAGGGGCCCAGCCGGGCGCCCGGCCGGTTGATCACCCCCGCATCGCAGGGCACGCCCAGCACCACGCCCGTGGCGGCCCTGGGGTCAGTGCACAGGGGCAGGCCGAGGAAGGGCGTGAGCCCTGTGCGGAGGCCTTGCAGGAGGACTTCAGCGGACATGGGAGCTCCGGGGGGTCAGGGCGGTTCTGAAGGCGGCGATCCACGCAGCCGGATCGGCGAAGTCGGCGGGGTGGAGGGCCTCCTCCGCGGCGACCGTGACCCGGGTGCGGGTGCCGAAGAGGGTCCGGAGGTGGGGCAGGAGCGTTTCGCCGCCGGTCCAGGGGTAGTGCGGCGCCGGGCTAGAGATCCGCAGGGGCTGGGCCGGCAGGCCCAGGTGGAAGGCCGCGCGCAGGCCGCCTTCGTAGAAGGCCGCCAGCCGGTCGCCCCGCGTGGTGGTGCCTTCCGGGAAGAGCAGCATGGCCCGGCCGGCCTGGAGCGAGGCGGTGAAGCTGGCCAGGGCCGCGGCGCGGCTGGTGGCGTCGCCGCGGTCCACGAAGTGGATCCCGGACTTCTTCGCCCAGCGCCCGATGAGGGGGTATCCGGCGACCTCCCCCTTGGCGATGGTGCCCATAGGCCGCAGGCTCATGAGGACCACGGGATCCACCCAGCTGAGGTGGTTCGACACCCAGAGGGGGAGGTCGGACCGGGGGTGGCCCACGAGCTCCAGATCCACCCCCAGGGCCGGGAGCAGGCGCCGGGCCCAGCGGTGCATGCCGGACTGCGGCTCCGCCCCCGCTGCCAGCTGGGGCAGGAGGGCGAAGGTGGGCCAGAGGACGCCGGTCCAGCTCATCAGCTGACCAGCTTCAGGCGGGTATAGCGGGCCCGAACGCGCTCGAGGTCATCCCGGGTGATGGCCGACCAGAGGCGCGTGTCGCCCGGGGCGTAGAAGTCGTGGACCTCCTCCACCACGCGGGCCCCGAGGGCGTTGTGGACGCTGCGGGCATCCGTGTTGCCGGGCTCCACCAGGAAGCGGCATTCCTCGACATTCTCGTTGAGGAGCTTGGACACCATGGCCCGGATGAGCAGGTAGTTCACCCGGCCCTTCTGGTATTCGGGATGCACCGCCAGAGTGGCGCAGTAGACCGTGGCGCCGGCCACGAAGTTCAGCACGTAGCCCACGGGCCGCTCGCCGTCAAAGGCGAGGAAGCACCAGTCCCGGTAGAGCTCGGTGCAGAGGCGAAGGTAGTGCGGGCAGAGCTCCCCGGCACCATCGCCGGACCAGATCTCCCGCTCCAGGCGGCGGAGGTGGGCGTAGTCTGCGCTGCCCAGCGGGCGGACAGAGTAGCGCGCGCCCTCCGGATGGGGGGTGAGGGTTTCGATCGTCATGGTCGTACCTCCCTGGGTTCAGGACCAGGGTCGGCTTCACCGGTGACGGCGGCATGGCGGTGGCGGCAACTTCACGGAACTACGGCGGAACCATGCCGTGACTGCGGGAGGCCCCGTCGACACACAAGCTGGAACCCCTGATCAGAAGTAGGGTGTGACCAGCTTGAGGAAGCCCGCGGCCAGCAAGGCGCTGATGGGGATCGTCAGGACCCAGGCCACCAGGATGTTGCCGGCCACGCCCCACCGCACGGCGGAGACGTTCATGCTGGCGCCCACGCCCATGATGGCGCCGGAAATGACGTGGGTGGTGCTCACGGGGATGCCCAGGTGGGCCGTGGTGAAGAGCACGATGGCCGCGGAGGTCTCGGCGGCGAACCCGTGGATGGGGCGCAGCTTCACGATCTTGGATCCCATGGTCTTGATGATCTTCCAGCCGCCGGACATGGTGCCGAGGCCCATGGCCGTGGCGCAGGCCAGTTTCACCCACACGGGGACGTCCACCTTCACGCCGTGGGCCTCGAGCTTCCCATAGGTGATCAGGGCGAGGGCGATGATGCCCATGGCCTTCTGCGCGTCATTGGTGCCGTGGGTGAAGGCCATGGCGCCGGCGGAGACGAGCTGCAGCTTCCGGAAGGCGACGTTGACCCGGTGCCCGGCCATGCGCCGGCAGGTCCAGAGCAGCAAGATGATGATGACCATGGCGATGAAGAAGCCCACCAGCGGGGAGACCACGAGGAAGGTGGCGACCTCCTTCAGCTTGGTGGTGTGCAGGGCGCCCAGGCCCGCCTGGGCCACCACGGCGCCGGCCAGTCCGCCCACCAGGGCGTGGCTGGAGCTGGAGGGGATGCCGAACCACCAGGTGATGAGGTTCCAGGCGATGGCTGCGAGCAGGGCGGCCACGATGACGGCTGGAACCACGAACTGGCTGTCGGCGATGCCCTTGGCGATGGTCGTGGCTACTTGAGTCCCCAGCAGCGCGCCGCCGAAGTTCAGCACGGCCGCCATCAGGATGGCCTTGCGGGCCGAGAGCACACCCGTGGACACCACCGTGGCGATGGCATTGGCGGTGTCATGGAACCCGTTGATGTAGTCGAAGGCCAGAGCCAGGAGGACGATCAGGGCGAGCGCGAGGATCATGGAGGGTCCTCAGGCGTTGCGCATGACGGTGGAGCCCACGACCTTGGCCACCAGCTCGATGCGGTCCGTGGCCTCCTCGATCCGATTGAGCAGCTCCTTCCACTTGATGGTCTCGATGGCGTCCTGGGGATCCTCGAAGATCTGGGCCAGGGCCGTGTGGTAGATGGAATCCGCCTTGTTCTCCAGGGTGTGCACCCGCTGGATGCGGTCCCGGATCTCCTTCTGGTTGGACATGTTCCTCAGGGAGCGGATGAGGTGGAGGATCTCTCCGGCACCCTCCACCATCAGGGAGCTGATCTCCGTGACCGCGGGCATGACGTGCGAGATGCGGTAGAGGATGAGGCGCTCGCAGACCGCATGCATCGAATCGACCACGTCATCCAGCGCATGGGCGAGGGCCATGATGTCTTCCCGTTCGATGGGCGTGACGAAGGTCTGGTTCAGCCGGTCCATGATGTCGCGCGTGAGGTCGTCACCGATGTGCTCCAGGTCCTTCATCTGGCGCCGCAGCTCGGCGAACCGGACGGGGTCGCCCGTTCGGATCTCCAGGTCGAACAGCTGGGCCGCCTGGTAGGCGTTTCCGGCGGCGGACTCCAGGAGGTCGAAGAAGACCATCTCCCGGGGTTTGAGCCAGCGCATCAGGGCATTCAAGGACATGGGGATCTCCAGCGTTCAACCTTCAACTGTACCGGGTCCGCAGGCGTAACTGGAGTGTTAATTCCGCTGGGGCCGCTGCGTGAGGGCCTTCAGGCGGTGTATGGTCTGAGGGCATGGATCAACATGCATCCCAGCGGGGCGATGGGTCGGGAATGCCGGTTTTCATCGGGCGCGCCCTGATCTGTCTGGTCTCGATGCTGTTCCTCGGGTTCGGCCTGGGGATGAGCGTCCACAAGGGGACCTCCATCCTCTGGACGCTGGGCTTCCTGGGCACCCTGGCCCTGGTGCTGTTCCTCATGGCCCGCTGGCAGGTCCGGCCCCTGGCGGATCCCCTAGGCCAGCTCCTCGGGGGCACCCGGCCGCGGAGCATCGAGGAGCTGCCCGGGGCCTGGTCCGCCCTGGAACGGGAGAACGACGACCTCCGGGAGCGGGCGGCCCGGGAGGACCGGCTGCTCCCGGGCATCATGGCGCGTCTGGAGGAGGGGGTGCTGCTCTTCGGCCCCTCCGGCAGCCTGGAGCAGTTCAATCCCGCGGCCCAGCGCCACCTGGGCCTGGGAGCCCCCCTGGCCAAGGGGATGGCCGTGGGGGAGGTGTTCCGGGATCCGGAAGGCCCCGAGTCGATCCGCAAGGCCTTCCGTGGATCCTCCTGTGAGTGGCGCCTGGCCCGGGCGGGCCGGACCCTGCGGGTCCGCGCCATCCCCTTCGCGCCCCTGGGTTCCGTGAGCGGCGTGCTCCTCACCCTGGATGACGTCACGAGCCAGGAGGCCCTGGAGACGACCCGCCAGAAGTTCATTTCCAATGTGAGCCACGAGCTGAAGACGCCGGTGACGGCCATCCGCATCGCGGCGGAGAACCTCCTGGAGGAGGAGCTGGGGGAGGCGGCGAGGGCCGGCGCCCAGTCCATCATGCGGTCTGTGGATCGCCTCACGCTCCTGCTGGGGGATCTCTCCGAGCTGAGCCGCATCGAAAGCGGGGCCCTGCACCTGGCGCCGGTGACCTTCCAGCTGGAGGGCTTCCTGGAGGCCCTGCTGAGGGATCTCCAGCCCCGCGCCGCCGCCTGCGAGGTCGAGCTGGCCCTGCAGGTGGACGCGCCCGAGGGAACGGCGCTCCTGGCGGACCCGCTGCGGCTCCACCAGGTGCTCGAGAACCTCCTGTCCAACGCCCTGAAGTTCAGCCCTCCCGGGGGCCAGGTCGACCTGGCCGTGCGGATCACGGACCAGGGGCAGGTCTGGGAGGTGCGCGACCAGGGGCCCGGCATCTCCGCGGCGGAGCAGGGGCGGATCTTCGAGCGCTTCTACCGGGCCCAGGCCGCGAAGGCCAAGCCGGGCACCGGACTGGGGCTGGCCATCGTGAAGCACCTGTGCCGGCTGATGGGTGGAGAGGTCTCCGTGGAGAGCCGTCCCGGGGAAGGCGCCACCTTCCGGGTGATCCTGCCGCCCCAGGCCGGGCCTCAGGAGGCCGCGGGTCCGCCCAGCCGGTAGCCGACGCCGACCACCGTCTCGATGAGCTCCGCCGCGGCTTCGCCGATCTTGGCCCGGACACGCCGGACATGGGCGTCGATGGTGCGGCTCTCGCCGAGGTATTCCAGCCCCCAGACCTGCTGGAGGATCTTCTCGCGGGTGAGCACCCGCCTCGGGTTGGCGAGGAAGTAGGCCAGCAGCTCGAACTCCCGCCGGGTCAGCTCCACCAGCTGGCCGTCCACCCGGGCGGTGTGCATGTCCAGGTCCACCAGGATGGGGCCGAAGGACAGCTGGGGGGCGCGCTCGGCGCCCTCGAAGGGGGTGGACCTCCGCAGGATCGCCCGGAGGCGCGCGGCCAGTTCCCGGGCCGAGAAGGGCTTGGAGATGTAGTCGTCGGCGCCGAGTTCGAGGCCGAGCACCCGGTCGATCTCCTCGCTCCGGGCCGTCACGAGCAGCACGGGGAGGGAGCGGAGGGTCGGGTGGGTCCGGATGGCGCGGAGCACGTCCAGGCCGTCCATGTCCGGCAGGCTGAGGTCCAGGAGGGCGGCGTCGAGCTTGGGGCCGCCGGCGTTGAGGGCCAGCAGGGCGTCGCGGCCCGTGCCGACGGGGAGGAGGCTGAAGCCCTCCCGGCGGAGGTGCTGTTCCAGGCCCAGACGGATTTCGGTGTCGTCTTCGAGGAGGAGGATGCGGGGCATGATCACCTTTTGACCCTATTCTGCCGCATCGCCATGGAGGTAGGGGTGCTTGGCACTGCGGCCCTCCAGGATGAACAGCACCTCCTCGGCGATGTTGGTGGCCTGGTCGGCGATGCGCTCCCAGTTCTTGATGACCAGGATGAGGTGGCTGGCCCGCTCGATGCAGAGGGGATCGGCCATCATCAGCCGCAGCAGCTCCCGGTAGATCGAGCCGTAGAGCTCGTCCACGGAGTCGTCGGCCTGGATCACCGTGCGGGCCAGGCCGGCGTCGCTGCCGATGAAGGCGTCCACGGCCATCTTGACCATGCCCCGGGTCTCCTGGCCCAGCTGCTCCAGCGAGCCGCTGGACAGGATGGGCGGGTGCACGTAGGTGGCCCGTCGGGCGATGTTGCAGCAGTGGTCGCCGATGCGCTCCAGCTCAGGCACGATCTTGAGGCTGGAGGCGATGAGGCGCAGGTCGCCCGCCGCGGGGGCCCGCAGGGCCAGCAGGTCCACGCAGAGGCGGTCCAGCTTCAGCTCCCACTCGTCCAAGCCGCGGTCCATGGCCATGACCTGGTCAGACTTGGCCTTGGAGCGCTCGGTGAGGGCTTGGATGGTGAGGTCGATCATCTGCTCGGACAGGCCCGCCATGGCCAGGATCCCATCCCGGAGATCCCTCAGTTCCTGGTCGAATTGACGCATCAGCCGAACCTCCCTGTGATGTAGTCCTCGGTCATGCGCTGGCCGGGATTGGTGAACATCTTCTCGGTCAGGCCCGTCTCAATGAGCTTACCCATCCAGAAGAAAGCGGTGTGGTCACTCACGCGGGCGGCCTGCTGCATGTTATGGGTGACGATGACGATGGTGAACTCCCGCTTCAGCTCGAGGATGAGTTCCTCGACCCGGGCGGTGGCGATGGGGTCCAGCGCCGAGCAGGGCTCGTCCATGAGGATGATCTCGGGGCGGACGGCCAGGGCCCGTGCGATGCACAGGCGCTGCTGCTGGCCGCCCGAGAGCCCCTGGGCCGAGTCTTTCAGGCGATCCTTGACCTCGTCCCACAGGCCGGCGCCCTTCAGGCTGCGCTCCACGGCCTCCTCGAGGATGGTCCGGTCTCCCTCGCCCTGGATCCGCAGGCCGTAGGCCACGTTCTCGAAGATGGACTTGGGGAATGGATTCGATTTCTGGAAGACCATCCCGGCCCGCTTCCGAAGGGCAATGACATCGGTATCCGGGGCATAGAGGTCGGTGTCCCCCATCAGCACCCGACCTTCGATCCGGACATCGTCGATGAGGTCGTTCATGCGGTTCAGGCAGCGCAGGAGGGTGCTCTTGCCGCAACCGGAGGGCCCGATGAAGGACATGACGGAGTTGCGGGCCACCTTGAGGTTCACGTCGAACAGGGCCTGCTTGCTGCCGTAGAACAGATTGAGCCGTTCCACCTGCAACATGGTGGGCGAGGTCAGCACCGCCGGATCCGTGAGGGGCAGATCCGGCTTGGCCAGGCTCGCGGGGCGCGGGCCCGCCTCGGGAGGTGGTGCCTGAAGTTGCGCGGGCTCCGGCACGGGCCGGGGGTCGTCGATTTCCATGTCGATGGCTCCGGGATTCTGGATCAAAAGGTGCTCCCACCCAGGCGTGCGCGCAGCTTCCGCCTGAGGTTCAGTGCGAAGAGGTTCAGGACCACCACCACGAGCAGGAGGAGGAAGGAGGCCATGAAGACCATGGGCTTGGCGGCCTCGGAATTGGGGCTCTGGAACCCCACGTCGTAGATGTGGAAACCGAGGTGCATGAATTTGCGGTCGAGGTGGAAGAAGGGGAAGGTGCCATCCAGGGGCATGGCCGGGGCGAGCTTCACGACGCCGGTGAGCATCAGGGGCGCGACCTCGCCGGCGCCGCGGGCGATGGCCAGGATGAGACCCGTGAGGATGCCCGGCGTGGCGCTGGGAAGCACCACCTTCCAGAGGGTCTGCCACTTGGTGGCGCCCATGGCCAGGCTGGCCTCCCGCTGGGAGCGGGGGACGGCGCCGAGGGCTTCTTCCGTGGCGACGATGACGACGGGGACGGTCAGGAGGGCCAGGGTGAGGGAGGCCCAGAGGATGCCGCCGGTGCCGTAGGTCGGGGTCGGGAGGTTGTCGGAAAAGAAGAGCTTGTCGATGGTTCCGCCCAGGCCGTAGACGAAGAACCCCAGGCCGAAGACGCCGAACACGATGGAAGGCACGCCCGCCAGGTTGTTCACAGCCACCCGCACGGCCCGGACCAGCCACCCCTGCTTGGCGTACTCCCGGAGGTAGAGGGCCGTGACCACTCCCAGGGGCACCACCAGGACGGACATCACCAGCACCATCATCACGGTGCCGAAGATGGCGGGGAAGATCCCCCCCTCGGTATTGGACTCGCGGGGATCGTCGGCCACGAACTCCCAGAGGCGGGAGACGTAGACGCCCACCTTGTCCAGGGGGCCCATGGCATTGGCTGGAACCAGCCGAACGACGCTGCCGAGGGGTAGCTCCTTGGCCTGATCGTCGGCGGTCCGCAGGTGGAGGGTCCAGGCCCGGGCCTCGGTGCGGGACTGCTCCAGCCTGGCCTGGACCTGGTCATAGGTGGCCTGGATCTCCGCGGTCTTGGCATCCAGGGCCTGGAGGGCCGCCTGATCGCCCCTGGCCTCCAACCGGCGGCGGGCCAGGCGGAGCTTCTCGATGCGCCGGTTCAGTTCGCCGACCTGGCCCTTCTCGATGGACTGGATGTGGTGGCGCAGCCGGTTGGCCTCCGGTAGCCGGTTCATGGCCTCGGCCAGGGCCTGGGGACCGGTGGCCATCACCTGGCCTTCGTGGCTCAGGGAGGCGATCCGGCCGATGAAGGGGCCGTATTCAAGGCGCTCGATGAGGAGGACATCCTTCGGCTGTTCGGGGGTCCCCATCCCGGCGGCGGGGACCCATCGGAAATCCTGGCCGTAGATGTCGCGGTTCCCCACCCGGAACTGGATCTTCTCGGACTCCTCGCCACGGGCGGGCTCGTGGCCCGTGATCTCGCCCAGCACAGGCCCTTCCGGGGTCTGCACCTGGACCAGGGTGGCGGGCCAGAAATAGCCCATGCCCTTGGCCGCGATGAAACCCACCAGACTGAGGATCATGGCGAGGCAGAAGGCCAGCAGGGTCCCGGAGAACCACACGAAGATCCCACCGTGACGGAAGTGATCGGCGAGCCGGCTCATCAGATGGACTCGTAGCGGCGGCGCAGGCGCTGGCGGACCAGCTCGGCGACGGTGTTGAGGATGAAGGTCAGGACGAACAGCAGGAAGGCCGCCAGGAACAGCACGCGGTAGAGGGATCCGTGCAGTGGCGCCTCCGGGATCTCCACGGCGATGTTGGCGCTGAGGGTGCGCATGCCGTTGAAGGGGCTCCAGTCCATGACCGGCGTGTTGCCCGTGGCCATGAGCACGATCATCGTCTCGCCGATGGCCCGGCCAAGTCCCACCATGGTGGCCGAGAAGATGCCCGGGCTGGCCGTGGGCAGCACGATGCGCCACGCGGTCTGCCAGGGGCTGGCGCCGCAGGCCAGGCTGGCGGAGGTGAGCGACTTGGGCACGCTGGAAAGCGCGTCCTCGCTGATGGTGAAGATGATGGGGATGACCGCGAAGCCCATGGCGAAGCCCACCACCAGGCTGTTGCGCTGATCGTAGGTGACGCCCATGGCCGTCTGCAACCAGGTCCGGTAGCTGCCGCCCATGGCCACCCGCTCGATCCAGGGACCGGCCAGGCTGGTCAGCCAGACCGCCAGCAGCAGCACTGGGACCATCCAGAGGACCTCGCGCCCCTGGCCGTAGCCGTTGCGGAAGGGGAGGGAAAGTCGCCCCCAGAACGGCGCGATCAGCAGGGCGAGCAGGAGCACGACGAAGGGGAAGACGAAGACCTCGACCGCCATGCGCTCGAGGAGCGGTGCCATGACCAGCCCGGCCAGGAAGCCCAGCACCACCGAAGGCAGGGCGGCCATGATCTCGACGGCGGGCTTGATGGCGTTCTTCAGCCGCGGCGTGGCGAACTGGGAGGTGTAGAGGGCGCCCAGGACCGCGAGGGGAAAGGCGAAGAGCATGGCGTAGAGGGTGCCCTTGAGGGTGCCGAAGACCAGCGGCACAAGGCTGAACTTGGGCTCGAAGTCATCCGTTCCGCCCGTGCTCTGCCAGACATATTCGGGTTTTTCGTAGCCCTCGTAGTGGGTCTTGCCCCAGAGCAGGCCAAAGCTGATCTCGGGGTGGGGGGCGTCGAGGGACCAGAGACGCATGGCGCCCGTGGCCTCGCTGGCGTGGAGGATCAGGTCGCCACGGGGGGCCAGGGCGGCGATTCCCGGGCCTTCGAGCCGCGCGGAGAACATGCGGCGCTCCGTGGTCAGGTGGTCCACGACCAGGTCCGTCGGAGTCCAGGCGAGAAACCGCTTGTCCCGCTGGCTGGCCTGGAAGCCGAGCACGGGGCCCTCGAGCCGCGGGAAGGCATGGAATGCTTGGAGCTGGAAGACCTCGTTCACACGCACGCGCTGGTACGCGGCCAGCTTGCCCTGGGCGCCCCCCACCAGCAGGCTGGACTGGCCCAGGGCGAACCCGAGGGACTGAATCGGCTCCGAGAACTCAGCGGCGGATTGGACGGTGCCGGAATCAGGGTTGAGGTCCAGCAGCCGCCCTTCCCGGGTGCCCACGAACAGGTTCTGTCCATCCGAACTCCAGGCCGCAGCGGTGGCGTGCAGGGATGGATCCCGGAGGATCGGCCGCCAGGCCAACGCGGCGGAAGAGGCATCCAGCGTCGTCTCAGCCCATACGAGGCCTTCCGGGGAGGAGGCCACGATCCGGAGGGCCGAGGCGCCACCCAGGCCACCGCCCTCCATCAGGCGGAAGTGGAGGATCTGATCGGGCACCGGCCCCATGGACGGGCCCCCCTCCCAACGGGGGTCGAGGGTCCATTGGGCAGGATCGTTTTCTCCGGCGGGTTTGGACCAGGCCATTCGCGTGATGAAGAGGCGTCCATCCGCCGCGACGACGAGGGCCTCGCCCTTGGGATTGAGGGACGTGAAGCTCCGCCAGGGCAGGGCCGGGCCGTCGCCGGGAGCCGGGAGGGCGGAGCCTTCAGGAAAACGCAGGGCCTTCACGCCCTCGGTCCGGGACATGAGCACGATGGCTTTGCCGGATTCGTCGGCCCAGGCTCCGCCGGCTGGTTTCGTCTGCAGGGTTCCCAAGGACTTGGACTGGGGCGGGAGAAAGAGGGGGACCGACTCCTTCATGATGAACAGGAGCATGGCCAGCACGGCGCCGATGATCATCAGCCCGCCGCTGGAGATGGCAAAGGCCATGAAGCGGTCAACGCGTTTCGCACGGGCCTGGTGTGAAGAGGGGCTGGGCATGTCGGCTCTTGGATGGAAGGGGTAGGGCCCGATCAGCAAACAGGCGTGCCGGAGGATTCCCCCGGCACGCCCGAGTCCAGATTCACTACTTCAGCTTGGCGATTTCGGCGGCTTCCATCTTGGCGGTCAGAGGCAGGAAGCCGTCCTTCACCACGATCTCCTGGCCCTCCTTGCTCAGCACGAACTTCAGGAATTCCATGGTCAGGGGGTCCATGGGCTTCTTGGGGGCCTTGTTGATGTAGATGTAGAGGAAGCGGGCCAGGGGGTACTTGCCGCTCAGGGCGTTCTCGTAGGTGGCGGCGAAGGCGGCGCCGTCATTCTTCTTGGCGTCGGACAGGGGGACCGCCCGTACGCCGGAGGTGGCGTAGCCGATGCCGCTGTAGCCGATGGCGAATTTGTCGGAGCCCACGCTCTGGACCACCGAGGAGGAACCCGGCTGCTCCTTGACGGTGTCCTTGAAATCGCCCTTGAAGAGGGCATGCTCCTTGAAGTACCCGTAGGTGCCGCTGGCGCTGTTGCGGCCATAGAGGCTGAGGGGCTTGTTGGCGGCTTCGCCCGTCAGGCCCAGGTCCCCCCAGGTCTTGAGGTCCTTCTCAAATCCGCCCTTGCGGGTCTTCGAGAAGATGGCGTCCACCTGCTGCATGCTGAGGGACTTGATGGGGTTGTTCTTGTTCACGAACACCGCCAGGGTGTCGATGGCCACGGCCACCTTGGTGGGCTTGTAGCCGAACTTCTTCTCGAACTTGTCGGCTTCCTCGTTCTTCATCTCGCGGCTCATGGGGCCCAGCTGGCTGGTGCTCTCGATGAGGGCGGGGGGCGCTGTGGTCGAGCCCTTGCCTTCGACCTGGATCTTCACGTTGGGGTACTTCTTGTTGAACCCCTCGACCCAATAGGCCATGAGGTTGTTCAGGGTGTCCGAGCCGATGGAGTTGAGGTTCCCGCTGATGCCGGAGACTTTCTTGTAGGTGGTGAGCTTGGGGTCCACTTTGACGGTCTGGGCCGTCGCGCTCAGTCCCACCAGGGCGGCCAGGACGGTCTGGGCCAGGGATCGGATCCTCATGAATGCCTCCTAAGTAGCCTTGATCCTGGCGCCCGGGGGTGAATCTCCCTGTTACGGCCCGTGACATCCCTGTAACTTCATCCCCGGATCAGCTTGCCCTCGATCAAATAAGTGGGTTTAATGCTTGGAGATCCTGTGTGCCGACGAGGCAACGCCCGCGCACCGGGATCGCGACCATCCTGCTTTTCCCTCCGGGTGGCCGAAGTCAGGGCAGGGCCCCCTTCGGTTTCCCGATCCACCATCCCAATCCATCACCACACCCAAGGCCGCCGAGCCTGCCGGGCGTAAGCCGCAGCCAGGAGCCTGGGCCCCAGAGGAGCCTCCTTGAGCCCCAAGAAAACCATGATGATCAACGCCACCGATCCCGAAGAGATCCGCGTGGCCACCCTGATCGACGGCGTACTGTTCGACTACGACGTCGAATTCCTGCACAACGAGAAGATCAAGGGCAACCTGTACAAGGCCCGGGTGGTCCGGGTGGACACCAGCCTCCAGGCCGCCTTCGTCCACTTCGGGGGGCAGAAGAACGGCTTCCTGCCCCTGGGCGAGCTGCCCCGTGACTTGGGTGGCGATGGCCGGCGGGCCCGCATCCAGGACGTGCTGCAGCGGGATCAGGAGATCCTGGTGCAGGCGGTCCGCGAAGAGCTGGGCTCCAAGGGCGCCATGATGACCGGCCAGATCAGCCTGGCGGGCCGCTACCTGGTGATCACCCCGGGCAACCCCGTCAACGGCATCAGCCGGAAGATCGAGGCCACCGAGGAGCGCCGCCACTTCAAGCAGCTCGTCGACACGCTGGACATCCCCGCCGACATCGGCGTCATCGTGCGCACGGCCAGCCTGGGCGTCACCAAGGAGGACTTCCAGCGCGACCTGGAGTACCTGCTGGACACCTACAAGGAGGTCCTGAACCGCTACAAGCACCGCCACGGCGTGGGCCTCGTGTGGCAGGAGGACGACGTCGTCACCCGCACCCTGCGCGACACCTTCACGGCCGACGTGGAGGAGGTGCAGATCGACGATGAGGACACCTTCCGGGCGGCCCAGTCCTTCTTCAAGCGCACCATGCCCCAGCACCTCGAGGTGCTGAAGCACTACAGCGGCAAGAAGCCCCTCTTCTCGCGCCATCAGCTGGAGGAGCAGATCGACCGCGTCTACGGGCGCAAGGTGGGGCTGCCCAGCGGCGGCGCCCTGGTGCTGGATCAGACCGAGGCCCTGGTGGCCATCGATGTGAACAGCGGCAAGACGTCGGGCGACGGCGTGGAGGACATGGCCTTCAAGACCAACATGGAGGCCGCCGAGGAGGTGGCCCGCCAGCTCCGCCTGCGTGACCTGGCCGGCCTCATCGCCATCGACTTCATCGACATGAAGCGCGAGTCCCACATCCGCTCCGTGCAGGACAAGCTGGTGGACTGCCTCAAGGCCGACAAGGCCCGCATGGAGGTCGGGAAGATCAACCGCTTCGGCGTGCTGGTCATGACCCGTCAGCGCATCCGGCCCAGCCTGCAGCACGTGAACCACGAGTCCTGCCCCACCTGCGCCGGCACCGGCAAGGTGAAGACCATCGAGGCCATGGCGCTCTCCGTCGTCCGCAAGCTGCACGGCATCCTGGCCAAGGGCGGCATCGGCGAGATCCGCGTCAAGCTGGCGCCGGCCATCGCGGCCGCGGTGCTCAACGAGAAGCGCGGCGACCTGATGCAGATGAGCGAGGAGAGCGACGCCAAGATCCTCATCACGGCCGACTGGTCCATGGGCTACGGTGAGATGTCCGCCGAGGTCGAGCGGTCCGAGGAGGTCCAGGCCGAGAAGCCCGCCCCCAAGCCCCACCGCGAGAAGGGATCGCCCGAGGACGAGACGGTGGTATTGGGCGGCGACAGCCCCATCTCCTTCGACAAGGCCTTGGGGGTTCATGGCGACAGCCCCAGGGAGGCCAGGAAGGAGGCCTTCAAGTACGATCGCCGCGACCTTCAGCGGGCGGCCCTGGATGAACGAGAGCGGCTGCGCGCCCTGTTCGAGAGCGCCAAGCCCGAAGACGACGAGGCCGAGGAAGGCGCCGAGGAGGCCGGTGACGAGGCCAAGGGTGACGGCACCAAGCGGAAGCGCCGGCGCCGGCGCCGCAAGGGCGGGGCGGACCGGGGCGAAACCGCCCAGGCCTCTTCTCCCTCCGAAACGAGCCGACCGGCCGTGGCTGAGGCCATGCCCGAACCCCCCAAGGCCACGCCCGACCTGGTGGCCAGCCTGCTGACGCCAAGCCCCCGCCCGAAGATCGGCGCCGCCCCCCGGGCCGCCGAGCCGGTGGCGGAGGAAGCCCCCAAACCCAAACGCACGCCCCGGGCCAAGGTGAGCTCGTCCCCGGAGGCCGAGGCCGCCCCGGCTCCTGCCCCTGAGCCGGCCCCCGTTCCGGAGGCCCCCGCGAAGAAGAAGGCCGCGCCCAAGGCCAAGGCCGCCAAGGCCCCCGTGAAGAAGGAGAAGGCGGACAAGGAGACGGAGAAACCCGTCGAGGCCGCGCCCAAGCCGAAGGCGACCCGCGCGAAGAAGGCCAAAGCCGAGTAGCCGCGGATGTCCACCTTCTGGATCGCATCCCTCGCCTCCCTGGCCACCCTCCTGGGCGGCTGGGGGGTGGTCCGTTTCCTCCAGGGGCGCGCCCAGTTCATGCGGCTCCTCTCCGGGGTGGCCGCCGGCTACCTGCTGTCCGTCACCGTGGTGCGCATCATCCCCGAGTGCCTGGAAGCAAGGGGGGGCGAGATCAACGCCTACTGGGTGCTCGCCGGCTACCTGCTGGTCCATGTCATGGAGCACGGCATCACGCTCCATTTCCACTACGGGGAGGAGACCCATACCGATGGATCGCCCCTCAGCGGCGTGCTGGCCCTGGTCGGCCTGTCCCTGCACAGCCTCATGGACGGCGTGGCCATCGCGGCGGCCCTGTCCACGCACAGCAACCTGGGGCCGCTGGTCGTCCTGGGCATCCTCTTCCACCGCATCCCGGAGGGGGGCACCATCGCCTCCATCTTTCTGGTGCGTGGCTTCGGCAATCGCGGAGCCATGCTGGCTGCGGGAACACTGGCCCTGGCGGCCATGTTGGGAGCCGCGGGCCAATCGCTGCTGAACCTGCCGACGGGACCGATCCTCGGGCTGACGGCTGGCCTGGCCCTCTACGTGGCGAGCTCGGACCTGCTGCCCGAGGTCCAGAAGGTCTCGGGCCTCCGGAGCACGATCGCCCTGCTGTCGGGCGTGGGGATCTTCCTCCTCAGCGCGCGGCTGCTGCCGCATCAGCACTGAGCGGAGCATGCGGCGGTCCTGGGGGAGAAGCAGAGGCCTGTTGATGGGCGCCCTGCCGGCCCTTCTCGCGGCCCAGGGCCTGCCCCAGGCCCCCGTGATCCCACCCCTGGACGCGCCCACGCCGGCCGAGCTGCTTCCCCTCCGTCCCTTCCGCATCGAGAAGGGGCCGGGCAATTCCCGGGTCCCCTTCGACTGGCGCGGCGACCAGGTGCGCGAGGCGGGCGATGTCTGGATCCTCGAACAGGGGGCCATCCAGGCGGAGGGGCTGCTCCTCCTGGCCGATCGCATCGAGTACCGCATTTCCGAGGGCCGGCTCCTGGCCGAGGGCCACATCCGCCTGGAAGGCCCGGACCTCCGCCTGCGTGGAGAAAGGCTCCAGATGGACTGGGGCCTCCGCTCGGGAGAGGCCTGGGCGCTGCAGATGGACCTGCCGCCTTCCTGGACCCTCCGGTCCAGCCACGTTGCCTTCACCTCGCTTCGCACCTGGTCCTTCGACGAGGTGGAGCTGAGCCCCTGCCCCGAGGAGAAGCCGGGCTGGACGGCCAAGCTCTCCAGCCTGAAGGTGGACCTGGACGGCTTCGCCACCTTCTGGAACGCCCGGGTCCTGCTGGGGTCCGTGCCCATCTTCTACCTGCCCTACGCCCTCTACCCGGCCCAGGCGGAACGCACTTCGGGCCTGCTGCCCCCGCGCCTGGGCCTCTCCAGTTCCTTTGGCTCCACCGTGGGGCTTTCCTACTTCCAGACGCTGGGCGATTCGGCCGACACGACCTTCTCCCCCGAATACCTGAGCAAGGAGGGCGTGCTTTGGGGCGGGGAGCTCCGCTGGCGTCCCGACCTGACCCACCAGGGCAGCCTCTCGGGCGAGTCCATCCACCAGCGGAGCCTCGATACCCACCGCTATCGCTACAGCCTGAAGGAGGTCTGGCAGCGGGAGGACGGCTGGCAGCTCACCGCCGACGTGAACCAGGCCTCCGACAACTTCGTGGACGCCGACTTCGGGAAGGGCCTCGGCTCCCTCGGCGTCACCAGCTTCGACTCGGCGCTCTACCTCGGCCGCAGCTTCACCTTCGGCAGCCTCAGCCTTTCCGCCGCCGAGCAGCGCAGCTTCTTCTTCACCAAGGACCAGGGCGATCCCTTCTACAGCGCTCAGTTCCCGGCCTCCCTCCGGCGGCAGACCCTGCCCCAGGGCGAGTTCCGCTTCTTCCCGGTGCCGCTCCTGGGACAGCTCTACCTGGACGGCGGGCTGCGGCTGGGTCGCTTCGCCTACAGCATCGAGGGCAGCGCCTCGGTGCCCGACCAGCGCTACGCCTGGGACCGCCAGGATGCCAACACGCGCATCCATGGTCGGCTGGGGCAGTGGGGTCCCTTCCGGGCGGATTTCGAGCTGCAGGGGCGGGCGACCCACTACAGTTCGACCCTGTCCGCCGCGGTGTTCGATCCCACGGCAGGGGCCGATGGAACCGTGGTCGACCCCGCCACCAGCCCCTTCCAGGTGGATGGGGCGCCGGCCACGCGGTTCCTGCTCTCCAGCCACCTGCGCCTGTCGGGCCCCCAGGTGGGCCGGAGCTTCAAGGAGGTCTCCATCCTGGGCTACCAGGGCGAGCTCAAGCACGTGGCCGAGCCCTATTTCGGATTCACCGAGACCAGCCGATATGGCGATGCCGGAGTGCTGCCCAGGTTCGACACGGTGGATTCCTTCCCGGGCGTCAACGACAGCGCCTCGGGCGAGCGGAGCTTCGAGCTGGGACTCAAGCAGCACCTCCTGGGCCGTTCCGGACCGGGGGCCGGGCTGGCCGACCTGGCCCGCCTGCGGGTGGCCACGCGGTACCACACGACCCCGATCATCCTCAGCGATGGGCGTTACCAGAAGGGCTGGGCCTCCTTCGACACCGACCTGGACGTGGAGCCGGACGAGCGCTGGCGCATCAGCCTCCGCCGCTCCTCGGACATCGGGGCGGGCGGATCCGACAACGCCCTCAGCGTGGATGTGAAAGCGAAGGATGGCGGCCGCTTCAACCTGGCCTACTTCTCCACGGGCATCAACCGGTTCCTGGTCCGCCAGCAGGGCCTTCAGTTCGGGGGGCTGCAGCGCTTCTGGGATGACCGGGTCCGGCTGGAATTCAGCGCCAACTACGACTTCCGCAATCACGGATTCGCTTCCAGCCAGGTGGCCCTGGCCTACGTCCAGCCCTGCGTGGCCTATGTCCTGAAATACACCCACGTGGCCCTGAACACGGCCCTGGTCTCGGGAGGGCGTGAGGATCGCGTGGATCTGACGCTGACGCTGCGGGGACTGGGCGACCTGTTCAGTTTCCGGCGCTGACGACCTTGGGCGGGAAGTCCCCGTCCCCGGACACCACCACGCGGTTCCGCCCCAGGCGCTTGGCCTGGTAGAGCGCCTTGTCCACCTGGGCCATCAAGGCGCTGAGGGTGGGCGCCCCGGGCCCCCCCACGCCGAAGCTCATGGTGGGGAAGAGGGTCTGGCCCCCGGGCAGGAGGATGGGGTCCTCGTCGATGCGGCGGCGCAGCTTGTCAGCCACCTCCGCCCCCGCCTTGAGGCTGGTTTCCGTCAGGAGCACGGCGAACTCCTCGCCGCCGATGCGGAAGGCGAGGTCGGACTTGCGCAGCGCCGAACGGATGCGGCCCGCCAGCTGCCGGAGCACCTCGTCGCCGACGGGGTGGCCGAAGCGATCGTTGATGAGCTTGAAGTGGTCCACGTCGCCGAGAACCAGGACGAAGGCCCGCCGGTGCCGTTCCCACTGCCGGACCGCGTGATCGAGGTTCTGGTCGAAGGCCCTGCGGTTGAGCAGCTCCGTCAGCGGATCCGTCAGCACCTCATTGCGCAGGGCGGCGGCCTCGATCTCCAGCATGCTGCGCCGCTCGCGCAGGTCGTGGATGGCCGATTCGTACTCCGCCTGGATGCGGCGGGCATGCATCCACTCGACGGCCCGCCGGCAGGCATGGACCAGACGAGGCGAGGACAGGGGAAGGGGGATCCAGTCCGAGACGCCCGCCAGCAGCAGGCGGCGCTGATCGGCCTCGCGTTTCAGCTGACCCACCAGGATGGTATACGGCAGGCGGCCCTGCTCCCGCAGCTGGGCCAGCACGGCCAGGGCGCCCTCCACCCCGCCCGCGGAGAGGCCCAGGAGGAGCACGGGGGCCTTCAGGGCGCGCTGGGCCTCCACGAAGTTGCGGATGGGGGGGGAATGCACCTCCATGGCGTAGTGCTGGAGGATGTCCCGGGCCTTCTGGGCCAGAGAGGACTGGAAGCCCACCGCCAGGACCGGAAGCCGCTGGCCCTCCTCCCGGGGGCTGCTGCCGGTCATCACGGGTCCCAGGTGGTTGAGGAGCTGCTGGATGGTGTGTCCGGCCAGGATGAAGCCATCGCCCTGGACCTCCTGCAGGGCCCTGAGGTCCGGTTCGGTGGGAGGGTGGTCGAGGATCAGGAAGATCGGCAGGTTGCGGAAGAGGACCCGGGCTTCGCCCCGGAGGAGCCGGCAGAGCCGGTAGCCGTCCATGGGATCGCCCGCCGAGTCCACCAGCAGGACCTGGGCCTCCCCCCAGGCGTCCTTGGCCAGGGCATCGAGGGGATCCTGGGCCTGCAGGATGCGGTGGCCCGCCCCTTCGAACGCCATCCGCAGGCGCTCGATGAGGTCTTCATGGTGGGAAATGACCAGCAGGTTCATGAAAGGCCGGAAAGAAGTCTCTCATGGTAGTGCGGTTGGCCCCTGGATTAAGGAAAATATCGACGGGATATGCGGCGGTGGAGGGCGCAGGTCAGCTCGTAGGGGATGGTGCCCAGGACCTGGGACAGCCGCTCGATGCTGTGGGGGGCTGCCGGGTCCGCGCTGAACAGGGTCATGGGATCCCCGGGGGCCACCGGGGTGCCCAGAGGCAGGGCCACCGTCAGGTAGTCCATGGACACGCGGCCCACCACGGGGAAGGTCTGGCCGGCGAAGCCCACCACGCCCCGGTTTCCCAGCTCCCGCCGGTACCCATCGGCGTAGCCGCAGGCCAGGGTGGCAATCTGCATGGGCTCCGGGGCCACGAAGGTGCGGCCGTAGCCCACGGTGGTCCCGGCCGGGACCGTCTTGACCCGGGCCACCTCGGCCACCAGCGCCAGGGCCGGCTCCAGGCCCAGCCGCCGGCCCTCGGCCAGGGTGGTGAGCCCGAAGAGGGCCAGTCCGGGCCGGAAGTGGGTGTCCCACTCCAGGAGGTTCCGCAGACAGGCGTCGCTGTTACCGTGGTGGCGCTGGGCCGGATGGATGCCGGCATCCGCCAGCTGGGCGAGGCAGGCCTCGAAGACGCGGCGCTGGCGGAGGGCGAAGCCTTGGTCGGGGTCGTCGGCGGTGGCGAAGTGCCCCATGGCGGCCTCGATCCAGGGCGAGAGCCGGCGCAGGGCCGGCAGGCACTCCCCCAGCTCTGAAGGCATCAGGCCGAAGCGGCCCATGCCCGTGTCCAGCTTCAGGTGCAGCCGGACCGGGTGGTCGGGCAGGAGCCGTGCGTATTCGGCCAGATGCTCCGGGCCCACCACGGCGATGGAAAGCCCCTCGGAACTGGCGGCCGGCAGGGCCTCGGGGCGGAGGCCGCCCAGCACGAGGATGGGGCAGGTGATGCCGCCCTGCCGCAGCTCCAGCCCCTCTTCGAGGCTGGAGACGGCCAGGCCGTAGGCGCCAGCCAGCGCCAGGGCCCGCCCCACGGGCACCGCGCCATGGCCGTAGGCGTTGGCCTTCACCACGCCCCAGATCTCGCGGCCCCCGGAGGCGGCCCGGATGCGCGCCAGGTTCCGCCCGATGCGGCCGAGGTCCACTTCCGCGCGGAGGGCCCGGCCCTCTGGATGCCGGATCAGGGGTTCGAGGTGCTGCTCATTCACCTGTCGCTCTTCATTCGGCCAGGCCCTGCTCCGCCAGCCAGCGCTCCGCGTCGATGGCGGCCATGCAGCCACTGCCGGCGGCGGTGATGGCCTGGCGGTAGGTGTGGTCCTGCACGTCGCCGCAGGCGAAGACGCCGGGGATGGAGGTGCGGCTGGAGCCCTTCTCCACCTTCAGGTAGCCCGTCTCGTCCATGGGCAGCTGGCCCGTGAAGAGGCTGGTGTTCGGCCGGTGGCCGATGGCCACGAAGAGGCCTTCCACGGGCAGCTCGGACTCGTTGCCGTCCACCGTGTCCTTGAGCTTCAGGGCGCGGATCTTCTCCACCTTTTCGCCCATGGGCGTCTCGTGGGTGGCCGTGACCACGTCCAGCACGACCTTGTTCCAGAGGGGCTGGATCTTCTCGTTCTTGAAGGCGCGCTCCTGCATGGCCTTGGAGGCGCGGAGCTTGTCCCGGCGGTGGATGAGGTGGACCTTGGTGGCGAATTTGGTGAGGAAGGTGGCCTCCTCCACCGCGGTGTCGCCGCCACCCACCACGGCGATCTCCTTGCCGCGGAAGAAGAAGCCGTCGCAGGTGGCGCAGGCGCTCACGCCGCCGCCGGAGCGGGAGAGCTGCTCGTCCTTGCCGATGCCCAGCCACATGGCCGAGGCGCCGGTGGCAATGATCACGGCGTCCGCGGTGTACTCGCCCTTGTCCGTCGTGAGCCTGAAAGGGCGGCTCTGGAGATCGGCCTTGAGCACCGTTTCGGACTTGATCGTGGTGCCGAAGCGGAGCACCTGCTCCCGCATCTCCTCCATCAGGGCCGGGCCCTCGATGCCCTTGCGGAAGCCCGGGAAGTTCTCGACCTCGGTGGTGATGGTGAGCTGGCCCCCGGGCTGGACCCCTTCGAAGACCAGGGGGGCCAGGTTTGCCCGGGAGGTGTAGAGGGCGGCGGTGTACCCGGCGGGGCCCGTGCCAATGACGACGACTTTATGGTGGTTCACGCTCTCTCCTGGCGGGACGGGCCGAGGCCCGGCCTCCGAGTCTACCGCGCCAGTCCCCGCTCCCGCAGCAGGGCCTCCGCCGCGGCCACATCCCCCGGCACATCCACCCCCAGGCTCAAATGGGGCGTGTCGGCCACGCCGATGGCCAGGCCCGCGCCCAGGGCGCGGAGCTGTTCCAGCATCTCCAGCCGCTCGAGGGGATGGGGCGGCAGCTGGGTGAAGGCCCGCAGCGCCTCCGGGCGGTAGGCGTAGATGCCCAGGTGGCGGCGGAAGTGGGCCAGCTGGCCCGGCTCCATCCAGGGGCGGAAATCGGGCTCGAAGATCGAGCCGTGGCGCAGGTAGGGGATGGGGCTCCGGCTGAAGTAGAGGGCCCGCTGGTGGTCATCCACCACCACCTTCACGGCGTTGGGGTTGAAGAGCTCGTCCGGATGGAGGAAGGGACAGGCGGCCGTGGCGATGGGGAGTTCCGGCTGCTCCCGCATCAGGGCGACCACGGCGGCCACGGTGTCCGGGTGCATGGCCGGCTCGTCGCCCTGGATGTTGAGAATGCAATCAAAGGCCTCGCCCAGGACCGCCAGGGCCGCGGCGACGCGATCTGTCCCGGAGGGCAGGGCGGGATCCGTCATGACGGCTTCCCCGCCGAACCCCCGCACGGCAGCAGCGATGCGGTCGTCGTCCGTGGCGACCACCACCCGGTCGACGCCCCGGGCCCGCTGGGCCGCCTCGAAGACCCACTGGATCATGGGCCGCCCGGCGATGGCGGCGAGGGGCTTCCCGGGGAAGCGGGAGGCCTGGAAGCGGGAGGGTAGGACGGCGAGGGTGCGCATGGGGGAAGTGTAGTGCAGGGGGAACGGCCGGGATTCCAGACTCTCCCCCCCCCTGCCGATGCCTCAGGAACCGGGGGCTTTTGCTTGGATCAATCCTTCGACGACGTGTGGGCCGAGTTCGAGGACCTGTTCATGCAGGCCCGGCAGACCCTTGCCACCCTGAAGGAGCCCCAGCCCGCCCACGTGGTCCAGGCCTCGGTGAATGCCCTGTTCCGCGCCACGCACACCCTCAAGGGCATGGCCGGCATGCTGGGCTTTCCCAGCTTCAGCCGTGCGGCGCATCGCATGGAAGACATCTTCGACCTCATGCGGAAAGGGCGCCTGCGCTCCACGGACTCCCTGGTGGAAACCCTGGAAGCGGGAATTCTGGCCCTGGAGTCCGGGGTGGCCGGCCTGCGGCGGGGGCGCTCCGAACCGGAGGACTACCTGCAGTCCCTGCGCAAGCAGCTGGGGGAGCTGGAAGCCCTGGCGCGCCCGGCCGAGGGGGCGGCCCAGGATCTCACCTCCATGCTCGACCTGCCCCCGGAGGCCCTCAAGGCCCTCTCCGAGTACGAGCACGCGCGGGTGACCTCCCTCCTCATGGGCGGCATGCCGATCCACGGTGTGAGGGTCTGCTTCGACTACGCCACCTTCGACGAGCGCCTGCGGGTCTTCAGCGAGGCCCTGGGCTCCCTCGGCGAGCTCATCTCCACGCTGCCCTGGGATGTCCCGGAGGACCGCGAGGGCCTGGCCTTCCTGCTCATGGTCGCCTGCGCCGAGGTGGACCCGGCCAAGCTCCCGGCGCTGGAAGGGGAACTGCTGGGAGCGGCCCTGCTGGCGGATCCGGCGCGGGTGCCCGCCAGCCTCCGGGCCGAGGGGGCCCCGGCCCCGCCCGTGGAGCCCGTCCCGGAACCGGCGGTCGCTGCGGCGCCTGCGCCGGGTCCCCAGGCCCAGGAGGTGGAGATCCTCCGGCTGCCCGCCCATCGCGTCGAGGCCCTGGAGGCGCGCCTGATGGCGGTCGGGCAGCTGCGGGACGCGGCCAGCCAGCTCCTGAACCGGAATCGCCAGGCCCCCAGCGACGACCGCCCCGCGGCCCTGATGGCCCAGATCGAGGACGGCCTGCTGGACGTGCAGAAATCCCTGCTGCAGATGCGGATGGTCAAGGTCGAGAGCCTCTTCTCGCGCATCGAGCCGATGGTGAAGGGGCTCAGCCGGGACACGGGCAAGCCCGTCAAGCTGACCTTCCAGGGTGGGGACCTGGAGCTGGAGCGGAGCATCCTGGGGAGGCTCACGGAGCCCTTCCTCCACCTGGTGCGCAACGCGGTGGACCACGGCCTGGAGCCGCCCTCGGAGCGGGCCGCCCTGGGCAAGAGCGAGACGGGATCCCTGCGGATCTCGGCCTCCCAGCGGGGGCGGAACCTCCGCTTCGACATCCGGGACGACGGGAGGGGCTTCCACCTGGAGCGCATCGAGGCCCGGGGCGTCGAGCTGGGCCTGCTCAAGGCCGGCGAACACCCCACCCCGGAGCGCCTGCACCGCCTGACCCTGGAACCCGGCTTCTCCACCGCGGACCAGGCCACCCAGCTGTCCGGACGCGGCGTGGGCATGGATGTGGTGAGGGCCGAGATCGAGGCCCTCGGCGGTGAGATCCACCTTTCGAGCGAGGCGCGGCGCGGCAGCCTCATCCGCTTGAGCCTCCCCCTCAGCCGGGCGGTGGTGAGCTGCCTCAAAGTGCGTTGCGCCGGCCAGCCCTTCGGGATTCCCCTGGGCAGCGTGGTCCGGGTCCAGGCGGGCCGGCAGGTCTGCCATGGCGGGGACCAGGTGCAGGTGCTCGGCGAGTCCCTTCCCCTCGAGTCCCTCCAGGCCTGTCTCGGCCTGCCGGAGCCGGACGGCCAGCGGGCCTTCGTGGTGCTGGGCCAGCAGGGCGCCGCGGCCCGGAGCGTGGAGGTGGCCCTCGGCGTGGACGAGATCGTGGGTCGCGGGGAGGTGCTGCTGCGCAGCCTGCCCGAGCTGGCCCACACCGCCGGCATCATGGGGGGCAGCCTCCAGGAGGAGGGCATCCTCTGGGTCCTGGATCCGGATGCCATCCTTGGGCTGGCCATGGATTCCCTGATGAGGAGGGTGGCCCGTGTCTGAGCGGGGATCCTGGCTCCACGTTCGAGCCGCCGGGATGGACCTGGCGCTGCCCACGCTGGAGCTGCGGGAGGTCGTGGCGATGGAGCCCGTTTCAGCCCTGCCCGGGCGCCCCAGGGGCATCCAGGGTGTGGTGGTCTACCAGGGCGAGTTCCTGCCCGTGCTCGCCTGGGGAGACCTCCCGGGCTGCCTGGCGCCGGCGGCCGCGCCTGTCGCCATGGCCGTGCTGCGCCCCCGGCTGGCCGTCCCCATCGATCGCATGATCGGGATCATCGAGGTGTCCGCGGCGAGGCTGCGGGCCGTGGAGGACGAGGATCCCGCCCACGGCTGGACTGGTGGTCTGCTGCAGGTGGGAGAACGGGACCTTCTCCTGTTGGATCCGGATCGGCTCGTCACGCTGCTGCGCCGCTTCAGGGACGACCGCTGACGGCGCGGAGCCTTCGTGCGATGATGGCTGTTTCGCACCGGAGGCCCCTTGAACCGTCGTCTCGCCGCCCCCGTTGGCATCACCGGAACCGGACAGTGTTTCCCTCCTCGGGTGGTCACCAACGATGATCTCTCCAAGATCATGGAAACCAACGACGAGTGGATCCGGACCCGCACCGGCATCCGCGAGCGCCGCTGGGTGGAGCCCGGCACCGGCGCCTCCCAGCTGGGGGCACCCGCCCTGCAGATGGCCCTGGACAACCGCGGGATCAAGGCCTCGGAGCTGGACCTGATCCTGGTTACCACCGTGACCCCCGACACCCTGTTCCCCGCCACCGCCTGCCGGATCCAGGACATGGTGGGCGCCACCAATGCTTTCGGGTTCGACCTGAACGCGGCCTGCTCCGGCTTCCTCTACGCCCTCACCACGGCCGCCAGCCTGGTGGCCGCCGGCGGCGTCAAGCGGGTCGGCGTGGTGGGCGTGGACATCATGTCCACCATCATCAACCTGGAGGACCGGGCGACCTCCGTGCTCTTCGGCGATGGCGCCGGGGCCGTCATCGTCGAGCGGGTCGAGGAGGGCCTGGGCATCCTGGATTTCCACCACCGGGTGGACGGGAGCGGCGGCTGCTTCTTGTACATGCCCGCCGGGGGATCCCTCAAGCCGGCCACAGCTGAGACGGTCGCAGCAAAGGAGCACTACATCCACCAGGCCGGCAGCGAGGTCTTCAAGAACGCCGTGCGCGAGATGGCCGACAACAGCCGCATGCTCATGGACCGGAACGGGTTCACAGGCGAGGACCTCAAGCTCTTCGTGCCGCACCAGGCCAACATCCGCATCATGGATGCCGCCGCCAAGCGGCTGGAGCTCGATCCCTCCCGGATGATGGTGAACATCGACCGCTTCGCCAACACCACCACGGCCACCATTCCCACGGCATTGCACCAGGCCTTCGGGGAGAAGCGCATGGCCAAGGGCGACCTGGTGGCCCTGGCCGCCTTCGGCGCGGGCTTCACCTGGGGGGCCACGCTGCTGCGCTGGGCCTACTGATCCCCCCATGCGGGTGGTCGCAGGAACCCTCAAGGGGCGCCGCCTGGTGGCGCCGCCGGTCGGGGACCTGAGCGTCCGGCCCACGGCCGACCGGGCCCGCGAGGCCCTGTTCTCCATCCTCCAGCGCTGGGGGCAGGGGCCCTTCCTGGATCTCTGCTCCGGAACCGGGGCCGTGGGACTGGAGGCCCACTCCCGGGGCTACGGGCCGGTGGTCTGCGTGGAAGCGGGGGAGCCGGGCTGGACCTGCCTCAGGAAGAACCTCGCGGATGTCCCGGTGCGGGCCCTCCGGCTTGATGTGAACCAGCTGAAAACAGACGCTTTCCACGACCAGGCCGTGATCTTCCTCGATCCCCCCTACGAACGGGCCGCGGACCTTTGGGCCCGGCTGTCGGCCTGCCTGCGCGCCTGGATCGCCCCGGATGGGGTGCTGGTTTTCGAAACGGACCGGAAGACCACGCTGGAATTACAGCCCGGATGGAACCTGGCCGAAACACGCGAGTATGGCGCAGCCCGATTCCATTTCTGGATCCCTGCCTGAACTCAGGCTGCAGACCCCCGTCCGCCTGGGCCGGGCCGACTGTGAATCGATCCTCAGGCGTCTTCGCATGGGGACCTGGATCGTCTGGGGGGCCGGCTTCATCGTCGCGACCATCCTGTTCCTGCTGGCGGCCCCGCCGGGCTTCCGCCTCAGCGCCAAGGGGCTGTTCCTCACGGCGCTCCTTCTGGCCCTGATGGCTGGATGCTCCCTGCTCCACGTCCGGCAGCTGCGGCGGATGCTCGAGGAGCAGCCCCTGGGGCCCGATGTCTACCGCACCCTGACGCGCTTCCCGCAGGTCTCCTCCTTCCTGATGTTTCTCCTGGCGCTGAGCCTGAGCTTCGGAACCTACCTGTGGGTCAAGCTCTATCTGGGCCAGAGCCTCTGGGTCAGCTTCATCACCATGGCCATCTTCACGGTGCTGGCGGCCCTGGGGGCCGTCTGCCAGTACTTCCTGGCCAAGCGGAACCTGATGAAGGTCTACAAGATCCTGGCCAGCCAGCCGGGCTTCTCGGAATCCCTGGCGCGCTTCACCACCAGCCTGCGCGCCAAGTTCGGCTTCGGGGTCCTGGGGATCACGGGCGGCGTGCTCCTGCTCTCCATCCTCGTGTCCGGGCTCACCATGCAGTCCTCCATCCGGACCAAGGTGTCGAGCTACGCGGGCAACGAACTGGCCAACCTCGCGGATTCTGTCGTGTTCGTATCGGAGATGAACACCACACCCGAAGACCTGGATGCCTTCCTGAGCACCCTGAAGCTGGGCGCAGGTGGCGGGGTCTCCCTCCGGCTTCCTGCCGCGAAGGGCGGAGGGATCCTCGGGTCCAAGATCCAGCCGGTGGGGGGCGGTGACATCCTCGTGAGCCAGAACCTCCCCGACGGCTCGGAGCTCCGGGCCGTGATCCCGGAGGGGGAGTACGCAGACGCCATCTGGAAGGCCCTGCGCCCGAACATGGCCATCCTCGCCCTGGCCGCCATCTTCCTCATGTATTTCATCCCCCTGATCCTCCGGGACGTGCAGCAGCCGCTCCTCCTCCTGAGCCGAAACACCCAGCAGGTGGGCGAGGGGCGCATCGACCGCCTCGAACCGGTCTACAGCGATGACGAGGTGGCTTCCCTCGTGCAGGGCTTCGGACACATGGTGGGCAGCCTGCGCGGCATGGTCGTCCAGATCCGTTCCGCCAGCCGGGATCTGGCCAAGGCCTCGGCCCTGATCCGCGAATCGGGCGACGGGATCCGCCAATCGAACCAGGGCCAGCGCGAGCTCATCGAGGCCTTCCACCAGGAGATCAATGAGCTGACGGACACCTCCATCGGCATCAGCGCCAGCTCAATGGAGCTGAGCCTGGCCTCCGAGAGCACCAACGCCACCATCGTGGAGATGGCGGCCAGCGTGCAGCAGATCAACCAGAGCATGGACGAGCTGCTGATGGTGGTGGAAGGCATCACCTCGGCCATCCGGGACTTCGACGTGGCCATCAAGAACGTGGGCAAGAACGTCGACCACCTGGCTGGGCACGCCGAGCACACGAAGGAGTTCGCCGAGAACCTGGAGCAGAGCACGTCCGCCATCGACGACAGCGTCAAGATCGCCCAGCGCTACACCAAGAAGGTGATCCACAACGCCGGGCGGGGCATGGAACTGGTGGCGCGGAACCGGGAGAAGATCCAGGTCATCGAGCGGGTGGTGCAGGACTTCCACGGCACCACGCGGACCCTGCTGCAGCTGGGGGCCGACATCGCCAAGATCCTCGACTACATCGGGGACCACGCCCAGCAGACCAACCTGCTGGCCCTGAACGCGGCCATCATCGCCTCCCAGGGCGGCACCGGGGATGGCCAGGCCAAGGGCTTCTCCGTCGTGGCCGACGAGATCAAGCAGCTCTCCGAACAGACCGCCCGCTCCACCCAGGAGATCCAGCAGATCATCGGGACCCTTCAGTCCGAGATCCGGAAGGCCTACCAGCAGGTGGAGCTCGGCCTGGACGCCGTCCGCGACGGGGCCGAGTCCGTCGGGCAGAGCCAGGAGGCCCTCCAGGCCATCCTGGAGTCCGTCAGCGAGACGGACAGCGTGGTGGAGAGCATCCTCAGCGAGACCCTGCAGCAGGCGGGCCAGGCCTCGCTCATCCATGAGGCCAACCGGAACATCCACAACCAGGTGGAGACCATCCGCTCGGTCATCGAAGAGCAGCAGCAGACCAGCAACTACATCCTCTCCCTGGCCATGAACGTGCAGCAGGCCACCGCCGTGGTGCGGGACTCGACCAAGGAGCAGAGCACGGGCAGCGACGAGATCGCCAAGGCCACCGAGCAGGTCCGGGCCCTGGCCAGCAACCTCCACGAGATCCTGGCCCGCCAGGAGGACCATGTGGTCTCCCTGAAGGAGACCATGAACCGAGTGCTGGGTAAGGCCATCGAGAGCGAGAAGGCCATCGAGGTCTCCAGCGGCGCGGTGGAGCAGCTCGGGGCCCAGGTCCACATGCTCAATCGGGAAGTGAACCTCTTCAAGCTCTAACTGTTAGGCTGGAGACCGGTTCCACAGGCTCCTCCCCATGTATCGTCTGTCCATCAAGACCAAGCTGAGCGCCGTCATCAGCACCCTGGTCCTCTCGTTCATCGCCTTCAACCTGCTGTACTACCCCCGCTGGGTGGAACATCAGATCCGCATCCAGGCTGAACTGAGCGCCCGCCAGGTGGCCGAGACGGCGAGCTATGCCCTGGGGCCGGCGGTCAGCTCCGGGAACAGCCGGGACATCACCAAGGTGCTCCAGGGCGTCCAGAATATTCCCTCCTTCAAGTTCAGCGCGGTCTATGGCGCCGACGGGGAGCCGCTGGACAGCACCTCGACCACGCCCAGCTGGGCCATGGGCCAGGTCCTGAAGGACGGGATTTCCCACACCTTCACGCGCCGCGAGGACAACATGCTGGTGGCGGTGGCGCCCGTCTTCTATGAGGAGCCGCGGGCCAACCTGGTGGGGACGCTGATCATCGGGTTCACCACCGAGGGTACCCAGCGGGCCGTGCGGGAGAACATCAAGGCGAGCCTGGCGGTGGGCCTGGTCACCCTGGTCCTGGGCATCGGCGTGGCCATCTTCCTCTCCAACCGCTACCTCCTGCCCGTGATCCAGCTGACGGAGGCGGCCCAGAAGGTGGCGCAGGGCAACCTGGAGGCCGTCTCGGTGAAGGTCTACACCCGGGATGAGATCCAGGACCTCAGCCAGTCCTTCGAGGTGATGACCGACAAGCTCCGGGTATCCCGCGATGAGATCGAGCGCCAGAACCGGCTGCTCGAATACCGCGTGCAGGAGCGGACCCGCCAGCTGATGGAGACCATCTGGGAGCTGGAGGAGATCCGGGCCAACCTCGAGCAGCTGGTCCAGGACCGGACCCGGGGCCTCGAGCAGAGCCGCTCCGAGCTCAGGGCCTGGGCCAGCACCCTCGAGGAGAAGGTCCACGAGAAGACCCAGGAGCTCCGGGAGCTCAACGACAATCTGCTGACCAGCTACCAGAAGCTGAAGGAGGTGGATCGCCTGAAGGACGAGTTCCTGGCCAACATGAGCCACGAGCTGCGGACGCCCCTGAACTCCATCATCGGGTTCTCCGGGATGCTCATGCAGGATCCCCAGGGGCAGCTCGGGGTCGAGGCCCGGGAGGATCTCCAGATCATCTACCAGAACGGGCGCTCCCTCCTCAACCTCATCGACTCGATCCTCGACCTTTCCAAGATCGAGGCGGGCAAGATGGAGCTGGAACTGGAGGAGATCGATCCCGTGCAGCTGC
This sequence comes from Holophagaceae bacterium, assembly GCA_046331485.1. Taxonomy (GTDB): domain Bacteria; phylum Acidobacteriota; class Holophagae; order Holophagales; family Holophagaceae; genus Geothrix. The sequence continues at coordinate 198,700 of JAXLQS010000002.1, read as the reverse complement.
TGGACGAAGTCAGGGCGATGGCCGTCGGGCTCATCAAGGGCCGGCCCATCGACCTCCAATACCTCCGCCCGGAGGAGGAGATCCGGGTCATGGGCGACCGGGACCGGCTGCGCCAGGTCTTCACGAACCTGGCCGGCAACGCCATCAAGTTCACCGAGTCGGGGATGGTGCGCATTTCCGCCGCCTGCGAAGGGCGGCAGTTCAAGGTGCGCATCGAGGACACCGGCATCGGCATGAGCGGGGAAGAGCTGGACCGCCTCTTCAAGCCCTTCCAGCAGGTGGATGGGAGCATCACCCGGCGGTTCGGCGGGACCGGGCTGGGCCTCGCCATCAGCCAGCGCTTCATGAGCTTCATGCACGGCCGCATCAGCGCCACCAGCAGAAAGGGCGAGGGCAGCACCTTCCTCGTCGAGATGCCCTTGGCCGGGGGAGGGACCCCATGAGCGCCGCCCCGCGCATCCTCTGCATCGAGGACAACCCCATGAACTGGCGCCTGGTCCAGCGCCTGCTCTCCCAGGCTGGCTACGAGATGCACTGGGCCGAGGACGGTCTCAAGGGCTGTGACCTGGCCCTGGAGCTGAAGCCGGCCCTGATCCTGCTCGACATCAACCTGCCGGGCCTGTCCGGGTTCGAAGTGGCCACCAAGCTCCGCCAGAACGCCAGCATGGACGCCACGCTCATCGTCGCCCTGACCGCCAAGACCATGCGGAGCGACCGGGAGACGGCCCTGGTCACCGGCTGCGACGGGTTCATCCCCAAGCCCATCGATCCCTTCCTGTTCGTGGGCCAGGTCGAGGCCTACCTGGGCGGCCAGCGGGACCGCCTCGAGCAGGGGCGGGAAGGGGCGGCCCTCCGCCAGTTCAGCCAGCAGGTGGTGGAGCACCTGGAGGCGCAGCTCAAGGAGGCCCAGGAGGGCAACCGGAAGCTCCTGGCGGCCCAGGCGGAACTGGAGCAGCGCAGCCACCACCTGTCACGCCTGCTGTCGCTCAGCAAGGAGATCATCCCCATCCTGAACGACGGGGACATCCTGCTCAGGGTGCTCGGCCAGCTCCAGGAGGAGCTGGGCCTCGACCGGCTCCTGGCCTACCGGGTGCATGGCAGCGGAACCTACTTCGAGGGGCTGGAGAAAACCCCCGAGCGGTTCGCCGAGACCGCGGTCCTGCCCACGGCCCATCCCCTGATCGCCTGGGCCGGCAGCCTCCCCGATGGCGCGGTCCTCACCGGCGGGGACCTCCGCCAGTCCGCCCCCTGGGAGCAGGGCATCGACCTGGGGCTCTGGTCCCCGAAGGCCCAGGCCATGTTCCTCCCCCTGCGCAGCAGGTCGGGGGACGACCATCTCTGGGGTTTCCTGGCGGCCGACCGGTCTGAGCGGCCCTTCCTGCCCTTCGAGACCGAGCTCGCGGCCCTCCATGCGGGCATCCTCCAGGTCAGCCTGGAGAACGCAGGCCTCATCGCCCATCTGGCGGATACCAGCCGGGCCCTGGGCACCAGCTACGAGGGGCTGGAATCCGCCTACGAGGCCCTGAAGGAGGCCCAGCGGGCGCTGGGCGCGCAGAACCAGAAGACCGCGCTGGGGACCCTCTTCATGAGCATGGCCCAGAGGCTCCAGGCTCCCGTCGGGGTGCTCAAGCAGGAGAGCGCCGCCCTCTCCCTCCTCATGGAGCGTCCGGAGGTTTCCGCCCAGGAGGACCGGGAGGCCTGCCACCGGGCCATGCATCAGATTCACAACGCCATCTCCCAGGTGGACGGCCTGGTCCGGGGACTGCTCCGCCGCGCGGGACAGGAGGAGGCGCGATCGCCCGAATGGATCCACCTCCATGACCTGCTCAACCAGGAACTGGAACTCTTGCGGGCGGAGGGCGCCCTCCCGGAAACCCTCGTGGTGGAAACCAACTTCCAGGCTCCCAGGGATCTCATCTACGGGGTGTACTCCGATTTCGCGGAGCTGCTGGGCCACCTGGTCCGCCATGTGGCCCAGGGCCAGTCCGGCCGGATGTTCCTGCGAACCTGGGGAGGAAATAGCCATTTCAGGTTCGAGGTGGAGGATGACGGCGCCCCCATCGAAGAGACCCTGCTCGCCACGGCCTTCGAGCCCTTCCCGGATCTGCGCGTGGACACAGGTGCCTCGGGCCGCAAGCCTGGGCTGGGCCTTCCCAGCTGCCGCCAGCTCCTCAAGGCCTACGGCGGCTCAGTCCAGATCCTACCTGCGGAAACGGGTTCCCTCATCCGGATCAGCCTGCCGATGGAGTGAGGACTCAGGGCGCCTGCCGCGTCACCCGTTTCTCGATGCGCTTTTCATAGGCGATTCCGAGCACCAGGCGGTGGACGAAGATGCCCGGCGTGTGGATGGCATCCGGGTCCAGGTCCCCGACCTCCACGAGCTCCTCCACCTCGGCGATGCAGATCCTCCCACAGGTGGCCGCCATGGGGTTGAAGTTGCGGGCGGTCCTCCGGAAGACCAGGTTGCCGAGGCGATCCGCCTTCCAGGCCTTCACCAGGGCGAAATCCGCGAAGATGCCCGCCTCCAGCACGCACTCGCGGCCCCGGAACAGGCGGGTCTCCTTGCCCTCGGCCACCTTGGTGCCGGCGCCCGTGGGGGTGAAGAAGGCGGGAATGCCCGCGCCGCCGGCCCGCATGCGCTCGGCCAGGGTGCCCTGGGGCACCAGTTCGACCTCCAGCTCGCCGCTGAGGAACTGGCGCTCGAACTCCGCGTTCTCGCCCACGTAGCTGCTGACCATCTTGCGGATCTGGCGGTTCTTCAGCAGGATGCCCAGGCCGAAGTCATCGACGCCGGCATTGTTGGAGTAGCAGGTGAGATCCTTCACGCCCGTGTGGGCCAGGGCCGCGATCAGGTGCTCGGGGATGCCGCAGAGCCCGAACCCGCCCACGGCCAGGTGGGCGCCGTCGGGAATGTCCTTCACGGCCTCCAGGGCACTGCTGACACGCTTGTCGATCATGGATCCGTCCTCACCTGGTTTTGTCGGGCAGTCTTAATCCAGTGTGCCACTTCTGCCATGCTTCTTCGAAGTCACTGTTGTGAAAGGCAGGTTGCAGCCATGATCCGGACCCTCCTCCTGCTGGCCGCGCTGGCGCTTCCCGCCAGGGCCCAGGCCTCCGCCCAGCCTGTTCCCTCGGAGGAGACGGTCCCCGGTGACGGCCTCCGCCACGTAAAGGAGGTCCACCTCCGCCACGTCCAGAAGCTCACGGGAACGGGCTCCAATGCCGAGGCCTACTGGTCGGACGACGGGAAGAAGGTCATCTTCCAGAGCACCCGGGACGGCTACCCCTGCGACCAGCTCTACACCATGAATGCCGACGGTTCCGGCCAGAAGCGCGTGAGCACCGGCCAGGGCCGCGTCACCTGTGGCTGGTTCCTGCCCGGCGGCGGGAAGATCCTCTTCGCCAGCACCCACGCGGCGGGCCCCGAATGCCCGGAGGGACCGCCCTTCACGCCCGGCAAGTACCAGTGGCCCGTGTTCCAGGGCTACGACCTCTACCTGGCCAATGCCGACGGCAGCGAGGCGAAGCCCTTCCTCGCTTCGCCGGGCTACGACGCCGAGGCCACCGTGGCACCCAATGGAAGGTGGATCGTCTTCACCAGCGAACGCGGCGGGGATGTGGACATCTGGCGGGTCGACCTCGACGGCCGGAACCTGGTCCGCCTCACGGAGGGCGTGGGCTACGACGGCGGCGCCGTTTTCAGCCCGGATTCGAAGCTCATCGTCTGGCGCACCAACTACCCCAAGGGCGAGGCCGCCTCGGCGAAGTACCGGGAGCTGCTGGCGCAGCATCTGGTCGAACCCATGGACATGGACATCTGGGTGATGAACGCCGACGGCAGCGGCAAGCGGCAGGTCACGAATCTGCCCGGCGCCGCCTTCGCCCCCATCTTCACGCCGGACGGGAAGGGCATCGTCTTCGCCACCAACCACCATGACAACGCAGGCAAGGGCAGGGGCTTCGACCTCTTCCGGGTCAACCTGGACGGCACGGGCCTGGAGCGCATCACCTGGACGGGCGTCTTCAACTCCTTCCCCCATTTCAGCCCGGACGGCCGGAAGCTGCTCTGGGTGAGCGGCCGGGCCCCGCGGGGTTCACGGCAGTTCGACGTGTGCGTGGCGGAGTGGGTGAATTGAGCCGGGGCGCGGAGTTGAAACCGGCCATCTTCCTCGACCGGGACGGGACCCTCAACGAGGAAGTGGACTACCTTTCCGACCCGGAGCAGCTGGTCCTGGTTCCCGGGGCCGCCGCCGCCCTGGCCCGCCTGAATGCCCGCGGGATCCCCGTGGTGGTGGTGACGAACCAGAGCGGCATCGGGCGCGGCAAGTACGGGTGGCAGGATTTCGCCGCCGTCATGAGCCGCATGGGCGCCCTGCTGGCCCGGGAGCATGCCCGGATCGACGCCGTCTATGCCTCCCCACACCATGAACACGCGCTCGGCGAATACGCCGTGGCGGACCACCCGGAACGGAAACCGAATCCGGGCATGCTCCTGCGGGCCGCCGAGGAGCATGGGCTGGACCTGTCACGCTCCTGGATGGTGGGAGACAAGAGCATCGATCTGGAAGCCGGCCGGCGGGCCGGATGCCAGGTGGCCCTGGTCCGCACGGGGTACGGTTCCCGGGTGGATGGCTCCACCGCAGACCTGGTGGCGGAGAGCCTCCCGGAGGCCATCGACTGGATCCTCACCCGGTGGCCCTGATCCTGATCGAGAAGCGGGGACTGGTGCAGGGCCGCCTGATCCAGCGCTACAAGCGCTTCCTGGCCGATGTGCGCCTGGAGGACGGCAGCGTCGTCACGGCCCACACTACGAACACGGGCTCCATGAAGACCTGCTGGGAGCCGGGGGATCGGGTGCTGCTGGAGCCCGCCGCCAACCCCGACCGCAAACTGAAGTTCACCTGGCTCGCCGTGGAGCGGTCCGGCGGCTGGGTGGGTGTGGAGACCGGCATGCCCAACCGCGTGGTGGCCGAAGCCGCGCGGCGGGATGTCCTGCCCGGCCTGGCGGGCCTACGCGAGGTCCGCACGGAAGTGCGATATGGCGCCGAGAACAGCCGCATCGACGTGCTGGCCCTGGATGGCGAGGGGCGCCTGGTCTTCATCGAGGTGAAGAACACCACCTTAAAGGAAGGGCCCTGGGCCCTGTTTCCGGACGCGGTCACGGAGCGGGGCACCAAGCACCTCCGGGAGCTGCAGGGCATGGTGCGGGAAGGCCACCGCGCGGCCATCGCCCTGTTCGTCCACCGGACGGACGTGGACCGGTTCGATGCGGCCCGTGACATCGACCCGGGGTATGCGACCGAGCTGGACCGCGCGGCGGAGACCGGGGTGATGGTGCTGCCCCTGGCTGTGCGTCTCGTCACAAGGGTGGACCCAAGTGGTCTGTGGAGCCTCGGGTGGGAATTACCGGGCCTTCTGCCCTGGGTCCCCCGGCGATAGACTGAGGCTTCCTGCTGGAGCATCCATGTCGACCGCCGCATCCGAATTGATGAAGACCCCCCTGAACGCCGCCCACCGGGCGCTGAACGCCAAAATGGTGGATTTCGGGGGCTGGGACATGCCGGTGCAGTACCCGGCAGGCATCATCGCCGAACACGAGGCCGTGCGCACCAAGGCTGGCCTCTTCGACGTGAGCCACATGGGCGAGATCCGCGTGAAGGGCCCCGGTGCCCTGGCCCTGGTGGAGCACCTGACGCCCAATGCCGTCTCCAAGCTGGCCATCGGCCAGGTGCACTACACCGCCTTCCTCTACGAGAACGGCACCTTCGTGGATGACCTGCTGGTCTACCGAGAGGGCGAGGAGGAATTCCTCCTGGTGGTCAATGCCGGCAACTCGGACAAGGACTTCGCCTGGGTGCAGCAGCACGCCAAGGGCCATGACTGCACCGTGGTGAATGAAAGCCCCAGCACGGGCCAGATCGCCCTCCAGGGCCCGCTGGCCCTGGACATCCTGCAGCCTCTCACGAAGACCGAGCTGGCGCCCATCGGCTACTACTGGTTCACCCACGGCGAGGTGGCTGGCATCAAGTGCCTCATCAGCCGCACGGGCTACACCGGGGAGGATGGCTTCGAGCTCTACTGCGCCGCCGGGGACACGGAAAAGCTCTGGGACGCCGTCCTGGCCGCCGGCACCCCCAAGGGGCTGCTGCCCACCGGTCTGGGCTGCCGCAACACGCTGCGCCTGGAGTGCAAGATGGCGCTCTACGGCCACGAGATCGATGACACCATTCACGCCCTGGAAGCCGGGCTCGGCTGGATCGTCAAGTTGGACCACGGCGACTTCATCGGTCGAGAGGCCTTGTTGGCCGCCAAGGCCGTTCCGGCCCCCCGCAAGCTCGTGGGCTTCAAGACCCTCGAGAAGCGCGACATCGCCCGCGACCACATGCCCGTGGTGCAGGACGGCAAGCAGATCGGCTTCGTCACCAGCGCCGCGCCGTCCCCCACCTGCGGCTTCAACCTCGGGCTGGCCTACGTGCCCACCGAGCTGGCCAAGGTCGGCGGCACCATCCAGATCGAGATCCGCGGGCGGGCCGTGAACGCCGAGATCATCCCCACCCCCTTCTACAAGCGGACCAAGTAGTCCGCCACCTCGCATTCCACCCTTCCCGGAGGATCCATGTTCCCTGCCGACCTCAAGTACACCAAGGACCACGAGTGGCTGAAGCCCGCGGGCGACGGCACCGCCCTGGTGGGCATCACCCAGTACGCGCAGGAGGCCCTGGGCGACGTGGTCTTCGTGGACCTTCCGGAGGCGGGCGCCTCCTTCGCCGAAGGCGAGGAATTCGGAACGGTCGAGTCCGTGAAGACGGTCTCCGAGCTCAACATGCCCGCAGCCGGCGAAGTGCTGGAAGTGAACGCCTCGCTGGGTGATCACCCCGAGTCCGTCAATGAGGATCCCTACGGCAAGGGCTGGATGGTGAAGATCAAGCTGAGCGGCGACCTGGCCGGGCTTCTGGATGCCGCGGCCTACGAGGCCCTCGTGAGCGCGGAAAGCCACTAGCCCATGCCGGCCCTGGTCCTGGCCAGCCTCCTCTGGGGGACGGCGCCGCTGCAGGCGCCGTCCCTCACCCAGGTCCCGGTGAGTTCGGTCCCCGCGCGGACCTTGGAATCGGACGCCGCGCGCATCCAGCGGCTGAGGCAGCTGGTGGAGGCGGCCGAGCAGGCCGTCGAGGCCAGCGACGAGGAGACGGCAGCGACCAAGTCGGAGGAGGCGGACGTCCTCACCGCAGACTGGTCCCCCGAGCTGCTCAAGCAGGCGGAGGTGCAGGAGCTCCTGCTCCGGCTCAAGGAGGTCCAGGAGCAGATCCCGCCCGGGGATGCTGCTGAGCAGGAGCCGGGGCTGAAGGCGCCGGAGGAAGTGGTCTCCATCAGCGGCGAGGAGCTGCGGGCCGAACTGGAACTGGTGCGGTCGGCGGAGCTGGGCGCCAGCTACGACTACCCCATCGATCTGAACGACAAAGTGCTCACCTGGGTGAGCCTCTTCAGCACCACCAAGCGCGGCTTCATGGAGAATGCGCTGGGGCGGGCTTCCCAGTACCTGCCCATGATCCGGCAGGTCTTCGCCGAGGAGGGCATTCCGTCCGACCTGGCCTTCCTCGCGGTCATCGAATCAGGCTTCCGGAACGAAGCCAAGAGCAAGGCCAAGGCCGTGGGCATGTGGCAGTTCATCCGCTCCACGGGCCGCATCTATGGCCTGAAGGGCACGGCCTGGGTGGAGGAGCGCCGCGATCCCATGAAGGCCACCCGCGCTGCCGCCCGCTACCTCAAGCGGCTCTACGAGATCACGGGCGACTGGTACCTGGCGGCCTCCAGCTACAACGCGGGGCCGCTCACGCTGGACCGCGCCATCCAGAACGTGGGCACCCGGAACTTCTGGGACCTGGCGCGCTCCCGATGGCTGCGCACGGAGACGAAGAACTACATCCCCGAGCTCTGCGCCGCCATCCTGGTGGGCCGGAACCCCGAGCGCTACGGCCTCAAGGTCCTGCCGCTCGCGCCCTATGCGTACGAAACGGTCCCCGTTCCCTCCATGACCAGCCTCACGGTGCTGGCCCGCTGCGCAGGCACGGATGCCGCCACGCTGAAGGCCCTGAATCCGGAGCTGCTGCGCGGTTCCACGCCGCCCGGGGCCTACCTCCTGCGCGTGCCGCCGGGCCGGGCCATGGACTGCCTGCGCCAGCTGGCCCACATGCCGACAGGGAAGCGGCTCGACTTCCCGGGCTACACCGTGAAGAAGGGCGACACCCTGGCGAAAGTGGCGGCCCGTTTCAAGCTCAGCCCGGAGGATCTACTCATCGCCAACGACCTGACGGCGAAGCAGTTCCGCCCCGGCCGGCGCCTGCTGGTTCCCCCGCCGCCGGCCTCACCGGTGGACACGCAGGACCTGGCCTCCGCCGGGCGCGTCAAGGCCCTCGGCGATCGGCCCCTGCCGTCCCTGCCGGCCGCGCCTCCGGTTCCGGAAGGTCCTGGAGAAGCAACGGTCCCGCCGCGGACCGAGCCGCCGCCTCCGGTCGCCAAGGCCTCAGATACCACCGTGGTTCAGCCTGCCGCAGAAGTCCCCGCTGTCCGTCCGGCCATGCCTGCCGCGGAATCCAGTGTGCTTCGCGCGAAGCCCGGCGACACCCTGGCGAAGCTGGCCCGCCGTCATCAAGTCAGTCTCGGGGAACTGATCCGGCTGAACCCAGAGGCCGCCAGGGCGCTGCATCCGGGCGACGAAGTCCGCCTTCCAGGTTCGAGTGCGCCGGTCCGGTCCTCGACCTCCACCCGCATCCACCGGGTCGAGCGGGGTGAGACCCTCGCTGCCATCGCCCGCAGCTTTGGGGTGGAAGTGAAGGATCTCAGGGCCTGGAACGGGCTGAAGGGCGACCGCATCCGGGTCGGGCAGAAGTTGCGGATGACTTCCCGCTGATCAGTGCTTGCAGAAGCACGGAAGAGGTGGGATACTGAGTCTTCCCGATTGGGGCCATAGCTCAGCTGGGAGAGCGCTTGCATGGCATGCAAGAGGTCGTCGGTTCGATCCCGATTGGCTCCACCAAACAGAAGGCCACCGCAAGGTGGCCTTCTTGCTGAAAGCTGAAGGCCTCCGGTCATGCTCGCATCCCTGAACCACGTGGATCTCCGCTTCGGCCCCCAAGAGGTGCTGAAGGATGTCACCTGGGCGATCCAGGAGGGCGAGTGCTGGGGCGTCATCGGGCGCAACGGCGCGGGCAAGAGCACGGTGTTCAAGCTCCTGCTGGGCCAGCTGGAGGCGGACGCGGGCACGGTGGTGAAGCCCACAAAGGAGCGCGGCATCCGCATGGGGCACTACGCTCAGGATCTGGTTCCCGAGACGCAGGGAAGCGTGCTGGAGGAGGCGCTGGCGGCCTTCGGCGACATCGAGAAGCTGCAGCACGAGATGCGCGAGCTGGAGCACCGGATGGGCGAGGCTGGCGCCGATCTGGACGGCGTGATGGAGCGCTACCAGAAGGTCACGGAGGCCTTTGAGCACCTGGATGGCTTCACCATCCGGGCGCGGGCCGAGAGCATCCTGCAGTCCCTGGGGTTCAGCGCGGCGGACTTCGAGCGCCCCGTGGAGACCCTGTCCGGCGGCCAGAAGAGCCGTGTGATGCTGGCCAAGGCCATCCTCCAGGGCCAGGACCTGCTGCTGCTCGACGAACCCACCAACCACCTGGACCTGCCGAGCCTGCGCTGGCTGGAGGGCTTCATCCAGGAGGTGGATGCCACCGTCGCCATCATCAGCCACGACCGGTACTTCCTGGACAAGATCGCCACCGAGATCCTGGAGCTGGAGCAGGGCCGCTCGCGAGTCTACGAGGGCAACTACTCCGAATTCATGGAGAAGAAGGAACAGGAACTGGAGCTGCTGGAGCGGCACTACGAGCAGCAGCAGGCCTACATCAAGAACCAGGAAGAGTACATCCGCCGCAACATCGCCGGGCAGAACACCAAGCAGGCCCGGGGCCGGCGCACCCACCTCGCCAAGCTAAACCGCATCCAGAAGCCCCTGCGCGACCGCCGGAAGGTGAAGTTCAGCTTTCCCGAGACCCAGCGCAGCGGTGACGTGGCCCTGGTGCTGGAGAACGCCAGCGTGGGCTGGGACGGGAAACCCCTCTACGCGCCCCTGGAGCAGCTCCAGATCAAGCGGGGCCAGAAGTTGGGCATCGTGGGCCTCAACGGCACCGGCAAGTCCACCCTTCTGAAGGCCATCGCCGAGGAGATCCCCTTCATCACGGGCCGCGCCCGTCTGGGTAGCCAAGTGAAGCTGGGCTACTTCGACCAGCACCACCGCAACCTGGACCCGCGCAATACCGTGTTCCAGCAGATCCACGGCGTGACGCCCCAGGCCGTGAAGCAGGACGTGCTGGGCTTCCTGGCCAAATTCCAGTTCCGGGGCGACGAGGTGGACAAGCCCGTCACGGCGCTCTCCGGCGGCGAACGGGCGCGGCTCAGCATCGCCACGCTCATCCGCCAAGGCGTGAACCTGCTGCTCCTGGACGAGCCCACCAACCACATGGACATCCCCAGCATGGAGGCCATGGAGGACACCATCCTGAGCTTCACCGGCGCCGCCATCGTGGTCACCCACGACCGCTACCTGCTGGGCCGTGTGGCGGACTCCCTCCTGCGCATCCACGAGGGCCGGGCCGAGCTCCGCGAAGGCGGCTACGAGGACCACCAGGCCTGGGTGGACCTGGACCTGGGTTCCGAGGACGAGGCCGGCAGCCAGGAGCCCGAGCCCCCCAAGAAACCCGCTTCGCCACAGGCGAAGCCCCACTCGGCGGCGAAGCCGCAGAGCCATGAACCAAGGCCCGCCAAGCCGCAGCCCATCGACAAGGACAAGCAACGGGCCATCAAGCGCTTTGAAAAGCAGGTGGCTGAAGCCGAGGCCAAGGTGGCCGACCTGGAAGCCCGGTTGGCGGAGCTCCAGAAGGAGATGGCCGCCATGGATCCCACGGACTGGCAGGCCTTCAGCGCCCGTCTGGACGCCCAGAAGGCCCTGGAGGCGGATCTGGCCTATGCCATGAGCGACTGGGAAGCCGCCCAGGGCGCCCTGGAGGATGCCCAGCGCTGAGGGCTGCCGGGCCTAGAAGTGCTTCAGCGTCAGGTCGATCATCCGCCGCACGAAGCCCGTGTAGGGCGGGTACATGAGCTGGATGGCGGAGAAGCGGGTGCGCTGGCGGAGGATGCCCCGGGCATTGGAGAAGGCCTCGAAGCCATGGCGGCCGTGGGCCTTGCCGAAGCCTGATGCGTTCACGCCGCCCGCGGGCAGGTCGGGGTGGGCGAAGTGCAGGAGGGTGTCGTTGATGCAGCCCCCTCCCGCGCTGGTGCGGGCGGCCAGGGCCTCCGCGTTCCGGTGGTCGCCACTGAAGACATAGAGCGCCAGGGGCTTGGGCCGGGCATTCACGAAGGCCACGGCGGTGTCCATGTCCGGCACCTTCAGGATGGGCAGCAGGGGGCCGAAGATCTCCTCCTGCATGATGGGCGAGGCGGGATCCACCTCCGTGAGCAGGGTCGGTCCCATGTACCGCGTGGCGGGGTCGTTCTCGCCTCCGAAGACCACCAGCCCCCGGGAGTCCCGCAGCAGGCGCAGGAGCCGGGCATGATGGCGGTCGTGGATGATGCGGGCCAGGTCCGGGCTCAGCCTCCGGGCATCGGCCTCGGCGCCGTAGAAGGCCACCAGCGCCCGCTTCAGCGCCTCCACCAGGGCATCATGCACCCGCTCGTGGACCAGCACGTAGTCCGGGGCCACACAGGTCTGGCCGGCATTGACGCACTTGCCCCAGGCGATCTTCCGGGCGGCCGTCTCCAGATCCACATCCGCATCCACCAGCACGGGGGACTTGCCGCCCAGTTCGAGGGTCACGGAACTCAGGTGCTCGGCGGCGGCCTTCATGACCACCTTGCCCACGGCGGGGCTGCCCGTGAAGAAGACGTGGTCGAAGGGCAGGGCCAGCAGGGCCCGGGCCATGTCCGCCTCGCCCTCCACCAGGGCGACCTCCTCCTCCGGGAACAGCCCTTCGAGGAGCTTGCGGAGGAACGCGTTGGTATGGGGCGTGAACTCCGAGGGCTTGATCACCACACAGTTGCCCGCGGCGAGGGCCGAGACCAGTGGGCCCAGGGTGAGGTAGATGGGGTAGTTCCAGGGGGCGATGATGAGCGCGAGGCCCCGGGGTTCATAGACCACGGTGCTTGCGCTGCCCAGGAGGCCGAGGGGGGTGGGCACCCTGCGGGGTTTCATCCAGCGGGGCAGATCGCGCAGGGCGTCCCTGAGCTCGGAGATGACGGGATACAGCTCCGTGAGATCGACCTCTTCCGGAGCCTTGCGGAAATCCGCAGCCAGGGCCGCCTGGGCTTCGGCACGGCGGGCCATCAGGGCCTCGAGGAGGGCCCGGAGCTTCGCCTGCCGCTGCCCGGCCGAGGTGGCTGCCACCCGCCAGCGGGCCGCTTGCTGGCGGGCGAAGAGGGCTTCGAGCGGTGGGGAGGTCACGGGGACTCCGGATTCGGGGGGACGGACCATCCTACAAAGGTCCCGGCCGAAAGGGCGAGTCGCTCCTTGGAAAACCCTGCCTAAACCGCAGATGCCTCAGATGGAAAGCCGGAGAAGCTCCCTTTGCGTCGCCTGCAGTTGAACGATTCCTCTTTAGACCCAGGCCATCTCGGCGGTGAAGTGGCGCAGGTACTGGCTCTGCTTGACGATCTTCACGCCGCGGATCTCCCGGGCCTTGGCCTTCACCTCGGCGATGACCTCGGCGGCGAAGTCGAAGTGGCTCTGGGTGTACATGCGGCGGGGGAAGGCCAGGCGCACCAGCTCCATGCTGTGGTAGGTCTCGGTGCCGTCCTCCAGGCGCTTGCCGAACATGACGGAGCCGATCTCCACGCCCCGGATGCCGCCTTCCAGGTAGAGGGCGTTGCAGAGGGCCCAGGCGGGGTACTGGGCCACGGGCATGTCGGGCAGCACGGTCTTGGCGTCGATGTAGACGGCGTGGCCGCCTGTGGGCTTCACGAAGCCCACGCCCGCGGCCTCCAGCTTCTCGCCCAGGTACTCGGCGGTGCGCAGGCGGTAGCGGAGGTAGTCCTCCTCCATGCCCTCCTGCAGGCCCACGGCCAGGGCGTCCAGGTCGCGGCCGGCCAGGCCGCCGTAGGTGGGGAAGCCCTCGGTGAGGATGAGCATGTTGCGCACGGGGTCCAGCCACTGGTCGTCGCGCAGCATGATGAAGCCGCCGATGTTCACCATGCCGTCCTTCTTGGCGCTCATGGTGCAGCCGTCGGCGTAGCTGAACATCTCCTGGCAGATGGCCTTGATGGGCGTGTTCTGGTAGCCGTCCTCGCGCAGTTTGATGAACATGGCGTTCTCGGCGAACCGGCAGACGTCCATAATGAAGGGCTTGCCGTGCTTCTTGAGCAGGGCCGCGTAGGCCCGGATGTTGGCCATGGACACCGGCTGGCCGCCGCCCGTGTTGTTGGTCACGGTGATCATGCCGAAGGGGATGCGGTAGCCCTCGGCCTTGAGCACGGCCTCGACCCGGTCGAGGTCGATGTTGCCCTTGAAGGGGGCCACGAGGCTGGGCTGGAGCCCCTCGGGAACCACCAGGTCCAGGGCCTCCACGCCATTGAACTCCAGGTTGGCGCGGGTGGTGTCGAAGTGGCAGTTGTTGGGCACCAGGTCGCCCTTCTTGCAGACGGCCGTGAAGAGCACCTTCTCGGCGGCGCGGCCCTGGTGGGTGGGCACGAAGTGGGCCATGCCCGTGATGTCCTTCAGCACCGACTCCAGGCGGAAGAAGCTGCGGGCGCCGGCGTAGCTCTCGTCGCCCACCATGATGGCGCCCCACTGGGCGGAGCTCATGGCGCCCGTGCCGGAATCCGTGAGCCAGTCCAGGAGGACGTCCTCGGCGCGCAGCTTGAAGACGTTCAGCTTCGCGGCCTCGAGCATTCCCAGACGCTCCTGCGGCGTGGTCATGCGGATGGGCTCGACGGACTTGATGCGGAAGGGTTCGATCATGGTGCGGGGCATGGCGGCTCCAGGCAGAACCCCCAGGCTACCCAGGGCGGGCGGGAATCCGCATCACAAGGGGCTGGCATCGCAGACCACCCTAGGCGATCCTGGATGGCTTGGAGCATGCGCATGAGTCTTCTGCTGGCTGTGGATGTGGGCAACACCAACGTGGTGCTGGGGATCTTCGACCTGGCCCAGGGCCCGGACGCGCCCCTGCTGCACTCCTGGCGCCTGGCCACCAGCCGCGAACGCACCGTGGACGAGTACGGGCTCTCGGCCCTGGCCCTCATGCGCCACCAGGGCATCGAGGCCAGCCAGATCAAGCACGTGGCCATCTCCTGCGTGGTGCCGCCCCTGCACCCCGTGCTCATGAGCCTGGCCAAGACCTTCTTTCACGTGGATGCCTTCTACGTCGAGCCGGGGGTCAAGACCGGCGTGAAGGTGCTCATCGACAACCCGTCCGAGCTGGGCGCTGACCGCCTGGTGAACGCCGTGGCGGGCATCGAGAAATACGGGGCGCCCCTCATCGTGGTGGACTTCGGCACCGCCACCACCTTCGACGTGGTCAACGCCAAGCGGGAGTACCTGGGCGGCCTGATCTGCCCCGGGCTCAAGATCAGCGCCGATGCCCTCTTCCAGCGGGCCAGCCGCCTGCCGCGGGTGGAGATCGCCGAGCCCGAGCGCCTCGTGGGCCGCAACACGGTGCAGGCCATGCAGTCCGGCATTTTCTACGGCTACGTGGGCATGGTGGACGGCATCCTGGACCGCCTGCTGGAGGAATGCCCCGAGGCCAGGGTCGCCGCCACCGGCGGGCTGGCCCGGGTCATCGCGCCCCACACCAAACACATCAAGCACATCGCCCCGGATCTGACCCTGGATGGCCTGCGGATCCTCTGGTTCCGCAACCAGGGCGGCAGTCGGAAATAGCGTGTCTCTGCCGCTGATCCGGCTGGCCGCGGTGGATTCCACCCAGGCCTTCCTGCGGCGGAATCCCCACCTGGGCTTCTGCGCGGTGCTCGCCGACCGGCAGAGCGAGGGCCGGGGGCGCCAGGGGAACCGCTGGGAGAGCGCGGCCGGGGCGGGCCTTTGGATGTCCGCGGCCCTGCCGGCCCCGGCCGGGGTGGCGCCGGGCCTCGTCCTGCAGCGGGCCATGACCGCCGCTGCACGGGTGCTGGATCCCGGCGGGCAGATCCTGGGCCTCAAGTGGCCCAACGACCTGGTGGCCTGGCGGGAGGGTCGCCTGGTGAAGCTGGGGGGCATCCTGGGCGAGCAAAGTGGCGGAAGGCTCATCCTCGGGTTGGGCGTGAACCTGACGGAGGCCCCTGAGATTCCCGGCCGGGCCATCCCGCCGGCCTGCCTGACGGAGCTCGGCCTGAAGCCTCCGGCCGCAACCGACTTGGCGACGCATATCATCAGCCTTTGGGAAGGTTTGAGGCAGGAATATCAAGTCCCCTTCAGGTGGCCCGCGGCTGGTGTGGCGCTGCAATGGGAGGAGGGCCAGGGCACGTGCCTGGGTTGGGAACCGGATGGCCGGCTGAAGGTGGCCACGCCGCAGGGGATCCGGCGACTCAGTGCAGGGGACGTAGCCGGGCTGGTCTGATCAGAGCACGGCCCGGATCTCGGCCTCGGTGAGGATCCGGGAGCTGTTCTTGGCGGCCTGGAGGATGCGGTCCACGCGGTCGGAGCTGGGATCGTAGCCGTTCATCTCGAGCCAGTAGACGACGTTGCTGTGGCCGGCCAGAGGGCCGATCTCGATCTCCTGCCGGCGTCCCACCAGGGCGGCGGGAACGCCGGAATAGACCGCATCGGCCAGTTCGACGTCGCCCCGGTGAAGGGCCTTCACGATGGCGGCGGCATGGACGCCGGTGCCTGTCCGGAAGGCGTCCCGGCCAAGCACGGGGTAATTGGCGGGGATTTCCACGCCGCAGAGCTCGGCCACCCGCCCGGCCAGGGCAGGGAGTCCGGAGAGGTCTCCCTTGGGGAAGCCCATGAGGTGGAGGTTGATCATGAGCTGGTCCATTGCCACGTTCCCGCAGCGCTCGCCGATGCCCAGGATGCTGCCGTGCAGGCGGTCGGCGCCGGCTTCGAAGGCCGCGATGGCGTTGGCCACGCCCAGGCCCCGGTCATTGTGGCCGTGCCAGTCGATGCGCACGCTGCGGTCCTTTACCACGTCATCCTTGATGAAGCGCACCAGGCGCCGGACGCCATCCGGGGTGGCGTGCCCGCAGGTGTCCGAGAGGCAGATGGCCTGGGCGCCCTCCTCAAGGGCGGCGCCGTAGATGGCCTTGAGCACGTCCGGCCGGGCGCGGGTGCTGTCCTCGGTCACCATCATCACCGGTACCTCCTGGCGGCGGCAGAAGGCGATGGCCTTGCGGGCGGTGGCCACCAGGAAGGCGAGGTCCCATCCCTCCACATCCATGCGGATGGGGCTGGAGCCCAGGAAGGCGCCGGCCTCCAGGGGCACGCCGGCGCGCTGCTGGATTTCGGCCACCTGGGCCAGGTCGGCCTCCAGGGTGCGGACGGCCACGTTGGGGGAGATGGGCAGGCGGTGATCGCGGATTTCGACCATCAGGGCCCGGACGGCCGCCAGGGCCTTGGGGCCCGCACCGGGCATGCCCAGGTCCAGGGCGTCCACCCCCAGGCGCGCCAGGCGATGGGTGAGGTCCCGCTTGGCGGCGATGTCGGGGTCCCTGACCGAGGGGCTCTGGAGGCCGTCCCGCAGGGTCTCATCGTTCAGGAGGGGAACCCGGTCGTCCTTCATGGGACGGCCGTTCCAGTCGTTGATGAGTTCCTCGAGCGTCATGAAGCCATCAGACTACGGTGACTTCGATGCGGCGGTCCAGCAGCGTTCCCAGGAGGGCGCCCTTGTCCCGGAAGGCCTCCATCTCCGGATCCACCTCTCCGGCGGCATCCAGGATCAGGTGCAGACGCTGCTCATCCACCGCCACGGCCAGGTGGCGCACGGATTGCCGGCGGCGCCGGTCGAGGGCGTCCGCCCCCCGGAGGATGGCGGCCAGCTTGCGCACCACCTGGCGGTGCCAGGGCGCGAGGGCCCGGAAGGCCTCGTGCTTCGCGTGGTGGGGCGGCTTTCCGCGGTGGAACCGCACCACCTGGGCCAGCAGGTCCACCTCCTCGGGCCAGAAGCCGGGCAGGGCCGCGTTGCGGATGAGGTATTCGCCGTGCTTGTGGTGGCCCCTCTCCGAGACCGAGAAGCCGATGTCATGCAGGCGGGCCGCGAAGGCCAGCCACTGGCGCTCCCGGTCGCCCAGTTCGAAGTGGGGCTGGAGCGAGGTGAACAGCTCATCGGCCAGCCGGGCCACGTGGCGGCTGTGGCCGGGGTCTGGATCGAGCCGGGCGGCCAGTTGTTCGACGGAGGCCCGGCGCCGCTCCGCCAGGGGGGGGATGGCGGCGCCACCGTGCTTGAGGGCCTCCCAGACCATGCCCTCGCGGAGCCCCACCGGCAGGTGGCGGAGCGGCGGTGTCCCCAGCCATTCCATGAGGGAGAGGGCCCAGATCGAACCCACGTGCAGCACCTCGGCCCGCTTGGGATCCACCCCCAGGCGCTCGATGCGCTGGGGGGCATCCAGGCGCCAGAGCTTGAGGGCGAAGTCCCTCAGCTGCCCGACCGTGAAAGCCTGGCCCGCGGCAGCGCCCTGGGCCAGGTCCTCCAGGGTGCCGGAGGTGCCGAGGATCAGCGTGGGCTCGGGCAGGTCCGAGGGCAGGTCCTTGCGGGCCTTCTTGAGGATCCGGCGGATCATCTTCCGCAGCCGTTTGAGGTCGTGGGCCGTGGGGGGGTCCGCGGTCTGGGCGGCGTCGGCCAGGCGCTGCAGGCCCCAGGGAAGGGAGATGCTTGCCGCCACCCCGCCGCCCCGCACCCAGGTGAGTTCCGTGCTGCCGCCGCCGATGTCCACCAGGGCCACGGGCTCGGGCGGGAAGGGGATGGCGTGCGAAACGGCCTGGTGGATGAGGCGGGCCTCCTCTTCCCCCGAGATCACCTGGATGGGGACGCCCAGCCGTTCCGCTTCCATCACGAAGGCCTGGGCGTTCTTCGCGTCGCGCAGGGCCGCCGTTCCGCAGGCCATGACGGTGTCGCAGTCGAAGTCGCGGATGGTCCGGGCCATCTGCCCCAGGGCTTCCAGGCCGGCGCGGAAGGCCTCCGGGCCGATCTCACCCGATTGCGCCTCACCACGGGCCAGGCGGACCATGGCCTTCTCCCGGGCCAGGACTCGCTGTCCGCCCAGGGCATCGGCCTCCACCACGACCATGTGGATGGAGTTCGACCCGACATCGACGGCAGCGATCCTCATGGGACGATTGTGGCGAATGCGGCCATGCTCGAGACGGGAATGTTGGAGGAAACATGCTGAGATGGATGCTCGTCCTGCTCATGGCCCTGCCGCTCTCGGCACAGAAGGTGGCCCTCAGCCTGGATGACGCGCCCTTCCTGCGCCCCGCCCCCCGCATGGCCGCCCCCGCCCAGCACCAGGCCATGCTCGCGGCCCTGAAGGCCCGGAAAGTGCAGGCGATCCTGTTCACCAACGGCGTCAACGGGGGAGACAGCCCGGAGGGGCAGGCCATCTTCCGGGCCTGGAGCCAGGCCGGCCACCTGCTGGCCAACCACAGCTACAGCCACTGGGATCTGAACCGGCCCGACGTGACCCTGGAGGCCTACGAGGCGGATGTCCTGAGGGGGGAGGCCCTGATCCGGGACCTGCCCGGCTTCACCAAGAGATTCCGCTATCCCTTCCTGCGTGCCGGCAACACCGTGGCCAAGCGGGACGGCTTCTATGCCTTCCTCCGGGCCCGCGGCGATGCCATCGGCCACGTGAGCATCGACACTGCGGACTGGCTGCTGGACGAGCGCCTGCGGAAGCGTCTGGAAAAGGAACCGACGGCGGACCTGGCCCCGTACCGGGAGCTCTACCTGAAGCATCTCTGGGCCTGCGCCCGGTTCTATGACGCCTGGAGCCGGGAGGTCTTCGGCCGCGAGGTCCCCCACGTCATCCTCATGCACAGCCGGCTGCTGAACGGGCTCTTCTTGGGCGATGTCATCGACTTCTTTCGCGCCAAGGGCTGGGCCTGGATCGGGCCGGGCGAAGCCTTCATGGATCCGGTCTACGCGTTGATGCCCGCGAACCTGCCCGCGGGTGAGGCCCTGGCGGATGCCGTGGCCGCCGAACGCGGCCTGCAGGGCTTCGCGAAGGCCTGGCGGGCCAAGGCTGCCGATCCCGACGACCTGCTGTTCTCGGAGAACCGCCTGACGGAACGGATGAACCAGCTGGGACTGTGAGGACCGCCGGCACCATGGTCAAATGGGGATCCACCCAACCTCTAAAGAAGGAGTCTCCATGCTCCACCGCTGGTTCCTCGGATTGCCCCTTGGGCTGAGCCTGCTGGCCGCCCCGCCCGCCCAGCCCCGCAACCAGGCCTGGGTGCTGGCCCTGGATGGACGGGGTGGAGTGGTGGCTGACCTGAAGGCGGAGGAGTTCACGGTCAAGGTCGACGGTAAGGCTCTTCCCCTAGTGCAGGTGAAGACCCCGAACCAGACGGCCGAGGCTGCCCAGTCCTGGGTGCTGGTGTTTGAACCCATCCGGGACATGAACTTCAGGGCCCTGGCCTTCATTGCGGCCGCGGATTTCCTCACGAAGGTGCCTGACGGGGACCGGGTGCTGATCGTGGCGCGGGGCAAGGATTCCCTGGAGTCCCTGATGCCCGGGTTCTCCGTGCGACGAAGTCTCTGGGCCAAGGCCCTGGCCAAGGTGCCGGACCTGCTGCCGGAGAGCTTGGTTGGATCCCCCCAAACAACCCTCCAGGGGATGGGATTCAAGGCTGAATACGCGGACGCCCCGGACGGCCCCGCCGGCCAGGAAGCCCTGACGGCGCTGCTCGCGACATTCCGGAGCGGTGCTCCAGGGTGGGCCAAGGGCACCGTCGATCAGCGCGGAGTCAACGTACTGGATCGCCTCAATTTCAACAGCCCGACTTACATCACGGGCCTGCTCGCCACCATCGGCAGGGAGTCGAAGGCCCTGGCCTCCATCATGGATGCCGTGGCCGGCACGCCCGGCCAGAAGCACCTGGTGGTGTTCTCCCGGTGCGAGGCCGACGACATGACCCATCCCACGGTGAAGCGCGCTGTTTCCCAGAAGTTTAAACGGGAAAAGGGAGACCTGGGAGGCCCTGCGGAATCTGCAGAGCTGGCCACCCGGGACATGACCCTCCTCCAGGCAGAGCTGAAGTCCAAGGCCGTGGCCACCGGTATTACCCTGTATTCCGTGGCTGGGGCAGGACAAAATGTGGTGGGTCACGTCGGAACGATCGCCTCGGCCACGGGCGGGTTTGCCTTCCCGCTGAGTTCCGGCGTGGAAGTTCAGTTCGGGCAGGGCATCCAGGTGTTCGGCTCCCGCTACTTCATGGAGTGGCGGGAGGACAACCTGGCCGGCGTCTCCGTTCCCCTGGAGATCAGCACCTCCCGCAAGGACGTGAAGATCCTGGCCCAGAGCCTAAGATAACGGGGCCCTCAAAAAGTACGAACTGATTCGTTGACAAATTACGAATCGATTCGTATGTTGTCTCCAGAACCCCTGGAGTCCTCATGTCCACTGCGCCCATCCGACCCTCTGATGGCGAGCTCGCCATCCTGCGGGTGCTCTGGTCGCAGGGACCCTCGACGGTGCGGGATGTGCACACCGCGCTGTCGAAGGACCGGGACACGGGCTACACCACCGTGCTGAAGCTCATGCAGATCATGGTGGAGAAGGGCCTGTTGGCAAGGGACGAACGCGCGCGTTCCCACACCTACCGGCCACTCCAGGGTGAAGCCGAAACCCAGCGCTGCCTGGTGAAGGAGCTCCTGCACAAGGCCTTCGCCGGCAGCCGCCGGGACCTGGTCCTCCAGGCCCTCGAAGCCGAGCCCGCCTCAGCCGAGGAACTGGAGGACCTCCGCCAGCTGTTGAACCGGGCGAAGGGGGGGAGCCGATGAACGAGCTGGCTTCGATCCCCTTCCTCCGGGCCATGGGTTGGGCCCTGCTCCACAGCCTCTGGCAGGGCGCGCTGCTGGGTCTGCTGGCGGCCCTGGCCCTGCGACTGGCACGCCACCGCTCGGCGGAATTCCGCTATACCCTTGCTGCCGGCGCGCTGAGCCTGCTGGTGCTCGCCTTCGCGGGAACCCTGGTCTGGCTTTCCGCCGGTGGGGACCCGCTGCCGGGGGTGGATGTCGTGCTCATCGCCCCCGTGGGCGAGGGGCAGGGGTTTTCCAGCTGGCTGCCCCAGCTCCGGACAGCCCTCGGCCCCTGGCTTCCCCGCCTGTTCCTGGCCTGGGCCCTGGGCTTCAGCCTCCGGCTCGTCCAGCTGGGGCGCTCCATGGCCTGGCTCTACGGCCCCTGCCTCCACAGCTTCGAGCCCCCGCCCGCCGAGTGGCTGGCGCGCTTCGAGACCCTGCGGAGCCGTGGCCGAGTCCGCCGCCCCGTCCGCCTGGGCCTGTCGCATCAGGTGGATTCGCTGGTGGTGCTTGGCTGGCTCAGGCCCGTGGTACTCGTTCCTGCTGCCGCCCTGCTGGCCCTTTCTCCAGAAGGCCTTGAGGCGCTGCTGGCCCACGAACTGGCCCATGTCCGCCGGGGCGATTTCCTGGCGAACGTCATCCAGACATTCGCGGAAGCCCTGCTGTTCTACCACCCCGCCGTCTGGTGGCTCTCCCGGCGCATCCGCCAGGAGCGCGAGCACTGCTGCGATGACGCGGCCGTGCAGGCCTGCGGCGATCCGATCTTTTACGCCTCCGCCCTCGTCGGGCTGGAGGAACTCCGACTGCATCCCACGCTCATTCCCGATCTGGCTCCCGCGGCCAGTGGAGGTCGTCTCATGTCCCGCATCCAGCGCCTTCTGCGCCCCCGAATCACCCATGATCCCGTGGCCCCCCTGGCCGCGCTCCTCCCCGCCATCCTGCTGGTGGCCGCGCTCGGAGCCGCCAGCTTGGCGGCCTCGGACGCCCCGAAGGCTCCAGCCGGGGCCCCCGTGGAGATGGACTTCAAGAAGGTTCGCGTCAAGCATCAACCCGAAGCCCCTGCCTATCCGCCCGAAGCCAAGTCGGCCCGCATCCAGGGAACGGTGGTGGTGGCGGTCACCATCGGCACCGATGGCAAGGTCATCGAGGCCAAGGCGGAGTCGGGCCCGCCGGAACTCCAAGCCTGCGCCGTGGACTATGCCAAAGCCTGGGAATTCGAACCGGCCAAGGCGAAGGGGAAGGCCGTGGCGGCCCGGTTCAGACTGACGATGCCATTCCGCCTGAGGTAGGGGGCTCCCATCTCCAGGAAAGGGGCCGATGGGCCCCTTTCCGTGGATGGGTAAACATGGTGGAGCTTGACCTCTGGTAACCGTTGCGTGGAGTCCGAAGGCCCGGCCATGCTCGATCCACAATCCCGAGGTGATGGCATGGCTTTGACGGTGGACGGCATCTTTGCGCTCATGCCCGAGCTCTTCCTGCCGGAGAAGGCCCAGGGCCTGACGGTCTCCGTCTACTACCAGGTGACCGGCGAGGGCGGCGGCGACTACACCTGCCTCATCGAGGACGGGGCCTTCTCCCTGAGCCGCGAGGCCAAACCGGACGCCACCTCAGTGGTGGTCATCGGCGCCGAAGACTGGATCGCCTTGAATGAAGGCAAGCTGGACCCCATGCAGGCCTTCATGACCGGCAAGCTCAAGGGCACGGGCGACCTGGGGCTGCTCCAGAAGTTCCCCAAGTTCTTCAAGAAGCCCCAGAAGCAGGGGGGACCGCTGAAGCCGCTCAGGGAGCTGGTGCCCGCACGCCTGGCGCTGGCGGCGGCGGGCCTCAGGGTGACGGTTGGCGGAGAGAGCTGGGGTGAGGGCGCGGAAGTCGCGGGAGACGAATCCACCGTGCGGGCCCTGGTCTGCGGGGTGTCCGACCCCGGCCCGGCCCTGCTGGGCGGCCAGCTCCGCTTCTCGGGCGACATGGCCCAGCTGCGCAAGGCCTGGAAGACCTGGTCGGCTGAGCCCGAGATCAGCTTCCCCGATACGCCGGGCGGCAAGGCCCTGGCGACTCTGCGCAGGCGGTACCGGGGCGGCGCCAGCGGAACGCTGGAAGTGAAGGTGGACGGCGTACCCTATCGTCTGGACTTCAGTCCCGAGGGCCTCTCCGTCCGGCCCGGCGAGGTGGAGGGTGGCGCGGCCCTGGGCATCTCCGATGCCGACTTCGCCGCGCTCAATGCCGGCAAGCTCAACCTGGTGGCGGCCCTGCTGGGCGGGTCCATCACGGTGAAGGGCGACATGAGCCAGGTGGCGGCCTACACAGCGCACTTCGACGCGGATGTGAACCCGGCCCAGGGCCTACTCGAATCCATGCCCGGCCGTTTCAATGCGGAGAAGGCGGGCGATCTGGAGGCCGTTGTGGGCTACCAGATCGACGATCTGGGTTACACAGTGTTAATTCGACATGGGGTCTGCCTGGTCTTCCCGCGGCTGCTCAAACCCTGTGATACGCTCCTGAAAGCGAAGGCTGATGACTTCGTCGCCATGAGTACCGGAACGCTGAATGCCCAGGAGGCCTTCATGACCGGCAAGATCCAGATCGAGGGTGATCCCCTGCTCATGCAGAAGGTGGCGAAATCGTTCCGGCGGCCGGAGGCCTAGCTGCCATGCCCAGGGGGACCAGCCGCAAGCCCATCCTCTCCCCCAAGGCAGACACGGGGGCCGGGGTGGTGCGGATGGCCAAGGCCGTCCCGACCATTGATCGGACAGCCCCCGTGAAGGATCTGGAGCCCCCCGTCGACAACGGCCTGCCTTGCAGCGGCCGCTGCGGCCA
This sequence comes from Holophagaceae bacterium, assembly GCA_046331485.1. Classification (GTDB taxonomy): domain Bacteria; phylum Acidobacteriota; class Holophagae; order Holophagales; family Holophagaceae; genus Geothrix. The sequence goes on along the minus strand of JAXLQS010000002.1, from coordinate 174,893 downwards.
CTGCGACTACCACCCCTGCCGGCTGCACGCGCCGATCTGATCAGGCGCCTTCCCAGAGCTCCCGCAGGCGCTGGAACCCGGCCCGGCTGACGGGCAGGCGGGTGCCGTCCCGCAGGATGGCGTCCCGATGCTCCTTGGAGTCCTGCTCAACCCGGACAAGGCGATCGAGGTTCAGGATGTAACTGCGGTGGATGCGGATGAAACGGCTCGAATCGAGCTGGCCTTCCAGGCTGGCGAGGGTCTGCTGCTTCAGGAGGTTCTTCCCCTCGGTCCGCAGCAGCACATAGTCATCCTGGGCCTGCACCCAGTCGAGCCGGTCGAGGTGCACCACCGTGACTTTGGGCCCGTCCTTCACGACGATGCGCTCCAGGGGCCGACCTTGTCGGGCGCTGGTGGCCAACTCCGCGGCCGGCGCCGGGGGTGGAGCTGGCTGGGCCGCATGCAGGGCCTTCGCCTTGGCCAGGGCAGCGTCGAAGCGCTCCTTCGAGAAGGGCTTCAGGAGGTAGTCCACGGCATGGGCCTCGAAGGCCCTCAGAGCATGCTGGTCGTAGGCCGTGACAAACACCACGGCCGGGCGCTTGCCCTCGGCCTCCAGCAGCTCCAGCACCTCGAAGCCGTCCAGCTTGGGCATCTGGATGTCCAGGAAGATCAGGTCCGGCTGGTGCTGGGCCGCGGCTTTGATGGCCTCGAAGCCGTTGGGGCACTCGCCCACGACCTCCACGTCCGGGTGGGCCGCCAGATGCTCGCGCACCACCGCGCGGGCCAGATCCTCGTCGTCGATGATCAGGGCTTTCATGGTTCAGTCTCCAGGGGGAATACCAGGGTGACGCGATGGACGCCGTCCTGTACGGCGGCTTCGAATCGGGCCCGGTTGCCGAAGCGCCCCAGCAGCCGCTGGCGGACCTGCCGCAAACCCAGGCCGAGGCCCTGCGGTGCCGGGGAGTCCGCGTCCAGGGGGTTGTCCACCTTCAGGACGACATGTCCCTCGACGACCTCGGCGGCCACGCTCAGGGTGCCGCCTTCGGGAAGGGCGGCGATGCCGTGCTTGATGGCGTTTTCCACCAGGGGCTGCAACAGCAGGGTGGGCAGGAGGGCGGGCTCCGCGGCGGCATCCACGGCCCAGGCCAGCCGCAGGCGCGCTCCAAACCGGATCTGCTCGATGGCCAGGTAGGCCCGGGCCAATTCCAGTTCCTCGCGCAGCGCCACCAGGCGGCGTTCCCCCAGGCCCAGGCTGCGGCGGAGAAAGTCCGACAGCAGCACGCACATCTCCCGGGCCCGGACCGGGTCCACCGCGGTGAGTGCGGAGAGCGAGTTGAGGCTGTTGAACAGAAAGTGGGGATTCAGCTGGGCGCGCAGAGCCTTGAGTTCGGATTCCTGGGCCAGGAGCTGCAGCTCCGCGCCCTTGCGCTCGGCCTCGATGGCCCGGTCCTGCGCCAGCAGCAGGTAGCTGAGCGCCACCGAGGCCAGGTAGAGGAGGACCCCCAGGCCCGTGAGCACCGGCAGGGCCGTTCCCACCCGCTGGGGCAGGGCGCCCAGTCCCGGGATCCAGGCCAGGAGGCGGGCCAGGATCCAGGCCAGGCCGGCCCAGAGTCCACCCATGAGGACGGCGGCCATGCCCCAGGCGGCGCCATGGCCGCCCAGGCCCTCGATGGTCCGGCCCAGGGGCAGGGCCCGGCAGAGGAACCAGGCCGAGAGGAAGAGCAGGGCGGCCAGCAGGCAGAGGGGCAGGGCCAGGCAGGCCGCCTCCGCCCAGGTCCACCCCTGGCTGCGGGCGATGCCAGTCAGCAGCAGCGCGATGGGGGCCCACCCGAGGAGGTAGGCCCCCAGACGCGCGCGGTTGGCCAGGAGCGGGTGCATCAGCTCTTCACTTCCGTGCCGCCGAAGAGGATCAGGCCGGTGATGACGAGGCGGGGACGGCCCTCTGCCGTGCTCGGGCCGTGGTGGGTGCTGTCATTCAGGGCCCCGGCGATGGCGGTGGCGCGGTTGGCGATCTCCCAGCCTTCGGGCACGCGGATCTCGCCGCCGCCGAAGAGCACGAAGACATCGATGCGGGCTTGGCCGGACTCCAGGGCCGCCTGGCGGAGATCCACCTCATAGCCGCCGAAGATGGCCGTCAGCTCCCCGCCCTTGAAGGTCTGGGTGAGCACGCGGCGCTTGAAGCCGCCGAAGATCGCCGTGCCCTGGAGGAAGTCCTCGGAGCGGGCCAGCTCAGGCGGCACGCCACGGTTCTGCTTCAGGGCCTTGATGACGATGAGGATGCCCACGGCCACCACCAGCATGGGGGCCAGGGCCTCGGCCAGGTGGCCGCGGGCGAAGGTGAAAAGCAGCAGGAAGGATCCGCCCAGCACGAGGAACCAGCCCCCCATGCCGCCCCCGCTGCCCTCCTGGCGGATCTTCGCGATGCCCATGGCGACCAGTACCAGGGGCCAGAGCTTGAAGATGGTGTGGGCCTCGATGAGCCCCAGGTTGTCGAAGGTGAGCACCAGGCCCGCCACGATGATGGCCACGCCCAGCACCAGCTTGGGGCTGAAGGGGCTCGGGGCCTTGGTTTCGTCGGGGGCGTTCATGGTTTCACCTGAGAAGCATCGGTTCCAGGATCACAGGAATCGGCAGGGGTTGGCGATGGGGGAGCCGTCTTGCCCTTCTTGAGGCGCTTGGGCTGGGGGAAGATGGCGCGCAGGGTGACGATGATGCCGCCCCACACCAGGAAGACCGGCCACCAGCGCTCCAGCAGGCCCCAGGGGCCGAACTGCGAGATGAAGCCCGCCACCGAGAAGGTCAGCCAGACGTGGCCGCGCAGGCTGAGGGGGCCGTCCTGGGCCAGGCGGGCCAGGCCGAAGGCGGCCAGCACCACGGGCCACCAGGTCAGCAGGTGCCAGGCGTCGTACCACCGCATGGAGTCGGCCAGGAAGATCAGGCCCAGGGCGATCACCGTGAGGCCGAAGACCAGCTTCGTGGAGAAAACGGGCGGGCGTGCCTGGGGGTTCATGAGTGGCGTTCCTTTCTGCCTGATCCGAAGGGGATGACGAAGGCCAGGGCGGGCAGCCACACCGCCAGCCACCACCAGGTGCTGTCGATGAGCCAACCGGTCTGGACCATGGGGCTTCCTCCCGTGTGATCAAGCTACGGGCCTTGGGCTCCGAGTCGGGCTGGGGATCGGCGAACGGGGGGCGAGAGTCGGCGAGCGGTCAGTCCCAGCGAACCAGCCCGCCCCGGCTGCGCTCCCGCCAGGCATGCTCCAGGGCCTCGACCAGGTCCGGGGGGCACTCGAACCGGAGGAACGCATCCTCCCCGGCGAAGGTCTGTTCCAGGATTTCTGTCCCCGGAAAGGCCCCCAGCAGCGCGAAGGGCAGGTGGGCCAGGGCCGTGCGGATCTGGATGCATCCGGTCCGGAGGATGCGGACCTCCTCCCAGGCGCCCTGGGCATCCGCCTCCGCCAGGGCCCCCTGCACGCCTTCGGTATAGGCCCGCACCAGGCCGCCGGTGCCGAGCTTCGTCCCCCCGTACCAGCGGATGCAGACGGCGATCAGGTCCGTGACCTGGGCCCCCTCCAGCACGGCCAACATGGGCCGGCCCGCGGTGCCCGAGGGCTCGCCGTCGTCGTCGGCGCCGAAGGCCGCGACCGGCACCCCCTCCCGCCAGGCGCTGCAGTGATGGGTGGCGTCGTAGTCGCGCTTGCGGAGTGAGGCCAGCACTGCGGCCCGCTCCGCCGCATCGCGCGCCGGATGCAGCTCCGTGAGGAAGACCGAGGCCTTCTCCCGGAAGCGGTGGATGGCGAGGTCCTTCAAGCGGCGCATGGGTTCAGCATGGATAGGAGCCAGGCCTGAAGCAACAGGGGCCCGCGTGCGGGCCCCTGCCAACGATGGGGCGCAGCCCCGGCCCCGTGGACTACTTCATTCCCTCGATGATCGAATTGAAGGTTCCGCTGGGACGCATGGCCTTGCCGGTCTTCACCTTGTCGGGGTGGTAGTAGCCGCCCATGTCCACGGGCCTGCCCTGAGCGCCGATCAGTTCTTCGTTGATCTTCGCCTCGTTGGCCGCCAGTTGCTGGGCCACGCCCGCGAAGCGGGCCTTCAGGTCGGCATACTTCGATTGGGCGGCGAGCGCCTCGGCCCAGTAGAGGGCCAGGTAGAAGTGGCTGCCGCGGTTGTCGATCTGGCCCACCTTGCGGGCCGGGGACTTGTCGTTGTCCAGGAACTTGGCGATGGCTTGGTCCAGGGTCTCGGCCAGCACGGCGGCCTTGGCGTTCTGGAAGGCGTTGGCCACATGCTCCAGGGAGGCGCAGAAGGCCGAGAACTCGCCCAGGCTGTCCCAGCGGAGGTAGCCCTCCTTCTGGAATTGCTGCACGTGCTTGGGGGCCGAGCCGCCCGCGCCGGTCTCGAAGAGGCCGCCGCCGCCCAGCAGGGGCACGACAGAGAGCATCTTGGCGCTGGTGCCCAGCTCGATGATGGGGAAGAGGTCCGTGAGGTAGTCGCGCAGCACGTTGCCGGTGACGCTGATGGTGTCCTGGCCCTTGCGGATGCGCTCGCAGGAGACCTTCATGGCCTCCACCGGGGGCAGGATGCGGATGTCCAGGCCGCTGGTGTCGTGCTTGGGCAGGTAGGCCTTCACCTTGGCGATGATCTGGGCGTCGTGGGCGCGCTTCTCGTCGAGCCAGAAGATCGCCGGTGCGCCGGTGAGGCGGGCGCGGGTGACGGCCAGCTTCACCCAGTCCTGGATGGGGGCGTCCTTGGTCTGGCAGGCACGGAAGATGTCCCCGGCCTCGACCTTCTGGGAGAGCAGCACGGCGCCGTCGGCGTCCACCACGCGGATGGTGCCTGCGGCGGGAGCGAAGAAGGTCTTGTCGTGGGAGCCGTACTCCTCGGCCTTCTGGGCCATGAGGCCCACGTTGGGCACGCTGCCGATGGTGGCGGGATCGAAGGCCCCGTGTGCCTGGCAGTCCTCGATGATGGCCTTGTACATCGTGGCGTAGCAGCGGTCGGGGATCATGGCCAGGGTGTCGTGCAGCTTGCCGTCGGGTCCCCACATCTTGCCGCTGTCACGGACGACGACGGGCATGGAGGCATCCACGATGATGTCGTTGGGCACGTGCAGGTTGGTGATGCCCTTGTCGGAGTCCACCATGGCGAGGGCGGGCCGCTGCCCGTAGACAGCCTGGATGTCCGCCTCGATCTCGGCCCGTTTGCCTTCGGGCAGGCCCTGGATCTTGGCGTAGAGGTCGCCCAGGCCATTGGCGGTGTTGACGCCCAGCTCGGAGAGCGTGGCCTGGTGCTTGTCGAAGACGGGCTGGAAGAAGACGGACACCGCGTGGCCGAACATGACGGGATCCGAGATCTTCATCATGGTGGCCTTGAGGTGCAGCGACAGGAGCAGGCCCTCCTTCTTGGCCGTGTCGATCTGCTCAGCGTAGAAGGCGCGGAGGGCCTTCACGCTCATGACCGAGGCGTCGATGACCTCGCCCTCCTTCAGGGGCAGCTTCTCCTTGAGCGTCTTGACGGCGCCATCGGCGGCCACGAACTCGATGCGGGCCGTGGTGGCCTTGGCCAGGGTGGTGGAGGTCTCGCTGCCGTAGAAGTCCCCGGCGGCCATGTGGGCCACGCGGGCCTTGGAGTCGGCGGTCCAGGCGCCCATCTTGTGGGGGTGCTTCTTGGCGTAGTTCTTGACGGAGAGGGGCGCCCGGCGATCCGAGTTGCCTTCGCGGAGCACGGGGTTCACGGCGCTGCCCAGCACCTTGGCATAGCGGGCCTGGATGGCCTTCTCCACCTCGTCGGCCGGTTGCTCGGGGTAGTCGGGAACGGCGTAGCCCTGGGACTGCAGCTCCTTGATGGCCGCAATCAGCTGGGGAATGGAGGCGCTGATGTTGGGGAGCTTGATGATGTTGGCTTCGGGCTTGAGGGCCAGCTCACCCAGGGCGGCCAGGTTGTCGGCCACCTTCTGGGCGGGCGTCAGGCGGTCGGGAAAGGTGGCCAGGATGCGTCCCGCCAGGGAGATGTCCGAGGTTTCCACTTCGATGCCCGTGCCGCGGGTGAAGGCCTGGATGACCGGCAACAGGGAATAGGTCGCGAGCGCAGGCGCTTCGTCGATCTCGGTCCAGATGATCTTCTGGGTCGTCATGGGGTCTCCTTGGTTGTCAGGCTCCCCCGGGTCGGCTGACCGGGGCTCACACAGGTTCGAAAGAGCGGGTAACAAGGCAGGCTCCCACGGGGAAAGCCATGCATCAAGCGGCTTTCCCTGTCGGAACGGCGATTTGGGACTTAGGTCACGCCGGCACGGAGCCCATGACCGGCATGGCCGTGCCCGAAGCCGCGCGCACCGTGCCCCGGGTGATGGCGAAGTCCATGCGGCCCAGGTTCACGCCCCCGAAGCCCACCTGGAACACCAGGGTCTCGCCCCGGGCCTGCGGCACCCTCACCGGGGCCTCGAGGAAGGTGTGGCTGTGGCCGCCGATGATGGCATCGATGCCCGCCACCTCGCCGGGCATCCGCAGGTCGTCGGGCGCGCTGCCGTTCAGGTTGTGGCCCAGGTGGGAGAGCACCACGACCAGATCCACCTTCTCGACGTCGCGCAGGCGCTTCACCACGGGCTTCAGGCTCGCATAGGGGTCCTTCCACTCGACCCCCTCGTGGTTCTTCGGGGCCACCAGCCCCGCGAAGGCCACGCCCACCCCCGTGATGCCGACCTTCATGCCCGGGAATTCCCGGATCAGGTAGGGCTGGACCCGCCGGCCCAGGGCCAGGGCCCCCTTGAAGTCGAAGTTGCAGTTCACGATGGCGAAGGGCGGGTTGGCGTGCTTGAGCTGCTCCATGGATTCCATGGCTTCCACCAGCAGGTCCACGCCGTTGTCGAAGTCGTGGTTGCCCAGGGTGCCCGCGTCGTAGCCCACCATGCGCATGAGCTGGTAGTCCAGGCGGCCCTTGTAGCGATTGAAGTAGGGCGTGCCCTGGAAGGTGTCCCCGGCGTCCAGCAGCAGGACGGGGCCCAGCTGCTGGCGCAGCTGGCGCACCAGGGTGGCCCGCCGGGCGATGCCGCCCAGGCCGCTGATGGCCCCGTTGCCCGGGCCGAAGGGCTCGATGCGGGAATGCGTGTCGTTGGTGTGCAGGAGGGTGATGCGGCCCGGTACGGGCCCCTCGTCCCCGGCCCGCAGCGGGAGCTGGCTGGCGAGGGTGGCGGCACTCAGGGAGGCGAGAAAGGCGCGGCGGTCCATGGTCGTTCCCTAAAGTTTCAGCTTCTTGTCGCGAATGGCTTCCTGGATCGGCACCGGAATGGCGATGCGGCCCGGTGGGGGCGGAAGCAGTTCCTTCCCGGCCTTCGCCAGGGAAGCGCACTCGTCCAGCAGCATCTGGCGCAGGGTGAGGCCGGTGGTGAAGGGCTTGCGGCCCTTCTTCAGGGTGGGGATGGAATCCCCGCCGCCGTAGAGGTAGTCCGAGGTGGCCACCTTCACGGTGGCCGCGGGATCAATGGGGGAACCATCCTCCCAGGTGATGGTGTAGGTCACCGCCTCCGGGGAGCCCCCCACCAGGGTCTTCACTCCGGAGGCAGGCTCGCCGCCGCGGCGCACGATGCCCTCCTTCATGACCTGGATGACCTCCGCCCCTGTCAGCTCGATGACCACCAGCTCGTTCTCGAAGGGCATCAGTTCGAAGATGTCGGCGACCTTCAGCTGGCCCGGGCGGAGGTTGGCCCGCAGTCCGCCGGCATTGGTGATGGCGAAGCGCACCGGGGTGCCGATCACGCCCTGGGCGGCCCGGCGCATCACGTCCGCCACCCAGTAGCCCAGCAGGTTCTCCTCGCCGCGGCGGCCCCGGAAGACGCCCTGGGGCGCGGGGACCAGGGGCAGGTCGAAACTGGCCTTGATCTCCGCCGCCAGGGGCGTGATGACCTTCTGGATGGCCTCGTCCTCGGGGAGGGTGGCGGCCACGGGGATGACCTCGGCCTTGCGCAGGGGCGCCTGGGCCGCCAGGGCCAGGGTGAACAGGGAGAAGAGCAGGGCGCTAGCTGGCTTGGGCACGGAGCGTTTCCTTCAGGGTCAGGCGGACGTCCTGCACTCGGACGTCGTGGTTCCAGAAGCGGGCGGTGGCGCGGAGCAGCCAGCCCATCAGCCAGCCGTTGGCCGCCGTGACCAGGAGCTGGAGCAGGAGGAACAGCCACACGCGCAGGGCGGTGCCCCCGCCCATGCGCCAGGCCAGGAGCAGCACGAGGAAGGGCGGAAGCGCCCGCAGGGCGGCACCGCCGATCGCGACCAGCCCCCACTGGATGGGATGCGACCACAGGCGCATGAAGCTGACTCCGAGATGCATGCGGTAGCCCTGGGCAAGGCCGGCAGACCGGCCCAGGCGGCAGAGCCACCACTGGACGTTCAGGGCCGCGACCAGGGACATCCACACCAGGGGGCGGCCGAAGAAGGCCGTCCAGCCCAGGGCGTCCAGGCCCCAGCTGCCCGCCCTGGCCAGACCCTGATCCACCAGCCAGGCCACGAGCCCGAGGGGCGCCACGCCGATCACCAGGGTGTCCAGGGCACCCAGCAGCCAGGCGCCGAGGCTGGCCTTCTGGCCTGCGGCCTCGGCCTGCATGCGCCAGCCGCACCACAGCACGATGACGAGCCCCAGGCCGAAGAGGTGGACCGTGGGCGAGTTGGTCAGGCGGTGCTGCAGCCCTCCGTTCTCCCAGAGCTCCCAGAGGTCGCGGGCGCTGAGGCTCTCGCCCCAGTGGCTGGGCAGGGCGCTCCACCCGGCGGCGCGGCGCAGGTGCCCCGCCCAGCCCAGTGCGGGTCCGAGCAGGACGAGCATCCAGCCGCCCATGAGGCCCCAGCCCCAGCGGGTGAAGCCGCCGGGCAGGGACCCGCGCAGGAAGGCCCAGGGCCCGCGGGGGGCCAGGTCCTCCTCGGTGTGAATGGTGGTGGGGCGCTCGGGTTCCATGTCCGTCCACAGGCAATCCCCCATCAAACCACACTTGACAGGGCCCGGATCGATGGGGTTTCATCGCTTCCATGCCGCTGTCCTTCCCGACCCCCTGCCAGGGCCTCACCCATGAGGCTTGGTGGTGGCGCACGGGCTCGGACGGCTCCCTGCGCGAGGCCTAGCGGCCGAAGCCATTCCGGACCTTCCGAGCCCGACCCCCCGGTCGGGCTTTTTCGTTGTGGAATGAAACCATGTCCTCCCCCTCCTCGTACCTGATCCGCCATCCGCTGCCCGCGGACCTGCTCACGCCTCTCGCGGCCTACCTCGCGCTGCGCACCTCGGGGGCGAGCCTGCTTCTGGAGTCCTGCGACCAGGGCGAGCGCGTGGGCCGTCACAGTTTCGTGCTGATCGAGGGCACCTCCGAGTGCCGCCTGCCGGCTCCGGCCACCGGCTGGGTCGAGGCGGTACGGAGGCTGTCCGGCCCGCTGCCCGCCGGGAGCCTCCATGATCCAGCCGCCAGCCTTCCTGCGCTGCGGGAGCCGCTTCCGGTGGGCGTGGGCTGCGCGGGCTACCTCGGTTTCGAGGCCCTGGGCGCCCTGGAGCCGAGCCTGCCCCTGCCGGCCAGGAACAGCCTCGGTCTGCCGGGTCTCTGGGTGCGCCGCTTCGACACGGCCCTGGTCTTCGACCACCTGCACCAGGTGGCGGAACTGCAGACCCTGGCCCCGGTGCCCGAGGCGGGCTTCAACCGCCTGGCGGCCCTGAAGGCCCGATTGCTGGAGGGAGCCAAGGATCCCGGCCCCGGGGACGCGAGGCCCAGTGCCCACCCCCTGATGCCCCGGGAGGCCTACGAGGCCGCCGTGGCCGCGGCCCAGGAGCTGATCCTGGACGGCGACATCTACCAGCTGGTGCCCAGCCAGCGCTTCCGCATCGAGGACCCGCCCCTGCCACTGGAGGCCTACCGCCGCCTGCGCCGCCTCAATCCGAGCCCCTATGGCTACCTGCTCGAGTGGGGGGACTTCGCCCTGGTGGGCGCCTCCCCCGAGATGCTGGTGCGGGTGCAGGAGGGCGAGGCGGAGACCCTGCCCATCGCGGGCACCGTGCCCCGGGGCGGCAGCGCCGAGGAGGACGCCCGGCGCTTCGAGGCGCTCAGGCGCGATCCCAAGGAGCTGGCCGAGCATCAGATGCTGGTGGATCTGGCCCGAAACGACCTCGGGCGCGTGGCCGTGCCCGGCGGCGTGCGGGTGGAGCTGCCTCTGGCCCTGCAGCGCACCAGCCACGTGCTGCACCTGACGACCACCGTGCGGGCGAAGCTGAAGGCGGGCGTGGACGCCCTGGACGTGCTGGCCGCGGCCTTCCCGGCGGGGACGGTGAGCGGCGCCCCGAAGCTCCGGGCCTGCCAGCGCATCGCGGAGCTGGAAGGAGAGCAGCGCGGTCCCTACGGTGGCGTGCTGCTGCGCCTGGGGGCGGATGGCGTGCTGGACACGGCGCTCATCCTGCGCACGGCCGTCTATGCCGGCGGCGCCGCCCACATCCAGGCCGGGGCCGGTGTGGTGCGGGCCTCCCGGCCCGAGGCGGAGTATTTTGAGACCCTCCACAAGCTCGGCGCCATCGCCCAGGCCCTGGGCGTGAAGCTGGAAGGAGGTGCGCGGTGATCCTCCTGATTGATGCTCTGGATTCGTTCACGTACAACCTGGTCCAGGCCTTCGAGACCCTGGGCGCCAAGGTGCGGGTGGTCCGCCACGACGCCCTATCTCTGGAGGACGCCAAGGCCCTCCGGCCCGAGGCCGTGGTGCTGTCGCCGGGCCCGGGCCATCCCACCGAGAGCCCCGCCCACATGGCCCTGGCGGGATCGGACTGGGCCGTGCCCCTGCTGGGTGTCTGTCTCGGGCACCAGGCCCTGGCGGCGGCCACGGGCGGGAAGGTCATCCGCGCCCTGGAGCCCCTGCATGGCGAGGCCACGGCCCTGGAACACGACGGCACGGGCCTCTTCGAGGGCCTGCCGTCGGGCCTTCCCGTGGGCCGGTACCACAGCCTCATCGCCGAGCCCGCCTCGCTGCCGCCCTGCTGGCAGGTGACGGGGCGCAGCCCCGGCGGCGAGATCATGGCCATGGCCCACCGCCAACTGCCCCGTTGGGGGGTGCAGTTCCACCCCGAGAGCATCCTCACGCCGGACGGTCCGGCCATGCTCGCGAACTTCCTCCGATTGGCGAAGGGACTTCCCCGATGACGCTCCTCACGACCCACAACCCCATCCGTCCCCTGCCCGAGGCCACGGCTTCGGAGCTCATGCGCATCTTCATCGACCAGGACACGGATGCCCTCCTGGTGGGCGCCTGCCTGGCCCTGCTGGCCCAGCGCGTGCCCGAGGCCCACGAGCTGGCCGCCTTTTCCGAGGCCCTCTCCGAGGTGGCCGTGCCCTTCCCGGCGGTGCCGGAGGGCGCCATCGACGTGGTGGGCACCGGCGGTGATGGCGCCTCCACGGCCAACCTGAGTACTCTTGCGGCCCTTCTGCTGCCCCGCTTCGGCGTGCCGGTGGTCAAGCACGGGAACCGCGCCGCCACGGGCGTCTGCGGCAGCGCCGACCTCATGGAGGCCCTGGGCTACGACCTCTCCCGGCCGATCCCTGACCTGGAGAGGGACCTGGCCACCCGGGGTTTTGCCTTCCTCTTCGCACCGGCCTATCACCCGCTGCTGGGCCGCCTGCGGGAGATCCGCAAGCGCCTGGGCATCCCCACCATCTTCAACCTGCTCGGTCCCCTGCTGAACCCGGGCCAGCCCCCGCTGCAGCTGCTGGGCGTGGCCCGGGAGGACCTGCTGGCGCCCATGGCCGGGGCCCTGGCACGCCGGGTCAGCCTGCGCCGGGCCTTCGTCATCCACGGCAAGGATGCCGAGGGGAAGGGGCTGGACGAGGCCTCCATCGAGGGGCCCACCCTGGTCCTGTCGGTGGCAGAGGGGCGGGTGGGGGCGTCCCAGGTGCTGGTGCCCCGGGAGCTGGGCTTGGCGGCCCCCGTCCGGAACGCCCTCCGGGTGGCGGACCGGGCGGAGGCCCTGGCCGTGGCCCGGGGGCTTTTCGCGGGGGCCGCCCATGCGGATTTCCGCCCTGCGGTGGCCGATGCGGTGGCCCTCCAGGCCGCCCTGGGCTTGCATCTGCATCGGCAGGTGGGGCTGGAGGGTCTGGCCGACACGCTCCGGGAGGTGCGGGCTCAGATCGACCGGGGCTTCCCGCCACCCTTCGCCGCCCTGGCGGTGCAGCCATGAGCGCGTTGCCGGATCCGGCCGCACTGGTCCAGGGCACTGGCCTGGGATCACGTTCGCATCTGCAACGGGTGCTGGTTTCAGAGCTGGCTCGCGTGGCCACCCTGGGGCCAGCTCCGGCGCCTCGCCGCCAGCCCCTGACGGAGCCAGGGCCTTTCGAGCGGGCCCTGCGGCAGGGCGCCGAAGCCCATGGCGGCGCGGTCATCGCCGAGTTCAAGCAGGCCTCGCCCTCGCTGGGGCCCTTCGCCATGGGCACGCCGCTCCTGGCCCAGCTGCGGGCCTACTTCGAGGGGGGCGCCGCCGCCTTCTCGATCCTGGCGGAGCCCGCCCATTTCAAGGGCTCGCTGGAGCACCTCCAATCCGCCTCGGAACTGAAGCGTCCCAGGCTCTACAAGGGCTTCGTGATCGCCGAGGCCCAGCTGGCCGAAGCGGAGGCCTGCGGGGCCGAGGCGGTGCTGCTCATCGCCCGGGTGCTGAAGGAGTACACGGCGGCCTTCGCCGAGGCGGCCCGGGCGCGCGGGCTCGAACCCCTCGTGGAGCTGCACGACCTGACCGAGGTGGACTTCGCCCGGGCCGCCGGGGCACGCCTGGTGGGCATCAATGCGCGGGACCTTTCCACCTTCAACCTCGGGGTGCCCACGGCCGAACCCCTGCGGCGCGTCTTCCCCGAGGCGGTGCTGATCCGGGAGTCTGGCCTGGCCACGCCCGAGGATGCCCGGGCGGCCCTGCGGGCGGGCTTCGACGCCGTGCTCATCGGCGAGGCGCTCATGCGCAGCCACGATCCCCGGGGCTTCCTCGCCCGGATCCTCTCCGACCTGCCCGGGGAGGCCCCGTGAGCGTCCTCGCCAAGGTCTGCGGCCTGGTCCACCCTGAGGACGCCGCCTTCGCCGCGGGGCAGGGGGCCGACCTTCTCGGCTTCGTCTGCCATGCCCCGAGCCCCAGGCACTGCCAGGACCTGTCCGTGGCCCTTCCCCACCTGGACAGGGCCGTGCTGGTCCAGGTGGCGGAAGCTGCGGACGAGATCTTGGATGTGGCGCGAACCCACGGGTTCCGCCGCGTCCAGCCCTACCTTCCCGTGGCCGGGCGGGCCGCCGGCATCCGCCGGCTGCGTGAGGTGGGCCTCCAGGTCCTGCTGCCCTGGCCCGATGAGCCGGACCAGGATCCGGTGGAAGCGGACCTCTACCTCTGGGAACCCAGCGCCCAGGCCACGGGCGTGGTCGGCGGCTCGGGGCAGGGACATGCCATGGCCCAACCCCCGCCGGGCCCATTCCTGCTGGCGGGCGGGCTCGATGCATCGAGCCTGGAGGCGAGGGTCGGCGCCCTGCCGGAGCTGGCCCGGAATCACTTCCGCGGTGTGGACGCCGCCAGCCGCCTCGAGGCCTCGCCTGGAACGAAGGACCCCGCGAAGGTCGCTGCCTTCATCCTCGCCGCCCACGCCCTGGAGGGACCATGACCGACGGATTCACCCTTGGTTCACGCTTCGGCACGCAGGGGCTCGGCGGCTGCTACGCACCCGAGACCCTGATGCAGCCACTGCTGGATCTGGAGGCGGCCTTTCGCGCCGCCCTGGCCGATCCCGCCTTCCAGTCGGAGCTGAAGGCGGAGCTGCGCCACTTCGTGGGTCGTCCCACGCCCCTGACGCCCGCCCCCAGGCTGGCCGCGAAGCTGGGCCTGCGGGCCCTCTTCCTGAAGCGGGAGGACCTCACCCACACCGGCGCCCACAAGATCAACAACGCCCTGGCCCAGGCCCTCCTGGCCCGGCGCATGGGCAAGACGGAGGTCATCGCCGAGACCGGCGCCGGCCAGCACGGGGTGGCGACGGCCGCGGCTTGCGCCCGCCTGGGCCTGGACTGCACGGTGTACATGGGCGTCACCGACATGGCCCGACAGGCGCCGAACGTGGCGCGCATGCGGCTCTTCGGCACGAAGGTCACTCCCGTGGAAGCAGGGCAGGGCACCCTCAAGGAGGCGGTCAACGAGGCCCTGCGGGCCTGGGCCGGCCGCTGCGACCGCGCCCACTACATCCTGGGCTCGGCCCTGGGCCCGCACCCCTTCCCCACCCTGGTGCGCAGCTTCCAGACCGTCATCGGGGAGGAGGCCCGGGCCCAGGTGCTGGAGCAGGCGGGGACGCTGCCCGAAGTCGTTTTGGCCTGTGCCGGCGGCGGCAGCAACGGCCTGGGCCTGCTGATTCCCTTCACGGACGATAACCTGCGCCGCATTGCCGTGGAGGCGGGCGGCCACGGCGCGGCCCTGGGCGAGCATGCGGCTCGGCTCGATGGGGGGCGCATGGGCGTGCTGCATGGCTGCAAGACCCTGCTGCTCCAGGATGGCCACGGCCACACCGCGGAGACGGCCAGCATCAGCGCCGGCCTCGACTATCCGGCCCTGGGCCCGGAGCTGGCGGCCCTGGCCCTGGACGGGAAGGTGGAGGTGCGCCGCGCCTCCGACGACGAAGCCCTCGCCGGCGCGCGCCTGCTCTGCGAAGCCGAGGGCATCCTGCCCGCCCTGGAGAGCAGCCACGCCCTGGCCCTGCTTCCCGCCCTCGCCGCCGAAGGAGCCGCCAGCGTGCTGCTGGGCCTCAGTGGCCGCGGCGACAAGGATCTATCCACCTACCAGTCGCGCCTGGGGATCTGACATGAACCCGCTGCTTCCCTTCCTGATGGCCGGCGATCCCTCCCTGGAGGCATTGCCGAGGCTGCTTTCGGAGGCCAAGGCCCTGGGCCTGCCGGCCCTGGAGCTGGGCCTGCCGCACTCAGATCCCATCGCGGACGGCCCCGTGCTGCAGGCCGCGGCCCAGCGCGCCATCAACCGGGGCGCCACGCCCCTGCGCGTGCTGGAGGGTCTGGCCGGGATCACGGACAGCCCGGACCTCATCCTCTTCACCTACCTCAACCCCCTGCTCCAGATCGGCGCGGATCGGCTGCGGAGGCTGCTGGCGCCCACGCCCGTGAAGGCTTTGCTGGTGGTGGATCTTCCATTCGGAGAAGAGCCGGCGTTCGAGAGGGGGCTGCGCGACGCGGGCTTTCCCATGGTGCCCCTGCTGGCGCCCACCACCACATTGGACCGGGCGCAGCAGATCCTGGCGGAGCGCCCGGATCCCGGCGCCGCGGCGCCCTTCGCCCAACGTTTCGCCTATGTCGTCGCCCGCCTTGGGGTCACGGGCACGGGGCAGGGCACGGATCTGGCGCCGGTGGCCAGGCGCGTGGCGGAGTTGCGGGCCCTGTCGGAGCGCCCGCTGGCCGTGGGCTTCGGCCTCTCCGATCCGCGAAGCCTTGCACAGGTCCGTTCCCTCGGCGCCACGCCCGTCGTTGGCTCAGCCCTGGTGCAGGCCCTGGCCGACGGGCAAGGGCTCCGTGAAGCGCTCTCCGGGCGCATGGTTGGTGATGGCTAGATCGTGAATGAAGCGGCCTGGGGCCGGGCTCCAGGAGGTTGCAGGACCGGGATGATTTGGTATCGTGGTCCATCTTCATCCCTACGGAAACGGCTGGTGACAGCCACTCACCCCGGGAGACCGGGTCAGGAGCTATGCCCCTATGAGCCATCGTTCGCGCCTCACCCTCACCGTCCTGACCCTGATCGCGGCCGGAGCCTTCGCCCCCCAGGCCCAGGCCAGCGGCTTCCAGCTCCGCGAGCAGAGCCCGCTCTCCCAGGGCAATTCGTTCGCCGGCGTCAGCGCGGGGGGCGGCGACATCAGCTCCATGTTCTTCAACCCCGCCGTGATGACCCAGTACGAAGGCTGGCAGTTCTCCATGGGCGGCACCTACGTGGGCCTGAGCGCCAAGTTCGAGAACGCCTCGGCCAGCCGCACCCCGGTCCTCCTCGGCCTCGGCTTCCAGAGCGCCCCGGTCACCGGCGCCAACCTGAACACGATCTCCGGCCCCGCCAACCACGGCAACGCCGCCATCTCGGCCGTGCTGCCCGAATTCAACATCATGTACAGCGTGAACAAGGACCTGAAGGTCGGGCTTTCGCTGAACGTGCCCTACGGCCTGACGACCGAGTACGACGCCAACTGGATCGGCCGCTACCATGCGCTGAAGTCCGATCTGAAGACCATCGACATCGCGCCCAGCATCGCCTACCGGGTCAGCGACTCGGTCACCCTCGGCGCGGCCTTCATCGTCCGCAAGGCGGACGCCGAGCTCACCAACGCCGTGGATTACGGCACGGCCCTCGCCCTGAAGGTAGGGGGTGCCCTGGCCGGTGCGGGACTTTCCACAGTCTCCCCCGGCCCCGGCCAGAACAGTCCTGTCGCCACCGTGGCCATGGGGCTGCCCAATGCCACATTCGGCACGCCCGGCTACGCCATCCCCGGCGCCTGGGATGGCAAGGCCGGTCTGAAGGGCGATGGCTGGGGCTACGGCTGGAAGGCCGGCATCATCTTCGAGCCCTCCAAGAACCTCCGCATCGGCCTGGCCTACCAGGCGGCCATGGACATGACCCTGAAGGGCGATGCCACCTTCGAATACCCGGCGGCCATGCCTCCCACCGACTACGCCGCCCTGACCGGCGCTGGGCTGAAGAACGGCAAGGGCCAGGCCGACCTCAACCTGCCCTCCATGGCCTCCCTGGGCTTCGACTGGAAGGTGACCCCCACCTTCGCCCTCCAGGGCGAAGTCGCCCGCACCACCTGGTCCTCCTTCAAGACCCTCGTGGTGAAGTTCACGGACAACGTGTCGCCCCAGACCACGGAATCCATCACGGACGAGAACTGGAACGACACCACCTTCGTGTCCCTGGGCGGCACCTGGAAGCTGAACCAGGCCTGGACCTTCCGCGCCGGCGTCGCCTTCGACAAGAGCGCCGTGGACGACGCCCACCGCACCCCCCGCATCCCCGACAACGACCGCAAGTGGGTCTCCTTCGGGGCCAGCTACGCCTTCTCAAAGCAGACCACCCTCGACTTCGGCTACAGCCGCCTCTTCATCACCGATGGCAAGGTCATGCTCTCGGCCGGGACCACCGCCACCGACCACAATGCCACCCGCGGCAGCCTGAACGGCACCATCAAGGCCGAGATCAACATCCTGGGCGCCGCCCTGCGTTACAGTTTCTAGTCAGACGCTTCCAGAGGGAAAGGGCCCGGGGGACCGGGCCCTTTCCTTTTGCGGAGCAGGGCGGTCTAGACCCGTTCCACGGCCATGGCGATGGCGTTGCCGCCGCCCAGGCAGAGGGCGGCCACGCCGCGCTGTTTGCCGTGGCGCTCTAGGGCGTGGAGCAGGGTGGCCATGACGCGGGCGCCGCTGGCCCCGATGGGGTGGCCCAGGGCCACGGCCCCGCCGTGGACATTGACTCGCTCCGCGGGCAGCTTCAACTCGTTCAGGGTGGCCACCAGCTGCACGGCGAAGGCCTCGTTGATCTCCCAGAGATCCACGCTGTCGGTGGTCCAGCCCACCTGGCCCAGCAGCTTGCGGATGGCCTCCACCGGGGCCATGAGCACCCACTCCGGGTCCAGGCCCGCCGTGGCCGTGCCGAGGATGCGGGCCTGGATGGGCAGGCCGTGGGCCCGGGCGTGGTCCTCCGTGGCGATCAGGGCCGCGGCGGCGCCGTCGTTCACGCTGGGGGCGTTGCCGGCCGTGACCGTGCCGTCCTTCTTGAAGGCCGGGCGCAGCTTGGCCAGGGAATCCACGGTGCAGTCGGCGCGGGGCCCCTCATCCTCGGTCACCATCACGTCGCCCTTCTTCCCCGGGATGGCGATGGGCGCGATCTCGGCCTGGAAGGCGCCTCCCTGCATGGCCGCCAGGGCCTTGCGGTGGCTCTCGGCCGCCCAGGCATCCTGGGCCTCGCGGCCCACGCCGTACTTGTCGGCCACCAGCTCGCCCGTGTGGCCCATGTGCTGGTCCGTCATGGCGCACCAGAGGCCGTCGAGGATCATGGCGTCCTTGGCCTCGGTGTGGCCCATGCGGGCGCCTGCCCGTAGCTTGGGCATGAGGTAGGGGGCATTGGACATGGACTCCATGCCACCGGCCAGCACCACCTCGTGGTCGCCCAGGCGCACGGCATTGGCCCCCAGCTGGATGGCCTTGAGACCACTGCCGCAGACCTTGTTGATGGTGAGGGCCGAGATGGAGGAGGGCAGGCCACCACGGAGGGCCGCCTGGCGGGCCGGGGCCTGGCCCACGCCGGCGCCCACCACGTTGCCGAAGATGGCCTCGGTGGGTGCGGCGCCAGGCACGGCGGCCAGCAGGGCCTTCACCACCTGGGCAGCCAGGTCCGGCGCGGCCAGGGGGGCCAGAGCGCCCTGGAACTTGCCAATGGGGCTGCGGAGGGATTTCAGGATGACGGCGTGGGACATGGGGACTCCGATGGTGCGCAAGACGATCAGCTCAGATTCGACCGCCTCTGGGTGGGGAAGGTCTCGTCCAGGGAGCTGAGGTCGAGGCTCTCCAGGTTCAGGGTGGGGGGCGCGGCCATGTAGACGTCTGGCGCCTCATCCTGCAGGTGGCGGCGGGTGCGGTCCATGAGGGATTCCACTTCCCGCAGGAACTTGAGGCGCTCCATCTTCAGGTTGCGGATGTGCACTTCCAGCTCCACCACATGCTGCTGGGCCTCGCGGACCACCTCCTCGGCCTTGAACTGGGCTTCGCGGAGCATCAGCTCCTTCTCGCGGTTGGCGCCGTCCAGCACGTCCTCCCGCGTGCGCTGGGCCTGGAGCAGGGTCTCGCGGAAGATTCGGTCCTGGTCCTGGTACTGGCGCAGCCGCTCGCGGCTGTCGAGGATCTCCTCCTTCAGCTTCTGGTTCTCGGCCAGCAGCTCCTCCCACTCCCCGGCGATCTCGTGGAGGAAGGTGCGGACTTCGGATTCCTCCAGGCCGCGGAAGACCTTCTCGAATTCCCGGCGCTGGATGTCGAGGGGGGTGTATTTCATGGTGGCCTCAGGAAGTCAGGGCCCGGAGGAAGACCCGCTGGATGACGCCGAGCAGGAGCACGGCGATGAGGATGTCGAGGCTGAAACCCCCGATGGGGGGGACGATGGCGCGGATGGGGTGGAGGATCGGGTCGGTAACCGTGTGCAGGAGGCGGACCCAGCGGTTTCGGGGATCGATGGGGAACCAGGACAGGATGGCCACCGCCACCAGGAGGTAGATGACCGCATCCAGTGCGTAGTAGGCGATGGTGAAGAGAAGAGGCATGGGCAGGATCCCGGGAACCCTTCATGATAACTGGGACGAGGATCTTCCATGCGCATCGGCATCTCCTGCTACAGCACCTTCGGCGGCTCAGGCGTCGTGGCCACGGAGGTGGGCAAGGCCCTGGCGGCCCGGGGCCACGAGGTGCACATCCTCAGCCCCAGCCTGCCGCCACGGCTGCTGGGCTTCGAGGACCGGATCACCTTCCACGAAGTGCGGGCCAGCCCCTACCCCCTGTTCGAGGACGCGCCCTATTCCATCGCCCTGGGCTCGAAAATGGCGGACGTGGCCGAGCACCATGGCCTGGACATCATCCACGCCCACTACGCCATTCCCCACGCCATGGCGGGCCTGCTGGCGCGCATGGCGGTGCCCGGGCTGAAGGTCGTGACCACCCTGCACGGCACGGACATCACCGTGGTGGGCAGCGACCCCAGCTACCTGCCCATGGTGAAGATGGCCATCCGCGAGAGCGACGGCGTCACCGCCGTCTCCGAGTACCTGCGGGAGGAGACGGTCAAGACGTTCGGAGTGGACCGCACCATCGACGTCATCGGGAACTTCGTGGAGCCCCCGGGCCAGGAACGGCCCGACTGCCGGGCCTGGCTGGCCCCCAAGGCCGCCTTCGTGATGACCCACATCTCGAACTTCCGTGCCGTGAAGCGCGTCATGGACGTGCTCAAGGTCTTCGAGCGGGTGAGGAAGGAGGTCCCCGTGCGCCTCATCATGGTGGGCGACGGTCCCGACCGCGTGGAGGCCGAGGCCTTCTGCCGTGACCGCGGCTTCGCCTCGGAGGTGCGGTTCACGGGCAAGCAGCTGGACATCGGCACGGTGCTGGCCTGCTCGGATCTCTTCGTCCTGCCCAGCGCCACGGAGAGCTTCGGCCTGGCGGCCCTGGAGGCCATGGGCCACCGGGTGCCCGTCATCGCCAGCCGGGTGGGCGGCCTGCCCGAGGTGGTGCGCCATGGGGTGGATGGCTATCTGGAACCCCTCGGCGACGTGGAGGCCATGGCCGCCGATGCGGTGAGGCTGCTGCAGGATGAGGACCTGCGCCTGGCCATGGGCGAGGCGGCCCGTGAGAGGGCCCTGGGCACCTTTGCCGAGGGCCCCATCGTGGACCGCTACGAAGCCCTGTACCGCCGCGTCCTGGGCCAGTCCTGAGGGGTTGCCGGCCTCGACCGGGAATCAGCCATCGGGCCCGTCCCGCCGATGAGGGGGCGAGGGAGTCCTGGTGAAGGTTCGGCAATTCGCGCGCATGGTTCTGCTCCTCGGGCTGGCCGGGGTGGCCTGGGCCGCCGGAGGCTGGCGGCGTCCCTTCGAGGTGCTGGGCCCGCGGCAGGGACTCCCGGATGGCGGCGTCCTCTGCATCGCCCAGGATTCAGAGGGGTTCATCTGGCTGGGCAGCGAAGTCGGGCTCTTCCGCTACGAGGGCGGACAGAGCAGCCAGTGGGGCCGGAAGGACGGGCTGCCCTCGGACCACGTGGACTGGTTGGCCGCCAGTCCCTCGGGCGGCCTGTGGGTGGCGACCTCCCAGGGGCTGGTGCGGGTCCGCCACGGACGCATCGAGCCGGCCCGGTTCCAGGATCACAGCCCCATCGGCGGGATCCGGGCCATGACCCACGACGCCTCGGGCCGGCTCTGGATCGCGGCGGCCCGGGGCCTCTTCGTGGAAGCTGCCGACCTGACCTTCCAGCCGCACCCCAAGGCGCCCGTCGGCCGGGTGTTCGCCGTGAGCGCGGGCCGGTCGGGCACCATGCTCGTGGGCAGTGACCAAGGCCTGAGCCTCTTCCGGGCCGATGGCTCCATCGAGTCCTGGCGGGCCGGCCAGGGCCTGCCCCAGGCCGGCGTCGAGCTCGCCTGCGAGGATGCGGACGGGCGCCTCTGGGCCTGCTCAGGCAGGACCCTGGTCAGGAAGGAACCCGGGGGCTCACGCTTCACGGACCACTCGGGGCTGCTGAAGGCCCCGGTCACCCCGTACGGCGACTTCTTCCTGGACCGGGACGGATCGCTCTGGCTGCCGACGCTGAAGGGGGCGCTGTGCCTCCATGGCCCGAGGAACAACCCGCTGGACGACACCGCGGGCCTGCCCATGCGCTGGGTCCGGAAGGTCTTCCGGGACCGGGAGGGCGGGCTCTGGCTCCTGGGCACGACCCTGGCCCGGCTGCAGGGGAACGACCAGATCTGGAACCACCCGCTGGCGGAGGGCCCTTCGGGCCTGATCGTCTGGTCCTTCCTGCGGGACGCCCGCGGGCAGCTGCTGGTGGGCACGGATGATGGCGTCTTCCGCATGGGCGCGGCCGGGCCGACCCAGATCCCCGGCACGGAAGGCCGGCGCATCAAGGGCCTGGCCATCGATGGCACGGGCCGCCTCTGGATGGTGGGGACCACCGGGCCCGCGCTGTGGCTCGGTTCCGGCGAGACGAAGGCCCGAATCGCGCCGCTGGGCGAGCTGGGCCGCGCCTTGAACACCGTCACCGTCGATGGATCCGGGGGCATCTGGGTGGGCCACAGCCGCCTGGGCATCCTGCGCTGGGATGCCGCGAGGGGGGAGCTGGTCCAGGAGGCGGGGGCCGAGGGCGCCTCCTCCGGTGGAGTGAGGGCCTTCCAGATCCGCCAGGATGCCTCGGGCCGGCTCTGGGCGGCCACCAGCCGGGGCCTCTACCTCCGGGAACGCCCCGGAATCTGGCATCTGTTCGACGAGAAGGACGGCCTCCTGCCCTCGGGGCTTCTCGGGCTGGCCTTCCTGCCGGATGGGAGCGCCTGGGTCCACGCAGTGGAGCCCCAGGGCCTCCAGCGCATCCGCATCGATGGGACCCAGCTCACGGTGCTCGAGCGGCGCAGGGCGGGGCAGGGGATCCGCTCCGACCGGATCTATGCCGTGGCCGTCGATCCGGAGGGCCGTGCCTGGGCCAGCTCCAGCCAGGGCTTCGGCTGCCTGGACCGTCCCATCCACCTGGGCCGGCGCGAGGGCATGATCAGCGAGGACTGCGACCTGCTGGCGCTGATGGCCGAGAAGGGGAGGATCTGGGTGGGCACCTCGGCCGGCATCGTCCGCTACGACATCGGCGAGGGGCCGGTCCCGCTGCCCCCGCCAGTCCCCAGCATCCTCTTCGCGCAAAAGGGCGAACAAAGGCTGGAAGCCCCCGCGAAGGTCCTGGAGCCGGTGCGCCCCGACGAATCCAGCCTCGCCTTCCGGGTGGCGGTGCCCAGCTACCGCCATGAGGGGCAGCTGAAGGTCCAGGTCCGGCTGGTGGGCCTGGAGGCGGATTGGCGCGATCTCGACGCACCCCTGACCCGCTATCCCGGCCTGCCCGGAGGCCACTACCGGTTCGAAGCCCGGGCTGCCCAGCCCGGAGGCGCGTTCGGCCCCGCGGTCAGCCTGGCCTTCGAAGTCCTGCCCAGGTGGTGGCGCACCTGGTGGGCCCTGACCCTTTGGGGAGTGGCCGCTGCCGGCCTCATCTTCATCGTCATCCGCCTGCGCGTGGCGAGCCTGGCCCAGAGCAAGCTGGAGCTGGAGGCGCTGGTCGCCCGGCGGACCGAGGAACTGCGCGCCCGCAACGGGGACCTCACCGAGGCCCTGGGCCGGGTGAAGCAGCTCTCCGGCCTCCTGCCCATCTGCTCCTGCTGCAAGAAGATCCGGGATGACAAGGGCTACTGGAACCAGCTCGAGCACTACATCAGCAAGCACTCGGAGGTGGACTTCTCCCACGGCATCTGTCCCGACTGCGTGGGCACCCTCTTCCCGGACTTCAAGGACCGGAAGCCCCGCCGGTCTTCCGTCGAAAGCTGAGCCTCCGCCGGAACACCGGTCTGGAGGCTGCCGGCGGCCCAAGGGAAGTCGTATCACATGATTCGCTGAGGCCGAAGTGTGATGCCGGCCACTCCACGGGCCCTGCCCGGCCGAGCAGACTGGATGTTTGCCTGTAGGGGCCCCCTTTGCCGAGCCACACGCCTTCCCATGACGGATCCGTCTTCGACCTCTTCGAGGGGACGAAGCCCATGGACGTCGAGACCCTGAGCCTGGAGGTCGTCCGTCTCCGCGAGAAGGAGAACTTCCTCAACCGCCTTCTCATGGCCATGACCCTCCTCAGCCGTCACCGGTCCATCGTGTCGGGGGATCTGGGCAGCGCCCTCCGGGACATCACCCGGATGGCCGCGCTCTCGGTCCAGGTGCAGCGGGCCAGCGTCTGGTTCCTCGACGAGACCCGGACGAACCTGACCTGCGCCTGCATCTTCGACGGGCTCGAAGGCCTCCACAGCGAAGGCGCGCGGCTGTCAGCCAGCCACTACCCCACCTACTTCGCGGAGATCGAGCGGGGCCGGGTGGTGGCCGCCGAGGACGCCCGCCAGGACGCCCGCACCCGCGAATTCGCCGCCGGCTACCTGATTCCGCTGAACATCTCCTCCATGCTGGATGTCCCCATCAAGCATGGCGACCGGCTCGCAGGAGTCGTCTGCCTGGAGCACACGGGGCCCATGCGCGCCTGGCTGCCGGAAGAAAAGCAGTTTGCCGCCTTCGCCTCGAGCCTGGTGAGCCTGGCCATCGAAGCCGCTGAACGCATCGGCCCGCTGGAGAAGGCCCGCTAGGAGGCCCTGGCCAGACCGCTTCCAGAAGCCCGGTTCCGGGTCGAAACAGACCCGGGACTGGGCCTCGTACCGGGTCATTCCCACCCCAGGGACGGAGGCCTCGGCTCCCGCTTCTTCAGGCCATGCGGCCACTGGCTGTATGGGGACTGCAGGCACGGTCTTTGCTCGAAGGCCCCGACACGGGGCTGCCGAAAACCGCCCAGAGTAGGCGCCACAGGAGGATCAGAGCCATGCAAGAAGACATCACTGAACTCAGGAACCTTCCCCTGGAACAGCTGATCGCGGCCCCTCTCAATGCCGTCATCAAGGCTCAGGCCCAGGCCGCGATGACCACGGCCCAATTCATCGAGGAGATCGGCTTCAAGCGCCCGGACGACGACTCTTTCTTCGACACGCCCGATACCCTCAGTTCCAACGACTACGAGGTCCGTGTCGCCAAGCTGCACGTGGACGCGAACGGGAAGGCCACCAATGTCGACATCCCCTTCATCACCTTGTTCAATGTCCCCAACTTCGAGATTACCAATTTCGACTGGTCCTTCAATGTGAAGCTGAAGAGCATGCAGTCCTTCTCCGCCAAGTTCGGGACCAGCACCACCACCACGACCTCAGGCAACGCCGGGGGCTCCCTGAGCATCTTCTCCATGCTGAAGATCGGCGGCGGCATGAAGGTGGAGACCACGACCAAGACCGACTTCGAGTCGAGGTTCAAGAGCGGGCGCGAACAGGAATACAACCTCAGCATCAACATCAAGGGGAATTCCGCCCCTCTTCCCAAGGGCATCGAGACCCTCCTGAACATCGCCGAGGCCGCCGCCAAGGCCGAGCCGGTCACGCCCCCCTGATGGCGAGGCCGGTCCCGGCACCCGCTGAATCCATTGCCGCCTTGAGCATTTCTCCCCCGCCGTTCCGCGGGTGCCAGGAGGGACTGAACCCATGGAAGCCCTGCCCCTGAAGGAAATCCTGGCCAGCCTCCTCAAGGAGTTCGAGGCGGCTGGCGTATCCGCCGACGTGAGCCGGGAGCACTGGCGGCAGGTCTACGAGAGCAACAGCCTCCTCAAGGAGTTCGCCCCCAGCCGCATCCGGATCACCGAGGCCACGGTCTCGCTGCCCTTGGCTCTGGCGGAAATCAGCGCCCCGAAGGCGCAGACCCCCATGCTCACCAGCATGCAGCTCCTGAGGCTGCTCCCCCAAGAACTGCCCCTGGAACTGCGCGGGGAGCTGGCCGAGGAGGCGGCCCACTTCATCCAGAAGACCAAGCGCATGACCTTCGCCAACAAGGGGCTGGCCCGCACGGTGACGGCCTTCGTGGCGCAACGGGTCCGCGAACGGAAGCCCCAGGATTTCGACCCCGAGGCGGCCTGGTCCGGATTCGCCGGAAGGGTTGAACGGCTGCGGGAGGACTTCCTGAACCGGACCAACCAGAACCCCACGCGAGAGGCCCTGTTCTCCTACCAGACCGAGGAACTCCTCAAGATGGGGTCGGACAAGATCACCCGGTTCGACCTGAAGATCGCCATCGACTGAGGCGGAGGCCCCCCCTTCCGGGGGCCCCCGCCCGGACGCGGATCCAGGGCCAGCTTCATTCCACGACGGGATTCGCCTTGAGTTGATTGGCATTCCGCCCCGGCGCCGGCCCGTCCGGCGGGGCTTCCCGGGGCCCGCCGGGGCGGGGCCGCTCCAGCAAATTTCCCGTGAACTCAATTCGGGCTTGATCCTGCCGAGATTGAGGGCATCATCCTGTGCGGGCCCACGCCCTTACACAGGAGCCATTTCATGGCCGAGAACCTCACTAAGGCTGAACTCGTCGAAGCGGTCGCCAAGGCTGCCGACATCACCAAGTCCGCCGCCGCCGCCGCCATCGGCTGCTTCCTCGGGACCATCTCCGGTCACGTCGGCAAGGGTGGGAAGGTGACTCTCGTCGGCTTCGGCACCTTCTCCCAGAAGGTCCGCAAGGCCCGCACCGGCCGCAACCCCCAGACGGGCGCCGCGATCAAGATCGCCGCCTCCAAGTCCATGGGCTTCAAGGCTTCCAAGGCCGGCGCCGCCAAGAAGGCCGCCCCCAAGAAGGCCGCGAAGAAGAAGTAGTCGGGCTTCAGTCTGCAGGCGGGGAGGCTATCGCCTCCCCGTTTTGTTTTGTACCGCAAAGGATCTGATATTTGACAATGACTGTCGATTCCATTTTGAGCGGATGGAGCGGCTGATTGCGACGCGTCACTCCTCCGGCCTGTGGTTAGCCTCTCCGCACCGCTTCGGGCGTGCCAAGGGGGGGGCAGGGCGGACGCGACGGCGCGCGGCTGGATCCGGAGCTTGGCCCCCACCATTCGCCAGGACTGGCGAATGGTGGGGGCCGAAGGTGACGGCCTGAAAGGCGAGGACACAGGAGGTGCCCGAGTCAGCCGGCCCGCCACTGCATCTCGGCAGCTCAAGTCTGTTGGCTGAGGTGGGCCTACAGCGAAACCGGAGCCTCTCGGCTCCGGTCTGTTGAGTGGTGGCTGGAGGCAGACTCGAACTGCCGACCTAGGGATTATGAGACCCTCGCTCTAACCACCTGAGCTACCCAGCCACGAAGGGACAGTCTAGCGCGGGTGGGGGCCCGGGTCTAGGCGAGATCCTGCACCAGCACCACGATGAGGCGCTTGGGGCCATGGACGCCGTAGGCGAGGGTCTGCTCGATGTCGGCGGTCTTGCTGGGGCCGGAGATCAGCAGGGCGTTGGGGGGCAGGCTGCGGCCCCAGCCCAGGGCCTTCACGGCGGACCAGAAGGTGTCCTGGATGGTGGAGGCCCGAAGCAGGGCGATGTGGATGGGGGGCACCAGGGACATGAGGCGCGGCTCGGCGGAGCCGGGCATCAGCAGGAGGCCGCCCGTTTCGGCGACGCCGCCCACGGTGCTGGTGAAGCCGGCGTCCACCCCGGTGAACAGCTCGTCCTTGAAGGCCTCGACGGGGCGGTCGTAGGGCATCAGCTGGGTGCCCCCTGGGGCCCAGCTCCTGGCCAGTTCGGCCCCGTCCTCGCAAGTGGGGCCAAAGAGCAGGTTATTCAGACCCTCGCGGTCACAGAAGGCGCGGACCACGGCGGGCCAGGTGGCTGGGGTGGCCTCGAGGAATTCCGTGTGGACGGCCTCCATGCCCTTGCGTAGACGCTCCATGCGCTCGGCGGCGGGCCACTGGCGGCGCTCGAGGACCGCGGTGTCGAGGCCGGGCAGGGGGCCGGAGCTGCCGGAGGCGCGGAGGCGGCCGAGGATGGCGGTGCGGGCGTCAGTCATGGGAGCCTCCCTCGGCGCGCATGCGCTCGCTGAGCGAGCGGCGGGCCGGAACGGGTTTGGTGCGGGTGCGGGTCCAGTTCTTGATCAGGGGGGCGCTGGCGGGCAGGGCCTTGCCAAAGCGGGTTGCGAACCAGGCCGCGACCCGGTAGAGGGCCGGGCGCTTGAGGACGCCGGCCCAGATGCGCCAGGCCCAGTCCTCGGTGGCCGTCCGTCCGGTGCCCCGGCCCAGCACGTTCGAGCCCACGTCCTCATGGGTGGCCTCCCTGCGCAGGCGCACGAGGATCTCGGGGATGGGGATCTCCACGGGACAAACCTCCGCACAGGCCCCGCAGAGGCTGGATCCGTGGAGGAGATCGTGGCGCACGCCCACCCCTTCCATTTGCGGCGTGACCATCTTGCCGATGGGGCCGGGGTAGATGGCCTCGTAGGCATGGCCGCCGATGCGCGTATAGACCGGACAGTGGTTCATGCAGGCGCCGCAGCGGATGCAGCGCAGGGTGGCCCGCAGCTGGGGGTCCGCGTACATCCGGGAACGCCCGTTGTCGAGGATGACGAGGTGGACCTCCTGGGGGCCGTCCTTCTCGTCGTTGCCACGGGGGCCGCTGATCATGTTGAAGTAGGTGCTCACGGCCTGGCCCGTGGCCGAGCGGGTGAGGATGGCGTAGAGCGGCGCCACGTCTTCCAGGCGCGCCACGACCTTCTCCAGCCCCATCACCGCGATGTGGAGGGGCGGGACGTGCGTGCTCATGCGGCCGTTGCCCTCGTTCTCCACCAGGCAGAGGGTCCCGGTCTCGGCCACGGCGAAGTTCACGCCGGAGAGGCCCGCGTCGGCCTTCAGGAACTTCTCACGAAGCACCTTCCGCGCCATGGCGGTCAGCTCGTCCACGTCCTCGGTGTACTTCGCATCCTTGATCTTCTGGCTGAACTGCCGGGCGATCTGGTCCTTGTTCTTGTGGATGGCCGGCATGATGATGTGGCTCGGCGTTTCGCCATCGAGCTGGATGATGTACTCGCCCAGGTCGGACTCCAGGGCCTCGATGCCCTTGGATTCCAGGAAGGCGTTGAGGTGCATCTCCTCGGAGACCATGCTCTTGCCCTTGACGAGCGTCTTGGCGCCCTTGGCCTGCATGATGCCCAGCACCAATTCGTTGGCCTGCTCGCAGGTCTCGGCCCAGTGCACCTTGATGCCATTCTTCGTGCAGTTGGCCTCGAACTGCTCCAGCAGCTCCGGCAGGCTCAGGAGGCTCCGCGAGCGGATGGCCGTGCTGAGATCCCGCAGATCCTGGAGGTCGCGGGGATCCGGAAACTGGTTCCGGCGCTTGGTGATGAGGCCGTCCATGGCCCGGCGGAAGTTGGCCCTGAGCTGGGGATCCAGCAGGGCCTTCGAGGCGGAATCGCGGAAGAGGATCTCGTTCTCAGCGTGCATGGGTGCGCTCCCAGAGGAACTCGGCGATGTGCTGGACGCGGAGCGGGCTCTGCTTCGCCTCCAGGGTGCCATTCACGTTGAGCAGGCAGCCGCCGTCCGTCGAGAGCAGCACGGAGGCCCCGGTGGCCTCGGCGTCCGCGGCTTTGTCGCAGGACATGGCGCCCGAGATCTCGGGCTGGCGGACGGAGAAGGTGCCGCCGAAGCCGCAGCACTCGTGGGTGCGCGCCAGGGGCGCCAGTTCCACATTGGCCAGCTGGCTGATGAGGGCCTGGGGCTCCCCCTTGAGTCCCAGGTCGCGCACGGCGTGGCAGGAGCTGTGCCAGGTCACCTTCACGGGCTCGCCCAGGTCTTTCAGCTTCACGTCGAGCACATCCACCAGGAACTGGGTCAGCTCGTAGACCCGGGCGCTGAATGCGCGGACCTGGGCCTCGTCGGGCTGGCCGTGGAAGAGCTCGGGGTAGTGGACCTTCATCATGCCGGCGCAGCTGCCCGAGGGCAGGATCACCGGCAGGTCCTTGGGGAAGAGGGCCACCTGGGTACGGGCCACGTCGCGGGCCTCCTCCCAGTAGCCGCAGTTGAAGGCCGGCTGGCCGCAGCAGGTCTGGCCCTCGGGGAAGACGACTTCGACCCCGGCCTGGCGCAGAAGCTGGATGCCCGCCATGCCGGCATCCGGGAAGAACAGGTCCACCAGGCAGGTGCCGTAGAAGTAGACCTTGGTCGGTTTTTCGCTCACTTGGACACCTCCGGGCGGGTGGCGGACTCGAGCAGGTACAGGAAGCTGCGGTAGATCTCGCCGGTGGAGCGGGTCATGCCCACCTCGCAGGTGCGGCTGCTGGCGTAGTGGCCATCGAAGGACTGGCTCTTCACCTCCTTCGCCTCGTGCTTCGTGGCCGAGGCAGTCAGCTCGGCATGGGTGAAGCCGCGGTCACCCGCGAAGCCGCAGCAGCCCGCATCGCGGGGTACCACGACCTTGTCGGCGCAGGCCTGGGCCACGCCCTCCAGCTTGGGGAGCAGGTTCATCTTGGTGAGCGAGCAGACCGGATGGAGCACCACGGAGCCCACCTTGCGGGCCACCTGCAGCTTGGGCAGCAGCACGTCGTAGGCGAAGGCGGTGCTGTCGATGATCTTCAGCTTGTCGAACTTCGCCTGATTCTCCGGCGTGAGGTAGGAACGGCTAGTGACCACGCCGTAGGTGCAGGGGCTGGTGTCCATGACGATGGAGAGTTGGCCCTCCTGGCTCCACTCCCAGAACTTCTCGATGGCGTGGTTCACGGTGTACTTGTGCGCCAGGTCGAAGCCCTTGGAGGAGAAGGGCACGCCGCAGCATGTGCCCTCCACATCCAGGGGGATGTGGACCGGCACGCCGGCCCGCGCCGAGACCTTGACCAGGGCTTCCACCAGGCTCATCTCATCGGGCTCGCCGGGCAGGTGGCCCATCATGCGGGAGATGCAGGCGGGGAAGTAGATGGCCTGGGCGCCTTCCAGCGAGGTCAGGGGCAGCGGAGCCTTGGCGGCCTTGGGCATTTCGGGGCTCCACTGGTGGGAGGCGCCGAAGGACTTCATGATCCGCGTGATGAAGGGCATGGCCTTGGGGCCGAAGAGGCTCTGGACCATGTGCCCGGAGCGCAGGGCGACCCGCATGAGCGGCTCCACAGTGGCGAAGTTGCGCGCCACGGAGAGGGCGATCTTCTGGGCCCGGCGGCTGTGGCTGGCCCGGCGGAAGCGCTTGGTGAGCTGGCCCGTGTCGATGCTGACGGGGCAGGCAGTGGCGCAGAGGCCATCGGCCGCGCAGGTGTCCAGGGCCATGTAGGGGAAGGCCTCCTGCAGGGAAGAGAGCAGGGCGGGGTTCTCGCGGCTGGATTCCAGGCGCGCCATCTCGCGGCGCACCACGATGCGCTGCCGGGGGGTCAGCGTGAGCTCGCGGCTGGGGCACTTGGGCTCGCAGTAGCCGCACTCGATGCACTTGTCGACCTCCTCCTCCACCCCGGGCATGGGCTTGAGGTCGGCGACATGGCACTTGGGATCGGCGTTGATGATGACGCCGGGATTCAGCAGGTGCAGGGGATCCACCAGGGCCTTGAGCTTCTCCATGACGGCCTTGGCCTCTGGGCCCCATTCGGCCTCCACGAAGGGGGCCATGTTGCGGCCCGTGCCGTGCTCGGCCTTCAGGGCGCCGTCGTACTTCTTCACCACCAGCTCGACCACGTCGTCGATGAAGCGCTCGTAGCGGTCCACGGCGGCCTGGTCATTGAAGGACTGGGTGATGACGAAGTGGAGGTTCCCGTCCTTGGCGTGGCCGAAGATGATGGCCTCGTCGTAGCCGTGCTTGGCGAAGAGCTTGGTGAGATCCACCGCGGCGTCGGCCAGGCTCTCGATGGGAAAGGCCACGTCCTCGATGAGCACCGTGGTGCCGCGCTTGCGGACCGCGCCCACGGAGGGGAAGGTGCCGGAGCGGATCTTCCAGAAGAGGGCCTGCTCCACCGGGTCATGGGTGAAGCGGGCGGGCTCCAGCAGCTTGAGGCCGGCGGTCGTGGCCAGGGCGGTGCGCTCCAACTCGGCGCGGACGGACTCGTCCCGGCCATGGAACTCCACCAGCAGCGCCGCGGCGCCCTCGGGCAGGGACTTGATGCTGGGCGGGATGCCCGGCTGGTTCTCGACGGATTTCAGGGAGGCGCGGTCCAGCAGCTCAAGGGCCGCGGCGCCGGCATCCCGCAGCGGGATGATGGCGGCACAGGCCGCGTGCAGATCCGGGAACAGGAGGAAGGCCGTCACCTTCACCGGCAGGTCGGGCACGGACTTCAGGACGGCCTCGGCGATGAAGGCCAGGGTGCCCTCGGAGCCCACCAGCACGTTTCGGAAGATGTCCACGGGCCGGTCGAAGTCGATGAAGGCATTCAGGGAATAGCCCGTGGTGTTCTTCATCTTGTACTTGGCGCGGATGCGCTCGGCCAGGGCCGGGTTGGCCAGCAGGTCCGCCTTGAGGTTCAGCAGCCCCTGCGCCAGCTCAGGCTCCGCCTCGCGGAAGCGTGCATCGGCATCGGGGGCGGCGGTATCGATCACGGTGCCCGAAGGCAGGACAAAAGTCAGGGACTCGAGTGTGTGGTAGGCGTTTTGGGTGACGCCGCAGCACATGCCGCTGGAGTTGTTGGAGAGGATGCCGCCCACGGTGCAGGTGTTGATGGAGGCCGGATCAGGACCCATCTTGGCCTTGAAGAACTTGAGGGCGTGGTTCACGTGGGCGCCGATCACGCCGGGCTGGACCTTCACCTTAGCCCCGCCCTCCAGCACCTGGATGCCGCGCCAGTTGCGGGCCACCTCCACGAGGATGCCATCCGACACCGATTGGCCGGACAGGCTGGTGCCCGCGGCCCGGAAGGTCATGGGGATCTTCCGCTCGTGGCTGAGCCGGAAGAGGCCGCGGACGTCGTCGACACTGCCCGCGAAGGCCACCGCCTTCGGGATGAGCCGGTAGAAGCTCGCGTCAGAGGCGAAGGCGATCAGGTCCACGGGCCGGTCGAGCACGCGGTCCGGGCCCACGATGGCGGCGAGAGAATCCCTCAGGGAAGTGGCGGTGGCAGTGGTCATGAGAAACATCCTCTCCCCGCGCGGGGGCTGTAAAAAGTCCCGCCGACATCCTGATCGTCGGCGGGACCCAGGTCAATCGTCTGAAGTCCGCCTGGCCTACTTGGCCGGGGCGGGGGCGGGCGCAGCTGCAGGAGCAGCCGGAACGGCAGGCGCGGTGGCCGGGGCAGTCACCACGGCGGGAGCCGCGGGCTGCTGGGGCATCCAGTTGGCGGGCAGGACCTTCGCGTAGAGGAAGATCACGACGCCGACCAGGGAGGCCAGGGCCAGGCTGTGCCAGAACACGTAGCGGAGGATGGTGCCCTCCTCGCCCTGCTGGTTGGTGGCCACGGAAGCGACCACGAGGCTCTGGGCGTCGATCATCTTGCCCATGACGCCGCCGGTGGTGTTGGCCGCGGCGGTGAGGATCGGGTTCAGGCCCAGCTGCTGGGCGGTGATCTTCTGGAGGCCGCCGAACAGCACGTTGGCGGACGTGTCACTGCCCGTCAGGGCCACGCCCAGCCAGCCCAGCATGGCGCTGAAGAAGGGGAAGAGCACGCCGGTGCTGGCGAAGGCCAGGCCCATGGTGGCGTCCAGGCCCGCGGACTTGGACACGAAGCCCAGGCCGAGCATCGCAGCGATGGTGAGCAGGGAGATCTTCACCCGGTTGACGGTGTTGCCCCAGATCTTCAGCAGATCCAAGATTCCGAAGCCAGCCAGGAAGCCGCTGCAGATGCCGGCGAGCAGGAGGCTGGTGCCCGTGAGGGAGAGCCAGTTGAAGGTCCAGACCGCGGCTTCAGGGGAGGCCTTGGCGACCACCGGGGGAGCCTTGATGACGTTCTTGTGGAGCAGGGGGATTTCGAAGGTCTTGACCGTGTAGCCGTTCAGGAAGTTGGGGGCAGTCTTGGTGCCACCGTTCAGG
Organism: Holophagaceae bacterium; assembly: GCA_046331485.1. Taxonomy (GTDB): domain Bacteria; phylum Acidobacteriota; class Holophagae; order Holophagales; family Holophagaceae; genus Geothrix. The sequence continues at coordinate 141,851 of JAXLQS010000002.1, read as the reverse complement.
AAGGTCTTGACTTGGGGGGTGCCCCAGGCGAACACGAAGAGGGACAGGAACACCCAGGGCATCCAGGCCTTCACGACCTTGCCGGCGCTCTGCTCGACCTTGGCGGCATGGGCCTCTTCACGCTCATGCTCATAGCGCCAGATGGTCTTGGGCTGCCAGACCTTCAGGAAGAGGACCAAGGCGACCATGGACACGATGGCGCCGATGATGTCCACCAGCCAGGGGCCGTGGAAGTTGCTGACAGCGAACTGGGCAATGGCGAAGCTGCCACCGGCCACGAGACAGGCGGGCCAGACTTCCATCATCGCCTTGCGGCCGGCCATGGTCCAAATGATCCAGAAGGGAACGATCAGCGAGAAGATGGGCAGGATACGGCCGGCGGCGGCGCTCAGCAGGTTCAGGTCCAGGCCCGTCACGCCGGCGAGGGCGATCAGCGGGCTGCCCAGGGCGCCGTAGGCGACGGGGGCGGTGTTGCCAATGAGGGCCAGACCAGCGGCCTGGAGCGGCTTGAATCCGAGGCCGATGAGCATGGCGGCGGAGATCGCCACCGGCGTGCCGAAGCCGGCGGCGCCTTCAATGAAGGCGCCGAAGCTGAAGGCGATCAGCAGGGCCTGGATGCGGCGATCACCTGCCAAGCCTGCGATGGAGTGCTTCACCACCTCGAAATCACCTGATTTCACCGTGATGTCGTAGATGAAGATGGCATTCAAGACGATCCAGCCGATGGGGGCCAGACCGAACAGGGCCCCGTGGACCGCGGCCATGCCGGCCATGCCGGCGGGCATCCTGTAGACGAAGATGGCGACGGCCAAGCAGGTGATCAGGCCCAGGATGGCCGAGTAATGGGCCTTGACATGCTTGGCCAGGAAACCCAGCAGCACGAAGACCGGCAATGCGGCCACCAGCGCGGAAATGAAGATATTCCCCATGACGGGGGAATAGACTTGGGTCCAGGGGGTCATGCAGCCTCCAGAGGGGGGTTAGGGGTAGGAAGAAGATGGGGGGGTAGGGTTTTGGAAAAGAGCTTGGGCGAAGGTTACAATGGGTCTAGTGGTCAGACCATACTGAAGAGTGGTATTTTTGATCACACTTTCCATGTAGTATTTCTTTCAACAGTTATATTTTTTCATAAGCGGACCCATGGAATTCTCCCCCATCAAGACCAAGCGGCTCTACGAAGAAATCGTGGAGCAGATCAAGCAGCTCATCACCGAAGGCAGGCTGAAGCCGGGAGACCGGCTGCTGGCGGAGCGGGAGCTGGCCGATCAGTTCCAGGTGAGCCGCGCCTCCGTGCGGGAGGCCATCCGTACGCTGGAGATGCTCGGCGTCATCGACATCCGCCCCGGTGAAGGCACCTTCGTAAGAGGCACCGAAACCGATGACATCATCCGGCCCCTGGCCATGTTCCTGGCCGTAGAGCGCAGCTCGCTCCTGGACATGTTCGAGATGCGCCGCATCTTCGAGACCGCCACGGCCCGCCTGGCGGCGGAGCGCGCCACGGAGGAGGAACTGGACCACATCGGCGCCATGCTCGACAAGATGCGGGAGCGCCTCAACGTCCTCGACCCCGAGAAGGGCGAGGAGTACGACGCGGCCTTCCACTACGCCGTGGCCGAATCCACCCACAACAGCCTGCTGACCAAGCTGTTCAAGACCGTCTCCGAGGAGTTCGCCAAGGCCAACTCCGTGGCCCGGCGCCAGCTGTACCACGACAACATCCAGAACGCCCAGAAGATCATCGACCAGCACAACGAGATCCTCGAGGCCATCCGCACACGCTCGCCCAAAAAGGCCTCCGAGGCCATGCTCGCGCACCTGATCTTCGCCGAGGATGAGCTTCGCAAGTGGATCGTCTAGGGCACGCCCGATCTCAAATCCCACCATGCAAAGCGGGCACGACAGTGCCCGCTTTGCATGGTGGCCCCGGTGGGGTTCGAACCCACGACCAAGCGGTTATGAGCCGCCAGCTCTGACCGCTGAGCTACAGGGCCAGGGGCAGTGTAGCAAACGAATGCGGCCCGGTCGGCTCAGAGCCCCCGGATGGAGCGGCCGCCCACGGCGAAATCCAGCAGCTGAAGCATCCGGTCTGCGAGGGTGGGCAGGTCCTCGGACTCGAGGAGGAACTGGCGCTCGGTGGGCTCGAAGTCCAGGGCCATGGCCAGGGTGTTCAGCCTGGCGGCGTCCTCCAGCGGGAGGTCGAGGAGCTCCTTGAGCTGGACCTCGATGCCCTCCGCCGCCGCGTAGGCATGGAGGGACTCCATGAGCCGGCGGCGATGGGGGCCGGGCCAGAGCATGGAGGCGTCGAAGGGAACCGCTTCGAATCTGGCTTGCCGGAAGGGCTTGCCCGGCGGCTCCTCCAGGATCCGCGCGATCTCCTTGCCCTGGAGCAGCAGGTTCCAGCGCCCGCCCGTGAGCGGCTCTGCCCGCACCACTTCGGCCAGACAGCCCGTGTCGAAGATCGGCGCAGTCTCCCCCAGGGAGCCCAGCTCCGGCGTCTCCCGCATCAGCGTAAGGATCAGGTGGTGGTGGGAATTGAGCACCTCCACCGTCATCTCCTGGTAGCGGGGCTCGAAAATCCGGACCGGCAGGAAGGTCTGCGGGAACAGGACGACCTGGGGCAGGGGGAAGAGGGGGAGAATGGCTGGTAGCATGAACACCTTGCTCGCCAATGCATCGGAGTCGGAACAGTGAAGGATGAGAACGAGGCTGTTGGAGCGCTCGAGGTCGGAAATGCCGTGCTGGATGCGGCCCAGGAGGCCCTGCGGGACCTGAGGGCGACCTGGGATCCGAAGGCCGTGGACGGCTGGGTCCGCATGGTGATGGGCAGAAGCGGGCGGGTGGTGCTGACGGGCATGGGCAAGTCGGGTCTCATCGCCCAGAAGATCGCTGCCACCCTCGCCTCGACCGGGTGCCCCGGGTTCTTCCTCCATCCCGCAGAGGCCCTCCACGGAGACCTGGGCATGGTGACCCCCGATGACTCCATTCTGGCGCTGTCGAACAGCGGTGAAAGCGAGGAGGTGGTGCGTCTCCTCCCGAGCCTTCTGCGCCTGGGCATCCCCATCGCCGCCATCACGGCGAAACCAGACAGCAGCCTGGGGCAGGCCGCCGATTGGACCTTCAGCTACCGACTCCCCGAGGGCGAGGGCTGTCCCCTGGACCTGGCCCCCATGGCCAGCACGACCCTCCAGCTGGTCTGGGGTGATGTGCTGGCCAGCAGCCTGATGGCCCGCAAGGGCTTCACCCGCGACCTCTTCGCCCTCAACCATCCCGGTGGAAGTTTGGGCGCCAAATTGGTGAAAGTGGAATCTTTGATGCACGAAAAATGGCCGGCTCTTGGCCCGGAGGCCACCCTGACGCGGGTCCTGCAGGTCATGACCGAAGGACGACTGGGGATGGCCGGCGTGCTCGAAGGAGCCGTGCTCGTCGGCGTGATTACGGACGGGGACCTTCGCCGCGCCCTGGAGAAGGCGGAGCGGGAAGGACAGAACCCCCTTGAGCTCACGGCGAGACAGGTCATGACGCGGACCCCGGCCACGATCGACCACCAGGCGCTCGCCCTGGAGGCCGCGGGCATCATGGAGGCCCGGAAGATCACCTTCCTGGTGGTGACCCGGCAGGACGCCCCATGTGGTGTGCTGCACATCCACGATCTGCTGGCAGCCAAGGTCTTGTGAGACCAGACGGCCTAGGCAGAGTTGTATTCAAGGTTACATAATATACATTATCGAAACTAAAATCAGGACCCTCCAGGTGTCTTCCGTTCTGTCCCGATATGTCCTCCGGCGCTGGGCCGCCCCCTTCTTGGGCGCCCTGCTGTTCTATGGCTTCCTTCTCCTTTCCTGGGAGATGGTGACCATTTCCAAGGAGATCTTCTCCCAGGGCGCCCCCCTCCGCTGGCTGCTGCCCATGCTGCTGACCTCCATGCCCGAGAACCTCGGACTGGTACTGCCCATGGCCGCCGTCCTCGGTGGACTGATCGGGACCCAGCAGCTGATGGAGGGATCGGAGTTGGTGGCCGCCCAGGGCCTGGGTGCGGGCCGACGGACCTGGACCGCCCCCTGGTTCCAGATGGCGCTGTGGCTGGTCCTGCTGGCGACCCTCAATGCCCATGTCCTCGTGCCGGCGGCCGCCCGGATCCAGCAATCCGTCCGGGCCCGGATGACCGAGGATGCCAAGGCACGGTTTCTTCGGCCCGGAGCTCCGCCCTGGTTCCCCCCAGGTGCCCCCAACTCGGCGTTTTGGGTCTCTCCTGAGGGACAGATCCACATCATGGAATCCACCCCCCAGGGGGTCCAGCACCTGACCGCCTCAACCATGACCTACGCCCTGGAGGCCAAACCGGATGGTTCCTCCGAGCTGCAGCTTCACCTGGCCGGCCTCCAGGGGGCGCTGTACCAGACCTCGGGTCCCGGGAGCGTCATCCACCTGAACCAGGAGAAGCAGGTGCTCCGGTTCGCCATTCCGGCCGGGGCCCGTCTGCTTCCGCCTACCCCTCTGCGCTATGAGAGCTCCGCGGCGCTGCTGGGCATCCTCCGGGCGGGCCCGCCCACCGCGCAGATGGATCGCGAGGCCCGGGAGCTGCGCCTCAAGGCCGCCATGGAGTTCTGCCGGCGCACCACCCTGCCCCTGGCGGCGGCGGCCCTCCTGCTGCTGGGCATCGCCGTGGGGTTCGGCCACCCCCGATTCCATCGGGGGGGCGCCATCCTCAAAAGCCTGGCCATCATCATGCTCTACTATCTCGTCATGAAGTACTTTGAAAACATGTGGATGAATGGAAAAATTAAAACGGTCATCCCACTTCTTCTCGTGCCCTTTCCCTTCCTGTTGGGCGGTTGGCTCCTGCTCCGGGAACGCTTGAAGCCCCATCGATCCAACCCCATGGAAGGCGGGCTCAACGCCTTCTTCCGACCGCTCCGGAAGCGCCTGGCCCCCAGTCTGAATCGAATGAAACTTCGCCGAGACCGTCTTGCGACCTGGCTGCATGGAAAGGGGACTCAGCATGGCGTCCTCCGGCACTGGTCGACCCTGGCCTGGTGGCGGAACTGGGGATCCGCCCTGGGCAGCCTGCTGGTCCTGAACCTGCTGGTCGAATACGCCAGCCTGGCCGGCGACCTATCGAAGAACGGTGTTCATTTTATTGTTTTTGTTCAATATTGGTTCTGGAACCTCCCGCCCTTCCTGGTGGTGGCGTTGCCCATCTCCTTCCTGCTCGGCACGCTCCTGACCCTTTCCGAGGCGGCCCTCAACCGGGAATGGCTCGCCCTCAGGGCTGGGGGGGTCAGCCTGCTCCGCTGGCTGTGGAGCAGCCGCTGGGCCTGGGGGCTGGTCGCTCTCCTCACCCTGGGCCTTCAGGTGGGACTCGCCCCGATGGCTATGACCAAGGCAAACAAGCTTTACCGACAGATTCTCAACCGCCCCCAAGGGCAGTTCTCCACACGCCCCTGGCTCTACCTCGGCTCCACCGGCGTCCTCTGGAACCTTCAAGGTGCCCAACGCTGGGGGTTCCCCCTGAAGGCCCCCGGCGAAGCCCCCATCCTCCTCCAGTGGAAGATGGGGGACACACACTCTCGGGCCCTGGCCTGGGACGGCCTGCGTTTGGTTCAAGGGCCCCCGGCCGACCGCCTCTTCCCCTCCCAGGCCCTCCAGAGCGCTGCCAGTGCCGAGGAGGCCCGAACCCTCGATCTGATCCGGTGGCAGGTGTGGGCCCCCGATCCAGAGCGCGCCTACATGTTGTGGGGCCGCCTGCTGGGGTGGCTGGCTGGCCCCTGTCTGGTGCTGGCCATGCTGTCCTACGCCTTCCCTGGCCCCAGGCAGGGACGGGGCCAGGCCCTGGGAGCCGGCCTGGTGGCGGGCCTGGTGTTCCTAGGCCTGCAGACCCTTTTCGGGGGAGCCGCACGGGCCTCGGAGATCCCGGCCTACTGGGGTGTGATCGCCCCCCTGCTCCTGTTGCTGTCGGTCTCCCTCCTCCGCCTGCGCCGGCTGAGGACCTGAGCATGAGCCTCCTGTTGGATCAGGCCCTCGCTCCCCTGGTGCGGCATCCGACCCTCCGCCCGGGGGATCGGATCCTGGCGGCCATGTCCGGCGGGGTGGACAGCTCGGTCATGGCCGCGCTCCTGCACCGGGCGGGATTCCAGGTCATCGGCATCTCCATGCAGTTGTTCGAGAAGACCGGCATTCAAAGTTCTGCAGGGAAGTGCTGCACTCTTGACGACTTACACGATGCAAGACGGGTCGCGCACCAGATGGGCTTCCCCCACTACGTCATGGACTTCGAGGCCCGCTTCCGGGAAACGGTCATCGATGGGTTCATCCAGGGGTACCTTGATGGTGAAACGCCAAGTCCATGCATTCGTTGCAATCAACATCTCAAGTTCTCGGCGCTCATGGAACGGGCGGAAGCACTGGAGGCGTCCTTCGTCGCCACCGGACACTATTCGACCATCGCTTATGAGGGAGGAGGCTGGCGACTCAGGAAGGCCGCCGACCCTGCCAAGGATCAGAGCTACTTCCTCTTTCACCACACCCAGGCCACCCTGGCGCGCACCCTGTTCCCGTTGGCGCACCTCACCAAACCCGAGGTGCGCCGGCTGGGGGCCGAGTTGGGTCTGCATCTCGCGGAGAAGGCCGAGAGCCAGGAGATCTGCTTTGTCACCCAGGATCGCTATGACGCCTTCATCGAGGCGGAGGGCCGCGATCCCGGGGTGGGGGAGGGCGAGATCCGCCATCTGGACGGGCGCCTCCTGGGGCGCCACCAGGGGTACTGGCGGCATACGGTGGGACAGCGGCGCGGCCTGGGGGTGGCCTTCAACGAGCCTCTGTACGTGGTGAGGACCGAGCCGGCCTCCAACACCGTATGGGTCGGCTCCGAGGCGTGCCTGATGGCCAGGGATCTGGTGGCAAGGGAGCTCAACTGGATCCAAGATGCGCCCATCAGCCCGCTGGCCTGTGAAGCGCGCATCCGCAGCCGCAGCCCAGAGGCGGAGGCGCTGGTCATCCCGCTGCCCGACGGGCGCATGAAGGTGTCCTTCGCCGAACCCCAGCGGGCCGTGGCGCCGGGCCAGGCCGTGGTCTTCTACCGCGAAGGCGAGGTTCTGGGGGGCGGCTGGATCGACGGACGCCCCGTCCTGTGACCCCTGCCCCTCCCGCACCTGGTTAGCCTTCCTGCATGAACAGCTACCGGCTCTGGGTCCTCGCCAATCCCTTCCTCTCCGCCGCGATCCAGTTCGGTCTGCTCGGCACCCTCGGCGAGCTTGGGGCCGCCTCCATGAAGGCCCGCCGTCCCGCCCTTCCCTGCACTCCCCTGCAGCTCCTCCTCAAGGTGGTGGCCTGGGCCCTGCTGGGCCTGGTCATCAAGGCTGGATTCGTGGGCATGAAGGGCTTCACCCGGGCCCTCGTCGATCACCACGCCCTGCCGGCCTTCATGGGTTCCGGCCTGGGCTGGGCCTTCGCCCTCTCGACGCTGACGAACGTCTTCTTCGGGCCCCAGATGATGCTGTTCCACCGCCTGGAGGACAACCTCATCCTGCGCCGCCAGGGCTTCGACGGGATGATGCCGGCGATCCGGACCCTCGCCTGGTTCTGGATTCCTGCCCACACCCTCACCTTCAGCCTCCCTCCCGAGTTCCAGGTCGGCCTCGCCGCGCTCTGGTCCCTGGCCCTCGGGGTGATCCTGGGTCTGGCCGCCTCCCGCCGCTAGCCTGAAGCCGCCACTGGACCAAAAGAAAGCCCCCTTGGCGGGGGCTTGACTGGAGGCGCCGATCGGATTCGAACCGATGTATACGGGATTTGCAGTCCCGGGCCTTACCACTTGGCGACGGCGCCTTGCGTTGGTGCAGTTTGGCTTTGAACAATGCGGGCCGCTTGCGCGGCCCGGGTAGTGGAGCGGGTGATGGGATTTGAACCCACGACTTCAACCTTGGCAAGGTTGCACTCTACCACTGAGTTACACCCGCGTGAGAGATCAAGCCTAGCAATGGCGCGCGGTCCGGTCAACGGTCTTTTTCGGATCGGCAGGTCGCGCAGAGTCCGAACAGCTGGAGCTGATGCCGCGTGATCCTGAATCCGGACAGCGTCTCCATGTGCTTCAGCGAGTCGTCGAGGCCGCAGGCATCCACCTCGACTGTGCGGCCGCAACGCTCGCACTGGAGGTGGTGGTGGTGGTGGCGCGACTCGCAACGCACGAAGCGCATCACCTGATCGGTTCCGAGGATGCTCTCGGCCCAGCCCTCGCGCACGAAGCGCTCGAGGTTCCGGTACACCGTGGGGAGTCCTGAGCGCCGCTCAGGCATCCGCTCCCAGATCTCCTCCACCGTGAGCGGGCGGTCCGAATCCCGCAGCACCTGGAGGATGCCCTCCCGCTGCGGCGTCTGCCGCATGCCGGCGGCGCGGAGGGAAGGGGTCGTCGAAGCGGCAGAGTCGGCCATGGCCCTAGGATGGCAGATTCGGGCACCATGGTTGGCATGCTCCAGCGCACATGGGGGCGGTTGGGCCTGTCGGATGCCAGTGCCCCCTTCCTCCCCCTCTCCTTCCGTCTCTTCGCCAGCTTCGGTCTGCTGGTCGTGCATGCCGCCCTTCCTGCGGAAGGCAGGGCCTCAGGCCCGGGCGAGCAGGCCTACCTGGCCGCGCTGCTGCTGATGTTCGTCGAGGCGGTCTGGGAGTCGGCGCGCGGACTCACGGCCATGGACCGCCTCTTCCCCACGCCCCGTCTGCCCTGGATCCGCTGGAACCTCGCCCTGGACCTGGCCCTGGTCACGCTCGTCATCGCCTTCCAGGGCGTGGTGCAGGAGCGCTTCGCCACCCTCTACATCTTCCCGGTGCTGGCTTCGGCCTTCTACCTGGGCACGGCCGAGATCGTGTGGATCGGCGTGGCCTCCTCGCTCACCCACATCATCCTGGTGCTCGGGTTCACGTCGGGCCTGATCCCCCCGTTCGGCCTGTCCAGCGAGCTCGTGGATCCCGATCCCAGCAGGCTCTCGTTCCTGCTGGGCGCAGCCTCCCTGCAGATCTTCGCGGCGACCCTCCTTGTGGTCCTGATCCGGCGGAACCTGGATCGGCTCAGGATCGACCTCAGCGTCAGCGAGGCGGCTGTCGACGAACTCTCCGCCCTCCACCAGCGGGTGGTCGAGTCCATGAGCTCGGGATTGATCACGCTCGACCTGAAGGGCCGGGTCACCTCCGCGAACCCCGCGGCCAGGGCCATCCTGGGCGTGCCCATCGACACCGGGGCCACGATCCAGGACCTGCTCCAGCTGGCGGATCCCCTGCCCTGGCGCCAGGGCCGGGAGCACCGGTTCGAGGTGGTCCTGCACGTCCGCGACCGGGGCCGGCGCATCCTGGGAGGCCACCTGACCTCCCTGCGCGGAGCATCGGGACGGGAATCCGGCCAGCTCCTGCTCTTCCAGGACCTCACTGACCTGAAGGCACTGGAGGAGCGCACCCGCATCAGCGAGCGGCTCGCGGCCATCGGCCAGCTGGCGGCCGGGCTGGCCCATGAGCTGCGCAACCCCCTGGCCTCCATCAGCGGCTGCGTGCAACTGCTGCAGAAGGAAGGCCCCCCCGAGGAGGTCCGGGTCCGGGTGCTGGGCATCCTGGAACGGGAGACCCACCGGGTCGGCGACATCGTGTCCGACTTCCTGGATTTCGCCCGGCCGGAACCTCCCAGCGGAATCGTGCTGCACCTTCAGAAGGTCATCGAGGAGGTGCGCTCGAGCTGGGAGATGGATCCCCGGACCGCGGGCCTCCCGCTGTCCATCGACCCGATTCCGGCGGCCCACCTCCGCTCGGACCCCACCGGCCTCCACCGGGCCCTGATGAACCTGCTCAGCAATGCCCGCAAGGCGGTGAAGGACCGTCCCGATCCATTGGTTCGGCTGTCCGCCCAGGCCTCCGAGGCCACCATCTGCCTGACGATCCTGGACAACGGGTGCGGCATGGAGGCGGATCAGTTGGAGCGACTGTTCGTGCCCTTCGCCGGAAGTTTCGAGGAGGGGTCAGGCCTCGGCATGAGCCTGGTCTACAAGTTCATCGAAGCCATGGACTGGCGGATCGATGTCGAAAGCGCCGTGGGAAGCGGCACCACCATCCGCATTTTCCTGCCCATGCACAAGGATGAGCCCGTGGCGTCTCCTTCCGATCAGGCGTAAACTTTTCCCAGCTTTCAAGCATCCAACTCGGCATACACCCTTGCATGGTCCACTTGGCACCTGCCACAGTGATTCATCCCCTTACCAACGCGTTCAGTCCGCCCCACTTGGGTCTGGCTGCACGGGTCTGAGTGAGGTTTCGACCCAGGTCGATGCCTTTGACATCCCCGCACCGCCCGCTGGACCAGGATTCTCCATGAACCGGAAGCTCATCCGACCGAATCTCAGTGAACTGAAGGACAAGCTCGGCATCCCTGCGAAAGGAGGCGGAGCCGAGGCCATGACCCCAGTGCCCCCGGCCACGACCGCAGGAGGCGAGCCGAATCCGGCCGTGAATCCCGCCGCGGCCACGGCCCCCCAGGGCCTGGGAAGCCCGCGCCGCAAGATCGCGCCGCCCGAGCAGACCAACGCCGAGAGCTTCTACTACCTCAAGCAGATGCAGTCCAAGACGCCGATGGTGATCGTGCTCCAGGACGACGAGAAGGTGCGCGGCGTCATCGAGTGGTACGACAAGCACTGCCTGAAGATCAACCGGGTGAAGGAACCCAACGTCCTGGTCCCGAAGCACAACATCAAGTACATCTACAAACAGGAAGAGGAACCCAGGATCCGCCGGAGCCGCACCGCCAAGAAGGAAGAACCCATGGCGGCCGAGGTCGAGATTCCGGTCTTCGACTAGGTCCGGCCCACCCACCGCAGGGATCACCATGAGCCGCCGTCCCCACATTGCCGTCAGCCTGGGGGATCCCTGCGGCATCGGACCCGAGCTGCTCCTCGGGAGCCTCCCCAGCCTCCAGCCCTGGGCGGATGTCACCGTGGTGGGCTGCCGGGCCGGCGTGGACCTGCTCGAAGGGCTGCCCGGCGCCCCGGTGGCCTGGCGGTGGCTCGAGGCGGAGCCCGGCGCGGCCAGGGGCCTTCCCGGCAAAGCCCAGACCCTGCAGGTGCTTGCCCTGGGAGCAGAACCCGGAACCGTGTTGGGGCAGGCCCTTTGGGTGGATCCCACCCCCGAGATCGGGGCCGGCGAGCTGCGGCTTGGACAGGGGTCCGCGGCCTCGGGCCGCGCCACCGTGGAGGCGGTGCGCGTCGCCGCCCTGATGACCATGGAAGGTGCCGCCGACGCCCTGGTGACCCTGCCCATGGCCAAGTCTGCCGCCCACCTGGCCGGCTACGACCTCCCCGGGCACACGGAGTTCCTCCGGGACCTCTCGGGTACCCCCATCACCCGCATGGCCTTCGTGAGCCCCCAGCTCAACGTGGTCCTGCACACCGTGCACCAGAGCCTGCGGTCCGTGGTGGAGTCCCTCTCGGCCGATGGGGTGGCCGAGACGCTCATCTTCGCCACCGACCGGTTCATCCAGCTCACGGGGAAATCCGATCTGCGGGTGGCCCTCTGCGCTCTGAATCCCCATGCCGGGGAGCAGGGCGCCTTCGGCGAGGAGGAGCGGCTGCTGGAGGAGGCCATCATCCAGGCCGAAGCGGCCTTCCTCGACTTCTCCACCAGCCCTGGCCAGGCCCAGCCAGCCCCGGCCGAGGGCGCCAGGCAGCATCACGCTCCGGGCCAGCGGGGCCTGGAGGTGCTCTCCACCGGTGCACCCTCAGGCGGGCGGCCGGCCCCGCTGTTCTTCGGGCCGCTCCCCTCGGACAGCGTCTTCCATCGGGCCGCCAAGGGCGAGTTCGACCTCGTGGTGGCCCTCTATCACGACCAGGGCCTGATCCCAATCAAGCTGCTGGAACCGGCCCGGGCCGTGAACCTGACCCTGGGGCTCCCCTTCATCCGGACCAGCCCCGATCACGGAACGGCCTTCGACAAGGCGGGGAAGTGGATCGCCGATTCCCGCAACTTCCTGGAAGCCGCCGCCCTGGCCGTGCGGCTGGCCGGTCGGACGGGCCTGGTCCTGCAGGCTCCACCCGGGGCATGAGGCCAGATCGGTGGTTCGGACCCGGGGTGGGCCCTTCCTTCGATGGGTCTGTCCCCGTTCCGGCGGGTCTGCCGCGGACAGCCCTGCCCGTTCACCGAGGCCTGCCGCGCCACCTCGAAGCCCACCTGGCCCGGCTTCGGGCCGGAGCGGCCGCCCTCCATGCAGAGGTCCCGTGGCTGCCCGGCATCCAACCGGCCCTCGAGGCCTGGCTCCGCGCGGAGGCACCCGGGGCGGACGCGGCGCTGCGCCTGACCCTCCACCCCGAGACTGGCCGGCTCTCGGCCCGCCTGGAGCCCCTCCCCTCCCCTCCGGTTCCCTATCGGCTGGCCCCCTTTCCCCACCCCTTGGCGGCGAGACGGCTGGATCCCACCGTCACCCACAAGGGGCTGGCCGGGCCATGGCACCTGGCCCTGCTGGAGGCGGCCCGGGAGGCGGGGGCGGTGGATGCGCTGCTGCTCTGGGCCGATGGCACCCTGGCGGAGACCGCCATCGCCTCGGTGGCGCTGCAGCGCGGGAACCTCATCACTGTTCCGCCCCCGCAGGGCCGGGTGGCGAGCCTGGCGGAGCGGCTGGACCTGCCGGACTGGGCCCGCTCGCGAGGGCTCCGCATCGAGGTTGGCAGCCTGTCCCTCGCGTCAGTCCAGGAAGGCCGCCTCTGGTGCATGAACGCCCTGCGCGGCATCTGGCCGGCGACCCTCCCATGAGCGGCCTGGTGTCCGGGGCGGGGACACGGGCTGTTGTAGGCTGGAGGCAGGAGGTGGCATGTCCACGGTGGCAGTGATCCTGGCGGCGGGCCTCGGAACCCGCATGAAATCGCGGCTTCCCAAAGTCCTCCATCCCATCCTCGGCGACCCCTCGCTGCTCTGGGTCCTCCGGGCCCTCCCCCGGGATCTCGGGGGCGCCATCGTGGTGGTCCATCACGGCAAGGAGCTGGTCGAAGCGGCCCTGGAAGGCTGGCGGAAGGCCGGGCTCCTGCCCTGCCCCATCACGACCGTGGACCAGGGGGAGCCCCTGGGCACGGGACACGCCCTCCAGACTTGCATCCCCGAGCTCGACCGGCTCGGGGCCAGCCAGGTGGTCATCCTCTGCGGCGACGTCCCCCTTACGACGGCCGCCACGGTGTTCCGTCTCTGCGCCGCCAAGGCCCTGCTGCTGGCCATGGACCTGGCTTCGCCCGGCGCCTACGGCCGCGTCCTCCAGCGTCCGGATGGGCGCCTTGCCGGGCTGGTCGAGGCGAAAGACGCCGCGCCCGATCAGCTCGCAGTGCAGCGGGTCAATGGCGGGGCCTATTCCCTGCCCTGGCCCGCCCTCCGCAAGGCCCTCCTGGCGCTCACCAACGACAACGCGCAGCGGGAGTACTACCTGACCGACGCGGTCGCCGCCGTGGCCCGGGAGGTTGCGGTGGCCGTGGAGGTCTGTGATCCCGAGGAACTGGCGGGCATGAACTCGCGGCACGACCAGGCCGCGCTCCAGGCCGCGGCCCAGCGGCGCATCGAGCGGCACTGGATGGCCGAGGGCGTGACCTTCCTGCATCCCGCCAGCACCCTGGTGGGTCCACGCGTGCAGCTGAACCGGGATGTCCTGCTCGAACCCGGCGTCCGGCTGGAGGGAGCCGTCGTCGTGGGCGAGGACACCCGCATCGGCCAGGGAACGGTGATCGCGGATTCGAGTTTGGGCGCGGGGGTGGAGATCCGCCCCTACTGCGTCATCGAACGGGCCCAGGTGGAGGGAGGGGCCAAGATCGGACCTTTCGCGCGCCTGCGGGAGGGCACGGAGCTGGCGGAAGGGGTCCACATCGGGAACTTCGTGGAGACCAAGAAGGCGAAGCTCCACCGCGGCGCCAAGGCCAACCACCTCGCCTACCTCGGGGACACGGAAGTGGGCGAGGGCACCAACATCGGCGCGGGCGTCATCACCTGCAACTACGACGGCGTGAACAAGCACCGCACGCAGATCGGCAGGAATGTCTTCGTCGGCTCGGACACTCAGCTGGTGGCCCCCCTGGTCATCGGAGACGGGGCCCTCATCGGGGCCGGCAGCACCATCACCAGGGATGTCCCCGCGGACGCCTTGGCCCTCAGCCGCACGGCCCAGACCTCCCGGGAGGGCGGCGCCTCGAAGCTCAGGGCCCGGCAGAAGAAGGCGACTGGGTTAAGCTAGTCCTTTAGGCTCGGAGTCCCATGGTCCTGACTTTATTCGACAAGGCCGGCGCAGGCGTGCTCAAGGCCACGGATACGTTCGGCGATTTCGCGGTCCTGGCGGGCCGGACCTTCGCCGCCATCTTCAAGCGCCCCTTTGATGGCAAGAACCTGCTGAACCAGTTCCAGTCCGTGGGCATCAACTCGATCCCCGTGGTGGTACTCACCAGCTTGGCCGTGAGCATGGTGTTCGCCGTCCAGCTGGCCTTCGGCTTCAAGCAGTTCCAGGCGGAGGGCCTGGCCTCCCAGGTGGAGGGGCTGGCCATCATGCGGGAGCTCGCCCCGGTGATCACGGGGTTGATGCTGTCCGGCCGCGTCGGCTCCGCCATGGCCGCCGAGCTGGGCACCATGCAGGTCACGGAGCAGATCGACGCCCTCGAGTGCCTGGCCACGGATCCGATCCACTACCTGTTCGTGCCGCGGCTGCTGGCCTCCATGGTGATGGTCCCCATTCTCACGGTCGTGTCGATCTACATCGGGTTCTGGGGCGGCTACCTGATCCTCGTGGGCGTCGAAGGCCAGAGCGCCTACGTCTACGGCAACGAGTTCTACAAGCTCCTGGCCTTCCGCGACCTCCGCATCGCCCTCTACAAGGCCTTCGTCTTCGGCATGATCATCGCGCTGGTGGGCTGCTGGAAGGGGTACCGGACGCAGGGCGGCGCCGAAGGCGTGGGCAACGCGCCCACCAGCAGCGTGGTGACCAGCTCACTATGGATCCTGGTCTCGGACTTCTTTCTCACCAAGCTGCTGCTGGTCTGACGACATGGCCGTGATCGACGTCGTCAACCTCTCCAAGGCCTTCGGGCCCAAGGTCGTGCTGTCCAACGTGAACCTGCAGGTGCAGGAGGGCGAGAGCCTGGTGGTGCTGGGGGGATCCGGGACCGGCAAGACCGTGCTGCTCCGCAACATCATGGGCCTGCTCACGCCGGACTCGGGCCATGTGGCCGTCGAAGGCAAGATCATCGCCCAGCTCTCGCGGGACGAGCTCTTCGCGGTCCGCCAGAGCATCGGCATGTGCTTCCAGATGGCGGCCCTGTTCGACTCCATGACGGTCTTCGAGAACGTGGCCTTCGGACTCCGGAGGCACCACCGGATGACCGAAGCCGAGATCCGCGCCCGGGTGGAAGAGTGCCTGGCCATGGTCGGCATGAAGGAGACCGAAAAGCTGAAGCCGGCGGAGCTCTCAGGCGGGATGAAACGGCGCGTGGGCTTTGCCCGAGCCATCGCCCTCAAACCCAAAATCCTCCTTTTCGACGAGCCGACCACGGGCCTCGACCCCGTCATGACCGACGTCATCGGGCGCATCATCCTCGACCTCAAGCACGAACTGGGGATCACCAGCATCACCATCACCCACGATCTCAAGTCCGCCTTCGAGATCGCCGACCGCATCGCCCTGATCTTCCGGGGAGAATGCATCGCCTGCGAAGCCCCGGCGGACTTCAAGGTCAATCCGCACCCCGTCATCCAGCAGTTCCTCCGGGGCGACGCGGATGGTCCATTCCTGCAGGACCCTCCCCCCCCGAAGCGCAAGGTCCAGGAGGCCCACTCATGAAGCTCGAAACCAAGGTCGGCCTCTTCTTCACCGGCGGCATCGTCCTCACGGCGGTGCTGATCTTCCGCACGGAGAAGCTGGAGTTCGGCGGGAAGCGCAACCAGAACGAGCGCTTCACCTACTTCCAGCAGGTGGCGGGCCTCAACCTGCAGAGCGCCGTGCGCATCGCCGGCGTCAAGGTGGGCGACGTCCGCACCATCGCGCTGGAGGACGGCAAGGCCCGGGTGGTGCTGGGCCTCTCCAACGAGGTTCCGGTCTACGCCGACGCGGTGGTCTCGCTGGGTTCCATCGGCATCCTGGGCGAGAAGTTCATCGACCTCGACCCCGGCCACAGCGCCAAGGGCCCCTTCCCCGAAGGCAGGCCCCTGCCCAGCAAGGCCGGCGTCAGCCTCGACAACCTCATGGAGACCCTCTCCGAGATCGGCACCAACGTGAAGGGCGTCACCCAGGCCCTGAACCAGTCCATCGGCGGCGAGCAGGGTCGGCAGAAGCTCGATGAGATCGTGGACAACATCCGGGTGCTGACCGCCGAGTTCCGGTCCATGGCCCAGGAGAACCACGGGGCCATCAACCACACCCTGGCCAACGTGGAGGCCCTCTCCACGGACCTGCGCGACCGGCTGCCCAAGCTGGCCCAGCAGTTCGAGACCGTGGGCAGGAACCTCAACGCCATCCTCGAGGAGAACCGCCCCGAGCTGAAGGGCGTGGTGGGCGACGTGCGCAAGCTGGCCCAGAGCTTCCAGGGCACCGCCGACAACCTGAAGGTGCTGACGGAACGCATCAACAAGGGCGAGGGCACCATCGGCAAGCTGCTGAACGACGAGACCACCATCAAGAAGATCAACGAGGCCGTGGACAACGTGAACGGCCTGCTGGGCGGCTTCAACAAGATGGACTTCCGCCTCGACATGAACGCGGCCCAGTGGGAGAAGCGCAAGGACAGCCGGGTGGGGCTGGGCCTCGAGATCGCCCCCCGACCCGACTACTGGTACTCCCTGGGCTTCGCCTCCACGCCGGACGGCAAGCTCAGTGAGAGCTCCCGGACCGTCACCCAGCTGGATCCCATCACGGGCCAGCCCGTCACCGTCGTGGAGCGCAGCAAGACCGTGACCACGGACCAGACCTTCACCGCCTCCGCGCAGTTCGCCAAGCGCATCGGCCCCCTGGTGTTCTCCGCCGGCATCGTCGAGAACAAGGGAGGCGGCGGCCTCGAGCTCCGCACCCTGGAGAACGACGCCCTGCGCATCGGCGTCCTCGCCTACGACTTCACCAAACGCGACGACAAGCCGAACCCCCGGTACCGCTTCACCACCAGCTACCAGTTCTGGAAGGGCGCCTACGTCCAGGCGGGCGTCCAGGACATCGGGAACAAGGATCTGCGCACGGTCTTCTTCGGCGGCGGCCTGCGCTGGAAGGACGATGATTTGAAGAAGATGGTGGGTCTTGCCGGAGCTGCCAAGTGACGACGCACGATCAGATGCCGCCTAAAGGCCGACCCTCGCGGCCTGAGCCTGCCCAGCAGGCGAAGAAGAAGATGGTGGGTCTTGCCGGAGCCGCCAAGTGAAGGAACTCCGCGCCCCCGCCCTCCCCGGCCCCCTGCCGGAGGAGCGGGGGCTGGCCTTCCTCCTGGTCCGCCGGGGCGTTCCCCTTGCCATCGCCGGCGTGGCCTTCCTGGCCGCCGCCCTGCACGCCGAGGGCCGGGGGTGGTGGCTGCTGGGGGGCGTCGGCGCCCTGGCGGCGGCCTGGCCGAGCTTCCTGCGGGGGCGGGCCTACCTTCGCAACCGGACGGCCATCATGCGTCAGGACAGCCTCTGGGCCAACGCCCTCCTGCCCCTGGCCCGGCGCTTGGGCCTGGAGGACGCCTGGATCCAGACCTTCTGCGGCTACAACAACCAGCGGGTGCGCGAGGCCTTCTCCGGGCGGCGCGCCCGGCGGGCCTTGATCCTGCTGCCGCACTGCATCCAGATGGCCCGCTGCAAGGCCGGCATCCTCGATGACCTGGAGGCCTGCTACGACTGCGGCCTTTGCCCCGTGGGCGACTACATGAACGCGGCCCTGATGAACCGCTGGGAGGGGCGCATCACCAACCGCAGCCACAAGGCCTACCGCGAGGCCCGGGAATACCGGCCCGACCTGGTGGTGGCCGTGAGCTGCAGCGACCGCCTGCTCAAGGGGCTCACCAAGATGCCCGAGATCCCCTGCTATGTCATCCCCCTCGCCCTGCCGCACGGCATGTGCGTCGACACGGACTTCAACGTTCCCCACCTGTTTGCGGCCATGGAGGCCCTGGTGGAGCCCCGGCGGCCCTCCGGGGAGGTGCAGGCGCTCCGCGGGAAGGGCATCGCATGACGGGGACCCGTTTCCCCATCCGGCGCCTCTTCGAAACGATCCTCGGCCCCGGACTCATGCCCTACCTCCTGCACCTCCGCCCCCTGGAGTGGCCGATCATGTCCGCCCACTTCCTGCTGGGCACCCTCCTGGCGGCCGGGTGGGCGCTGGAGACCGGGCCCATCCTCCTGGGCTGGTTCGTCTTCGTGGCGCTCATGAACGGGGGGACGCTGGCCATCAACAGCGCCTTCGACCAGGACGAGGGGGACATCGGCTACCTGAAGGCGCCGCCCAAGCCTCCCCAGCACCTGGCGGCCTTCTCGGCGGCCCTGCTGGGCGGTTCGGCTCTCCTGGGCTTCCTCCTGCCCCTGCCCTTCGCCCTCATCAACCTGGGCTGCGTCCTGATGAGCGTGCTGTATTCGGTGCCGCCCGCCCGCCTCAAGGCCCGGGCCGGCTGGGACCTGCTCATCAACTGCGCAGGGTTCGGCCTCCTGACCCCCCTGGCCGGCTGGGCCCTGACCGGGCGGGCCTTCAACCGCCCCATCCTGCTGACCTCCGTCGGCTTCGCTTTCCTGTTCGCCACCCTCTACCCCATGACCCAGATCTACCAGGTCGCCGAGGACAGCCGCCGGGGCGACCGGACCCTGGTGATCCAGGTGGGCGTGGGCCGCAGCCTGGGCCTGGCCCTGGTGGGCGCCCTGGCGGCCCACGGGTTTTTCTTGGCCGGGCTCATGACCATGAACCGCCCTCCCCTCTTCCTCCTCCCTTCGCTGCTGGGTTGGCTGGGCGTCCTCCTGCCCTGGCTGCGCAGCTGGCGGACCTGGACCGACCGGCAGCATGAGGCCGGGATGTACTGGGGCCTGGCCGCCTGGGCCCTCACCGACCTCAGCCTTCTCTCCCTCTTGTGGCCATGATCGCTTGAGTTGGGGACCTCCAGATCCGATAGACTGGGAAGAAGTGATGACAGTCGAAATCTTCTGGAGTCGGCATGGGGTTCACCAGGATGAGGGGATGGAAGACAGGTGTGTGGCTCCTGCTCGGAGCCGTGCTGAGCGCGGCCCCGCCTCAGGCGTCATCGCGGCTTTCCCTGAAATCCGCCTCGGCCCTGGTCCTGGACCAGAGCACGGGACGGGCCCTGCTGGAGAAACAGGCGGGATCCGTGGTCCCCATCGCCTCCCTGACCAAGCTGATGACGGCCATGGTGCTGCTCGATGCGCACCTGGACCCCACCGAGCTGCTCACCATCACCAGTGAGGACAAGGACCTTCTCCGCCACAGCCGCTCGCGGCTGCCCGTGGGCACCCGTCTCCCCCGCGAGCAGGCCCTCCTGCTCGCCCTGCTGGCCTCGGAAAACCGTGCGGCCCACGCCTTGGGCCGAACCTACCCTGGCGGGCTGGCCAGCTTCGTCCAGGCCATGAATGCCAAGGCCCGGGACCTCGGGCTCACCGGCACCCACTTCGAGGACCCCTCCGGACTTTCCAGCGGCAACGTGGCCACGGCCTGGGATTTGGCGCGCATCATTCAAGCGGCCTATCGATATCCCGAAATCCGGGATTTCAGCACGCGGCCCGAGACCACCATCCTGTCGGGACGGCGCAGCATCCAGTTCCCGAACACCAACGCCCTCGTGCGCAACCCCCGGTGGAACATCGGGCTCTCCAAGACCGGCTACATCGAGGAGGCCGGCCGCTGCCTCGTCATGCAGGCCATGCTGGCCAACCGGCCCGTGCTGGTGATCCTGCTGGATTCCTGGGGCAAGTACACGCGCCTGGGGGATGCCAACCGCATCAAGCAGTGGCTGGAAGGCCGCTCCGGATCGAAGGGCTGAACCACCGGTGCTGACCCCGGCTGTCCAGCCTCCCTTTCCGCTCCGCTGGGGCTTCTCCACCCGCCAGGATCCTCCTGAATCCCTGCCGGAACCACGCCTGCGCCAGGTCCACCGCTGCGGCGTGGTGGAGGCGCCCGAGGC
Organism: Holophagaceae bacterium; assembly: GCA_046331485.1. Classification (GTDB taxonomy): domain Bacteria; phylum Acidobacteriota; class Holophagae; order Holophagales; family Holophagaceae; genus Geothrix. Next base: position 121,740 of record JAXLQS010000002.1, on the reverse strand, counting down.
CGTGGTGGAGGCGGATGGCCTCTGGACCTCCCGGATCGGGGTCCGCATCGGCGTGCGGGTGGCGGATTGCGTCCCGGTGTTGCTGGCCGGGCCGCTGGCCAATGGCACCCCCTGGGTCGCCGCCCTCCACGCCGGCTGGCGCGGCGCCACCGGGCACGGAGATCCGGAGCCTGAAGGCGGCATCCTGCGCCGGGGAGTGGCCAGGTATCGTGCCCTGGGCGGGGCGCCCCGGGATCTGGTCTGGGCCTGCGGTCCCGCCATCCAGGCCTGCCATTTCGAAGTGGGCCCAGAAGTCATCGAGGCCGCTCGACTGGATCCCGCGTGGCGGGAGGGCCTGCAGAGCACAGGACCCAGCGGCAAGGCACATTTGGATCTGCACGGTTTCCTGAAGGCCCAGGCCTTGGACCTGGGCATGGACCCGGACAAGGACGGCAGCGTGGGGCTCTGCACCATGTGCCGTCCGGACCTGCTCTATTCCTATCGCCGGGGGGACACCACCGGCCGCCAGTGGGGCTGGGTCGAGATCGGCTAACCTGGACGCTGCCTCGTTCCTGAAGACCGAGGACCGACGCGCGAGGATGGCCATGCTTAACATCACCGACATCCGCATCACCAAGGTGGAAGGCGACGACAAGCTGAAGGCCTTCGCTGCTCTGGTGATCGAGGACTGCTTCCTGGTGGGCGACCTCCGGGTGGTGGAGGGCGAGGACGGCTACTTTGTGGCCATGCCCAGCCGGCGCAAGCGCGACGGCAGCTTCAAGGACATCGCCTATCCCCTGAACAACACGTTGCGCGAAGTGATCGAAGAGAAGGTCCTGCTGGCCTACGAGACGGCCACGGGCCATCGGGCCCTGAGCCGCATCGAACGGGGCGAGGCCGCCCAGGTGCGCCCCGACCTGCTGGGCGTCGAGGAGTTCGGCTTCACGCCGAAGACCAATCCCTGAAGCCCGCCCCTGAAGCCCGATCCCGGGGCTTGGGCAGGACGCGAACCCGCGCTATGCTTGCCTTTCCGCCTGGGGAGTAGCCAAGTGGTAAGGCAGCAGGTTTTGATCCTGCGTACCGAGGGTTCGAATCCTTCCTCCCCAACCAGTCTCCTCCGGGGGTTCCGCGCTGCGCACACACCCCCGGGCCCTCGCGTTCAGGCGCGGGAAACCCACGCCTGAACTTGACCAGCTCCCGAACAAGGATTCGAAGTCGCAGAATCGTTGAGGGACAGGCCCCGCAGAGTCAGTCTGGATAGCTCCCGAAAGACGCCTCAGAGCTGGAAACTGAGCACCTTGTCCCCGCCCAGGTCCACGGTCTCGGTCTTGCTTCCCCTGGGTCCCCGGACCGTGATGGTATGGCGGCCCAGGGCGATCTGGAGGGGGCTGCTGCCGTCGCTCTCCGTGCCCGTATCCACGCCGTCCACGAAGACCTTGCCAGATCCCGGGAAGGTGGTGACGGTAAGCGAGGCGAGTCCCGGCACTGCGAGGGTCGCGGTCTGCCCGGCGATCACCGTGACGGTGCGGACATCTCGATAGAAGTGGCGAGTGCTGACGAGTTCCAGGTGGTGAGCTCCCGGAGGCAGCGGCAGCTTGGACCCGGGGCTGAGCTCGCCCAGGTCCTTCCCACCCGCCTTCACCCGGACGCTGAACCCGCCGGAAAGCCGGAGGGCTCCGGGCTCGTTCGGGTTCAGGGCCGGCTCCTGCCGGGTTTCGGCCGTGGTGGCCTCCCGCAGATCGAAGACCTTCCCTCCAGGCGTTTCCCCCGGGCCGAAGTCCGAGGCATGGCCCAGCTTGTCCTTGGTGAGGGTCAGGCGGTGCGGCTGGCCCTGGTTCCAGTGGACGGTGAGGGGCGTCACGCCCTCGAGCGTCTTTTCATCCAGGACCACCGTCGCCCCCTGGGGCGCCGAGTCGATCACCTCGTCGCTGAGGATCGGCTCGAGGGGGAAGCTCCTTGAGGCATCGCCGGCCTTGATCTCGTAGGACACGGGCCGGTGTCCCTTGAGTTCCAGCCGCAGCTTGTCCCCAGGCGCGAGGGGCTGGTTCACGGGCGTGTTGCCCACCGCCAGGTCGTTCACAAACACCTTGGCCCCCGCGGGCTGGGAATCGATCTGAAGCCGCGTGCCCTTGGGCCCCCGCAGGAAGAACCAACCCAGCCCCAGGGCGGCCACCAGCCCCAAAGCGGCGATCCATGGCCAGCCAAGGGACTTCGGCTCGGGCCGGGCCACGACCATGGTCTCGTCGAAGGAGGTGGAGGTGATCTCCGGAAGGGCGGCTTCACCGCTCATCCGCAGGAGGCCAAGCACCTCCCGCCGGTCCTCCTTGCCCAGTTCCACCACGGCATCAAGCAGCTCTCGCGCGAAGGCGGTGCAGGTGGGGTAGCGGTCCTCGGGCCGCTTGGCCAACACCTTGTCGAACACCCGGCGCCACCCGCTGGGCAGGATGCCCACCACAGGCGGCTGGACCTCGATCGGCGGCTCGTTGACGATGCGGTAGAGGATGGTGTTGATGGACGCCCCGGGGAAGGGGGGCTGGCCGCTCATCAGCTCGAAGACCAGGACGCCGAAGCTGAAGATGTCCGACCGGTTGTCGACCGTGCCTTCCTTGATCTGTTCCGGGCTCGCGTAGCTCGGCGTGCCGAGGAAGGTGCCTGTCTGGGTGAGGCTGGCATCCTCCCGCTTGGCGATCCCGAAGTCCATGAGCTTAGGCCGGCCATCCTCGCCAACCATCACGTTCCCGGGCTTCACGTCCCGGTGGACGATGGCCTTGGCATGGGCGTGGTCCAGGGCCTCCGCCAGACCGACGATGATCTTGAACTTCTCCTTCATGGTCAGGGCCGGCTCGGTCCTCATGATCCCGTCCAGGGGCCGCCCCGCCACGTATTCCATGGCCAGGAAGGGCCCCTGCCCCTCGACCTCCCCCACATCGTAGATGGCCACGATGCCGGGGTGGTTCAGCAGGCCCGAGACCTCCGCCTCCCGCTGGAACCTGGCCAGATACTCGCGCTGGTCCGCCTCGGTCCGCACCGAGTCCAGCTTCATGAGCTTGATGGCCACCTTCCGCTTGATCCGGGTGTCCTCGGCCAGGACGACGCTCCCCATGGCCCCGGATCCAAGCAGGCGAAGGACCTGGTAGCGACCGATCATTCTGGGGAAGTTGAGGTTGTCGATGTCGCCCATGCCAGCATCCTACCGAACCCGACCGAGATCAGGCGGCAGATTGTTAGGTTTTTCATGGATTTTCCAAGAAGACATGACAGAATAAAGCAGGCCCTTTGACCTGGGCTGTGGAGGGTCTGTTCCGTGATGGAAGTCGTCAAATCCGTCGTGCTTGTCACCTACTTCACCCTGCTGTCCATCCTGAGCATCTATGGGGCTCACCGCCTCTGGATGCTGCTGCTCTACTACCGCCACAAGAAGGACGTTCCCCAGCCCAAGGGGGACGAGAGCTACCTCCCGGTGGTCACGGTGCAGCTGGCCGTGTTCAACGAGATGAACGTCATCGAGCGGCTCATGGACCACGTCGTGAAGATGGACTGGCCCAAGGAGAAGCTGGAGATCCAGGTGCTGGACGACTCCACGGACGACACCGTGAAAGTGGCCAGCGCCGTGGTGGACCGCTACAAGGCCCTGGGCTTCGACATCCACTACCTGCACCGCACGGACCGCACGGGCTTCAAGGCCGGCGCCCTTCACGAGGGGCTGAAGGTCGCCAAGGGCGAGCTGGTGGCCATGTTCGACGCGGATTTCCTTCCGACCGAGGACTTCCTCCGCAAGGCCGTGCCCCACTTCGCCGATGACAAGGTCGCCTTCGTCCAGGGCTGCTGGGCCCACCTCAACCGCGAGTTCTCGCTGCTGACCCAGGTGCAGGCCATCCTGCTCGACGGCCACTTCGTCTTCGAACACACCGCCCGGAACCGCTCCAAGGCCTTCTTCAACTTCAGCGGCACGGCCGGCATGTGGCGCGTGGCTGCCATCGCCGACGCCGGCGGCTGGGAGCACGACACCATCACCGAGGATGCGGACCTCTCCTACCGCGCCCAGCTCAAGGGCTGGAAGGGCGTCTACCTCAAGGATCTCGTCGTTCCCGCCGAGCTGCCCGTGGAGGTCAATGCCTTCAAGAGCCAGCAGCACCGCTGGGCCAAGGGTAATGCCCAGGTCATCCGCAAGCTCATGAAGACCATCTGGAAGTCCAACGAGAGCCTGCACACCAAGCTGGAGTGCTGGTTCCACCTGACGGCCAACTGCAACTACATGCTGATGGTGGTGCTCTCCATCATCATGGTGCCCGCCATGGTCTTCCGGGCCGGCACGCCCATCCACATCCTGCTCCTGACCGACGGCCCCTTCTTCCTGCTGAACGCCGTGAGCGTGGGCCTCTACTTCGGCCTCTCCCAGAAGGAACTGACGGACAACACCGGTTGGACCCGGCGCCTGAAGTACATCCCCGGCCTCATGGGCCTGGGCATCGGCCTCGCCCTGAACCAGGCCAAGGCCGTGTTGGAAGGCTTCTTCACCGAGGACAAGGAGTTCAAGCGCACCCCGAAGTACGGCGTGGACGCCAACGGCAACTCCGTCACCAAGCGGGCCTACAAGGTGCCCAAGAGCCTCATGACCTTCCTCGAGCTGGGCTTCGCCATCTACTATTTCGGCGCGGTCCTGGTGGCCATCTGGATCCGCAAGTGGGCGTCCGTGCCCTTCCTCTGGCTGTTCTTCAGCGGCTTCTCCTACATGAGCATCCTGTCCCTGGCCGACGTGAAGCTGTTCCGCCGCCTCGCCATGGACGAGCCCGTCGACGAGGCCCAGAACGCCACGAACTTCGTCCAGTAGGGCTTGCCGCCGATAAGGGACCATGGCCCGCCCAGCGTCCCCCTCGCGCCCCCGCGCCGCCGCCCTGAGGTACCGGCCGGAGGTCCCCTTCCAGGATGCCGCCCCCCGCCTTGTGGCCAAGGGCCAGGGCCTGCTCGCAGAGCGCATCCTGGAGCTGGCGAAACAGCACGGCGTGTCGATCACCAAGGACCCGGACCTGCTGGCAGCCCTGGAGCCCCTGGACCTGGACCGGCTGATCCCGCCGGACCTGTTCCAGGCGGTGGCCGTGCTGCTGGCGGCCCTGTACCGGGCCAACCGGCAGATCTCCGGGACGTCGCCCTAACCCGGACCCACCGCCCTCGCGCTGCAGGGCATTCCGCCCTATGCTCCCACCGCTCTGCTACGGTCGGATGGTGACTCGGGCCTCCGGCCCTCGCCCTGTGGGCGGCAATGCCCTTGCAGGGCATTCCGTCCTATCCTCCCTCTGCTCTGCTACGGTCGGATGGTGATCGATCTCCACTGCCACACCCTCCACTCCGACGGAACGGACACGCCCGAGCGGCTTGCCTTGCTCGGCGAGGCGGCCCGCCTATCGGCCCTCTGCCTGACGGACCACGACACGCTGGGTGGCATTCCTGAATTCCTGGCTATGCAGCCCCGGGTAAAGGTGCGCCTCCTGGTGGGCACCGAGCTCAGCTGCCGCTTCCTCGGCCGGTCCCTGCACATCCTCGGACTGCTCGTGGATCCCGGGAACACGGTGTTCCAGGCCCGGCTGGAGGAGCTGCGTGGTCGGCGGGAGGACCGGAACCGCCGCATGGTCCTGCGCCTCGCCGAACTGGGCTGCCCCGTCACGATCGAGGATGTCCAGGCCCACGCGGACACCTCCCTGCTCTCCCGGGTCCACTTCGCCAAGGCCCTGGCCGCCCGAGGCTTCGTGAAGCGGCCCCAGGAGGCCTTCGAGCGCCTCATCGGCGATGACTGCCCCGGCTTCGTCCCCCGGGAGGAGCTGAGCCCGGCCGAGGCCGCCCGCTGGATCCGCGAGGCCGGCGGCGTGCCCGTGGTCGCGCATCCCGGCCGCTTCATCGGCGGTGCCTTCCGCTGGGACGAGGCCATGGCGGATCTGCAGCGGCAGGGGCTTGAAGGGCTCGAGGGCTACTACGGCGAATACCGCGCCTCCGAGCAGAAGTACTTCGTGGCCCTGGCCACCCGCCTGGGCCTGATCGTCACCGGCGGCAGCGACTACCACGGCGCCAACAAGCCCGGCCTGCGGCTGGGCCGTGGCAGGGGCGGCCTGCAGGTTCCCGACGACCTCCTTGATCGCCTGGAAACCCAGCAAAAATTTGGCAGTTACCACTGACTGCCGATAGGCTGGGAAGACCGAGGCAGTCATGTCCAAACGGATCCTCCTGGTGGAGGACGACCCCATCAACGTGAAGTTCATCCAGACCGTGCTCGCCAAGAAAGGCGGGTACGAGGTCCTGGTCTCGGAGGAAGTGGACGAGATCCTCCGCCTGGCCCAAGAGGCCGATCTCGCCGCCGTCATCATGGATGTGAGCCTCTCGCGCTCCAGCTACGAGGGCCGCAAGGTCGATGGCATCTTCATCACCCAGCTCCTGAAGAAGGACGAGGTCACACGCCACATTCCAGTGCTGCTGGCCACCGCCCACGCCATGTTCGGGGACCGCGAGAAGTACCTCGAGCTCACCGGTGCCGAAGGCTACATCGCCAAGCCGATCCATGACCCTGCCACCCTGATCGCGGCTGTCCGGGCCGTGATCGAACCCTGACATGGCCGTGAAGGCTCAGCCCATCGCCGCCTTCCGGCTGCTCCTCGAATACGATGGAAGCCGCTTCCAGGGCTGGCAGCGGCAGGGCGCCAAGCAGTCGAGGGAAGGCGTCCGCACCGTGGCCGGAAGCCTGGAGCACGCCCTCCATGAGGCCGGTTTGCGCCTGGTGTATCTGGGGGGCGCCGGCCGCACGGATGCCGGAGTCCACGCCCTGGGCCAGGTGGCCCACCTCCACCTGGAGGCCAAGGGGGCGCCCCGCCCCGGTGAGCTCCGGCGCATCCTGGACGCTGCGCTGCCCCAGGACATCGCCGTCCGCGATGTGCGCACCTGCCCGCCCCGCTTCCACGCCCGCCACGATGCCGCGGACCGCACCTACCTCTACCAGATCAGCCGCCGCCGCAGCGCCTTCGGCAAGCCCTGGATCTGGTGGGTGAAGCGCAACCTCGACCTGGATCGCCTGGCCCGCACCTGGTCCGCCTTCGAGGGCGACCAGGACCTGTCGGCCTTCGCCGACCTGGATGCGGAAGAGGATGGCCGTTCACGGCTTCTCCGCTGCGAGGTGACCGAGGCAGGCGCGCTCATCCTGCTCCGGGTCCGGGCCACCCACTTCTTCCGCCGCCAGGTCCGCCGCATGGTCGGGGCCTCCGTGGCCTGCGCCCTGGGCGAGGAGGAGCCCCGCCGGGTGCTGGAAGACCTCCGGACCCCCACCGAGGCCGCCAACCTCTACTGGGGCGCCAAGGCCGCGCCGGCCTCGGGGTTGTTCCTGGAGGCCGTCCGGTATTCCGGAGACCCAGAACCCGGACCGCCGAAGTCCACCCTCTTCCTTCCCTGAGGTCGGTCCAATGCTCACTCGCGACGAAGCCTGGCAGCTCCTCTGCGACTGGACGCCGTCCGAGAAGCTGCGCACCCACGCCCGGGCCGTGGAACTGGTCATGCGGGACCTGGCCGGGAACCTCGGACAAGATGCAGAGCGCTTCGGCCTGGCCGGCCTGCTGCACGATGCGGACTACGATTCCTGGCCCGAGGAGCACCCGAAGCGCATCGTGGCCTGGCTGCGGGAGCGGGGCGACGAGGACCTGGCCCACGCCATCAGCGCCCACTACACGCGGTGGAACGTCCCTTACGACAGCCTGCTGGACAAGGCCCTGCTGGCCTCGGACGAGATCACCGGCTTCATCATGGCCTGCGCCCTGGTACGCCCCACCCGCACCGAGGGCCTGGAGCCCAGGAGCGTGAAGAAGAAGCTCAAGGACAAGGCCTTCGCCGCCGGCGTGGACCGCCTCGAAGTGGCCGAGGGCCTGCGGATGCTCATCGAGGCCGTCGGCGGCACCGAGGAGGGGCACCTGGCCCGCATCATCGCCGTCCTGCACGAGCACCGGACCGAGCTGGGGCTCAACGGCTGAGGAAGGCCTCGCCCACGACTTCCGTCACCCGCTTCCGGCGCAGGATGAGGGTGCGGAGGTACTCCTGCCGGTCCAGGATGTCCTTCCGCCGTCGGGCCTCATCCGGCTGGACCTTGGGCCCCTCGACCGCATCCATGAGGCGATCCAGCTCACCACGGACCCTCGCTTCCGCGGCGGCCACGCGGATGACCCGGATCTCCCGGCGGTCGGCGGGGGCGCCCCAGTTGTTCTCGGTCCAGAGCGGCTCGACCGAGGCCTCGGCCACCACCACGGCCTCGCGGCCCTCGGGATCCCGGCGCCGCTCGAAGCGGAGCTTCAGCGCCGCCCCGTCGCGGTTGTCTCCGCCGGCCACGGGGAACAGGTCCGCCCGGTACATGCGGTCCTGGTTGCTGATGAAGTTGCCCAGCGAGTAGGCCACCAAAGCCCGGCGGCCGCCGGCTTCCAGGAGGTCCACCGGCTGGAGCACGTGGGGATGGTGGCCCAGGATCACGTCGCAGCCCGCGGCCACCAGGCCCCGGGCGATGTCCTTCTGACGCCGGGTGGGCTCGTGCTGGTACTCGTTGCCCCAGTGCAGGCTCACCACCACCAGGTCGGCCCGGCCCTTGGCCTCCCGGACGGCCTGCTGGGCCGGTTCGAGGTCGAGGGGGCGCACCCAGGGTTCTGTGGCGCGACGGTTCAGGTCGAGGTTGAAGAGGTCGGTGAAGCCGAGGAAGGCCACCTTGATGCCCTGCCGCTCCAGAATCTGGAGCCGCTCCGCCTGGACCCGGTCCTCGCCGCTGCCAAGGGCCACCAGCTGCTCGGCGCGCAGGCGCTCCAGCGTCTCCCGCACGCCCAGGATTCCCTGATCAAAGGCGTGGTTGTTCGCCGTGGAGAGCACCGTGAAGCCGCTGGCGCGAAGGGCCTGGGGCAGCGTCTCCGGCGCGTTGAACTGGAAGGGCACGCCGGGCCTGCCGGTCCGCGGAGCGATGGGCGTTTCCAGGTTGCCGAAGGCGAGGTCCGCCCCCTTGAAGAGCGGAACCAGGTCGGCCCAGAGGGAGGGAAAGCCCCCCGGATCCACCTCGGCGGCCCGCTTCACGTCCTGATGCATCAGGATGTCGCCCACGGCCACCAGCGTGAGGCCCGGCGGAGCCGGGGGCGGGGCTTCCGTCTTCCGGGGACGGCAACCCATGAAACCGAGCCCCAGCAGGAGCCAGGCCCCGAGGCGGAGCGAGCGCATCAGGCCCATTCCTCCGGACCGTAGTAGACCTCGATGGGCAGCCTGGGGAGCCTCCCCCGCAGGCTGGCCGCAATGGCGTCCATCTCGAGGTGCCAGAGGGGCCTGGCCTCGGGTTCGGGGGTGGGCCGGGCCACGGTGTAGAGTTGCACGGCCTGAAGCTGTCCCCCCTGGGCCAGGATGTGTTCCAGCCGGCTGCAGTAGGCCTCCAGCTCCTCCTCCGTGGGCCCCTGCCCCTTCCAGTCGAGGAAGAGGGTCTGGATGAGGATCGGCCAGCGGCGGGCCGTGGCGAGCAGGTTGTCGAGGATGCGCTGGAAGGGAACCTGGCTCCGGCAGATCTCCCGGTAGTAGGCCTCGGTGCCGGCGTCCAGCTTGGCCCAGACCTCACCCTGATGGGCCATGAGGATCTCCAGGCCCGCCACCACGTCCGGGGCCTGAAGACGGCTGGAGTCCGTGATCAGCACCAGCTTCACCTCCTCCAGCCCGCGTTGATCCTTCATCCGGGCGATCCGCCGCACCGCCTCGGCGAATTCCCGGGCCGTCGTGGGCTCGCCATCCCCGCTGAAGGCGATGTCGTTGAGGCGGCGCTGCTCGGGCCGGGCGGAGTCGAAAGGCGGGATCTCGTAGATCTCGCCGCTGGTGGCCAGGTCGAGCAGCAGCCCCAGCTCCCGTTCCAGTTGGCCGAGATCCATGTCCCTCCGCTTGGGGGGGGCGACCCGATCCACCTCGCAGTACACGCAATCGAAGTTGCAGACCTTGTCAGGGTTCAGGTTGATTCCGAGGCTCAGACCCCGGCTGCGCCGGGAGATCACGGGGTAGCAGAAGTCGAAATCCCGCCACACACGCCGATGATCCAGGTGGGCCTTGATGAGATCCGTCATGCCCCCAGGATACGCGAATCAGGCGCTGCCGGCAGGCTGGGGGCCGGGCCCGGTCGCCAGCTGGACCAGCTCCGGCTTCCAGAGGATGGACGCCGGCCGCAGGCTCTCGTCCACCGCCACCATGACGAACTCCCCGCTGGTGACGTCCCGCCGCTGATCCGACACCGGCCCATAGACCTGCACTTCGATCTGGAGCGTCATGCTCGAGTTCCCCTGGTGCGTGAGGGTGGCAAAGAACTCGATGATCTCGCCGGCCCGCACGGGGCTGTGGAAGCGGAGCTCAGACACCTTCAGGGTGAGGAAGCGCCGGTTGCGGGAGAGGAGGGAGGCCGTGATGCCCGCCACCTTGTCCATGCGGGCCATCATGTCGCCGCCGAACATCGCCTCATTCAGGGCGATGTCCATGTTCAGGACCATCTCGCGGGAGATCAGCATGAGGCGAGTACAGCACGAACGCCGCATTGAGGCAGCAAAAAGGGCACCGGCAATGTACCGGTGCCCCATTTGGCAGGATTCGGACCTTGCTACTTCAGGCGCTCGGCCAGGGCCTTGCCCATGTCGGCGGGGCTCTGGACCACGGTGATGCCCGCGGCGGTGAGGGCCTTCATCTTCTCGGCGGCAGTGCCCTTGCCACCGGAGATGATGGCGCCCGCGTGGCCCATGCGGCGGCCCGGAGGGGCCGTCTGGCCGGCGATGAAGGCCACCACCGGCTTGGTGACGTACTGCTTCACGAACTCCGCCGCCTCCTCCTCGGCGCTGCCGCCGATCTCGCCGATCATGATGATGGCGTGGGTGTCCGGGTCGTCCTGGAACAGTCGCAGGGCGTCGATGTGGCTGGTGCCGTTGACGGGGTCGCCACCGATGCCGATGCAGGTGCTCTGGCCGATGCCCAGGGCGGTGAGCTGGCCCACGGCCTCATAGGTGAGGGTGCCGGAGCGGCTGACCACGCCCACGTTCCCCTGCTTGTGGATGCGGCCGGGCATGATGCCGATCTTGGCCAGGCCGGGGCTGATGATGCCCGGGCAGTTCGGGCCGATGAGGCGGCTCTTGGGGTAGTCAGGGAGTACGCGCTTGACCTTGACCATGTCGAGGACGGGGATGCCCTCGGTGATGCAGACGATGAGCTCGATGCCCGCTTCCAGGGCCTCGAGGATGGCGTCCGCCGCGCCCACGGGGGGCACGAAGATCATGGTGGCGTTGGCGCCGGTCTTGGCGACGGCGTCCTTGACGGTGTTGAAGACGGGGAAGCCCTCGATCTCAGTGCCGCCCTTGCCGGGGGTGACGCCGCCGACCACGTTGGTGCCGTAGTCGCGCGAGCCCTTGGCGTGGAAGAGGCCTTCGCGGCCCGTGATGCCCTGGACGATCAATTTGGTGTGGTTGCCCACGAGAACAGCCATGTCATACCTCTCGAGAATAAGATTCCGGGTTCCGGGGAGGGGATGAGGGTGCGGGTTTCCCGCGCACTCATCCGGGGGCCCGGGGGGTGCGCGCAGCGCGGACCCCCGGACAGCGTTGGCCTACTTGATCGACGCCACGACTTTTTCGGCGGCGTCCTTCAGGTCGGCGGCGACGATGAGATTCAGGCCGCTCTCGGCCAAGATCCGCTTGCCCTCTTCGACGTTGGTGCCCTCGAGGCGGACCACCACCGGCACCTGGATGCCGATCTCCTTCGCGGCGTTCACGATGCCGGCGGCGACCACATCGCAGCGCATGATGCCGCCGAAGATGTTCACCAGCACGGCCTTCACGGCGGGATCCTGGAGGATGATCCGGAAGGCGTTCTTCACGGCATCCTCGGTGGCGCCGCCCCCCACATCCAGGAAGTTGGCGGGGGACCCGCCGTGGTACTTGATGATGTCCATGGTGCCCATGGCCAGGCCCGCGCCGTTGACCATGCAGCCGATCTGGCCATCAAGCTTGATGAAGTTCAGGTTGAACTTGCTGGCGGCGATCTCCTCCTCGGCTTCCTCGTTGAGGTCACGGAAGGCCAGCACGTCCGGGTGGCGGAAGAGGGCATTGTCGTCGAAGCCGATCTTGGCGTCGAGGGCGGTGACATCGCCCTGCTTGGTGATCACCAGCGGGTTGATCTCCACCATGGAGCAGTCCTTCTCCATGAAGAGCCGGTAGAGGTTCTGAAGGAAGACAACGCCCTGCTTGAAGGTGTCGCCCTCGAGGCCCAGGGCGAACGCCACCTGGCGGGCCTGGAAGCCGCTGAGGCCCAGCGCCGGATCCACGGCCACCTTGACGATCTTCTCGGGGGTCTTCTCGGCCACTTCCTCAATCTCGACGCCACCCTCGGTGGAGGCCAGGATGGTCACGCGGCTGGTGCCGCGATCCACCAGGAAGCTGAGGTAGAGCTCACGGGCGATGTCCACGGGCTTGGAGATGAACACGGTGTGGACCTTGCGGCCCTCGACCCCGGTCTGCTTGGTGACCAGCTGCATGCCGAAGATGGCCTTGAACAGCTCCGCGGCCTTGTCGGGATCGTTGGCGAATTTCACGCCGCCCCCCTTCCCGCGGCCCCCGGCATGGATCTGCGCCTTCACCACGCTGGCGCCACCAAACTCCTTGGTGATCATGCGGGCCTCTTCCGCGTCCTGGGCGACCCGGCCGTCCGGCGTGGCCACCTTGTAGAGCCGAAGCAGTTCCTTGGCTTGGTATTCGTGGATGTTCATGCTCGCTCCAAGAAGGGTCGATCTACAGTCTACAGGCTGGATGCCCAAGCCCGAACCCTGAAGGCTGTGACCCGTGGCATCCTTTGAAGCTGGGGAAATACCGCCATGGCCCAACTGGATCGTCTGCTCACCCAGGTCATCACGAAAGCAGGCAGTCGCCTGGAGGTGAAGGCGGACAAGAGACCCCGCCTGGAACTGAAATCGGGAGAGGCCATCGACCTGCTGCCGAACCCGCTGCCGGCCGTGATGGTCGATGTGCTGGCCGGGGACGTGGTGCCCCCCGAGCTGAAGGCCGCCTGGCAGAAGGATGGCCAAGCGGAGTTCGACTACGACCTGTCGGGACAGTCCTTCCGGATCCGCCTCAGCCGGTACATGGACACCCCTCAGATCCAGGCGGAGCACCAGGGCCCCTCGCGCCTCCAGGCCACGCCCACCCTCCGTCCCGCGGCCACGGTGGAAGCCGCCTCCGCCCCCAAGGCGGCGGCGCCTTCGCCCGCCCCCGCGGAGTCCCCCCGGCCCCAGGCACCCAGGACCGAATCCATCGCCCGGAAGAGCCAGGCCCATCCCCTGGCTGAAAAGCTCTTTGCGGCCCTCGTGGAAAGGCAGGGCTCGGACCTGCACTGCACCAGCCACGAGCCGCCCCTGGCCCGCATCCACGGCGACATGAAAGAACTGGAGGGCTTCGGGCCGCTGGACCCTGCCGCCATCCTGGAGATGATGGAAGCCCTGGCCACGCCGGCGATCTGGCAGCGCTTCGAAGAGCACCACGACGCCGACTTCGCCTACGGCTACGAGGCCGGAGGCTGCCGCCTGCGCGTCAACTACTTCCATGACCGCGTCGGCCCTGGCCTGGTCTGCCGGGTCATCCCCAACCAGCTTCCCGATCCGGACAAGCTGGGGCTGTCCGAACCCGTGCGCCGCCTGGCCACCCTGTCCAAGGGCCTGGTCCTCGTCACCGGCCCCACGGGCAGCGGCAAATCCACCACCCTGGCGGCCATCGTGGACCTGGCCAACCAGAAGCGGAGGGACCACATCCTCACCATCGAGGATCCCATCGAGTTCGTTCATCCCCGCAAGGGCTGCCTGGTGAACCAGCGGGAAGTGGGCACCCATACCGACAGCTTCAAGAGCGGGCTCCGCGCCGCCCTCCGCGAGGATCCCGACGTGGTGCTGGTGGGTGAGATGCGGGACCTGGAGACCATCGCCATCGCCCTGGAGACCGCCGCCACGGGGCACCTGGTCTTCGGCACCCTGCACACCAGCAGCGCCATCGGCACCATCGACCGCATCGTGGACCAGTTCCCCTCGGACCGGCAGCAGCAGATCCGGGTGATGCTGGCGGACGCCCTCAAGTGCGTAGTCAGCCAGGTGCTGCTGAAGAAGGTGGGGGGCGGCCGGGTGGCGGCCCTGGAGACCCTCTTCATCACCCCCGCCATCGCCAACCTCATGCGGGAGGGGAAGAACTTCCAGATCCCCAGCGCCATGCAGACCGGGCGCAGCTATGGCCAGCGCCTCATGAACGACGCGCTCATCGAGCTGATCCAGGGGCGCAAGGTGGAGCCCATGGAGGCCTACCTCAAGTGCCCGGACAAGGAGAGCTTCATCGCGGCCTGCAAGCGTGCCGGGATCCCCTTCGATCTGAGGCTGGGGGACGCCGAGGGCTGACCCCTACATGCTTCGAGTCAGCAGGGCCTGGGGGATGTCCCGCAGCAGTTCGCCTGTGGCGGGGTCGCCGGACAGCCCCATCACGTGCGCCACGGCATTGCCCGAGGCCCGCATGGCCAGCTCCCGGGTCTCGGCCAGGGCATCGTGCTTCTCGATGAGGGCGCGGAGCTTCACCTCCTCGGCCTCGGGGATGGGCACTTCTTCGCCCCGGTCCCAGATGGTGCGGATCAGGGGGCGCACCTCGTCCGGCGCCTTCTCCAGCAGGGTGAGCATGGGCAGGGTGAGCTTGCCCTCCCGCAGGTCGCTGAAGGCCGGCTTGCCCAGCTGGGCGCTGGTGGCGGTGTAGTCCAGGAGGTCGTCGATGAGCTGGAAGGCGCGGCCCACCTCCAGGCCATAGCCCCGCATGGCCCGGCACGCCTCGTCGCCGCGGCCCGTGAGGACGGCTCCGGTCTCGGTGCAGCCGCTGAACAGCAGCGCGGTCTTCCGCTCCTGGATGTCGAAGTAGTCCTTGCGACTGGTGTCCAGCTTGAACAGCACGTCGTTCTGGATGAGCTCGCCTTCGGTCATGCGCGTGGTGACCTCGGCCAGGATCTCCATCATCCGCCAGCTGCGGCAGGCGATGGCCTCGCTCATGGCCACCAGGTAGAGCAGGTCGCCGAAGAGCACCGTCAGGGTGTTGCCCCAGAGGCGGTTGAGGGTCGGCATGCCCCGGCGGAGCTGGGCGTGGTCGATGACGTCGTCATGGACCAGGGTGGCCGTGTGGATCAGCTCGAAGACCGCGCCGAACCGGACATCGTCGTCGTTCTGCAGGCCGCAGAAGCGCGAGGACAGCAGCACCAGGGCCGGCCGGAGGCGCTTGCCCTGCCCGCCCCGGACATGGTCAGCGAGCTTCTGCACCACCTCCACGTCGCTCTGCAGGATGCGCTGCAGCTCGGCCTCCACCCCGGCCAGCTTGGGTGCGATGGGGAGGAAGTAGCGGGAGAGGTCCAGTCGCGACATCAGCTCAGCCGCGGTAGTTGGTGAACTGCAGGTCCAGCCCCTGATCGTCCTTCTTGAACAGGGCGATGACCTCCTGCAGGTCGTCGCGGCTCTTGCCGCTCACACGCAGCTGGTCGCCCTGGATGCTGGCCTGCACCTTGATCTTGGAGTCCTTCAGGGCCTTGATCAGCCCCTTGGCCTTCTCCACAGGGATGCCCTGCTGGATGGTGACTTCCTGCCGGACGCTGCCCTTGGCCGCGGGCTCGATCTTGCCGTAGACCATGCTGCGGATGCTGACCCCGCGCTTGTGCAGCTTGGTCTGCAGCACGTCGATGACGGCCTTCAGCTTCACCTCGTCGTCGCTGGTGAGCACCAGCACCTTGTCATCCTTCAGCTCGATCTTCGAGACTGAACCCTTGAAGTCGTAGCGCTGGCCGATCTCCTTCATGGCCTGGGCCAGGGCGTTCTTCACTTCATCCAGGTCCACTTTGCAGACGACATCAAACGAGCACTCGCTGGCCATGGACTCTCCTCGACTGGACACCGGTTCCAGACTAGCGCCGAGTCCTCGGTCCGCTCAAGGCTTGGCTCCGCCGCGTCGCCCCGCCGGACGGCCGACCGGGCCGGACCAGGGCTCCAGGCGCCGGCGCAGCTCGGGCCAGCCTTCCCAGAGGCTGAGCAGCTGGAAGGCGGTCAGCACGAGGGCGTGGTGGACCTCCCCCCGCTGCATGCGCCCCCGCCACTCGGACCAGGACGAGGCCCAGACCTGCAGCTCCTCCGCGGGATCCAGCTCCAAGCCGCCGTTCGCATCGCAGTCCAGGGCCAGGAAGGTGTGGCAGCGGTTGTTCTGCGTGGCGGGATTGGGCGTGCAGGAGCCCAGGGGGATCCAGGTCCCGGAAGTGAAGCCGGTCTCCTCCTTCAGCTCCCGCCGCGCGGCTTCCTCCGGGGTTTCGCCGGGATCGCAGCCCCCGCCGGGAATCTCCAGGGTGGCCTCGTCGATGCCGTGGCGGAATTGCTCCACCACCAGCAGCTCCCCCGTCCGGGTGAAAGCGACCACGTTCACCCAGTCCGGCCCCTGGAGGCGGTAGAAGGCATGTTCACGGCCGGTGTGGGGGCTCCGCCGGTGCGCGACGATCTGCCGGAAGAGCCGCGAATCCTGGCGCACGCTCTCGGACTCCTGCACCCAGGGCGCCGCCGGATCGAACCCTTCCGGGTGGCGGTGGAGCAGCCTCATCAGTACCTCGGGATCGAGGGATCCATCCTGCTGTAGGCGTCGATGCCACCAGCGAGATGGGCCAGGTCCGCGAAGCCCACGCCCCGGAGGAACCTCAGGGCCTGGAGGCTGCGCATCCCGTGGTGGCAATAGGCGGCCACGGGCCGAGCCGGGTCCAGCTCACCCACCCGGTCCACCAGCTCGCCCAGGGGGATGAGGATGGCTCCAGGCAAGTGGGCCCGGTCGTACTCCCACTGCTCCCGCACGTCGAGAATCTGGACCAAGGCCGGATCGAGGCCCCGGAAGGTGGCCGGATCGAGGTGGGGACCGGCTTCAAACACGGGACAGCCCCTCCTGGTTCAGCACGCGGCTGCAGATGTGGTGCGTGATGATGTCGAGGGCCGTGCGGTTCTCCACGCCCGTGGGCACGATCAGATCGGCCCAGCGCTTGCTGGGCTCCACGAATTCCAGGTGCATGGGACGCACGCTGTTCTCGTACTGGTCCATGACGCTCTCCAGGCTCCGCCCCCGCTCGCGGGTGTCCCGCCGGATGCGCCTCAGGATCCGGATGTCGGCATCGGTGTCCACGAAGATCTTCACGTCCAGCGAGTCCCGGAGCTCCTGCAGGGCGAAGATGAGCAGGCCCTCGAGGATGACCACCTGGCCGGGCGGGATCGGCTCCTCCCAGCCGGTGCGGTCCGACAGGGTGAAGTCGTACTGGGGCTTGCGAATGGGCTCACCCCGGCGCAGGGCGGACAGGTGGGCCGCCATCAGCTCCAGGTCGAAGGCGTGGGGGTGGTCCCAGTTCACGGGCCTGCCGTCGAACCGCCCCTTCACCACCTCCAGCGGCGCGTAGTAGGCGTCCATGTCCAAAAGCAGGGTGGCGACGCTCTGCTCCCGCAGTCGCTTGACCAGTTCCGCCGCCACGGAGGTCTTGCCGCTGCCGGACCCCCCCACGATGCCCACCAGCATCGGTCTGTCCGTCATGGTGCCCCTCCGTTCCTCCATCTTAGAGGCGTTCCCGGTTCGTCGCCGCTTTTCTGGCTGCCGGGCACCGGGCGCCGGTCTGACCCTTCAAGCCGTGCCTCAGCTCTGCTATGGTTCGGACCATGTCCCGCCGCCGCCTCGCCCCCGCCCTGGCCCTCCTGCTGCTGGCCGCGGGATGCAGTTCCGAGGACCCCCGGCTGCCGGGGAACCTCTACGAGGAGGCCCGGAAGCTCAACCTCGAGGGCCGCAGCCTTGAGGCCCGGGCCATGATGAAGCAGTTGACGGAGCGTTATCCCGACTCCGAGGCCGCCCAGCAGGCGAAGCGGGACCTCTACCTCATCGAAGCCTTCGTGAACCGGGACATGGCCGACCGCCAGAAGCAGGTCCGCGCCGCCATGAAGCGCATCACCGACGCCCTGATCCGCTACCGCACCAAGCGCACCGAGTATCCGACGACCCTGGGTGAGCTGGTTCCGGATTACCTCGAGCAGGTTCCGGAGACCCCCTGGGGTCATCCCTTCCTCTACAAGCCCTACGTCACCCACCCCATCGAGGACGTGCCCGTCAAGCGCGGGCCCGCGAAGCAGAAGTTCAACACCAAGCTCGACGGCTACTACCTAGCCTGCCTCGGCACCGACCTCCAGCCCGGCGGCGAGGGCATGGCCGCCGACATCCTCATCAAGGACGGCGCCCCCCTGGCCGAGAGCGCCTTCCCCCCGATCCCCCAGCCGCAGCCCATCCGGTAGTTCTCAGGCTTCAGTGGCGCTACCGCGGAGTTGCCGCAAAAAAGGGCGCCGACGGCGCCCTTCCTGAAGGCTCAGGGCCAAGGACCTACTTCACGCCCCAAGCCAGGATCACCTTGCCACTCTGGCCGCTGCGCATGGCGTCGAAGCCCTTCTGGAAGTCGTCGATGCCGTAGTGGTGGGTGATGACGGGCGTGATATCCAGGCCGCTCTGGACCATGGCCGCCATCTTGTACCAGGTCTCGAACATCTCGCGGCCGTAGATGCCCTTCAGGATGAGTCCCTTGAAGATCACCTGGCTCCAGTCCACGGCGCAGTCACCGGGGAGGATGCCCAGGAGGGCGATGCGCCCGCCGTGGTGCATGGCCTCCAGCATGGACTCGAAGGCATTGCGGTTGCCGCTCATCTCCAGGCCCACGTCGAAGCCCTCGGTCATGCCCAGGTCCTTCATGACCTCGGGCAGGCTCTGCTTCATGGGGTTCACGGCCACGGTGGCGCCCATCTTCCGGGCCAGGTCCAGCCGGTACTCGTTCACATCCGTGACGACCACGTGCCGGGCTCCCACGTGCTTGGCGATGGCCACGGCCATGATGCCAATGGGGCCGGCCCCCGTGATCAGCACGTCCTCGCCCACCAGGTCGAAGCTGAGGGCCGTGTGGGCGGCGTTGCCATAGGGGTCGAAGATGGCGGCCACGTCGTCGGGCACGTTGTCAGGCACCTTGAAGACATTGAAGGCCGGAAGGGACAGGTACTCCGCGAAGGAGCCCGTCCGGTTCACGCCCACGCCGAACGTGTTGCGGCAGAGATGCCGCTTGCCGGCGCGGCAGTTGCGGCAGTGGCCGCAGGTGATGTGGCCCTCGCCGCTGACGCGGTCGCCGGGCTGGTAGCCCTCCACCTCGGCGCCCACCTGCTCGATGACGCCGACGTATTCATGGCCCACCACCATGGGCACGGGAATGGTCTTCTGGGCCCACTCGTCCCAGTTGTAAATGTGCACGTCCGTGCCGCAGATGGCGCTCTTGTGCACCCGGATCAACACGTCGTTGGGTCCGACTTCCGGCATGGGCACCTCGCCCATCCAGATGCCTTCCTCGCGCTTCGACTTCAACAGGGCCTTCATGCGGACCTCCAACCGGACCATTTCATCATCAACTTCAAGGGGGGCCAACCTCCCCATTCCCGCCTTGACGATCCGTGAAACCGGCCGATAAGGTGCTACCAGGCAAGCCATGACCCTTTTCCCCCGGCGGTTCAACCGCAATACCAATCGGCTCCCTCGCGCGGATCGCGCGTGGGCCGGCAAGGGTCTTTCCTAAGATTCCTGACACCCCGGACCACCCCGATTCGCGAGAGCGGATCGGGGTTTCCTCTTTTGGAGCCCCCATGTGCGGCATCGTCAGCATCCTCAACCTCGATCCGGTGAAGTCTCCGCTGGCCGACCTGCGCCGCCAGGCCCTGGCCATGGCCCGCAAGATCCGCCACCGGGGCCCCGACTGGAGCGGCATCTTCAGCGACGACCACGCGATCCTCGTCCACGAGCGCCTCTCCATCGTAGACGTGGAGCACGGCGCCCAGCCGCTCCTGGACACCCTCCAGGGCACGGTCCTGGCCGTGAACGGCGAGATCTACAACCACCAGGAGCTGCGGCAGGGCCTGCGGGAGGTCCACGACTTCCAGACCCTCTCGGACTGCGAGGTGATCCTGTACCTCTACGACGAGCTCAAGCCCCGCGACTTCCTCAACCGCATGAACGGGATCTTCGCTTTCGTGCTCTACGACCCCAAGCGGGAGACCTACCTCATCGCCCGGGATCCCATCGGCGTCATCCCCCTCTACGTGGGCTGGGACCGGCACGACCACCTCTACGCGGCCTCGGAGATGAAGGCCCTGGTGGGCCACTGCGACCGAATCCGGGAGGTGCCGCCGGGGCACTTCTTCCTGGGCCACGAGGCCGACAGGGGCTTCCAGCGTTACTACGAGCCCGACTGGGCCGCGCCGGGCCATGTCCCCTCCGAGCCCTACGATCCGGCCAGGCTGCGCGTCGCGCTGGAGGCCGCCGTGAAGCGCCAACTCATGTGCGACGTGCCCTACGGCGTGCTCATCTCCGGCGGCGTGGACTCCTCCCTGGTCTCCGCCATCGCGGCGCAGTTCCGCGAGGGTCGCGTGGAGGCCGGGGGCGCCGCCCCCGCCTGGTGGCCCCGCATCCACTCCTTCGCCATCGGGCTGAAGGGCGCGCCGGATCTGGCCCCCGCGCGCCTGGTAGCCGAGCACATCGGCGCCATCCACCACGAGATCCACTTCACCGTGCAGGAGGGCCTGGACGCCCTCTCCGACGTCATCTACCACATCGAGACCTTCGACATGACCACCATCCGGGCCTCCACACCCATGTACCTCCTCATGCGGAAGATCCGGGCCATGGGCATCAAGATGGTGCTGTCCGGCGAAGGCGCCGACGAGATCTTCGGCGGCTACCTCTACTTCCACAAGGCGCCGGATGGGCCGGAGCTGCACTTCGAGACTGTGCGCAAGCTCCAGAAGCTGCATCTCTATGACTGCGCCCGCGCCAACAAGGCCAGCGCCGCCTGGGGCGTCGAGGCCCGCGTGCCCTTCCTGGACCGGGAGTTCCTGGATGTGGCCATGCGAATGGATCCCTCCGTGAAGCTGCCCCGGAACGCGGCCCGGCCGCGGCCCATCGAGAAGTTCCCCCTCCGCCAGGCCTTCGACGGCTTCATCCCCAACGAGGTGTTGTGGCGCCAGAAGGAGCAGTTCTCGGATGGCGTGGGTTACGCCTGGATCAATGCCCTCAAGGCCACGGCCGAGCGGGAGATCAGCGATGGCATGATGGCTGGCGCCGCAGAGCGCTTCCCGGTGAAGACGCCTGAAACCAAGGAGGCCTACTTCTACCGGCAGTTCTTCGAGCACCACTTCCCCAGCGCCACCGCCGTCAACTGCGTCCCCTTCGAGCGCAGCGTGGCCTGCAGCACGGAGACAGCCCTGCGCTGGGATGCCTCCTTTGCGAAGCTGACGGATCCCTCCGGCCGGGCTGTCATGGACATCCACGACCAGGGCTACCAGGCGCCGGGGAAGGCCTGAGCGGGGCGTGGGACACACGCTATCATGCCCCACATCGGATTCCGTCCATGACCCCAGCCCCCGAACAGCGCAGCTTCCGCCGCATCCCCATCGCCTACGAGGTACGGCTGATCGCCGAGGATCGGCTGATCAGCTACGCCTCGGCCATCGACCTCAGCATGGGGGGCATCCTGGTGGATGGGCGCAGCCCGCTGCCCGTGGGCACCAGCTGCGGCGTGGCCATCCTCCTGGGGGCAGGCCAGCCGGGCAAGCGGATCGTGACCCGCGGGATGGTGGTGCGGGTGGATGGCCGCGGCATCGCCATCGCTTTCTCCAGGAGCCTGGATCCCGGCAGCGTGGCCTCCCTCAAGGCCCTGATCCACTCCCTGGATCCCGGGGCCGAGGACCCGCTCGGCCCCCCGGAACCCCTCGCCCGGCCCGGCTCCGACGGGCGAGGGGTGTAGCCTCAAAGCCATGGAGACGAAGATGCCCGCCCCTGAGACGTCGCTGGCCCGCCTGATGGACCGCATCAAGCCCGGCTCCTCCCGGCATGCCCCCATCGTCGAGGACTGGGAGCCGCCAGTCTTCGAGGACTACGAAGCCATCCGCCTGTGGCTGCGGGACTCCGTGATGAGCGCCACCATGTTCGAGCGCTTTCCCGACGGGCGCTGGACCATCCAGCTGCTGCTGAAGGAGCAGAACCCCGGCACCTACCGGTACATCCTGCTCTGATCCGGACCATGCCGCCCCCGTCTGCCAAGCCCGGCGCCACCCTCCTGCGCATGCTGGCCCTGGCCGGTCTTGCGGTCCTGGCCGCCCTCCTGTCGAACACCCTGCAGCCCCCTTCGCGCCGGCTGTCCTGGACGGGCTTCAGCCTCCCGGGCCAGGCCGCCCCACCCAGCTCTGAAGCGCCGGTCCCACCGCCACCGCCCCGGGCCGAGGCCCCCAAACCAGCGGCGCCGGCTCCGCCCCGACCGGTGCTCCCGCCGAATTCCATGGGGACCCGCGCCGAGGTCCCGGCCTCACCGGCCCCTGCGGGCCCCATCCGGGAGATCGGCAGCCAGGAGGCCTGGAAGGCCTTCCAGGGCGGCCTGCCCTTCCTCGACGCCCGGCGCAGCGAAGATTACACCGCGGGCCATGTGGCCGGGGCCTGGTGCACGCCAGTCTGGGAGGCGGACCTGGGAGACCGCCTCCTCGCCTTCAAGGCCTCACGCCGGCCCGGTCCCGAGGATCCCATCGTCATCTACTGCAGCGGCGGGGACTGCCGGGACTCCCACCTCCTGGCGGAGCGGCTCCTGAGCGAGGGCTACTTCCACCTGCTCATCTACCGGGACGGCTTCCCCGACTGGATGGCGGCAGGCCGTCCGGTCGAAAAGGGCCAGCCATGAGCACATGGCTCCGGCATCCCCACCTCACCCTGGTCTCCCGGCTCCTGCTGGGCCTGGTCTTCATCGTCGCCGCCGTCCCCAAGCTCGCGGACCCGCCGGGCTTCGCCAAGGCCCTCTGGGCCTACGCCCTCTTCCCGGCCTGGAGCCTCACCCCCCTGGCCCTGGTCCTGCCCTGGCTGGAGCTGGCCTGCGGTCTGGCGCTCTGCGCCGGGTTCTGGCTCCGGGCCGCGGCCCTGTGGATCGGCGCGCTGCTGCTGGCCTTCTGTCTGGCCCTGGGCCTCAACCTGGCGCGGCGCCACCCCGTGGACTGCGGATGCTTCGGCGGCGCCGCGCCGAAGACCGAGGCCCAGCGCCTCGCCGACATGCGCTGGGCGCTCCTGCGGGACGCGGGGCTGCTCCTCTTGGTGGTGCAGGTGCTGGCGGCGACCCGGAACAGGAAACCGAACCGCAGCTGACGCCCAGAGTGGCGTCAGCTGCGGATTGAACCGGCCTTACTGGATGACGCCCAGGTCCCGGCCCACCTTGGTGAAGGCGGCGATGGCGCGATCCAGGTCCGCCTTGGTGTGGGCGGCGCTCATCTGCGTGCGGATGCGGGCCAGCCCCTTGGGCACCACAGGGAAGAAGAAGCCGATGACATAGACGCCCTCATCCAGCAGGCGCTTGGCGAACTCCTGGGCCAGGGGCGCCTCGTAGAGCATGACGGGGACGATGGGGTGCTCGCCGGGCAGCAGCTTGAAGCCGGCCTTCTCCATGCCAGCCCGGAAATATTTGGCGTTCTCGTGGACCTGCCGGATCAGGCCCTGGCTGTCCTTCAGCAGCTCCAGCACCTTCAGGGTCGCCGAGACGATGGCGGGGGCCACGGAATTGGAGAAAAGGTAGGGGCGGGCCTTCTGGCGCAGCCAGTCGATGGCCACCTGCTTCCCGGCGATGTAACCGCCCGAAGCACCGCCCAGGGCCTTGCCGAAGGTGCCCGTCATGAAGTCGATGCGGCCCATGACGCCGCAGTGCTCGTGGGTGCCCCGGCCGTTGACACCCATGAAGCCCACGGCGTGGCTGTCGTCCACCATCACCATGGCCCCGTACTTCTCGGCCAGGTCGCAGATCTCGCCTAGCTTGGCGATGTAGCCATCCATGCTGAAGACGCCATCGGTCACCACCAGCTTGAAGCGGGCGCCGGCCGCATCGGCGGCCTTCAGCTGGGCCTCCAGGTCCGCCATGTCTGAATTGGCGTAGCGGAAGCGCTTGGCCTTGCAGAGGCGGATGCCGTCGATGATGGAGGCGTGGTTCAGGGCGTCGCTGATGACGGCGTCCTCCTCGCCCAACAGGCCCTCGAAGATGGCGCCGTTGGCGTCGAAGCAGCTGGAGTAGAGCTGGGTGTCCTCGAAGCCCAGGAAGGCCGCCAGCTTCTGCTCCAGCTCCCGGTGGATGTCCTGGGTGCCGCAGATGAAGCGCACCGAGGCCATGCCGAAGCCGTGGCCGTCCATCACCTGCTTGGCCGCCGCGATCACCTCGGGGTGGTTGGCCAGGCCCAGGTAGTTGTTGGCGCAGAGGCAGACCACGTCCTTGCCGTTGGCCCTCATCTGTGGCTGCTGGGGCGAGGCGATGATCCGCTCGGTCTTGTAGAGCCCCGCCTCCTTCAGCAGCTCGATCTCGCGGTTGAGGTGGGTCAGGTAGCCGGGATTCACGGGGATCTCCTATCATCAGAGGCTTGATAGGATACTGCGGGGTTGTGTGGCGGGCAGGCCGTTGCGTCAACCCTTTGCGAATCGAAAAGGAACCCCCATGCGCGCGCTCCTCCTCCTCCCGGCCCTCCTGCTCACCCTGGCCTGCAGCTCCAAGCTGGAGCGCAGCAAGGCCGAGGACCTGATCCGCAAGGACTATCCCGTGGTGGTCCCCGTGACCGTGCCCGAAAAGGCCTCGGCCGAGAAGGGCTCCCCGGCCCACCTGCGCATCACGACCCTCAAGGAGAACCTGGAGAAGAGCGGCTGGTTCACCTGCGAGGTCCAACCCGAGGGGAGCCAGGAGACCTTCACCTTCCGCCTGAAGCCCGACGCCCCCAAGGCAATCAAGGCCGCCCCCAAGGGAGGCTTCGTGATGCCCGCGGCCGAAGCGGCCTTTGTCCGGGCCATCAAGATGGAGCCCACCCGCGAGGGCGCCCGCGTCACCTACGAGATCCAGCTGGAGAAGCCCACGGCCCAGTTCGCCCTCTTCCAGGCCCTGCACCAGGACGTGAAGGTGGGCCAGACCAAGATCCGCTACGCCACCTTCGAGAAGAGGAAGGGCGCCTGGAACCTGACCGGCACCGACGAGGTCTTCCGCAAGGCGGAGTGACCGGGGTTACAGCTTCGTGGCTTGGGGGAACCCCTGCCCTCCAGTAGCCTTGAGACCATCGAGGTTCCTTTGGATCACAGTCCTGCCTTCCGTCTGCGCCGGTTCCTCAACTGGTTCCCCCTGGGCCTGACCTACGCGGCCATGTACATGGGCCGCTACAACTTCAACATCGTGAAGAACGACATCGGCGCCTGGTACCACTTGGACAAGGCGCAGATGGGCCTCATCGCCTCGGCGGGCTTCTGGACCTATGGCCTGGCCGTGGCCTTCAATGGCCCCATCGCCGACCGCATCGGCGGCCGCAAGGCCATCCTGGTGGGTTCCCTGGGGGCGGCCCTGCTGAACCTGCTCATCGGGTTCATGTTCCTGAACGGCGACGCCACGAAGGTGTTGGTCAGCATGAGCCTGCTCTGGAGCCTGAACATGTACTTCCAGAGCTTCGGAGCCCTCTCCGTGGTGAAGGTGAACAGCACATGGTTCCATGTGCGGGAGCGCGGAGTCTTCGGCGGCATCTTCGGCATCATGATCAGCTCAGGCTACTTCCTGGCCACCACCATCGGCGCCTGGCTGCTGGCCAGCTTCGCCAGCTGGACGGTCATCTGGTTCGTGCCCTCGGCGGCCATGGCCACCATGTTCGCCGTGGACTGGTTCCTGGTGCGCAACCGGCCCAGCCACGCCGGCCACCCGGACTTCGATACCGGAGACGGTTCCAATGCCGCCGCCGCGGAGGATGTCCCCCTGCCCCTGGGCGAGCTCTTCCGCAAGGTCTTCCACAATCCCGTGATCGTGTCGCTCATCTTCGCCGAGTTCTGCACGGGCTTCGTGCGGCAGGGCGTGATGCTCTACTTCACGGAGTACCTGCAGGAGGTCTACCACCTCAGCAAGAAGGACCACCTCTTCTGGTGGACCGGCATCGCCTTCATGGGCGGCGGCATCCTGGGTGGCCTGCTCTGCGGCTGGATGAGCGACAAGCTGTTCCAGTCCCGGCGCCCCCCCGTGGCCTTCCTCTTCTACCTGGTGCAGGTGGTGATGCTCGGGCTGCTGGGCGCCACGCTGGGCCAGGGCAGCTTCGGCGGCCAGGTCTGGGCGGTGATCCTGCTGGGCCTCACGGCCATGTTCATCTTTGGCGTCCATGGCATGCTCAGCGGCACGGCCAGCATGGACTTCGGGGGCCGCAAGGCCGCCGCCTCCGTGGCGGGCGCCCTGGACGGCATCCAGTACATCGGCTCGGGCCTCACGGGCTTCGGCCTGGGCTGGATCCTCAAGACCTACGGCTGGGACGGGACGCCGCTGGTCCTCGCAGGGGCGAGCACCCACACCCACCAGCCCGCCCATGCCTGGGTCTGGGTGGGCGCCATCATTCCCTTCAGCCTCCTCGGCGCCTTCATCATGACCCGCATTTGGAACGCCAAGGCGGGCGGCGCGGCACACTGAAGGGAATCACCACCAAGACCACGAAGACCACGAAGACCACGAAGAAATTGACATCAAGTTCATGTCTTTCTTTCGTGGTCGTCCTGTCTTCGTGGTTAAAGCTTTCAGGCCCTCGCCAGCTGATCGAAGGCCGCCTTGAGGCCGCCGTGGATGGCCTGCACATCGGCGGGCTTCCAGAGCTTCTGGTCCTCGCGGACGAAGGTGGTGAGGTCGCTGCGGTTGTCGAAGCGGGCCACGGGAAGGTGGTAGACCTTGGTCTCGTAGCGGTCGCCCGCCTGCACAATGCGTTCGACCCGGATGGTGCCGGGGCGGTCGCTCTGCTCCATGAGCCAGGCCATGTCGTCCGTGCCGTACTGGCCCAGCATCACCTCCATGGGGACGCTGTGGTGCAGGATGCTGCCCTGGCCGTTGGGCCGGCCGCGCTCGATGTTCTTGCGGCGGCTTTCCGTGGGATCCACCCAGACGTAGAGCACCGCGGCCTTCTCGAGGATGGCGGGGGAGAGCGTCTGGAAGGCCGTGTCATAGCCGTGGGGCGGGCAGAGGGGAAACGCGGAACCGTGCGCCCCGCCGCGAGCGGCCTCGATCACCAGGGTCTTTCCCGCCTTGTCGAGGGCGTTCTGGCGGTTCAGGACCTCCAGTTCGGCCCGGCACTCCGCCTCCAGGGCCTCGGCCATCCGCACCCGGATGCGATGGGGGATCTCGCCGAGCGGCTGGGAGAGGCCCACCTTGGCGTGGGCGGCATCCAGGCGGTCGAAGAGGTGCTGGGCTGCGCTGGCCACCTCGGTCTGGCGGCTGGCCATGAGGTTGGCGTAGTCCTCGTTCAGCAGCTCGATGAGGACGGCCCAGGTCCAGTTGTCGCGGAAGGGGCGGCTGGGGCCGTGGTAGTAGGCGTAGTCGAGGCCGTTGGCCTTCAGCTCGTCGTCGATGCGGTGCATGAGGTGCACATACGGGTAGTCGTCCAGCTGCAGGGTGGGGCCCATGTGGAAGTCATTCCGGCACTGGTCCGGCGTGAGGCTGGCCAGGTAGCGGCGCACCTCCGACTTGCCCGAGGCGGGCAGGCTGAAGAGCAGGATCGTGTCGAGAAGCTGGGACATGGGACTCCACCGTGCGAATCCTCAAGCATGCCATGAGTCCTCGATCCCGGCCCGGTCTCGTGTTATGCCTGGAGCATGCGTGACCGCGAAATCGTCGAGCGCGTCCGGGACGCCACGGACCTGCTGGCCCTGGTGGGTTCGGCGGTGAAGCTGCGGAAGCAGGGCTCGGCCCACGTGGGCCTCTGCCCCTTCCATGCCGAGCGGAGCCCCAGCTTCCAGGTGGTGGCCAACCGGGGCTTCTACCACTGCTTCGGCTGCGGCAAGCACGGGGATGCCTTCGCCTGGCTCATGGAGCGCGAGGGCATGACCTTCCCCGAGGCGCTCGAGCAGTTGGCCCGGGCGGCGGGCATCGACCTGCCCCAGCGGCGGGAGCGGCCTTCCGCCGAGGTGGACCTGGAGACCCGCATGCGCGCCGCCCTGGATGCAGCGCAGGCCTTCTTCGAGGCCCAGCTGACCCGGCACGAGGGCGCCCGGACCTACCTGCGGGAGCGCGGCTACGAGGGTGCCTTCCTGGCCGAGGCCGGCTTCGGCATGGCCCCCGATGCCTGGGATTCCCTGGTAACCCACTTGCGGGGCCTGAACTTTTCCGGCGAGCTGCTGGAGCAGACGGGGCTGGCCAGCCGCAGCGAGCGCGGCAGCCAGATCGACTTCCTGCGCAACCGGCTCACCATCCCCATCCACGACGCCCGGGGCCGGGTGGTGGCCTTCGGCGGCCGCATCATGGGCGAAGGCCAGCCGAAATACCTGAACACCCGCGACACGCCCCTCTTCCACAAGGGCGGCACCCTCTTCGGCTTCCACCGCGCCAAGGGCGCCATGAAGGACGGGGCCCTGGTGGTGGAGGGCTATTTCGACGTGCTGCAGCTTCACCAGCACGGCATCCACCAGGCCGTGGCGCCCCTGGGCACGGCGCTCACCGAGGAGCACCTGAAGGCCCTGGGCCGCTTCACCCGCCGGGTCATCCTCTGCTTCGACGGCGACGCCGCCGGCCGCCGGGCCATGGAGAAGGGCCTGCGCATGGCCCTGCCCCTGGGCTTCGAGGTGCGCCTGCTGGAGCTGCCCCAGGGCGAGGACCCCGACACCTGGTGCCTGAAGCTGGGCGGCGAGGCCTTCCGCGAGCTGCTGCGCGCCGCCCCGGACTGGACGGCCTTCATGATCGACCGGGCCATGGAGGGCAAGGACCTGCGCCGCATCACCGACCGCATGGCCGCCTTCAAGGACCTGCTGGACTTCCTGCCCTACCTGCCCCGCACCACCGAAAGCCGGGACCTCTTCGCCAGCCTCGCCCACCAGCTGCAGGTGCCCTTGCAAGAGCTGGACCGCGCCGTGCGGGGGAGGACCGCCGCCCCTTCCCCTGAGGCGGAGGTCCCCTCCGCGCCCGGCCTGCCGGAGCTCGACGACCTGATCCGTTCCCTCCTGCTGCTGAGCGCCGCGGGCCAGTGGCGCCGGGTCCAGGAGGTTCCCCCGGCCTGGTGGGAGAGCCTGCAGGGCGCCCCCCTCCTCCAGGCATTGCTGGATGCGGAAGGCGAGGTCAGCCTGCTGCCCGAAGGCGCTGTGGCGGCCCTCCGCCACCTGGAGGCCCAGGCCAGCCGCCAGGATGAGGCGGGCCGCGATGCCGAGGCCCTCTTCACCCGGCTTGAAGCCCGCTACGTGGACCGGGAGATCCAGGCCAACAACCGGCTGCTGCAGGACCCGGCCACCATGGTGGACGCGCCCCTGATGAACCGGATCATGGCCCGCCAGAATGAGCTCCTGGCCCGCCAGAAGGAACTCTCCCGGCGCCGGAGGGGCCCCCGCTGAGCCCGGCCCTTGCCTGAATCCATGGATTCCGTATACTGAAAAGTTCCGGATTCGGCCGGTACATTGGCCGAACTCTGCACACCCCTCGGCCACCGGGTCCCCCGGTCCGATGTTCGCAGCGCTCTTTGAGGTACGAATGGTTCCGACGCCGCACCTAGATACCTACTACACCCTGACCAAAGCCCTGATCTCCATCGGAAGGAAAAACGGATTCCTGCTGGTCGACCAGCTGAATGACTTCCTCCCCGACACCGCCTCCAGCCCCGTGGACCTGGAGACGGTCATGGCTTTGTTCGCGCGGCTGGGTGTGGGCATCGGTGCCACCGAGGAAGAGGCCCAGGCGGCCCGCGAGGCCATCGAGCCGGAATTCGTCCTGGTCGAAGGTGGCGGCAAGGCCGACAAGGACCTCGAAGTCGAGATCGACAGCCCCGACAGCGACAAGTTCAACGACCCGGTCCGCATGTATCTCAAGGAGATGGGTACCGTGCCCCTCCTCAAGCGGGAGGACGAGGTCGAGATCGCCAAGCGCATCGAGGTGGGCGTCCGCAGCGTCATGCGCGCCCTCTCCCGGTCCCGCCTGGCTGCCAGCCTCCTCATCGACATTGGCCGCATGCTGAAGGAGAACCCCGGCAAGATCCGCGAGGTCGTGGGCCTCTCCGACGAGGTGGATGACGACGAGGATGCGGAGAGCACCTCGGCCACCCAGCACGTCCACCACCAGTTCGAGAAGCTGTTGGTCTACGACCAGGCCCTGCAGGAGCTGCTGGAGCTCAAGGTCAACGTCGACGCCGGCACCAAGACCCTGCCCAAGAAGCGCAAGCTCGGACGGGAGATCCTGGTGGCCCGCGGCCGCCTGTCCCGGCAGATCCGCAAGCTGGGCCTCAACAGCCTGGCCGTCACCCGCCTCATCGACCGCATCACCCACCAGCACAGCCAGGTGATGGCCGGTGAGCGGAAGTGCCGCGAGCTGCGCGACCGCCTGAAGAATCCCGCTTTCGCCAAGCTGAAGGACAAGTACAAGGACGAGCTGGCCCACATCGAGAAGACCCTGGCCGAGTTCTTCGAGAAGTACGAGACGACCAGCGAGCAGTTCCACCGGGACTTCAACAGCCTCAAGAGCGCCGAGAGCATCAGCCGCGCCGCCAAGGCCGAGCTGATCGAGGCCAACCTCCGCCTCGTGGTCTCCATCGCCAAGCGCTACACCAACCGCGGCCTGCAGTTCCTGGACCTCATCCAGGAGGGCAACATCGGCCTCATGAAGGCCGTGGACAAGTTCGAGTACAGCCGCGGCTTCAAGTTCTCCACCTACGCCACCTGGTGGATCCGGCAGGCCATCACCCGCGCCATCGCGGACCAGGCCCGCACCATCCGCATCCCCGTGCACATGATCGAGACCATCAACAAGCTGATCCGCACTCAGCGCGAGCTGGTGCAGAAGCTGGGCCGGGAACCCTCCAGCGAGGAGATCGCCCACGCCATGGACATGCCCGTGGGCAAGGTCCGCAAGGTGATGAAGATCGCGCAGGAGCCCATCAGCCTCGAGACCCCCATCGGCGAGGAGGAGGACTCCCACCTGGGCGACTTCATCGAGGACAAGACCGTGGTCTCCCCCGTGGAGCAGGTCGTGCAGCAGCGCCTCAAGGAGACCGTGCGGAACGTGCTCAACACCCTCAGCGAGCGCGAAGAGCGCGTCCTCCGCATGCGCTTCGGCGTGGGCGACGACGGCTCGGAGCACACGCTGGAGGAGGTGGGCAGCGAGTTCGCCGTCACCCGCGAGCGCATCCGCCAGATCGAGTCCAAGGCGCTGAGAAAGATTCGCCATCCGCGGTACTCTAAGACGCTCAAAGCGTTCCTGGGGTAGCCAGCGCCGCACGAAGCAAAAGGCTCCGACTGATCGGGGCTTTTTTGCTATTCTGCCTATGGAGATTGGATGCATTCCAACCGCAGCTTGAACAAGGATTCGGTGCTGGCCGCTTCGTAGGCGAAGCGGATGGCGAATCCCCTATCCGGGGCCCGGTGGGTCCCTCGTTCAACGTGTTGCCATTGGAGATTCCTATGAGTCTGCATCCTCCCTTTCCCTCCATGCCCTTCATGGAGGCATTCACGCCCCTGCTGCGCCTGTTCAAGGGCATGACACGCAAAGGCCCTGGCAGCGAAGCCTCGACGCTGCGCGCCCTGTCCCTGTGTCCTCTTCCGGCGCATCCCGCCATCGCCGACCTCGGCTGCGGTTCTGGCGCCTCCACGCTGCTGCTCGCCCGGACGCTTCAGACCCTTCAGAGACCCATTCTGGCCCTGGATGCAGACGGGACGGCCCTGGACGACCTGTGGCAATCCGCCCAGGCACAGGGACTGCTGCCCCTGGTACGGCCCCGCACGGGTGACATGGCGGATCCCGGAATCCCGCCGGGAAGCCTCGACCTCATCTGGTCCGAAGGGGCCATCGGCCACCTGGGCTGGGCGGAAGGGCTGCGTATCTGGCGGGACTTCCTCCGTCCCGGCGGCGTCATGGCCATCACGGATGCCACATGGTTCGAGGACAGCCCGCCTGCGGAAGCCCGGCGCGCCTGGGGAGACTGGTACCCCACCATGGGAACGGAGGAGACCAACCTCCGCCTGGCCCGGGATTCCGGCCTGGCCGTGCTCGGCCACTTCCGGCTGCCCAGCCAGGACTGGTGGAACTACTTCGATCAGGCCGAGGGCCGTTGCCGGTTGTGCGAAGGGGAGGAAGACCTGGCGGATGCCGTCGCTGGGCTGCGAGGCGAGATGGACCTGTACCGCCGCGCCGGACACAGCTACGGCTACGTGCTCTACATCCTCCAGAAGGCCTGATCCACGGCCGCGACCCCGCCCTCCGGCCCGTGGCGCGGCGAAGGGAGCCGGAGCTGGATCGGCTGCGGGTCGTCGCCGCGCGCAGGCCGAGGCGCTCCGCGCCGGACCATCACCTTCACAGACCGATACTCGATCGTGCGACCCAAAAAGCCCCGCCTCGGCGGGGCTTTTTAGGTCATCCTGAACCCATCGCATCGGAGCCGTTGATCGTGCTTTCCAAGGACCAGACCCTGGGCAAATACCAGATCCTGGACCGCCTCGGTTCGGGCGGCTTCGGCGCGGTCTACCTGGCCATGGACACCTGGGTGAACCGGAAGGTGGCTCTGAAGGTCCCGCACCAGCAGCAGGAAGAGATCGTGGACCTGCTGAAGGAGCCCCGCATCATGGCGGGCCTGAAGCACCCCAACATCGTCGAGCTCATCACCGTCGAGCGGAAGAACGGCATCTTCTTCATGGTGCTGGAGTACGTGGAGGGGGAGGGGCTGGACCGCCTCATCCGCCGCGAGCGCGCCCTGCCGCCGTCCCGGGCCCTCGAGATCGGCATCGACGTCTGCTGCGCCATCGCCTTCGCCCACGGGCACCAGATCCTCCACCGCGACCTGCGGCCCGCCAACATCCTCGTGAACCGGGACGGCGTGGCCAAGGTCACGGACTTCGGCACGTCCCGGGTGCTGGAGATGCAGCATGTGCCCTACGCGCCCACCCGCATCGGCTCGCCCCCCTACATGGCGCCGGAGCACTTCCGGGGCCGGGCGGTATTCCAGTCCGACCTCTGGTCCCTGGGCATCACCCTCTACGAGATGCTGACCGGCACGGTGCCCTTCTATGACGCCGATCCCCTGAAGATCGCCCAGGCCTTCAGCACCCAGCAGATCGTGGCACCCCACCTCCGCAACCCCATCGTGCCCAAGGCCTTCTCGGAAGTGGTCATGAAGGCCCTGGCCGTGAACCTCGGCGAGCGCTACCTCTCGGCCCAGGCCCTCCTGGAGGCACTCCGGCGGCTCAAGGACAACGTGGCCCGGGAGACGCGTCCCCTGGGCACCGCCGTGCTGTCCACCTCCACCTCCGGCCCCCACCCCACCCTGCGGGCCGCCACGCAGTCCCGGCTCTGCCGCTTCTGCTACCGGCAGCTGCCCCGCATGGCCATGAAGTGCCCCAACTGCGGCGAACCCGCCACATGACCTGGCATACGGCCAAGGAGGCAGTGCGGCGGCTCTGGGGCAGGCGATGGGTGCGCCGCGTGTCCTACGCCCTGGTGGGCGGCGGAACCCTCCTCACCGTGACCCCCTGGGTCGCCTCCCGGCCGGCGGTCCTGCGGTGGGTGGTGGACCGCCTCGATGCGGTGGTCCGGGAGGAGACGGGCCTGCCCCTCGGCATCGGCCGGATCGAGCTGCATCCCGCCCTGGGCACTCTCGTGCTCCATGAGGTCCACCTGGGCGGCGACCTCCTGACCATCCGGCGCGTAGAGGCCCGGGCCGACCTGTGGTCCCTCCTCGGCCCCACCCGCCACATCTACCGGGTCCAGGTGGAGCAGCCCCATCTGCGCCTGACCGAAGCCGGCCTCGCGGCGATCAGGCTCAAGGAGCACCCGCCCCGGAAGGGCCCCCTGCCCCAGTTCCGCCTCGATGCCTTCAGCCTGACGGGCGGGCAGATCGAGGTGCCCGAGCCGGTGCGGGGCATCCCCGCCCTGATCGGCCTCTTCGACGTGAAGGCCACCGGCCTGGGACCCAACCACCTGCGCGTGGAACTGGCCGGCGCCCAGCTGGCCGTGAAGGGCCCCAAGGGCTGGGAGAAGGGCCGCCTGGACCTGAACGGCGAGGTCTCCGAGCCCGCCCTGGTGGTGCACGAGGCCTACCTCCGGCTGGGGGACAGCCAGGCCCGCCTGGTCGGACGCTATGAACCGAAGACCCCTGCCGCGGCCGAGCGCGTCGAAGCCCGCCTGTCCGGGCTGGTGGACCTGGCCCAGGCCGCCCGCTGGGGCGGCGCTGCCCAGCCGCCCCTCTCCGGCACCCTGGACCTCCTGGGCACCGTCGGGGGTTCCATGGCCCGGCCCGCCTGGACCTTCACGGCCGATGGCCGCGACCTGCGCCCCGGCCTGGCCGGCCTCCTGCCCGGCAACCTGGATCTCAAAGGGAGCGGCAGCCTGGACCAGGCCCGCCTGGATCACCTGCGCTGGTCCTCCCCCCAGGGCGACCTCGAGCTGCAGGGCACCTGGTCGAGCCGGGCGCCGATCCAGGCCGACCTCCAGGGCCGGGGGCTGGACCTGGAGGCCCTCGGAAGCCTCCTCCGGGTCCAGGAGCTGCGCGGCACGCGGGCGAGTCTGCAGGCCCAGATCAAGGGCCCCCAGCCGGGACCCGCCATCCAGCGGGCCGACCGCTGGCAGGCCAGCCTCCAGGTGGGCTTCACCCAGGATGGACGCGAGGCCGGCGGATTGGCCGCCAGCCTCGATCAAGGCAGGGCCAGGCTGGATCAGCTGAAGCTGGACCTCGATTCCCTGAAGGTGGACGGCAGCGGCTGGGCCACCCTGGACGCCCGCGGACTGGTGCAGTTCGAGGGCCAGGGCCGCACCGCCGTGGACGCGAACCGGGTGGCCCGGGCCCTCCAGGCCTGGAAGATCGTCACCCTCGACATGGAGGGACAGACCAGCGCCCAGGCCAAGGTGCGGTGGAGCCGGAGCGGCGGCTTGGAGCTGGACGGCTCGGCCCAGGTGGACCAGCCCCGCTGGCATGGGGCCCGCGCCGACCAGGTGCTGGCGAAGGTGGTGGAGATCCGCGGCTCCGACCTGTGGATCAAGAACATCGAGGTCACCAAGGACCAGGGCAGCGGCGGCGGAGACCTCTGGCTGACCTGGGGCCGGACCGCCCCAGGCCAGCCCCAGATGGACATGTGCTACACCGCCCACCGGCTGCCCGTGGCGGAGGGCCTGCGCGCCGCCGACCTCAAGGACGAGGACGGGAAGGATCTCCCCATCACAGGCATCGGCAGCGGCTGGGTGCGGCTCCATGGCCCCTTCGCCAACCTGAGCATGTATGGCGCGGCCCAAGCCGAGCAGGGTGAAGTTTACGGAATCAAGATTCCAGCGGCTTCCTCGGACTTCTCCATGGACATCGAGGCGCTCCGGATGCAGCTGACCGGGGTGCGCGTGGCCGAGCGCCCGGACCTGCTCGGCCAGGGGGACGCCCCCCCCGAGGGGGGCCTGGCCCTCCAGGGCCGTGCCGACATGGACTTCCGGGGCTGGACCTGGTGGGTGGACCTGGCCGGGCGCCTGGACTCCCAGCTGCTGGCCCTGCCCGGGCCCCGGATCCAGGCCCAGGCCGAGGCCCGGCTGCTGGGCCCCATCACCGCGCCGTTCGGGGCCTACGACCTGCCCCAGGGACGGGTCCAGCTGAGCCGTGGCCGCATCTTCTTCGGCGAACGGAGCGTGGAGGGTCTCCAGGGCCAGGCCACCCTGGAACGCGGGACCCTCGACGGGCGGCTGGGCATGGAGGGGATGGCCGAGCCCCTGCTGGTGGCGAAGGTCCACCGGGAGGGCCCGGACCTGGTCGGCGGCCTGGACCTCAAGATCTCACCCCAGAGCGCCCGGACCGAGCTGCTGGCCCGGGGCCTGACCGAGGATCTCCTCGAGGACCTGACGCTGTCGGCCACCGCGAAGGGCCGTTGGAAGAACGGCCGCGACCTGGCCTGGAGCGGCTCCCTCGACCAGCTGGCGGCCCAGTTCGGCGCCTTCGAGCTGCACCAGACCGGCCCCTCCCAGCTTCGCGGCAATGCGCTCGGCGCTGCCGTGGACCTGAGCCTGGAGGGCGGCGCCCGCGGCCCGGCCAGCGGCAGCAATCCCCAGGCGGCCCAGGTGCACCTGTCCGGGGCAGTGCCTTTCTCCAGCTCGGCCCCCCTGGGGCTCCGGGTCCAGGGCTCGGCGGACCTCGGGCACATGAAGGCCATCCTCGACCGGTTCATGGAGGTGGACGACTACAGCCTGCTCTCGGAGCTGACCGTCCAGGGCACCAGCCGCTTCGACACACTGGCCCACGGGACCTACCTCGAACCGCTCCTGGACGGGGGCATCTCCCTGACCCGGGGGCGCATGAACCTCCGGGGCTACCAGGGCGCCGAGGACATCCAGGCCGACCTGGTGCTCAAGGACCGGACCATCACGATCCCGGAGGACCGCCCCGTCCACGGAACCCTGGCGCACGGCGAGCTCAAGGCCAGCGGCTCGATCGCCTGGCGGCCGGGCGGGCTGGACACCTACGCCCTCAAGGCCCAGCTCTCGAACTTCCAGCTGCGGGACGTGCCCGACGGCCTGGATCTCCAGGGCACCCTCGAGGCGAACCTGACCGGCACGGAGGAGGGCGGCGTCCTCAGGGGGAGGTTGCGCGCGGACCGCATCAGCTACCAGAGCGAGGTGAAGCTGTCGGACCTGATCCTGCGCAGCGCCCTCAGCGACAGCGGCGGCCTCACGGGCCTGGACCTGGACGATCCCCTGGAGCGCATCCGCCTGGACCTGGAACTGGACCTGCGGACGCCCTGGAGCTTCGACACCAACCTCCTGAAGCTGGAGGGCCGCACGGATGGGCCCTTCCAGGTGCTGGGCACCCTGGGCCACCCGGTGCCGAAGGGCACCATGGTCTTCCAGGCCGGGGGCCGGGTCACCAACATCTTCCCCGCGGGCGACATGGTGGTGGACCGGGGCTCCCTGAGCTTCTCCGAGCTGCGGGCCCTGGATCCGATCATCAACATGCAGGGCAGCGTCAGCTCCATTCCCGGCTACACCGTGAACCTCGACATCCGCGGCACGCTCAGCAACCTCTCCATCGTGCCCAGCTCCACGCCGAGCCTGCGGCAAGACGAAATCGTGGCCATCCTGATCAACCCGGGCAACGTGGCCAATGTGGGCACGGCCGGCGGCTCCTCCGGGGCCACCCAGGGGGCGATCACCTCCGGCCTGGCCAGCGCCGGCTCCGGCCTCATCACCACCCTCGCCTTCGCGCCCTTCCAGGAGCAGCTGCGCCGCACCCTGGGCCTCGACCGGGTGAATGTGGCCGTGCGCACCACCACCCTGGGCAGCACGGAGACCGAGGTGACCCTCGGCAAGAGTGTGAGCCTGCTGGGCCAGCGCAGCGCCTTCGTGGTCTCCCACAAGAAGAGCGGCGAGCTGAGCATCACCTCGGGTCAGGTGGAGTGGCGCTTCGGCAACCTCATCCTCCAACTCGGCGCCAGCAAGGGCGGTGATGCCGGGATCAACCCCTCCGGGGAGATCCGGCACACCTGGAGCCCCAAGTAGCCAAGGAGCTGCCCATGATCACGGTGAAGGCCTTCGCACGCTACCGAGCCCTGCTGGGATTCAGCGAACTGGAACTCCCGACGGCGCCCACCCTGGGCGACCTGCTGCTCGACCCGCGCCTGGCCCCCCTGCCCCCGGAGGCCCTGCTGGCCGTCAACCAGAGCTTCGCCGACCGCGCCACGCCGCTGAAAGACGGCGACGAAGTGGCCCTCATGCCGCCGGTGTCCGGGGGCTGATCAGCCCTCGCGGCGGATCTCCAGCACCTCGCCGCCGCTGAGGCGCAGCAGCTCCTGGAAGGCGGGCTCGCGGCGGAGCCGGTCCTCGGGACGCTCGGCCGTCGGTGCGCCCTCGCCATCCTCGAATGCGACCTCGAGGGTCCGCAGGCCCGGCAGCACCGCCGCCAGGGCCGCCAGCAGGTGGGGGCTGGCCTTCTCCCGCTCGAAGTCCTGCAGGGTCTGCCGGACGTTGCCCGGGAAGCGGAGACGGAGGGTGGGCGCCTCCCAGTGCAGGTCGGAGGCCAGCTGGGGCGCCGTGGCCAGGCCGCGCAGGCCCGGCACCTGCCGCAGGGCCTCGGTGCAGGCGGCCCGCAGCTGGTCGGGCGTGGCGGGAACCCGGCGGGGGGCCAGGGACGCCGCCGGGGGCGGGGGCTGGGGGGCCGGCCGACGAGGCCCCTCAGGCGCCGGCGCGGCCTGGGGGGCCCGGGAAGGGACCGGGGGCGGCCCTGCCGCCGGTGGGGCGGAGCGCGGAGCGGCCGTGGCCGCGCCGGACACCAGGGCATCCAGCGGGGCCAGGTGGGGCAGCTGGGCGGCCGTCACCAGGGCCAGTTCGACCACGACCCGGGGCAGGCTGCTGTCGCGGAGGTCGCGCTCGCGGCTCAGCAGCAGCTGGAGCATGCGGGCCCAGCGCAGCAGCTCCTGGGGGCCACGGCCGGAACGGGCTTCCTGCTCCAGGCGCTCGCGGAAGGCCAGCACCAGCTCCCGCCAGAAGGTGGCCCAGTCGGCCCCCTGCTCGTTCAGCTCTCGGCAGGCCTCCACCAGGGCCGCCGAGTCGCCGATGGCCAGGGCCGACATCACGCCCTGCACCAGGTGGGCGCTCACGATGCCCAGCTGCTCGCGGACGGACTCCTCCAGCACCCGGCCATCCCCCGCGGAGATGACGCGGTCCAGGATGGTGAGGGCGTCGCGCATGGAGCCCTGGCCCGCCTCCGCCACCAGGCGCAGGCTGCCGCCTTCGAAGGTGACGCCCTCCTGCTCGCAGACATGCTTCAGGCGGCCCTCGATGAGGCCCACGGGGATCAGGCGGAACGGGAAGATCTGCACCCGGCTCTTGATGGTGTCGGGCACGTCCTGCAGCTCGGTGGTGGCCAGCACGAAGATGGCGTGGGGCGGCGGCTCCTCGATGACCTTCAGCAGGGCGTTGAAGGCCTCGGTGCTGAGCATGTGCACTTCGTCGATGATGTAGACGCGGTAGCGGCAGAAGGCCGGCCGGGTCTGCACCTGCTCCCGCAGGGCCCGGGCGTCGGCCACGGAGGCGCGGCTGGCGGCGTCGATCTCGACGATGTCGAGGTTCTGGTCCGGCTGCTCGGCGGCCCGGCAGGGGTCGCAGACGCCGCAGGGCGTGGCCGTGGGCCCCTCGGCGCAGTTCAGGGCCCGGGCCAGGATGCGGGCCGTGCTGGTCTTGCCCGTGCCGCGCACGCCGGCGAAGAGGTAGGCCTGGTGGATCTTGCCGCTCTCCCTGGCCCGCTTCAGGGCGTTGGCCAGGGCCCTCACGCTGCCCTCCTGCCCCACGAGGTCGGACAGGAGACTGGGACGGTATTTGAGGGCCAGGGTGGTCATGACGGAACCAGTCTCCCACAGGCTGGGAGCCCCGTCACATGCCCTCATAAGCAAGTCTTGGGATCCCATAGGCCCGGCTTTGGGAGTACTCTGCTCCCCATCCCGAAGGACATCCGATGCGCGGAGCGGCCCGGAACGAGCACGATGCGTGCGGGGTTGGCTTCATCGCCAGCCGCACCGGCGAGGCCTGCCACCAGATCCTGCTGGACGCCCTCCACGCCCTGACATGCGTGGAGCACCGGGGCGGCTGCGCCGCGGACCAGGTGTCCAGCGACGGGGCGGGCGTCATGTCCGACATCCCCTTCGAGCTGCTGGGCTACCGGCCCGGGGAGATCGCGGTCGCCAGCCTGCTGGCCCCGCCGGACCTGCTGCGCCTGCAGGAGGCCCTCTCCATCTTCCGGTCCACCTTCGACTTCTTCGACCTCAAGGTGCTGGCCTTCCGGGAGGTGCCGGTCAATCCCGCCGTGCTGGGCGAGGACGCCCGCCGCACCCTGCCCGCCCTGCGCCACGCCATCATCCGGCGGCCCGCCCACTGCCGCACCGACGCATCCTTCGAGAAGCTGCTCTACAACGCCAAGCAGGTGCTGCGCACCAAGCTCTCCGAAGCGGGCATCCGCAACGAGTTCTTCTTCGCCTCCCTCTCGGCCCGCACCATCGTCTACAAGGCCCTCACCCGCTCCGCGGACCTGGACCGCTTCTACCTCGACCTGCGGAATCCGCGCTACGTCACGCGCTTCGCGCTGATCCACCGGCGCTTCAGCACCAACACCCGCACCAGCTGGGACAAGGCCCAGCCCTTCCGCCTCATCGCCCACAACGGGGAGATCAACACCATCGCCGGGAACCGCTCCCGCGCCATCTCCCGCGAGATGTCCATCGGGCTCAAGGCCGACCAGCTGGTCACCCACGGGTCCATCAGCGACTCGGGCAGCCTCAACGAGATCGCCGAGGCCCTGCTCTACCGCAGCAGCATCCCCAACATGGAGGACATCCTCGCCATCATGATGCCGCCCGCGGAGGGGCAGAACGCCTTCTACACCTTCTGGAGCCGGGCCATGGAGCCCTGGGACGGCCCGGCCATCATCATGTTCTCCGACGGCATCACCGTGGGCGCCCGCCTGGACCGCAACGGCTTCCGCCCCGCGCGGTGGACCCTCACGGACGACCGCTTCATCCTGGCCTCCGAGGCCGGCGCCTTCCCCGTGGACGAGGCCCGCGTCGAG
Organism: Holophagaceae bacterium; assembly: GCA_046331485.1. Lineage (GTDB taxonomy): Bacteria > Acidobacteriota > Holophagae > Holophagales > Holophagaceae > Geothrix. The sequence goes on along the minus strand of JAXLQS010000002.1, from coordinate 81,116 downwards.
AAGAAGGGCATCGTCTACGCCGGCACGGGCGTGAAGCTGAACCTCGCCACCGGCAAGGTGGTCTTCCGCGACGCCAGCCAGTCCCGGGACAACCGCGACGCCGCCTTCGACCCGCGCACCGTACCCATCGGCTCCCTGCCCGAGGAGCAGGCCCCGGCGGGGCCCGTCAGCGTCTTCCGGAAGACCCTCTTCACCTGCTCCCGCGAGGAACTGGAGAAGATGATCTATCCCATGGTGGCCACCGGGAAGGAGGCCATCGGCTCCATGGGCGACACGGCCCGGCCCAACGTGTTCTCCTCCCAGCCGCGGCCCTTCTTCGACTACTTCTACCAGCACTTCGCCCAGGTCACGAACCCGCCCCTGGACTACCTCCGCGAAGGCAACATCACCGACCTGCGGGTGTTCCTGGGCCGGGCGCCGAACATCTTCTTCCCCAAGGACCTGGTGCCCCTGAACGAGGCCCTGGAGCTGCCCCGCCCCATCCTCGACCTGGGGCAGATGCGCTTCCTGAGCCGCATGCAGACCCTGCGCCCCTCGGAATCCCAGATCATCCCCCGCAGCTTCCCCATGCTGTTCAGCCGCGCCGATGGCATCCGCGGCTTCCACGCCGCCATCGAGCAGCTGGCGGCGGATGTGCGCAAGGCCGTGGAGACCGGCACCACCGTGATCATCCTGAGCGACCAGGAGGCCACCGTGGAGCGGCCGCCCATCCCGGGCCTCATCGCCCTAAGGGCCGTGGTGCACACCCTCAACGAGTCGGGCCTGCGCCTCAACGCCTCCATCGTCATGCAGACCTCGGAGGCCCGCACCTCGCACCATGTGGCGGCCCTCATCAGCTTCGGCGCCTCGGCCGTCTGCCCCGCCCTGGCCTTGGAGATCGCCCGGCGGGACGAGCACCCCTCCTTCGCCCACCTCACGCCGGACCAGCGCGAGCAGAACCTCATCGCCGCCCTGGAGGCGGGCCTGCTCAAGATCATGGCCAAGTGCGGCATCTCGGTGGTGCAGAGCTACATGAGCGCCAAACTCTTCACGGCCGTGGGCCTGGGCCCCGAACTCATGGAGACCTTCTTCCCCGGCCACGCCAGCCCCATCGGCGGCATCGGCTACGAGGAACTGGCCGGCGACGTGCTGCTGAAGACGGGCTTCGCGGCCCAGTCTGGCTTCGCCGACAAGCTGCTCCACACCCACCAGTTCCGCGAATCCGGCAAGCCCGGCGAGGGCGAGCGGCACGGCATGACCACGGCCCGCTCCCGCATCGTCCACCGCCTGGTGGCCCTGGACCCCGACCTGCCCGAGGCGGCCGTCATCTACCAGGAGTACCTGGCCTCCCTGAAGGAGGACGAGCCCATCAACCCCCGCCACCTGCTGGCCTTCCGGGAAGCCGCCACCCCCCTGCCCCTGGCGGAGGTCGAGCCCCGCGGCGAGATCCTGGCCCGCTTCGGGGCGGGCGCCATGTCCTTCGGCGCCGTAAGCGCCGAGAGCCAGCGGGACCTCATCCTGGCCATGGAGGCCGTGGGGGGGCGCAGCAACAGCGGCGAGGGCGGCGAGAACCCCTACTACTGGAGCGATGGCCTCACGGCCACCACCAAGCAGGTGGCCTCGGCCCGCTTCGGCGTCACGGCCGAGTACCTGGTCTCGGGCCAGGAGATCCAGATCAAGGTGGCCCAGGGCGCCAAGCCCGGCGAAGGCGGCCAGCTCATGAAGGTGAAGGTGGACGCCACCATCGCCCAGGCCCGCTTCTCGCTGCCCGGCGTGGACCTCATCTCCCCCCCGCCCCTGCACGACATCTACAGCATCGAGGACCTGAAGGAGCTCATCTACGAGCTGAAGCAGGTGCATCCCGGCGCGAAGATCAGCGTGAAGCTGGTCTCGGGCACGGGCATCGGCACCATCGCCATGGGCGTGGCCAAGGCGGGCGCTGACATCATCTACATCGCCGGCGGCGATGGCGGCACCGGCGCCGCCACCCTGGGCTCCATGAAGCACGCGGGCCTGCCCTGGGAGTTCGGGCTCATCGAGGCCCACCGGGCGCTCCGCGAGAACCGCCTGCGCGGCCAGGTGGAGTTGCGCGTGGACGGCGGCCTCCTCACCGGCAAGGACATCGTCACCGCCGCCATCCTGGGCGCCGAGGCCTTCGAGTTCGGCAAGCTGCTGCTGGTGGCCGAGGGCTGCATGATGGCCCGCATCTGCGAGAAGAACACCTGCCCCGCGGGCATCGCCACCCACGATCCCAAGTTCAAGGCCCGCTACCAGGGGAGCCCCGAGGCCGTTGCACGCATGCTGACCCACCTGGCCGAGGATGCCCGCCGCCACCTGTCGACCCTGGGCCTGGGCACCCTGGCCGAGCTGCAGGACCGCACCGATCTGCTGACCATCGCCCCCGCCCACGCCACCTTCGTGCACGATCGCAAGCTGGACCTCTCCGCCTTCCTGGAGGCGCCCCCGGCCCCCGAGGACGGCGGCGCGGCGGTGGTGGTCCCCGAGGGCGTGGGCCCCCTCAACCGGCAGCTGGTGGAGGCCGCCCGCCCCTTCCTAGACCAGGGCGGCGAGCACCACCTGGCCTTCCCCATCGGCACCGAGGACCGCGGCGTCCTGGCGACCCTGGCCGGGGAGGTCGCCCAGGGCATCCGCGAGCGCCGCCGCACCGGCGAGGACCCCGCCGTGCCTGGCCGGCTCTCGATCACCTTCAGCGGCAGCGCCGGCCAGGGCTTCGGGGCCTTCCTCACGGAGGGCCTGCACGTGAAGCTGCTGGGCGAGGCCAACGACTCCGTGGGCAAGTCCATGTCCGGCGGCACCCTCGTCCTGCGGCCCGGCCCCCTGTCCAGGTACACGCCCGAGGACAACGCCATCCTGGGCAACGGCGCCCTCTATGGCGCCACCGCCGGCCGCTTCTTCGCCCGGGGCCTCGCCGGCGACCGCTTCTGCGTGCGCAACAGCGGCGCCACCGCCGTGGTGGAGGGCGCGGGGCACCATGCCTGCGAGTACATGACCCGCGGCGCCGTGGCCATCCTGGGCCCGGTGCTGGCCAACGCCGGCGCCGGCATGACCGGCGGCGTCCTCTTCCTTCGCCGCGAACACGGGCCCCGCGTGAACCGCGACTACCTGGCCGGCATTCCCTGGCGCGCCGAGGAGGAGGCCCAGTTCCGCAGCCTCCTGGAAGCCCACGCCCAGGAGACCGGCAGCCGCACCGCCGCGGCCCTGCTGGCGGACTGGACGGGCACCCTGCAGGCCTTCACCCCCTTCGTCCCCGTGGCCGTCGCCGCCCAGATCACCTGAACCCCATAGCTCGATGGAATGGGCCGCATATCCTGATTAACTGTTACCGAACAAGCAGACGAACAGCCATTCGATGTTCGTCCAAATTCAAGTTAGGCCTCGCAACCAATGCTTGTAGTGTTCGCAGTACTCTCACTTCTAACGGGCACCGGCTTACTGGCTTTGGCCTACTGGCTCAGGTCTCGATCGCAGCAATGTCTGCGGTGGCCTACTGTTATTGGTTTCATCCTTGAGTCTCGGGTCGATGACTCACGCCTTGACATGATGAAACCCGTCATGCGCTATCGTTACGAAGTCAACGGTCAAACTTACGAAGGCTTTCGCATCTCGTTCTCCGGATATGGCGTCAGTCGGAGCGCAATGGAGAAGCTCATTCTGCCTTACCCCCAAGGCAGCTCAGTTAAGGTCTATTTCTATCCGAAGGACCCATCCTTATCTGTACTCAACAATACCCAAGCATCTGATTGGCTCTATTGGTTGGCATTCGGCGTTGGGTTCCTATTTCTGGCGGCTTATCTTGTATCAAAATAGAGCTACTCCTCCATCTGCTCCGGCAAGGCCTAACCCTCCGCTCAACTCGGACCCTCTCGCTGCGCACCAGTGTCCTCAATCAACCCAGCAGCCAGGTTCCACAGCGATAGGGCCGGTTGACTTCACTCGTTAGGCGTCGCCCCGGCAGGGTTCACCAGGGAGGTCCAAGTCGTGGATGCAAATGAAATCCTCAAGGCGGCCCAAGCCACGCTCCGGGGCTCCATGCCGTTTCCCGAGATCGTGGCCAGCCTCATGGGTAACGGGGTGGAGTCCTACTTCGTGGACTATGTCTCCCGGTCATTCATCCTCTATGGCGCTGAAGGTGCTGTGGTCCATGCGCCCCTTACGTTCGAGGAGCTTCCGGCCATCGCAGCAGCCTTCGACAAGGCCTCGCTGCAGGCCGCCATCCTGGACAGCCAGCAGCACGGCCAGACGTTCCGGGATTTCAGCACGCGGGCCGTCAGGGCCGGCGTCCAAGGCTACATGGCCTTCCTCCGAGGGCAGCGCGTGACCTATTTCGGCCGGCAGGGCGACCAGCATACGGAATGGTTCCCCGGCGCCAGGCCCAACGAGCCCTGACCGCCCGCTCAAGCCCGCCCGAGGCACGAGACTCGGCCGCCGGGTGCGGAGCTGGCGGGAGAGGGACCCGGGGCAAGGACCCGTATCGTCTTGGCTGCCTCCGGGCGCCGGAAGGAACTATCATCGGCCTCGCCCAGGAACTCGGACCCCAGGCCTCCCGATGCTCACCCGCCCTCGACATCGCCCTTTCTTCATTCCGCCCGCGGTCCTGGTGCAGGCCTGGCCGCGGCTTGCTTCGTCAGGCCGCACACCATGACGGTGCGGTAGCCCTCAACCCGGAGGAACCCCATGTCCAAGCTCCGCGTGGAAAGCTTCACCATCTCCCTGGATGGCTTCGGCGCGGGCCGGGACCAGGACCTGGAGAACCCGCTCGGCGTGGGCGGCGGATCCCTTCACGGCTGGGCCCTCGCGACCCGCACGCTCCAGTCGCACCTGATGGGCAGCGAAGGCGCAGAGACGGGGCTGGACGATGATTATGCGGCCCGCGGCTTCCACAACATCGGCGCCTGGATCCTGGGAAGGAACATGTTCGGCCCGGTCCGCGGGCCCTGGCCGGACGAGCGCTGGCGGGGGTGGTGGGGCGAGAATCCCGTGTACCACGTCCCCGTGTTCGTGCTGACCCACCACCCGCGGGCCCCGCTGGTGATGGAGGGCGGAACCACCTTTCACTTCGTGACGGAGGGCATCGCCGCCGCACTCGAACGCGCCCGCGAAGCCGCCGGCGGCAAGGATGTGCGCCTGGGGGGCGGGGTCCAGGTCATCCAGCAGTACCTTCGCCAGCGCCTCATCGACGAGATGCATTTGGCCATCGCGCCCGTCCTGCTGGGTTCGGGCGAGCGGCTCTTCCAGGGAATCGACCTGCCGGCCTTGGGCTATGCCTGCACGAAAACTGAGGCCTCGCCCCGGGCCACCCATGTGGTGATCTCCCGGCAGTGACGCACCTGGCGCCGGAGGCTCCGCTCAATCCGGATCCCCTGCGCACGGGCTTTCGCACTCTCCCAACCTCGCGCCTCATCCGCGCTCGCCTCTGCACAGGCACGTCCGGTCGGCCCCATCCGCTGGGCGACCCGCCCAAAGGAGATCCACATGAGCATTCAGAACCAGATTCAGGACTACCTGGCCAGCCAGCCCGAACCCAAACGCCAAGAGATGCTGGAGCTGCACCACGCCATCCTGGAGCTGATGCCGGAGTGCAGGCTGTGGTTCCTCGATGGCAGGGACGAGAAGGGCAAGGTGGTGTCCAATCCGAGCATCGGGTATGGCTTCCGGATGATCGAATACGCCAATGGGAAGCGCCGGGAGTTCTACCAAATCGGCCTCAGCGCGAACACGACGGGGCTCTCCGTCTATATTCTTGGGCTGGACGACAAGAAGGATCTGGCCCAGCGATTCGGGAAGGAGCTCGGCAAGGCCAGCGTCACGGGTTATTGCATCAAGTTCAAAACCCTGAAGGACATCAACCTCCATGTGCTCACATCAGCCATCCAGTACGGGGTCGAGCAGACGAGTGCCTGAGGCTGATTCCACCCTGAGGCCTGCCCCGCTTCTCGGCCCGGGCCGGCCTTGCGCATCGCCCCCTGCCGGCCGGTCCCAATGACCTCATTCGATGGATGGTTCGCATGGCCGTGATCCTCGATCCCCCCGCAAGCGCCGACCTCGAAGGGGTGCTGGGCCCGGCCCTGCCTGTCTGGACGGGAATCCTCCGCCACGCCGAGGCCGCCTACGCCCCGCTCATCCAGACCTGGAAACCCTCGAAGACGGATTTCGGCCGCATGTGCCTGCTCCAGCATAGGAAGCGGACCCTGCTCTACCTCATTCCCGACCGGGATTCGGTCTGGGTGGCGATCATCCTGGGCGAGCGCGCCTTCCAGCTCGCCATGGCCTCCTCCCTGCCCACCGACCTCAAGACGCTGCTGCTCGAGGCGAGGCCCCATGTCGAAGGCCGCGGCATCCGCTTCTCCATCGATTCCCTGGCGGACCTCGCGTCCGTGGTGAAGCTGCTCGAGGTCAAGACCGCCCGGGCCTGAGCACCCGCCCCGGCCAGGCTCCGTCGGCCCTGCCCCTCCACCACCCCGCCCCAGGACCCGCCGAGCCGCCATGGACATCCGCCTCGATGATCTTTCCGGACCCGAGATCCACGCCCTCCTCGAAGAGCACCTGCGGGAGATGCGGCGCATCTCCCCGCCGGAGAGCGTGCATGCCCTCGACCTGGAGGCGCTCCGCCGGCCGGGGATCACGTTCTGGACCGTGTGGTCCGGGTCCGAGCTGGTGGGCTGCGGGGCCCTGAAGGAGCTGGGTCCGGGCCACGGCGAGATCAAGTCCATGCGCACCGCATCGGGCCACCGGCGTAGGGGCGTGGCCCAGACCATGCTCCGGCACATCCTCAGCGTGGCGCTGAGCCGTGGTTACCAACGGCTCAGTCTGGAGACCGGTTCGCAGGCGGCCTTCGAGCCTGCACGGCGGCTCTACGTCAGCTTCGGCTTCGTCCCCTGTCGGCCCTTCGAGAGCTATGGGGAAGATCCCAACAGCGTCTTCATGACCCGGAGCCTGTAGTCCCGGCAGCCCCGGACTTCATCCCACGCGGTCGAACAGGCCCGGCTGCCGGGGCAGGATCGGCGAGGCGGGCGGGACGGCCAGGGGCTTGGGCTCGCGGGTCCGCTTCCGCGTCGGGAAGAGCTCCTGGAAGGCCGCGCGGATCCCCTCCTTGTAGTCGGGATCCAGCACCTTCAGCCAGCCGTGGTCGGCCAGCAGCTTGTAGAAGGGATCCTGGGCCAGCAGGCGCAGGCCACCCACCCAGGCGGCGGAGGCGCCGCTGGACCGGGCGCGGCGGGCGAAGGCCCTGGCGTCATGCACGGCCAACAGGGGCGCGACGCCGATGGTGACGGTGATGCCCGCGGCGGCCAGCCGCTCGGCGGCAGCCCAGCGGCTGGGGATGGCCGGGGCGTGGGGCTCCACCACCTGGCGCACCGTGTCGTCATCGGTGGGGATGGAGAGCCCCACCGACAACCGGTCGCCGAAGGCCTTCAGCAGCTCCAGGTCCTGGAGCACCATGGGCGAGCGGGTGTGCACGATCACCTCGGTGGTGGGACAGAGCAACAGCACCTCCAGGCAGCGGCGGCTCAGGCGGTACTGCCGCTCCAGGGGCTGGTAGGGATCCGTCGCCGAGGCCATGAAGACCCGGGCGCCGTGGAGCTTGTGCCGCTGGGTCCAGAGCAGTTCTGGTGCGTTCAGCTTGGGGGCCACCCATCCCCCCCAGTCCTCCGGCTTGTGGAGGGCATTGGGATAGTCCCGCACATAGCAGTAGCGGCAGCCGTGGCCGCAGCCGCGGTAGGGGCTGAGGGCGAAGCCGAAGCCGTACCGCTCGTCCTTCTGGGGACGCAGGATGGAGCGGGCCTCCTCGGGCTCCACCTGCAGCCCCTGGAAGAGCGGCGGCGGTTCCGGGGGTGGTAGGAGGGGTGTCATGTCTCCAGTGTTCGTTTTTTATTCGCTTCGTCAAGCCTTGTCCGGCGATTTTGCGATCACGTTGATCTGGCCGTTGTTCTCCAGGATCGCCAAGCGCACATCCGTCAGATCGGTGAGGCCCGCCTGGCGGACCGAGGCCATCAGTTCATGCTGCGTGATCCGCTCGGAAGCCAGGATCTTCTCGTCCATCACCCCGTTGTGGATCAGGATCTGGGGCCGGCCATCCAGGAAAGTCTCCGCCCGCTTGCTGCGCCAGGTCAGCCAGCCCATGAACCCGTTGATGGCCATCAGGGTGGCCACCAGGATGTAGCCCGCGGCCACGGTGTTGTCGCCGGCGTTCATGCTGTTCTGCACGGCGTTGCTGAGCACCAGCAGCAGCACCAGGTCGAAGGGCGCCAGCTGGCCCACCTGCCGCTTCCCCGTGAGCCTCAGCATGACCAGCAGGAAACCGTAGACCAGCAGCCCCCGCAGCACGAACTCCCACCAGGGCTGGGCCAGGCGCCACATGGAAACGCTCACGGGCAGGGATCCGTCGAGCAGGCCACACGGCATCATGGTCGTCCTCTCGTCCGGAGCTTGCCTGGGGCCGGGCTTAACCTACTGGATCTCGACGGTGAAGGAGGCGGAGCCCAGTTCGGCGCCGTCGGCACCCATCACCTTCGCGGTCCAGGCCCCCTCGTCGCCCTTGCGGAAGGTGCGGTAGGCGTTGGTGCGGTACGGCGAGCGGGGCACCTTCAGCTCCTGCTTGGAGGTGCGGTCGCCCTTGCTGAAGACCACGGTGATGGTGCTGTCGGCGGCGCCCGACACCTTGGTCCAGGCGTAGAGCTTGGTGCCGGCGGTCACCTTGAAGGAGGGGGCCTCGCCCTGGATTTCCATCTTCTCGACGCCCGTTCCCACCTTCACCTCGGCGGAGGCCTTGAGGGCCTGGGCGCGGACCGCGAAGCCGACGGCCAGCAGGACGGGGACGGCCACGAGGACGGGGAGCAGCCGCTTGAGACGCATGGGAACTCCTTCGGGAAGGGGCGGGCCCATTCTGCGCCGGATCGGGTGGGATGTCACGAATGAAGCGCCCTCAGAAGGTGAGGACCAGGGACGTGGTGAAGACCGTGTCGGTCTTCTTCAGCTGGAAGGGCACCTGGCCGAGGATCACGGGCGGCGTGGCCACCGGCGTCTGCACCACCTCCACGCCCACGTAGGCGGGCTTGTTTTTGTAGGTCAGGTCGTAGCCCACCTTCAGGGCCAGGCGGTCGGACAGGTTCGTGGTGAAGCCGTTCCGCCACCCGGCCAGATAGTTCTGGCTGTCCTTGAAGCTATCGGAGACATTCAACTCGGAGGTGAAGACCGAGGTGGCGAAGAGCTTCTGCTCGAACTTCAGGCCCAGCCGGAAGGTGGCGAAGCCGTCTTCCGTCCCCAAGGGCAGGAACACCAGGTCCTCCTTGGTGTAGCCCACGCCGGCGTCGGTGGGGAGCTTCGTCCGGTCTGCCTTGGTCCACCAGTAGCCCAGGCCCGCCAGCCCCTGTACCGGGCTTCCAGGCCCGCCGGGATGTTCCGCTCCCAGCTGGCCACCCCGAACCACTGGAGGCCCTCGGTGAGGGTGTGGTCGTAGCGGAGGTTGGCGTAGTAGGTCTCGGTGCTGGTCTTGGTGGTGCGCGTCTCGAGGATGGTGGCCTTGGCAAGGTCGGGCCCCGAGGCGCTGCGATCCGCCGCGGCGGTGGCCACGCGAACGCCGCCGATGTTGAAGGAGAAGGCCGCCTCGGCCCACGCGTACTTGAACTCGTTGGAGAAGCCCAGGCTCTGGCTGGAAGCGTTGCCGCCCACGGCCACGAAGCTCAGGGCCGCCTTGTCGGACCAGGGCCGCTTGGGAGCCGGCGCCTCCTGAGCCTGGACCCCGAGCGCCAGGCCGGCCAGAACCAGCTGGAAGCGGGCAAATCGCATAGGTGTCCCTGGAAATAAGCGACCATACCGCCCATTCCGGGGATCCGTCAGCCCACCCAGGCCTCCAGGCCTTCCAGGATGTCGCGCACCCCGGGACCGAAGCGGGCATTGCTGAGCCAGTCCACCCCGGCAGGCAGGCCCTCGATGGCCGCCTTCACCCGGGCGCGGTGGCCCAGCTCTGGGCGCGGAATGGCCCGCTCAGCCCGCTCGTGGCGCACGGCCGTCGGCTCGCTGAGGGCGGGGATCCAGTGCTTCAGGCGGGCGTAGATGCCCTCCCAGGTCTCCAGGTCCGCCGGCTTGCCGAAGGCCCCGCCGATGAAGCTTCGGAGCTGCATGACGCCTTCCGGCGCGCTCTGGGGGTCCATCCAGGAGGGCACCAGGGAGCCCAGGTAGCCTTTCCCCTCGGGCGGGTGGATGAGGAAGCCGAAGCTGTCCTTCAGGGCCGGCAGGGGATTGTGGCGGCTGTGCCAGAGATCCACGGAGGTGTAGGGGATGGCGGCCAGGGCCTGGGCGCTCTGGGGCGCCACGGGACCCAGCAGGGCCGCGGCCTCGAAGGCGGGGAGGGCCAGCACCACGCGGTCCGCCTCGCGGACCTCGCCGCCGCCGAGGGCCTTCCAGCGGCCCCCCGGCAGCGCCTCCAGCCGCTCGGCCCGCAGGCCCGTGCGCACGGCGGCCAGCTTCGCGGCCAGGCGCAGGGGCAGCTGCCCCATGCCGCCCTCGGGCACCACCATGTGGCTCACGCCGCCCTTGCGGATGCCGTTCACCAGGCTGCCGGTGGCCTCCCACTGGCGCAGCTTGGGGATGGCATCCACGGAGAGGATCTCCGGCGGCGCGGCCAGCACGCCGGCCACCATGGCGGGCAGCAGCTCCGTGGCCACGCCCTTGCCCAGGCGCCGCGCGATGAAGGCACTGAGGCCCTCCTCGGGCTCGGCGGCCCGCACGGGCTGGAAGGGTTCCAGCATCATGCGGAGCTTGGCCCCCAGGGGCATCAGGAGCGAGCCCATCAGGCCCACGGGCGAGGCGGGCACGGGAATGAGCCGCCCGCCCTTCCCCACCCAGCGCGCGCCGGTGCCCGGCGAGCGGAAGGGCAGGTCGATGGCGCTGAAGAGGCGGTCCACGGCGGTGCCCTTCTGCCAGAGCACGCCCTGGGGGCCCGTCTCGAAGTGGCCGCCCTCCCAGGGGAGGGTCTTCATCCAGCCGCCCACGCCGCTCCCGGCCTCCCAGACCTCCACGGCCTCGCCGCGCTGCTGCAGGTGCCAGGCCGCGGCCAGGCCCGTGACACCACCGCCGAGGATCAGGGTGCTCATGGGAGGATCTCCAGGACGCGCCGGGTGAGGCAGCGGAGGTAGGAAGGGTCGGTGCCCGGCGCGGCCACGCGGCGGTAGGCGCGGATGCCGGCCTTGTCGGCCACGTGCCGGTACTCGATGTCCAGCTCGTGCAGGGTCTCGATGTGCTCGGTGACGAAGCTGACCGGCATGACGATCACGTCCTTGCCGCCCATGGACTCGAGCACCGTCTGCAGGGCCGGCTCCAGCCAGCGCACCGGGCCCGTGCGGCTCTGGTAGGCCAGCAGGTATCCGCCGGGGATGCCGCCGATGCGGGTCTTGAGGGCCTCGCAGGTGGCGTGGATCTCCCGCTCGTAGGGATCGCCCGCCTCGATCTGGCGCATGGGCAGGCTGTGGGCGCTGAAGACCACCGTGGCGCCGGGCAGCTCCCCCAGGGCCCGGCGCAGGGGCCACTCCAGGGCGTCCAGGTAGTCGGGATCGGTGGCGTAGTGGTTCACGCCCGGCAGGATCTCCATGCCGACCTTGGCGGCCTCCACGGCCAGCTCCCGCAGGCTCGAACCGGTGGTGGCGCGACAGTCGTGGGGGTAGAGGGTCACGGGCACCAGCTTGCGGATGCCCTGGCGCTTCAGGGCCTGCAGCAGGCCCGCGGCCCGGGGCGCGGTGCAGCGGAAGCAGAGCTTCACGGCCTCCTCGCGGCCCGCGGCCCGCAGGGCGGCGCGCAGGGCCGCGGCCTGGCGGGCGCTCTCCCGCAGGAGGGGTGATCCGCCGCCGATCTGGGCGTAGCGCGCCTTGGCGCTGGGGGCCCGCAGGCGGGCGATGAGCCGGGCCAGCAGCGGCTGCAGCCAGGCCGGCCCGGGCAGCTTGATGAGGTCCCGGTCCCCGAAGAGGGCCCTCAGGAACGGCTCCACCTGGCCCAGGTTCACGGGACCGCCGAGGTTCAGGAGGAGAATGGCTGTATCGCGCATCGTCCTCCACCTTACGCGAGTGCCCCCTCATTTTTCGTCACGGAAGCCTGGACGAGGCGTGACAGAACCGGGCATGGACGCGGGAGCTCGGGCATCCCATAGACTGTCCCCACACCAGGAGCGCCCATGCCCGCCCCATCCGCCTTCGCCGCCCTGCCCGATGAGGCCCGCCTCTGGCTGCTGGCCCTGACCCGCGACACGGACGCGGCGGTCCTGGCGCCGGACCTCGAAGCCCAGCTAGGGCGCTGGCGGCACAAGGGGGTGCAGTACCAGGGCGCCTGGGCGCTCCTGGAGCGCCGCATCCTCGCGGTGGCCGAACCCACCCTGGCCACCCAGCCCTCGGGCTGCGCCATCGACGGCATGCTGCGCGGCGTGCACCAGATCACCGCGAAGCTGGGCCTGGCCCTGGAGGACCCCCAGGCCGTGCTCGTGCGGCTGGCGGACGGCATCCGGGCCCTTCCCCGCACCGAGCTCGAGGCGAGGCTGGAGGACGGCACCCTGGATGGCACCACGCCGGTGCTCGACCTGGCGCTGTTGACCGTGGGGGATCTGCGCGGAGGACGCTTCGAACGGCCCCTCGCGGCGACCTGGATCGGACGGAAGCATCTCAGGCCTGTCGGCAGTGGCCTGTAGGTGCGCGGGGCGTCCCGCCCCGCGTATACAAAAACCTGGCGGCCCAGGGCCGCCAGGTTTTTGCCGTTGAGGCGTGGAGAGTAGAACCTAGAAGATCGATTCGCCGGGCTTGCGGCGCCAGGCCTCGGAGCGCTTCTGGCCTTCGGCCTTGGGCTTGGCATCCTTGGCGGCGGCCAGGGTCTGCAGCAGGGAGCCGCCCAGCTTGGAGGCCACATTCTTGGCCAGGGCCGGCGCGGCGGGCACCGCCGGGGCGCTGACGGGGCCGGCAGCAGGGCCTTCCTGGGCCGGTGCGGCCTTGGCCGTCGCCTCCTTCAGGCGCTTTTCGTACCAGACCTTCCGCTTGGGATCGATGACCCGCAGGTTCGCGGCCTTCTCGCCCTTCTTGAGAACCTTCGGCTTTGGCTTCTCACGGTCTTCCCGCAACACGGAATCGGGCTTTGCGGCTTCTTCGAGGATCTTCGCCAGGTTGCCAAGGCCACGCAGGTTCATCATGTGCGGTTGTTTCTCCAGAAGGGGCCACGGGCCACCGCTCACCAGATTACCGGCAATGCCTTTGCTTACATAGTGATTTTAGGCACGAGACCGGTTTTTTTCCGGGACCCGGGCAACGCCGGACCTGGGACACTGGCCCCATGGCGACCTCGACCGCGACCCTGAAGGCCCGCCTGGACGGCCTCTGCGCCCGCTATGACACAGCCGGAGCCCTCAACAAGGACCCCCTCAGCGTCCCCCTGGCCTACGAGACGCCCCTGGACCGGGAGGTGGCCGCCTTCGTGGCCGCCCACCTGGCCTACGGCCGGGTGGATCCCATGATCCGGGCCGTGCAGGGCGCCCTGGCCCCCCTCGGCGCCCGGCCGGCCGAGTGGCTGAGGGCCCGCGGTCCCGCGGCCACCCGCCGGGAGCTGTCCCGGGCCCTGGGGGACTGGAGCTGGCGCTTCCACACCGGTCCGGATCTGGTGGCCTGGCTCCTGGCCTGGAGGCGGCTGGACGGGGAGGGCGGCGCGGGATTGGAGGCCCACCTGCTGCCCGGCCGGGGGGAGTCGGCCGACACGGCCCTCTCCCGCCTGGTGCAGCGCCTGCGCCGGGAACTGCCCCCCTCGTACGGGACCCGCTTCTCCCTCCCCGATCCCCTGGAAGGCGCCGCCTGCAAGCGCTGGCGCATGTTCCTGCGCTGGATGGTGCGGCCGGGCTGGCCCGATCTAGGCCTCTGGACCCGGTACCCGACCGCCGAGCTGATCATCCCCCTGGACACCCACGTGGCGCGGGTCTCCCGGTTCATCGGCCTCAGCCGCCGCGCCACGCCGGACGGGAGGATGGCCCACGAGATCACCGACTCGCTGCGCCGCCTGGACCCGGCCGATCCCCTGCGCTACGACTTCGCCCTCAGCCACCTGGGCATCCTGGGCGACTGCCCCGGGGTGCGGAAGCGCAGCACCTGTGCGGAATGTCCGCTGTACACCGTGTGCCGGGCGGGTTCCAAATCGGCGGCACAGCGTCATTAGAGGAGGGCCTGTCCAGGGCAGGGCCGCTCCTTCCCGGGCAAACTCCTCACCCACGAATCCGCTGCGCGGCTTCGTGGGCTGCGGTGATTCCTTTTGCTGGCAGACGCTGCCGGGCAGCGTCTGCCAGCAAAAGGAGGGGCCGGGCTTGCCATGTGCGCGACCTGAAGTGGGTCGCGAAACAGAGCCCGGGGGACTCTGTGGAGCGGGGCACCCACTGGGAGTGCAGACCAGTGCCGCATGCGAGGCAGGGCCGAAGGCGCAGGCCGCAGCTTTGGCAGGATCGGCCCAAAAAAGGGCCGGGCTTGCCACGGCACTCGGGGGAACGACTTAGGGCTGCTTCTTCCGACCTGACCCGGTTCATCGCACCCCGATGCATGGGGCCCGGCTTGAATCCAGCCTAGCCGGGATCGCAGGGGGGACACCAGCATAAGGAGCCGGCGTCGAGGGGCATGGGCGCTCAAAGTGCCTGAATTCCAGCGCGTTTTTAAGCAGGGGAAAAATCCGCTCGCCTCCCCTTGACACCCCTACATCTTGGGGCCATCCTTTTCTCCCGGCACAACCCCTAGAGGTCACCTTCAAAGCCCCCCACCCCTGGGGAGGGCTTTGCACGCCTCTCGGGCGGGCCATGTCTCTCGAATCGTCCCTCCACCCGTTACCCAGGACAGCATATGAAGATCGCCCGCCACTTCACCAAGGCAGGTCACGACCCCCTGGAAGGAATTCCCTTCGTCCCGCGCACCAGCCGCATCTCCAAGCTCGACGGCACCGTGGTCTTCGAGGCCAAGGACGTGATGGTGCCGGAGACCTGGTCCCAGGTGGCCGTGGACATCCTGGCCCAGAAGTACTTCCGCCGGAAGGGCATCGACGCCCAGAACAACGGCGAGAAGGACGCGCGGCAGGTGTTCCACCGGCTGGCGGGCTGCTGGCGCCACTGGGGCGAGACGCACCACTATTTCGACACCCCCGAGGATGCCCAGGCCTTCTACGACGAGCTGACCTACATGCTCGCCAACCAGATGTGCGCGCCCAACTCCCCGCAGTGGTTCAACACGGGCCTGCACTACGCCTATGGCATCTCGGGCCCGGCCCAGGGCCACAGCTTCGTCAACCCCGCCACCGGCGAGCTCGAGAAGTCCACCTCCGCCTATGAGCGCCCCCAGCCCCATGCCTGCTTCATCCAGAGCGTGGCGGACGACCTCGTGAACGAGGGCGGCATCATGGACCTGTGGACCCGCGAGGCCCGCATCTTCAAATACGGCTCGGGCACGGGCACCAACTTCTCCAAGGTGCGCGGATCCGAAGAGCCCCTTTCCGGGGGTGGCCGCAGCTCGGGCCTCATGAGCTTCCTGGCCGTGGGCGACCGCGCCGCCGGCGCCATCAAGAGCGGCGGCACCACGCGCCGCGCCGCCAAGATGGTCTGCCTCGACCTGGACCACCCCGACATCGAGACCTTCATCGACTGGAAGGTCACCGAGGAGCGCAAGGTGGCCATGATGGCCGCGGGCAGCGCCGTGGTGCGCCGGCACTGGGACGCCATCTGCAAGACCGTGGAGGGCTCCACCACCAGGGATGCCGACCCCACGACCAACGAGGCCCTGCGAAAGGCCCTGGCCCGCGCCAAGCGCGAGGGCGTGCCCTCCGCCTTTCTCACCCAGTGCCTGGGCCGCCTGGCCGGGGGCGACTTCGAGCGCGACCTCGCGGGCTACGACACCTCCTGGGACGGCGAGGCCTACTACACCGTGGGCGGCATGAACTCCAACAACTCCGTGCGCGTGCCCGATCCCTTCATGCGCGCCCTGGAGATGGACGGCGACTGGGAGCTGAAGCGCCGCACCGACGGCAAGACCAGCCGGAAGCTCCGCGCCAAGGATCTCTGGGAGAAGGTGAACAAGGCCGCCTGGGCCTGCGCCGACCCCGGCATCCAGTTCAACACCACCATCAACGACTGGCACACCTGCCCCGAGGACGGCCCCATCAACGCGAGCAACCCCTGCTCGGAGTACATGTTCCTGGACGACACGGCCTGCAACCTGGCCTCCCTGAACCTGTGCACCTTCCTCACGGAGGACGGCGGCTTCGACCTGGCCGGCTACCGCCACGGCATCCGCCTCTGGACCATCGTGCTGGAGGTGAGCGTCCTGATGGCCCAGTTCCCCAGCGACGCCATCGCGAAGCTGAGCTATGACTTCCGCACCCTGGGCCTGGGCTACGCCAACCTCGGCGCCATGCTCATGCGCCTGGGCATCCCCTACGACAGCGTCGAGGGCACCCAGTGGTGCGCCGCGCTCACCGCCATCCTCACGGGTGACGCCTACGCCGCCAGCGCCGAGATGGCCCGCGAGCTGGGGCCCTTCCCGGGCTACCAGAAGAACGCCCAGCACATGCTGCGCGTCATCCGCAACCACCGCCGCGCGGCCTACAACGCCCCCGCCTCCGAGTACGAGCAGCTCTCCATCCGCCCCCAGGGCCTGCACGGCGTGGGCGTGCCCAAGCGCATCGTGGACGCCGCCCGGGAGAGCTGGGACGCGGCGCTCACCTACGGCGAGCAGTGGGGTTTCCGCAACGCCCAGGTGAGCGTGCTGGCCCCCACGGGCACCATCGGCCTGCTCATGGACTGCGACACCACCGGCGTCGAGCCGGACTTCGCCTTGGTGAAGTTCAAGAAGCTGGCCGGCGGCGGCTACTTCAAGCTGGTGAACCGCGCCATCCCCGAGGCCCTGGCCCGCCTGGGCTACACGCCCACCCAGATCCAGGACATCGAGAAGCACGTGGTGGGCTGGCTGCAGATCACCGACGAGACCCCCGGCATCACCCGCACCATGCTGAAGGGCGCGGGCTGGGCCGAGGAGGAGATCGCCCTGGTGGAGCAGAAGCTCCCCACGGCCTTCGATCCCGCCTTCGCCATCGACACCGAGCGCCTGAAGAAGGATTTCAGCGCCGAGCAGGTGGAGGCCTTCCTGCTGGCCCTCAGCGGCACCATGACCGTGGAGGGGGCGCCCCACCTCAAGGACGAGCACCTGCCCATCTTCGACTGCGCGAACCGCTGCGGCCGCACGGGCAAGCGCTACATCGCCCCCATGGGCCACCTGAAGATGATGGGCGCGGCCCAGCCCTTCCTCAGCGGCGCCATCAGCAAGACCATCAACCTGCCCGCCGAGGCCACCGTGGCCGAGATCGGCGGCATCTACGAGGCCAGCTGGCAGCTCATGCTGAAGGCCGTCGCCCTCTACCGCGACGGCTCCAAGATGAGCCAGGCCATGGCCACCAACCTGGACCTGCTGGACGGCGCCGACACCCTGCTCGACGAGCAGGCCACATCTACGGAGAAGGCCCCGGTCGTGGCCCAGGCCATGGCCAACCAGCTGGTGCGCACCTACCGGCGCCGCATGCCCAACCGCCGCGGCGGCTACACCCAGGCCGTCAGCGTGGGCGGCACCAAGATCTACCTCCGCACCGGCGAGTACGAGGACGGCAGCCTCGGCGAGATCTTCCTGGACATCCACCGCGAGGGCGCCGCGCTCCGCGCCATCCTCAACTGCTTCGCCATCGCTGTCAGCATGGGCCTGCAGCACGGCGTGCCCCTCGAGGAGTTCTGCGACGCCTTCCTGTTCACCCGCTTCGAGCCCGGCGGCATGGTGATGGGCAGCGACACCATCAAGATGAGCACCAGCCTCATCGACTTCGTGTTCCGCGAGCTGGCCATCAGCTACCTGGGCCGCTACGACCTGGCCCACGTGGAGGCGGACCAGGTGGTGAATCCCACCACCGGGCTGCGCCCCAGCAGCCAGGCCCCGGGCCTCGCCGCCGCCCTGCCCAGCCTGCCCACGGGCACGCCCCTCCCCTTCCCCGAGGCCACGCCCACCGGCGCCGCGCCCACTCCCGCGCCCGAGCCGGTCCTCGTGGGTGCCGCCGGCCCCCGGGCCACCGTCTCCGCGGCCCAGGCCGCCCGCGAGAAGGGGTACACCGGCGACCCCTGTCCCGAGTGCGGACACCTCACCCTGGTGCGCAACGGCGCCTGCATGAAGTGCCAGACCTGCGGCGCGACCACGGGCTGCAGCTAGGAAACCAGCCGCGCGGACGGGCAGGAAAGGAAGAACACCAATCAACACCGATCAAAAGCTGATGAACACCGATCTGGCCTGGGCCCTCTGATCGGTGTTCATCATTCATTCTCGGTGTTCATCGGTGATCCCAATCCTTGCCCCCGCCGGGTGCATCGAGGCTCCACCAGGGGATGGCAGATCCACGTTTCATCGGCCGGATCCCGCCTCCCGGCAGCCAGCCGGCGCCCGCTCGCGGATGGAAGTCACACGAAGACCACCGCGTGCACCGGCGGCAGGTGCTCGGCCAGGGTGAGCCAGTCGTCGCCCTGGTTCTCGCTGAGCCAGACGGAGCCGGTGGTGGAGCCGAAGGCCAGGCGCTCACCGGAGCCATCCACGTCCAGGGCGTGGCGGTAGACCAGGTCGTAGGCCCAGGCCTGGGGCAGGCCGCGGTGCAGCGTCTCGAAGCTGCGGCCGCCGTCCCGGGTGCGGTTCACCACCACCCTCCCCTCGGCCGGGATGCGGCGCTCGTCCTTGATGGCCGGCACGAACCAGGCGGTGTCGGGATCCTTCGGATGCACCACCACGGGGAACCCGAAGACCGAGGGCTTCACGTCGGTGATCTCGGTCCAGCTCATGGCATCGTCCGTGCTGCGGAAGATGCCGTTGTGGTGCTGCAGCCACCAGACGTCGGGCTGCGCGGGGCACTGCACGAGACGGTGGGGATCCTGGGATTCCGGAGCCTCCACCAGCTCCGGCGGCGCGTAGTCAGCCCGCATCCCCTTGGTGTGGGCGGTCCAGGTCTTCCCGCCATCCCGGGAATGCCACACGCCCCCACTGGAGACGGCCACCACCACCCGGTTCCCGTCGCGCGGGTCCACGACCACGGAGTGGATGCCCGGCACGTCGGCGCCGCCTCCGGCCCACTTGCGCCGCTCGGGCATGGTCCAGAGGGCTTCCGCCATCTGCCAGGTGGCGCCCAGGTCCTCGCTCCAGAAGAGGCCGCCGGGCAGGGTGCCGGCCCAGAGCAGGCCGGGTTGGGAGGCGAGGCCCGGCGTCAGGCACCAGAAGCGAATGAGGCGCCAGGGGATCTCGCGGCCGAGGAAGTCCTTCTCCACATGGCCCTCGGGCGGCTCGGGGTAAGCGGGGACGCCGAGTTCCTCCCAGGTGGCGCCGCGGTCCTTCGAGCGGTGCAGCTTGGCGCCGAAGTGGCCGTGGTCCAGGGCCGCGTACCAGGCGCCGTCCCGGGAATCCCGCATGGCCAGCGAGACGTTGTCCCCCAGGAAGAACACCTCCTCCAGGGCCCAGGCCCCCTTCCCGTGCCTCCGGGCGGAGAAGAGCCCCTTGCGGGTGGAGATCAGCAGCTGGTCGGACATCTCAGCCTCCAGAGAGCGCCTGCATGACGTAGATCTCGGCCGTCCCGGCCACGGGGTCGGCCAGCCTGCGGCGGTCGCCCACGGGCTCGCCGTCCACGAAGACGGCCATGTGGAAGCGCAGGGCGCCATGCTCGTCCAGCACGTACCCGCGCAGCCCCGGGTACCGCCCGAAGGCTGCGTCCAGACACTCCCGCACCGTGCCACCCTCCACCGCGCAGGGCGGACAGGGCACATGGCGCTGGAGGTTCCGGGTGAACGAGACGCGGGGCATGGGTCACCTGGGAGGACCCGCCACTCTCCCCCCGCGGAATCTTCCTGTCAAGACAGGTGACGCCTAGTCGATGCCTGGCCGGTCCCACCGGTCGAAGCGGGCCAGGGCCTCGCGCTTCTCCCGGGCCAGGCGGGCCTGGGCTTCAGCGAATTCCTCATCCTCAAGGCGGGTGGGATCCGGAAGAGGGTGTCCCTCCAGGCTCTGGAGGGGCGCCGAGCGGCGCTCCACGCCGACGATCCTGCTCCATGCCAGCCGCCGTTCGACGGGACTCATCATGGTCCACCTCCGGCTGGTCCAAAGCATAGGCTCCGTGACCGGACCTGCCAGTCGGCAAAAAGAAGCAGGGGGTCGCCCCCCTGCTTCCAGGCGGATCCTCGGAGGCTAGATGAGCCCGAGCTGCTTCACAGCCTGGCGCTCCTCGTCGAGCTCCTTGGCGGTGGCGTCCATCTTGGCGCGGCTGAAGGCGTTGATCTCAAGGCCCTTCACGATCTCCACCTGGCCGTTCTTCACGGTGACGGGGAAGCCGTAGACCAGGCCCTCGGGCACGCCGTAGCTGCCATCGGAGACGAAGGCCATGCTGGTCCAGTCGCCCTCGGGGGTGCCCAGCGCCCAGGAGCGCATGTGGTCGATGGCTGCGTTGGCGGCGCTGGCGGCGCTGCTGAGGCCGCGGGCCTCGATGATGGCCGCGCCCCGCTTGGCGACGGTGGGGATGTAGGTGGTCTCGTACCAGGCGTGGTCATTGACCAGGTCGTAGGCGTTCTTGCCGTCCACGGTGGCGTGGTAGAGGTCGGGGAACTGGGTGACGCTGTGGTTGCCCCAGATGGTCATCTTCTTGATGGCGGTGACAGGCTTGCCCGTCTTCTCGGCCAGCTGGGAGATGGCGCGGTTGTGGTCCAGGCGCACCATGGCGTGGAACTGGGTGGCCTTGAGCTTGGGGGCGTTGGACAGCGCGATGAAGGCGTTCGTGTTGGCGGGGTTGCCGACCACCAGCACCTTCACGTTGCGGCTGGCCACCTCGCTGAGCGCGTGGCCCTGGGGCTTGAAGATGCCGCCGTTGGCGTTCAGCAGGTCGCTGCGCTCCATGCCAGCCTTGCGCGGCAGGGCGCCCACGAGCAGGGCGTAGTCGGCGTCCTTGAAGGCGACCATGGGGTCATCGGAGGTGACGACGCCGGCCAGCAGGGGGAAGGCGCAGTCGTTGAGCTCCATGACGACGCCATTCAGCGCCTTCAGGGCCGGGGTGATCTCCAGGAGCTGGAGGATCACGGGCTGGTCCTCGCCGAGCATCGCGCCGCTGGCGATGCGGAAGAGCAGGCTGTATCCGATCTGACCGGCAGCGCCGGTGACGGCCACGCGAACGGGGGGCTTCATGCGGGATCCTCCTGGGAGATTTGGCCCATTCTATACCCCGCCCCATATCTGGAAACCGGGAGGTCGGTAATCGTGACCAAGGTCCTCCGCCAGTGGGGTGGAAACTCAGGCCTCCAGGTCCTTCACCACCTGGTCGCCGCCCAGCTGGCGCATCTGGTTGAGGATCCAAGCCTGCCGTCCACGGATGTACTCGGAGGGGGCGTTCGCCTTGAACTTGCGCGGATTGGGCAGCACGGCCGCCAGAAGCGCCGCCTCGGAGGGCGTCAGGCGCTTGGCGGGTTTGCCGAAGTAGGCGCGGGCGGCCGCCTCGGCACCGTAGATGCCGTCCCCGAACTCCACGATGTTCAGGTAGACCTCGAGGATGCGCTTCTTGGACCAGCCCACCTCGATGAGTAGCGTGAACCAGGCTTCGAACCCCTTCCGGGTCCAGGAGCGGCTGCTCCACAGGAAGAGGTTCTTCGCCGTCTGCTGGGACACCGTGGAGGCCCCCCGCTTGCGGCGGCTCTTCTCGTTGTGTTGCACCGCCCTCTCGATGGCCTGCCAGTCGAAGCCGAAGTGGTCGGTGAAGTTCTGGTCCTCGGCCGCGATCACCGCCACGCCCAGGCAGGGGGCGATCTCCTCCAGGGGCACCCAGCGGTGGTGCGAGGCATAGGGCCTGCTGCCGGACCAGGATTCCACGCGCCGCTGCACCATCAGCCCCGACGTCGGCACCGGCACGAAGCGGAACACCAGCACCAGGATGATGTTCAACGCAACAAAAACGCCCAGGATCCAGGCCACTCCCACCAGGATCCGCCGCTTCCAGCCCCGTTTCTCCTTCGCCATCCCTGCAGCTCCCCTTCCGACAGTTCAGTCTGCCAGTTCAGAGGCCGATAGGTCTGCATCGGGCCCTGTGGAGCCACTTCCACAAGCTCGGGGCTTGGAGACGCACCGGCATGACCCTGGAGCAGGAGAAGCGGAGATACCCACGGCTGAGCACCACGGCCGGCGGCTACGGTGTCCGGTTCCGGACCAGGGACATCGACATCCTCGACGCGAACCTGGCCAACCTGAGCGCCGGGGGCTGCGGCCTGGAGGTGCAGCTCCACGAGGCGGCCCACCTGGATGTGGGCGATGCCATCGAGTTCCTGGTGCTCGATCATCCCGACCTGCCCCTGGTGCCCCTGACCGCCACCATCCTGCGGATGCTGGGCAAGGTGGCCGGCAAGACCACCGGGTACGTCCTCATCGGCGTCGAGTTCCAGGACATCACCCCCTTCGTCCGCGAGCTCATCGCCGATCATGTCGCCCACGAGCTGGCGCGGGAGTGAGGTCGACATGAGCGACAGCGGGAAGGCCCGGCCATGAGGCAGAACCCCTTCGAGATGTTCCTCGACCGGCTGGACCCCGCCTGGCGCGGGGATCAGCTGGCCTTCTTCCGCACCCTCGCCGAGGTGGGCCGGGGCGCCGTGCCCGAGCTCGCCGAGCGGGTCCTCAAGGCCTCCTGCCCCGCCGCCCTGCGGCAGCTGGTGCTCGAGGCCAGCTTCTACCATCCCTGGCCCGAGTGGATCCCCGTCACCAGCCGCCTGCTGCGCCACGAGAAGGATCCGGCCATCTTCGAATCCGGCGCCCGGGCCTTCGGCCGCATGGGCACACCAGAGGCCCTGGCGGTCCTGCGGGAGCTGTCCCAGACCCGGGCCACCCAGCCCTTCCGCGACATCCTCGATTTGGTGCTCCGTGAATCCGACCCTGGCGAGGCCTTCCAGCATCACTTCGCCAGGCTGCTGCAGGGGAGCGCCCAGCCCGCGGACGCCAACGAAGGCGCCCACCAGCTCGCGAAGCTCCTCAGCCCGGAGGCCCTGGAGCCGATCCGGACCTTGACCGCCCACCCGGACCTGCTGGTCTACCGCCATGCCCTGCGCCTGCTGGGGCAGATCCAGTCACCGGAGGCCGCGGACTGCCTGCTCGGGCTGCTGGAGGAGGCCCACCAGGACGCCATGGCCGACCGGGAGGTCCGCACCCAGCTCACCGCCTTCCGCTCCATGGCCCGGCCGGACGTGCAGGCCCAGGTCCTCCAGCTTCTGTCCCAGCGCCGGGAGGCCACGGATCCCGCCGCCGCCGTGGACCTGGCCTCCGGGCAGCCAGACCGCATCCAGAGCGCGGCGCGCGCCCTCCGGGATGCCGAGCCCGACCTCTTCGACACCTTCCTGCTGGACACCCTGGCGGCCTCCCAGGAGGAGAAGCCGGCCCACCTGGCCCGGCACCTGGGCCAGGCCGGCGACCAGGCCGCCCAGCGAGCCCGGCGCCTGGAGTTCGCCCTGGATGCCACCGCCCAGGGACTGGCGGATCTCGCCGGCCAGGGTTTCATCGACCCCCAGCGCCTGCTGGGCCCGCTGGCCGAGTGCCTGCGCAGGAACACCGGGCGGACCGGGGTCGCCTCGGCGCTGGCCCGGCTCGTGCCGGTGGACTCGGAGGAGCTCCTCGACCTCCTCGTCCAGGAACCGGACGGGGCCCTCCGCTTGGCGGCGCTGGACGTGCTGGGCGAACGGCGGGATCCAGCCCTACGGAACACCCTCCTGAAGTTGCGGCGGGATCCCATTTCGGACCTTGCCCAGCGGGCCCTCTGGCACCTGGGTCAGCTGCCGGAGCCCGAGGCCCTGGCCCTGGAACGCCTGGAGCTTCCCGATCCCGAGGAGATCAAGGTGGGGCTGCGCTTCATCGCCATGCACCAGCTGGAGGGCCTGACGCCGAGGCTGCTTGAGTTGGTGGCCTCCGAACCCCAGGAGCCCATCCTGCTGGCCGCCCTGGAGACCCTGGGAGCCCTGGGCTCGCCCCAGGCCGTGGATCCCCTCCTGGCCCTGCTCCACTCGGGCCAAAACGCCCGCGTCCAGGCGGCCCTGGGCCAGGCCCTGCGGGACCTGGGCGATGCCGAGGCCGCCAGTGCCCTCTGCGCCAAGGCCGCCGAACTGGGCTCGCCGGAGCTCCAGACCCTGGCGGTGGAGGCCCTGGCCCGGGCCTACGGCACCGCCTCGCAACCCCTGCCCCTGGCCAAGACCCACGCCCTGGACAGCACCCTCCGGGCCGCCTGGAATGCCCGCAACACCTCATGGGCGCTGCGCGCGCGCCTCGGGGAGGCCCTGGCGGCCCTGCACCTGGAGCACCTGCCCACCTGGATCGATTTCGCCAACCTCGTTCAGGAGACCCTGCACGAGAAGAGGCCCTCCGGCACGGTGCCCCCCGAGGATCTCGCCCGCCTCCAGGCCTCGGCCCGGGCCCTGGCCCAGAAAGCGCAGCGCTGACCTTCCGCCGAGGGATGACTCGACAGCCTCCACCCGTCCACGGCATCCTCCCAGACGGAGGAAGCCATGAGTGAGCGGCTGAGCGGCGAGGAACTGGTGGCCCTGGTGCAGCGGGTGTTCCAGCCCCGGCCGGGCGAGACGGCCCTGGCCATCCTGGTGGACCTGCCCGATGCCCGCGTGCCCGACGAGCCGGGTTGGGCCGAGCGCCGCGCCATCGCCGCGGCGTGGGTGGACGCGCTCCAGGCCCATCGGACCGAGCTGGGCCTGGACGCGCACCTGGTGCTCTATCCCAACGTCCACACGAACAACGGGGACCTGCCGGAGCGGGCCTGGCTGCACGCCGGCGGCCCCCTGCCCGCGGTGGAGGCGCTGGACCCCGCAGCTTCCATCGGCTTCGCCGAGCTCTATGCCAGCCACCCCATCCTCATCGCCATCACCAAGTTCTCGGCCACGGCGCCCCTGAAGCTGGCCGCGAAGAAGCATCCCATCCGCGCCGCCACCATGCCCGGCTTCCGGGCCGACATGATCCCGGCCCTGCGGCTGGACTACACCGAGGTGAACCGCCGCGTGCACCTCCTGAAGGACCTGCTGGACCGCGCCGAGGGCGCGGACTTCCGCTTCGGCACACCCCAGGGCCCCTGCGAGCTGCACGTGGACCTGCGCCACCGCACGGGCCACGCTTCCGGCGGCCTGCTGCCTCAGCCGGGCGTGGCGGGCAACCTGCCTTCGGGCGAGGCCTACATCGTCCCCTACGAGGGCGAGCGCGAAGGCGATCCCAGCCGAACCCGGGGCACCATGCCCGTGCAGTTCGGCGCGGAGATCGTGCGCTACCGCATCGAGGCGAACCAGGCCCTGGAGGTGGTCAGCGAAGGGCCGAAGTCGCGGGAGGAGGCCGCCCTCCTGGCCCGGGAGCCCGCCTACGGCAACCTCGCCGAACTGGGACTGGGCGTGCTGTCCGCCTTCGGGGTGAAGCCCATCGGCGAGATCCTGCTGGACGAGAAGCTGGGCCTGCACCTGGCCTTCGGGCGCAGCGACCACTTCGGCGGTCAGGTAGGACCGGCGCGGTTCTCGGGCCCCGAGGCCGTCATCCACATCGACCGCGTCTACGTTCCCGACACCCAGCCGGACGTGAAGGTCCTGAGCGTGGACCTCACCATGGCCGATGGCAGCCGCCTCGCGCTGATGAGGGACGGCGAGTATGCGGTGGGGTTCTAGCCCTCGCGCCGCCGGGAGGCGCCCTGATTGGATCAGTTGCTGATGATTTTACATAAATATCCTATTTTCAAATTAATACAAGATATTCGATTCGATAATCATTGGTAATATATTTCCAATTTCTGGTTTTTTTCTTCCCCGTTTTGCTAGCCTGGATCGCAAGCCTGACCACCGTGGACCTGAAGGAATCAGGAGCCTGGAGTGAAGGATCCGTTTCCCAGGGAGACCATCGGAATGTCCCGGCTGAAGAGCCTGCTGCTTTGGAAGTCCGCCCTTCTGACGGGGCTCTGCGGCTTGGCCATCTTCGGACTCTGGTGGTGGGGGCTCGTGCATTCCGTGGAAACCCAGGGCCGGGCCCGCGCCGAGGGCTCGTTGGCCCAGATCCAGCAGATCATCGCGCGCGAGTTCCAGAGGGCCGAGGAGACTGGCACCGCCTTCGGGTCCTGGTGGACCCTCCAGGAAGGCCGGCTGGATGGCCCGGAAGGCCTCCAGAGCGTCATCCCCTTCCTGGAGAAGGGCGCGTTCATCACCAACCTCATCCTCAGCCGCGAGGACGGGGATTCCGCCTGCGTCCTGCGGAAGGATGGCGCCTGGCACCTCGTGCTCTTCAAGGCCGGACGCAATCCCCGGCGCTTCGTCTTACAGCAGGGGCGCTGGGTGCCCGGTCCCGGGGACAGCCGGGAGGTCTACGTGGCCCGCGAGCGCCACTGGTACCGGTTCGGGGCCCGGCAGGCCACCCCGGCCTGGACGCCCGAGGCCTACAGCTATTTCACAGGCACAGTGGCCGGGTACACCTACACGGTCCCGGTGCGGAATCCGCTGGGAGACCTGGTGGGCGTGGTCGGCGTGGATGTCTCCCTGGAGGAGCTGACCCGGCTGGTCGGGGATAACCGCCCCACGCCCGGTTCGCGGGTGATCCTCACGGACCCCTATGGCCGCCTCCTCGTGCCGCCTCAGCTGTCGAACACCCGGGATCAGGGCCCCCGCCTCAAGCCCGAGTTGGCCCCCCTGTCTCCGGACCCCGGGGGCGATCCGCTCAAGGGCACCATGGCCGATCCGGCCAACGTGGGGCTGGCCTTCCTCGATCCCGGCAAGTCCTACGTGGGGGCCTCCAGCCATTTCTCCAGGAAGGACGAGCCCCGCATGGACCTCCGCATGGCCATCCCGAAGGAGGACCTCTTCCCGGGCCACCGGCGCTACGCGGTGTTCACCTTCCTCCTGGCCCTGGTCGCGGTCCTGGGCGCAGCTTGGACCATGCTGGACCTCCACAACCGCCTGGCGCGGCCCATGAGCCAGCTCGCCCGGTCGGCCTCCGGGCCGGGAGAAGGGGGCCCCGAGGCCCCGGACTTCGATTCGGACATCTGGGAGTTGCAGCGCGTGGGCGAAAAGCTGCGGCGGGCGGGCCGCGCCGACCGCGAGCGGGAGCGCCTGCTGCACCAGGTGGAGCACAGCCAGCGCATGGATTCCGTGGGGATGCTGGCCCCGGGCATCGTCCATGACGTGAACAACCAGCTGACCATGGTGCTCGGCCAGATCGCGATCTGTCAGACCCTCCTGGAGTCCCACCCCGAGGTGCAGGCGCACCTCCAGGCGGCCGAGGGCGCGACCATCAAGTGCGCGGAGGTGCTGCGCTCCCTCATGGACTTCAGCCGGCCGGACCTCGGACGCCGGGAGCAGCTGGACCTGAACGCCGTGGTTGAGGAGGCCGCCTCGCTCCTTCGCCGTGTGCTGGGCCGGAGCATCCGGGTCGAGACAGAGCTCGCCCCCGACCTGCCCCTGCTCTTCGGCGAGCCGGTCAAGCTCCAGCAGGTGCTGGTGAACCTGGGCCTCAATGCCCGCGACGCCATGCCCGAAGGCGGCTTTCTGAGGGTGCGTACCATCCGCGTGGGCGACTGCGCCCGGCTCGAAGTGGAGGACACCGGCTGCGGCATGGCGGAGGAAGTGCGGCTGCGCGTCTTCGAGCCTTTCTTCACCACCAAGGAGATGGGAAAGGGCACGGGCCTCGGGCTGTCCATGGTCGCCAACATCGTGGGCGCCCATGGCGGGCAGATCCAGGTGGAATCGGAACCGGGCGCGGGCACCCTCTTCCGCATCGAGTTCCCCCCCTCCCTGCGCAGGCGCACGGAGGACCCGGCCTGACGGGACCTCCGCGCGCGGGGTCTGGGCACTCAGCGCTTGGGGTAGGCCGGCACGGGCGGGAAGGCGGGCGTGGGGTTCTCCCTGAGCTGCTTGAGCAGGGTGGCGATGCCCGTTTCCAGCTGCGGATCGCGGCCCTGCATGAGGCTGGCGGGATCGTTCTCCACGACGAGGTCGGGGTCGGCGCCGTGGTTCTCCACCCACCACTGGCCTTCGCGGCCGTAGAAGCCGTTGTTGCTCTGCTCCACGGTGCCGCCGTCCAGGGTGAACTGGGTATTGATGATGCCCACCAGGCCGCCCCAGCTGGGCACGCCCACGATGGTCCCCAGGTTGCGGGCCTTCACGTGCATGAGGAAGGCCTCGCCGTCACTGCCGTTCTGCTCGTTGGTGAGAAAGACGTAGCGGCCGTCCGAGGCGGTGTTGGGGTAGCGGAAGGGCGCCATGCCGCGCAGGACATTGAAGCCCACCTGCTTGCGCTCCAGCTTGTCGATCATGAAGTACTCGGTCCAGCCGCCGCCGTTGCCGCGCACATCGATGACGATGCCCTTCTTGTAGCGGAAGGCGCGCCAGTACTTGTCGAACTGGCCGATGTTCTGGTCGCCCATGGCCGTGATGTGCATGTAGCCCAGCTGGCCATTGGAGGCCTTGTCCACGGCGGCGATGTTGCCGGCGATCCAGCGGTGGTAGCGCAGGTCCCAGTCGTTGGGAATAGGCTCGACTTCAATGGTGCGGGCGCCTTCCATCACGGGCTTGCTGTTCACGGTGAGCGTCACCTTCTGGCCCTTGATGACCTGCAACCGGGCCTGGATGGCCTCCGGGGCGCGCAGGGGTCTGCCATCGATGGCCAGCAGGTACTCGCCCTCCTTCACCTTGGGCGCGGGGTCCGCCAGGGGAGCCTTGAGGTCCCGGGCATAGGCCGTGGGGCCGTACACCTTGGCGAACTTGTAAACGCCGTTCTCCGCGGTGAAATCGGCGCCCAGCATGCCTGGGAAGACCAGGTTCGGCAGGGGCCGGCCCGGTCCGGCGTCGCCGCCACTCACATAGGTGTGGCTCACACTCAGCTCGCCCACCATCTGGCTCAGCAGCCAGTTCAGCTCCTGGCGGGAGTTCAGCTCCGGAACGAGCGCGCGGAACTTGGCGCCGATGGCGTTCCAGTCGTTGCCGTTCATGTCCTTGTCATAGAAGAAGTCCCGGTACCAGCGCCAGGTGTCCTCGAAGATCTGCTTCCACTCGGCGCGCGGATCCACGGTCATGGTCAGGCGTTCCAGATCCAGCTTTTCGGGCAGGGCCTTGGCGGCGAACACGGCGGTGGCCTCGCCGGTGTGGAAGTTCGGGCCTTTGCGGATGAGCAGCCGCCGGCCCTCGGCGTCGAAGGCCCAGTCGCTCACGGGCTCGGCCAGCACGACCTCCTTGTCCTTCTTGGCCGCCGGGTCGTAGAGGTGCAGCTTCCACTTCTCCGCGCCGCGGGGCCCGTAGAGCTCCTCCACCACGCCGTCGTCCCAGCCCTCGACCTCGTCCCAGCCCACTAGGCCGCGGCCCGCCTTGAGGTGGAACAGGTTGCCGGGCTTCACGGGCAGGGGTGCGATGCGCTCCGCCAGGCCTGCCACGTCGATGCGGAAGGCGCTGCCGGAAGATAGCGAGGAGGCGGCCCTCTCCTCCCCGGCCTTCAGCTTCACAGCCATCACCTGCACCGGCGCGGACTGGATGTGGTTGTCCTGGCTGGGGTCGAGGCGGGTGTGGAAGTTGCTGTAGCTGAGGAAATAGAGGGTGCTGCCATCGAGGTCGAAGCGGGGGTTCAGGCAGTCGTAGAAGCCGTCCGTCAGGGTGACCTTCTGCTTCGTGGCGAGGTTGAAGAGGTGGATGCGGCTGTTGCGGCTGGGTTCCACGAAGCTGTAGGCCACCCACTGGGAGTCCGGCGACCAGGCGTAGTCGCTCACCTCCCAGGTGAACTGGTCGTTCTTCAACTCGTGGGACTCATCGACCTTGGTGAGCTTCTTGGTGGCCACGTCCATGACATAGAGGGCGAAGCTCTTGTCGCCGAAGAGGACCTTGGTGCCGTCCGGGCTCCACTCCAGGTGGTAGAGGGCGGTCTTCAGGCCCGTGGGGATGCGCTCCGGGGCGCCGTCCACGGCCTGGACATAGAGGTCGTAGTCGCCGTTGGCATCGCTGAAATAGGCCACGCGCTTGCCATCCGGCGACAGGCGGGGGAAACGCTCGCGCACGCCGGGCGTCTTCGTGAGGTTCCGGGCGGGCTTGGTGGCGTCCGTGGGCAGGAGGAACACCTCGCCCCGGGCCTCGAAGACGGCCTGCCCGGCCGCGAGGCTCATGGCCTGGATCCAGTCCTTGGGATTCACGGGTCGCGGCGCGGCCTTCCAGCCGTCGCTGCTGGTGGTCACCGGTACGGGTCGCAGGGCCTTGGAGGCCAGGTCCAGGGCCTGCAGGTGGCCGCCCTGCACGAAGACCACCGTGCGGCCATCGGTGCTGGGCTGCTGGGCGTCGAAGGCCTTCAGGTCCGTCAGCTGCTCCACGGCCTTGGTGGCCGGGTCCACCGCGAAGAGGTTGGTGATGCCGGAGCTGCCGCGATCGGACTCGAAGATCACCCGGCCGCCGGCCCAGATGGGCGCACCATTGCGACCCACGAAATCAGTCAGCTTCTCGAAGCGCCCGGTCTTCAGATCCGCCAGCCAGAGGTCCGGGTGGTCGCCGCCCTTGTAGCGCTTCCAGTAGTACTCGGCCCTCCCCTTGGCGTTGTAGGCGAAGCGCTGGCCATCGGGGGACAGCGTGCCCGCGGTGCCCCGGGGGATCGGCAGGGCCTCGGGCTGGTGGCCTTCGAGGTCCACGGTGAAGAAGCGCTCCACGGGCCGGCGGTCGAAGTCCGCCACGGTCTTGAAGAGCACCTGGTTGCCCTCGGGCGTCCAGCCCTGCACGGTGGCACCGCCACCCCAGGTGAGCCGCTTCGGCGCACCGCCTTCCGCCGGCACCACATAGACCTGGTTGCCCCCGTCGTACTGGCCCGTGAAGGCGATCCACCGACCATCCGGGCTGAAGCGCGCGGCGGTCTCCACGCCCGGGTGGGTCGTGATCCGCCGGGCAGGACCGCCCTTGAGGGAGCCGAGCCAGAGGTCGTCCTCCCAGGTGAACACCACGCGGTCGCCGTTCACATCCGGCGAGCTGACGAAGCGGGGGATGCGGTCCTGGGCCACGAGGCCGCAGGCGAGGACCAGCAGGGCGGAAGCGCGGAAGCTCAGCATCAAAGACTCCGAGGTCGGGTCCCCCAATATACATCGCCTAACGAGGAATCAAATCAACGGCTCGCCCCAGCCCCCGTCCAACCCCCAAGCCAGCCTCCATCGCAGCCTTGTGGAACCCCGGAGCCGGTGCTAGCTTGGCTGATCCAACCGCTGCCATGACACCTTCCGCCCGCCCCAGCATTCACGCCATCGCGATCATCCGGTCGCGCCGGGGGGCCTAGGCCGGAAGCCATTCCTGATTCCAAGCCCCCCGCACCGCCAGGTCGGGGGGCTCTTCTTTCTGCGGAGTCCGCCGTGAATCCATCCCCAGCTCCCTCCCGCGACCTCCTCGAGCGCATCCTCACGGCCCTGGTCTACGACGTGGCCATCGAGTCGCCCCTGGAGCCGGCGCCCAAGCTGTCCCGCCGCGTGGGCGGCCCGGTGTGGCTGAAGCGGGAGGACCTGCAGCCGGTCTTCTCCTTCAAGCTTCGGGGGGCCTACAACAAGTTGGCCCACCTCGATCCCGGGGCCCGCGCCCGCGGCGTCATCGCGGCCTCGGCGGGCAACCACGCCCAGGGCGTGGCCCTGGCGGCACGGAAGCTGGGTTGCGAGGCGGTGATCGTCATGCCCGTCACCACGCCCGCCATCAAGGTGGATGCCGTGCGCACCCTGGGGGCCCAGGTGGTGCTTCAGGGGGATTCCTTCGAGGAGGCCTACGCCCACTCCCAGGAACTGGCCCGCTCGGAGGGCCGGGTCTACATCCATCCCTACGACGACCTCGATGTGATCGCCGGCCAGGGCACCATCGGCCTGGAGCTGCTGCGCCAGATGCCCCGGGGCATGGGGGCGGTCTTCGTGCCCGTGGGCGGGGGCGGCCTCATCGCCGGCATCGCCGCCTACCTCAAGCGCCTCCAGCCGGGCATCCGCATCATCGGCGTGGAACCCGTGGACGCCGATGCCATGCGCCAGTCCCTGGCGGCAGGGCGCCGCGTGCGCCTGGAGCGCGTGGGGCTCTTCGCCGATGGCGTGGCCGTGAGCCAGGTGGGTGAACAATCCTTCGACCTCTGCCGCCAGTTCGTGGACGAGGTGGTTCTGGTGGACACGGACGAGATCTGCGCGGCCATCAAGGATGTGTTCGAGGAGACGCGCTCCGTGCTGGAACCCGCCGGGGCCCTGGCCGTAGCGGGGCTGAAGGCCTGGACCGCTCGCCAGGGGACCGGCACCGCGGCCAGCAACATGGTGGCCATCCTCTCGGGGGCCAACGCCAACTTCGACCGCCTGCGCTTCGTGGCCGAGCGGGCGGAGCTGGGCGAACGGCGCGAAGCCATCCTGGCCGTCACCATCCCCGAGCGGCCCGGCAGCTTCCGGGCCTTCTGCGAACTCATCGGACACCGGTCCATCACCGAGTTCAACTACCGCATGGCCGACCCGGACCGGGCCCACATTTTCGTGGGCCTGCAGATGGCAGACCGCTCGGAGCTGGCGCCCCTCCTCGCCCGCCTGCGGGACGAGAGGCTGGGGGCCCAGGACCTCAGCGACAACGAGATGGCCAAGCTGCACGTGCGCCACCTGGTGGGCGGAAGGGCTCCGGCCGCCGTCCACGAGCGGGTCTACCGCTTCGAGTTCCCGGAGCGCCCGGGCGCCCTGCTCCGCTTCCTGGAACGCATGAGCCGCGGCTGGAACATCTCCCTCTTCCACTACCGCAACCACGGCGCCGACTACGGCCGCGTCCTGGCGGGCATCCAGGTTCCACCGGAGGATCACGAAGCCTTCCAGGCCTTCCTGGACGGACTGGGCTACCGCTTCGTGGATGAAGGAGACAATCCCGCCTACCGGCTGTTCCTGGGCTAGAACAGCTTGCCCACCAGCGCCGCCAGGGCCGTCTCGGTGCGGAGGATGCGCGGGCCCAGGTCCAGGGGCCGGAGGCCGGCCTGCAGCAGGCTCCGCACTTCGGCGTCGATCCAGCCACCCTCGGGCCCGATGGCCAACGTGAGGGGAGCGGCCATGGCCCGAGGCACGGCACCCCCCGTGCCAGGGTGGGCCAGCAGGCCCGTGCCTCCCGCCAGCAGACCCGGCAGCTCATCCTCCACGAAGGGACGGAAGAGCCGCGCCAGGCGCAGCTCGGGCAGCACCGTGTCCTTGGCCTGCTCCAGCCCCAGGAGCAGCTGCTCCCGCAGGTTCCCGGGCGCCATCCTTGGACTGGCCCAGTAGGCCTTCTCCACCTTCCAGGCGTTGAGCAGGACGATGCGGGCCACGCCCAGGCTGGCGGCGGCGGCCATGGCGCGGTTGAGCACCTTGGGGCGCGGCATGGCGAGGACCAGCGTCAGTGGCAGCTTCGGCGGCGGGGCCTGGTCCAGTGCGAGCTCCAGCTCCAGAAGCCCCTCCTCCAGCCGCGCCACCCGGCCCCGGCCCATCCTTCCACCCAGGAGCCCCACCGCCAGGTCCTCCCCGACCTGGGCCCGGTGCACCTCGCGCACATGGTCAAGCCGCCGCCCGGTCAGGCGCGCCCGGTCCGGCGCGACCAGGTCCTCCGGGGACAGCAGCACCAGGTTCAGGAGAGGTCCTTGACCAGGATCAGGTCGCGATCCACCTGCTGGCCGATCATGAACACATGGTCGCCGGCCTCGCGGAAGCCATGGCGGGCGTAAAAGGCGAGGGCCCGGTCGTTGTGCTCCCAGACCCCCAGCCAGAGCACGTCGGCGCCCCAGGCCCGGGCCTGATCCACTGAGGCCTCCATGAGGGCCGCGCCGAAGCCGCTGCCATGGGCCTCGCGGAGCACGTAGATGCGCTGCAGCTCGACGGGGCGGCTGCCCGTCACGCAGGGTTCCCGGTGGCCCAGGCGCAACTGGGCGAAACCGACCGGCCTCCCCTCGGATTCCAGCACCAGGGCGGGACGGGAGGAGTCCGCCAGCTC
Source organism: Holophagaceae bacterium (assembly GCA_046331485.1). Lineage (GTDB taxonomy): Bacteria > Acidobacteriota > Holophagae > Holophagales > Holophagaceae > Geothrix. The sequence goes on along the minus strand of JAXLQS010000002.1, from coordinate 47,119 downwards.
CGTGCGCTGGATCGCATCACCATAGGCGGCCGCCAGGAACGCCGCCAGGTCCTGGGAGGAGCAGATCGTCTCGAAGGTCTCGCGGAAGGTCTGGGCGCCCAGGGCCGCCAGGGTCGGGGCGTCGTCGGGCGTGGCGGGTCGGATGGCAAAGGTGGAGACCATGGGTTATTTCTCCCGGGCGGACTTGGCTTTGGACTTGGCCTTCGGCTTCACCTTCATGGCCACGGCGATGGCCTTGGCCATCCACTGGGCCAGCGCGTCCGCGTCCTCCAGCACCTCCTCCGGAACCTCGTAGTACTGCATGGGCTTCTCCGGATCTCCGAAGGGCAGGAAAGGGCCCTTGCCCACGGCCAGGAAATCGGGGCGGTTGCTGTCGTCCACCTTGAAATAGAGCACGCCGTCATCGGCCAGGGCGAAAGCGCGGCCCTCCGCGAAGAAGGTCAGACCGCCGAACATCGGCCGGGTGGTGATGGGGCGGATCTGCCCCAATTGTTCGAGAAGGTATGTGCGGAAGCTCACTGAGACAGCCATGGCGACCATGCTACCTTCCCCTGGGCCTGCCGGTGCAACCGGCCTTTTGACAGGAACCGCCATGCGGATCAATACGCTCGACGAGTTGCTCCTTGCCGTGAAGGACCGTCCCCGCAAGCGCCTGGTGGTGGCCTGGGCCAACGACGCCCACACCCTGGAAGCGGTGAATGCCGCGGTGGAGGCCAACCTGGTGGAGGCGATCCTGGTGGGCGATCAGGCCCTCATCGCCAAGGTCTGCCAGGAGCTGGGCCTGCCGAAGGAGCGCTTCCAGGTGGTGCACACCGCCACGGATACCGAAGCCGCCACCAAGGCCGTGGCCATGGTGCGCTCCGGCGAGGCCGACCTGCTCATGAAGGGCCTGCTCAGCACGGACAAGTACATGCGGGCGATCCTGAACAAGGAGCAGGGCCTGCTGGATCCGGGCGCCATCCTCAGCCATGTGACCGTCATGGAGCATCCCGGCCACGCGAAGCTCATCATCGCCGGCGACGTGGCCGTCATCCCCGAGCCCGAGTTCAAGGAGAAGCTGGCCATCCTGAACTACCTCGTCAAGACCGCCAAAGCCCTGGGCGTCGAGACCCCCAAGGTGGCGGTGCTGGCGGCCTCCGAGCAGGTGCTGCCCAAGATGAGCTCCAGCTCCGACGCCGCCATGCTGTCGAAGATGGCCGACCGGGGCCAGATCAAGGGCGCCCTGGTGGACGGCCCCTTGGCCCTGGACGGCGCGCTGGATGCCGAGTCGGCCCAGATCAAGGGCCTGGGCGGCCCCGTGGCCGGCGACGCCGACTGCCTGCTCTTCCCCAACATCGAGGCCGGCAACGTGTTCTACAAGGCCGGCACCAAGCTGGGCGGCGCCGAGATCGCCGCCGTGGTGGCCGGGGCCCGGGTCCCCTGTGTCCTCAGCAGCCGCGGCGACAGCGCCAAGACCAAGCTCAGCTCCATCGCCCTGGCGGCGCTACTGGCCTGATCCTTTCGCCTCCGCCTTCAATTCGGTGAAGGCGAAGGTCATCCGCTCTTTCCGGCCCTGGGTCCAGACCGTGACATCCAAGTGGGCCGGAAGGGGCAGTCCGTCCAGCAGCTGGTTCTGGATCAGAACCTTCAAGGTCATCGCGGCACCTCCATTCTGGGGCGTGAAGTCGGCATCGTAGCCACAGAGCACGAAGGCGCCCGACTGGCGCTCGAAGGTGGGCCGGATGGCCGCATGGAAGGCGGGTGCGAGGACTTTCATCTCCGTGACCGTGAAGGCCCGGTCCAGCCGGAGGTCCACCCTGACGCCGCCTGCCTCCTCCCAGTTGAGCTGGAAGTGGGAACCCTGATCTTCGGCCTTGCAGGGGACCTCCTTGGGCGGGATGGGGGAGTGGACCATGAGGGGGGCCCAGGTCTGGAAGAATCCGTTGACCGCCTGCTCCACGCCCTGGTTGACCTGGTTCAGACCGGTGGTGGTGCCCTGGTTGGGGGTATCCACGAAGGTGTGGGTGATCTGGGACTGACCATGGGCGCCCACCCGCACCTCGTACCGGATTTGCTGCAGGAGCTTCAGCGCGGCCTCGTAGCCGTCTGGATTGGTCTTGGCCAGCTCAGCCAGGGTCAGGGGCCAGTCTGGGGTCACGATCGAGCGGTAGCCCCTGAAGCCGCGGGCCGCCAGGCCCACATAGGCGTCGCGGGCCTGGCTCAGAATGGCCTCCGGTTGGACCTTCGCCTGGGCAGGGGGAACGGCCTGGGCAACTTCCAGGGCCGGAGCGGCGAGGCCCGCGACACAGGCCAGAAGCACGGGGGCAAGGCGGCAGCGCATCGGGGCAATCCTCCGGATTCATGTGAGCGGGACGGGATTCGACCAGTCTAGACGGTCGGCGGACGCTCAAACCGGCGGATAGTCCTTGGCGACTTCCCGGCCTGAGAGCACGCGCAGGGCGCCCTTGGCGAGGGCGGCCATCTCGTTCTCGCCGGGGTAGACCTGGACGCCGCAGCCCAGGGCCACGGTGAGGCGCTCCAACTCGGCGACCAGCTTCTCGGAGCGGGCCATGCCGCCGGTCAGCAGGATGGCGTCGATGGGTTCGCCCTCGAAGGCGGGCGCAAGGGCCGTGATGGCCTTGGCGATCTGGTAGAGCATGGCCTCGTAGGCCAGCCGGGCCTCGGCATCCCCGGCCTCCACGCGGCGCTCCACCTCCCGCATGTCGGCGGTGCCCAGCAGGTCGATCATCCCGCCCCTGCCCTTGTTCAGGAGCTTGAGCTCGGCCTTGGTGTACTTGCCCGAGAAGCAGAGGTCGATGAGCTGGCCCGGCGGCAGGCTGCCGCTGCGCTGGGGCGAGAAGGGCCCCTCCCCGTCCAGGCCGTTGTTCACGTCGATGTAGCGCCCCTTGCGGTGCGCGCCCACGGTGATGCCGCCGCCCATGTGGGCCACGATGACGTTGACCCGCTCGTAGAAGGTCTCGTGCTCCTCGGCGTAGCGCCGGGCCGTGGCGATCTGGTTGAGGGCGTGGCTGATCACGCGGCGGGGCAGCTCCTTCACCCCCGTGACCTTGACCTTGGGATCGGCTTCGTCCACCACCACCGGATCCACGATGAAGGCGGGCTTCCCCGTGCCGGCCACCAGCTCGGAGGCGATGAGGGCGCCGAGGTTGCTGGCGTGCTCGCCGCGCTTGCCGGCCATCAGGTCCTCCAGCATGGGGGCCCCGACATTCCAGGTGCCGTGGGGGATCGGGCGCAGCAGGCCGCCGCGGCCCGCCACGGCATCCAGATCGCCCTGGCTCAGGCCCTTCTCGGCGAGGAAGCGCAGCACGGCCTCCTTGCGGAAGGTGAACTGCTCGGTGATGGGACGGCCCTCGAAGGGCTTCATCTCCTCGGCGGTGTGCTGGATCTCCTCGGTGCAGCGCTCCTCGTCGCCCTCGAAGACCGAGGTCTTGGTGGAGGTGGAGCCGGGGTTCAGCACCAGCACGCGGTGGCGGCGGAAGAAGGTGTCCTTGGGGGTGCGCTTCCACTCGCCGTAGTGGTGCAGGCGCATCACCGAGGCCTTCACCGCCAGGCGGATGTCCTCGGGCGTGCAGTCCATGGGCAGGTCCACGCCCTGGAACCAGAGGCCGAACATCACGGGGAACTTCTTGGCGTCCGGGAAGCGGGTGGAATACAGGTGGTAGAGCAGGTTCCCCATGTCGAGGTTGGGGCAGACGATGACATTGGGGCCGCCCTCCCAGGGGAGGCCGTCCGAGTGGTAGAGATCCGCCGAGCGGCGCGACAGCGCCACACTGACCTTGATCTCGCCGCGGATGTGGATGGTGCCGTAGCGGGCGGCGTGCTTGACGCGCTCGGCCAGGATGCCCGGCACCAGGTCCGCCGCCTGGCGCACCAGCTCGGGCGAAGGCCCTTCGTCGCTGCCGCGGTTGGAGTAGGAGACCATGGCGCAACGGATCTCCGGCAGCACCTCTTCGGGGATGAGGTCCCGGGCCACGGCGCAGGTGCCCACCGCCACCTCGGCCAGGGTGCGCGGGTTCATGGAGGCATTCACGCCCACATCGCCGAACACCACGATGTTGTGGGGATAGACGTCTTCCGGATGGGAGTCGGGCAGCACGAACACGCCCGCCTCGCAGGTGACGCTGCGCTGGGCCAGCAGCTCCACCATGGGCCGGAAGAAGGCCTTGGGCTCGTGGATGGCGCCCCCCACCACCATGTCGGCATGTCCCAGCTTCACGGCCCAGATGCCGAAGAGGCAGGGGTCGGTCATGAACCGCTGGGCCTCCTCCAGGCTCTGGTAGCGGCCATGGCTGTGGCCCCACTCCACGGCGGCGGCGGCGAAGGCCGCCAGCAGGTCGGGCCGAGAGGCCGGATCCACGAAGGCGCTCTCGGACAGGGTGTAGGCCACCCGGTCCTCGCCTAGGTGGGCGAGCCGGCTGGCGGCCAGGGCCCGCACCTCGGCCTCGGGCGCCAGGAAGACCGGTCGGATGAAGCGGCCCAGGAAGCAGGCGGCTTCCAGGGTGCGTGGATCCAGGGCCTCGGGGAAGACCACCGTGGGGCGATTCCGGGGCTCCGCCAGCAGGCGGCTGTCAAGGGAGGCTTCGATGTCAAACATGGGACTCCAAGGGCCTTAGCCCGCCGAGTCTATCAGGGGTCCGCGAACCGCTTTTCTACCTGGGGGTCATATGTGACCTCAGCGGTCTGCGATGTGCACGGATTCGACCCAGACCACCTCGCAGGAGCCATCTCCGGTATCCGTCCTGGAGAGGCTGCTGATCCAGCGCCAGCCGTCCTGTCCCTCGGCCCGCACCAACTGCCCCTGCAGCGCCACGAGGTGCCCGGGCCGCGCGGACAGCAGGCGCCGCGCCACCGAGTCATCGGCCGGGATGAGGTGCATGTTCGCGCTGTGGTTCGCCACTTCCGAGGGCGGGATCGGCAGCCGCGCCGCGCTCCAGAAGTACCAGCGGTCCCGCTGGGTGACCGCGATGTCCTGGAGGATGCGGGAATCGGACATGGGGCCCCAGCCCAGCGCGAAGTCCACCGGCGAGAGCTCCGCGGCGCGGTCGAAGCGGTAGCGCTCGACGCCCAGCACCCGGGCCCGGAGCTCGAAGCGGGCGAGGGGCGTGAGGCGGTGGTTCCGGTAGGTCCACGGCGCCGCGCTTTCCATGGGCTCCTGGAGCGGATCCGCCGGGGCGAGGACGCCCGCCGGCTGGGCCAGGGGCCGGTCCGACCACCACCCGAGGGCCAAGCCCGCCGCGGCGAGACCCGCCGCCAGCATCCACCACCGCTCCCTCATCCAGTCCAGGAGGTCGTCCATGCCGCCAGCATACCCGCCGGGGGAATGGTGATGGCCGTCACGGCGCAGAGGCGAGCCCAGCCTATGATTCGTGCCTTCGTATGGTTCTTTTCCCCCTGGATCCCTGCCGCCCGCTTCCGTTGAAGCCGGGGCGCCGGACCTCGTGGAAAGAAGAACCCCGGCATCCAGGTGGGACGGCACACTGGAACGGCACCCTTTCCGAAATCCGTCCCCTGGAGTCCTCATGGACCTCACTTGGCTTTCCGCCAACCCCGGCCTGACCCTGCTGGCCCTTCTCGGCACCGCCTTCGCGCTGCTGCTGCTCAGCAAGTGGATCCGCTACATCCCCAACAACCGCGTGGGCATCGTCGAGAAGCTCATCAGCGGCAAGGGCTCGGTGAAGACCGGCCTCATCGCCCTCGGCGGCGAGGCCGGCTTCCAGCCCAGCCTGCTGCGCGGCGGCTGGCACCTGCTCACGCCCTTCCAGTACCGCATCCACAAGATGCCGCTCGTGACCATTCCCCAGGGCAAGATCGGCTACGTGTTCGCCCGCGACGGCAAGGACCTGCCGCCCACCCAGGCCCTGGCCAGCAACGCCCGCGGCGCGGACTTCCAGGACGTGGTGGCCTTCCTCCAGAACGGCGGCCAGAAGGGCCCGCAGCGCCAGATCCTCCGCGAAGGCATCTACGCCATCAACTTGGCCCAGTTCGTCGTCCTCACCGAGGACCGGCTCTTCTACCTGCCCCTGGACCCGGGCGAGCTGGAGACCTTCCAGAAGATGAGCGCCATCATCACCGAGCGCGCCGGCTGGCGGCCCGTGATCATCAAGGGGACGGATGACGCTGTGGGCATCGTCACGGTCCACGACGGCCCCAGCCTGGCCAGCGGTGAAATCATCGCGCCCAGCGTGGGCGAGGATTCGCGCCAAGTCGCCACCTACCACAACAACTTCCAGGACGCTGACAAATTCCTGGCCGCAGGCGGCCAGCGGGGCCGCCAGTACCAGGTGCTCGTGGAAGGCACCTACTACGTGAACCGCCTTTTCGCCACGGTGGAGCTGATCCCCAAGACCGTGGTGGAAGTGGGCACCGTGGGCGTGGTGGTGAGCTACACCGGCCAGACCGGCACCGACATCAGCGGTCAGGAGTACCGACACGGCGAGCTGGTGGCCAAGGGCAGCCGTGGGGTGTGGTCGGAACCCCTCATGCCGGGTAAGTACGCCTTCAACACCTACGCGGGCAAAGTGGCCATCGTGCCCACCACGAACTTCATCCTGAAGTGGACCAAGGGCGAGGTGGGCAGCCACAAGTTCGATGAGAATCTGAGCGAGGTGAGCCTCATCACCAAGGACGCCTTCGAGCCCAGCCTGCCCCTCTCTGTGGTGGTGCATATCGACTACCGCAAGGCGCCCCTCGTCATCCAGCGCTTCGGCGACATCAAGAAACTGGTGGAGCAGACGCTGGATCCCATGGTCAGCGCCTACTTCAAGAACATCGGGCAGACCCGCACCCTCATCCAGCTCATCCAGGACCGCAGCGCCATCCAGGAACAGAGCGGCGTGCAGATGAAGGAGAAGTTCAGCCAGTACAACCTGGAGCTGCAGGAAGTCCTCATCGGCACCCCCAGCAGCGGCGCCCAGGGCGGCCAGATCGAGCAGATCCTCATCCAGCTGCGCAGCCGCCAGATCGCCGACGAGCAGGTGGAAACCTACGGCCGCCAGCAGAACGCTGCCGCCAAGGAGCGCGAGCTGCGCGAGGCCGAGGCCAAGGCCAAGCAGCAGACGGCGTTGACGGAATCGGCCATCAGCATCGAGGTTCAGAGCAACCAGGGCAAGGCCGACTACGCGAAGGCCCAGCAGCAGGCGGCCCAGATCCAGACGCTGGCCGGTGCCGAGGCCGAGAAGGTGCGCCTCATGGGCGAGGGCGAGGCCAAGCGCATCAAGGTCATGGCCGAAGCCCAGGCCGAGCAGGCCGCCCGGGTGGGCATCGCCCAGGCCATGGCCATCGAGGAGCAGGTCCGGGCCTACGGCGGCCCGCAATTCCAGCTGGTGCAGCAGGTCATGAGCCGCTTCGCCGAGGCCATCGAGAAGTCCCAGGTGGATGTCGTGCCCAAGATCCACCTGGGGGGTGGCCAGCAGGGCGGCGGCAGCTTCATCGAGAGCCTGCTGGGCCTCCTGCTCAGCGAGAAGGCGGGGCAGCTGGCCGGCGTGGCACTCTCCAGTGCCCCGAATCCGGAAGCCGAGGCCCTCAAGGCGGCCCTCCGCCAGAACCTCACGAAGTAACCCCGTACGCGAGAATCCCCCGGCGGCAGGTCCCTGCCCCGGGGGCTTCGCTTGTGACTCGGCCTACCGCTCGGCGGGAGTCGCGGCCAGCTCCGCGCGGATCGCCTTGCGGCTCGACCAGAGCAGCCAGGCGGCCCAGGCGTTGAACAGGGTCACGCCGCCCAGGATGGCCGCCAGGCGGAGGAAGGGCTGCTCGTAGGCCATGCGCAGCTCCACCCGCATGGCGGTCATGACCGCCCAGACCAGGGTGCAGAGCCCCAGCACGACCGTCATGAGGGCCCGCACCTCGGACCAGGGCACGCAGGCAGCCAGCATCAACATGGCGGTCAGCGGCACGATCATGATCAGCGGAAAGCCCAGGCGCATCGCCAGCACGGCAACCAGGAGCAGGCAGAACTGGGCGGGAAGGACGCGGGCGAAGGACATGGGACCTCCATGCCCATATTTCACACCAGAAATTCCTAAATACAAATCACAACCCATCCCTGCGAAGCCACGCCTGCAAATCGGCCTACTCATCTACAGGTATGATTTGGTTAAGATTGACCATTCCTCGAAAGGAAGCCCATGCTCTTCTGGCCCGCCCAGGCCCCTCCACCGAGCCCGGCCCCGGTGGCCCAGGTGGCCTCGAACGACGCGATGCCACCCCAGATGGATGCCCTCCTCAAGGCCAAGGACTGGGCCAGGCTGGCGGACTGGTTCGAAGCGCAATCGCCGGCCCTGCGCGGCCGCCACTACGAAACCTGGCTCCAGGCCCTCCACCGAAGTCAGCGCTGGGGACGTCTGGCGGAAGTCTGCGAGGCCCTGCAACCGCAGCTGGAGGCCAAGTCCGGCCCCCGTCTCGGCACCCACCGGTTCTACCGGGCCAGGGCGCTGAGCGGGCTGGGCCGCCACGCGGAGGCCGCGGCGGCGCATGCCGAGAATGGCCGTCTGGGCGATGGCGACGGGCTCGCCAATGCATGCACCGAAGCCCGGCAGGGCATGGAATGGGCGGCCCTGCTGGCCTACGCCGATGAACTGCTCCTCCGGCGGCCGGAGCTTGGTTCCGGCCTCGCCTGGAAAGGAGAGGCCCTCGCCCGCCTGGGCCGGTTTCCCGAGGCGGAACCCGTCCTCAGATCCGCCTTGGCGAAGGATCCCAAGATCGCCTACGCCTGGAACAACCTGGCGCGCTGCCTCATCGAGAAGAAGGCCTGGCCCGAGGCCTGCGAAGTGCTGAATCAGGCCCTGGCCCTGGAGCCCAACCAACTGGAGGCCCTGTTCAACCGTGGCCGCGCCCGCTTCGAGTTGAAGCAGTACGCCGGGAGCCGGGACGACTTCAAGGCGGCGCTGGCCCTGGAGCCCGACAACCTGGTCCTCGCGGAGAACCTGCGGCAGGCAGAGCGCTACGCCGCCCTGCCCGCGCCCAGACCAGCGCCCGTGAAGAAAGGGGCCAAGGCGAAATAGCCCCTACACTGGACCCATGTCCGATCCCCTCCTGAGCGACCTCCTCGACGGCTGCCGCCGCCTCCATGCGGGGGGCCTGCTGGCGGCCTCGGACGGCAACCTCTCGGTGCGCCTGCCCAACGGGCTCATCGCCATGACCCCCAGCGGCGTGCCCAAGGCGAAGGTGCGTCGGGAGGACCTGGCCCACCTCACCCTGGACGGCGAGATCCTCTCGGGCCGCCCCAGCAGCGAACGGGCCATGCACCTGGCCATCTACCGCGCCGTGCCCGAAGCCAGGGCCGTGGTCCACGCCCACCCGCCCACGGCCATCGCCTGGAGCCTGGCCCGGCCCGAGCTGGGCGAGCTGCCCGCGGACGGCCTGCCCGAGGTGATCCTGGCGGCGGGCCGCATCCCCATCGTCCCCATGGCCATTCCCGGCACCGAGGCCATGGGCACCAACCTCCTGCCCTTCCTGCCCGCCCACCGCCTCATGATCCTGGCCCGCCACGGCGGCCTGTGCTGGGGCGAACACCTGGACGAGGCGGTGGGTGGCCTGGAGCGCCTGGAACAGGTCGCCACCATCCTGTGGAAGGCCGAAACCCTGGGCGGCGCCAAGCCGCTGGCCCAGTCGGACCAGGACGAGCTGCGGGCCCTCCGGGCGAAACTCGGCCCGAGGATCATCTGATGACGCCCTTCGAATCCCTGGGACTGAAACACGATAGCCGCACGCTCTGGGTGCTGGACCAGACCCAGCTTCCCGATGCGGAAGCCTGGCTGGACGGCAGCGAGCCCGAGGCCATGATCGCCCTCATCCGGCGGCTGGCGGTCCGGGGCGCGCCGCTCATCGGGGTGGCGGCCGCCGCCTGCCTGGCCACCTTCGCCGCTCGTGGAGCCTCCGCCACCGAATACGCCACCGCCTGCGCCGCCCTGCGGGCGGCGCGGCCCACGGCCGTGAACCTCATGTGGGCCATGGACCGCATGAGGGACGCCGCGGATCCCGTCCGCGAGGCCCGGGCCATCTTCGAGGAGGATGTGCGGCTGTGCGAAGGCATGGCGCGGCACGGCGCTGAGCTGATCCAGGACGGCGAGGGCCTCCTCACCCACTGCAACACGGGCGGGCTCGCCACCGCGGGCATCGGCACGGCCCTGGGCGTCATCCGGCGCGCCTTCGAGCAGGGCAAGCGCATCCATGTGTATGCCGATGAGACGCGGCCCCTGCTGCAGGGCGGGCGCCTCACGGCCTGGGAGCTCCGGAAGCTGGGCATCCCTTCCACGCTCATCACCGACAGCATGGCGGCCCTGCTGCTGCGCGATGGCAAGGTGCAGCGCGTGCTGGTGGGCTCGGACCGCGTGGCCGCCAACGGCGACTTCGCCAACAAGGTGGGCACCTACGGGCTGGCCGTGCAGGCCCGTCACCACGGCGTGCCCTTCCACCCCGTGGCGCCCTTCTCCACGGTGGATCTCGCCTGCCCCACCGGCGCCGCCATCCCCATCGAGGAGCGCGATCCGGCCGAAGTGCGCGGCTACGGCGCGTGGCGCTGGGCCCCCGAAGGCATGCCCGCCTGGAACCCCAGCTTCGATGTCACCCCGGTGGACCTGGTCACCAGCCTGGTGCTGGACTGTGGGGTATTCTTCGCCGAGGCGCTTCGCGCCGGCGCGCTGGCCGGGGTCTGCGGCTGAGCGGCTTCGAGGGTTCGGGCCCGCCCGTCTGACCAGCGAATCCCGGCCTCAGGGCACGGGCTGGAAGTCCCGGGCGGAGGGGGCATTGGTCTTGGTGGCGAAGCCCTCGGGGGGATAGATGTAGTCCAGGTCGAAGCAGGCCGTGCAGAAGTCGTGGCGGCGGCCCTGCAGCAGGGCTTCGAAGTCCTCGACCTCCAGCCACCGCAGGCTGTCGGCGCCCAGGTAGTCCCGGATCTCCGCCTCGGGCATGCGGTTCGCGATGAGCTCCTCCCGCGTGGGCGTGTCGATGCCGTAGAAGCAGGGGCCGATGACCTTGGGGGAGCCGATGCGGACGTGGATCTCCTTCGCGCCGGCCTGGCGCACCATCCGCACGATCTTCCGCAGGCTCGTGCCCCGCACGATGGAGTCGTCGATGAGCACCACCCGCTTGCCCGGGAAGAAGTCCGGCAGCGGATTGAATTTCTGCTTCACGCCCTCGTCACGGCTGGCCTGGGTGGGCTTAATGAAGGTGCGGCCCACGTAGTGGTTGCGCAGAAGCCCCATGCCGAACTCGGCCTGCTTGGCCTTGGCGTAGCCCAGGGCGATGAAGTTGGAGGAGTCGGGCACAGGCATCACCACGAGATCGTCCCCGTTGATCAGTGCCTCATCCTTGGCGGCCATGCAGGCCCCGATGCGCTGGCGGGTCTGGTAGACGCTTTCGCCGAAGTGGCTGCTGTCGGGCCGGGAGAAGTAGATGAGCTCGAAGACGCAGTGCCGGGGCTGGAGGGGCGCGTGTCCCACGGACCGCAGGGGCCGGCCCCGCTCCAGGCGGAGGATCTCACCGGGCAGGACTTCCCGGAGGAGCCGCGCGCCGATGATGCCGAAGCCGCAGGACTCCGAGGAGAACACCGTGCCCTCGCTGGGCGGTTCCCCCTCGCCCTCGTGGGTCAGATGGCCCATGACCATGGGGCGGAAGCCGTGGGGATCGCGGAAGGCGTAGAGGCGGTCCCGGAACATCAGCACCGTGGAGAAGGCGCCCTTCAGCTCCGCCTGCACCCGGGCGATGGCCGTCTCGAGGTCCAGGCCCCGCACGTGGTGCATGGCGATGAGGCGGCCGATGAGCTCCGCATCGTTGTCGCTCTTGAAGACCACGCCCTCGCCCTCCAGGCGGGCGCGGAGCTCCCCGTAGTTGATGAGGTCGCCGTTGGAGGAGATGGCCATGACCGGCCCCTCGGCCAGCTCGATGAGGTGGGGCTGGGCATTGACCACGTCGCTGCAGCCGGCGGTGGGGTAGCGGACATGGCCGATGGCGGTGCTGCCCGAGAGCCGCGCCTGGACCTCCTCGTCCAGCACCTGCTTCACCAGGCCCATGCCCTTGTGGCCCACGATGCGGCCGCCGGCGTCGCGCGCCGCGGCCCCGCAGCTCTCCTGGCCCCGGTGCTGGATGGCAAAGAGGATCGACGCGACGAGCTCTGCGGCGCCTTCAGCTTCAAATACACCCGCAATGCCGCACACGCTGGACCTCCCGGAATCGAAACGCCGTCGCTGGCCGGAGGTTGCCCCGGTGGGCCCTTGAGGGCGCGGACGGAAGCTTCAGGATACCAAGGGGAGCGCTGATTCCGGGGGCCGCGGTCCGGGCCGCGCAGACCGGGAACGCCTCACTGTCCCCGGCCGCTCAGCGCCTGCAGGCCCACGCCCACCACGATGATGGCGAGGGCCACCCATCGCATGGGCGTCATGGCCTCGCCGAGGAAGGCGCGGGCCATGAGGGCGTTGGCGATGAAACCGAGGGCCAGGAACGGGTAGGCATAGTTCACCTGCACCAGCGAGAGGGCCCCCAGCCAGACGACCACGCTCACGGCGTAGCAGGCCAGGCCCGCGATGACCCAGGGCTCGAGCATCAGGCGGAAGAGCGGCCCGGCGGCCATCTGCATGCCCCCGGCCGCCTGCAGGCCCTTCTTCAGGCAGATCTGGGCGGCGGCGTTCAGCAGCACGCCCAGCACGATGAGGGGGATGGCCTTCAGGTTGGGGCTCACGGGGCCTCCTCGGGGGTGGGGGTCGGTCGCTTCCGGATCAGCAGGATCTCACCCCCGCCGGTGGGTACGGCGAGCAGCACCTCGAAGCGGGCCCGCAGGGCCGACGTCATGCCCCAGGCGTCCTGCTCCCACTCGCCGCGCTGAGCCACCAGACGGGCCTCGGGGGCCATGGCCTCCAGGGCCTCGGCCGAGCGCAGCTCGGGCATCAGGTGGTCCGTGTAGACCATGACGCCGCTCCGGATGGTCTGCCAGTAGAAGACCTGTCGCCCGGCGATCAGGGGCTGGACGGCCGCGGTCCAGCGGCGGTAGGACTTGGGCGGATCCAGCAGGCGGAAGCCCCAGGTGCCCCCCACCAGGTAGAGCAGGCCCAGGGACAGGGCGGCGCCCGGGACGAACCGCGCGGCCCGGCCGCGGACCGCCTGGATCACCATGAAGACCGTGCCGGCCACCATGCCCAGGGCCATGAGGCGCAGGGGGCCGAGGAAGGGGGCGATCTGGGCCTGCACCTTGACGCCACCCGCCCCTAGCGCCAGGGCGCTCAGGGCGGCGGCGGGCAGCGCAAGGCCCGCACCAAGCCACCCTCCCAAACGCCGGGCCCGGGCCCCCTCGGCGCCGCGGACCAGGTCCGCGAGCAGCAGGGCCAGGAAGGGATAGCTCATGAGCAGGTACTTGCCCTGCTTGCTCTGCACCAGGCTCAGGAAGATGAAGGGGACGGCAAAGGCCAGCAGGAGGAAGCGCATTGCGGGATCCGCGAGGCGGCGTTCCCGGCGCAGATGCAGGGCCAGCGGGGGCAGCCACAGCACCCAGGGGAAGAAGTCGCCCAGGATGTACTCGCCGTACTTCCACCAGGGGTGGATGTGGTCCCAGGCCCTGGTGGCCCGCTCGAAGTTCTGGAAGATGATCAGCTCGTAGGCGTAGTGCGCCCCGCCCTTCAGGCCGGCCGCGAGGTACCAGGGCGAGACCAGCAGCGCCGTGATGGCCAGGCCAGCCACGATGCCTGCGCGGCGCAGGACCGCGAAGTCCCGCTGCCAGCCCAGGAAGGCGGCCAGCACGAGCACGGACAGCACGGGCGCCAGCGGCCCCTTGGCCAGGAAGGCCAGGGCCAGCCAGAAATAGGCCTTGAGGAACCAGCGGCGGGATTCCTCGGGTTCGCCCGTCTCCAGGTACCGCCGCATCAGCAGGTAGCCCCCCAGCCAGCAGCACCAGCTCCAGGCCAGCAGGGCCGAGAACAGCAGGTCGATCTGGATGAACTGGCTCTGCCAGAACCAGAGGGGCGTCGTCGCGAGGATCAGGGCGGCCGGCTCCGCCAGGCCCGGTTCCAGGAACCGCGCGGCCCAGCGACGGAAGGCCGAGAGGAAGGCCACGGCCGCGATCACCGAGGGCAGGCGCAGGGCCCAGGCCGCCACCCCCTGGGTGAAGCCGAAGCCCCCGGTGAGGGCGTCCAGCAGCACCGAGGAGGTCTTCATCACCCAGTAGTAGAGGATGGGCTTTTCGCTGTAGGGCACGCCGTTCAGGTAGGGCAGGATCCAATCGCCCCGTAGGCGCATCTCCTTGACGCACTGGGCGAAGTCCGGCTCGTCCGGGGCCCAGAGGTCGCGCATGGGGAGCACGGCCAGGAGCAGGAGGGCGAAGAGCAGCTCCGGCGCGTGGGCGCGCAGCCACAGCGCGAAGCGGGAGGGCGAAGACAGCCGGGGCGGAGGTGCGTCCATCCCTCCATCTTCCCCTGGAAGCCTGCCTCCCGCCCAGGGAGTAGAATGGGACCATGACACCCACCCTCCTCGCCGCCCTGCTGCTCACCCTGCCCCTCACTGCCGATGGGGTGAAGGAGGACCTCAAGCAGGCCGGCAAGACCGTGGGCCAGGCGGCCAAGGAAGGCGGCAAGGCCGTCGGTCACGCCGCGAAGGAGGGGGGCAAGGCCTTGGGTCGAGCGGCGAAGGAAGGTGGCAAGGCCGTGGGCAAGGGCGCGAAGACGGCCGCCAAGGGCGTGGCCAAGGGGGCGAAGGAAGCCGCCCAGGGCGTCAAAGAGGCCGTGAAATAGGACCAACGGCCTGGAGGGGCGAGTCCAACCATCGGTCGGCCCGACAGAAGCGCAGGTCTCGGCATTCCCGCAGGGAATCCGGGAAAGAGGCCGTGAGGAAATAGGCCGCCCCCGGGACGGGCTCTACCGCCGGCGGGCCACGACTGCCGCCGGATTCCTCGCCACTTCCTCCCACCGGGCCTTCTCGTCGGCGCTGAGCCGCTTCCAGTTGGCGGTCTTGGCCATCACGAGGACCGGCTTTGACGGCTCCTCGGCCTTCAGGCGGTCGGCCACGTCGCCCAGGGAAGCCGGGTCCTCGTTGAACCAGCGGTCCGGGTCCGGGAGGCGGTTCCGGCCATAGGCCAGTTCACCCGTGCCCGCCACCACCACCACCCGTGTGCGGGCATAGAAGGGAAGGCCCTGGAAGTAGGTCCCGTAGCTGATCCACCGGGCCTCCGCGGGGGCGCGGCGCACCAGGTCCGCGACGGACTTGCCCGGTCCCGCAGCGGCCTGCGCAGCCAGCACCAGCAGCCACAGCACCGCAGTCAGGGCCGCCATGAGGCGGGCGCCGTTCAGGCCCTTCGGCCAGAGCGCCCAGCCTCCGAGCCCGGCGAATCCGATGGCCAGGGCCAGCATCCAGCCGAGGCCGCCCAGGTCCTTGCGGAAGAGGGCCGCCGCCAGCAGGAAGATGCCCCCGAGGAGGATCAGCTCCCATCCGATGCGGCGCAGGGCCAGCTGGTCCTCGCCATCGCGTTCGAAGCTGCAGGCCAGGGCCGCCAGCGGCACGAGGGCCGGAAGGATGTAGGGGGGGAGCTTGGAGCCCGACACGCTGAAGAAGACCAGGGGCCAGAGGAAGGCCAGGACGGTGATGCCGACGATCCAGCGGGCGAGGTGGTCCTGCCCCTGGGGCCCGCGGCCCGTCAGGAAGGACCAGCTGCGCTTCAGGCCCACCACGGTCGCGGACAGCCAGGGCAGCAGCCCCACCGCGAGCACCCCCAGGAAGTAGAGCTTGTCCAGCAGCCAGTTGTCCGAACCCTGCCGCGCATGCTCATGGGTGAGGAAGCGCCGGAAGTGCTCGTGGATGAAGAAGAAGTCCGCGTGGCCGGGATTGGCCTTGTTCACGGCCCAGAACCAGGGCACCACCAGGGCCAGGTAGAGCAGCCAGCCCAGCGGATCGAGGGCCGTGCGCAGCACGGCGCGGCGGAGCGCGGCGTCCTTCCAGGCGAAGACCAGGGAGAAGACCAGGATGCCGCCGGTGAGGATCACCTCCGCCAACCCCTTGGTGAGCATGGCGCCCGCCAGCAGGACGAAGGTCAGCAGAGTCCAGGCGAGGGCCGGACGGTCCTCCCGGCGCCGCGCCACGGCCTCCACGAATGCCGCGATGGCCGCGACCAGGAAGGCGCTGAAGAGGGCATCCAGGGTGAGGAGCTGGCCCACCAGGAAGGCCAGCAGACCCGTGGCCGCCATGATGGGCGCCCAGACGGGGCTGCGGGCCCCCAGCCGCTTGGCCAGCCGCCAGGCCGCCCAGATCATGAGGCCCGAGGCCAGGGCGAGGGGCAACCTCGCGGCGGCGCCGTTCAGGCCGAAGAGCTTCATGCCGATGGCCGAGAGCCAGTACTGCAGGGGCGGCTTCTCGAAATACAGGACGCCATTCAGGTGCGGCGTCAGCCAATCGCCCGTGGCCAGCATCTCGCGGGGGATCTCGGCGTAGCGCCCCTCGTCGGGTTCCCACAGGGGCCGCACCAACAGCGGGAGCAGGCCCAGGGCCAGCCACAGGAGGATCAGGGTCCAGCGCTCGCGGCGGGTCATGGGCTCGGCCTCCGGGAGGGCGCTAGTTCTCGGTCTCGACGACCTTTTCCTGCGCCTTGTGCTCTTCCACGAAGAAGTCGATGGTCTTCTTCAGGGAATCCATCATCGAGACCTTGGGCGCGAAGCCGAAGGTGCTCTGCATGCGCTTGATGCTCGGGGTGCGGCGGGCCACATCCTGGTAGCCCTTGCCGTAGAACTCCCCGCTGCCCGTCTCGACCATGCGGCCTTCGGGAATGCCGCGCTCGATGCGGAAGGGATGGTCCTTCCAGATGGCGATCATCATCTCGGCGATCTCGCGCACGCTGTAGTCGTTCCCGGGGTTGCCGATGTTGAAGATCTGGCCGTCGGCCTTGCCGCCCTCATTGCGGAGCACGGCCATGAGGCCATCCATGGCGTCAGCCACGTCGATGAAGCAGCGACGGGCGGTACCCCCGTCCACCAGCTGCAGGGGCTCGCCGTTGAACAGGTTCCAGCTGAACTGGGTCACCAGGCGGCTGCTGCCCTCCTTCGCGGTGTTGAGGCTGTCGAGCTTGGGGCCCATCCAGTTGAAGGGGCGGAACAGCGTGAACCGCAGGCCCTGCTGGAAGCCGTAGGCCCAGATCACGCGGTCCAGCAGCTGCTTGCTGGTGCTGTAGATCCAGCGGTTCATGGGGATGGGGCCGGTGACCAGGGGCGACTCGTGCTCGTCGAATTCCGCGTCCGGGCACATGCCGTACACCTCGGAGGTGCTGGGGAAGATGACACGCTTCTTGTACTTCACGCACTGGCGGACCACGCGGAGGTTCTCCTCGAAGTCCAACTCGAACACGCGGAGGGGATCGGTCACATAGATTTTCGGGGTCGCGATGGCCACCAGGGGCAGCACCACGTCGCACTTCTTGATGTGGTACTCGATCCATTCCTTGGAGATGGTCACGTCCCCCTCCACGAAGTGGAAGCGGGGGTTGGCCAGGTGGTCGGCCACCTTGTGGGCGCCCAAATCGAGGCCGTAGACCTCCCAGTCCGTGTCCTGCATGATGCGGTCCACCAGGTGGGAACCGATGAAGCCATTGACACCGAGGATGAGGACCTTCACGGGGGACTCCTTGCGCAAACGAACCAGTTTACCTGCTCTTCCATGACTTAGCGCCTGGAGATTAGCGCAGCCAGCCCTTCCGGCGGAACCAGATCCAGATGCCCAGGGCCGTGAGGACCATGGCGGCGCTCACCAGCGGATAGCCGAGCCGGTGCTCCAGCTCCGGCATGCGCTTGAAGTTCATGCCGTAGACCCCGGCGATGAAGGTCAGGGGCAGGAAGAAGGCGCTGAAGACGGTGAGCACCCGCATGACTTCGTTGGTGCGCTGGCTGGCCACGTTGATCTCCATGTTCATGAGGTGGGTGGCACTCTCCAGCAGCTCATCGGCCCAGGTGTGGAGGCGGTCCGCTTCCTCCACCACGTCAGCCAGGAGGCCCTGGTCGTCGGGCACCTGCTCCTTCAGGGCGCCCAGGGCGGCCATGGAGCGCCAGAGGGTCCGCTTGATGACCGCGCAGCGGCGCTTGAGGCCATAGACCTGCTTGATCCCCTGGTGGGGGGTCTGGCGGCTGAACAGGGCGGTCTCGATCCGATCGAGCCGCTCTTCGCATTCCTTCAGGGGCTCGTCGAAGGACTTCACGGCGCCCGAGCAGAGGGCCAGGACCACCTGCTCGGAACGGAGGGCCGGCCCCGCCGCCGTCGCCTCGGCGACGTCCGCGAAGAAGGGCTGCTCCCGGCGATGGACGGTGATGAGCGCGCCCTCCATCACCAGCAGGACGAGGCGCCGGGTCATGGCCTGGATGGTGTCGCCGCGCTTGGCCACCTCGTCGTAGGCCCTGAGGATCAGCAGCCTCTGGCCCGGCAGCCGCTCGAACTTGGGCAGGTGGGGCTGGTTGAGGAAGTCCCGTACCACGGCCGGATGCAGGCCGTGGCGACCCGCCACCTCGGCCATCTCGGCCTCCGTGGGATCCACCAGGTCCAGCCAGATGAAGGATGAACCTTCGGGAAGCGGCAGGTTCCTCAGCATCAGGCCATCCGGCAGACGACCTTGCCGAAGCCGGTCCCCGCCTCCAGGTGGCGCTGGGCCTCGGGGTATTCGGCAAGGTCGAAGACGCGGTCGATGACGGGTCGGAAGGGCGGATTGGTGGGGTTCTTCCGAAGGAGCGACAGCAGGGTCCAGAGGTGTTCCCGGCGGCCCATGTAGGAACCCCGGATCTGGATCTGCTTGGCGAAGAGGGTGCGCAGGTCGAAGGGGGTCTCCCTTCCCGTGGTGGCGCCGCAGGTGACGATGCGGCCGCCCCGGGCGCAGGCGCTGAGGCTGGCGGTCCAGGTGGCGGCCCCTGTGTGCTCGAAGACCACGTCCACCCCGCGCTTGCCGGTCAGCTCGCGCACCCTGGCCGTCAGGGCCTTCATGTCGCCGCGCACGATCACGTGCTCCGCGCCGAGGTCCCAGCACTGCATGGCCTTGGCCTCGCTGCCCACCACGGCGATGGCGCTGCCGCCCAGGGCCTTCACCAGCTGGATGGCCGCGCTGCCCACGCCGCTGCCGCCGCCCCAGACCAGCACCGTCTCGCCGGGGCGCAGGGCGCACTTGTGGACGAGCATCTCCCAGGCCGTGAGGAAGACGAGGGGAAAGGCCGCGGCCTGCTCGAAGCTCCAGTTGCCGGGAATGGGCAGCAGGTTGGCGGCGGGCACGAGCACGTGGGTGGCGGCGGTGCCGTCGCACGAATGGCCGAGGATGTCGTAGGCCGGGCAGAGCATGTCGTCGCCGCGCAGGCAGGCCGGACACACGCCGCAGCTGAGACCCGGGGCGATCAAAGCGCTGCCGCCCAGTTCCACGCCCGGCGGCAGGGTCGTGCCCTCTCCAACCGCCTCCACCACGCCCGCGCCATCGCAGCCCGGCGTGAGCGGCAGGGGGAGCGGAAAGCCGGGAATGCCCTCAGTGGTCCAGAGATCCAGGCGGTTGAGGGCCATGGCCCTCAGTTCGAGACGCACCCAGCCCGGTCCCGGTGCGGTCGGCGAGAAGGGTTCGCGGACCGGCGAGCCCGCGGGGCCATGCTGGTTCACGCGGAAACGGTAGGCTTCGCTCACGGGGGCTCCAACGGCGATGGTGGGACGGTGGCCTTCCAGGGAACCACAGTCGGCGGGAACAGACGAGGGCACTCCGGATCGCCGGTGGCGGTCCGGCGCTCCCCTTGGTGATTCCGATCACATCACGAGCTGGAGGTCTTGTATGAGGAAGATACGCGTGTGAACTTGAGACGCAGTATTTTTTAAAGGCCGACAGACCGGCCCCTCCTCCCTGACGGAACCCTCCCATTGGAGTTGCGCCATGAGGCGTCTTGGCTTCGCCCTGTCCCTCTTCCTGTCTGCGTTCCCCCTCACCGCCCAGGAGGCCCCGGCAGAGGAGGCCTGCACCCCCAAGGCCTGCCGCCCCCTGTTCACGACCTCGGCGGGCCTTGCCGAACCCGGGGTCCTGGAGCTGGAGGTCGGGGCCCAGAAGATCTACAACCGCGACCGCTGCGAGGATGGCTACTTCCCCACACAGCTCAACCTGGGCCTCTGCCCCTGGTTCGATTTCCGGCTGGGCTGGAGCGGGCCCTCCCTGCGCAAGGACTCCCAGGGCGCGGTGCATGGCGGCGGCGGCGACCCCGTCCTCGGCGGCCAGGCCCGCTTCCTGCGACAGGAGACTGCCGGCCTGGACCTGGGCCTGGCCTACTGGCACAAGCTGCCCCGCGCCAGCGTGGCCAAGGGCATCGGCACCGGCAAGCACGACGACACCCTCCTGGCCACCGCCTCGCGGGTCCGCGGCCGCTGGGCCTTCGACCTGAACGCGGGCGCCAATTGGGTGGGCCGCCGCGAAGGCGAGGGGCGGGTCCGCCAGGGGGCCCTCTCCCTCTCCGTGACCTGCGCCGTGGCGCCCTGCTGGAACCTGACCCTGGACACCTACGCCCTGGCGGCCACCGAGCTCGGACCCCGGGCCCTGAGCAGCATCCTGGCCCTGAGCCGGGACATCTCCCCGGACCTTTGCGTGGACCTCGGCGTGGAGGCCGGGCTCACCCAGGGCGCCCCCCGCATGTCCCTCAACGCCGGACTCGTCTGGCGCATGGGCCGCCTCTGGACCCCGAGGTAGGAGCACCGACACGGCAGGGGAGATCGAACGGCTGAGCGCCCTGCGGCGGGCAGAGAGCGCCTGCAGCTTCATCGACCTGGAGGACTCGCAGGGCCAGGGTGGGTCCCGCGGGCCATCCCACCTGTGGCGAGGCCTCGCGCTTCCCTGCGCTCGAAGGCGAAGCCGTCCCTACTCGGACTTCAGCGAGCGGGTCATCAGACGGCGGACGGCCTCTTCGGGGGGTTCCCCGTTGAGGAGCCGCAGCACTTCGGCAGCGATGGGGAGCTCGAGCCCGTGCTCCCGGCCCAGATCCAGGGCCGCCTCGCAGGTGAACATGCCCTCGATGACCTGGCCTCCCAGGGCGTTCCGGGCCGCCTCCACGCTCTGGCCCTTCCCCACCTTCTCCCCGAAGGTGCGGTTGCGGCTCTGGGGGCCCGTGGCCGTGAGCAGCAGATCGCCCATGCCGGCGAGACCCATCACGGTGGAGGCCTGGCCGCCCAGCACTTCCACGAGCCGGGCCATCTCGGCGAGGCCGCGGGTGATGAGGGCGGCCCGGGCGTTGTAGCCCAGGCCCAGGCCATCCACAAGGCCGGCCGCGATGGCGAGGACGTTCTTCAGAGCGCCGCAGAGCTCGGTGCCCAGCACGTCGCGGCTGAGGTAGATGCGCAGCTTCTCTGAGGCGAGGTGGGCCTGCAGGGCCTTGGCGCGCTCCTCGGAGACGCTGAGCGGCAGGGCCAGCACGATGGCCGTGGGCACGCCCAGGGACACCTCGTCGGCGAAGGAGGGGCCGGAGAGGGCGCCGACCGGCACCTCGAAGATGCCCGCCAGGGCCTGGGACAGGGTCTGGTGGGTGCTCTGCAGGATGCCCTTGCTCACATGGACCACCAGCTCGGGCCGCTGGGGAGTCTGGGGGAGCAGGTCCCGCCAGGCCTGGGGCGACACCTGGGTGGGCATGGCCGAGATCCACAGGGGCGCCTCGAAGGCGTGGGTGGGATCATCCGAGGTCTGCAGACCCGCCGGGAACTCGACATCCTTGAGCCGCAGGTGGCGCCGCGTGGCGGCCATCTGGGCCATCTCCTCCTGGAAGGGACCCCAAAGGGCCACCTTGGCCCCCGCCCGGGCCCAGGTGATGGCCAGGGCCGTGCCCCAGGCGCCGGAGCCGAAGACGCCGATGTCCGCGCGACTAGCCACGGGTCACTTCCTTCTTGGCGCCCCAGAGCTTGGATTCCGTGCCCTCCTGCAGGCGCTTGATGTTCTCGCGGTGTTTCCAGATCACGAGGATCACCAGGAGCAGCCAAGGAAGAACCTCCAGCCATTTCGGCGGCCCGAAGAATCCGCCGGTGAACAGGAGGATCGGCACCGGCACCATGGCCGCCGCCAGGATGCTGCCCAGGCTCACATGCCGCGTGAGCCACAGCACGAAGATGAAGGTGGCCATGGGCAGGATCATCAGCTGGGGTTCGACGGCGAGGATCACGCCCAGGGCCGTGGCCACGCCTTTGCCCCCCTGGAACTTCAGCCAGGGCGTGAAGACATGCCCGAGCACCGCCACCAGGGCCAGTAACGGCAGATAAGCGGAAACGATGCCCGCCCGGCTGGCCAGGAAGACCGGCAGGAACCCCTTCAGGATGTCCAGCAGCAAGGTCAGGATGCCCAGGGCCTTGCCGCCCACGCGGCTCACGTTGGTGGCGCCGATGTTGCCGCTGCCGTGCTCGCGCACGTCGCCCTTCCCCGCCAGCTTCACCAGGACGAGGCCGAAGGGGATGCTCCCGCACAGAAAGGCGCCGAGGCACCAGAGGACCAGGGAAGGCGTGGACATCAAAGGCATGGAAGCAGTGTATCAGCCGTTCCGCAGGGCCCGCCTCAGCAGGTCCAGCGCCTGGGCCGTGCTGCGCAGCTGCATCTCCGCCCGCTCCCCGGCCATCTTGGGTGCGCGCACCTGGGTTCCGGCCGGACCGGCCAGGGCGATGAAGACCGAACCGACCGGGGCCCCGCCTTCGGCGCCCGGCCCCGCGTTGCCGCAGATGGCCAGGGCCCAGGTGGATCCCAGACGCCGCCGGGCCGCTTCGGCCATGGCCACGCTGCAGGCCTCGGAGACCGTGCCCACCTGGGCGAGCCAGGCCGGGTCCAGACCCAGGAGGGCCGCCTTCGCCGCCACCGTGTAGGCCGTCGCGCCGCCCAGGAAGACCATGCTGGCGCCGGGGACAGCCGTCAGCCGGGAGGCCAGGAGGCCCCCGCTCATGCTCTCGGCCACGGCGAGGGTCTCGCCGCGGGCCCTGAGCTGGTCCAGGATGGCGTCCTCCAGGTTCCCGCCCCCCACACAGGCCAGGTCATCGCCCAGCACCGGCTCGAAATCCAGGCGGGCCGCCTCCAGCGCCTGGGGCTCGGGGCCCCGGGCCAGCAGTTCCACCTGCGTGAGGTTGGCGAGGATGGTCCAGTCCAGGTGGCCGTGCTTTTCCCGGACCTCCCGGGTGCGCTCGTCCAGGTTGCTCTCGGGCACGCCGCACACCACCATGCGCAGGGTGTGGACCGGCCGCCCGGCCAGGGAGCGCAGCCGCGGCTCGACCTGCGCTTCCCACATCGTCTTCATCTCGCGGGGCACGCCCGGCATCATGACGATCCGCACGCCGGGATGGCCCGGCGGGTCCTGCCACCACACGCCGGGGGCCGTGCCCACCGGGTTCCGCAGCGGCTCGGCGCCCGCGGGGATGAGGGCCTGCTTGAAGTTCACCTGGGGCGGCACCCGGTTGCGGGCGGCGTAGAAGGCCAGCATGTCCGCCCGGCTTGCGGCATCCTCCACCAGCTCCGCGCCCAGGATCTCGGCGAACAGCTCCTTGGTGAAATCATCGAAGGTGGGGCCGAGGCCGCCCGTGGTGAGGATGAGGTCCGAGCGGGTGAGCGCCTCGCGGAACAGCCAGGCCAGGTCCTCGCGGCTGTCCCCCACGGCGGTTTTGCGGTGGAAGGACAGGCCCAGACCGGCCAGCCGCTCCCCCAGCCAGACCGAGTTGGTGTCCAGGCGCCGCGTGGTGAGCAGTTCCGTGCCGATGGCGATGCATTCGATGCGCATGGATGGAATGGAACCACGGACCTGGCGGAACCGCCAACCGGATCAGCCCTCCAGCCACCGACGGGTCGCCCAGCGCCCCGCCCAGAGGCCGAAGCCCGTGCCCACCATGCTGAGGACCACGCCGGTGGTGAAACCCACCAGGGCGCCGAGGTACCAGCCCACCAGGCTGCCCACTGTGGCCCCCACGAACCCCATGAGCTTTTCCATTCAGCCGCCCCCCGGGAGTACGATGGCTCGAGTGGCCAAGGTGTTCCCATGCTCATTCCCGACCTCGACGACCTGGTGCTGGAATCCGACGAGGAGTCGGGCATCCAGGAGCTGGGCCGGCGCTTCCTCGCCCGGGGCCCCTGGACGACGGTGGCCTACCTGGTGAAGACCAAGACCGACCCGGAGGGTGACTGGGAGGGCCCCTTCCTCTGGCTGCACCGCTACCAGAAGGTGGCCCAGGGCTGGAAGCTGGTGAGCCGCTTCCGCACCACGGAAACATCCCAGATGGACCAGCTGATGGCGGCCATCGAGGCGTGGAGAGGCTACTTCAGCCCGGGCAGGTAGCGCTCCCGGATCACGGCCAGGTGGTGGGCCGCATGGCCGTGGATGATGTAGGGGATGCAGCGCGCCGTGATCTGCTTGCCGCTGGTGGTCCCCTTGAAATCCCAGGCCGCCGCCGGGAGGTTGCGGCAGAGGGTGAGGGTGGCCTCCCGGGCGGCCCGGAAATCCGCCAGCAGCTCGGGGAGGCTGCGCTCGTCGGCCTTGGCCGCGGCCGCGTAGGCATCCTCCTCGAAGCCGGGCAGCGGCGTGGCGTCCCCGCGCCCCAGGCGCAGGGTGCGGTAGGCGAAGATGCGCTCACCATCGCTGAGGTGCTGGAGCAGGTCCTTCAGGCTCCACTTGCCGGGGGCGTAGCGGTAGGCGCCCTGGGCCTCGGTGAGGCCCCCGAAGAGCGCCGCCACCTCGGCGGCCTGGGCCTCGAGGACCGCCAGGAGGTCGCCCTCCGGCGTCGCGCCGAGGTAGTGGGCATAGGCGGTGCCGTACTCGCTGGGAAGGGGTTTCCTGAGGCCCATGGCGTGTCTCCCCAAATCAGAAGGTCATGACCTTCATGGTGTTGGTGGTACCCGACTTCCAGAGGGGCAGGCCCATGGTCATCACCACGCGGTCGAAGCTGCCCACATCGTGCTTGGCGATGAGCAGCTCCCGCACGGCCTCCACCATCTCGTCCGTGCTGGCCACACGGGGGATGATGAGCGCGGTGACACCGCGCAGGATGCCCATGCGGCGGGCCGTCAGCTCATCCACCGTGGCGCCCAGGACGGGGGTTCGGCCCGCCAGGCGGCTCACCATGCGCGCGGTGCCGCCGCCTTCCGTGAAGGCCACGATCCAGCGGGCGTTGATCTCCTCCGCGGTGCGGCAGGCGGCGAAGGCCACGGAGATGTCCGTGCGGGCCAGCACCTTCTCGGCCAGGTCCTCGGGCAGGGTGATGGCGCGCTGCTTCACATTGGCGTCCGCCTCGGCGGCGATGCGGGCCAGCCACTGCACGGCCTCCACGGGGTGCGCCCCGGAGGCGCTCTCAGCGCTCAGCATCACGGCGTCCGTGCCGTCCCAGATGGCGTTGGCCACGTCGCTGGCCTCGGCCCGGGTGGGCTGGGCGTGCTCGATCATGCTCTCCAGCATCTGGGTGGCGGTGATGACGGGCTTCAGGGCCCGGCGGGCGGCCTTGATGATCTGCTTCTGCAGACCGGGAACGCGCTCCACGCCCAGTTCCACGCCCAGGTCGCCGCGGGCCACCATGACGCCCCAGCTGACGTCGAGGATCTCACCCAGGTGGGCCAGGGCCGTCGGGTGCTCGATCTTGGCGATGATGGGCTGGGTCCCGCCCAGGTGGTGGATGATGGCCTGGAGCTGCTGCACATCGGAAGCCCGGCGCACGAAGCTCTGGGCGAAGAGGTCCACCTGGTGCTCCACGCCCCACTTGATGTCCACATGGTCCTTCTCGGTGAGGGGATCCATGGCGATGTCCATGCCGATGGGATGGATGCCCTTCCGGGCCTTGAGCGGCCCGCCGATGACCACCTCGGCCTTCAGGGCATCCATGCCCTTGGCCAGGATCTTCACGGTGATGGCGCCATCATCCAGCAGCCAGTGCTGGCCCGGCTCCGCCCCCTCGAAGAGCTCAGGATGCGGCAGGGGCGCGGCCCAGGCGAATCCGGCGGGCACGGGCGTTCCGGGGGTGTAGAAGACGCCCTCGCTGCCCACGGCGAGATCCAGCGGTGTCTCCAGCAGGCCGATGCGCCACTTGGGCCCCTGCAGGTCGAGGAAGACGGGAATGGCGCGGCCCAGTTCCAGCGCGATGGCACGGACCTTCTCCAGGGCCTCGGCGCGCGATTCCGGATCCCCATGGCTGGCGTTCAGGCGGACCGCATCGGCCTCCTTCAGCGCTTCCCGCAGGCGGTCGCCCTTCATGAGGGCGGGCCCCAAGGTCATCACGAGTTTGGTCTTGCGCACATCATCCCCCGTCACTTGCACAGGCATTCCACACACTTTTCCACATGCTGGGCCCGCGTTACAAAGTTAGCACAGGCCCTTTCCCTTGCGTCATCGCGGTGATACCTTCGTTCTCCCGATACGGTTGCTGGAGAAGACGGAATGCGAGACAAGCTGCGAACGCTCGTAGCCGAAATGGTGCGTGGCGGCATTCCGCTGGAGCTGGCGCGGCGGGAGTTCGAGCGGGTCTACCTGGAGGAGGTGCTGGCCGCCCACGAGGGCAACCACAGCGCCGCGGCCCGCGAGCTGGGCATCCACCGGAACACGCTGGCCAAGAAGCTCGAGGCCCCGCCCAGCCGGTTGCGACGCGTGAGCCTCGCCAGCTGAACCGCCCTTGTCCATGTGTCAAAGCCCGGCCCGGCGCCGGGCTTTTCTTTCGACAGGCCTGACCGGGGCCGCTACAACAAAGGATCCAGGGGGATTCGTGAAGCAGGTGGCCATCAATGGATTGGGGCGCATCGGACGTCTCACCCTGCGCCGGCTCATGAAGGTCCCCGGGATCCAGGTCGTGGCCGTGAACGACCTCACGGACGCCGCCACCCTGGCCCACCTGATGAAGTACGACACGGTGCATGGCCGGGCTGAGGTCCCAGTGGGTTCCGAGGGGGACTTCCTCCTGGTGGACGGCCAGCGCATCCGCGTCTTCGCCGAACCGGATCCCGGGGCCCTGCCCTTCGGCGCGCTCGGCGCCGAGCTGGTCCTCGAATGCACCGGCAGGTTCACCCGCCGGCTCGACGCTGCCCGGCACCTGCGGGACGGGGTCCGCCGCGTGCTCATCAGCGAGGCCTCGCCGGACGCGGATCGGACCCTGATCCTGGGCGTGAACGAGGGCTCCCTGGACCCGGCCCGGGACCAGGTCATCTCCGCCGCCAGCGGCCCCGCGCTCTGTCTCGCGCCCCTGGTCAAGGTGCTGGACGATGCCTTCGGTCTCGACCACGGCTTCCTGACCGCCGTCCACAGCCACACCAACGACCAGCGCATTCTGGACCTGCCCCATGGCGACCTCCGCCTCATGCGCGCCGCCGCCCTGAACATGATCCCCACGGGCACCCCCGCCGCGGGGGACCTGGGCCGGGTCCTGCCCCACCTCGAGGGGCGCCTCGCCGGCCTGGCCGTGCGAGTGCCCACGCCCGATGTGAGCATCGTGGACCTCACCGCCACGCTCTGCGCCGAGGTCACCGCCCCGGCCCTCGACGCGGCCTTCAGCGCGGCGGCCCGCTCGGGCCCCCTGGCCCCCTACCTCGAGGTGCTGGATGCCGAGCTCGTCAGCGCGGACCTGGTGGGAAGGGCCGCCAGCTGCCTCTACGATCCCTTCCTCACCAAGGTGCTGGGGCCGAGGCTCGTCAAGGTCTTCGGATGGCAGGACAACGAGTGGGCCTACGCCGCCCGCCTGCAGGAGCTCTGCCTGCATGTGTTGAGCGGAGGCCGCCCATGAGGCGCATCGCCTTCAACGGCCTGGGCCGCATCGGCCGGCTCGCGGTGCGCCACCTCGGCGCCTCCCGGCCCGAACTGCTCGGCGCGGTGAACGATCCCGCGCCCCTCGAGCAGGTGGTCCAGCTGCTCCGGGTCGATTCCGTCCACAGGCCCAGCGCCCTTCCCATCGATGGTTGCACGGAAGCCGGCCAGGACTTCCTCCTCCTGGGCCAGTGCCGCGTGCCGCTTTTCCATGCCCGGGATCCTGAGCTGATCCCCTTCCCTGGGGAAACGAGGCTGGTGGTGGAGGCCAGCGGCCGGTTCACGAAGCGGGCCGATGCCGCGCGCCACCTGAAGGGCGGCGTCACCCACGTGGTCATCAGCGCCCCCAGCCCCGATGCGGACTTCACCGTCATCGCCCCGGTGAACGGGGCCGAGCTGGATCCGGCGCGACACCGGGTCATCTCCAACGCCAGCTGCACCGCCCACGCCACGGCCCCCATGCTCCGGATCCTGGAGGAGGCCTTTGGCCTCGAGCACGCGGGCATGAGCACCGTCCACGTGGTCACCAACGACCAGCGCCTGCTGGACCTGCCCCACAAGGATCGGCGCCGGGGCCGGGCCGCCTTTCAGAGCATCATCCCCACCACCTCCAGCGCCTTCGGGGCCCTCCGCCGGGCCATGCCCGGCCTGCCCCCGGGCTTCGACGGCGTGGCCCTGCGCGTGCCCACCCTCAGCGTCAACCTGGTGGACCTCGTGGCGACCCTGCGCCGGGACGCCGATGTCCCGCGCCTGCGTGCCGCCTTCGAAGCCGCGGCCCGAGGGGCTTGGCGCGGCATCGTGGCCCTCGCCGAGCCCCACACCGTCAGCGGCGATATCACGGGACGCCCCGAGAGCGTGATCATGGACCTGGACCTGAGCATGGCCCTGGGCCCGCGCTTCGTGAAGGTCCTCGGCTGGCACGACAACGAGACCGCCTACGCGGCCCGCCTCTGCGAGCTCGTCGAAGATCTCGCGGCACGGATCTAGGTGCTTCAGGAATGGTGGGAGTGGGAGGCCGAAGCAGGGTGGTCTACAGACTCCCCGCCGCGTAGCCCGTGCTGAAGGCCGCCTGCAGGTTGTAGCCGCCCACCGGGCCATCCAGGTCCAGGAGTTCACCGCAGACCCGCAGGTTCTCCCAGCCCCGAAGGACCATGGTTCCCGGCTCCACCGCGGCCAGGTCCACGCCGCCGGCGGCCACCTCTCCCCGGGCCAGGGGCACGGGCTGGGGCTCGCCCAGGGGCAGCGCCGTGGCCAGGGCCACGAGGGCCCTGCGTCCGGCCTTCGGCAGCTCCTTGAGCATGAGGGTCCGCTCCAGCCCCGCCTCCTGCAGCAGGGGCGCCACCAGCCGCTCGGGCAGGTGCCGCTGCAGCCAGGTGGCGGCCAGCAGCCTGGGATTTGTGCGCTGTTCAGCCTGCAGGGCGGCGTCCACGGCCTCGGTCGGCTCCTGGAGCGAGGCGTAGGTCAGCCAGGCAGCGCCCGCGCGCCGCGCCCGCTCGACGGCCTGGCTCAGCTCAAGGGCCGCGGGGCCGCTGATGCCCGCCCTGGTGAAGACCAGGTCCCCCTTGAAGGCCGCGAGCCGGCGGCCCTCCGCCCCGGCACCCAGGCGGAGTTCGCCGTCCCGCAGGGCCACGCCTTCCCAGGCCGGCCGGGGACGCTGCAGCGGAATCGGAGCCAGGGCCGGGAACCAGGGCCGGACCGGCACGCCCAGATCCCGGAGCCAGCCCAACACCTCGCCCCGGGTTCCCGTCTCGGGGTAGCTGGCCCCGCCCGTGGCCAGGATGAACACCTCCCCGGCGACCGGGACCCCATCCAGCACCAGGCCCTCAAGGCGGGGCGCCCACCCGCGCAGCGCGGCCACCCGGGCGCCGGTCCGCACCTCCACGCCGGCCCGGCGCACCAGGGCCTCGAAGGCCGCCACCACCGCGCCGGCACTGCCGGGGCGGTCCAGGGGGAAGATGCGGCCGTTGTCCCGAGCATAGGTCTCGACCCCTTCCCGGCGCAGCAGGTCCAGCACGGCCTGGTTGTCGAAGGCCAGCAGGGAGGGCCGCAGGAACCGGGCCTGGGCCTTGGAGAAGGCCTCCAGCAGGGTCCGCGGCGATCCGTCGTGGGTGATGTTGCACTTGCCCCCGCCGCTGATGCGCAGCTTCACGCCGAGGCGCCCATTGGCCTCCAGCAGGAGCACCTGGTGGCCCCGGGAGGCCGCCCGCCAGGCCGCCACCAGCCCCGCCGCCCCGCCGCCCACCACGATGACCTTCGACATGACTCCATCATGGCCCAGGCCGCACCCCAAGGGCAGGCGGGCCGCCGCCCGGCGGAAGCCCGAGGCTCCGGGTACACTCGATCCATGGTCGCCTTCGGTTTCTCCGTCCCACGCCCCGCCCAGCTCCGCCGCTTCGGGCGGGTGTTCTATCCCGCGGGCCTGCGCATGCAGAAGGCCCTCGCGGACTACGTCAGCCTTGCCGAGCGGCCGGACCAGCTGGTGATCCTGGAGCATGATCCGGTCTTCACCCTGGGCCGCAACGCCACGCCCGCCGACATCCACATGAGCGACGACTTCCTGCGCGCCCAGGGGGTCAGCGTCCACCGCACGGACCGGGGCGGCGAGGTCACCTACCACGGCCCCGGCCAGATCGTGGCCTACCCCATCTGCAACCTGCGCGGCGGCCGGGAGGACGTGGGCCGGCTCGTGCGGGGACTCGAGGAGGCCATGATCCGCACGGCGCGGGACTTCGGCGTGGTGGCCGACCGGCTGGAGGGCGCCCCCGGCATCTGGGTGGACACGCCGCGGGGGCCGGAGAAGCTCGGGGCCATCGGCCTCCACCTCAGCCGCTGGATCAGCACCCACGGCATCGCCTTCAATGTGCGGCCCAACCTGGATCACTTCCGCTGGATCACTCCTTGCGGTTTCACCGACAAGGGCGTGTGCAGCCTGGCCTCCCTTCTGGGCGAGGCGGCCCCCACCTGGGAGGCGGCCGCGGACCGGCTACAGGCGCACCTCATCGAGCTCCTGGCCCTGGACCTCCAGCCCAGCCGGGCCCCCAGCCGCAGCGTGTCCGCCCTGACCTGGCGTCAGGCGGCCGGCGGCCCCGAGATCCTCATGATGCTGCGCGTTCCCGAGCACGGCCTCTGGTGGCAGAGCGTCACCGGCATGATGGAACCAGGCGAAACGCCCGAGCAGGCCGCGCACCGGGAACTCGCCGAGGAGACCGGACTCGCGGGCACCCTGCGCCCCCTCGGCCTCTCCCACAGCTTCTGGGTGGACCCCGCCATCGTGCGCTTCCCGGATGCCGAGCCCCGCTTCAACACCGAAGTCTGCTTCTCCATGGAAGTGGATCCACAGGCCCAGGTCCGTCTCGAGCCCTTGGAGCACAGCGAGTACCTCTGGTGCGGCCTGGACGAGGCCCTGGAGCGCATGAAGTGGGAAGGCTCCAAGGCTGCGGTGGCCCTCCTCCGCAGCCAGCTCTCCGCCTGATCCGCGCGCGGTCTTGAATTCATGGTGGCCCGCCCCGGCACCGATCAGAGGGGTGAGATCGCCATGCCACCTCTGGACTCTGCACCCCCGCCCGATCGGCTCGGCGCCTGGCCGAAGTCCACCGGCTGGCTGCTCCTGGGCTATGGGGTCCTGGGTCTCGGCACCCAGGTCCTGGCCCCGGCGTTCCGGGGGCTCGGCTTGAACGCCCTGAACGCCCTCGTCTTCGCCCATGTCGGCCTGCTCTCCGCCGGCCGCTCTGTGGACGAGCCGGAGGCCCGCCGGGGCTGGCGCCTGATGAGTTGCGGGCTCTTCGCACAGGCCGTCAACCAGGGCTGGGCCTGCCTGCACATGGCCCGGCACGGCGCGCCGCCGGCCTTCCCCGCCTGGGGCGACCTGTTCTCCTTCCTGTCCCTGGGTTTCATCATCGCGTCCCTCCTGGCCTGGCCCCTGGCCTCCGCCTCGGGCTCCGAGCGGTGGCGCAAGAGCATGGACGGCCTGGCGGCGGCCCTCTCGGCGTTCTTCCTCAGCTGGTACTTCGCCCTGGGGCCCTTGTTCAGGCAGTCTCAATCTTCGGCCCTGGAACGGACGGCCATGGTGGCCTTCTTCCTGGGCAATGCCACCATTCTGGGCACCTGCGCCTACCTGGGCGCCCGGCGCACCTCGCGGTTCCGTGGGCCGCTCGGCTGGATCACGCTGGGCTTCGCAGCCTCCATGGTCCAGATCGTCCTGCAGGTGCCGCTCACCTTGGCCGGGGAGTACCACCTCGGGGACCCGGTGGACCTGCTGGTCCTCCTCGCGGCCCTCTTCATCCTCATGGCACCCCTGGCCCCCCGGGCCCTGGAGCCCGGCCTGCCCCCCAGCGCGGAAATCCGGGACGCCTCCCCGGCCGCGCGCATCCTCCCCATGTTGCCGGCGGCCACCTCCCTGGCCCTGGTCCTTGTCTCCCTGGCCTGGGCTCCCCGTCGGCTGGATCCAGTCCTTCTCGCACTGGCCTCGGTGCTGGCCGGACTTGGCCTGGTCCGGGGCGCGCTCGCCCTGCGAGATCTGCAGCAGCTCTCCCTGGCCCTGGAGACCCGCGTGGCGGAGCGGACCCAGGACCTGGTGGCCATGCAGGACGCCATGCTGCGCACCGAGCGCATGAACGCCATGGCCGTCCTCGGCGCGGGCATGGCCCATGACCTCAACAACACGCTCGCCACCATCCGGGCCTGCGCCGAACTGGCCCGCATGAAGCTGCATGATGGCCAGGCCCCGGAGGTCAAGGACCTGGACCACATCCTGGTGGCGGCGGACCAGTCCGCGGCCCTCACTCGCCGGCTCATGAGCTTCGGGCACATGGAGGAAGCTCCACCCAAGGTCATCTGCCTCCGGGAGGAGTTGTCCCACCTGGAGACCATCCTCCGCATGCTGCTGGGACGGCAGATCAGCCTCCACCTGGACCTCGGCGAGGCCCGCATGCCGGTCCTGGGGGCCCGGGCCCAGATCGAGCAGATCCTCGTGAACCTGGTGGGCAACGCCCGGGATGCCATGCCCGGTGGCGGCGCCATCCTCATCCGCCTCTCAATGGCGACCTCAGGCGGAAAACCCATCGCCCGGATCGAGGTGGAGGACAACGGCGAAGGAATGACACCCGAGATCCAGGAAAAGATCTTCAGCCCCTTCTTCACCACCAAGGGGCCGGGCCGCGGCACGGGCCTGGGCCTCGCCTCCGTGCGCCAGCTCATGCACGACCTCGGCGGCACCCTGGCCGTGGCCTCCCAGCCGGGCATCGGCACGACCTTCGTCCTGCGGCTGCCCCTGGTTGACGGCTAACCAGACGGGGCGTAATTCAGCGAGATCCCACTCATCGGACCTTGCGGTCTGCGATTCGTGGCCTGGGGGCCTTCCACCCCGGGTCGGCAGTGGCCGGGTGCTTGGTAATCTTGAGCAAACCCCGGAGTATCCATGTTCCCGCAGTTCACTGAGGATCAGTCCGCCATCCGCGAGGCCGCGAAGGATTTTGCCATGGCCGAGATCGAGCCCGGGGCTGCCGCCCGGGATGCCAGCGGCGAGTTTCCCAAGGAGATCCTGAAGCAGCTGGGCGAGATGGGTTTCCTGGGCATGGTGGTGCCCGAGGCCCACGGCGGGGCCGGGGTGGATTTCCTCAGCTACATCCTGGCCCTGGAGCAGGTGGCCTACGCCGACGCCTCCGTGGCCGTGACCATGAGCGTGAACAACTCCGTGGCCTGCGCGCCCATCCTGGCCTTCGGCACCGAGGCCCAGAAGCAGAAGTACCTGAAACCCCTGGCCAGCGGCGAGGTGCTGGGGGGCTTCATGCTCACCGAGCCGGATGCCGGCTCCGACGCGGCCGCCCTGAAGACCCGCGCCACCAGGGTGGATGGGGGTTGGAAGCTGAACGGGTCCAAGGCCTGGATCACCAACGGCGGCGTGGGGCGGTACTTCGTCACCATGGCCCGCACGGACCCCGACAAGGGGAAAAAGGGCATCAGCGCCTTCATCCTCGACGCCGACCAGCCCGGCGTGGTCATGGGCCGGCCCGAGGAGAAGATGGGCCTGCGCTCCAGCAAGACGGTCATGGTGGCCCTGGAGGACGCCTTCGTGCCCGAGGATGCGATGCTCGGCAGGCCCGGCGATGGCCTCAAGGTAGCCTTCGGCGGCCTGGATGGCGGACGCATCGGCATCGCCGCCCAGGCCCTGGGCATCGCCCACCGGGCCATGGACGAGAGCGTGGCCTACGCCAAGGCGCGCATCTCCTTCGGCAAGCCCATCGGCGAACACCAGATGATCCAGACCTACCTGGCCGAGATGGAGGCCCGCCTCCAGGCCTCGCGCCTGCTGGTCTACCGTGCCGCCTCGCTCAAGGAGGCCGGGAGGCCCTGCACCGTGGAGGCCGCCACGGCCAAGCTCTTCACCACGGAAAGTGCCGTGTGGCTCTGCGACCGGGCCGTGCAGATCCACGGCGGCTACGGCTACTCCCGCGAGTATCTGGTCGAGCGCCTCTACCGCGATGTGCGGGTCACCACCATCTATGAAGGCACCAGCGAGATCCAACGCATGGTCATCGCCCGTGAGTTGTTGAAGTAAAGATTTTCAACAGCCGATGAAATAGCCCTTGCCCTCAAGACGCGAGGGAGAGATCCTGCTTGGGTTAATCTAAACCGGGGCCTGCATTTGTCCGTAGTCCGCCTGTCCCCGAGGCAGTTCTTTTCGATCTTCAAGGAGTGGTGATGACGCGTCTCCCGATCCTCCCGGCCCTGCTGGTGGCCTCCTCCCTGGTGGCCCAGGAGGCCCCCAAGGTCCAGTCCCCCGCGGGCGCGCCCACGAAGCTGACCCTCCAGGGGGCCATCGAGACCTCCCTGAAGAACAACCTCCAGGTGCAGATTGCGGTCGAGACCCGGGACTACAACCGGGCGGGCGTGCTCATCGAGCAGGGTGTCTTCGACTGGAACCTGACGGCGGGCCTGAAGGTCTCGAAGAGCAACGACCCCCAGTTCGGGGCCGACGCGACGACCTTCAGTCGCGGCCTCACCGTGGGCTCCACCAAGGCCTTCGGTTGGGGCGGCAACCTGAGCCTCCAGTACGCGCCCACGTACTACCTGAGCACTTCGGCCGGGTCCACAACCCCCGCGCCCTATGACGGCGGATTCACGGCCACCTACACCCAGAGCCTGTTGAAGGGCTTCGGCCGTGATGCCACGGAGAGCCGCCTCATCGTCGCCCGCAAGGGCGCCGAGGCCGCGGACCTGGGCTTCCAGAAGGCCATCATCGACCTGGTGGCCAGCACGGAGTCCCTCTACTGGGACGTGGTATTCGCCCAGCGCAACCTCGAGAACAAGCAGCAGGCCCTGTCCCTGGCCCAGAAACAGCTCAAGGAGAACCAGATCCGCGTGCAGGTGGGTACCCTCGCGCCCATCGAGGTCACCTCCTCTGAAGCCTCTGTCGCCCAGCGCGAGCAGGACATCATTTCCGCCGAGGCCCAGCTGCTGAATGCCAAGGATGCGCTGATCCGCGCCCTGTATCCGTCCTCCGAGCGTCCTTCGGGCCTGGAGCTGGCCGATGCTCCGAGCGTGAAGCCCCTGGCGATGGACGAGGCCGCGGCCGAGAAGCAGGCCCTGGCCAGCCGCATCGAGCTCAAGAGCGCCCGCCTGGATGTGGAATCCAAGCAGATCCTCGAGACCGCCGCCGCCAACCGCACCCTGCCCCAGCTGGACGCCTACTACACCTACAACGGCAGCGCCGCCTCCCACACGGCCTCCGAAGGCCTCTCCGCCGTGAACAAGGACCTGACCAAGGGCAGCTACCCGGGCTACACCGTGGGCCTCCAGTTCGCCATGCCCATCCTGAATCGCAGTGCCAAGGGCAGCCAGGCCCAGGCCCGGGCCAACCGCCGCCAGAGCGAGCTGAGCCTGCGCGACCTGGAGCTGGGCATCACGCTGGAGACGCGCCAGGCCTTCCGCAACGTCGAAGCTTCCGCCAAGGGCGTGGCCGCCGCCGAGAAGACCCGGGTCTTCCGCGAGAAGGACCTCGAGGCCGAACAGAAGAAGTTCGAGAACGGCATGAGCACGAACTTCCTCGTGCTCTCCAAGCAGAACGACCTCGACACCGCCAAGAGCAACGAGCTCCAGTCCCAGATCACCTACGCCAAGGCCATCACGGCCCTGGAGAAGGCCCTGGGCCACCTGCTGGAAGCCCGCAAACTCGAAGTGAAGTAGAGGGCAACTCCTGCTGCTGAAAACGGGCCCCGGATAGGGCCCGATTTCAGTTACCTCCGCCGCGGAGCGGCGGAGCCTTCCGGGGCCTCAGGCTTGGAGTCCGCCTCTGCGGGCAGGGTATCCAGCAGGGTCTTCCAGTCGAACCAGGTCTTCTGGCCCTTGATCCACTTCTCGAACCATTGGAACTCGCTGACCATCTTGACCAGCTGGTAGCGGGGCTCCGTGAGGCCGTGGGGCATGCCGGGATAGACGATGTACTCCACGGGCACCCCCAGCTTCTTGAGGGCCATGTAGAGTTCGTCGCTCTGGGGCTTGGGCACGCGCTGGTCCGCCTCGCCCACGTGGATGAGGGTGGGCGTCTTGGCGTTCTTGATGTACTTCAAGGCCGACTCCTTCACGAAGTTGTCCCAGGCCTCGTAGGGCTTCCCACCCAGGTAGAATTCGCGGACGCTCTGCACGTCGCTCTCGGCGTACATCGAGATCCAGTTCACAGCCCCAGCTCCCGTGCTGATGGCCTTGAATCGGTCCGTCTGGGTGAGCGTCCAGCTGGACAGGTGGCCTCCGGCGCTCCAGCCCATCATGCCGAGCCGGTCGGGGTCAGCCAGGCCCTCCTTGATCAGGTGATCCACGCCGCTGATGATGTCGCCGTAGGACAGCCGCATGAAGTTGCCGCCGATCTGGCGCGTGAAGGCCTCCCCGTAGTTCGTCGAGCCCCGGTAGTTGGGCTGCAGCACCAGGTAGCCCGCGGCGGCGTAGATATGGGGATAGGTCACGTAGCGGCCCTGGAAGCTGTTCATCTCCGCCGCGGCGGGCCCGCCGTGCAGCTGCACGATGAGGGGGTAGCGCTTCCCCGGCTCGTAGCCCAGGGGCTTGATGAGGAGGCCCTCCACCTCGACGCCGTCCCTGGCCTTCCAGCGCACGGTCTCGGTGGCACCCAGGGCCAGCTTCGCCACCTGGGGGTTGGCGTCGGAAACCTTCACCCAGGCCGTCTGCAGGCCCACGGTCTGCGGCTTGGCCACGTACAGGTCCATGGGTTTCCGGGGGTGGCTGTACGTCAGGAGGAAGGCCCTGGCCTCGTGGCTATAGCTCCCCGCCAGAACACCGGTCTGCTTCGTGAGCTGGGTCATCGTCCCGTCCCCGACGGACAGTGAGAAGAGGTGCTGGTCCACCCCCACGGCCTCCGTGAAGTAGAGCGTCCGCGAGTCCTCGCTCCAGCTGGCGCTGGACACGCTCATATCCTTCCCAGTCATGAGATTCCTGGCGGTGCCACCCGCCGAAGGCACCACCCACAGCTTCTCGTTGCGCAGGCGCTCGAAGCGCTCGGGCGCGGCGTAGACCAGCCACTGTCCGTCCGGGGAGAAGGCGGAGAACCGGGCGTACTTCTCCAGCACCGGATGCGCCTTGCCCGTACCCAGATCCAGCACATGCAGGCTGGCCTCCTCCTGCGTGATGTCGCCCAGGCGGCGGGTCGACGGCAGGGCCCGGTACGAGGCCCAGCGGCCGTCCCTCGACAGCTGGAAGGCCGCCACGGTGAAGCCCGCGCCCTCGGTCCAGCGCTTTTCCGCCTTGTCCTTCAGGTCGATGGACCACAGGTGGACCGGTGGCTGCTCGGGGTCCGCCACCCGCACATCGAACTTCTTCTCCTTGCGCTTCACATCGTCCTTGTCCAGCCGATCGGGGCTGGTGAAGAAGAGGCGCCCGCCATCCTCGGCGAAGGCGAAGTCGCGGATGGGCGTGGCGTGCTTGGGCAGGCCCGTGACGGCGAAGTCCTCGGAGGCCAGGTCCACCAGGGAGAGCTGGCGAACCTCGGCCTTGCCGGCGCTGAAGGCCAGCCACTTCCCGTCCCGGCTGAAGGCGAAGGCGTGGACGCCATCCTTGGCCTCGCTCAGCTTCCGGGCCTCGCCGCCATCCACGGACATGAGATACACCTGCTGGCCCCCCTCGCGGTCGCTGAGGAAGGCGAAGCGGCGGCCGTCCCGGGCCCACTGGGGGCCCGTCTCACTCTTCTCGCGGGTGAAGGTCATCTGCCGCGCGGCCCCGCTGACGGCATCCGCCACGAAGATGTCCGTATAGGCCTTGCCCGACTTCCAGTGGGGCAGGCTCACCGTGTAGAGCACCCTGGCCCCATCCGGCGACAGGGACCCCCCGCCCACGCCCCGCATCTCCATCACGTCCATGAAGGTCATGGGCCGGGTCGCCTGGGCCCCCAGGGGGACCATCAGGACCAGGGCCGCCAGAATGCCCCATCGCATCGAACGCATACTGCCTCCTACCTCGTGACTTGAGGCTTAAAGCATGGCCCGATTCGGCCGCTCAGTCCATCCGCAGGCTGAGGTCCACGGCCGGGGCGCTATGGGTGAGGGCACCCACGCTGAGGAAGTCCACGCCGGTCTCGGCCACGGCCCGGGCCCGGTCCAGGCTGAGGTTGCCACTGGCCTCCAGGAAGAGGCGCCGACCACTGCGGTCCCGCAGGGCCACGGCTTCCCGCATCTGGTCCAGGCTCATGTTGTCCAGCAGCACGCCATCCACCTCGGGCAGTTCCAGACAGGCCTTGACCTGGCCCAGGGTCTCGGCCTCGACCTCGATCTTCACGAGGTTCGGAGCCGCCCGCCGGGCCGCCTCCACGGCAGCCCGGACCCCGCCGGCGGCGGTCAGGTGGTTCTCTTTGAGCAGCACCCCATCGCCCAGGGTCAGCCGGTGGTTCACGCCGCCACCGCAGCGCACCGCGTACTTTTCCAGCAGCTTGAGGCCCGGCGTGGTCTTGCGGGTGTCGAGGATGCGGGCGCCGGTGCCCTCGATGGCGTCCACGAACCTCCGGGTGAGCGTGGCGGTGCCCGAGAGCCGCTGCAGCAGGTTCAGCATCACCCGCTCCGCCAGCAGGATCCCGTGGCTGGAACCCTCGATGCGCAGCACCTCGGTCCCCTTGGCCACCCGCTGCCCGTCAGCAGCCTCCAGGGTCACGACCAGGGCCGGGTCCGCGAGGCGGAAGACCTCCCGGGCCACGGGCAGTCCCGCCAGCACCAGGTCCCCCTTGGCCACCACGCGGGCCGTCATGGGCCGGTTCGGCACGGCGGCCGTGGTCCAGTCCTGGGTGCCCCAGTCTTCGCGGAGGAAGGCGCTCAGCTGCTCGCGGTAGGTTTCAGGATGCGGGGGATGGAACATCGGCAACTCCACTCTCAGCGTACAATGACAAAAACCCGGAGTCCCCATGTCCTTCGTCCTCGTCGACAAAGTCGACCGCATCGCCTGGGTCACGCTCAGCCGTCCCGAGAAGCTCAACGCCCTGAACAACGAGGTGCTGGAGGAGCTGGAACAGACCTTCGCGGACCTGGAACACGACGCCGAGGCGGGCGTGGTGGTGCTCACCGGAGCCGGCGAGAAGGCCTTCGTGGCCGGTGCCGACATCGCCGAGCTCAGAGACCTCGACACTGCTGCGGCCCGCGTCCAGGCCCTCCGCGGCCAGGCGGTCCTGCAGCGCATCGAGGCCCTGCCCAAGCCCGTCATCGCTGCCGTGAACGGCTTCGCCCTGGGCGGCGGCTGCGAGCTGGCCCTGGCCTGCCACATCCGCATCGCCAGCGAGAATGCCCGCTTCGGCCTGCCCGAGGTGAGCCTGGGCGTCATTCCCGGCTACGGCGGCACCCAGCGCCTGCCCCGCCTGGTGGGCAAGGGGGTGGCTCTGGACCTGATCCTCAGCGGCGAGATGGCGACGGCCGCCGAGGCCCTCCGCATGGGCCTCGTGAGCCGTGTGGTGCCCCAGGCCGACCTCCGGGCCACCGCCGAGAAGCTGGCGCGGACCATCCTCTCCCGTGGGCCCCTGGCCCTGCGCAGCGCCCTGGCCGCGGTCCACGATGGGCTGGAGATGGCCCAGGACAAGGGACTCCAGTACGAGGCCTCCCTCTTCGGCCTCCTCGCCGCCACTCAGGACATGCAGGAAGGCATGGGCGCCTTCCTGGAGAAGCGGCCGGCGGCGTTCAAGGGCCTGTAGGCTTCCCCACCTGCGGAAAAGGCGGGCCATCCGGCCCGCCTTTTCTGAAGACAGGGAGCGGCTACCGCTTGGCGCCCGGGGCGCCCAGCGTCACGGCGGCGGTCTGTTCGTTGTTGTGCTGGTCCACCACCTTCACGAGGATGCGGTCACCGCGGACCGCCTCACGGGGCACCACCACATCGAAGCGCTCCTCCTTCTGGTCGAAGACCCGGTCCTCGGGCACGACCTGGAGCCAGCGCTCGCCGTCCGCGCTGATCGCGGCCTCCTTGAGGACCGAGGTCTCGTCCCGGGCCAGGAAGCGCACCCGGACCCCGTCCCCCTCCACCACGGCGCTCAGCTCCGCGATGGCGGGCGGCGTGTGGTCCACGGTGAAGGGCGCCGTGCGCCAGGTGCTGGCGAGGGCGGCGTTGAAGGGGGCCGAGGGGGCGTCCGTGGCGCTCACCTCCAGGCGGTAGCGGCCGTCGGGCACGGGCAGGGTGTCGAAGCTGAAGAACTTCTCCTTCCAGGCCTTCTCGAGCAACATGGGGCCGCCCCGCTCGGGGACCAGGCGGATGGCGAATTGGAGGGTGTCGCCATTGGGATCGTTCACCCGGAACTGGAAGCTCTGGCCGCCCCGGCGGAAGCTGCGCTTCTCGGCGCCCATGTAGCCCAGGGCCGGAATGAGCTTCTGCGTCTCCAGGGGCACCCGCTCGATGCCGATGTCATCGGGCGGTGCCGTGCGGGTGATGACCAGGCCCGGCGGCATGATCTCCACGCCCTCCCAGACCGGAGCCAGGTTGCGGTGGGCCCAGAAGAGGTTCACGGTCTCGACCGTGGGGGTGGCGCCGCCCCGGGTGCTGCTGAGCCGCAGGCGGAACTGGGCGAAGCGCGCCGGCGGCAGGGCGGGCCGCTCGCCGCTGCGGAGGGGCGGCGTCCAGGGGCTCCAGGTGGCGTCAGGCGTCTCGGTGCTGCCCGTGCGGAACTGGAGCTCCACATTGGTGCCCGTGGGCAGGTCGGCGTCCAGGTAGGCCCGGCCCCAGTCCGCGAGGGGAGCACCCTTGAGGATCCGGGATTCCAGGGTGCCTTCCGTGGCCTGGGCCTCGGAGAGCAGATGCAGCTCGGCCGGATTGGAACCCACCACCAGCAGGTCCCCGCCGGAGGGCAGGAAGGCCGTGGCCTGGGCCGTGCCGAGTTCCTGCACCACCGCGAAGGGATCCGTGTCACGCGCCTTGCCCAGGGGCAGCGAGAAGATCCGGGAGCGGTTGCCCGTGCCCACCAGCAGCTGCCCCTTCCAGGCCGTGAGGGCATAGACCTGGCTCTGGGCGCTCTGCCAGAGGGTCTCCGGCACCCGGTCGCGGTCCAGGCGCAGAACGGCGGACCGCGCGGTGACCAGGGCGTCCGCCTGCAGGTAGCCCTCCCGGCGCTCCAGCTGGCCCGTGCTGAACTTGGGCGTGAGCCCATTGTCGGCACCGATGTAGAGCTGCCCGTCGGCGAGGGCCAGGGCCCTCACTTCGTCGAAGGGCGTGTCCATGAGGGTTTCCAGGCGGTCGCCCTGGCGGCTGTAGCGCAGGACCAGGCCCCGGCCGTGGCTGCCCAGGTACCAGCCCCCCTGCCCGTCGGAAGTCAGAGCCGTGAAGGCCGTTTCGTCAGCCAGTTCCGCCAGGCGGCGGCTGGAGCCCTCCCGGGCCTGGACCAGCAGGGCTCCCTTCTCGGCGCCGCCGGCCACGATCACCGCATCGCCTTCCGTGGCCAGGGCCCAGACGATGCGGGCATCGATGTCCGCGAAGGGCTTCACGTCGCCGCCGGGCGTGACCCGCATCAGCTTGCCCTCGCCGGTGGGTGCCACGATCAGGTCCTGGCCCAGCCGGGTCATGGCGAAGACGATGCCGCCCTTCACCTGGCCCAGGGGCTTCATCTGGCCGCCGACATAGTGGAAGAGTTTCCCGTCGGTGCCCGCGGATAGGTAGGCGCCGCCGGATCCATCCGGCACCGCCGCCCAGATCACGCCTTCCGGCAGCTGGCCCACCCGGCGGAGGTTCGGGGCCAGGCGCAGGCGCCCGTCGGCACCGATGCGCACGCCCCGGGTCTCCGAGCCGAGCCAGTCATTGAAGCCCGAGAACGTGGCCGAAGGCTGGTCCGCCAGGGCACCCACGCCCATCAGGGCCGAAAGGAGGAAGATCAGCGGGCGCATAGGACCTCGTCGTGAACGCATTTATTCAATCTCCACTTCCAGCTGGCTCAGGCCCCGAACTTCCCGCTCCAGGGGCAGCAGGGCGCGCCCGATGATGCGGCGTTGCAGGCGGTTGTCGCTGCTGGCCCCGTCGCCGCCCACCAGGCTGGCCACGGAAGGCGGAATGCCCTCGATGCGGCTGCCGCGCAGGCCCGCGCCGGGCTGCGCCTGCACCAGCAGGGCGTAGGCGTGGTTGTTCCGCAGGGCCCCGTTCAGGATGCGCACCACGTCGCCCAGGGAGGCCGTCTCGATCACCCGCTCGTCCGGATCGGCGGCGGTGAGGCTGTAGCCGTCGCCCACCATGAGGACGGCCTTCCCCTTGGTGGCCGAGGAGGGCACCTGGATGTTGAAGGTCGCGGTCTCCCGCACGCCCTGGATGTTCTGGAGCGTGACCAGCACGGGCAGGACCTCGCCCCGTCGGGCGCGGGCCTTGAGCAAGCGCACCCCCGCGATGGCGGTCAGGTCCAGGCGCTCCTCGGCCTTGATGGTGAGGGAGATCCCTTCGATGACGGGCTTCTCGAAGGGGTTCAGGCAGAGGGCCTGGAGCATGGCGCCCACATACTGGGCCATGCGGCCGGGGTTCAGGTCCGCGATGACATTCTCGATGACGATGCCCGGCTGGCCGGCGAGCTTGATGTTCCCCTGCATGGAGAGGCTCTGGAGTCCGAGGCCCCGGGTGTGGGCATCAAGGGTCTGGGCCACGGCGGTGGCGGCCAGGGCGGCCGTGGCCACCGGATGATCCATGATCTCGAAGCGGAAGTTCAGCGTCCTCTTGCCGCCCAGGTTCAGGCCGATGCGCATGGGCACCATGCGGGCCTCGGCGCCCAGGAGCCCAGCCACGCCGGAGCTGCGGTCCAGGCGCAGGGCGCCGATGGGCGCCACCGGCATGGCCAGCTTGAAGGAGTTCTGATAGCTCGCCACCGTGGTGGCCACCGTGGCCGACCAGAGGGGCAGGTCCACCGGGCCGAGGTTGAAGAGCTGGTGGCCGAACAGCAGGATCCGCTTGCCGGAGATGTAGGTGATGGTGCCGGAGGCGGCCAGGTCCAGGTCCCCCTGCATGAGGGTGATGGCCGCCATGCCGCCAGGCTCGAGGGGGCTCGCATCCTCCCGGCCGCCGGAAAGGGTGGGCACCGCCGCGAAGGTGACGGGCCAGCCGGACCAGAGGCTCCGGGCCTCCGCGCCCAGGGGACTGCCGGCCAGGGCCATGGGCAGGGCCTGGGGATCGCCTTCGCCGGTCAGGGTCTTGAAGTCCAGCATCTGGCCCAGCAGGGCGGCCTTCAGCACCTTGGGGGGCTCCAGCTTGGGCAGGATGAGGGGGGTCCGGCTGGGAGTGAGCTCGGGGATGTCCCGCAGCTGGTCCAGCATCTCGGCGATGGGCGTGATGCCGCCGATGGGCTCCTTCTCGAAGGCAATGCCCGTGCTCAGGGCCCCGATCAGCTTGCCGTCGATGTAGCAGGGGCTGCCGCTCATGCCGGCCAGGATGCCGGTGTCGGCCAGGGGGCCGCCGGAGGCCCGCACCATGATGCGGCTGCGTCCCGGGGCCGCATTCTTCTGCACGCCCAGCACTTCGAACTCGAAGCGGTCGATCTTCCCGCCCTGGAACACGGTCCGGCCGTAGCCCTTCATGCCCGCCCGGATCTCCCCCACGCCCATGGTGGCCGGCCCCTGGGCAAAAAGGGACTGGAAGGTGAGGAACAATGCAAGGATCGCGACCGGTTTCATGGAGTTCCCAGCGTAAGGATGAAGCCTACCAGACGGCTCCCCGTGGGACCCCCTGTGACCATCCGGTGCCTGGGCCGTCACATTTGTTCCACGACCCAAAGGTCCCCTTCTTCTGGAGCACATCCCCAGGTACCCTTGAAGCACGGAGGAACTTCCCATGCGTTCAAGGCATTTGAACAGCTCAACCCTCGTCGCCCTGCTTGTGGCGGCAGCCCCCCTCATGGCCCAGGGCGTGTCCGTCCAGCTCGGCGGTCGTGTGCTGGACACCAAGGGCGCGCCAGTGGCTGGCGCCACGGTCGTTATCCGCAACGGCGAAACCGGCCTCACCCGCACCCTGCAGACCAGCAGCGAGGGCCGCTACATGGCCACCCTGCTACCTGTGGGCCC
Organism: Holophagaceae bacterium; assembly: GCA_046331485.1. Lineage (GTDB taxonomy): Bacteria > Acidobacteriota > Holophagae > Holophagales > Holophagaceae > Geothrix. Next base: position 2,952 of record JAXLQS010000002.1, on the reverse strand, counting down.
CTACACGGTGACCGTCACCAAGGCCGGCTATCAGACCGCCTCGAACATCAAGGTCAACCTCAACCTGGGTGATGCCGCCCCCCTGACCATCAAGCTGGCCCCCGAGACCGGCGCCGTGGTGGAAGTGGTCGCCTCCGCCAGCCAGGTGGACTCCGAGCGCGCCAGCGCCGCCGCCATCGTCTCCCCCGACAACCTCACCAACCTGCCCGTCTTCAACCGAAACTTCACCAACCTTGCCACCCTGGCCCCCCAGGTCGTAGTGGACAGCAGCCGCGGCAACCTGGCCATCGCCGGCCAGCGGGGTGTGAACACCTCCATCAACATCGACGGCGGCGACAACAATGAGCCCTTCTTCGGCGGCGCCACGGGGGCCGCCGAGGGCAAGACCCCCTTCACCATCTCCATCGAGGCCATCCGCGAGTACCAGGTGATCACTGACGGCGCCAGCGCCGAGTTCGGCCGCATGGGCGGCGGCTACGTCAACGCCATCACCAAGAACGGCACCAACGACTTCAGCGGCAGCCTGTTCTATTACATGCGCCCTCGGAAGACGGTCGAGGCCGGGCCCACCCTCCGCCAGCCCAACGGCAGCACCACCACCAATCCCGTGGGCGACTTTCAGCAGGAGCAGTTCGGATTCAGCATTGGCGGCCCCATCGTCAAGGACAAGCTCTTCTTCTTCGCGGCCTATGACGCCCAGCGACGGAAGAGCCCCATCAACATGGTCTGGGGAGGCAACACCCCCGTGTCCCTGGACCCCGCCATCCCCGGACAGGCCAATGACGCCGTCCTGTTGGCCAAAGCCGGGAGCTACTCCGTACCCGAGGACTCGGACACCTACTTCCTGCGGTTCGACTTCAACCCCACCGTCGACCACAACATCCAGTTCCGGATCAACCACTCCGACTTCAAAGGTGTCACCGGCGCGAGCAGCACCGCGGCTTACGAGAACCTGGCGTCGGACCTGGTGAAGACCGATGCATACGTACTTCAGTGGAACTGGGTCATCAGCGGTAATTGGATGAACGAGTTCCGGGTCAGCCAGACGAAGGACGACATGCCCCGGGCGACCTTCTCCACCATCCCAGAGGTGGCCATCACCAACGTGGGCTACTACGGCGCCTACCCCTTCGACCGCACCTACAACACCAAGCGCACCCAGATCCAGGAGAACATCAGCTACGTCACGCCCACCCTGCAGATCAAGGCCGGCATCGACCAGAGCAACATCGACGTGGCCGAGTTCTTCGCGGGTAACTGGCAGGGCGTTTACAGCTTCAGCTCCCTGGCCAATTTCCGGGCCGGTAACTGGTCCTACTACAGGCAGAATTTCGGCCTTAACAGCAACGTGAAGGATGCCGGCCAGTTCGCCACCAGCTACAAGCAACAGGCCGCCTTCGTCCAGACCGACTGGCGCCTCACCGATACCTTCAAGATCGGCCTGGGCCTCCGCTGGGACCGCCAGGAGAACCCGGACTACCCGATCCTCGACATGAGCGATCCCCTCGCAGGCAATGTGGGCAACCCCCTGGCCGCCATGCCGGTGACGGCCAAGATCCCAAGTGACAGTCAGTTCTCGCCCCGCTTCTCCTTCACTTGGACCCCCGCCTTCGATCACGGGAAGACGGTGGTTCGCGGCAGCGCCGGCCGCTACGTGAGCACCACCCCGGCCGTGTTCTTCTACCAGGTCTTCGCAGCGAATGGCATCCGAACGGGCCAGGTCGACTTCCAGCCCTCTGACGCAGCTACCTACGGCATCCCCCGCGGCGCCACCTTCAATGCCGCGAACCCGTATTGGATCTCCTCCTTCCCTGCTGGGGCCACCCTGCCGAAGTTCAACATCTGGACCTTCAACAAGGACTTCAAGAACCCCTACACGGACCGGGCGAACATCGGCATCGAGCGCCCCTTCTTCAACGACCTGGTGCTCGGCATCTCGGCCACTTACGCGAAGGGCAACCAGCTGGAGCGGACCGCGGACATCAACCTCGGCACGCCCACGTTCAATGGCTACCGCCTGATCTACCCCAGCACTGTCAGTGGCAGCGGCGCCTACACGGCCGTCCGCCCGAACACCAAGTACGGCACGATGGGCATGTACTTCTCGGATGCCACCAGCCTGTACCACGCGTACACGGCCAGCCTGAAGTACCACAAGGAAGACAGCGCCTTTGATGCCCAGCTGTTCTACACCTACGCCATCAATAAGGACAGCGACTCCAACGAGCGGAACTACTCAGGCGTCACCATCCAGGACGCCAACAACCTGGGCGCCCAGTGGGGCTACGCCGACACAGACCGCCGCCAAGTGCTCACCGGTTACGTCAGCTTCCTGGACAAGCACTTCTCGGGCGTCCTGATGTCGCTCTCCTTCCGGTATCAGACTGGTGCCCCCTACACCCTGACCTACTCCAGCGATGTGAACGGCGATGGCAACACCAGCAATGACCGCTACTTCGTCAACGGCACCGATCCCGGCCGTAACACCCTCCGCGCCGGATCCACAATGACCTTCGACCTCGGCCTCAGGCGGGACTTCGCGTTCACCAAGCGCGTCAAGATGACGCTCTCCGCGGACGTCTTCAACCTCCTGAACCGCCTGGACACCTACCTGGGCTACCGGACCCCCTCCGTGTCGAATCCCTCGACCGTGGACTCGGCGAATCTGGTTGCCACCCAGCAGCAGAATTGGATCGGCGCGGCTCGCCAGATCCAGGTCGGCGTCCGGTTCGCCTACTAAGTCGAATACGAAAAAACACACCAGGAGGGCGGCGCACCAGCGCCGCCCTCTTTTTTCTTGGGTCCTAAGGCCCATCCCGCCAGGGAGATGGAGGTCTCAATCCCTTAGATCTCCTGGAATCAATGTCCAGGTTTATCACAGGGCCTTTGCATTCGGGAGGTTCCATTCTCCTGTGCTTCAGCGATAATTCGGCAACCCGCAATGGATTCCAC
>JAXLQS010000001.1:0-783251 GCA_046331485.1 Holophagaceae bacterium | reverse complement strand
AGCCGAGCTTCTTCCAGCTGCGCATGGACCGCCTGGCCCAGTTCACCGGCATCTTCGTGCTGGTGGCCGCCGCGCTCGCCATCCTCCAGAGCTGGGACCACTTCCACCAGGAGGGCTGGGTGAAGGGGGAGACGCTCTCCCTGCTGCTCTTCTCCGTGACGGGCATGCTGCTCTTCGCCTCCACCTCGCATTTCGTGGCCCTCTTCCTGGGGCTCGAACTCTTCAGCATTCCCCTCTACGCCATGGTGGGCACGGTGCGCACCCGCACCGAGAGCTCCGAGGGCGGCATGAAGTACTTCATCACGGGCGCCGTGGCCTCCAGCTGCTTCCTCATGGGCGGCGTGCTGATCTACGGGATGAGCGGCACGCTGGACCTGTCGGCGGCGGCCTTCACGCTCAAGACCCAGGGGCTGGCCCTCGATCCCCTGGTGTTGGTCGGCGCCGCCCTCCTGCTCATGGGCTTCCTCTTCAAGGTGTCGGCCGTGCCCTTCCACCAGTGGACGCCGGACGCCTACGAGGCTTCGCCCCACCCCATCGCGGGCTTCATGTCCGTGGCCACCAAGGGCGTGGCCCTTGTCGCCCTGCTGCGCGTCTTCGCCGGCAACCTGGCGCCCCTGGGCGCCGTGGGCGTGAAGATGCAGGCCGTGGTGGCGGTGCTGGCCATGGCGACCCTGGTGCTGGGCAACCTCACGGCCCTGGTGCAGTCCAACGTGAAGCGCATGCTGGCCTATTCCAGCATCAGCCATGCGGGCTACCTGCTGCTGGGCCTCGTGGCCGGCACCCCCGCCGCCTACAACGGCATGCTGTTCTACCTGGTCATCTACCTGGCCATGAACATGGGCGCCTTCGGGCTGCTCACCGCCTTCGGGCTGGTGGGCGAGAAGACCACCTTCGACGACCTGCGTGGCCTGGGCTGGAAGCGCCCGGCCATGGGCGTCGCCGCGGCGATCTTCATGCTCAGCCTCGCCGGCATCCCGCCCCTGGGTGGCTTCTACGGCAAGTACATGATCTTCCGCGAGCTGGTGGGCACCGGCCACGTGGGCATGGCCATCCTGGGCGTGCTGGCCAGCCTGGCCTCGGCCTACTACTACCTGCGTCTCCTGGTGGCCCTCTTCCTCCAGGCCCCCAGCGCCGAGGCCGAGCGGCTCGCCTCGGACCGGCCGGAAGTGCATGCGCCCCTGGCCGGCGCCACCGTGCTGGTCTGCGCCGTCCTCGTCCTGGCCGGCGGCTTCATGCAGACCTTCCTGGCCGAGGGTTTCGCCCGGCGGGCCCTGGTGGAGGGCCTCGGGCTCCTTCGCTAGGCCTGCAAATCAACCGCTGAATCGCACTGTTCGCCCCCCGGCTGAGGTCATTCGAGCTTGGCGGGGAACGCGGGGTGGTGCTCCATGCATCGTTATGCGAAGGTTAAGGTTGGGCTCGTCCCGGCCCCTTGATATGCGGAGCGCGGCGTCATGAAGCGGAATACCTGGATCGGTCTTGGTGTCGGCATTGCAATCGTGGCCGGTGGCACCGCCTACCTCCTGACCCGGCCCAAGGATGAGATCAAGTGGCGTTCCGCCAAGGTCGAGCGGGGCAACATCACCCAGCGCATCAACGCGACGGGCGCGGTCAGCCCCGTGGTGCAGGTGGCCGTGGGCACCCAGGTCTCCGGCGTGATCTCGGCGCTCTACGTGGACTACAACAGCATCGTGAAGAAGGGCCAGCTCATCGCCCAGATCGATCCGACCATCTGGGAGACCCAGCTCACCGACGCCAAGGCCAACCTCGAGCGGGCCAGGACCAACATGGACGATGCCCGTCGCCAGTTCGAGCGGGCCAAGCGCCTCGCGGCGGACAAGCTGCTGGCGGACCAGGACCTGGAAGCCAAGCAGGTGGCCTACCAGACGGCCATGACCAGCACCGAGAACGCCAAGGCCGCGCTGGAGCGGGCCAAGGCCAACCTGGACTACTGCAACATCACGGCCCCCGTGGATGGCGTGGTCATCTCCCGGCTGGCGGATGTGGGCCAGACCGTGGCGGCCAGCTTCAGCACACCGAACCTGTTCCAGATCGCGCAGGACCTGTCGAGGATGAAGGTCCAGGTCAACATCGGCGAATCCGACATCGACGAGGTCAAGGTGGGCCAGCGGGCCCTCTTCACCGTGGACAGCCTACCGGACAAGCAGTTCGCCGCCACCGTGAGCCTGGTACGCCAGGAGCCCATCACCACCCAGAACGTCGTGAACTACGTCGTGGAGATGATCGTTCCCAACGAGCCCCTGGCGGGTTCGGAGGAGGAGGGGAAGGGCGCACCGGCCGCCCAGGGGGCCGAGAAGGGCAGGGGCGACCATGGCCGCGGCGGAGCTCCTGCCGCCGAGGGCGCACCCGATCCCGAGAAGGCCTGGGAGCGCATGAAGGACCGCATGGCCGCCCAGGGGGTGACCAAGGACCAGTTCCTGAAGCGCTTCAAGGAGCGCATGGCTGAAGGCGGCGGGCGTCCCGGCGGGGGCCGGCCCGCCCTGGGCACCATGTCGGCCGCCGCTTCCGCCCCGGCCGGGGATCCCAAGGCCCTGGCCCGCATTCCCGGCGGCGCCAGCCAGCTGGGCGGGCCCAAGTTCACGGGTAACCTGGCCCTGCGTTCAGGGATGACGGCCAATGTCACCATCAGCACCAACTCGCGCCGGGATGTGCTGCGGGTGCCCAATGCCGCCCTGCGCTTCAATCCGGCCGCCTTCATCAAGGACGAGAAGAAGGCCGAGGGCCCGCGCCTGGGCCAGCCCGCGATGATGGGCGGCGGGCCCCGGCCCGCTGCCCAGACCGGCACCGGCAGCCGCGGCGGCATGGTGGCCCGCCGCGAGGACCGCATCTGGGTGCTGGAGAACGGCAAGCCCAAGGCCATCGTGGTGAAGGCGGGCATCTCCGACGGCCAGTTCACCGAGGTTTCGGGCGAAGGCCTCACGGAGGGCCTGCAGATCCTCGTGGGCGTCGAGAACCCGAAGCAGGCCGGCGCAGCAGGGGCGCCCCTCGGCGGGCCCGGCGGCGGACGGCGGTAGCCGGAGGTCGATCATGTCTCCGATGGAGTTCCTGAAGCTGGCCCTGTTCTCGGTATCGCCTCTGGCGATACGCGAGGCTCCGTTGCAATCTCCTGGTTCAGGTAGGGGGTAGCTCATGTCTCCGATGGAGTTCCTGAAGCTGGCCCTGTTCGCCATCACCCGCAACAAGATGCGGGCCTTCCTCACCATGCTCGGCATCATCGTGGGCGTGGGCGCGGTCATCGCCATGATCGGCATCGGCGAGGGCTCCAAGCGGGCCTCCATCGCCCTGATCCAGAACATGGGCTCCAACATGCTGACCATCTTCCCGGGCCAGGGCAGCAACCGCTTCGGCCCCTCGGCCATGGGCAGCTCCGACATCCTGCTGGAGAGCGATCCGCCCCTGATCCAGCAGGAGCTGTCCGGCAGCAGCGTGGTGGCGGCCTCGGCCCACGTGCAGACCACGCGGCCCATCATCTACCAGAACAGCAACTACGTGACCCAGGTCCAGGGCACGGGCCCCGAGTTCCTCCAGATCCGCGGGTGGGAGGTGGAGAACGGGCGCTTCTTCACCGACACCGAGGTCCGCGGCATGGCGAAGGTCTGCGTCATCGGCCAGACCGTGAAGGACAACCTCTTCCCCAACGGCGAGGATCCCGTGGGCCAGACGGTCCGCGTGGGCGCGCTGCCCTTCCAGGTGGTGGGCATCCTCGAGAAGAAGGGGGCCGGCATGTGGGGCGACCAGGACGACCTCATCGTGGCGCCCTACACCACGGTCATGCGCAAGATCATGGGCCGCGACAAGATCCAGCGCATCATGGTCAGCGCCCAGGAAGGCAAGGCCGAGCTGGCGGAGGCCGAGGTCACGGCCCTGCTCCGGCAGCGGATGAAGACGCCGCCCAAGGACGACAACCCCTTCCAGATCCGCAAGCAGGACGACATCGTGCAGATGCAGACCCAGCAGGCCGGCATCCTCACGGCCCTGCTCGCCGTGGCCGCCAGCATCTCCCTGGTGGTGGGCGGCATCGGCATCTCCAACATCATGCTGGTGAGCGTCACCGAGCGCACCCGTGAGATCGGTGTGCGCCGGGCCCTGGGCGCCACCCGGCGGAACATCCTCTGGCAGTTCCTGGTGGAGGCCATCGTGCTGGCCTTCTTTGGCGGGCTCATCGGGGTCGCCTTCGCCATGAGCGCCATCGCCATCCTCCAGAAGTTCCAGGTGCCCGCGGTGACCGAGAGCTGGGCCGTGGTCCTGGGCCTGGGCTTCAGCGGCCTCGTGGGCGTGGTGGCGGGCTTCCTGCCGGCCCTGAAGGCGGCCAAGCTGGATGTCATCGATGCCCTGAGGTACGAGTGATGGTGGCTTCGGGGATGGTCCCTGATTCGCTCCTCGCCGGATGCCTCGCGCCGCAGGCTCCCCCAGAGCCTGCTCTGCGATCCGGCGGTCGCGATGTCATCGACGCCCTGAGGTACGAGTAGGCCTGTGGCGGATCCTGCCACCCCGCTCGATCCCTACGCGGTCCTGCGGAACCCCGACTACCGCTGGTTCATCGCCTCCATGGGCCTGGTGACCCTGGGGCTCCAGATGCAGGGCGTGGTGGTGGGCTGGCAGGTCTACGACCGCACGGGGGATCCCCTGGCCCTGGGCCTGGTGGGCCTCTCCGAGGCGCTGCCCTTCCTGGGGGTGGCCCTCTTCGGCGGCCACGCGGCGGACCGGCTGAACCGCCTTCGGCTCTGCATGGTCTCCACGCTGAGCCTGGCCCTCTGCTCGGTCCTCCTGCTGCTCTTCACCTGGCGATCCATGGCGGGGTCCCTGGCGGCGAGCGTGAAGCCCATCTACGGGATCATCTTCCTCACGGGCATCGTGCGGGCCTTCTACCGCCCGGCCAACGTGGCCCTGGGCACGGATCTGCTCCCCAAGGAGCTCTATGCCGCCGGCTCCACCTGGCGCGTGTCCGTCTTCCACACCGGCATGGTGATCGGGCCGGCCTTCGGCGGTCTGGTCTATGCCTGGAAGGGGCCCCTCGCGGCCCACCTGATCGTGGGGATCCTGCTGCTGGCGGGCTTCGCCGGACTGCTGCCGGTCCGCTACGCGCCGAAGCCTCCGCGGCCCCGGGAGGGCTCCATCTTCGCCAGCCTGGGCGAGGGGCTCCGCTTCGTGTTCTCCCAGCGCCTGTTGCTGAGCGCCATCAGCCTCGACCTCTTCGCGGTGCTGTTCGGCGGGGCGGTGGCCGTGCTGCCGGTCTTCGCCAAGGAGGTCCTGCGGACGGGCCCCATGGGACTGGGCGCCCTGCGGGCCGCGCCCGCCGTGGGCTCCGTGCTCATGGGCCTCACCCTGGCCCACCTGCCGCCCCTGCGCCGGGCAGGCCGCACGCTCCTGGTCTGCGTGGCGGCCTTCGGCGTGTTCACCATCGCCTTCGCCCTCAGCCGCACCTTCCTGCTGAGCCTCCTCCTGCTGGCGGCCAGCGGCGCCGTGGACAACGTCAGCGTGGTGCTGCGTGCCACGCTCCTGCAGACCCTCACGCCCGAGCACATGCTGGGCCGGGTGTCCTCGGTGAACCAGGTCTTCATCGGCTCCAGCAACGAGATCGGCGCCTTCGAGAGCGGCCTGGCGGCCCGGCTGATGGGCCTGGTGCCCTCGGTGGTCTTCGGCGGATGCATGACCCTGCTGGTGGTGGCCTTCACCACCTGGAAGGTGCCCGAGCTGCGGAAGATGGACCGCATCGGATGAAAAAGCGGCCCCGAGGGGCCGCACAATTCCGGGGTTCGGGGCGGATTACAGCACCGCCAGGGCCGCGTTGTAGTCGGGCTCCTGGGCGATCTCGGGCACCAGCTCGGTGTGGATGACCTTGCCGCCCTCGTCCACCACGACCACGGCGCGGGCCAGCAGGCCCTTCAGGGGGCCATCCACCAGCGCCACGCCGTAGGCCTGGCCGAAGTCCGCGCTGCGGAAGCTGGAGGCGGGCACCACGTTGTCCAGCCCCTCGGCGCCGCAGAAGCGCTTCTGGGCGAAGGGCAGGTCGGCGCTGATGCAGAGGATCGTCGTGTTGGGCTTCTCGTTGGCGCGGGCGTTGAACTTGCGCACGCTGGCGGCGCAGGTGGGCGTGTCCAGGCTGGGGAAGATGTTCAGCACCACGCGCTGGCCGGCGAGGTCCTTGCCGGAGACCTCGGCCAGATCCGTGCGCACCAGCGTGTAGGCCGGGGCGGCCGCGCCGACCTTCGGCAGGTCGCCGGAAGTATGGATGGGATTGCCTTTGAGGGTGATCTGGGCCATGGAGAGCTCCTGAAGATGAATGTCCAGCTTAGCGCCCCTGGAGGCTCGCAGGTATCGTCCCTTCCTGGAGTAGTCTTGGACATTCCCGTGACGGAGGCCCATGCCGACCCTGCTGCAGAAGATCACCGCGCGGGACCAGCGCCTGGCCGGCTACCGCCACTACGAGCTGCTGGTCCACGCCTACGTGGTGGTGCTGCTCGTCAGCAACCTGCTGGGGCCCAAGCCCACGGACTTCGGGACGCTGCATGTCTTCGGCTGGAGCTGGCATGTGGTGTTCAGCGGCGCCCAGCTGCTCTTCCCCATCACCTACATCTTCAGCGACGTGTTCACGGAGGTGTACGGCTACGGCGGCTCCAGGCGGGCCATCTGGATCGCCTTCCTGGCCAGCGTGCTGATGGGCGTCTTCGCGCTGTTCATGGTGTGGCTGCCGGCGGCCCCGGACTGGCCGAAGGAGAACCAGCGGGCCTTCGAGATCGTCTTCGGCAACACCCTGAGGGGCATCCTGGCCAGCCTGGCCGCTTTCTGGATTGGCGAATTCGTGAACAGCTATGTCATGGCGCGCATGAAGGTCTGGACCGCCGGGCGCCGGCTGTGGGCCCGCACCATCGGCAGCACCGTGGCCGGCGAGGCGGTGGACAGCCTGGTGGTCACCTTCGGCCTCTTTGCCTTCACCCTGCCCGTGAAGACCATCCTCTTCATGGCCGGCAGCGGCTACGTCTTCAAGGTGCTCTACGAGGCCCTGGCCACGCCCCTCACTTATGCGGTGGTGGGCTTCCTCAAGCGCACCGAGGGCGTCGACGTCTACGACGAGGGCACGGACTTCAGCCCCTTCGTGAAGGACGCCTGAACCTGTCCCAACGAAAACCAGCGAAGCGCGGCTCGGCCGCGCAGAGCGCGGGGGGCCGGGGGTGTTCGCGCAGCGAAGCGGAGCGTGGAACCCCCGGAGAGGAATCCAGCGAGGCGCGGGTCTGCCGTGCGGAGCGAGGGACCCCCGGACCTTATCTCGGCGGGAACTTGGCCAGGATGTCGCGCACGGCGCTGGTCACGACCTCATCCGCATCCTCGGGGTTGTCCAGGCCCGTGAGGGCCCCGGCGGCGACGCCCTGCCAGACCATCTGGTTGGATTTGAAGTCCACGATCTCGATGACGATGGTGCCTTCCTTGTAGTGGTGCACCTGGCTGCTGGAGGTGCCCACCCGCCCGTAGATGGGCCGGTAGCCCCAGCCCCAGCCGATGTGGGTGGTGGTGCGGTAGCGGCGCTCCTGCACGATGGGGTAGTAGGTCACGAGGAAGTCGGGATCGGCCTTGGTTTCCATGGCGAAGCCCTTGGCCTTCAGCTCCTTTTCCACCGCAGCGCGGACCCGCTTGTCCATGAGGGTGGTGGTGCCGCCGGTGCCCTTCTTCGAGGTGTAGTAGTCGAAGGTCTTGTAGCGGCCGTACGAGGCCGTCACGTCGTAGTCGTAGGTCACGCGGTAGCTGCTGCAGGCCCCGAGGAGCAGCAGGGAGAGCAGGGCGGCGGGCAGGGCGATGGCGCGCATGGGACCTCCGGGACACCAGTATGGATGCCGGAACCCCGGGGAAGGTTGAATGCGGGCGGTCTAGGGTGGTCTAAGTATTTTCCGTTTCCAGCCCCTGGGGACCGGGCTGGTCTGTTCCGGACTGTGATTTTCATTTCGTTTCTTTGAAATGCAGGAGGTTTCGCCTGATCCTGATGGGGATGGTCCTCGATCCCACCCTCGACCCTGGCGCGTCCAGCCCCCTCTACCTGCAGCTGCAGAGGAAGCTTCGCGGCCTGATCCAGCAGGGGGAGTGGCGGCCGGGTTCGCGCCTGCCGGCGGTGCCGGAGTTGGCCCAGCGCTGGGGCGTGCACCGCCTCACGGTGCTGAAGGCCATCGCGGGGCTGAAGCGCACCGGCTGGATCCAGACCGTGCAGGGCCGCGGCAGCTTCGTGGCGCCCCGCCTGCCGGAGGCCCCGGGCCTGCGGGCCAGCAGCGAGTTCCCCTTCGAGGGCTCGCCCCTGCTGGTGCACGACGGCGAGCTGGGCTCCTGGCTGGGCGAGACCCTGGAGCGGGCCCAGGACACGCACCTGGTGAGCTTCTCCGCGGGTTTCATCCCCTCGGACCTGCTGCCCGGGGAGCAGCTGCGGCGCCTCACGGCCCAGGTGCTCAAGGACCTCGGGTCGGAAGCCTGGGTCTACTCGGCGCCCGCGGGCTATGCGCCCTACCTGGAGGCCGTGGGCCGTTGGCTGGACTCGGAGGGCGAGCCCATCGACGAGGGCTGGGGCATCCGTTCCATTCCCGGTGCCCAGTCGGGCTTGGCCCTGGCGCTGGAATCCTTTACCGTGCCCGGTGACCGGGTGCTGGTGGAGAGCCCATGCTACGTGGGCATCCTGGCCCTCATCCGCGCCCTGGGCCGCGAGGCCGTGCCCGTGCCCGTGGACCGCCAGGGCCTGGATCCCGAGCGCCTGGCCTCGGCCCTCCAGCGCAGTGAAGCCAAGATGCTCTTCACGGTGCCCAGCTTCCACAACCCCACGGGCATGACGCAGTCCAAGGCCCGCCGCGAGCGCGTGCTGGCCCTGACCCGCGCCCACGGGGTGATCCTCGTGACGGATTCGGCCTACGGCGACCTGCGCTTCTCCGGCAACTCCCTGCCTCCCTTCCGCCGGCTGGAGGGCGCCGACCACGTCATCCACCTGGGCAGCTTCTCCAAGTCCCTGGCGGCAGGCCTGCGCATGGGCTTCCTCATCGCCCGGCACGACCTGCTGCGGCGCATGGCGCCCATCCAGGAGGTTCAGACCATCGCCCAGCCGCCCCTCATGCAGGCGGTGGTGGCCCGCTTCCTCGACAACGGCGGCTTCCGCCGCCACCTGGCCCGCCTGCGCCGCGCCCTGAAGGAGCGCCGGGATGCCATGGTGGAGGCCCTGGCGGAGCACTTCCCGCCGGGCACCCAGGTTTCCGAGCCCAAGGGCGGCATGCACCTCTGGGTGGTGATGCCTGAGGACTTCTCCGCCCTCGACCTGCACCGCGACGCCCTGCAGCACGGCCTCGGCTTCGCGCCGGGCCCCCTCTTCTTCGCCGACGGCCGGGGTACCAACTGCCTCCGCCTGAACTTCTCCACCCACGACCCTGAGACCACCCGGGAGGCCATCGCGCGCCTGGGGCACCTGGTCCACCGGGCCTGATCCGATCCACCCTCCCACCCAGGAGTTCCTGTGAGCCACGCCATGACCGCCGCCACGATCGAGATCCGTCCTTCCGCCCATCCGGCCACGGCCGAGGAGCGGGCTGTGCGCATGACCAACCCCGGCTTCGGGCGCATCTTCACCGACCACATGGTGGTGGTGCCCTACAGGGAGGGCGAGGGCTGGGGCAAGGGCGTGCTCAAGGCCTACGGCCCCCTCGAGCTGGACCCGGCCTGCTCCGTGCTGCACTACGGCCAGGCCATCTTCGAGGGCTTCAAGGCCTACAAGCAGCCCGATGGCAGCATCGCCTCCTTCCGGCCCGAGGCCAATGCGCGGCGCTTCAATGCCAGCGCGGCCCGCCTTGCCATGCCCGAGCTGCCCGAGGAGGTCTTCATCGGCGCCGCCCGCGCCCTCATCACCCAGGACCAGGCCTGGGTGCCCGGCGCCGTGGGCGAGAGCCTCTACCTGCGCCCCCTGATGATCGCCACGGAGGCGGCCCTGGGCGTGCGCCCCAGCAATGAGTATCTCTTCGTGCTGCTGGCCAGCCCCAGCGGCGCCTACTTCCCCCAGGGCGTGAAGCCCGTGACCGTGTGGATCTCCGAGGACTACGTCCGCGCCGCCCCTGGCGGAACCGGCTTCGCCAAGTGCGCCGGCAACTACGCCGCCAGCCTCGTGGCCCAGCGCCAGGCCAAAGAAGAGGGTTGCGACCAGGTGGTGTGGCTCGACGCCATTGAGCGCAACTACATCGAGGAGATGGGCGGCATGAACATCTTCTTCGTCTACCAGGAGAAGGGCGAGACCGTCGTCGTCACGCCCGAGCTCACCGGCACCCTGCTGCCCGGCATCACCCGGGACAGCCTGCTGCAGCTGGCCCGCGAGCAGGGCTTCCGGGCCGAGGAACGCAAGATCACCGTGGACGAGTGGCGCGCCGCCATCCAGGAGGGCCGCATGACCGAGGCCTTCGCCTGCGGCACCGCCGCCGTCATCACCCCGGTGGGCCACGTGAAGTCCCGCCGGGGCAACTGGGACATCAACCACGGCCAGACCGGCCCCGTGGCCGCCAAGCTCCGCGAAGTCCTGCTGGACCTTCAGCACGGCCGCGTGCCCGACACCCATGGCTGGATGAAGAAGATCGTCGGCTAGGCCGGCGGCCGTTCAGGCAGAAGGCCCGCCGGATGGCGGGTCTTCTTCTTTGGCGGCGCAGGGAGAGGGGTTCCCTCCGGGACCACCCCTTCGTGGCGTCCCCTCCGGCCGCCCGAACCACAGGCACGCCCCTGATCGCCTGCGGCGGTCCTCTGGACTTCCGTCCGCGAGGACCACCTGCCAGTGATTCCGTGATTTCATCCCCCGCACTCCCCGCCTGCAAACACGTGCGCCCCGCATGAGCGGGGCACGGTTCTGGCGGAGAGTGAGGGATTCGAACCCCCGAACGCTTGCGCGTCTTCAGTTTTCAAGACTGACGCCATCAACCACTCGGCCAACTCTCCCTGCCTCCATCTTGGAGCGGGGGCGCGGCTTCGGGCAAGAAGCCTTGTGCCGACCCGGCCGGAACGGTAATCTGTAGGGCCTTGGAGAGATGCCGGAGTGGCCGATCGGGCTCGCCTGCTAAGCGAGTGTATTGGGTAAACCAGTACCGGGGGTTCGAATCCCCCTCTCTCCGCCACAGAAGCCGCCGTGAGGCGGCTTCTCTTTTGGCGGAACGGGGGGATTCGAAATCACAGGATCAGCGGCTTTCGTCCTGGCCCCGGAGCGGGCGTGATCATGCCTAGGGCCTCCCATCCCACCCTTCCGCCGCGCGGAAGCTGTGGTAGCGGCCGTTTCCCAGGATGAGATGATCAGCGAGAGGCACGCCCAGGGACTCGCCGGCGGCTTGGAGGCGGCGGGTGAGCTGGGTGTCCTCCCGGCTGGGCGTGGGATCGCCGCTGGGGTGGTTGTGGTAGGCCAGGGCCGTGGTGGCGCCGTAGCGGAGGGCCTCCCGGAAGAACTCGCGGGGGCTGATGAGGGTGGCCGTGGCTGTGCCCTGGCTGAGGATGCGCTCGGCCAGCAGGTCGCCCTTGGCGTTCAGGGCCAGCAGGCCGAAGCGCTCTTCGGTCCACCCCTGGCAGCGCGGCAGCAGGTAGGCGCCGGCGGCTCTCGGGCTGGTGATCCGGGGGCGCTCGGCGCTGCGCTGTCCGCGCCGGGCCAGCTCCATGGCGGCCCAGAGCTGGCCGGCCTTGGCGGGACCGAGCCCGGGCTGCTCCAGCCAGTCGGTGAGGCCGAGGCCGAGCAGGCCGGCGATGCCGCCGGTGCGACCGAGGACAGCCTGGGCCAGCTCCACGGCGCTTTGGCCCTGGCGGCCCGTGCCCCAGAGCAGGGCCAGCAGCTCGGCGTCGGCCAGGCTCTCGCCGTGCCCTGCCAGCAGGCGTTCGCGGGGGCGCTGGTCGGGGGAGAGGTCGAGGATCCGCATGGGACTCCCTTCAGCAGGCCGTCCAGGCGCGGAGGAGGGGACGGTAGCGCAGCAGCTCCACGGAGCCGGACAGGTCGAGGCGGAGACAGAGGGCCTGGCGGCCGTGGTGGAGGAACCAGACGTTCGCCGAGGCACGGCGCTGGGGCATGACGGTGATGGGGTGCGGGTGGCCGCTGCGCCAGCCGCTGTCGGCAAGGCTGGGCGGCAGCGGAACCGTGGTGGGCCGCCCCCAGCGGACCCCTTCCGGCAGGCGCACGGAGAGGCGGCCTTCCGTGGCGGGCCGGCAGGGCTCCAGCACCACGGCGCGGTCATGGGTGCTGGCCAGGCGGAAGGCGAGGTGGAGGCTGCGCTGGAGCTCGGACTGGGCGGCCCGGAGGGGGGCGCTGAGGGGCGCGGGCAGGAGCGCGGCGGCCCCGCGGCCCAGGATCTGGAGGAGGCGGTTGGCAGTCTCGCGCATCACACCCTCGTCCACTTCAGGAGGTCGCGGCGCCAGCGGAGGACTTGGATGTGCCCCTTCCCCGAGAGCCGCATGCAGAGCGCGTTCTTCCCATCGTTCAGGAACCAGGTGCTGGCCAGGGCCGTGCGCCGTGGGGTCACGGTGATGATGGGGTGGGCCTCGCCCGTTCGAGCTGCCACCACGGGGGCATCCATGCCGGGCGGGAGGGGAATGCTGTCGGGCTTGCCCCAGCGGACCTTGGGACCCACCTGGACGGACAGGTGCTCCCCGGCCCCGCTGGCCTTGCCCAGGGCCACGGTGACATTGGTGCCCCGTGCCCGCGCGAGGTTGAAGGCCTGGTCCAGGCTGCCGCAGATCTCCTGGTGGGCGGCGGTGAGCTGGGCTGGACCCGTGTCGATCTGGGAGAGTCCCACGGCAGCGAGCATCGCGGCCACGGCCAGGGCCACGGTGAGCTCCAGCAGGGAGGTGCCGCGCTGGGAGAGGGTTTGGCAGCCTGGACGCATCGCAGCCTCCTACTTGCGGGCAGCCGCGGGGCGCGGCGCGGGGGTGGCGGCGAGGTAGGGCTTGAGCTTGGCGAAGGACTTCTCGCCGATGCCCTTGACGTTCATCAGCTCCTCGGGCCTCTGGAAGCCCCCGTGCTGCTTCCGGAAGCTGACGATCCGCTCGGCGGTCTTCTGGCCGATGCGGGGCAGCTGCATGAGCTCCGTGACGGTGGCCGTGTTGAGGTTGACCGGGCGCTGGGGGGCCCGGGGGGCGCGACCGGGCGCCCCGGCGAGGGGGAGGGCCAGGGCGAGCGCCAAAGCCAGGGTGGTGAAGGGGTTGGACATGGTTGCCTCCTTTCAGGCAGGCCATGTCCATCGAGGTTTGTGCCAATTCATAAGTCTTTTAATTGCATGATTAAATTATTCATGATTTTATATTTAGTCATTTAAAAGTGACAAATATTGATTAATTTTTAATAAATTTAATTATTTAAAAATTTATATTTTGTAACAAAATATTGATCAATACGTATGAAGTGACAATCGATTGGGTTTCTCAAAATCCCCTGGGCCTGATTCCTGTCAGGACCGATTATTCTGGTTCGTCCGAGGAGCGCTGCAGGACCCGGCAGCTCGATTGCGCGGGATCTCAGGCTCGGATGCATCCTTCAGGAACGGCGCTCACCTCAACCCAGCCCAGGGTCGATGAGGTGGCTCCCCGCCCCGTCGCCCGCCTCGAGGAGGTCCCATGACCGTCGCCACCCAGGATTTCATCGTCCACGATCTCGCCCTGGCCCCCTGGGGCCGCCGGGAGATCGCCATTGCCGAGGGCGAGATGCCCGCCCTCATGGCCATCCGCAAGCAGTACGCGGCGCAGCAGCCCCTCAAGGGCGCGCGCATCGCCGGCTCCCTGCACATGACCATCCAGACCGCCGTGCTCATCGAGACCCTGAAGGCCCTCGGCGCCGAGGTGCGCTGGGCCAGCTGCAACATCTTCAGCACCCAGGACCACGCCGCCGCCGCCATCGCTGCGGGCGGCACCCCGGTCTTCGCCGTCAAGGGCGAGACCCTGCCGGACTACTGGGAGTACACGCACCGCATCTTCGACTTCCCGGCCGACATGGGGGGCGGCGCCAACATGATCCTGGACGACGGCGGTGACGCCACGCTGCTGCTGCACCTGGGCGCCCGGGCGGAGCTGGATGCCAGCGTCCTCGACCACCCCGACAGCGAGGAGGCCACCGTGCTCTTCGCGGCCATCCGCAAGCGCATCGCCGCCCAGCCCGGCTGGTACTCCGCCCAGCTGGCCAAGATCCAGGGCGTGACCGAAGAGACCACCACCGGCGTGCACCGGCTCTACGAGATGGCGAAGAAGGGCGAGCTGCGCTTCCCCGCCATCAACGTCAACGACAGCGTCACCAAGAGCAAGTTCGACAACCTCTATGGCTGCCGCGAGTCCCTGGTGGATGCCATCAAGCGCGCCACGGATGTCATGGTGGCCGGCAAGATCGCCGTGGTCTGCGGCTACGGTGACGTGGGCAAGGGCAGCGCCCAGGCGCTCCGTGCGCTGAGCGCCCAGGTGTGGGTCACGGAGATCGATCCCATCTGCGCCCTGCAGGCGGCCATGGAGGGCTACCGGGTGGTCACCATGGACGAGGCCTGCGACAAGGCCGACATCTTCGTCACCTGCACCGGCAACCTCCGTGTCATCACCCATGACCACATGAAGCGCATGAAGCACAACGCCATCGTGTGCAACATCGGCCACTTCGACAGCGAGATCGATGTCGCCAGCCTGGAGAAGTACCCGTGGGAGGAGATCAAGCCCCAGGTGGACCACGTCATCTTCCCAGATGGCCACCGCATCATCCTGCTGGCCAAGGGCCGCCTGGTGAACCTGGGCTGCGGCACGGGCCATCCCAGCTACGTGATGTCCTCCTCCTTCGCCAACCAGACCCTGGCCCAGATCGAGCTGTGGACGAAGCAGGGCGAATACAAGATCGGTGTCTACACCCTGCCCAAGCACCTGGACGAGCAGGTGGCACGCCTGCAGCTGGCGACCCTGAACGCCAAGCTCACCGCCCTCCGTCCCGACCAGGCCAAGTACATCGGCGTGCCGGTGGAGGGACCCTACAAGACGGATCACTACCGCTACTAGGCTGAAGCTCCTTGCATGACGAAAGAGCCCGGCACCAGGTGGCGCCGGGCTCTTTCGTCATGGGGCGAAGGCAGGCCAGATCCTCAGCTCGGCATCTCCGCGGGCAGTGGCGCCAGGTTGGGGGGCACCTCCACCGCCTTGAGGACGGCGTGCCGGGTGACGGCCTCGCAGTCCAGCTGCGGGACCTGGGTGAAGTGGCCGGCGCCGAGATCCGCGCGGACCTTGGCCAGCACCTTGGCGCGGGGGAGGTGGTTGCCGCTGGCCCGGGCCTCGCGGCAGAAGTGCCAGGTGAAGGCGCCATGCCAGGTTCCGCCGAGGATGGCCTCCGCCGCGGTCTGGGTGTCCTTACAGGCGGTCCAGAGGATGTGGTGCGAGAGGCCCTTCTCCAGCAGCTTCTGGTGGGCGGGCCGGGCCAAGCGGAACTCCAGGTCGCGGAAGCCCTCCACCGTGGGGGGCGGGAGGTACTTGGGCCGGCGGTCCAGGAGCAGGTCCGCGGCCCGCAGGCCGGCGCCGCCATGGCTGGTGTCGAGGAAGATCTCCAGGATCACCGTGGGCGGCAACTGCACGAAGAGGTCGTGGAGCTCGTCATCCACGAGCAGGTGGTCGCGGTCCCAGCCCGGGCCCATGGGGGCCAGGTCGTAGGGGCAGAAGGCGTCGTCGGCGCGGTCGAACTCGTCGAGGTTCAGGTCCGGCACCTGGGTGCCGCGGCCGGAGAAGCTGAAGACCAGGTGGTCGTACCGGCCCGCCAGGGCGCCTTCCACCATGCGTCGCAGTTCGCGCAGGATGGCGGCCTTGGTGGCGGCCTGGTCGGTCAGCAGGGTGATGTCGGAATCCTCGAAGCCCAGCAGGTCCTTCAGCAGGGAGGCCATGTCCAGGGCGTCGTTGACGCAGCCCTGGAGGGCGGCCGTGGGGAAGTGCTGGTACTGGTTGATCCCGACGCAGAGGGCGTTGCGGTGGAGCATGGGAGGCCTCCTTGGATCGGGCGGGGAAGGGGTGGACGGCGGCTGCCCGCCGGAGGGCGGGGTGTTTCCGTGGGGCGGAGGAGGACTGCGACTCATCGCGCACATCCCAGAAGACTCCACCCTCCACCATAGGCCTCCGGAGGACGCCATCAAGTGACCGGCCGGGCGCCTGTGGTCATCATGGAGGGCATCCGGAGGGCCCATGGCCGACGAGAAGAAGGAACCCTGTCTGGACCTGCCGTCGGTTCCCGCCTGATGTGGCGGCTCACCGTCGCGGCGGTCATTGCGCGGGAAGGCCGGTTCCTCTTCGTGGAGGAACCGGACAAGGTGACGGGACTGCCCGTCCTCAACCAGCCGGCGGGCCACGTGGAACCCGGCGAGTCGGTCCTCGACGCGGTGCGGCGCGAGGTGCGCGAGGAGACGGGCCTCGCCTTCACGCCCGAGGCCATCGTGGGCCTCTATCCGCTGAAGGCCGCCAACGGGTGCGACTACTTCCGCATCTGCTTCACGGGCACGGTGCCCGAGGGCGCCGAGGCCGCGCCGGAGGATCCCGACATCCTCCGCTGCCACTGGCTCAGCCGCGAGGATGTGGCCGCCGCCGCCCTGCGCAGCGGCTGGGTGCGGGCCTGCCTGGACGACGCCTGCGCGGGGCGGCGCTTTCCGCTGGACCTGGTGGCCGGGATCCGCGTCGAGCGCTGAAGCTGCCGCTACTTTTTCCGCAGCCAGAAAGCGGCGACCACTGAGGTGAGGAAGCCGGTCACCACCGTGCCGATGGCGCCCGCCATGGCGCTGGCCCTGGGCGTCTGCATGTGGGCCTGGGCCTTCACGGCGGCCTCGATCTGGTCAGCGCTCATCCCCTTGGCGGCCATCATCTGGCGGCCCAGGGCCTCAAGGTCCTTGAAGTAGCTCGGGTAGGCCACAGTGGTGAGGTAGTAGCTGTTGGCGAAGATGAGCATGGAGCCCAACAGGGAGATGCTGACGCCGATCCACACCTGGCGGCCGTAGCCCGAGGTGGGCGCCGATTTCCGCAGGAAGGCGACCAGGATCCCGATCTGGATGGGGATGACCAGCCAGAAGAGGTACAGCAGTGCCGGGTTCTTGTACATGCCCGACTTGGCCATGATGAGGGTCCAGGCGGCCACGGAGGCGCCCAGCAGGAAACCGCCACGGATGGTTGGATGCATGCTGACCTCGATGGAAGTTCCAGTGTGGTGTCCAGGGCCAGCTCAAGGCAATCCGTGCAGAACGCCGACGCCGGACGAGACCTGCCTCAGAAGATGTAGCTGCCGCCGTTGACGGGCAGGGTGGCGCCGGTGACGAAGCCGGTCTGGACGAGCCCCGCCACGGCCTCGGCCACATCCTCGGCGAGGCCGTTGCGGCGCAGGGGCGTGTGGGCAGCGGCCGCCTCCTTGTGCTTGTCGGAGATCCCGGCCGTGGCGTCCGTGAGGGTGAGGCCCGGGGCCACGGCGTTCACGCGGATCCCCAGGGGGCCGAGCTCGCAGGCCAGGGCGCGGACGAAGCCCTCGAGGCCCGCCTTGGCGGCGCTGTGCGCGCAGAAGCCCCAGCCCGGGTTCCGCGCGAGGCCGCTGGTGATGGCGACGATGGACCCGCCCCGGCCATCCTGCTTCTGGCGCTCGAGCATCTGGGGCACCACGGCCTGGCAGCCGTGGAAGGCCGCGCCCAGCTCGCCCAGGAGCTTGGCCTGGAAGGCCTCCCAGGGATAGGCCTGGAATGCGGCCATGGGGAAGCTGATGGAGGCGTTCAGCACGAGGATGTCGATGGGGCCCAGCTCGGCCTTGACGGCGGCGGCCATGGCCTCCACCTGGGCCCGGTCCCGGGCATCGGCCTTCACGGCCAGGGCCGTCCCGCCCGCGGCCCGGATGGCCTCCACGACAGCCTGCGCCGCGGCCTCGGAGCCGAAGTAGTTGACGGCCACGGCGGCGCCCCGGGCGGCCAGGGCGGCGGCCACGGCCGCGCCGATGCCGCGGCTGGCGCCGGTGACGAGGGCGACCTTTCCCTTGAGTGGCATGGAACCTCCTGGGTGGGCGAGTGCCGATCCGTCGAGGTTAGCCCATCAGTTCGGCGATGCCCATGCCGCCGGTGGCCCCGGCCTCGCCCGTGAGGGCCCGGCGCAGGTAGCCCGCCTGGCCCAGGTGGAAGGCCAGGTGCGTGGCCAGGTGCAGCAGGAAGCGTCCCGTGGGCGGCCGGTGCCCCTGCAGCTCCTGGGGGAAGGGCCGATCCTGGGCCTCGGCGCTCAGGGCCTCCAGGCCGGCTTCCACCTCGGCGGCGGCGAGCTCCAGCAGGGCGGCCACCTCCGCGCGGGTGCCCTCCCGCCGGGCGAACTCGGTCGCGCGGTCCCTTAGATGGCCCGTGCCGCCCAGCACCGCGCCCACGAAATGGCGGAGGTTGCCCGCCACGTGCAGGGCCAGGTTGCCCGCGCTGTTGGTGATGCCCGGCACCGTCCGCCAGAGTGCCGCGTCATCGGGGAAGGCCTCGATCTCGCGGATGAAGCAGCGGAGGTCCCGGCGCAGGAGGACGAGGAGGTCGGCGGCGAGGGGCGTCATGGCGCCCATCCTAAGGCCTGTGGGATGCTGGGGCCATGGATCTTCAAGCCCTCCTCGACGACCTGGCGGCGGAAGCGCGGCCCTTCTCGGCGCAGGGCAGGGTGGCGGACTACATCCCGGCCCTGGGGGCGGTGGACCCGGCGCGCTTCGGCATCGCCCTGGCCACGGTGGACGGACAGCTCCTGGGCAGTGGCGACTGGCGCGTGCCGTTCTCCATCCAGAGCGTGTCCAAGGCCTTCTCCCTGGCGCTCGTGCTGGCCCGGGACGGAGAGGCGCTGTGGAAGCGCGTGGGCCGCGAGCCCTCGGGCAACCCCTTCAACTCGCTGGTGCAGCTGGAATACGAGAAGGGCATCCCCCGCAACCCCTTCATCAATGCCGGGGCCCTCATCCTCATTGACCGCCTGCTTTCGCTCACGGGCGACTCCCTGGGCACCCTGCGGGACTTCCTCCGCGCCGAGAGCGGCAACGCGGCCCTGGACCTCGACGCGGAGGTGGCCGCCTCGGAGGCCGACCACGGCCACCGCAACGCCGCGCTGGCCCACTTCATGGCCAGCTGCGGCAACCTGGAGAATCCGGTGGAGCGGGTGCTGGACCACTACTTCCGCCAGTGCGCCCTCACCATGAGCTGCGCCGATCTGGCCAAGGCCGGGCTCTTCCTGGCCAACCACGGGCTGCGGGCCGACGGCTCGCGCCTGCTCAGCCGCAGCGAGGCCAAGCGCATCAATTCCATCATGCTCACCTGCGGCACCTACGACGCCGCCGGGGACTTCGCCTACCGGGTGGGTCTGCCGGGCAAGAGCGGCGTGGGCGGCGGCATCCTGGCCGTGCTGCCGGGCCGCGGGACGCTCTGCGTGTGGAGCCCCGCCCTGGACATGCACGGCAACAGCGTGGCGGGCGTGGAGGCCCTAGACCGCTTCACCACCCGGACCGGCTGGTCCGTGTTCTGAGGCGGGTCTCTTCGCCGGGCGCAGCAGCCAGGCCGCCCAAGCAGTGAACAGCGTCACGGCCCCGAAGATGACGGCGAGGCGCGTCCAGGGCAGGCCCGTGGCCAGGCGCTCGCTCACCCGCAGCCAGGCCATGCCCACCCAGGCGAGGCTGCCGCACCCGAGCACCGCGGCGAGTCCGACCTGCAGCGCGGCCCTGGGGATGAACAGCAGGATGAGCAGGGCGAAGGTCAGGGGGACGGCCACCAGGAAGGCCAGGCCCATTCGCAGGGACAGGGCCCCCAGCATCAGCAGGGCGAGGAGGGCGGGCAGGCGGCGGAGCACGAACATGGGGGCCTCGGAACCCTTCAAGGTAGCCGAGGCCGTCGCGGTCCCGCCATCACCGGGCCTCCGCGGGCTGGAAGGACCAGGCCACGAAGCGGCTCTGCTTCTGGCCCTGGGCCATGGGCACGGTGCGGATGTCCTGGGCGCCCGCCTGGCGCAGCAGGCGGTGCGCGCCGGGCAGGGTGGCCGAGCTGGACACCAGGCTGGTGAACCAGCGCACCTGCCGGCCCAGGGCCACGCTCTCCTCGATCATGCGGTGGAGGAAGCCCGCCTCGCCGCCCTCGCACCAGAGCTCGGGGCCCTGGCCGCCGAAGTTCCGCGCCGCGCCCGACGCGCCCCGGCCCAGCTTGCGCCACTTGGCCTGCGTGGCCTCGCGCGCTTCCCGTGCCGAACCATGGAAGGGCGGATTGCAGAGGGTCAGGTCGAAGCGCTCGCCGGGCTGGATCACGCCGGCGAAGATCGCGTTCCGGTTCCGTTGACGGCGCAGCTCGATGGCCTGCCCCAGGCCCGGATTCGCCGCCAGAATGCGGGCCGCCGAGGCCAGGGCCGCCTCGTCCAGCTCCGA
Organism: Holophagaceae bacterium; assembly: GCA_046331485.1. Taxonomy (GTDB): domain Bacteria; phylum Acidobacteriota; class Holophagae; order Holophagales; family Holophagaceae; genus Geothrix. The sequence goes on along the minus strand of JAXLQS010000001.1, from coordinate 762,886 downwards.
GCCCACGAAGGACCAGCCGTATTCCCGGTGGCCGACGAGGGGGTAGATGGCGTTGGCGCCCACGCCGATGTCCAGCACCCGCACGGCCGCGCCCCGGGGGATCGCACCGCCGTTCCCGCTGGCCAGCAGGTCCGCCAGGTGGTGCAGGTAGTCCGCCCGGCCGGGGATGGGCGGGCAGAGGTAGCCGGGCGGCAGGTCCCAGCCCCGGATGCCGTAGGCCTCCGCCAGCAGGGCCCGGTTCAGCGCCACCACCGCCGCCGGATCCGTGAAGTCGATGGAGGCCCCGCCGTGCCGGGCCCGCAGCACGAAGGGCCCCAGCTCCGGGCTGGCCGCCACCAGCCGCGCGAAGTCGTAGCCCCCCGCGTGCCGGTTGCGCGGGTGCAGGCCCGGCCTGGCGGGCTTGGCTTCCGGGACACCGGCGGGTTTCGTCATGTCCCCAGTGTCCGATGAAGGGTGCTCGCTCGCCCAGGGCCGAATCGCCCTCAGCCGGCCCGCTCCAGGTCCCGGGCCCGCCGCGTGGCCAGGTGGCAGAAACCGCCGGCCGCCAGCACCGTCAGGCAGGCCACGGTGGTGGCCAGGTTGCGCCCCTGCCAGCGCTGGCTCCACCAGCCCATGAACTCCGTGGCCAGCACGTTCACCTTGCCCCCGTAGAGCTCCAGGTCGCGCAGGTACTTCTTGGTGTTCATGGGGTCGTAGCCCAGGGGATTGGGGGCCGGGGGCGCGGCCCGCAGGTAGATGGCCAGGGCCGCGCCCAGGCCCGCGGCCAGCAGCAGGCCCGTGAGCTGGCGGATGCGCGCCAGGCGGGCGGGGAGGCTGGGCCCCAGCCGCGCCACCAGGCTGCGGCGCAGGTGAGCCTCCACCGCGGCCTCCCGCTGGGTGAGGTCCTGCCGGATCCGCGTGCACTCTGCTATGGCCGGGGCCAGGCCCCGCCGCTCCAGCTCCGCCAGGGCGGCCGCCACGACTTCGGTGCGGTACCCCCCGGCGTGGGCGAGGACCCGCCGCAGCTCGGCTTCGGTGAGGGTGGGGAGCCGCGCCTGGAAGGAGTCGGACACGGGGCTCAGCCTTCACCCAGCAGGGCGGCCAGCCGGTCGAAGACCTGCTCGTTGGCGCCCGCGGCGAGGTGCTGGATGGCCCGGCACTCGGCCACGGTGGCGAAGCGCATCCGGAAGGCCAGGCGGGTTCCGCCGGGCAGCTCGGTAAAGGTGGCCGTCACCTGAAAGCGGGGGCCCGACACGTGGTCGAAGACGATCCGCTCGGGGGCCACGATCTCCGTGAAGACGCTCTCATTGGGGAAGGCCGTGCCGTCCGGGCCGTGCATGATGAAGCGCCAGAGGCCGCCGGGCCGCAGGTCGAAGGTCTCGAAGGTGTTGGTGAAGCCGGCGGGGCCCCACCACTGCGCCAGCTGCGCCGGATCGGTCCAGGCCGCGAAGACCGCCTCCCGCGGGGCGGCGAAGGTCCGCGTGGTGAGGATGTCCCGGTCGGTGAGGGCGTCATCGCCCAGGGGTGGGGTCGGGCTCATGGCGGCGCCTCCAGGTTGGAAGGGTAACGGGTCAGCCCCTGGTCCGCGCCAGCTCCGAGAGGCGGGCCCCGTCCGGCGGCGCGGTGAGCTTCTGTTTGGGCCCTTCGTAGGTGTCGAAGAGGGCCTGGTGGGCGGCCAGGGACAGGTCGCCGTCCCGGGTGTAGTAGGCCCGCACCCAGTCGAGCAGGAAGGCCAGCCTGGCATCCTGGTCGGCCTTCGAGGCGTACTTGTGGGGCTCCCAGGGGCGGGCGCGGCAGTGGGCCAGGCAGGTCTCGGCGCCGGGTTCCAGGAAGAGCAGGAGCGGACGGTGCGCGAGGGCGGGTCGGATCAGGTCCGCATAGCAGCCCTCGATGATCCAGGCCCCGTGCCCCTCGCAGAAGGCCGCCACGTCGGCCGCGGCCAGGGCCGGATCCCGCGGGACCGCGATCTGCCCCGGCTCCCAGGCGAGGGCGTCCAGGTCCAGGGCCGGCGCGCCCGTGCGTGCAGCGAGGTGCCGGGCCAGCGTGGACTTGCCCGAGCCCGAGTTGCCGAGGATGGCGATGTGCATGGGGACCTTTCGAGGCCTGGCTCCAGGGTACGCGCGGGCCCCGAGGCGCAAGCAGCCGTCCGACGCCCTCGTTCCGTCCCTAGGGTGTCAGTGCATGGGGATCTTTCCCGGCTCCCGGCGCAGAGGGACGATGGATGCTCCGGGAGCTTCCTCGTAGGCCGTCGCCTCCGTCAGGCCCAGCCGGGCTCCCCGGGGCCCGGGAGGCCGTGGCGCGCCCAGCAGCCAGGCATGGGCCCGGATGGTCAGGCGGGGATACACGGTCGGCGGATGGGCCTCCTTGCGCAGCTCCACCCGGTACTCCCCCGGCGGCAGACCCCCGGCCTGGCACTGGCCCTGGGCGTCCGTGAGGGCCGCCCAGGTGCGGCCATCGGGTCCCTTCAGCAGGATCCGCACGCCGGGCACCGGCGCGCCGTGGCGGTCGCGCACCACGGATTTCAGGCCGCCCTCGGTGCTGGAAACCGCCGGCCGGGCGGGCAGCGGCTCCGGGGTGGGCTGGAGCAGGAGGCAGAGGGCGAGGACGGCAGCGGGCATGCATCACCTGAACCTAGGAGTCCGCCCGGGGCGGGGGCGTGACGGCTCAGGGGCGGGAGAGGGTGGTCCGCAGCACCCGGCCGGCCCAGGCCAGGGCCACCCCCAGCCCCCGCCTCCGCCGCTCCTGGCGCCGCCGCTCCACGGGATGCGGCAGGTCCCGCTGCCGCCGGTCCGCCTTCCGCTTCTCCTCCTTGCGGAGGCAGTAGAGCAGACAGGCGAAAAAGGCCACCACCACGAGCAGGATGCCGTCGTTGATGCTCATGCGGGCCTCCGTGACTGGATCTGCCGGGCATGCACCTCCAGGTGCAGGCGGCCCAGGCGCAGGGCCTGGGCCAGGGTGAGGGGGCCGGAGACCGGGTGCATGAACACCGCCTGCCCCGCGCCATCCGGCGGCAGCCCCTCGGCATAGGCGCGCAGCCAGCGGGAGGTCGCCTCCCAGCGCTCCCGCAGGTCGGCCAGGGACAGCTTGCCCGTGGGCAGCATCCGCCGCGAAGGGGCCTTCACCGGGATGCGCAGGCGCAGGACCAGGGCCACCACGGGGTACAGGCAGCGCTGCCGCAGGGTGCGGGGGCGGTCCACCAGGGTCGTCGGATCCGGCAGCCCCTGCAGAATCACCTGCTCGGCCACCACCAGGTGCTCGACGATCTCCAGGATGGACCAGGTCCCCGGGGCGGGGCGCGCCTGCAGGGCCTCGGGGCTCAGGGCGTCCAGCGAATCGAGGAGGGCCTGCCGCCGGTCCTCCTGCGCCTGGAGCAGGGCGAGCAGGTCGGCTTTCACGGGCCCTCCACCCGGGTGGGCGAGGGGACGGGAGCGGGCTGGTGGGACTCATGGGCGCTCATCGCGGCTGTGCGGACAGGGTTGGGGGACCTCCACCCTAGCAGCAGCCGCGCCGGAAGCTCTTGGGAAGGCCGGGCTAGGTTCCCGGCGGCTTCGGCGGGGCGGCGGGCCGCCGCTGGCTCGCGTTGTCCATGTCGGCGGCGATGAGCCAGCGGCCGTCGGCTCCGCGCCGCAGGACCAGCACGAACTTGCCGGCGTCGGGCTGGCCGGGCGCCGGGGCGAAGCCGCCGATGATGTAGGCCAGGTCCCCGGACATGGCATGGGCCACGGCCCGCAGTGACAGCGGGGAGCCCGCACCCTGGGCGTAGGCCTGGCGGATGGCCGCGGCCCCCTGGGCGTGGGGCTGCCCGCTGGGGAGGGCCATCCCCTCGGGGGTGAACAGCCGGGCCAGGGCCTCGGGATCCTTGGCGGTCCAGGCGCGCTCGTAGTCGCGGAGCACCCGGTCCAGCTCCGGGGGCAGGGCCACGGAGGGAAGGGGCGGGGCGGGCGCCTGGGCGGCGAGGCCGCCGCAGAGGGCAAGGCTGAGGAGGAGGCTGCGGGTAGACGTCATGGGCGGTTCCAGGTCGACAGGGAAGAAGCTAGGCGGGCCGGACGCGCGCGCCAGCCCGCCCGGAATCAGGCCTGGGGCCTGGCGGCGCGGGCCTCGCAGAGCGCCTTGAGCAGGGACAGGGCCTTGGGCCAGGTCCCGGCCATGTATTCCTCGAAGGCCTCCGCCAGGTCCATGTCCACCCGCAGCTCGGTGGCGGCGCCGGCCGGGGTCAGGGTGTAGTTCTCGAAGCAGGGGGTCCAGCTGCGGACAGCCTCGCTCTCCGTGTCCTCCACGCCGTTCTTGATCTCGCCGAGGTGCTTGATCGAAAGGAATTCCTGGGGCCTCAGCTCGGCGATCTCCGAGACCATGCCGTTGCCGCCGGGGGCCAGGAAGCGCATGCGCTCGCCCTTGGCCCAGGTGCCCTCGAAGTACGAACCCTCCGTGAAGGCGGCGGTCCAGATCCGGTAGGTGACCGGCCCCAGGAGGGTCTCCCAGACCTGGCCGGGGGCGGCCTCGATGAGCGTGGTGAACTGCAGCTGCTTCATGGCTTCTCCTGGTGCGGGATTCGATGCCCCCACAGTGACAGAAGGGCGGCCCGGAACGCACCGCCCAGGTGGCGGGCCGGAGGGCAGCTGCAGGTGGAGGATGGGAAAGGGGTGTCCGGACGCGTCGAGCTCCGAGCGGGCGAAGGTGCGGAAGCCCAGATGCTCGTAGAAGCCGATGGCCAGGGGGTTCTGCTCGTTCACGTCCACCTGCGTGGCCCCCAGCCGCTCGATGGCGAAGCGGGCCAGGCGCCGGCCCGCCCCCTGGCCCCGGTGCGCGGCGTGCACGAAGAGCATCTCGATCCGGGCCTGCTCGACGCCGAGGAAGGCATAGGCCTCGCCCCGGGAATCCCGCAGGCAGTGGATCGGCGCGAAGTGGGCCAGCCCCTGGCGCACCAGGGGGATCAGCCGGTCCAGGTCCGCCGGCGTCAGGAAGGCATGGGTGGCGCGCACGCTCGACTCCCAGACCTCGAAGAGCCGCGGGAGATCCGCCTCGGTGGCGGTGGAGATGGCGAGATCGGTCAGGGACATGCTCGGGCTCCGGAGTGGTGCCTCAGGTGCGGCTGGAGCCGCAGCGTTCCCTCACGCTGGCGGCGGACCGGGCCACCAGCTCTTCGAGGACTGCGAGGTCCACGTCGCTGAGCCGGCGGAGGTAGAGGCAGGCCTTCCCCACCTTGTGCCGTCCGAGCTTGGCCAGGAGCCCCTCCCGCTCGGGGAAGCCGCCCATCAGGTAGAGGCTGAGGTCCCCCTTCCGGGAGGCGAAGCCGACCAGGCAGGCGTCGCCCTGGTGGCCGCTCTCGTACTGGTAGTGGTAGCTGCCGAAGCCGATGATGCTGGGCCCCCACATCCTGGGCGGCTCCTGGGTGGCCCGGGCCATGAGCTGGGCCAGCCTCTCACAGTCGTGGCGCCGGGCCTCGTCCGCGATGCCGGCGATGTGCGCCGCCACGCTGGCATCGGTGGCCTTCGTCTTGGTCTCTCCCATGGCGGCTCCTTCCGGATCGGAGTGCGTCAGTACCGGGCGGCGATGAGGCGGGGCCTGCCCTGGGCCGGCAGGACGATGAGGTACAGCCGGTCGAACTCGGAGGCCTCCAGGATGGGGGGCACCTGCACGCCCGCCAGGGCCAGCACCAGGGCCGGCACCGTGTTGGAGTGGCTGACCACCAGGACGGCCCCGCCCGGATGCTCCCGCTTCACCAGCCCGGCCAGCCGCTGGGCGTAGGCCTCGGCGCTGTCCTGGTTCACGGGGATGACCCGGGCCGACAGGTCGCGGCCGCGCAGGGCCGGTTCTGCGGTCTGCCGGGTGCGCCGGTACTCCGAGACCAGGGCCGAGGTCAGCGGGCAGTCGGCCAGGACCTTGGCCAGGGCGGTTGCGCGGGCCTGGCCGGCCGCGCTGAGGCTGGGATCCCGTGGATCGTCCGCAGCCTTCTCTGCGTGCCGGACCACCACCACGAGGGTGTCGGCGGACGCCAGGAGGGATCCGGATCCCCAGGTGACACAAAGCAGGAGGGCGAAGAGGAGGCGCTTGGACATGGGAACCTGGGCGGGCAGGGCAGGGTGAGCGAAACCCTGGGGGTGGGCAGAGGCATCGGCTTCAAGATTGGCAGCTGAACCCTCGCCCGGGCTGCCAGGGAACTACGGCCTTGGACCTGCGGAACCCGGTCACTGGCCTGCGGGCGGCTGCCAGAGCTCCACCTTGTTCCCCTCCGGATCGATGACCCAGCCGAACAGCCCGTACTCGGAGTCGTCAATCCGATCCAGCACCTGGCAGCCTTCGTCCTTCAGGGCCTGCACCAGGGCGCGGAGGTCCGCCACCCGGTAGTTGACCATGAAGGGGGCGGAGCTCGGGGCGAAGTGGTCGCTCTCCTGCGGATCGATCAACCAGGCCGTGGTGCCCGCCACCGGCTTCCCCTCGGCGTCGGCCCAGTCGAAGGCGGCGCCGCCCCAGGCCTGGACATCGATCCCCAGGTGCCGCTGGTACCAGGCCCGCAGCATGGGCGCATCCTTGGCCTTGAAGAAGATGCCGCCGACACCCGTGACTCGTTTCATGGGACCTCCAATGTGCGATTGAGGGGAAACCTGGAAGCAGTGTAGGCGGACCGCGGCCCGTGATCGTCTTGAATTGGGCGCCGGGCTAGTGGAGTCGGAGAAGCGATTGGAGGGTGGCAGCGACCAGCTGCTGCGATGTGGGCTGCAGCCGGATGGAGATGGAATACGTGTCGTTGGGTGTGATCAATTTGAAATGTTAGAAATGGATGGAGAAGGCCTTCAAATGCGCCGGATCGGCCTTCCACCGGACCAGGGAATAGCCATTCTGGGCCAGCACTTCGAGGGCTTCAGGGGCCGGGCCTTCAAACACGGCCTGGCACGGCGTTCCTTCCGGAATGGGTGACATCCTGAAATCCACAAAGACTTCGCCTTTGGATTTCCGGCACTCGACCGAGGTCGACATGCCCGCAGGACGGCGGATGGTCTGGGCCAAGGGGCCACAAGCGGTCAGAAAGGGAAGGCTGACCAAGCCCAGGGATCGGACGAGCTTCGGCATCGGCATGAGGCACCCAGTGGGACAAGCTGACCGGCCTCACCTGCACCGAGGCGCGGAACGAAGCAGAGAAGGCGAGAGGTTGAGGGCGGGGAGGAAGGCCATAGGGAAGGCCGAGTCGAGCTGAAGGCCAGGCCGCTGGCCGCTGGCCTCTAGCTGCGAACCGCCGCCTCGATTTCGGCGATGTCGATTTTGGTCTGTTTCATCATCGCAGCGAGGGCCTTGGCAGACACCTCCTTGTCGGAACTCGTGGTCAATTCCGTCAGCCGCTTCGGGTAGACCTGCCAGGACACGCCGTAGCGATCCTTCAGCCATCCGCAGGCGGTTTCCTCGCCGCCATTCATGGTCAGCGCCGACCAGAGTCGATCGGTCTCGGCTTGATCGTCGGTCGCGACCGAAATGGACACCGCTTCGGTTAGCGTGAACATCGGCCCAGCATCGAGGATCTGGTACGGCACGCCTCCCAGCGAGAAGTCGATCACGGAGAAGGCGCCATAACCATTGTCGCCATGAAAGGCTGTCTCGACCCGGCTGCCTGGAACCAGAGAGCAGTAGAACTCAGCGGCCTCAAGGCCTCGCCCATCGCGGAACCAGAGGCAGGTGCGAATGGTGCTGGTCATCGGATTCCTCCTCGTGTGATTGGATTGAACGGTCGTGCGACCTTACGGATGAGGCTGACCAGATCACTGTGCCGAGACGCTGAGTGGAGAGGCGGAAGCATGACGTAGAGAGAGGGTGGAGGGCAAGGCACGTCGAATCCAAGTTGAGCCAGGGTTAGGTGCCTGGGTACAGCTTTCTTTGAGTGGAATAGGCCTCTAATTCTAGCGGAGCGCGGCGGTAGCCCACGGCCTCTAATTCGAGGACGTACCTGCGGATGAAGGCTTTGATTCCCAACTTGCGGATTTGCCGAACGTGAACGAGTTCGTGAGCCACGACCGACTCATCAGATGAGGCACTTGGCTTGAGAAGGATGACATTCCCGTTGGTACGGCCTATCACCTGATCGCTATCAAGGCCCAGGCGCTTTGCCTCTTGGAGGAGTGCTGGATCGGATGGCATTGGGAATTCGGCCAAGACTACGATACGAATTTCTTCAGGCCTTTCGACGTCAAGACGCTTGGCAATCAGAAGTTCCTTCTTCGTGAGGGGACGGCCCAAGGGTAGGAGCTGCTTCTCCAGAGATTCGTACCATTCGATTGCCTTAGGAGCCAAAGCCTCCACTATTGAACTCACCTGGCTCGTAGGTGATTCGATGAGCCGCAATTCATCAACCGTGGGTTTCATACCCGAAGGACCCCCGCCGGCAAAGGAATAGGCAGATGTTAGGCATAGGAGGGAATGTAAAAATCTCAACTAAGGCACCTAACGAAACAAGCTAACCGGCCCCGCCTGCACCGAGGCAACGAGCGGAGCCGAGGAAGCGAGAAGTTGAGAGAGAGCGGAAGACAATGCAGGCGGGGTCCGAGTTGAGCGAGAGGTTAGGCATGGGCGCCGAGGTTGATTGAGCTGGGATTGGGCCATTGATGCGATGGTGATGCCGTTGGGACGAAGCATACCGCTTGGTGATGTTCGGGCGAAGGAATATGCCGCTGGAGTGCCCGAACGGTAGCGAAAGTGCTGCCGAACGGAAATCAAGAGCCTCGCCTGCTAGCCTGCGTGGGCGCTGATGGGCGGGGATGGGCAGGTGCAGCCCTTCGGCGCACCTGTTCAGGCGGATGGGTGGTGAAGTGACCAGGCGGGGCGGTCGAAGAACCGAGGACCTGAACTCGAAGCACAACCGATTGAGCTGAACTCTGGCCAAGATGCCTAACGAAACAAGCTAACCGGCCCCGCCTGCACCGAGGCAACGAGCGGAGCCGAGGAAGCAGGAACAAGAGAATGAACGGAAGGCAATGCAGGTGGGGTCCGAGTTGAGCGAAGGGTTAGGCCAAGGCACACTGGCAGGAAATGCACGGAATGCCTTGGGGCGGCTTGAATCCTGTTTGGGAGCGCCATTGAATTCTCACTGTTCCGAAATCCAAATTCGGCTCCATGCAGCTGGGTCACTACCGGTGGTGGTGTCCAGGACTGATACGATTGGGGAATAGCCCCGTCCCAAGACTGCCGTGTTGTCCACCCGAATGGGTCTGGGCATAGAATCCCCTTGGACGCGAGTGCCTACCAACAGGAACCCATCGGTGTTATTGCCACCAGCCGCAGTGATGATATAGCCTTCCGACGCTAGGCTTTCGGCTGTGGCGCTTATGGTGCTGGCCGTCGCGGTTGATACCTTGGCTTCATAGATGGTTGAGGGATCCTTGTCCCAGCCGTACGACACGAAATAGACCTGGCCGGAGTTATAAGTGATCGCCGTGATGACATGGCCCTTTGCCCCTGCTTGAGTGGCTTCAGCCTGAATTTCGCTGGGTTGGACCGTTTTTCGAAGGCCAGCATAGGCACCTTCCTGGCTGGTGGTCGCCCAGGTCGCCCCATAGGCACCTTGACCGCTTGCTATGTCGAGAGATGTGATGACGGTATTCGGCGCTGCTAATGCATCTAGATCTGTTTTCAAGTTTGGCAGCAGCCCTCCCCTGCAGGCAAAATCTCGGCTCACCATTCCTGTTGGCAGGGAATAGACAATCACGCTAAAGGCATAATTGATTGGGTTGCCATCGGGTACGGCGGGGCCGTTACCGCCAATGCCAAGGGGAGTCCCGAGAGTATTTTGCCAGCTGGCCTGCATATTTACCCTTAGAAGAATCCCCACAATGCCTTGGCGTTCAAAAGGTACTGCACCTACATCCTTGAAGCGAAGATCGCCGGTCTGTGGTGCACGTGGTGATGGGCTAGTGGTCAAAATTGCACCATTACTGGTCATGGACCCTACAGCGTTGGTCACATCCACCGTAAAAATGGAACCATTATCGGCCGGAATGGTAGCAGACGTTGGAGTAAAGGATGGACGCGTTGCGCCAACAATGGGTGTTCCGTTCCAATTCCACTGATAGCTGATTGGCTCTGTTCCGCTGGCCACTACTGAAAATGTCACGGTCTGACCCACAGCAACGCTCTGACTCGCAGGTTGTGTCGTTATGGTGGGAGCTTGGGCTTGTGGTGGTTGGGTTGTGGAATCACTTCCACCGCCACAAGCCATGACGAGAAGAAGGGCTGGAGCAACATGAAACCTACGCGCGAAAGTCATATCATTCTCCATGTTGTAAGGCCAAACGAATGAAGCTAACCGGCCCAACCTGCAGCCGAAAAAAAGAACGAAGACGAGAAAGATGTATCTAGAGAAGGCAGAGCAGGCCGTGCAGGTTGGGTCCGACTAGAGCGAGGGGTTAGGTGGCCAGGTTTCGACCTTCTTAAAGACTCTGGATAATTACACTCTCAATAGCATCCAAGCTCATTTGTTGAGGGACTGTCCTGAAATTTACAGTTGTTGAGTAAGTATTTCCATTCAACATCAGGTTCAAATGATAAGGCTTGATCGGTGAACCCTTCAATCGATTCGAATCCAATTTCCACCTAACGATCGTTTGCCCAGGAATGTCTTCATGGGAAAAATCCATGGGTTGCTCATCTAGGAATACGACCTTCCAAGAAGTGGAGTCATCCAGTCGCTTGATGGAAAGACTAACGAATGTGTCATTTTGGACCTTTGTAATATTTGCAGAAACTTCAGGTCCGCTTGGAGTGGAATGAGTTGTGACTGTTGGACTGCAGGCCAAGGATAGTAAGGCAGTAGAGGCGACCAGTCCAAATCGAAGATTATTCATAGTGGGACTCCTAGTGAATAAAGCCGACCATTTATGATCGCATTGGTATTTATGCTTCCGACTAGACTTCCGCGAACGGTAATTTTTGGGGGGTCGAACGGTATTTCAGAACGATTGGGGATGACCCAATGACCCGCCCCGGATTTCTATCGCAGTTCGGATGTGGAAGATCTGGCCTCTGACCCGCCCCGGATTTCTATCGCAGTTCGGATGTGGACCTTCCGACGGGCTGCAGCCGTCCCGGAGCGGGTTGACGTCCCTCACGCAAATCGGGTGAATCGTGCAGGACGCCAGTCCCGAGGGGCGGGCCTCCCTGCGGGCGCTGGATTCAAGGCCGCAGGCCGGTGTCTCGGACGCGGGGGCCTGCGGTGGTTGTAGTCGTGGCGCCAGGCTCCGCTTCTGCCCCTGACTTCTGCTCATGGACACTCCGCCCAGGCACTCATCCCTCGCGCCTGCCGCTTTCCCCGATGCTCCGCGGCTTCCGGATGAATAGGGTGCACCGAATGGGCATTCGCCCAGGCATCCATCACCTCTCCTGCACTTCGCATTGCCGTCCACGGTGATTGACTTGCTGTTGCGCCCCGCCCGCCATCTCGTTCGGCATCGCTGCTCAGGCCTCGGCCTGTTCGAACGCGACGTATTCCTCGTCGATTCCACCACCGTCAGAATCCGAAATGGTTTGGCGCGTTATCGGCGGGCGTCCCAGTATGCTGATTCGGCGTCACCCCACGATGATCGGCCTCCGCCGCGCAATCTCTTCCGCAGCTTCGTCCGACCATCAGCCCCTCCTCCTTGTAGATCCGATAGACCCGTTTTGCGGTTCACCAGCCATCTCGCCTCAGCAACACCGTCAGGCGCCGATAGACTGCACCCGCGCTGCTGCCAACTCCTTCAGGCGCATTCGCAAGGGGATCTGGGAGTCCCGCCGATGCCGGTAGCGCACGCTCGCCCGACAGATGCACACCAGACCGCAGGCACGACGCTCGCTGAATCCATAGCCCTTCTGGACCCACTCCACCAGCGATCGCCGCACCGCGGCCTTCAGACTTTTTTTGAAAGCACTTCCTGCAGGATGTGCTTGTCCAGGCTCAGGTCTGCCACCAGGCGTTTCAGGCGGGCATTCTCATCCCGAAGCTGCCGGAGTTCTCGAAGCTCGGATACCCCCAGCCTGACCCAAAACCCGAAAACCAAGCCAGGGATTATGTGGAAATCGGGGCTTGGAGGGGCATCCTAGGGGAGCCCAGCCAAGGAGGCAGAGATGCCAAGGAAGGGACACAGCGAGGAGCAGATCGTCTTCGCGTTGAAGCAGGCGGAGAACGGGGCAAAGATCCCGGACATTTGCCGGAAGCTGGGGATCTCGGATCAGACCTTCTACAGGTGGAAGCACCAGTACGAGGGGCTGGGGGTATCCGAGCTTCGAGAACTCCGGCAGCTTCGGGATGAGAATGCCCGCCTGAAACGCCTGGTGGCAGACCTGAGCCTGACAAGCACATCCTGCAGGAAGTGCTTTCCAAAAAAGTTCAGCGCCGCGGTGCGGCGATCGCTGGTGGAGTGGGTCCGTAGGCGGGCTATGGATTCAGCGAGCGTCGTGCCTGCGGTCTGGTGTGCATCTGTCGGGCGAGCGTGCGCTACCGGCATCGGCGGGACTCCCAGATCCCCTTGCGAATGCGCCTGAAGGAGTTGGCAGCAGCGCGGGTGCGGTTCGGCTATCGGCGCCTGACGGTGTTGCTGAGGCGGGAGGGATGTAGAACGCAAAACGGGTCTATCGGATCTACAAGGAGGAGGGGCTGATGATTCGGACGAAGCTGCGGAAGAAGATTGCGCGGCGGAGGCCGATCATCGTGGAGCAGGCAAAGGCGCCGAATCAGCGCTGGAGCATGGACTTCGTGGCAGCTCGCCCAGAGGATGGGAGACCATTTCTGATTCTGACGGGTGGTGGATCAGTTCACGAGGGAATGCGTGGTTATTCGGGGCAAGCCGAGGCTGAATGGCAGCGATGTTGCCGAGGCCTCGGATATGGCGGTATCCGGGAAGCGCGGCAAGCCCAAGTCAATCACCGTGGACAACGGCAGCGAATTCGCAGGGAAGGTGATGGATGCCCGGGCAGATGCCCATTCGGTGCACCTGGCCTTCATCCGGCCAGGGAAGCCCACGGAGAACGCCTTCATCGAGAGCTTCAACGGCAGGCTGAGGGATGAGTGCCTGAACACGGAGATATTCCGGTCCATGGCAGAAGTCAGGGGTAAGCTGGGCGCCTGGCGTTACGACTACAACCACCGCAGGCCCCACAGCGCACTGCGCGATCAGACACCGGCCCAGTTCGCAGCCCAGAATCCAGCGCCCGCAGGAGAAGGCCCGCCCCTCGGGGCGGGCCTTCTCCTGCCTGATTCACCCGATTTGCGTGAGGGCGTATCCTGATTCGATCAACCCGCTCCCAAGGCCTAAAACACTGGCCAAAGGACCCGTCAGAGGCCAGATCTTCCACATCCGAACTGTGATAGAAATCCGGGGCGGGTCAACGCCAGTCAAAATACACAATGGCTATGGTCGGAATTATGGATGCATAAATTCCAATGAAAGCGAGATCGCGGTCTGAATACATGCAAGCACCCAGTGAGATTGGAGCAAATATCGGTGAAGACGCCTAACGAATGAAGCTAACCGGCCACGCCTGCGCCGAGGCGATGAGCGGAGCCGAGGAAGCGAGATGTTGAGAGAGAGCGGAAGGCAATGCAGGCGGGGTCCGAGTTGAGCTGAGGGTTAGGGCGATGGAGGTGACTTTGGATTTCGCTTTAACTGAAAGCCGCTGTCCGCGAGCATGCAAATTGGAAGTAAGACTGCCCCCGAGACTATCGCAATAAATGGGGAATACTCGGTTTGACGAAGCAACCAGAATACGAAACCTGCCGCAGCTCCTGCCACGACTGAGATTATCGCTTTGATCCGAATCGATTTGGGATTGAAGAGGTTGAGAAGGGCAAAACCAACCGTGCCAGCAGTGGCGCCAGAGACCATCAAACGAAGTGTTGTTTGAGTATCGGAGAAGATACTTGGAAAGGTGTACCCGAGAACCACTATCGGGCCGCCGATTAGGCCGATCAGAAGACCTTTGAACAGCCGATTCATGAGAGCCCTAACGAATGAAGCTAACCGGCCCCGCCTGCGCCGAGGCGATGAACGGAGCCGAGGAAGCGGAACGAAGAGAGAGAGCGGAAGGCAATGCAGGCGGGGTCCGAGTTGAGCGGAGGGTTAGGGGGCCAAAGGGGGAAGTCATGGCAGTTTGGTTGATACGGTTTTCCAGGCGACTAGTTCGAGCTGGTCACCAGCCAGGCGATACAACACATGGTCGGCCTGCTCAGGTGCGAATGCCGGAGATAAATCATCCGATTTTGCCACGATAGTTAGTTCTCCACTTGATGGATCGAAGTCACATACATGAGGAATATCGAGTGGGATGAAGCTGTATTCGTGTTTTATGACCAATTGAGAATTCTCAATGGCGAGCATTTGTACGAAGCCTGTTTTTGAGCTACTGCCACCTATACGGGTTTGCACGAAGTAGAGGAAAGCAAGTTGAGGAGTTCCCTGCTTGGATGGAACCACCCAACTGTTTATCAGTTCAATTTCAATACCGCCTGCACCATGCCGAAACTTCTTGAAGGCACCGTGGTGCAGTTTGAAGGATTTACCTCTAACCATAACGATGGACTCTTTGAAATCAGCTTGTACGAGGGATTTGACCTTCCCTGGGTAACGAGAGGATCTGGTCGATTCGGAAATCGCTGGCCCATCGTTTGCAAAGCAATTCAATGCCACCAGGAGGCCAAACGCCAGAACGAATGTTGAGAACATTCTGACTCCAGTGGGGAACGCCCCCTAACGAACAAGGCTAACCGGCGCCGCCTGCACCGAGGCGCTGAGCGAAGCCGAGGAAGCGAGATGAAGAGAAAGAGCGGAAGACAATGCAGGCGGGGTCCGAGTTGAGCTAAGGGTTAGGGCGACGGTCGCGATGGTTTGATACATATGACCTTATTGGCCGTCGGGTTCTGTGATCCTGTTTGATTTTTTGTAAGCTTTGATCCGCCGTATTGAAACCAGAAGTACAAGCATGGGAATTGCCAGGAACCAGAAAGCAATTTTATAGAAGTCTGGGGAAGCCAAATTTAAATTGTACTCACGAAGGTATAAATATTCTGGGTACATACCGTGCTGGACAGTCGTAGCGGATGAACTGGCATGGAACCATTCAGAGCTAGGTTTGAATTCGGGAGGCGTGGAGGCATAAAAATGGAGATAGGTATCACCTTTTGCCATTATGCGTGGCATGTCGATGTAAATCTCTTTCCCATTAACCAAACCGGTTGGAAGTTTTGAGATTAGGTTTACAGCGTCTTCTGGGGTAATTTTATCTGAATTAAGCTGCCACTTTTCAATGAACGAAATGCCGGATATCTTGATCCTTAAATCACTCACATCCTTTTCGTTTTTTATTTCAAAGCCCATCAGTCGATACAGCGCGCCTGTTCCATCAGTGTATTTGATGAGCTTCGAAGATAGAACTTCATGGATTGGCCGTATCACGGTTTCTGCTGGCTTTATATTCTCGAAAGGCTTATCCCAAAAATTGTACAGACCCCAAAGTAAGCCGAGTACACCAGCAATGGAAAGAATGTCCTGGGCGATTTTTCCTATGGTTGATAATCGGGATTGTTTCGCAGCCATTGGGGAGCCCTAACGAATCAGGCTAACCGGCACCGCCTGCGCCGAGGCGCTGAGCGGAGCCGAGGTAGCGAGACGTTGAGAGAGAACGGAAGGCAATGCAGGCGGGGTCCGAGTTGAGCTAAGGGTTAGGCGTTGCGAGAAGGGATTCAAGGGCTAGGACAGCCTCTTGTTGGGACTTTGTGCGGGACTCTTGGAGAACATGCCCGTCAATGAAGTCACCACGGATCAGTTGGACAATGAATTCTCCGTCTGGATATGTCCCATACCAGCCGGCATCGACAAGGTAATCACCCTGGACTTGAATGGCTTGGAAGAGATCCTCTTTGAGCCAGGAACCCGGATTTTCTGTGCCGAACGCCCGCCACTCATTGAATGTGACATTCCATCCGGAGGGGATGCGAAGAGGCTGAAGGTTTGGGGCCTGGTTCATCAGACGCCTAACGGATGAAGCTAACCGGCCACGCCTGCACCGAGACGCTGAGCGAAGACGAGATAGCGAAATGCTGAGAGAGAGCAGAAGGCAATGCAGGCGGGGTCCGAGTTGAGCTGAGGGTTAGGCCGATAGTTGGCGCTTATTTGATTTGGAAGGATGGAACCCTGTTGACCATTGGAATGTTATCTAGACGAATTGCGCCAGTCGCCGACTCATGTAATTCGAGGGTACAAACCAGAGAGTTTGGGTAAAGTGTGTCACGGTTAGGATTGACAATGACTTTGTATGTTCCAGGTTCGATGTCGTCAATCCTGTAGCTGAGATCTACATAGCAGCCACAACCTGAGATAGAGTTTTGTTTGCCTAATTCCTTTACGATTAAGTCGGAACCCGAGAGCGAGGCTTCAACATAATAGTCGTGTAAAGCACACTCAAAGTATGCGTTCACATGATGCAGATAAAGCGAATTGGAAACATAATAGTATTCAAGCCAAGTGCTTAACGTGTTTGGCCTATCGGTGCAAGGCTTTACTGAAGTGATTTTGGCATTCAACTGTTTTGAGGGCACCTTTGGTGACTCTTTGCTCTGCGAAAATAAGCCAATTGTGAGTAGAGAAAATAGGGCGAAGCGGAGTGGGGTCATGAGAGGCCTAACGTATGAAGCTAACCGGCCCGACCGGCAGCCGGGCGATGAGCGGAGACGAGAAATCGGAACCAAGAGAAGGCGCGATGGATCGTGCCGGTTGGGTCCGCGTTGAGCGCAAGGTTAGGCCGTACGCCGGCCGCCGGATGAACCGGGCCCAAAATGCGGGCACGTTAGGCGGAGGTGGGCGGAGAGGCCTCAATGCCGGGCCAACTGGCCCAAGCGCTCAAGACTGGAAAAGAACGGAAGATCGAGAACCAGGACGAGCGTAGAAAGCGAGGAGAACGATGCATCACTCTAGCGCGAAGGGACCTCGGAAAGAGTTGACCAGACAGAGATTTGGCCAAATCCGCCCACGTCGGCCTAACGTATGAAGCTAACCGGCCCGACCGGCAGCCGGGCGATGAGCGGAGACGAGAAATCGGAACCAAGAGAAGGCGCGATGGATCGTGCCGGTTGGGTCCGCGTTGAGCGCAAGGTTAGGCCGTACGCCGGCCGCCGGATGAACCGGGCCCAAAATGCGGGCACGTTAGGCGGAGGTGGGCGGAGAGGCCTCAATGCCGGGCCAACTGGCCCAAGCGCTCAAGACTGGAAAAGAACGGAAGATCGAGAACCAGGACGAGCGTAGAAAGCGAGGAGAACGATGCATCACTCTAGCGCGAAGGGACCTCGGAAAGAGTTGACCAGACAGAGATTTGGCCAAATCCGCCCACGTCGGCCTAACGAAGGAAGGTAACCGGCCCCGCCTGCACCGAGGCGACGAGCGAAGCCGAGGAAGCGAAGTGAAGAGAAGGAGCGGAAGACAATGCAGGCGGGGTCCGAGTTGAGCGGAAGGTTAGGCGGCTCATTGGGTATAGGCCCAATCTTGGAATTCAGGAACATCGGCGATGAAACCAATGATTTCAGAGCCATCCCATAAATGCTGGAATTCCAAAATGTCGGGGATCTTCACCAGTGGCCACGAAACAATCTCGTTGGAATCATTTAGGTAGGAATTCAGAGGTTCGTTAATGATTGCTTCTCTGACTTGGTCCATGGTTTCAAGGTCGAAACCGAGGACTCGAGTATCGAGAGAACCAACCGGGTTCCCGTTGATTTCACAACGGTAGACGGCGATAGCGATCCACTTTGGCATAAGGCGCCTAACGAATGGAGCTAACCGGCCACGCCTGCACCGAGGCACTGAGCGAAGCCGAGATAGCGAGATGTTGAGAGAGAGCGGAGGGCAATGCAGGCGGGGTCCGAGTTGAGCTGAGGGTTAGGCGCCTAGACCTGCAGCTTTTTCGAAGTTTGAAGCAAGCTTAAGGTACTTGCGAGACCAACCAGACGAAATTGCGATTTCTTGGAGATCGCCGGTTGGAAGGAAGTAGGTTCGTAATTCATAGAGGGCTGAGGTGTCGTGCTCACGAATACGACCTTCGAGGGACATGAATGTTGCAATGGCCTGGTTCTTTGAAGGGAATGAGGAATAAGTGAAGTCTGCCCTGCCGGCTGAGAGGTGGCCAATAATCTCAGCCACGATTGCAGCCACCTTTTCGAATTCTGGCCCGGTGCCGGTTGGGGCGAGGATACGTTTCAGGAAACCGTGCATCTGTGGCGCCTAACGAAAGCAGCTAAGCGGCCACGCCTGCACCGAGGCGATGAGCGGAGCCGAGATAGCGAGATGTTGAGAGAGAGCGAAAGGCAAGGCAGGCGGGGTCCGACTTGAGCGGAGGGTTAGGCATGTGCCGTGACCAACAGTCATTTAGGTAAGGGTAATGAGCGTGTCAATAACTTTACCATTCCGAAGAATTTCTAGGCCACCAACCCCGTGTATTGCCCCAGGTGGAGGCGGTTCATAGAACTCCATCAGAATGTCTGTAGGTTGGATTTGGGATTTGAACTTCAACCACTGCGCATGATTGAAACCGAAGGGGACAGGTTCTTTGCCCAACCTTGGATCTGTGACTGAATGCTTTCGTTCCGCTTCTTCGATGCTAATAGGCCGACGAAATCCCTTCTCCCAATCCGAAAGGTCTCTGGCGGGGATGAGAGGGCCAGCGGAAGGTGTATTGCAGGAGAAGGACCCGAGTACGAAACCGAAACCGAGCAACCCAAGTGTTGGTCTCATGGATTCCTCAAATGCCTAACGAATGGGGCTAACCGGCCCCACCTGCACCGAGGCGATAAGCGAAGCCGGGATAGCAAGAAGTTGAGAGAGAGCGGAAGACAATGCAGGTGGGGTCCGAGTTGAGCCGAGGGTTAGGAGCCAACCGAGGCAAATGGTTTTGGACCGTATAAATGTGTGACCAACTCAAATAGTGCCATGCATGGAATGGAATAGAACAGGATCAGGTCGTACAGCCCGTAGGAATCACGGACTAGGTGGAGATCTAGAGTCCCGGCACCAATCAGAAAGCCATATGAAAGGGACAATACGGCCATGGCAAGCAGGCCGCTCTTCAGTGTGAAGGGCCGCCAGAAAGCCAATGGAAAGATCATCCAGGTGATGCCAAGGCCTGCCCAGCCGCCTAAGTACATGCCCGTTTCGCGCGAGCCTATCGCGATGATGCTAAGAACGGTCAAAAGATATATCACTGGGTAGGTGAGCAGAGTGAGGCCCAGATATGAACCAACGCGCCTGAGGGCTGGATTCAATCGGGGCAATGAACTGCTCCTAACGAATGAAGCTAACCGGCCCCGCCTGCACCGAGGCGCTGAGCGGAGCCGGGGAAGCGAGAAGTTGAGAGAGAGCGAAAGGCAATGCAGGCGGGGTCCGAGTTGAGCTAGGGGTTAGGCCGCGTGAATTTTGATTCATTTGATGCGCTTAATTTTCGAAACCATTCTGACACCGTCACCAAGATCGATGCTCACTGACTTACCGACAGGGATAAACATTCGATCATTTATTGTTCTTGCGTCTTCGGTGCCAGTGTCTTCGAGTTTCCAGGCCATGATACCGATAAGCAGGGCATCAGCCTCTGAAGCACATGACCAGATATTGCCCTGGCGAGGCCCATAGGTTTCGCGCTTGCGAGAGTGATCAAGAGTGAATTCGAATTTGTCATCATCGATGGGCGTTGAGTCTATGCCGCCGCTGCGCCGATCTCGCCTAATCGGGATCGGGAATTCTTTCACCAACTTGTCATCTAGAAACAAGTAGAGGGTGAGTAGCCTTTGAGCTTCGGCCTTTGCGCACCAGTGCCAGACAATTTCATTCTGGGATTTCTCAATGGCTTTCAGTGCCCAAGGCGGAGGCTGACCCATCAAGGCATTGCTGCCAAACCAAAGGGAGAGGGCGATGGTAGACGGCTTCGACATGGGAAACCAGCGGCCTAACGAAAGAAGCTAAGCGGCCACGCCTGCACCGAGACGATGAGCGGAGCCGAGATAGCAAAATATTGAGAGAGAGCGGAAGGCAATGCAGGCGGGGTCCGACTTGAGCGGAGGGTTAGGTAGCCGAGTTGTGCGCTTTGAGTAATTCTAGCCTTGCAGATTCAACAGCCTCTGGAGTGATGCCATATTTTAGATTTAATGGCTCGACAAGTAAGTGTAGCTGTTGATCTGCCTGACGGAACATAGCTTGATCGTTCTCTAGTTCCGTGAGCATATTTTGGCGACCTGATTCAGTCATGAACTCGATGGCGCGTTCTCGAAAATAGTGATGAGCTAAGAAATTTCGGCGGGCAAGACAGAACGAAAGTTTGCTCTCTACCTCTGGTGGTACCTGCGTGATTGATTTTAGATCGCGAATGAGCCGCCCGAGGGTCTTTGTGAATTGCTCTTCATTATATTGATCGTGCTGTTTGTACCAGTCTTCTCGACTCTTCTGTTTCCAAGGGAAATTGGGGAGAAGGTCAATAACTACCATGGAATTGACAATTTGGTGCTCAAGGCATTGAGCCAAATAAATCGCGAGACCGAAATGAGCGTAGACGGTCTTGATCTGTTCGCTGATTTCGTCATCACACATGGGGCTACCTAACGAACAAGGCTAACCGGACCCGCCTGCGCCGAGGCGCTGAGCGGAGCCGAGGAAGCAGGGAGATGAGAGAGAGCGATAGGCAATGCAGGCGGGGTCCGAGTTGAGCCGAGGGTTAGGCAGACGGGGTGGAGAGATACCGTGAATGGACCAATTGCTCGATTTCCTTTGAGGCGTTCCGAACCCTAGGATGAACATATAGAAGGATGGAAAGGGCTAGGCAGAAAACCGAGAAGACAGACCAGGCCCAGAGCAAAATTGTGTTGTTCGTGTATTCAAGCGGAAGGAAATTGGGCCCCTCATTGATTACCAATCCAAAAGGTAGAGAAAGTGCGCCTGCAATCGAGAATGCTCTGAGATACGCGATGACAAGGGAAAACCAATAAAAAGGAATCTTTATACCTTGAAATTGATTGCCATCATTCGAGAGAACAATGTAGCTACTCATGGGAGCAATGGGAAAGAAACAGAGGTGAAAGAATTGTGTGGCGATGTAGACATTATTGTCGAACTTGTGAACTTTCCCGAATAGGCGCCAACCGAAGATCATGTTCAGTACTCCTGAGGATTGAGTCTGGCGGGATAAGGCGGCCTAACGAATGAGCTAACCGGCCCCGCCTGCACCGAGGCGCTGAACGAAGCCGAGGAAGCGAATGAATGAGAGAGAGCGGAAGACATTGCAGGCGGGGTCCGAGTTGAGCTAAAGGTTAGGGCGTAACTTGTACCACTGATTCTTCATCAGGTCGTGATTCCTGTTCGGCCTGACTCTTGAGTCGCTGGATCAATGAAAGGATTTCATTACGATAGGGATTTTTCAGGGAGATTGATGCTGAGTAACGGACCCGCAGTTTCTCGAAGTATTCTGGGGATGCACCCCAAGTATCAAATTCATTGACTCGACTTCGAATCATGGGCCATTCCGAGACAACAAGGACCGAGGCAGAGTCGAGAAGGGATGAAAAATCTTCTGATCTCCCCTCTCCGTATTCGCCATCCCCACCAGCGAAGTCAAGCCAAACGCGAAAGGAGGTCCGGTCACCTTTTTTGATTTGATTGAGCAGGGCCTCGGATATTGACCAGTAGGAGAAGGGGCGCTTATCGCCTGGAAAGATGGGAGCGTCATCCTGGGAGGGAAAAGCGTCGAGAAGTGTCAGGTAAACAGGGAGACCGTTCACATTGTGGAATGTATCAAGGAATTGAGTTCGGTAAGTTCGAGGGTTCAACCGAAAAAGTGCATAACCATAAACTATTCGGTGAAGTGGATCATTCGCGGACTTCGATTTCGAAAGAAGTTGCGATAAATCCCCATTTCTTGCGAGTTTTGCTGCTCTCTCGATCGCGTTTCTACAGGTCGCTTGGCGTGCTTCAATTCGTTGAACTTCAACCTGAAACGATCGACTCTGCAGAGGTTGAGCCTGGCAGGGTATGAGAAGACACAGCATGTGAACGGGAATCGGAAACATTGATGAGCCCTAACGAAAAAGCTAAGCGGCACCGCCTGCACCGAGACGATGAGCGGAGCCGAGATAGCGAAATGCTGAGAGAGAGCGGAAGGCAATGCAGGCGGGGTCCGACTTGAGCGGAGGGTTAGGCCGCGGTGAGATGGCGTTGGGTTAATTGAAATGAGATGGGACATTGGGACTACTTGATAGTGCCGTTTCGATGTTCGGAGCCTGGTTGGGATGGCGCTCAAGATATGCCTTAATCGCTGAGCAAAGAATCGCATAAAAAGTTTGGCAGTCACAAAAGAACTCTGGATGTTCGAGTCTGAACTCTTGTGGATCGACATATGCTCGGAACATCGCGAGATCTGGCCAGTTTTCGTAACCGCGAGTTTCACCACCATGCCGCCATTCAAGCAGCCAACCAGGAACCCCCTCGAAGCCCCCGATTTTTGAAGATGGTGAGAGGCTTTCAATCAAGTGTGAAAGACGATCATCCATAAGGATGACGTTGAGGGAAAATTTGAGAGCTGCATCCTCATCGGATTGAGGTCGGAAACCACCGAAAGCTTCGTTGAAGTAATCCATGGCGGGCGCCTAACGAATGAAGCTAGCCGGCCCCGCCGGCACCGAGGCGACGAACGGAGCCGAGATAGCGAGAGGTTGAGAGAGAACGGAAGGCAATGCAGGCGGGGTCCGAGTTGAGCGGAGGGTTAGGGCGCGAATTCGACCCCTTTGGATAGCTTTATCTCGATGACTTCGTCAGTGTAAGGGGAGTAGTGGAACCAGCCACGCGACTTGCTAAATGCGAGGATTGCGATGTCTTTCTTAATCCCTGAGGCAGCGCCAAATAGGTCGATTACTCCTTTAGGGAGCTCTACGAAATAGGTTTTGGAAGAGGATTGATCACGCCAGAAGACCTTCGTTGGGTCGAAGCCCTTCCAGTAGAAAACCTTGTTACCAATGAAACCGAGGAACTCTTCACCGGATGAGAGGTGATATTTGACTGCGGCCGCTCTCTGAACATCTTCGAATTGGGATAGGCGACCATCGATCAATCGATATCCAACAGACTTCCGACGGGAATAGTCCCATCGACCGAAATCGGAGGTCCAGGAACCACCACTGCAGGAAAACGCAGTGTCTTTGTCGAAGGGAAACAGTTGCTTTGGAGCGCCCGGGTAGGACTTGTCGAAGTTGTAGCCTTCATCTACGACAAGCCGGAGTTGCCTATCCTTCCAGCCACCCATCAGGCCGACCCCAAAAGTGTGTGGTTCGTCCTGGTAAATAGCGACTGAGCCTGGGCTACCAGTAACAACCTTCATTCCAGGGTGCCCAGAGCCAATCGATTGCCCATGAACTTGGTTGAAGGCAAGCCCAACCAGGAGGAAGGCAATTGAGGTTGAAAACCGGGACATAGAGCGCCCTAACGTATGAAGCTAACCGGCCCGACCGGCAGCCGGGCGATGAGCGGAGACGAGAAATCGGAACCAAGAGAAGGCGCGATGGATCGTGCCGGTTGGGTCCGCGTTGAGCGCAAGGTTAGGCCGTACGCCGGCCGCCGGATGAACCGGGCCCAAAATGCGGGCACGTTAGGCGGAGGTGGGCGGAGAGGCCTCAATGCCGGGCCAACTGGCCCAAGCGCTCAAGACTGGAAAAGAACGGAAGATCGAGAACCAGGACGAGCGTAGAAAGCGAGGAGAACGATGCATCACTCTAGCGCGAAGGGACCTCGGAAAGAGTTGACCAGACAGAGATTTGGCCAAATCCGCCCACGTCGGCCTAACGGACAAGGCTAACCGGACCCGCCTGCGCCGTGGCGTTGAGCGGAGCCGAGGAAGCCGGAGGATGAGAGAGAGCGGAGGACATGGCAGGCGGGGTCCGAGTTGAGCCGAGGGTTAGGCGCATTTACGGCGGCCGATGGCGGTGAAAAGTAATAGGAGGGGAGCAGTGGGCGATAGAAGACCAGTACAAAATAATGCAAAGGGAGTGAGGCATTCATCAGAGCCCACCCAATGTTTATATGCCATGAATAAAGTTGGTAGAAATGGAATTGAGAGCAATGAACCGAGGATTCTAAACACCCACTCAGATCTAAAATAGGCTAAGCCAGTAATAGTAAGCGCCAAGGTGGAGATTATGGTGTGAGCTGTGCCCCAATAGTTGATGACAAAGACAGTCGGGCCTGGACCAATACTAGCTGACCAATTGACCTGGCGGGCTGGCACCCCGAACTCTGTCCAAGAAACGATGCAATTTATGGCGAGAGCAGTGAAGAAGACCCAGAAAACTCGTCTCTCGGATTTACTCAGCATGTTGAGCGCCTAACGTATGAAGCTAACCGGCCCGACCGGCAGCCGGGCGATGAGCGGAGACGAGAAATCGGAACCAAGAGAAGGCGCGATGGATCGTGCCGGTTGGGTCCGCGTTGAGCGCAAGGTTAGGCCGTACGCCGGCCGCCGGATGAACCGGGCCCAAAATGCGGGCACGTTAGGCGGAGGTGGGCGGAGAGGCCTCAATGCCGGGCCAACTGGCCCAAGCGCTCAAGACTGGAAAAGAACGGAAGATCGAGAACCAGGACGAGCGTAGAAAGCGAGGAGAACGATGCATCACTCTAGCGCGAAGGGACCTCGGAAAGAGTTGACCAGACAGAGATTTGGCCAAATCCGCCCACGTCGGCCTAACGGATGAAGCTAAGCGGCCACGCCTGCACCGAGGCGATGAGCGGAGCCGAGGTAGCGAAAACAAGAAAGAGGACGCCAGGCAATGCAGGCGGGGTCCGACTTGAGCGAGAGGTTAGGCGATTTAGCCCCAACGATATGGGCAATGGAACGATTAGAGCCCAAGCCAGAGCGAGTGACCAAGCGAACGGCTGATTCATTAGCGCCGGGATGCGTTCGATTAACCAACGGCCGAGTAGCAAAGGTGGAATGCCAATGAACCAACCAATTTCTGAGAAGAGGCGGATCTGCCACCACCTTGGATGACCAACGAATGGATAGTACAGGGCCTGAATCATGCAGAAGAAGGCAAACCCGGACAGCGCAAGGTGAACGGCTCGGATTTGCTTCTTGGTATGCGGTAGACTCACATGAACGCCTAACTTTGAATTGGACCGTGGTGGGGTCGGGGGTGGGGGTTCGTCTAGTTCGGGGGAGGGCGGACTGGGGTGGTTCGGGGGTGGGGAAATTGGGCGAACGTGATGGGGGCCTTGACGGGCGAAAAAAAAGCGATAGACTGTTGATGATAAATGAGATCCAGAAGGGGGAACGGGCACAGTCTAGCGGGATTAGGCGTACTGGGATGGGCTCATGTTGCAGGGGATTAGGCAGACCGGTGGCGGGCGGACGGAGGGGGTGGACCGCGCCGCGGGTGGGGACGGGGCGACTCCGCCGCGCCTGCTGGACCGGCTGAGGGAGCAGGTCCGCACGCGGCACTACAGCCTGCGCACGGAGGATGCCTATGCGGACTGGGTGCGGCGGTTCATCCTCTTCCACGGCAAGCGCCACCCGCAGGCCCTGGGGGCGCCGGAGGTGCAGGCCTTCCTGAGCCACCTGGCGGTGGAGCGCCGGGTCTCGGCCTCCACCCAGAACCAGGCCAAGGCGGCCCTGCTCTTCCTCTACCGGGAGGTTTTGAACCTGGAGTTGCCCTGGCTCTCCGAGGTCGTCCAGGCCAAGCGCCAGCCGCGCCTGCCCGTGGTGCTCACGCCGGGGGAGGTGCGGGCCCTCCTCGACCAGATGGATGGCGTCATGGGGCTGGTGGCCCAGGTGCTCTACGGCACCGGGATGCGCCTCATGGAGGGCCTGAGGCTCCGGGTGAAGGATCTGGAGTTCGAGCGCCACGAAGTGGTGGTTCGGGACGGGAAGGGGGGCCGGGACCGGGTGACGATGCTGCCGGAGCGCCTGGCGGGTCCGCTGCGGGCGCACCTGGAGCGGGTGCGGGCCCTGCATGAGGGCGACCTGGCCGAGGGCTTCGGCGAGGCCTTCCTTCCGGACGCCCTCGCGGCCAAGTTCCGCGGGGCGGGGCGGCAGTGGGGCTGGCAGTGGGTCTTCCCCTCTCAGCAGCGCGCGGTGGATCCCCGGAGCGGCCTCGTGCGCCGCCACCACCTGCACCCCGAGAGTGTGCAGAAGGCCGTGCGCCTGGCGGCGCGGGCCGCGGAGCTGGTGAAGCCCGTCACGCCCCACGTGCTGCGCCACAGCTTCGCCACCCACCTGCTGGGGGGCGGCCACGACATCCGCACCGTGCAGGAACTGCTCGGGCACAAGGATGTGGCGACGACCATGATCTACACCCACGTGCTGAACCGCGGCGGCCGGGGGGTGGCGAGCCCGCTCGATGGGTTGTGAGCGGGGGGGGGGGGCAGGCTGGGAACCGGGGACGTCACGCGGCCCCTCCTGGGCCGCGCCCTGCGGGCCGCGCCCGCGGCAAAGGGGCCCTCCATGGATCGGACAGCACCCCGCGCTGTCCTCCCGCTCGCGGTGGCTCGCGGACAGGGAGCCTCTGCTCCTGCTGCGGGCTCACACGGCCCCTCCTGGGCCGCGCCCTGCGGGCTTCGCCTGCGGCAAAGGGGCCCTCCATGGATCGGACAGCACCCCGCGCTGTCCTCCCGCTCGCGGTGGCTCGCGGACAGGGAGCCTCTGCTCCTGCTGCGGGCTCACACGGCCCCTGCCTGGGACGCGCCCTGCGGGCTTCGCCTGCGGCAAAGGGGCCCTCCATGCATCGGACAGCACCCCGCGCTGTCCTCCCGACCGAGGTTCAAGGCTTTGCGCCGGGCGGTCGATGCCCTGTACAAGTCGGGTGAGGGAGATGCGGGGATTGGCGGTGGCCTTGGGGCGGGGAGTGGGGTGTGCGCGGGCCGTCCTGGCTGCCCTGGTCCTGCTGGGCGCCCCGGCCCTGGCCGGGCTTCCGGCGGGGACGGCCCCGGGCCGGCTGGCGCCCCTGGCGGGCCGGCCCCAGATGCAGATCTTCACCGACCGGGAGGGGCTGCGTCAGAACTCCGTGGAGGCCGTGGCCATGGACGACCAGGGTTACGCCTGGATCGGCACCCAGGACGGGGCCATGCGCTACGACGGACGTGTCTGGACCCCCGTGGACATGCCGGCCCCGAAGCGCAGCAACTGGGTGACGGCCATGGTGCTCACCCCGGGCGGGCCACGCTGGTTCGCCACCAACAACTCGGGCGTGGCGCGCTGGCACGAGGGCCGCTGGACCCTCCTGGACCGGGCCTCGGGCCTGCCTTCGGACCATGTGAACTGCCTGGTGGAGGGGGGCGGCACGGTCTGGGCCGGGACGGGGCTGGGCCCCGCCCGCTGGACGGGCACGCGCTGGCAGGCCTTCCCCGCGGACCAGCTCTGGCGCCACGGGCCCGTGCGGGCCCTGCTGGTGCGGGGCGCGGCGGCCGACGCCGAGATCTGGGTGGGCACGGACGAGGGGTTGGGCCGCTTCCACCGGGGGGACTGGCACTGGTTCGGGCAGTCGGGCCTGCCCAGCCCCATGGTGACGGCCCTGCTGGAGGGCGAGACCCCGGGGGGGCGCGAGATCTGGGTGGGCACGCGGGGCGGCCTGTCCGTGGGGGGGCCGGGCCGCTGGCGCAGCTTCGGCGCGCCGGGCTTCCTGCCCCGGCCGGCGGTGTCCTGCCTGAAGCGGACGCGGAGCCGCGAGGGGCGGCCGGTGCTCTGGGTGGGCACCGAGGGGGGCCTGGTGCGCTGGGAGGGGGAGCGGCGGCGGGTCTGGGGCCTGGCGGAGGGTCTGACGAGCCCCCTGGTGCGCAGCATGCTGGTGCAGATCGGCCCCTCGGGCCGCGAGACGGTCTGGGCGGGCACCTTCGGGGGCCTGGTGCGCTTCACAGAAGGCACCTGGGCCAGCCTGGACGCCCAGGACGGGCTGCCGGACAACCTGGTCTTCAGCCTGCATGAGGACCGCCGCAGCGGAGCCCTGTGGTTCGGCACCGCCTACGGGCTGGTGAGCTACCAGGAGGGCCGCTGGCGGACCCACGGCGCGGCGGAAGGCCTGCCGCGCACCACCATCTTCGCCCTGGCCGGAGACGCGGAAGCGGTCTGGGTGGGCACCCGGGGCCACGGCCTCTACCGCCTGCGCGGGGGCCGGGCGGAGCCCGTCCCGGGCCTGCCGGATTCCTTCGTCTTCGCGCTGTACGCCGGGCCCGACGCGGACGGGGTCCCGGCCGTGTGGGCGGGGACGCGCCAGGGCCTCTCCCGCTGGAAGGGCGGGACCTGGACCCACTACGACGCCAGGCACCGCATGCCCAAGGCGCTGGTGAGCGGCATCACCGCGGTCCGCAGCCCCGAGGGCACCCTGCGCCAGCTCTGGGTGGGGACCCGGGGCGCGGGCCTGGGGGTGCTGGAGGCGGGCGGGGAGGCCTTCACCTGGTTCGATGAGGCCAAGGGTCTGGTGGACCAGCGCGTGATGCACCTGCTGGCCACGGAGGAGGGGGGCCGGCCCTGCGTCTGGGTGTCCACCCAGGGGGGCCTGCAGCAGTTCCAGACCCTGCCGCTGCGGCCCACCGGCCGCATCCTGAGCCAGGCCACCACCCCCGGCTTTCCCGGCGACCAGGTCTACACGGCCCAGCGCGGCCCCGACGGCTCCCTGTTCGCCTTCACCAACCACGGCGTCTGGCGCATGGGCCCGGGTCCGGGGGGCGTCCCGGAGACCCAGGCCTTCACCACCGGGGATGGCCTGCCCAGCAACGGCTGCGTGCAGGGGGCCTCTCTGGTGGACTCCCACGGCCGGGTCTGGGTGGGCACGGTGCTGGGAGTGGCCATCCTCGCCCCCACCACCCGCTTCGTGGACAACCAGCCCAAGCGCCTGTACCTCGAGGAGGCCCGCAACGGGGACCAGACCCTGCCCGCCGGGGGGCCCTGGCAGCTGCCCTGGCGCCTGCGGAACCTCAAGGTGCGCTTCAGCCTGCTCAGCTACCACCGGGAGGCGGACACGCGCTTCCGCTCGCGGCTGCTGGGGCTGGAGGCCGAGCCCACGGCCTGGACGCCCAGCGCGGACCGCGAGTTCATCACCCTGCCTCCCGGGACCTACACCCTGCAGGTCTGGGGCCGGGATCACGCGGGCAACGAAAGCGGCCCCGTGGAGGTCTCCGTGGGGGTGGAGGCGCCGCCCTGGCAGCGCTGGTGGGCGGTGCTGGGCTACGCGCTGCTGCTGGCCGGCGGCGTGCTGCTGCTGATCCTCTGGCGGGTGCGCCGCCTGCGCGGCCTGAACGCGCGCCTGGCCGCCCGGGTGGAGGCCGCCACGGCGGAGGTCCAGCGGCAGAACGAGATCCTGGCCCGGGTCAACCAGCACCTGGGGCGCCTCAACGAGGAGAAGAACAGCATGCTGGGCATCGCGGCCCATGACCTGCGGAACCCCCTCAACGCCATCGGCCTCTACGCCGAGCTGCTGGCCCGGAACGGGGGAGAGGGCCCCGAGGGCCCGGCCCAGCGCATCGGGAAGCTCGTGGGCGAGATGTCCATGCTCGTCGAGCGCCTGCTCAACTCCAGCCGCATCGACGCGGGGCAGATCTCCCTGCAGATGCAGAGCGTGGATCCCTGCCTGCTGCTGCGGGAGGTGGCCGAGCGCCACCGGACCGCCGCCGAGGCCAAGGGCCTGCTGCTGGAGCTGGACCTGCCCCCGGAGGGCGCGCCGGAGCTGCTGGCGGACCCCTTCCACCTGATGGAAGTGCTGGACAACCTGGTGAGCAACGCCCTCAAGTTCACACCCCCGGGACCCCCGGCCCGGCGCGTGACGCTGCGGGTGCGCGAG
This sequence comes from Holophagaceae bacterium, assembly GCA_046331485.1. GTDB lineage: Bacteria > Acidobacteriota > Holophagae > Holophagales > Holophagaceae > Geothrix. The sequence goes on along the minus strand of JAXLQS010000001.1, from coordinate 733,116 downwards.
GGGGTCCTCGAGATCCAGGACGAGGGGCCGGGCTTCACCCAGGAGGACCGGGCGCACGCCTTCGAGCGGTTCCGGCGCCTTTCCGCCCGGCCCACCGCCGGCGAAGGCAGCACGGGCCTGGGGCTCTCCATCGCCCGGGCGCTGCTGGAGGCCATGGGCGGCGAGATCACCCTGCACAGCGAGCCCGGCCAGGGCGCCACCTTCCGCATCCACCTGGGCCGGGCCTGAGGCCGCCTCCCGTTCAGGGGCCCCAGGAGGCCCGGAGGTCCTCGGATCACGGCCCAGGCCCCTGCCGGAAGGAGTAGCCTCTTCCCCATGCATGTCTCCGACCGCGCCTTCCGCCGACTGGTGGACGAGGCCCTGGCCCTCGTCCCCGCGGAGTTCCAGCCCCACCTGGCGGGGGTGCCGGTGGTCATCGAGGACTGGGCGCCCGATGACCTGCTGGACGACCTGGGCATCCCCGAGGACGACACGCTCTACGGCCTGTACTCGGGCCACGCCCTGACCGAGGGCCCGCCGGAGCCCGGCGACCTGCCGCCCCGCATCACGATCTACCGGGGGCCCCTGCTGGAGGACTGCGAGAACGAGGCGGACCTGCGGGAGGAGATCGCCACTACGGTCATCCACGAGATCGCCCACCACTTCGGCATCGACGAGGCGCGGCTGGAGGAGCTGGGCTGGGGGTGATGGGATGAGTCTGGAGTCTGGAGACTGGAGGTACTGCTCTCCGGGCGGCCCTGCGGGCCGCGCCGATGGCTACCTTCGGGCCGCTCTCGTGGGTCGGCGCCAAACCTGAACCCCCGTAGCGCCGCCCTGCGGCGCCACAAGAAGCGGCACCTCCAGACTCCAGCCCCCGGACTGATCCCTACAGCTCCTTCAGGATGGCCTCGCGCTTGGCCTGGTACTCGGCCTCGCTGAGGAGGTTCTCGTCCCGCAGCTTCTTGAGGGCGCGCAGGCGCTGGGCCTGGGCCTCGTAGAAGGCCTCATCCCTGGTGGCGGAAGCCGGTGCCGCCGCGGAGGGCGCGGGGCCGGGGGCGGGCTTCGCGGCAGGCGCAGGTGTGGGGGCCGGGGTGGGCGCCGGAGCGGCGGACTGGACCGGGGCGGGCGCCAGGGGGAAGCTGAGCCAATCGGCGCGGCGGCGGGTGGCCTGCGGCGCCTCGAGCGCCGCGCCGGAGGCGGTGGCGCGGGAGCCGTAGGCGAAGGTGGGCAGGGTGCGGTCCGCCGAGTAGCGGTCCATGAAGCTGAGCCGGGCGTCGTGCACGATGAGGTTCAGGGCCCCGTCGGCCACGAAGAGCCGGGCGGTGAGGCCCACGGGCATTTCCATGAAGCCGCCGCCGCGCTTGAAGGTGCTGAGCAGGATCAGGTCCTCGCCAGGCCTGGCCAGGGCCAGGGCCTCGCGCAGGGGCCGGGCCAGGCCCTTGAGCTCGTCCTTGGCGAAGAGGGGGACGCTCTGACCCTCCACCGTGGCCTGGACCGGCCCCAGGGCCGCCACCAGGGCCTCGTCGCTGAGGATGGCGGGATGTGCATTGGGGGCGGCGCCGGGCTCGGCGGGCACCCGCTTCAGCCAGGTGAAGTTGGCGAGGCGCCACTGGGTCTGGTCGGGCTCCGAGGCCAGGGCCGGAACCCGGGCCAGGGCCAGCAGCAGCGTGGTTCCGAGCAGCCATCCCCCGTGTCGCATGCGGTCTCCCAAGACGGTGTCCCCAGGATAGCGGCAACGGCGGGCAAGGAATTCCCGGGGAAGGCGGGGCCGGGCCTTCGCTATGCTGGTCGATCCGGCAGAGGAGGCAGCAGGAATGGCCAGGCGGCTGTGGTCCACGCTCAAAGGCAGCTTCGCCAGCTCGGTGCTGGCGGCCAATGTCCTCACCGTCTTCTCGGGCATGATCCCCTTCGCGCTGGTGAAGCTGGCGCTGCCCTTCGCGGCGGTGCGCCGGGTGGTGGACCGGGTGCTCATGGCCCTGGCCCAGGGCTGGGTGGGGGTGAACGGCGCCTGGATGGCCCTGGTGCAGCGCATCCGCTGGGACGTGGAGGGCCTGGAGGGCCTGCGCCGCAAGGGCTGGTACCTGGTGAGCAGCAACCACCAGAGCTGGGTGGACATCCTGGTGCTGCAGAAGGTCTTCCACCGCCGCGTGCCCTTCCTCAAGTTCTTCCTCAAGCGCCAGCTGCTCTATGTGCCCGTCATGGGCCTGGCCTGGTGGGCGCTGGACTTCCCTTTCATGCGCCGCCGCACGGGCAGCCGCTCGCAGGACCTGAGGACGGCGCGGGAGGCCTGCGAGAAGTTCCGCCTGGTCCCCACCTCGGTGATGAACTTCCTGGAGGGCACGCGCTTCAGCCGCGCCAAGCATGCGGCCCAGCAGTCGCCCTACCGCCACCTGCTGAAGCCCAAGGCGGGGGGCCTGGCCACGGCCCTGGCGGCCATGGGGGAGCGCTTCGACGCGCTGCTGGATGTCACGATCATCTACCCCGATGGCGTGCCCACCTTCTGGGACCTGCTTTCGGGCCGGGTGCGGCAGGTGGTGGTGCGGGTGCGGGAGCTGGAGATCCCGAAGGACCTGCTGGGCGGCGACTACGAGGGCGATCCCGCCTTCCGCGCCCGCATGCAGGCCTGGGTGCAGGCCCTGTGGACCGACAAGGACGCCCGCATCGAGGAGCTCGTGGCGGCGCAGCCCCAGCCGGTCAGCTGAGCATCCCGGTCAGCTGAGCATCAAGGTGCCGAAGGGGCTGCCCAGGAGGGGCGGCAGGCCGGCCTCCCGCGCTTCGTAGAGGCCCGCCATGCCCACGTCGGGATGGCGCCGGGCACCCTCGGGGACGGCCAGGCCCTGGAAGCAGACCCGGGCGGCCAGGTTGGCGATGAGGGCGGCCTCGTCCTCGGCCATGGCCTGCTCGGTGCGGAAGGCCCGCACCACCACCTTGTGGTGGCGGAGGCGCTTGCGCAGGCGGGCGACGAGGCCGGCGTAGACCTCCAGGGGCACGGGCGCGCCCAGGCGCTCCAGGCGGTCCAGGGTGGCGAAGGCGTAGAGCTGGGCCTGCACCGGCAGGGCCGTGCCGTGGCCCTCCCCCTGCAGCCGCTCATGGAGGATCCGGAAGCTGTCGAGGACGCCCCGCAGGCGGGGCTTGGCAAAGCCCGCCGCGTGGGCCAGGTGGGCGCCGAAGATCAGCCGGGTGCCCCGGTCGCCCAGCTGGTAGGGGGCTTCCTGGGCGGCCTCGATCACGGTCTCGTAGGCCTGCCGGATGAAGCGCTCCATGAGGATGCCGGGGGTGAAGTTGCGGACCCGGGCCGCGTGGGTGAGGGTGAGGACGAGGCGGACGAACTGGCCGTCGGCGATGCGGGTGTCCATCAGCAGGTCGGCCTGCAGGCGGTGGACGGCCTCGAACAGGTAGGTGCGGCCCTCGGCCTGGCCCTCATCCCCGGCCAGCCCGCCATCGGCCAGGAAGAGGTCCGCGGCGTAGGGCAGGTGCCACCCGGAGGCGGCCACGGAGCTGGGCACCAGGGCCCGCATGCGGGTCACCAGGGCGTTCAGCCGCTCGCGGTTGCACCACAGGTAGGCGCGCTTGGGCTCGTCCCGGGCGGCGCGCAGCAGGCGCACCAGGAAACTGATCTTCGCCCGCAGGGAGCGCAGGTCGGAGAAATAGGCCACCCGGTCGTAGGCGTCCAGCAGGTTCTCGTACTCCGAGACCAGGGCCGAGGGCCGCCCCCCCCGGGCCATGCCTTCCAGGAGGTAGGCCAGCAGGCTGGCGGGATCCTCGCGGAAGTGGGAGGAGCTGGCGCTGCGGTGCGTGAGGGGGCCGAAGGCCGTCTGGAGGGCCGCCTCGAAGGCCTCGATCACGGGGGCCTCGGGCAGGGCCGCCTCCCCCGCGGGCGTGAGGGTGAAGAAGCCGCCCGGCTCCACGTGGGTCCCCGGCGGGGCCTGCTTCTGGAGGACGTCGATCTCGCGGTCGGTATCGGCCAGGCGGTCCAGGCAGTCCCGGCCCTCCACCTGGATGTAGTCCTGGATGCGGTCGAGGCGGGCCGGAACCTGCTCCAGGTCCCGGACGCCCCGGACCTGGATCTTCAGGAGCTCCAGGAGCTCCAGCAGGCGGACCACGTCGGGATCCTCCGGGCCGGGCGGGGGGGGGATCCCCACCCCCAGCAGGCCCGCGAAGCGCGACCGGGGGGCCATCCGCCGCTGGAGGCGCTCGGCGCAGCCCCGGGCCTCCAGGATCTGCCGGTGGGTTTCCTGCAGGGCCTCGTACCGGGATTCCAGGCTGGCCTGCTTGGGCCGCTCGTCCTTCTGGATGAGTCCCCGCGCCAGGAGGTCCTCCAGGGCCTCGCGGCCGATGGCCTCCAGGCGCACCGCCTCGGCGGCGGCCAGGGTCTGGAGGCAGTCGAGCCAAGTCGGTGCGGGTTCCATGGGGGGGCGGGCGAGGTTCCAGGCGGGCGCCACGGGCGCTGGCATGTCATCGGCCCCCGGGCGAAGAATCCCAAGAATGGGACTTGGGGCGGGGGAGCGGCCGTACACGGGAACGGGCACCGGTGCCGGTGCCCGTTCCCGCGCGGGGGTTCGGCCTCAGGCTAGCCGTTCACCTTCACGAACTGTTCCATGAAGTCCACCAGGGTCTTCACGTTGTCCACGGTGACCGCGTTGTAGGTGCTGACGCGGATGCCGCCGATGTCGCGGTAGCCCTTGAGGCCCACCATGCCGGCCTTCTTGGCCTCCTTCACGAAGAGGTCGTCCAGCTCGGGGGTGGGCAGGAAGAAGTCCACGTTCATGAGGCTACGGTGGGCCTTCTCGGTGACGAAGCCCTTGTAGAAGCCCGGGTGCTTGTCGATGCAGCCGTAGAGCAGCTCGCCCTTCTGGCGGTTGGCGGCCTCGATGGCCTTCAGGCCGCCCAGGCTCTTGTTGTAGGCCAGCACGTTGCGCAGGATGTAGATGCCGAACGTCGGCGGGGTGTTGTAGAGGCTGTTCTTCTCGGCGTGGAGCTTGAAGCGCAGGTAGCTGGGCAGGTCCTGGGCCTCGCACATCTCAAGGAAGTCCTCGCGGATGATGGTGAGGGTGACGCCGGAGGGGCCGAGGTTCTTCTGGGCGCCGCCGTAGATGAGGCCGAAGGGGCTGACGTCGAAGGGCCGCCACATGAAGTCCGAGCTCATGTCGCAGACGTAGGGCACGTTGCCCACCTGCGGGAACTCGTGCCACTGCGTGCCTTCCACGGTGTTGTTGGAGGTGAAGTGCACGAAGGCGCTGTCGGCGCCGACCTTGATCTCATCGGCGTGGGGCAGGCGGCTGAACTTCAGCTCCTTGGTGCTGGCGGCCACGCGGACGTTGTCGCCGGCGACCAGCTTGGCCTCCTTGGTGGCCTTCTCGGCCCAGTTGCCCGTGACGATGTAGTCGGCCTTGCGGCCGCCCCGCAGCAGGTTGAGGGGGATCATGCCGAACGACAGGTGCGCGCCGCCCTGGAGCAGGAGCACCTTGTAGTTGTCGGGCAGGCCCATCAGCTCCTTGGTGAGGGCGATGGCCTCCTCGTGCACCGCGTCGTACTCCTTGGCGCGGTGGCTGATCTCCATGACGGACATGCCGGTGCCCGCGAAGTCCAGCAGCTCCTCCTTGGCCCGTTCGAGGGCGGGCAGGGGCAGGCCGGCGGGGCCGGCGTAGAAGTTGATCACGCGATGGGTCATGGGAGGCTCCTGTTAGGCCTTGAAGTCCTGGAGGATGAGAACCACCTCGTCGCCGATGCGGCCGAGGTTCTCCTTGGAGCTGGCGCCGATGTGGGGGGCCATGAAGACGTTGGGCGCCGTGAGCAGGGCGCAGTCCGCGGGGGGCGGATCGCTGGGCCACACATCGGTGCCGTAGGCGCGGAGCTTGCCGCTGGTGAGGGCGGCCACCACGTCGGCCTCGACGATGCACTTGCCCCGGCCGGTGTTGATGAGGATGGCGCCGTCCTTCATCTTGGCGAGGAAGGCCGCGTTGACCATGCCGCGGGTCTCGTCGGTCAGGGGCGTGTGCATGCTGATGACGTCGGCCTTGGCGGCCAGCTCGTCCAGGCTCACCAGCTTCGCGATGGGGTGCTCCTTCAGGAAGGGATCGAAGGCGATCACCTCCATGCCGAAGGCCTGGGCGCGCTTGGCCACCTCGGTGGCGATGGCGCCGGCGCCGATGAGGCCCAGGGTCTTCTTGAAGAGCTCGGTGCGCTTCAATTCGCTCTTGAGGAACTTGCCCTCCTTCATGGAGGTGTGGGCCTCGATGAGGCGGGCGGGGATGGCCACCATGAAGGCCATGGCCATTTCCGCCACGGCCACGCTGCTGGCGCGGGGCGTGTTCAGGGCCTTGATGCCCTTCTCGGCGCAAAGCTTCTTGTCCACGTTGTCCATGCCCACGCCGCCCCGGATGACGAGCTTGAGGTTCGGGGCCTTGGCCACGAGGTCGGCGTCGACCTTGGTCTTCGAGCGGACGAGGAGGACTTCGGCGGTGCCGAGGGTGGCCATGTCGGAGCTGACGGTGCCGAAGGCCGCGAGGCGCTCGGGCAGCTTGGCGTCAAAGGCGTCTGCGATGAGGATGTGCATGGGAGTCTCCATTCACCCTTCGTACATCCGCACCAGGAGGCCGGAGCGGAGCTTGGGTTCGAACCAGGTGGACTTGGGCGGCATGACCTCGCCCGCGTCGGCCACGCTCATGAGCTGGGTGAGCGAGGTGGGATACACGGAGAAGGCCACGGCGCAGCCCTCCTTCACGCGGCGCTCCAGCTCGTCCATGCCGCGGATGCCGCCCACGAAGTCGATGCGGGTGTTGGTGCGGGGATCGTCGATGCCGAGGATGGGGTTCAGGAGGTTCTCCTGGAGGATGCTCACGTCCAGGCCGCGCACGGGGTCGCTGGCGGGGAAGGTGCCGGGCCGGGCCTTCAGCTCGTACCAGGTGCCGCCGAGATACATGCCGAAGGTGGTGGGTGCCTGGGCCTCGCGGTGGGTGGAGACCGCCACTTCGAACTTCTCGCCGACCTTGGCCAGGAAGGCCTCCTGGGTGAGGCCGTTGAGGTCCTTCACCACGCGGTTGTAGTCCATGATCTTCAGCTGGTCATGGGGGAAGACCACGGCCATGAAGCTCTCCCAGGGCTCGTCGCCGTCCAGGGGCACGCCCTTCAGCTGGGCCTCGGCGCGGCAGTACTGGCCGTAGCGGATGGCGGCGGCGGTGCGGTGGTGGCCATCGGCGATGTAGAGGGCTTCCACGCCGTTGAAGAGGTGCACCAGCTCGTAGACCACGGTCTCGCCCGAGACCACCCACACGGTGTGGCCGATGCCGTCCGGCGTGACGATGTCATAGACGGGCACCTGCTTGCGGACGTCGTTGACGATGTGGTCGATGTAGGGCACGGCCTTGTAGGTGAGGAAGACGGGCTCGGCGTTGGCGGCCTGCTCGGTGACGTGGCGGGTGCGGTCGTCCTCCTTGTCCTTGCGGGTGAACTCGTGGCGCTTGATGAGGCCCGTCTCGTACTCCTCCACGGAGCAGAGACCCACCAGGCCGGCCTGGACGTGGTCGCCCATCTTCTGCTGGTAGACGTAGAGGCAGGGCGTGTTCTCGTGGAAGAGGGTGCCCTCCTCGATCATCTTGCGGAGGTTGGCCACGCCCTTGGCGTAGACCTCGTCGGCGTGGATGTCGATGTCGGCGGGCAGGTCGATCTCGGGGCGGCCCACGTGGAGGAAGGAGTGGGGGTTGCCCTTGGCCAGCTCGGCGGCCTCCTGGGTGTTCACCACGTCATAGGGGACGGCGGCGACCTGGGCGGCCAGGTCGGGCCGGGGACGGTACGCGCGGAAGGGCTTCAGCTGGGACATGGACACCTGCCTGGGAAGGGGCCCCCGCGGGGCCGCACAGGCGCCATTATTCCCCCAAGGGTGCCCATTGGGGGCCCATTCGCTGACCCCCCGGTTGGGTTTTGACGAAAGTCCCAATCCAGGGCCCTTTTCGGGCCGAACCGTCAAGGTCCGGGGTCCAATCCGGGGCCCGTCAGGCCTCCCCGAACTCCGGGTTCCGGTGGTCGGTGATCATGGCCGCGTTCATGAGCAGCTCGGTGAGGGGCAGGTCGATGGTCTGCTCCACCCGGCAGGTCTCCACGAACTCGATGTCGGGCTTGTCCCAGCCGAGGATCTCGTAGGCGGCGGGCAGGCCCTCGTCGGCGCGGTAGGCCGCGTGCACGACCTCACCGCCCTTGAGGTAGAGCAGGCCCATGCCGGCCTCGGACTTCACGGTGAGGGTGCAGGACTTCTTCTCCCAGTTCAGCAGCTGCAGGATGCTGTTCAGGCCGATGCCCCGGACCATGCCCGCGGGCTCGAACTGGGCGGCGGCGCGGATGGCGTCCATGAGCAGGGTGAGGCGGGGCGGCTTGGTGAGGATGCGGATGGCCCCCAGCTGCAGGGGCGTGTTCAGGTGCTGGCTCTCGTCCAGGCCGGTCATCACGATGATGGGCACCTGGGGGTAGAAGCGGCTCACCTTGGCGATGAGGTTGAAGCCGTCCATGACGGGCATGTTCAGGTCGGTCACCAGGACCTGGACGGGCTCGTGGCGCAGCATCTCCAGGGCCTGGCCGCCGTTCTCCGCCATGATGATCTTGAAGCCCTGCAGGCCCTTCAGCCCGGCCCGGTAGAGGCTGAGGGTGGCGCGGTCGTCCTCCACCACCAGGAGGGTCTTGGCGGGGACCTCGGGCGTGGGCAGCGGACGGGGGCGGGTGGGCAGGCTCATGGACACTCGTGAGTCTATCTGCATCGGCAGATCTGGGGTCTGTCTTCAAATTGGGGTGGGCCGCGACGTAGGCCAGCCGCGCCCATGGCAAGGCGCCGGTCGCAGGGCGATGCGGCACATCGCTCAAGGCCGGCAACGTAGCCAGGGGTGCGGCTGGCCACGTCCCGAAGGGCAAGGGGCGGCGCCCGGCGCGGTGCTGTGTCAAGCTCCTCGACGATAGTGCCGCTATCGTCTTCGTCGCTTTCCTTGCCTCGCTTGGGCGGCGCCCCTTGCGCGGCCACGCTCCAATTTCAAGACAGACCCTAGCGCTCCTCGCCTTTTGGAATGCGGCGGGCCGGGGCGGGCTCCTTGGCGAGGATGGCCTTCGCCTCGGCGGCGTCGGCCGGGTGTCGGGCCTCCCAGTCCAGCACCCAGGGGGGCAGCTCGGCGTCCTCGTAGTCACGCAGCTTGCGGTGCCAGGCCACCAGGGCCTGGACCACGGCCTCGTGGATGTCCTCGGCCCTGGGGGGGATGTGCCCTTCCCAGATGGGTTCCTTGAAGTACTTGCGGAGGGTGGCCTCGGCCGGCTTGCCCCACACGGCGTAGGTGCGGTCCAGGGGGCCCCCCACGGGCTTCACGTTGAGGTGCTCGCCGTAGAGGTAGTAGAACACCGCGTCGCCATCGCTCCAGTGCCGCAGCACCCCGAAGGCGCCCTTCAGCAGCAGGTCCTGCAGGGCCAGGTCCAGGGGCTTGTCGGTGCGGAAGTCCCAGGGGCCCACGTGGGCGTGGGCCACCGAGGGGTAGCCCACCTCGGTGATCATCACGGGGCGCTGGAACCGGGCCGTGAGGGTGCGCGCCTTGTAGACGACCCACCACCAGGCATCGCGGATCTGCTCGGGCGTGGGGTAGTCGTCGTACTTGGCGATGGGGTCGTAGGTGTTGATGCCGATGACGTCGAGGCAGTCGCCGAAGGTGAAGCTGTCATGGCTGTCGAAGTTCACGCTGTAGACCAGCTTGCCCTTGAAGACCTTCCGCACCTCCGCGGCCAGGCGCCGCCAGTGGTCCGGGAAGGGGTGGGTGGAGGCCATCTCCGTGCCCAGGCTGTACCACTCGACGCCCCCCTCCTGGGCCAGGGCCGCCAGGCGCACGTTGAAGGCGGTGTAGTTCCGCCACCAGAGTTCCCAGTCATCGGGCCTGATGTTGCCGCGCCACCAGTCGGCGTTCTCGGCCTCGTCGCGCATGTTGATGGTGGGGAAGAACATCATGCGCAGGCCCCGCACCCGGGCCTGCTCGAAGGTGCGGCGCAGGGCCGCCTCGGTGGGGCTGGAGGTGGGATGGCGGCGGATCTCCACGCTGTGGCCCGTGTCCATGCGGTAGATGGCCTGCAGGCTCACGCAGGTGGCCCCGGTGGCGGCGATGCGGTCCAGCTCGGCGCCGTAGTCGTAGTCGGGCACGCCCGCGTAGAGGCCCAGGACCATGCCCCGGGGCTGGGGCACCAGGGCCCGGCGCTGCACGCGCCGCACGAGGAGCAGCGTGATGGGCAGGGCCAGGAGGGCGAGGAGGACGAGGAGGCGACGGGTCATGCGGAGGGCTCCAGGATCCAGCCTAGCGGCTGGATCCCGGAGTTAGGAACTGCTTTGCCCTTTCCGCGATGCGGCCGTTCAGGCCGCCGGCGCCGCCTTGGGCATCCGGAGGCGCCGCATCAGGAGGAAGCAGGCCGCCGCGGCCAGGAGGCAGAGGACGAGGCTGATGGGGCCGATGCGGATGGCGCTGGGGGTGGCCGCCAGGAAGAAGATGCCGCAGCCCCGCAGGTTGCGCCGCTGCGCGGCCAGGATCTCGACCTCCGGGATGGCGGGATCGACGCAGCCCCGGCGCAGGGCCAGGGCGAAGTTGGCGGCCTGGGTGGTGAGGATCAGGCCCATCGTCGGCAGGTAGACCATGAGGGCCACCGGGTTGATGGGATAGCGGCCCATCAGCGCGGCGGCGAAGGGGAAGAAGCTGACGAGCGCGAGGAAGAGCAGGGACAGGGCGAACACGGGGACGTCCACGCGGAGGATCTTCGCCATGAGCCGGTGGTGCCAGAACCAGAACAGCCCCAGGAGGCAGAAGCTGACCAGGTAGGCGGCAAGGATGGGCCAGGCGTGGCGAAGCCGGTCCAGGAGCTCGGTCGCGGAGCGGTGGTCGAGCAGGTCAGGCACCTTGACCTCGAGGACGAGGATGGTCATGGCGATGGCGAACACGCCATCGACCAGGGCCTCCAGGCGGTGCTTCGCGATGAGGTGCGGGGTCATGGGGCCTCCCGTGCTTCAGTCCTGGGCGTCGGTCCGCTCCACCCGCACCTGCACGATGCGCGTGCCCTCCATCCGCAGCACGGTGAGGCGGGCGCCCTCGACCTCCACGGATTCCTGGGGCTTGGGCACGCGGCCCAGCCGGGCCATGACCAGGCCGGCCAGGGTGTCGAAGCCGTCGCGCTCCCAGGCGAAGCCCAGGGCCTCGGCCACGTCCTCCACGTGGGTGTGTCCGGACACCAGCCACACGCCCGGGGCCTGCTCGACCAGCCCGGTCGGCGCCTCGTGCTCGTCCTGGATCTCGCCGAAGACCTCCTCCAGCAGGTCCTCCATGGTCACCAGGCCGGAGACGCCGCCGAACTCGTCCACCACCAGGGCCAGCTGGGTGCGGGCCCGCTGGAGATCCCGCAGCAGCTCGGCCACGGGCTTGCTCTCGGGCACGAAATGGGCGGGCTTGAGCAGCGTGGCGAGGGGCGGCCGGGCGCCATCCGGGAGCTGCATGAGGTCCTTGAGCAGGAGCACGCCGCGCACCTGCTCGATGCTGCCCTCGTAGACGGGCAGGCGCGAGTGGCGGCACTCCGTGAAGGCCGCCCAGGCCTCGCCGATGCTGGCTGACAGGGGCAGGGCCACGATGCGGGTGCGGGGGGTCATGACCTCGCGCACCACGGTGTCGCCGAAGGTGACCACGTTGCGGATGAGCTCCCGGTCTTCGGCCTCGAGAATGCCCTCGGCCTCGCCTTCCTCCAGCAGGGCCGTGACGGCCTCCTCCGTGGCCTCTTCGGCGGTGTCCTCCTTGGCCCGCTCCAGGGCGTGGCGGCGGTCGATCATCCGGGCCAGGGGGTCGACCAGGGGACCCAGGAGGACCTGGGCCGGCACATAGAGGGGGTAGAGCCGCACCAGCCAGCTGGCGGGGTCGCGGGAGGCCAGCAGGGCCGGCAGCAGCAGATCCAGGAGCCAGAGGCCCCCCAGGAGCAGGATCCCCACGATCCAGGCGCCGCCCGGCAGCACCTGGCGGAAAGGCCAGAGCAGGGCCACCAGCAGCAGCACCAGCAGCTGGTTCCAGAACTCGAGGCCCATGCCCAGGGAGCGGGGGCGCTCCAGGAGGTCGGCCAGCCGCGGATCCGTGATGGCCTCCTCCTCCAGGAGGCGGCGCCGTTGCAGCGAGGGCAGGGCGTGGAAGGTGGACAGCAGGATCGCCATGGCGCAGCGATAGAGCCCCACCGCCAGCGCGGCGAAGAGGAACCAGGTAGGGGGGGCGCTGCCGCCGGATTCAGGCATGATCCGAGTGATTCTAGCGCGTTTCCCGGCGGGACTCGATGAGGCGGGCAGCCTGGGCGCGGGCCTCCGGGCCCAGGTGCAGCTTCAGCCGCTCGGCCTCCCGGAAGTACTCCTCCGGATCGCGGCAGAGGCCGTCGGGCGTGGGCGGCAGGCCCTTGCGGGCCCGGGCGGCGGGGAGGAAGCGGTAGGGCTCCTTGGCCAGCTCGGGGCTCTGCAGGAAGTGGCGGAAGGTCCACCAGCCGCCCAGGACGAACCACACGCCGAGTGCGGCCACGGCCCGGTGCTGGAGGCGGCGCATGAGGTCGGGCCTCTGCCGCACCTTCTGCCAGGCCACGCCGGCCCACAGGTTGAGGCCGATGACCAGGGCGGTCATCAGGAGGGTGCCCGTCCAGCCCAGGCTGCCCCAGCCCCAGCCCGTGAGGCCGATGACCGCCGGGGCGAGCAGGACGCTGAACAGCATGTTCAGGTGGAGCATGTAGAGCAGGAGGGACTCGGCGCTGGCGGCCTTGATGGGGTTCGGCCCGTCCCACTTGGGCCGCGCCAGCTCCACGGCGCCCATGAGGGCGCCGCCCAGGAGGATGAAGCCCAGGCGGGCCGCCACGCTGGGGAGCGTGGCATTGGCGATGCTGCCCAGCTCGCTGTAGGTGAAGGCGCCGGACTTGCTGTGCAGCATCCAGACGCCGTTCGTCTGGGCCCACTGGCCGCCCCAGAGCCAGGCGTGCTGGGCGGAGGAGCCCCAGGCCAGGAGGAGGGCGCCGAGGCCCGCCATGGCCGCCAGGAAGCGGGGCTCGCTCCAGCGGGCCCGGCCCTGCACGGGCTCCACCCGGAAGTGGCGGTAGAGGCCTCCCAGGAAGGCGCCGAAGGCCGGGAAGGCGATCCAGGGGAAGAGGGGGAAGAGGGCCTGCACGCCGCGGTCGGGGTTGCCGTTGAAGAGCCCGCGGATGGGGAGCCAGAGGCCGTCCGCCACGCCCGTGGCCCAGAGGTGGGGAGAGACCAGCGGCACGAACACGGCGAGGAGGAGGGCCAGGGCGGTGAAGATCCTCGGGTTCCGCACCAGCCGGGCCAGGCCCTGGAGGATCAGCAGGGAGAAGACGATGCACTGGAGCACGTCGATCTTGAACAGCTCCCGGGCCTTCTGCGCCGTGTTGAGCACGGTCCAGTCCGCGGCGGTGATGCCCGGGGCGTGCAGGGCGTAGGCGCAGAGCAGGATGAAGCCCAGCCGGCGGGCCGTGTCGGGCCAGAAGGGGCGCAGGGTGCCGTCGGTGCGGAAGGTCGAGATCACCAGGCTGTAGCCCGCGGCCATCGTGAAGCTGGGCGCCACCAGGCCGTTCAGGTAGTTGAGCCAGTCCGGCCGCAGTCCCGGGACCAGCCACACGTTGACCACGTGCACCTCGATCATCACGATCACGGCCCAGCCCCGCAGCTGGTCGATCCAGTCGCAGCGCTTGGAGGGGGTCAGGTCACTCCAGGCAGACATGGCCGGTCCCCTACGAGGCGTTGTGGCGCATCACGCTGTGCTTCTTGCCGTAGGCGAAGTAGATCAGGAAGCCCAGGGCCAGCCAGGCGATGAGGCGCCACCAGTTGGCCACGGGCAGGGAGAACATGAGCATCAGGCAGGTGAGCACGCCCATGATGGGCACGAAGGGCACCCAGGGGCAGCGGAAGGGGCGCTCGGCCTCAGGATGCTTCTTGCGCATGATGAGCACGGCGGCGCAGACGATGACGAAGGCCAGCAGGGTGCCGATGTTGGCCAGGTGCAGCAGGGCGTCGATGGGCAGGAAGCCGGCCAGGGCGCCCACGAAGAGGCCCACCAGGATGGTGGACTTCCAGGGGGTGCGGAAGGTGGGGTGCACGTCGCCGAAGGTGGCCTTGGGGAGCAGGCCGTCCCGGGCCATGGCCAGGAAGACCCGGGGGCCGCTGAGCATCATGACCAGCAGCACGGAGGTGATGCCGCTGACGCCGGCGGTGGCGATGAGGCCCTCGGCCCAGCCGATGCCCTTCTGCTTGAAGGCCGTCGACACGGGCGCGTTGATGTCGAGCTGGTCGAACTTCACCATGCCCGTGAGCACGGCCACCACGGCGATGTAGAGCACCGTGCAGACCAGCAGGGAGACGATGATGCCGATGGGCACGTCGCGCTGGGGGTTCTTGGCCTCTTCCGCGTGGGTCGATACCGAGTCGAAGCCGATGTAGGCGAAGAAGATGATGGCCGCGCCGGCCATGGTGCCGATGGGGGCGCCGCCGCCGTCCACCATGCCCGCCACCCGGTGCCCGAAGAAGCTGATGCCCGTCCAGCCGAAGGGCGCGAAGGGGTGCCAGTTGGTGGTGTTGATGAAGAAGGCGCCCACGCCGATGACGAAGAGCACCGCCGCCACCTTGATGGCCACCATGACGCCGTTGAAGGTGGCGCTCTCCTTGATGCCCTTCACCAGGATGGCGGTGATGATGGCCACGATGATGAGCGCCGGCAGGTTCATCATGGCGCCCGTGGCGGCGAAGTGGCCGGTGGCGGGGTCGTACTTCCAGGGCGACTCGCTCAGGGCCTTGGGGATGTGGATGCCGATCTTGCTGACGGCGCTCTGGAAGTAGGCGGACCAGCCCGTGGCCACGGCGGCGCTGGACACGCCGTATTCGAGGATGAGGTCCCAGCCGATGATCCAGGCGAACAGCTCCCCGAGGGTCGCGTAGGCGTAGGTGTAGGCCGAGCCCGCCACGGGCACCATGGCGGCGAATTCCGCGTAGCAGAGGGCGGCGAAGATGCAGGTGATGCCCGCGATGACGTAGGAGACCATCAGCGAGGGGCCGGCGATGTTGTGGGCCGCGGCGCCGGTGGCCACGAAAATGCCCGCGCCGATGATGGCGCCGATGCCGAGGGCCGTGAGCTGCACGGGGCCGAGGACGCGGCGGAGGCGGTTCTCGCCCTTGGCCTCCTCCAGGAGGAGGGCCAGGGGCTTGCGGGCGAACAGCTGGGACTCGGGGCGCGGTTCGTTCGACATGAACAAGACTCCATGCGATCCGGTGGGTCGGGACCCGGAAGGGTGTTCCAGGAAGGGGTTGCCAGGTGGGGCTCCCGGCGATGCTAGCAGATATGATGCTCCATGCTTTCCGACACCCTGCGGTCGCGCCTTGCCCAGGCGCGGAGTGCCCTGCTCCCCTGCCGGGGCTGCCTGGGGCCCGTGGGTGAGGGCGCGGAGGCGGGTCTCTGCGTCCGCTGCTGGGGCGGCCTGCGGCCCCTGGCCGAGGGGCGCTGCCCCCGCTGCGCCCTGGTGCATGCGGAGGCGGAGTGCCCCGAGGCCACCGCCTGGGAGCTGGGGGATGCCCTCTGGGACTACCACGGCGGGCGTCCGCCCCTGGGGGCCCTGCTCCTGCCGGGCATCAAGCAGGGCGAAACCGGCTGGCGGAAGGCCCTGCTGGGGCGCCTGGCCGCCGCCACCCTCCCGGAATGGGCGGCGAAGGCGGACCTGGTGACCGCGGCGCCCAGCGCCTGGCCTCAGCGAATGCTCCGCGGCTTCGACCTCAGCGCCGAGGCCGCCCGGCTGGTCGCCGGGCGCCTGGGTCGGCCCTTCGAGCCCCTGCTGCGCAAGGGCTGGCTCCGGGGCCGCCAGGCCTCGCGCACGGAATCCCAGCGCCGCCGGCTGCCGAAGCGGGCCTTCGGCCTGCGTCGCGGGGCCGCGCCCCAGGGCCTCATCCTCCTGGTGGACGATGTCTGGACCACGGGCACGACCCTGGTCCGCTGCGCCCAGGCCCTGAGGGAGGGCGGAGCCGACGAGGTGCGGGTGCTGACGCTGTTCCGGGCGCTGTGAGGGCGATTCAGCCCAGGGGCTGTCGCAACGGCACCGGTCCCTTCGCCGCCCGGGCGTACTGGGCGGGCCAGGGCACCTGCGCTCCGAGGGCTTCGGCGGCGCGCAGGGGCCAGCGGGGCTCCCGCAGCAGCTGGCGGGCCAGCAGGATCAGGTCGGCGGAGCCCTCGGCCAGGATGCGTTCGGCCTGCTCAGGCTCCGTGATGAGGCCCACGGCGCCGGTGGGCAGGCCGGCCTCGGTGCGGATGCGGGCCGCGAAGGGCACCTGGTAGCCCGGGCCCAGGGCGATCTTCTGCTGGGGCGACAGGCCGCCCGAGGAACAGTCCACCAGGTCCACGCCCAGGGCCTTGAGCTCCAGGGCCAGGGCCACGGACTGGTCCAGGTCCCAGCCGCCGTCCACCCAGTCGGTGGCGGAGATCCGCACCAGCAGGGGGAGCTCATCGGGCAGGATGGCGCGCAGGGCGCCGACGACTTCGCGCACCAGGCGGGTGCGGTTCTCGAAGGAGCCGCCGTAGGCATCCGTGCGCTGGTTCGAGAGGGGCGACAGGAACTGGTGCAGCAGGTAGCCGTGGGCGGCGTGGACCTCGATGACCTCGAATCCCGCGGCCAGGGCCTTGCGGGCGGCATCCATGAAGGCCTCGATGACAGCCAGGATCCCGGCCTCGTTCAGGGTCGCGGGCACGGTCCAGCCCGCGTCGAAGGGCAGGGGGCTGGGGGCCACGGGGATCCATCCGCCGGCGGCGGGGGCCACGCTGCCGCTGCCCTTCCAGGGCGTGAAGGCCGAGGCCTTGCGGCCCGCGTGGGCCAGCTGGATGCCCGGCACAGCGCCCTGGGCCTTGATGAACCGCGCGATGTGGGCCAGGCCCTCGGCCTGGGCCATGGTCCAGAGGCCAAGGTCATCGGGGCTGATGCGCCCTTCGGGGAGCACGGCGGCGGCCTCCGTGAGCACCAGCCCAGCCCCGCCCTGGGCCAGCCCGCCCAGGTGCACCAGGTGCCAGTCGCCGGGCAGCCCGTCCTGGGACGAGTACTGGCACATCGGCGACACGGCGATGCGGTTGGGCAGCGTCAGGCCGCGAAGTTGCAGGGGGGCGAAGAGGCGGGACATGGGGGGCTCCAGTCCCCACCAGGGTAATCGGAACGCAGACGGCCCAGCGAATCCGCTGGGCCGTTCACGAAACCACGCTTCCTTGTCACTGCCAACCCGGGACGCGCAGCGCCCCGGGGCCAGGAGATCCTAGGTGAGCGAAACCAGGACCTGCAGGGCCTTCTTCACCTCGGCCTCCAGCTGGCCGACCTTCACTTCGGCCAGGTCGTAGGTGGCGCGCACCATCGGCTTGTTCACCTTGAGCACGCGGGTGATGTCGATGGGGGTGGCGGAGAGCACGGTGTCGCAGGGGGTGGCGTCGATGGTCTTCTCCAGGTCCTTCACCTGGGCCTCGCCGTAGCCCATGGCGGGCAGGATGCCCTGGGCGTTGGGGTACTTCTTGTAGGTGGCGGCGATGGAGGCCACGGCGTAGGGCAGGGGATCGACGATCTTGGCAGCGCCGCAGTTCTTCGCGGCCACCACGCCGGCGCCATAGGTCATGGAGCCGTGCGTGAGGGTCGGGCCGTCCTCGATGACGAGCACGCTCTTGCCCTGGATCATTTCGGGCTTGGTGCAGGTGACCGGGCTGTTGGCGCGGATCACCACGGCCTTGGGGTTGAGCTTCGCCGCGGCCGCCTCGATGCCCTGGATGTCGGCTTCCTTGGCGGAGTCGCACTTGTTGATGACGATGACGTCGGCGCGGCGGAAGTTGGCCTCGCCCGGGTGGTAGATGGCCTCATGGCCGGGGCGCAGGGGATCGGCGATGACGATGTGGAGGTCGCTCTTGTAGAAGGGCAGGTCGTTGTTGCCGCCGTCCCAGAGGATCACGTCGGCTTCCTGCTCGGCGCTGCGGATGATCTGCTCGTAGTCCACGCCGGAGTAGATGACGAAGCCGTTGTCGATGTGCGGCTCGTACTCCTCGCGCTCCTCGATGGTGCACTCGTGCAGGTCGAGGTCAGAGTAGGCGGCGAAGCGCTGGCAGGCCTGCTTGGCGAGGTCGCCGTAGGGCATGGGATGGCGGATGGCGACGACCTTCTTGCCCAGGGACTTCAGGATGTTGCTGATGTAGCGGGTGGTCTGGCTCTTGCCGGCGCCCGTGCGGACGGCGGTGATGGCGATGACCGGGACCTTGGACTGGATCATGGTCTTGTCCGCGCCCAGCAGTTCGAAGTCCACGCCGTGGGCGATGCAGAGGCTCGCCAGGTGCATCACGGTCTCGTGGGTCACGTCGGAGTAGGAGAAGACGGCGACGTCCGGTTTCTCGCGCTGGATGAGATCCACCAGCTCCGATTCGTCGTAGATGGGGATGCCTTCCGGGTAGAGCCCGCCGGCGAGGACGGCCGGATAGCGGCGCCCCGCGATGTCGGGGATCTGGGTGGCGGTGAAGGCCACCACGTGGAAGTCCGGGTTGTCCCGGTAGACGGTATTGAAGTTGTGGAAGTCGCGTCCCGCGGCCCCCAGGATCACCACACGCCGTGTCGCCATGACACTATGCCTTTCGGTCCAGCGGCGGGCCGACACGCTCGATGGTGGCAGTCCTGGCCCTACCGCGACCCAGGGAGGATATCCCCCTTCCATGGGGCTTGAAAACGGGGATGTGGCTTGAATCACAGATGTCCAATGGGTCTATGCTTTTCCCATGCCCGCCCCAGCCGCCCTTTCGACCTTTTTCCGCCGCTGGCGACGCGTGCTCCTGGCCCTGGCGGGTCTCTACGGGCTCTGGCTCCTGGCGAGCTTCTTCCTGATCCCCGCCCTGGCGCGGCCGCGGATCGAGCGGGCAGCCGCCGAGGCCCTGAAGCGACCCGTCAGTCTGGCGAAGCTGCGCTTCAACCCCTTCACTTTCGGCACCACCCTGGAGGGCCTGCGGGTGGCGGAGCGGGAGGGGGGCGACTGGATCACCCTGCGTCAGCTCTATGTGAACTACGATGTCTGGCGCCTCCTGGGGCGCACGGTGGCCTTCTCCACCATCCAGGTCGAGGGCCTCACCTTCCGGGCGGTCCTGGATGCCAAGGGCCGCCTCAACTTCCAGGATCTGCTCGAGGGGGACGGCCAGCCGGACTCGGCGGCCCCCGCCCAGGAGCCGGCCTGGATCCTGGATGTCCGCCGCTTCGCCCTGCGGGAGGGCCGGGTGGAGTTCCAGGACCGCTCCGGGGCCGCGCCCTTCCAGACCGTGGTGGGGCCCATCTCGTTCACCCTCGAGGGGCTGCGCACGGAGGTGGGCCACCGCAGCGGCGTCGCCCTGGAGGCCTGGACCGAGGCCAAGGAGCACCTGGTTTGGAAGGGGGACCTGGGCTTCCAGCCCTTCGCCTCGAAGGGCAGCCTGAGGGTGGAGAACATCTCCCTGCCCAAGTACCGGCCCTATGAGCAGGCGCAGGTCGCCACCGAGATCCGCAGCGGCACCGCCGCGCTGCGCTCCCAGTACCGCGTCGAGTGGGGGAAGGAGCACCGCGTGGTGGAGCTCTCCGACCTGGGGCTCACCCTCAAGGACGTGAAGCTGGCGGAGCGCGGGGTGGCCGAGCCCGCCGTGGAGCTGCCCCTGGTGGAGGTCCGGGGCGGCCGGCTGGATGCGCTGGGATCCTCGCTGGAGGTGGGCGCCATCACGGCGGAGCAGGGCGTGGTGCGCGTCCAGAAGGGCGGGGACAACGGCCTGAACTTGGCGCGGCTCTTCGCCCCCACCAAGCCCAAGGCGAAGAAGGAGGATGAGAAGCCCTTCAAGTTGCTCGTCCGCGACCTGGCCCTGAAGGGCTTCCGCCTGGGCTGGGAGGACCTGGGTCTGGCGCGGCCCGTGAAGGTGGAGGCCACGGACCTGAACCTGCACTGGCAGGACCTGTCCCTGGACCCGGCGGCCTCAAGCAAGGCCTCGCTGGAGCTGAAGCTGGGCACGGGAATGCTGAAGGCCGAAGGCAGCCTCGCTCCCCTCAGGGCCAGCGGCGAGCTGAGCCTGAAGGCCGAGGGGCTGGACCTGGGCACCTGGGATCCCTACCTGGATCCGGCGCTGGACCTGCGCGTCTCCTCCGGGAAGCTGGGCATGGACGGCCGCCTGCGCTTCGCCTTCGAGGGGCGGAAGTCCGATGGCCTCGCCTACCAGGGCGGCGCCTCGGTGCAGGGCCTGGAGGTTCGCGACGCCCAGCTGGGCGAGCCCTTCCTCCGGTGGAAGCGGCTGCAGGTCTCCGGCGCGGACCTCCGCACCGCCCCGCTGGCCGTGGCCATCAAGGCCGTGGACTGGACCGACCCCGAGGGCCGCGTGGTGGTGCAGCCCGACGGCAGCACCAATGTGGCCCGGGCCCTCCGCCTGGCCCCGGAAGGGAAGCCCGCCTCGCCGGCCGCCGCCGCGCTGCCCGCCACGCCGGCCACGGCTCCGGACCTGGGCATCACGAAGCTGGGCATCAGCGGAGGCCGCCTCAGCTTCATCGACCGCTCCGTGCAGCCCAACGCCGCCCTGGTGCTGAGCGACCTGGAGGGTTCGTACCTGGGCCTGTCCAGCCGCCCCGATGCCGCCTCGAAGGTGGACTTCCGGGGCAAGGCCGGCGGCCTCGCCCCCATCACCATCACCGGCCACGCCATGCCCCTGCGCAGCGACCTGGACACGGACGTGGCGCTGAGGATCCAGGGCGCCGACCTCACGGACTTCACGCCCTACACGGGCAAGTATCTGGGCTACACCGTGCAGAAGGGCAAGCTGAACGTGGACGCCCGCCTGCGCATCGACCGCCGCAACCTCAAGGCCGAGAACGCCGTCAAGCTCGACCAGTTCTACCTGGGCGGCAAGGTCCAGAGCCCCGACGCCACGGGCCTGCCCGTGAAGCTGGGCCTGGCCATCCTCCGGGACCGCCGGGGTGTCATCGCCTTCGACCTGCCCATCGAGGGCAGCCTCGACGATCCCGACATCAAGTACGGCAAGCTCGTCTGGAAGGCCATCTTCGGCCTCCTGGGCAAGATCGCGACCTCGCCCTTCACCCTCATCGGGAAGCTCTTCGGCGGCGAGGCGGGGGACCTCAGCAGCCTGGCCTTCGCGCCGGGCTCCAGCGCCCTGGATACCGCCGCCCTGCCCAAGCTGCAGGCCCTGGCCAAGGCTCTGCAGGAGCGGCCCGAGCTGCGCCTCGACGCCGAGGGCGCCGTGGACGCCGACCAGGATGGCGCCGCCCTGCGCAAGGCCGCCCTGGAGTCCCTGCTGCGCCGCACCCGCATGGCCGCACTCAAGTCCGCCGAGGAGCAGCCCGTGCCCGCCACCGAGCGCGAGCGCTGGATCCGGGCCGCCCACGAAGCCGCCTTCCCGCCGCCGAAGGAGGCCAAGGGCGTGCCGCCGACCCCGCCCCCGCCCGTGGCCGAGATGGAACAGCGCCTGCTGGGCACCCTCAAGGTGGACCCCGCGGACCTGGCCCAGCTGGCGGACGCCCGTGCCAAGCGCGTCCTCGCCTGGCTGCTGGAGACGGCCAAGGCCGATCCCGCCCGGGTCTTCGAGGTGAACACCGGCCAGGCCAAGGGCGCCCTGGTGGCCTTTGCGCTGAAGTAGGGCCCCGCTAGGACTGGACCGGCCGTTCCCGCAGCCCATGCACCTGCTCGTACAGGGCCTGGATGCGCGGCAGGTCCCGCTCCAGGTCTCCGCTGGGGTGGAACAGGGGCATCAGCCGGACCACCCGGTCCCGGTAGTCGAAGCCCACGGGCAGGATCGGGACCCCCGCCGCCACCGCGATGCGGTAGAAGCCGCTCTTCCACTGGCTCACGCCCTTGCGGGTGCCCTCGGGCGCCAAGGCGAGGAGGAGGGCCGGGGCGGCCTGGAAGGCGCTTACGCAGGCCTCCACCACCCCGTGGCTGGCGCTGCGGTTCACGGGGATGCCCCCCAGCCAGCGGAGGAGGCCCTTGAACGGGGCTCTGAACAGGGAGTGCTTGCCCAGCCAGGAGGCGCGCAGCTCCACCGCGAAGGCCACGGCCACGCCCACGAAGAAGTCCCAGTTCGAGGTGTGGGGCGCCACGATGACGACGACCTTGGGATCGGGAGGGAAGGCGCCTTCGATCCGCCAGCCCCCCAGCCGCAGGTAGGCCCGCCCGGCGCGCCGGCACAGCCAACCCCGGGACTGGTGGAAGGCGGGGGGTGGCAGGGGGAAGGTGGTCGGCGGGGGCAAGGGACTCCTTGGAGGCATGACCAGCTTGGTTCGCCACGGGGCGCGGATCAATCCCCTCCCCGGCCGCGGCTGGTTTCGGGTGGGCGCTCAGGGAGGCCAGGTCCGCGCCCAGGCCTCGATGCCCTCGGCCAGAACCGGGATCCCCGGACCGAAGCGCTCGGTGCCGAGCCAGTGGAGGTTCGGCGGCAGCCCTTCCAGCAGCCGCGCCATCCGGGCGCCATGGCCGGGTTCCAGCAGGGGGAAGGCGCCGGGGCAGGCCTCCTCCCGCACCTGCACCGCCTCGGGCAGCTCCGGCAGCCAGCGGCGGAGCTCACGGAACACGCCGGGCCAGGCCTCCAGGGCCGGGTCCACCGGGTAGGCGCCGCCCACATAGGTGCGCACCTGCAGCAGGCCCGGCACCCCGCGGGGGTCGTCCGCCGCCAGGGAGACCGCGCCCAGCAGGCCGTGGCCTTCCGGGGGATGCAGGAGCAGGCCGAAGCCCCGCTCCCAGCCGGGCACCGGCGCATGACGGCTGTGCCAGACGCGGAGGTCGAGGCGGGGGACGGCCTGCAGGATCGCCGCGGAGGCCGGCGCCACCTCGCGCATCAAGGCCGCGGCGGCGGGGGAGGGCAGGGCGATCACCACGGCCCCGGCTTCCGAGGCCAATCCCTCGCCCAGGACGCGCCAGCGCCCCCCGGGCAGGGGCTCCAGGGCCCGGGCGGGCCGGCCCGTGGCCACGGCGCCGAGCCGGGTGGCGAGGGCCTGGGCCAGGGCGCCGGTGCCGACCAAGGGCAGGCGCGTGCGCTCGGGGCCGGCCCGCAGACCTCCGAGGAGCAGGCCGCCCCGGGCCTCCAGGCGCCTCAGGCGCGGCAGCGCGTCCAGGCCGAGGCGCTCTGGCGGCGCGGCCAGCACGCCCGCCACCAGGGCCGGCAGCAGCTCCCGGGCAAAGCCTTCACCCAGGCGCCGGGCGAAGAAGGCGCGCAGGGTCTCCTCCGTCACCGTTCCCATCGGAATGAATGGCTCCGCCAGGAGCCGCAGCTTCGCCCGGAGGTCGAGGCCCGGCACCCGCCAAAGCCCGGCGAGCGTGGTCGGGCTGGGATGCCGTCCTCCCGCCTTGCCCAGCCATCGGGGGCCCTTGGGGCCGGGGCGGCGCGAGCCCAGGTCCAGGTCGCCCAGCAGGCGCGCCAGGGCGCCGCCCCGGCCCACCCGCAGGCCCTGGGGCCCGCGCTCCAGGAAGCCCGGTTCCCCTCCGGGACCCGGCCAGGGCAGCGTCTGCGCCCAGCCACCCACGGCTTCCGAGGCCTCCCAGACCTCGACCTCCAGGCCGCGCCGCCGCAGGTGCCAGGCCGCCAGGAGGCCGGAGATCCCGCCGCCGAGGACGAGGACACAGGTTGTCGGGGCGGCGGTGTTGTCCACGGGGCTCCGGAAGCGGGTGCTTCCGGAGTATGAAACAGAAGCGGGCGCCTGTCGGCGCCCGCTTCTTTCGCGATTCGCCGTGCCACTTGGCGGCGACGTAGGCCCTGAGCCCATCGGCGGTTTGGCCTGGCCCGGGGCTCCGGCCCTCGGGGCTGCGCCCCCGTCATCGGCTGCGTCGATGCGGCCCCATCCTCCCTTCACTCCGTTGCGATCGGATGGTCATGGCCTCAAAAAAGCGATGAAGCAGAAAGGGCGCCTCTCGGCGCCCCTCCCATCGTGTCGGTTCCAGTGTTACTTGGAGGCCACATAAGCCTTGAGGCCCTCGGCATTGGGCTTCATTGCTTTTTGCCCCTTGTGCCAGTTGGCGGGGCAGACTTCGCCGTGCTCCTCGCTGAAGTCCACGGCGTCCAGGAGGCGGAGGACCTCCTCCACGCTGCGGCCCAGGTCGTTGTGGTTCACGGTGATGTGCTTGAGGATGCCGTCCTTGTTGATGATGAAGAGGCCGCGCAGGCTGATGCCGGCGGGCAGGAGGACGTTGTAGTCCTGGGCGATGGTCTTGTTGAGGTCGGAGACCAGCGGGAAGGTCACGCCCTGGATGCCGCCGTCCTTGCGGGGGGTGTTCACCCAGGCGTGGTGGCTGAACTTGGAGTCGACGCTGACGCCGATGACCTGGGTGTTGCGGGCCTCGAATTCCTTGATGGCGTCGGCGAAGGCCAGGATCTCGGTGGGGCAGACGAAGGTGAAGTCGAGGGGGTAGAAGAACAGGACGACCTTCTTGCCCTTGTAGTCGGACAGCGAGATCTGCTTGAACTCGCCGTTGACCAGGGCGTCGGCCTTGAAGTCGGGTGCGGGCTGGGTGACGAATGCGGCCATTGGTGCCTCCTAAGTGGGGACTCGCCCCTTGGGTTCGATGGGAATAATCAGGCTACGGCGGGCCCTGGAGGCGTTCAAGGAAAATATCCGACTAATTCGGTAAAGAATATGGAACCCGAGGGTCAACTGAGGTTTCCAGACTCAGTGAGGGCGCGGTTTCCGTGCTAATCTGCGGGGTTGCAAGGACGCCCATGAAGCCCATCCAGCTCTCCGTTTTTTCCGAGACCGCGCGCCTCCGGCAGGTGGTGGTGCACAACCCCGGCCCCGAGGTGGACCTGATGGTGCCGGGGATGATGGAGAAGCTCCTCTTCGACGACATCCTGCACGGCGACCTGGCCCGCTACGAGCACGCCCAGTTCCGCCGGGTGCTGGCCAAGGTGGCCGACGAGGTGCTGGACATCCAGGACCTGTTCATCGAGGCCCTCCGGGACGAGGGCGTGAAGCTGGCCTTCATCGAGGACCTGCGCCGCCTCGTGGGGCTGCCGGACGACACCTGCAACCTGCTGCGCGACATGAGCCCGGCCGACGCCGCCCGCAGCGTCATCGGCGGCCTGCCCTGGGACGACATGCCGAGCCACACGCCCTGGGAGGCGGAGTTCGATTACCGGGTGCGACCCATCCCGAACCTGCTGTTCATGCGGGACCCCGCCTCGGTCATCGGCGACGGCTACAGCGTGAACTCCATGGCCACCTGGGCCCGGGAGCGCGAGCCGCTCATCCTCAGCTACGTCTTCCGCCACCACCCGCGCCTGAGGCACCACACGGACCACGACAAGTGGTTCGACCAGGTGACGCCCCTGGTGCGCGGCGAGATCAAGGCCCCCGTGAGCCTGGAGGGCGGGGACATCCTGGTGCTCAGCCCCAAGGTGCTGGCCGTGGGTTGCAGCGAGCGCACCCAGGCCGATGCCATCCACCAGCTGGCCGAGAGCCTGCGGGCCCACCACGCCGAGGACCAGGCCAGCTTCGACCACCTGCTCATGGTGCTCATGCCGAGCAAGCGCAGCGCCATGCACCTGGACACCATCTTCACCCGCACCAGCGAGGACGAGTGCCTGGTCTTCCCGCCCTACTTCCGGGAGGGCAGCCGGGAGCTGCTGAACGTGACCAGCATCGACCTGCGCCACAAGGAGCTGCGCATGAGCACCCAGCCCAGCCTGCTCAAGTCGCTGAAGGCCCTGGGCATCGACCTGAAGCCCATCTCCTGCGGGGGGGAGGATCCCATCATGCAGCAGCGGGAGCAGTGGACCGACGGGGCCAACGCCTTCTGCCTGGCCCCGGGCGTCATCACCAGCTACGGCCGCAACATCGCCACCGCGGCCGCCCTGGATCAGGCGGGCTACCGCGTGGTGACGGCCCAGGAGGTCATGACCGATCCGACCCTGGACCTGCTGGACGGACGCAAGTACCTGGTGCAGATCCAGGCCGGCGAGCTGAGCCGGGCCCGGGGCGGGCCGCGCTGCATGACCATGCCCCTGTCCCGGGACCGGGCCTGAGCTGAAGGCGCAAGTGCTGAAATGGCTCAATAATGAATCCTAAATCAGGTTGCTGCTAAGCTTCATCTTCGCGCCTCGTTTCCGAGGCGCCCCTTTTTTTATGGCCGATCCGACCCCCAACCCCACCTCCGCCCCCACCCTCCGGCATCGTCTGGAGTACGGTGTCTTCCGCCTGCTGGACGGCGTCCTGGGCCGGCTGCCCTGGGCGACGGTCCAGGCCCTGGGCGAGGCCGCGGGCGAGCTCTTCTACCTGGTGGATCCCCGGCACCGCCGCATCGTCCGGGAGAACCTGCGCTTCGCCGAGCTGGGCCTCTCGGAGGCGGAGACCCGGGCCATGGCCCGGGCCTGCTTCCGGCACTTCGGGTCGCTGTTCATCAGCCTGCTCCGCCTGCGCCACGCCACGCCCGAGGAGCTGGATCGCTGGATCAAGGTCGAGGGACTGGAGCATTTCGATGCCGCCCAGGCCTCCGGGAAGGGCTTCATTCAGCTCACGGGGCACTACGGCAACTGGGAGGCGGTCGCCCTGGCCCAGAGCCGCCATGGCCGCACCATCGACGCCATCGGGCGGGAGCTGGACAACCCCCTGCTGGAGCCCATCTCCGTGGGCTTCCGTACCCGCTTCGGCAACCGCGTGATCCTCAAGGACGGGGCCATGCGGGAGACGCTGCGCTCCCTCAAGGCCGGGCGGGGTGTGGGCTTCCTGCTGGACCAGGACGCCCTGACCATGGGCGTGTGGGTGCGCTTCCTGGGCCAATGGGCCTCCACCTTCGCCACCGCGGGCAGCCTGGCGGCCCGTTACGGCCTGCCGGTCCTGCCCGTCTTCAGCTGGCCCAACGGGGACGGCACCACCACCGTGCGCTTCGAGGCGCCCTTCGAGGTGCCCGTCACCGGCGACGCGGCCCGGGATGCCTGGGTGGCCACCCAGCTGATGACCGCCCGCATCGAAGCCCAGATCCGGAAGGACCCCCGCTGGTGGTTCTGGATGCACCGCCGCTTCAAGACCCGCCCCGGCGAGGGGGATCCCCTTCCGGCACCGCTTCCGCCGCAGGAGTGGGTAGAATCGATCCCAACCTCCCCTGTCTGACCGGGCCCCATGGCCCGCCTTTTTTTGACCCTTCTTTCCTGGAAGTCCCCATGCCCAAGCACGTGCTCGCCAAGCTCGAGAAGGAACTCAAGGACATCAAGCAGGCCCTGCTGGTGGACATCCCCCAGGAGATCGCCCGGGCCGCCGGTCAGGGCGACCTGTCGGAAAATGCCGAATACGAGCAGGCCCTGGCCAAGCGCGACATGTTCCAGAACAAGCTCGTCACCCTGGAGAAGCGCATTTCCGAGGTGGCCAGCCTGGACATCAGCCGCCTGCCCAAGTCCCGGGCCGCCTATGGCTCCAAAGTCACCATCCTGGATCTGGATTCCGAAGAGGAGTTCACCTACACACTGGTGCTCCCGGAGGAACTGGATGGCCATCCCCAGCATCTCAGCATCAGCTCCCCCATCGGCATGGCGCTGGTGGGCCAGGAGGAGGGAGACCAGGTGCGCATCCAGATCCCCGCGGGAGTCCGGCGCTTCGAGATCCTGGAACTGAAGACCATTCACGATGTAGCCTAAGCCGTCCCCAGGAGGGGAGATGAATAAGTACAAGCGCGAACAGAAATGCTCCTTCTGCGGCAAAGAGCCCCATGAGGTGGAGCAGCTCCTCGCGGGTCCCGAGGCCTTCATCTGCAACGAGTGCCTGGAAGCCGGCCAGCTGCAGCTGCGCATGAGCCGGCAGGGCAAGCCCCTGGGCAAGCACGAGGCCCGCCTCAGCCGCCCCAAGGAGATCAAGACCTTCCTGGACGACTACGTCATCGGCCAGGAGGCCGCCAAGAAGCGCCTCTCCGTGGCGGTCTACAACCACTACAAGCGCATCCTCACCCCCCGCAAGGCCCTGGGCGCCACCGAGGTGGAGCTGTCCAAGAGCAACATCCTGCTGCTGGGCCCCACGGGCACCGGCAAGACCCTGCTGGCCCAGACGCTCGCCCGCTTCCTGGACGTGCCCCTGGCCATGGCCGACGCCACCACACTGACCGAAGCCGGCTACGTGGGCGAGGACGTAGAGAACATCCTCACCAAGCTGCTCCAGGCCGCCAACTACGATGTGGAGCGGGCCCAGCGCGGCATCGTCTTCATCGACGAGATCGACAAGGTGGGCCGCAAGAGCGAAAACCCCAGCATCACCCGCGACGTCTCTGGAGAGGGCGTGCAACAGGCCCTGCTCAAGCTCGTGGAGGGCACCGTGGCCAACGTGCCCCCCCAGGGCGGCCGCAAGCACCCCCACCAGGAGTTCATCCAGCTGGACACCAGCAACATCCTGTTCATCTGCGGCGGCGCCTTCGTGGGCATCGAGGACATCATCAAGCAGCGCATCCGGGCCAAGGCCTTGGGCTTCGGCTCCACGCCCTCCTCGAAGGAGGACAAGGAGAACCTGCTGCGCCTGGTGGAGCCCGAGGACATCATCAAGTTCGGCCTCATCCCCGAGCTGGTGGGCCGCCTGCCCGTGGTAGCGGGCCTCTCGCCCCTGGACCGGGAGGCCCTGGTGGCCATCCTCACCCAGCCCAAGAACGCCATCACCAAGCAGTTCGTGAAGCTCTTCGACATGGACGAGGTGGACCTGAGCTTCGAGGAGGGCGCCATCGACGCCATCGCCGAGCAGGCCCTCAGCCGCAAGCTGGGCGCCCGGGGCCTCCGCAGCCTGGTGGAGCAGATCCTGCTGGAGCCCATGTACGAGTTGCCCTCGGACAAGCGAACCACCCGCGAGGTCCTGCGCATCACCCGCCAGAAGGTCGAAGAGGTGCTGGGGCTGCCCTCGCATCCGATCTCAGCCGCCGGCTAGGAAGGAGGCCCTTGGCCGTCCCGAAGACCCTCACCCTGCCCGCCATCCCCATCCGGGACATGGTGCTGTTCCCGGGGGCGCGGGTGCCCTTCGTGGTGGGACGGCAGGCCTCGGTGCGTACCCTGGAGCTGGCCATCAAGGCCGGCGACCACCTCCTGATGCTCACGCAGAAGGACGCCAAGGTGGAGACGCCGGGGCAGGACGACCTCTTCGCCATTGGCACCCTGGCCCTGGTGGAGTCGGTCATCGCCCTGCCCAAGGACTACTACAAGGTGGGCGTGAAGGGCATCGCCCGGGTGAACCTGCGCCGCTACGACGACAGCGGCGAGGTCATCCAGGCCGAGGCCTACCTGCTGCCGGAGCCCGCCGCCGTGGTCAGCGGCTCCCTGCAGCCCTTCCACCAGGCGGTGGAGGCCTTCCTGGGCCGCAACCCCGACGCCTCGCGGCTGCTGAGCATGGACCAGATCCGCGAGCTGCCCCTGGGCAAGGCCATCGACACCGTGGCCGGCCTGGTGCCCGCCGAGGTGAAGCAGAAGCAGGAGATCCTGGAGCAGGTGGACATCGAGCCGCGCCTCGGGGCCCTCATGCGCCTGCTGGAGCTGGACGCCGCCCGCTCTGAGGTGGACCGCACCCTGGACGAGAAGACCCGCCAGCGCCTGGACCAGGACCACAAGCAGTACGTGCTGAACGAGAAGATGCGCGTCATCCAGCAGGAGCTGGGCAAGAAGGAGGAGAAGGACGAGGGCGCCCGCCTGAAGGACCAGATCGAGGCCGCGGGCATGAGCCCCGAGGCCCGGGCCAAGGCCCTGGAGGAGCTGGAGCGCCTGGAGGCCATGCCGCCCCAGAGCGCCGAGGCCACGGTCAGCCGTACCTACCTGGACTGGCTGCTGGCCCTGCCCTGGAAGGCCATGGCGGAGGAGCGGCTCGATCTCATGGAGGCCGAGCGCGTGCTGGACGAGGACCACTCCGGTCTCGACAAGATCAAGGCCCGCATCCTGGAGCACCTGGCCGTCATGGCGCGGCTGCGGAAGGAGCCGCTGAAGGAGGGCGGGGCCGGCGAGCGCGCCCCGCTGCGCGGTCCCATCCTCTGCCTGGTGGGCCCTCCCGGCGTGGGCAAGACCTCGCTGGCCCGCAGCATCGCCCGGGCCTTGAACCGGCCCTTCGTGCGCCTGTCCCTGGGCGGCGTGCGCGACGAGGCCGAGATCCGCGGCCACCGCCGCACCTACATCGGCTCCATGCCCGGCCGCATCATCTCGCTGATGAAGAAGGCCAAGGTCCGCAACCCCCTGATGCTGCTGGACGAGATCGACAAGATGGCCTCGGATTTCCGCGGCGATCCCAGCTCGGCCCTGCTGGAGGTGCTGGACCCCGAGCAGAACGCCGCCTTCCAGGACCACTACCTGGACGTGGGCTTCGACCTCAGCCAAGTGCTCTTCCTGGCCACGGCCAACGTGCGCCACCAGATCCCCGAACCCCTCGAGGACCGCCTGGAGGTGCTGGAGCTCAGCGGCTACACCACCAAGGAGAAGCTCGCCATCGCCGAGCAGCACTTGCTGCCCCGGGCCCTGGAGGGCCACGGCATGAAGAACATGGGCGTGAGCTTCGAGAAGGCCGCCCTGGAGAAGCTGGTGCAGGCCTACACCCGCGAAGCGGGCGTGCGCCAGCTGGAGCGCGAGATCGCCAACATCCTCCGCAAGCTGGCGCGGCACACGCTGCAGCCCGAGAAGGGCGAAGCTTTCGATCCGATCATCACCGTGGAGCGGGTGCCGAAGCTGCTGGGGCCCGAGAAGATCCTGGAGCACCGCGCCGAGGACACGGCGCCTCCGGGCCTGGTGAATGGCCTGGCCTGGACGCCCACCGGTGGCGACCTGCTGACCATCGAGGCCGCCGTGCTGCCGGGCAAGGGCGTGCTCAAGCTCACGGGCAAGCTGGGCGAGGTCATGCAGGAGAGCGCCAACCTGGCCCTGAGCTACGTGCGGGCCCGGGCCGAGCGCCTGGGCCTGAAGAAGGACTTCCTCGACACCGTGGACCTGCACGTCCACGTGCCCGAGGGGGCCATCCCCAAGGACGGCCCCAGCGCCGGCATCACCCTCGCCACGGCCCTCATCTCGGTGCTGACGGGCATCCCCGCCCGGGCGGACCTGGCCATGACCGGTGAATTGACCCTCCGGGGAAGGGTGCTGCCCATCGGCGGACTGAAGGAGAAGCTCCTGGCCGCCCATCGCCAGGGCCGCAAGGCCGTGCTGATCCCCAGCGAGAACGCGCGGCACCTCGAAGAAGTGCCCGCCGAAGTGCGCGAGCAGCTCAGCATCCACCTGGTGGGCCACATGGACGAGGTCATCCAGCTGGCCCTCACCCGCATGCCCGAGCCCCTGGGGCCGGAGGCGGCGGGCTCGCAGGCCGTCAACCAGGCCCGGGAGAATCCCGCCACTCAGTAGGCCTATCCCGACTCAGGCCCCCGCTCGGCGCCCCTTTCCCCCTGCTACCCTGATCCCATGCGCTTTCTCTCCAGCCATGTCCTCCACTTCGCCATCATGGGCCTGGGCACCGCCCTGGTGCTGGGGCTGCTGCACCCCACTTCGCGGCCGGAGCGGACCCGGGCCTCCATCCTGAAGCACGTGGCGGGGCTCCTCGGCATCGGGCTGGCGCTGGCCTGGCTCATGTACCTCCTGCCCCGGCATCCGGTCCGCTTCTAGGAGGAGGCCGTGGTCGAGAGGGTCCTGGGCCTCTGGGCCACCCTGCAGGCGGGTTGGCAGCGGGCCCGGCGGCTGGCGGTGGACCTGTGGAACGAGATCACCCGCGCGGTGCCCGTGGTGGGCCGGGTGGGCTCCTTCACCTTCGAGGTGATCGGCAAGTACCACAAGGACGACTGCCTCAGCTACGCGGCGGGGCTCAGCTTCTGGCTCATCGTCAGCCTGGTGCCCCTGTCCACGCTGCTCTTCAAGCTGCTGGGCGCGCTCCTGGGGCCCCGGGCCTACAGCCCCGGCACCATGCGGATGCTCCAGGAGATCGTGCCCTACCTCCCCGCCGACTTCGTGAAGGACGCGGTGATCAACAGCCAGAAGATCGGCGGCATGGGGCTCTCCTGGATCGTGCTGCTCTTCGGCAGCTACTGGGGCATCAGCCAGCTGGACACCAGCCTGGCCCACGTGTTCGGCCTGCGCATCAAGAAGCACCGCCAGACCCGCAAGAACCACCTGCTGCGCCAGGTGATCTTCCTGGTGGGGGGCCTGCTGGCCTCCGTGAGCTTCCTGGCCGTGCTGGTGGGGGGCGCGCTGCGGAAGGTCTTCCCGTGGACGCAGCACGACCTGCTCCCCTATCTGCCCCCCCTGGTGGGGCTGGTGGTGATGACCCTGGTGCTGCAGCACCTCCCCCGCCTGCACGTGAAGTTCCGCCACGCCTTCCTGGGCGCGGGCATCTCCACGGCGCTCTGGTGGCTGGCCAAGTGGGGCTTCGGCGTCTACCTGGCCCACACCCTCACCTGGGGCATCATGTACGGCTCCCTGCTGGGCGCCGTGGCGGGCCTCACCTTCCTCTACTACAGCTGCGCCATCCTGCTGCTGGGCGCCGAGATCACCGCGGCCTTCTACCGCCACGAGACCGGGGCCACCACCGTGCCGTCCTGGTTGAGGATGAAGGCCGGCGAGCCGTCAAAGCCCTCCTGAGGCCGGGCTTCACTCGTCGTCGCGGCCCCGCTGGCTGGCTGGGATGGCGTAGCCATCGGCCTTGTACTCGTTGATCTTGTTGCGCACGGTGCGCAGGGCGATGTCGAGCTGCTCGGCGCAGTGGGTGCGGTTGCCCTTGAGGGCGCTGAGGGTGGAGAGCAGCCAGAAGCGCTCGAGCTCGGGCAGGCTCAGGCCCAGGGGCAGCACCACGGGGGTGCCCAGGGCCACGCCCACCAGGGGCTTCTGGGGATCGGCCACCACGGCCCCGGCGGGCGCGGCCACGTCGCGCCGCACGGCCACGGGCGGGGGGGCGGGCGTCCAGGGCTCGAGCGCGGGGCTTTCCGGCGGATCCTCGGGCAGGCCCTCGAGGGCTTCGGCGGGCAGCAGCCAGCGCAGGTCCTGCTGGCTCAGGCGGCGGCCCTGACTCAGCACCACGCAGCGCTGGATGACGTTCTCCAGCTCGCGGATGTTGCCGGCCCAGGGATGGCGCGCCAGGGCCCCGAAGAAGCTGGGCACCAGCTCGGGCACGGGGCGGTCGTTCTCCCGGGCGTAGCGCTCGGCGAAGTGTGAGGCCAGCAGGCCCAGGTCGCCCGGCCGGTCGCGCAGGGGGGGCAGGTCCAGGGGGATGACGTTCAGCCGGTAGTAGAGGTCCTCGCGGAAGCGTCCGGCCTTCACCTCGGCCTGGAGGTCGCGGTTCGTGAGGGCGATGAGGCGCACGTCGACGGGGATGGGCCGGGTGCCGCCCAGGCGGTCCACGGTGCGCTCCTGCAGCACGCGGAGCAGCTTGCCCTGGAGGCCCAGGGGCAGCTCGCCCACCTCGTCGAGCACCAGGGTGCCGCCGTCGGCCTGCTCGAAGCGGCCCTGTTTCATGCCCGTGGCGCCCGTGAAGGCGCCCTTCTCGTAGCCGAAGAGCTCGGACTCCAGCAGGTTCTCGGGAATGGCCGCGCAGTTGATGGCCACGAAGGGGCCGCTGCGGCGGGGGCTGGAACCGTGGATGAGCTTGGCCAGCAGCTCCTTGCCGGTGCCGCTCTCGGCCTGGATGAGGATGGTGGCGCGGCTGTCGGCGGCGCGGCGGGCCAGGGCCAGGGTCTCGCCCAGCACCGGGTCCTGGGTGAGGATCACCGGGGCTTCGGCGGCCTCCTCAGCCTTGAGGTGGCCCTCGGATTTCAGGGCCTTGTGGAGGGCCGCGGTGAGTTCCTCGGGGCTGAAGGGTTTGGAGAGGAAGTCGAAGGCGCCGAGCCGCATGGCCTCGCGGGCGGACTCCAGGCTGCCGAAGGCCGTGATGAGGAGGACGGGCAGGGTGGGATCCACGGCTTTGAGGCGGGCCGTGAGCTGGAGGCCGTCCATGCCGGGCATGCGCAGGTCCGTGACCACGGCGTCGAAGGCGCCCGGGCGCACCATGCGCAGGGCCTCCTCCCCGCCCCGGGCCTGCTCGGCGAAGAAGCCGGCCCGCTTGAGGCTCATGGCCATGCCATCCCGCATTCCGGGATCGTCGTCCACCACCAGCACCCGAAGGGGAGTCGCCATCGTTCAACATCCATGCGGCCGAGAGGGCCGACCCTTCCGTTATCGGGTCTCGGGGGCGGGACTGGAGTTTTGAGTGGGGCGGCGCTTCTGGATCCGACGGGGCAGGTCGCCGCTTCCCTCCTCGCCGCGCACGGGATCCCCGTGGCGGCGGATGAGCAGGTACAGCTGGCGGCGGCTCACGCCCAGGCGGCGGGCGGCCTCCACCCGGTTTCCGTAGGCCCGGCGCAGGGCCTGGTGCAACAGGTGGCGCTCCAGCGCGTGGAGGTTGGTGGCCAGGTCCTCAGCCTCGAAGCGGAGCGGACCGGCGGGTTCGGTGGCCGGCGTCTGGCCCAGCAGCTTCCAGCGCAGGACGCGGTTCCGCAGCTCCCGCAGGTTGCCGGGACAGGGCAGGGCGCCAAGGCTGGGGGGAAGGGGGGCCTCCAGGCCCTCTTCCACCGCCAGTGCCGCCAGCAGGGCGGGGATGCACTCGGGATGCTCGTCCAGGCCCGGCAGGCGCAGTTCCAGGCAGGGCACGGATCCCGGCGCCCAGCGGGCCGCCACCACGCCCCGGGGCTCGCCCCTCAGCCATTCGCCGGCGGCCGCCGGGCTGTCAGCCTCGTGCACGGGCACGCCCCGCAGGCCGGCCAGCTCCGCGGCCAACGTCGAGACGCCGGAGCCCGCGGGACCATGGATCCACAGGGCCTCCGGACGGGCGGCCAGCTCCTCCAGGTGGGCGCCCCACTGGGCGAACCCCGGAAGGAGGGCCAGGGGCACCACGGGCCTACTTCCCCGGGAACACGTGGAAGAGCACGGCGAACACGTGGCAGGCGCTGCCGGCCACCACGAAGAGGTGCCAGAGGGCGTGGTGGAAGCGCAGCCGCTCCAGGCTGTAGATGCCGGCGCCCACGCTGTAGAAGGCCCCGCCGGCGAAGAGCCAGACGAGCCCGGGGACCGAGAGGGACCGCCCCAGCGGGGCCGCGGCGATGAGGATGATCCAGCCCATGAGCAGGTAGATGCCCGTGGAGATCCAGCCCATGCGCTTCACGAAGGCGGGATCCACGGGCCGCACGGCGGGGGTGTGCAGGTGGTCCACCGGGGGCGGACGCAGGGCGGACTTGGCGATGCGGGCGTAGAACACACCCTTGAAGGTGATGCCCAGCACCGCCAGGGCCCACACGAGGCTGAAGACTGTCCAGCCCCAGGCCGGGCTGGTGCGGCCCAGGGCCGACAGGCAGAAGGGCGTGTAGGTGCCGGCGATGAGGATGAAGATGGCCGAGTGGTCGAAGATCTTGAAGACCAGCTTCACCCGCGGTCCGCGGAAGGCGTGGTACAGCGTGGACATGAGGTAGAGCAGGATCAGGCTGGAGCCGAAGATGGAGGCGCCCACCACATCCCGGGCGGTGCCGTGGACGGCGGCGGTGACCACCATCAGCACCAGGCCCGCGATGGACAACGCCACGCCCAGGCCGTGCGTGAGGCTGTTGGCCAGTTCCTCGGCCCGTGTCTGAGAAGTGGATCCAGGGAGAGAAGCCGTGCGGGACATGCCCTTGAGGATGACAGACTCTAGGCCTAGGTTCCCTGGAGCTTCCATGCGCGTCTCCCTGTGTCTGGTCCTCTTTCTCGCGCTGGCGGCCCCGGCCCAGACGGCGAGGGGCCTGGTCGTGAGCCAGGAGCGGCTGGCCTCGGAGGCGGGGGCCCAGGTGCTGCGGGAGGGCGGCACGGCGGTGGATGCGGCCGTGGCCACGGCCTTCGCCCTGGCCGTGGTGCATCCCGCCGCGGGCAATCTGGGCGGCGGCGGCTTCCTGCTGTCGCGGTCTACCTCGGGTCAGGCCCGCTTCCTGGACTTCCGTGAGACGGCCCCGGCCGCGGCGGATCCGCGCATGTGGCTGAAACCGGACGGCACCTACGACGAGACCCGACACCACGAAAGCCTGGCCGCCGTGGGCGTGCCCGGCACGGTGGCCGGACTGCGTGCGGCCTGGAAGCGGGAGGGGCGCCTGCCCTGGGCGCGCCTGCTGCGGCCCGCCGTCCGCCTGGCCCGGGAGGGTTTCGTGCTCACGGAAAACCAGGCGGCGAGCCTGGCGCAGCAGCTGCCGGTGTTCCGGAAGCACGCGCCCACCCTGGCCCAGTTCAGCCGGGATGGCGAGCCGCTGAGGGCCGGGGACCGGCTGGTGCAGCCCGACCTGGCCCGCACGCTGGCGCGCCTGGCGCAGGACTGGACGGACTTCTACCGTGGCGCCACCGCCCGGCTCCTCCTGCGGGAGCTGCGGGCCGGGGGCGGGCTGATCTCGGCCGCGGACCTGCGGGCCTACCGGCCGCACTGGCGCCAGCCCCTGCGCGACCGCTACCGCGGGGTGGAGGTGCTGGCCGCGCCGCCCCCCAGCTCCGGCGGCCAGGTGCTGATCGAGACCCTGAACGTGCTCGAGGGCTATGACCTGAAGGCCGCGGGACCCGGCTCGCCGAGGACCCTCCACCTGGCCTCGGAGGCCCTGCGCCGCGCCTTCGCGGACCGGGCGCGGTTCCTGGGCGATCCCGCCTTCAATCCGGAGCTGCCCCTGGCCCGCCTGCTGTCGAAGGAGCATGCCGCCGAGCTGCGGGCCACCATCCGCCCGGACCACGCCTCCGTCTCCGCCCCGGACCGCTTCGCGTGGCCTGTGGACCATCCCGACACCACCCACCTCTCGGTGCTGGACGGGAAGGGCCGAGCCGTGAGCCTCACCTACACGCTGGAGGACAGCTACGGGCTGAAGCGCATCGTGCCCGGCGCGGGCTTCCTCCTGAACAACGAGCTGGGCGACTTCAATGCGGGGCCGGGCCTGACGGACGCCGCGGGCCGCATCGGCACGGCGCCGAACCTGGCCAGGGCCGGCAAGCGGCCCCTGTCCAGCATGTGCCCGGTGATCCTGGTGAAGGACGGCGCCGTGTTCATGGTCAGCGGCAGTCCTGGTGGACGCACCATCCCCGCCACGGTGCTGGGCACGGTGCTCAATGCGGTGGACTTCGGCATGGACGCGCGAGCCGCTGTGGACGCGCTCCGCTTCCACCACCAGTGGCTGCCGGATCGCATCCAGGTGGAGGCGCACCTGCCCCCGGCCACCCAGGCGGCCCTGAAGGCCATGGGCCACACGCTCAAGGAGGTCAAGAAGCAGGGCTGCGCCCAGGTGATCCTGGTGCGGAACGGGCAGCCTGAGGGGGCCGCGGACACCCGGCGCTGGTCGGACAGCGGGGTGGCCGTGGAGTGAGGTCGGCTAGGCGGCGACGCCCTTGGTCTTGAGGAAGGCGCCCAGGGCCCTGTCCTCGCCCTGGATGTGCTTGGTGAGCCAGTCCTCGAGGAAGCTGAAGACCGAGGAGGTCAGCAGGACCTTCCCGCCCTGGTAGTCCGCGATGAGGGTGCCCACCTCCTTCACCAGGTCGGCGTGGGCGGCGCAGTGCCGCTGGGCCTCGGGGTAGCGGTGCGCGATCATCAGGCGCTCCTCACCCGCGAAGTGCGCCACGGTGTAGTCCTTCAGGAAGAGCAGGGTCTTCTCGATCTCGGCCTTGCCCTTGCCCTGCTTCATGGCCAGGTGCAGGTTGTTGAGCGCGTCCACCAGGGACCGGTGTTCCGCGTCGATCTTCGCGTGGCCAACCTCCAAAGCGGCGCGCCAGTCCATGTAGGCCATCGTTCAGCTCCCTTGACGGAGGCCCCTCAGCGGGGCGTCTCTCCCGTGGCTTCGGCTGGGGGTGGACGTCCACTCCAATCCTGGCAACGGCCTTGTGATGATCGTCATAAAGACACTGAAATAAGCGTTTATGACGAGCGACAAGATCCTGGCGTGATTTTCCAGGGAGCCCCCATCAAGGACGGGAATCCTTCGTGGGCCGCAGGTGCCGGTCGAACCACTGGAGCATTTCCCAGAGGGTGTGCTCGATGGATTCCCGGGCGATGTAGCCGTGGGATTCCAGGGGCAGGGTGACGTAGCGCGCCGTCTGCCCGTGGCCCTTCAGCGCCGCGTAGAGCCGCTCGCTCTGGATGGGGAAGGTGCCGGTGTTGTTGTCGGCCTCGCCGTGGATGAGGAGGATGGGCGCGTGGAAGTGGTTGGCCGACATGAAGGGCGAGACCTTCAGGTACATGTCCGGGGCCTCCCAGAGCGTGCGCCGCTCGCTCTGGAAGCCGAAGGGCGTGAGGGTCCGGTTGTAGGCCCCGCTGCGGGCGATGCCGGCCCGGAACAGCTTGGAGTGGGCCAGCAGGTTCGCCGTCATGAAGGCGCCGTAGCTGTGGCCGCCCACGCCCACGCGTGTGGGGTCGATGACGCCCAGCTCGTCGGCCTTGTCGATGGCCGCCTTGGCGCTGGCCACCACCTGATCGAGGAAGGTATCGTTCACGGTCTTGGGATCGCCCACCACGGGCATGGTGGCGTTGTCCAGCACCACGTAGCCCGCCAGGAGGAAGAACAGGTGGGACATGCCGCCGAGGGTGGTGAAGCGGTTCGCGGAGCCGCTGACCTGGCCCGCCGTGGCCGCGTCCGTGAACTCCATGGGATAGGCCCAGACCACCGCGGGCCGCCGCTCGCCGGCCTGGTAGTCCGGCGGCAGGTACATCGTGAAGCTGAGCGCCACGCCATCGGGCCGCGTGTACTTCACCAGCTTCTTCTGGATCGTCCGCAGCTGGGGCAGGGGATCCTGGAAGGCAGTCAGGGGCCGCGCCGTCGCGCCGTGCAGCCAGTAGTTGGGGGCGTCGGCGGGGCTTTCGCGGCGGGTGATGAAGCGGCCATCCGGCAGGAGGGCCACGGGCATCTCGTAGGCATCCTCCCGGCTCTGGAAGCGCCGCTCGGCTTTCAGCGCCGAAGGGTCGAAGCGGTCGAGGAAGGGGCGGTCGCCCTCGGGCGTGGCGCCCATGCCCACGAGGAACAGCCGCCCCTCCGCTTCGCGCAGGGCCGTCTGGCCATTGGGTAGGAGCCGCGCCTGGAAGGTGCCGGGATTCCGGTAGCGGTCATTGCTGCTCAGGTCGAAGGCCAGCCGCGCCTGGGCGGGCCTGGCGGGGTCCAGCAGCCAGGTGCGCGTCCAGCGGCGGTCGCGGTCGTATTCGCGCACCACGGCCAGGTGCCCGCCCTCGGCCCAGTCCACGGCCACCAGGCGAGCCTTGAGCCGCAGCAGCTCGGTGGGGGCGGCCTGGAAGGGGGCCGCCTGCACGAGGAGGCGGTCCCGGAAGTCCACCGGTCGCCGGGGATCGCCGCCATCCAGGGCCTCGGTCCAGGCCAGGGTGGCGGGTTCGGTGGGCCGCCAGTGGAGGCGGCGGGGACCGGTGCGCACGCCTTCGAGGGGGATGTCCTCCGCGAGGGGCAGGTCCGCCGCGAGATGCACCAGGGCCCCGGAGCCGTCCCAGACTTCCTCCCGCACAGGGAACTGCTGGCTGGGCACCAGGAAGGAGAAGGGCCGGTGGAGCCGCGACACCAGGATGAAGCGGCCATCCGGAGAGGGCTGGACCTGGGCATAGAGGCCGGGCCTGCCGAGGGGCCTGAGGGTGCCCGTGCCGGGGTGCACGCGCACCAGCTGGGACTGGGCCAGGAACTCGAAGCGGGCTTCGTCCTGGGCGCTCTGGAGCAGGTCCTGGTAGGTGGGGGCGGGGGCGGCCTTGCCCTCGTTCTCCTGGATGCGGGGCCCCAGGGGCGCCTCGGGGGCGGCGGGCTCCGCCCCCTGGTCCGTGGGCACGGCCCGGCAGAGCAGGCTGCCGTCCGCCATCCAGTCGAGGGGCTGGCCCAGCGCCGCGTTCAGCTTCAGTCCCGGCACCCGCCGCAGCGTCCCCGTGGCGGCCTCGCCGAGCCACAGCTCCGTGGCGCGGGCGGTGGTCCCGATCAGGGCGAAGCGGGTGCCGTCAGGCGACCAGCGCGGCTGGCCGAGGCTCACGCCCGCGGGGAGGTGGATGGTCCGCGCGGGGCCCTCGAGCTGCTGCAGGGCCAGGGCCTTCAGGCGCGGCGGCGCGTGGGGGCCCCGGGTGCGCGGGTTGAACCGGTGCCCGGCCAGCCGCGCCATGGGCTGAGCCAGGTCCTTGATGGCGGGGTGGCGGTCGAACTCCGCCAGCAGGAGGCGGTCGCCCTTGGGACTGAGGATCAGCGAGGGCGTGCCGGGGGCGTCCAGCACGGCCTGGATGGCCTTCGGCGCCTTCTGGTAGGGCGTGGGCTGGGCCGCCAGGGCCAGGCCGAGAAGGGGCGCGAAGACACGCAGCATGGGGGCTCCCGGAAGTGGCTTCATGATGCCACGGATCACGAGGTATGAGCCCCGTACAGGACGAGACCCCCTCGCGGGGGCCTCGTCCTGCAGGTCGGGAAGAAGCTGCTCCCGCTCTGCCTTGTTGAAGGCATCAGCCAGGGTCGCCTTCCTCTTCGCATCCCGCGGGATGCGAAGACCTCTCTCACCACGACGAAGCCCCCTTTCGGGGGCTCCGTCTGCAGGTCGGGAAGAAGCTACTCCCGCTCTGCCTTGTTGAAGGCATCAGCCAGGGTCGCCTTCTTGAACTCGGGCTGGCGGGCCTTGGCGGCTTCCAGATCGCCGCGCTCCATGTCCTGCTCCAGCTGCTTGACGGAGAGGCCGATGCGGCGCTCGGTGGGATCGAGCTTCACGATCTTCATGGTGAGCTCCTGGCCGGCGGCGAACTCCTTCTGGATGTCCTCCACCCGCTTGCGGCTCAGCTCGGAGACATGCACCAGGCCCTCGATGCCGTCGCCGAGGTCGACGAAGGCGCCGAAGTCGGTCAGGCGGGCGATCTTGCCGGTGATGACGGTGCCGACATTGTGGTTCTCGAAGAAGATCTCCCAGACGTTGGGCTCCATCTGCTTCACACCGAGGCTCATGCGCTGGGCCAGGGGATCGAGGTTGAGCACCTTGGCGGTGACCTCGTCGCCCTTCTTCACGATCTCGCCGGGGTGCTTGATCTTCTTGGTCCAGCTGAAATCAGAGACGTGGATCAGGCCGTCGATGCCCTCCTCCAGCTCGATGAAGGCGCCGAACTCCGTGATGTTGCGCACGGTGCCCGTGACGATCATGCCGGGCTGGTACTTCTCGGCGATGGCCATCCAGGGGTTCGGGGTGATCTGCTTCATGCCGAGGCTGATGCGGCGGTTCTCGCTGTCCACCTGCAGGATCAGGGCCTCGACCTGGTCGCCCAGGTTGACCATGCCCTTGGCGGACTTGACCTTCTTGGTCCAGCTCATCTCGGAGACGTGCACGAGGCCCTCGATGCCGGGCTCGAGTTCAACGAATGCGCCGTAGTCCGTGATGGAGACGACCTTGCCCTTGACCGAAGCCTGGATGGGGTAGCGCTCCTCGACGGAGAGCCAGGGATCGGGGAACTTCTGCTTGTAGCCGAGGCTGACGCGCTCGGTGTCCTTGTCGTACTTGAGCACGGCCACTTCGACCTTGTCGCCCACCTGGAACATCTCGCTGGGGTGGTTGAGCCGGCCCCAGGACATGTCGGTGATGTGCAGCAGGCCGTCCACGCCGCCGAGGTCGACGAAGGCGCCGTACTCGGTGATGTTCTTGATGGCGCCCTCGACCAGCTTGCCTTCCTCGAGGCCCGCCAGGGTCTCTTCCTTCAGGCTCGCGTTGATGGTCTCGAGGAACAGCTTGCGGGACAGCACGATGTTGCCGCGGCGGCGGTTGACCTTGATGACCTTCATGTCGAAGGACTTGCCGAGGTAGGGATCCAGGTTGCGGACGGGCTTCATGTCCACCTGGCTGCCGGGCAGGAAGGCGCGGATGCCGATGTCGACGGCGAGGCCGCCCTTGACCTTCTCGAGCACGGTGCCGTGCACGGTCATGTTGGAGCGGAAGGCCTTCTCGACCTCGTCCCAGATCTTCATCTTCTCAGCGCGCTCGCGGCTGAGGCGCACGTTGCCGTTGGCGTCCTCCAGCATCTCGAGGAGCACTTCGACGACGTCGCCCACCTGGACACCCTGGGTGCCGTCGGGGTTGTTGAACTCGTCGAGGTTGACGGTGCCCGAGCCCTTGTAGCCGATGTCGACGATGACATCCTTGCCGCGGATCTCCACGACGACGCCGCGAACCACTTCCTCCTCGCGGAGGCCGCGGGTCTCACCCTGCAGGGCGGCCATGAACTCCTGGCCTTCCGGGGTGTCGTCCTCGACGTAGCCCGCGTCGAGCACGGTGATGCGGCCCATCTGCTTGGAGCCTAGGCCCTTGATGATTGCTTCTAACTTGGACATGAAGTCCACCTCTTTGGTTTGCCCCCGCGCTCTGGCGGTGGGCTGGAATCCCGGCACACGAAGTCCGGCAGAACGCCTAGATTATCCAGGAATGCCTTGGGGGGCCAGGAAATGTACTGGGGGAGCACGGAGGCACAATAGGGGGCATGTGCCTTATCGCCTTCCATTGGCGGCCCGAGGGCCCGCTGCCCCTCCTGCTGGCGGGGAACCGGGACGAGTTCTACGAGCGGCCCACCGGTCCCATGACCTGGTGGGAGGGCCCGGCGATCCTGGCGGGGCGGGACCTCCGGGGCGGCGGAACCTGGATGGGGGTGAGCCCGGGCGGGCGCTTCGCGGCCCTCACCAACTTCCGGAATCCAGCCCTGACCCGGCCGGACCGGGCCTCTCGGGGCCACCTCCCCCTGCGGTTCCTGGAGAGCCTCCAGTCCGCCACCGCCTTTCTGGACGACCTGCGGGCCGAGGTCGCCCGCTACAACCCCTTCAACCTGATGGTGTTCGACGGCGAGACGCTGCTGGGCTATGAAAGCTACAGGGACCGCGTCGTGGCCTTCCCCCCCGGCCTCCATGCCGTGTCCAACGGGGACTTCGACGAGCCCTGGCCCAAGGTCGAGCGCCTCAAGGCGGGTTTTCTCTCCCATGAAGCGGACGACGAGGCCCTATTGGCCCTGCTGCAGGAGGCTGCGCCCTTCCCGGATGAGCGCCTGCCCCGCACCGGCGTGGCCCCCGAGTGGGAGCGGGCCCTTTCCGCGGTCTTCGTCCGCACGCCCACCTACGGCACCCGCGCCTCGACGGTCCTGCGCCTGGGGCAACAGGCCATCTCCGTCGTGGAGCAGCGGTTCTCGCCGGGGGGTCCCGAAGGGCGCTCGGCGTTCCGGTTTCCGCGGAGCTAGACCGAGATCACCACGATCTCCGGATCCACTTCCTTTTGCAGCATGCCCTCGATGGCCACCAGGGTGCCCGTGAGGCTGGCGGGGCAGCTGCCGCAGGCGCCCACGTAGCGGATCATGACCTGTTTCTCGTGGCGGCCGATCAGCTCGAGGCCGCCGCCGTCCGCCGCCAGGGCCGGCAGGATGGCGCTCTCCAGGACCATGCGGATGTCCCGCAGCATCGGGTCGTTCTCATCCTCGACCTTGCTGAAGACCCGGGGCGCCGCCGGGGCCGTCGCCGCGCCGCCCGTGCCCGCGGCGGCGCGGATGGGCGCTGCCAGCAGGGGCAGCATCTCGGGCCAGCCCTTGTCATCGGTCTTGGTGACGGTGAGGAACTTGTCCTGCATGAAGACCGAGGTGACGTTCCCCACGGCGAAGAGGCTCTTGGCCAGCTCGTCGTGCTCGGCGGTTTCCGGGCTGGGGAACGACTTGGGGAAGCCCACGGCCACGGCTTCCTTCAGCACGAACTTCACGGCGTTGGGATTGGGGGTGTACTCGATTTCGGCGATCTTGGGCATGAAAGACTCTTAACCGCGAAATACGCGAATGGTCGCGAAAGGAAATGGGGTGGTCTGGATCGGCATGGGATGGGGCTCCTTCATGCGGTGCTTGTAGAAGTCCTTTTTCGCGCCATTTCGCGACTTTCGCAGTTCCTATTCGGTGGAAGCTTCGGCCTCGCCCTTGAGCGCGGCGTGGAGGGTGGCCCAGGGGAGGACGGCGCACTTCACGCGGCTGGGGAGGTCCTTCACGCCCTGGAAGAGGGTGAGCCTGCCCAGCAGGGGCGTCTGGGTGGCGGGGTCCAACTCGCCGCGCACCATGCCGCGGAATTGCTCAGCCATGGCCTCGGCCTCGGCCACGGGCCGGCCCTTCACGGCACCGGTCATGAGGCTGGCGCTGGCCACATCGATGGCGCAGCCGCTGCCGCTGAACTTGATGTCCTGCACCAGCCCGTCCTCCACCACCAGGGTCAGGTCCAGCTGATCGCCACAGAGGGGATTGTGGCCCTCCGCGTGGTGCGTGCAGGCCTCCAGCCGCCCGAAGTTCCGGGGCTTCTTGTTGTGCTCCA
Organism: Holophagaceae bacterium; assembly: GCA_046331485.1. Taxonomy (GTDB): domain Bacteria; phylum Acidobacteriota; class Holophagae; order Holophagales; family Holophagaceae; genus Geothrix. Next base: position 688,871 of record JAXLQS010000001.1, on the reverse strand, counting down.
GGATCACCTGCTGGTAGAGCTCGCGGGGGTCGCTCATCTCGGCCTTCCAAGCGTCAAATGCGAGGACTCACCACGAAGACGGGAAGACCACGAAGAAAAGAAAAGGCCTTCCTTCGTGGTCTCCCTGTCTTCATGGTTGAAGGTTTTCATTTGAACAATTCAATGGCATGGACCACGGCGGCAACCAAGGCATCCACGTCTTCGCGGGTGTTGAAGTAGGCGAAGGAGGCGCGGGTGGTTGCCGGCACGTTGAAGCGGGTCATCACGGGCTGGGCGCAGTGGTGGCCGGCCCGGACCACGACGCCTTCGCCATCCAGGAGGCTGCCCATGTCATGGGGGTGGATGCCCTCCACCACGAAGGAGAGGACGCTGGCCTTGTCCCTGGCCGTGCCCAGGATGCGCAGGCCCGGGATGGCCGAGAGCCGCTCCGTGGCGTAGGCCAGCAGCTCGTGTTCGTGGGCCGCGATGCGGTCCAGGCCCAGACCCGTGAGGTAGTCGATGGCCGCGCCCAGGCCGATGGCGGCGGCGATGGGCGGGGTGCCGGCTTCGAACTTGCCCGGGGCGGCGATGTACGTGGTCTTCTCCCAGCTGACGGAGCGGATCATGTTGCCGCCGCCGTGCCAGGGGGGCATGGCCTCCAGATGGGCCAGCTTGCCGTAGAGCACGCCGATGCCCGTGGGGCCCGAGAGCTTGTGGCCGCTGAAGACGTAGAAGTCCGCGTCCAGGTCCACCACGTCCACCTTCAGGTGCGGCACGGCCTGGGCGCCGTCCACCAGCACCGGAATTCCCTTGGCGTGGGCCCGGGCGATGATCTCCTTCACGGGGTTCACGGTGCCCAGCACGTTGCTCACGTGCACCACGCCCACGATCCGCGTGCGGTCCGTGAGGAGTTCATCGAGCGCATCCAGGATCAGCTCGCCGGCATCCGTCATGGGGATGACCTTGATGGTGGCGCCCTTCTCCTGGGCCAGCATCTGCCAGGGCACGATGTCGGCGTGGTGCTCCATGGCCGACAAGAGAATCTCGTCGCCCTCCTTCACGTGCATGCGGCCGAAGGTCTGGGCCACCAGGTTGATGGCCTCGGTGGTGCCACGGGTCCACACGACCTCTTTGATGGAGCCGGCCCCGATGAACCTCCGCACCTTCTCCCGGGCGGCTTCGTAGAAGTCCGTGGCCTCCTGGCTGAGGGTGCTCACACCGCGGTGGACGTTGGTGTGCTCATCCCGCTCGTACTTGGCCATGCGCTCGATGACGGCCAGCGGCATCTGGCCGCTCACGGCGCTGTCGAGGTAGATCACGGGCTTGCCGTGCAGCACCCGGGACAGCAGGGGGAAGTCCTGGCGAACCGCGGCGATGTCGAGGGGATTGAGGACCGTGCTCATGCCAAATCCCCCAATGAAGCGGCTTGGGTGCGGGCCATGACCAGCTGGCGCAGGGCCCGCCGGAGGCTGGCCACGGGAATGTGCGTGAGCACGTCCGCGGCGAAGCCGTAGGTGAGCAGGTTCCGCGCATCATCGGCATCCAGGCCGCGGCTCTGCAGGTAGAACAGCTCCTCGGGATCCAGGGCGCCCACGGTGGCGCCGTGGCTGCACTTCACGTCGTCGGCGTAGATCTCCAGCTGGGGCTTGGTGTCCACCCGGGCGGCCTCGGAGAGCAAAAGGTTGCGGCTCTGCTGCCGGGCATCGGTGCCCTGGGCCCGGGGCGCCACCAGGACCTGGCCGTTGAAGACGGCGCGGGCCTGGCCGTCCACGATGCACTTGTGCAGCTGGTGGCTGCTGGCATGCGGCTCGGCATGGAACATGAAGCTGTGGGTATCCGCCACGCGGGTGCCGTCCAGCAGGGCCAGTCCATCCAGGGTCGCCTCGGCGCCTTCGGCCAGCCGCACCCAGGGCTGCTGGCGGGAGAGCCGGGCGCCGAAGCTGAGGGTGCGGGAGTGGTACTGGCCGCCCTTGGCGACCTCGGCCTTGAGGGTGCCCAGGTGGAAGGCCTCATCGCTGTCCCTCTGGACCCGCTCGTGGCGGAGGACGGCGCCCTCGGCCACGCGGATCTCCACCACGGGGCAGGTCAAGTAGGGGCCCTCGCCGTGGTGCTCCTCCACCAGCTCCAGCTCGGCGCCGCGCTCCAGGATCACCATGAGCCGGGGGAAGACGGCGGCGGGAGCCCCGGCCTTCGTGAGGAAGAGCAGGTGCAGGGGCAGGGCCACCTTCAGGTTCTTGGGCACGAGGATCACGGCGCCATCCTCGAAGCGGGCGGTGTTGAGATCCTCGAAGGGGCTCTGGTTGTGCGTCGGTCCCACCGTACCCAAGGCGTGGCAGGCCTCGCTGGCTGTGGACAGGGGCAGGAATCGCACACCCGCCGGCACCGCGGAGGCGCAGCTGGCATGGGGGGCGTGGTGTCCGTTGATGAAGACCTGCCGGGTGCCCACCATTTCGGGCAGCAGGTGGCCGCTGACGTCCACGGTGGCCCGGGGCGCGGGGGTGAAGGCGAGGCCCGCGAGGGCCTTCAGGTCGGTGTACTTCCAGTCCTCCTCCGCGGTCGTGGGCAGCTCACGGGCGGCCAGACGCAGCTCCGCGGCTTCACGCAGCGGAGCCCACTCGGCGGGCCGGGGTCCGCTGAGCAGGTCGGCGAGCACGCTGCTGGCGAGGGCCGAGGTCATCGGGCGCCTCCGGCGGCAGCCTCTGCCAGCACCCAGTCATAGCCCCGCTCTTCGAGCTCGAGGGCCAGTTCCTTGCCGGAGCTCTTGAGGATGCGGCCGCCCGACAGCACGTGGACGAACTGCGGCTGGATGATCTCCAGGATGCGGGGGAAGTGGGTGATGATCAGCAGGGCCCGATCCGTGCGCTGGAGCTTGTTCACCGCGTCGCCGAGCACCCGCAGAGCGTCGATGTCGAGGCCGCTGTCCAGCTCGTCCAGGATGGCCAGCCGGGGTTCCAGCACGGCCATCTGCAGGATCTCGTTGCGCTTCTTCTCGCCGCCGGAGAAACCCTCGTTGAGGCTGCGGTCCAGGAATTCCTCCTTCATGGCCACGACCTTGATCTTCTCGTGGATGAAGTCGTCGAACTCCAGGGGATCCAGCTCGTCGCGGCCCTCTGCCTCGGCCTTCTTGTTGTAGGCCAGGCGCAGGAAGGAGGCGTTGCTCACGCCGGGCACCTCGATGGGGTGCTGGAAGCCCATGAAGATGCCGGCCCGCGCGCGGGCATCGGCCTCCATCTCGAAGAGGTTCTGGCCCTCGAACAGCACCTCGCCGCCCGTGACCTCGTAGGCCGGGTGACCGGCCAGGACCTTGCCCAGGGTGGACTTGCCCGAGCCGTTGGGGCCCATGATGGCGTGGGTCTCGCCCGCCCGGATCTCCAGGTCGATGCCCTTCAGCACCGGCGTGCCGTTGATCGAGGCGGTGAGGTTCCTGATTGAGAGCATGGGCACTCCGGTGGTCATCCGACGGATCCTTCGAGCTTGAGGGAGAGCAGCTTGGTGGCCTCGACGGCGAACTCCATGGGGAGCTCGCGGAAGACGTCCTTGCAGAAGCCGTTGATGATCATGCTGATGGCCTCTTCCACCGGGATGCCCCGCTGCTGGAAGTAGAAGAGCTGTTCCTCGCCGATCTTGCTGGTGGTGGCCTCGTGCTCGACCTTGGCGCTGCGGTTCTGCACCTCGATGTAGGGGAAGGTGCTGGCGCTGCAGGTATGGCCGATGAGCATGGAGTCGCACTGGCTGAAGTTGCGGGCGCCCTCGGCCTTGGGCTGCACCTTCACCAGGCCGCGGTAGCTGTTGGAGCTGTCGCCGGCGCTGATGCCCTTGCTGACGATGGTGCTCTTGGTGTTGCGGCCGATGTGCACCATCTTGGTGCCCGTGTCCGCCTGCTGCTTGTGGTTGGTGAGGGCCACGCTGTAGAACTCGCCGATGCTGTCGTCGCCCAGGAGGATGCAGCTGGGGTACTTCCAGGTGATGGCGCTGCCGGTCTCTACCTGGGTCCAGCTGATGTGCGAGGCCTTGCCTTTGCAGAGGCCGCGCTTGGTCACGAAGTTGAAGATGCCCCCCACGCCGTTCTTGTCGCCGGCGTACCAGTTCTGCACGGTGCTGTATTTGATCGACGCGTGGTCGAGCGCCACCAGCTCCACCACGGCGGCGTGCAACTGGTTGGTGTCGAACTGGGGCGCGGTGCAGCCCTCGAGGTAGCTCACGCTGGCGCCTTCCTCCGCTACGATGAGGGTGCGCTCGAACTGGCCCGATTCCTTGTTGTTGATGCGGAAGTAGGTGCTCAGGTCCATGGGGCAGGCGACGCCCTTGGGGATGAACACGAAGCTGCCGTCCGTGAACACGGCGCTGTTCAGCGCGGCGTAGAAGTTGTCCGAATAGGGCACCACGCTGCCCAGGTACTTCCTCACGAGCTCGGGGTGTTCCCGCACGGCCTCGCTGAAGCTGCAGAAGATGATGCCGACGGCCTTCAGCTTCTCCTTGTAGGTGGTGGTGACGCTGACGGAGTCGAAGACCACGTCCACGGCCACGCCGGCCAGGGCGGCCTGCTCGTGGATGGGCACGCCCAGCTTCTCGAAGGTGCGCTTGAGCTCGGGATCCACCTCGTCCATGGAGGCGTACTTGGGGGACTTGGCCTTGGGGGCGCTGTAGTAGACGATCTTCTGGAAGTCGGGACGGGGGTAGTCCACCTTGGCCCAGTCGGGCTCGGCCAGGGTCAGCCAGTGGCGGTAGGCCTTCAGGCGGAATTCCAGCAGCCACTCCGGCTCGCCCTTCTTGGCGGAGATGAAGCGGATCACGTCCTCGTTGAGTCCGGCCGCGACGCTGTCCGCCTCGATGTCCGTCACGAAGCCGTACTTGTATTCCTGGCTGGTGACCACGTTCAAGGTGGTGCTCATCGCCGTCTCCCGATTCCCTCTATCTTGGAATCTCGACCAAAATTGTCAACTTAATTGGTTGTGGCCCCGGTCACGAGGCCCCTCAGGGCTGTCCAGCCTCGTCCAACTCCTTGAGAAGGCCCCGGATCTGGGTCTTCACCCCCTTGGCCTGACTGTCGTTCAGGTCCCCGGCCTCGGCGTCCAGGCCCGCCTTCAGCAGGGCCCGGGCCTGATCCCGCTCCCCCAGCCCGGCCAGGGCGGCCCCAAGCTGGAAGTGGTGGATAAGCGTGGGTTCCTTCTCGATGAGGGGGTCGATCAGGTCCAGCACCTCCTGGTGGCGCTTGAGGGCGAGGAGATACTGGCCCAGCAGGGTGCGGGCCCGGGGCTCGAGGCCGGGCAGGGGGTGGGCGTGGAGGCGGCGGACCTCGGCCAGGTCCTGCTCGGTGATCTCCCCGTTCATGAGGCGGTAGGCCAGCCGCATGAGGGCCGCTTCCCAGGCGCCGGTGCTCTTGGGGTGCTTCGTGAGGAAGGCATCGAGTGCGAGGGTGACCTCGGGCTCCCGCTTCTGCTCCATGAGGTGCTCCAGGACCAGGCGCAGGGCCAGGAAGCAGAGGCGGGGGTGGCGGTCGGAGCTGGCGAACTTCAGGGCCGCTTTCAACTCGCGCTCGGGGTCCTTGAGGAAGGCCAGGCGCAGCTCGAGCCACTCGGAGCGCTGGCTCCGGCCCTTGCGGCGGACGCGCTTGAGCAGCATCTCGGCGCCCTCGGTCTGGTCCTCGTCCAGCAGCGTCTCGGCTTCATCCAGGAGGAGCTGGGTGCCGGCCTTGCCGTCGCGGGCCTCCCGCAGCTGGAGGTGGTCCTCGGCGTCCACCATGAGCAGCAGGTGGGGATCCCCGGAGTTCTGCATCAGCAGCTCCTGGAGGATGGCGAAGGCCTTGGGGCGCTCACCCTGCAGGAGGTAGGCCTCGGCCAGGGCTTCGCGCACGTGCAGGTCGCCGGGCAGGTACGAGCTGGCCTCCTTGAGGGCGGGCACGGCCATGGCGCTCTCGCCGCGGGCCACGTGGACCTGCCCCAGCAGCAGGAGCGTCTCGCCGTCCTTGCGGCGCGCCACGGCCTCCTGGGCGGCTTCCAGGGCGCCCTGCAGGTCGTCCTGGTCCAGCAGCAGCTCCGCCAGGAGCATGCGCGGCTCGGGGTCCTCGGGGCGCAGGTCCGCGGCCTGGTGCAGGGCCTCGATGGCCTGGTCCGCGTGCTCCGGCAGCTCCTGCAGCAGCTTGGCCAGCAGCATCCAGGCCTCGAAGTGGCGGGGGCTCAGGCCCACCACCTTGCGGGCGAGGCTCTCGGCCTCCTCGAAGTTCTGGGCGGCCTCGTGAAGGGAGGCCACCGTGAAGAGCAGCTCGTAGTTCTTGGGATCCAGGGGCAGGGCCTGGCCCAGGCGCTGGGCGGCCCCGGGCAGGTCGGCGGCCTCCAGCAGGGCCGTGGTCTCCAGCAGGGCCCGCTTGAGCTGAGACATGGACTTGGGCCGGGCGATGGGCAGGATGCGGGCCCGGTAGCGGGTGAAGAGCTCCCGGGCGCTGATGAGGTGCAGGTTCTCCTCCACCAGGCTCTCCCAGCGCTCGGAGAAGGCGTGGGCGTCCAGCTGGCGGTTGTGCTCCATCTCCTGCACCAGGGCCATGAGGCCGTTGCGCAGCATGACCTCGCTGCGCTCCAGCTTGCCGAGCTGGTCGGAGACCGTCTCCAGGTAGGTCTCCACCCGGCGCAGGGTCTCCTCGAGGCCCGTGATGCGCTCCAGCAGGTGCTCTTCCAGATCCTCGCCGCCGTCGGAATCCTCGGGCTCGTCCTCCCAGGTCTGGTCGCCCGCGAGGATCAGGAGCCGCGTCCCGCACTTGAGACACGTCTCCCGTTCCCCGGGATTCCAGGCGAGGCAGTTCTGGCAGTAGGAGCCCGGGAGTTCGTTCGGCATGGCTCCAGGATAGAAGGGAACCGCCCGGCCGGGAGGCTACTTGTCGGCGGCCGGCTGCTCGCCGCCGGGATGGCTGCGCCACAGCGCGGCCTGGAGGAGCTGGCCCATGGCGGGGTACTCCGCGGGCAGGCGGTCGATGAGCTTCTCGAACAGCGCCTCGTGCAGCAGCATCTCGTGGCGCCATTCGTCGCGGTCCACCTTCATCGCGGCCTGGAACTCGGCGGGGCCGAAGCCGGGCATGCCGCGGAGCTCGAGGTCCTCCTCCAGGGGCACCCAGCCCAGGGGCCCTTCCACGGCCCGGGCGCGGCCCTGGACGCGCTCCACCACCCACTTCAGCACGCGCATGTTCTCCGAGTAGCCGGGCCACAGGAACTTGCCGTCGGGGCCCTTGCGGAACCAGTTCACGCAGAAGATCTGGGGGGGGTGGGCCACCGAGTGGCCCATCTGGAGCCAGTGGTTGAAGTAGTCGCCCATGTGATAGCCGCAGAAGGGCAGCATGGCCATGGGATCGCGGCGCACCTCGCCGGTGGCGCCGGCGGCGGCGGCGGTGGTCTCGCTACCGATGGTGGAGGCCATGTAGACGCCGAAGGCCCAGTTCACGGGCTGGAAGACCAGGGGCACGGTGGTGGCGCGCCGGCCCCCGAAGAGCATGGCGCTGATGGGCACGCCGGCCGGATCCTCCCAGGCCTCGTCGATGCAGGGGCACTGGCGGGCGGGCGCGGTGAAGCGGGCGTTGGGGTGGGCCGCGGGCTTGCCGCTGGCGGGGTCATGGGGCTGGCCCTGCCAGTTGATGAGGCCCTCGGGCACCTCGTCGGTCATGCCCTCCCACCACACGTCGCCGTCAGGCGTGAGGGCCACGTTGGTGAAGATGGTGTTCTGCTCGATGGCGAGCATGGCGTTGGGGTTGGACTTCATGCCCGTGCCCGGCGCCACGCCGAAGAAACCGGCCTCGGGGTTGATGGCGCGCAGGCGGCCATCCGGCCCGGGCTTGATCCAGGCGATGTCGTCGCCCACGGTGGTGATCTTGAACTGCTTCAGGGCCTCGGGGGTGCGCAGCATGGCGAAGTTCGTCTTGCCGCAGGCGCTGGGGAAGGCCGCGGCCACGTAGGTCTTGGGCATGCCGGGGCCCTCCACGCCGAGGATGAGCATGTGCTCGGCGAGCCAGCCCTCCTCCTTGGCCATGGCGCTGGCGATGCGCAGGGCGAAACACTTCTTCCCCAGCAGGGCGTTGCCGCCGTAGCCGCTGCCGAAGCTCCAGATGCTGCGCTCCTCGGGGAAGTGGACGATGTACTTCTCCTGGTTGCAGGGCCAGGGCACGTCGCGCTGGCCCGGGGCCAGGGGCTTGCCCACGGAATGCAGGGCGGGCACGAAGTCGCCATCCCCCAGCACGTCCCAGACACGTCGGCCCATGCGGGTCATGATCTTCATGTTCACGGCCACGTAGGGCGAATCCGACAGCTCCACGCCGATCTGCGCGATGGGGCTGCCCAGGGGGCCCATGCTGAAGGGGATCACGTAGAGGGTCCGTCCCTGCATGCAGCCCCGGAACAGGCCCTGGAGGATGCCCTTCATCCGGGCGGGATCCTCCCAGTTGTTGTTGGGGCCGGCGTCCTCCTTGTGGCGGGAGCAGATGAAGGTGCGGTCCTCCACCCGGGCCACGTCGGTGGGATCGCTCCAGGCCAGGTAGCTGTTGGGCCGCTTCGCCGGGTCGAGGCGGCGGAAGGTGCCGGCGTCCACCAGCCGGCCGCAGAGGTGCTCGAACTCCTCGCCGCTGCCATCGCACCAGTGGATGTCCTTGGGCTGGCAGAGCTCGATGACTTCCTCGAGCCATGAGAGAAACCTCTGATTCGTGACGTAGGAGGGTTTTTGGAGGAGTGCGGTGGCCATATCGGAAGGCTCCTGAGAAAGACGGAAGCCATGGTATGCCCAGAAGTTGTGCTCTCTGCAAGGAAAGATGATGTACAGGTTGTTTTTGTGATTCCCGCGACCCCCCGAAGCCTCTGATGGAACATTCGCACCCGGCGCTTCCTGAAGGTTTTATCCTGTTGGCGTCGAGGTTCCCCGATGAGCGACGCACAAGACCGGCAGGACAAGCGGCAGGAGGCCATGGAGTGGGTGGGCAAGGCCTATCAGCTCCACATGAAGGGCGAGGTGGAGAAGGCCATCGGCCTCTACACCAAGTCCATCGAGATCTGCCCCACGGCCGAGGCCTTCACCTTCCGGGGCTGGGCGCGCTCCTTCGAGAAGGATTACGCCTCCGCCATCGAGGACTGCCACCGCGCCATCGACCTGGATCCGGAATTCGGGAACCCCTACAACGACATCGGCGCCTACTACGTGGAACAGAACGAGCCGGACGAGGCCATTCCCTGGCTCCGCATGGCCCTGAAGGCCAAGCGCTACGAGAGCTACTGCTTCCCCCACTTCAACCTGGGCCGCGTCTTCGAGGCGAAGGGCCAGCTGGACAAGGCCCTGGAGCACTTCCGCCACGCCCTGGAGGAGAACCCCCGCTACGCCCTCGCCGCCAAGGCGGTGGAGCGGGTGAAGGGCAAGCTCATGGCCCGGAATCCCGAAGCCATCAGCTGAGGGAAGCTCCACGGATGAACCTGGGCGGGTCGTGTCGGCAGACAATGCCGACCCAATCATCCGTTTCGGGTTGCTAGGATGGCGATCGGCCTCAGGACCAAGGTGGGGAGGGCTGGTCAATGCGAAAAACCAGCGCGTGGATCATCGTGTTCATGCTTTGTGCTGCCTGGCCCGGGTGGGGCCAGGTGAGCGACACCATCCGCGTCAACGGGTCCGGCAGCGCCATGAGCATGCTGAAGCCGCTGGCAGAGGCCTACCAGCGCTCGAACCGGCATGTGGAGATCACCCTCGGCCGGCCCCTGGGCAGCTCGGGGGCCCTCAAGGCCCTGCTGGCGGGGGCCCTGGACCTGGCGATGAGCAGCAAGCCGCTCACGGCCGAGGAGGCCGCGAAGGGGGCCCGGCTCCATCCCTATGGCAAGACGCCGATGGCTCTCGTCGCGGAACGGGGGGTCCCCGACACGGACCTCAGCTCCCGGCAGCTGGAGGACATCTTCGCGGGCCGGATGACCCGGTGGGCCGGAGGTTCCCCCCTCCGCCTGGTCCTGCGCCCGGAAGGGGATGTCGACACCCAGGTCCTCCGCGGCCTGTCACCGGCCATGAACCAGGCGGTGTCCCTGGCGCAGGCGCGGCCCGGCATGCTCCTGGCGGTGACCGATCCCGATGCCACGGCCCTGATCGCGCGGACCCAGGGCGGCTGCGGCATCGCGGGCCTGGCCAGCGTCCTGGGCGACGGGCATCCCCTGAAAATCCTCACCCTCGATGGTCTCAGCCCGTCCACTGCTCTGCTGGCCAGCGGAACCTACCCGCTGGCCAAGGACATCCACATCGTGGTGACGGACAAGGCGACACCCTCCGTCCGCGCCTTCATCGATTTCCTCTACTCCAAGCCCGGCCGCGCGCTCGCCCAGAAGGCGGGCGTCTGGGTCACGGCCTCCAGCGCCCCTCCACGATGACCCCATGACCCATGACCCGGCACAGCGGCGCACGCGATGGATCGTCTGGGGCATCTCCGGGCTGATCTCGGTGCTGGCGCCGGTCTTTTTCTACCTGGGCTCGTACCAGTACCTGCGAGGGGTGATGGAGGCCCGGACGGAGCTGCGGGCCCGGGAGGTGTCCCAGCTCATCGCGGCCAATCCTGCGATGTGGCGCTTCGAGGAACTCCGGCTCTCGGAGCTGCTCGGGCGGGGGCTGGCGGAGGACCGCTCCGAGTCCGTGGCGCTCGTCACCACCGACGGCGAGGTGGTCGCGCGCCTGGGCCGGTCCTCCGGGTCCCTGCAGGCCGGGCATGTGCACCCCATCTTCGATGCGGGTCAGGCCATCGGCCAGCTGCGGGTCACTTACTCCCTGAAGCCGCTCCTGCTGAGGACCCTCCTGGTGGCCCTGGGTTCGCTCGCCATCGCCTGCTTCGTGGTGCTCGCCTTCCGGGCGCTCTCGCTGCGGGAGATCCATGAATCGGCCCAGGCGCTGAAGGAGAGCGAGCAGCGGTACCGGTCGCTCTACGGCTCCATGAGGGAGGGGCTCGCCATCCACCGCGTGCTCCCAGGGCCGCCGCCCGCCCTGGTCGTTCTGGATGCGAATCCCAACTGCCTCGCCATGTTCGGCCTGGACCGGAAGGCCATCCAGGGCGGCGACAGCTTCGCCCTCTTCGGCCCCGGGTTCTTGGAGCACCGGGCCGAGTTGCTCGGGCTGGAGGGCCGGGAGGGCATCGTCTCCTTCGAGCTGGCGGTCCCCGGTCGGGGGAGGCACTTCCAGGTGGAGGCCTTCTCGCCGGGCCCAGGCCAGATCGCCACGCTCTTCGAGGACATCACCCAGCGCAGGCGCTCCGAGGAGGAGCGCCTGAACCTGGAGCGCCAGCTGCTGCACGCCCAGAAGCTCGAGAGCCTGGGCGTCCTGTCCGGCGGCATCGCCCATGACTTCAACAACCTGCTGGCCGCGATCCAGGGCTTCATCAACCTGGCCCAGATCCAGCTGGAGCCGGGCACACCCGCCCTCCGGCACCTGGATTCCATGGAGCAGGTCCTCCGACGCGCCGCGGACCTCACCCGCCAGATGCTGGCCTACTCGGGTCGGGGCCGCTTCATCGTCCAGCCCCACGCCCTGAACCAGATCCTCCAGGACATGAACGACCTCGTGAAGGTCACCGTGCCCAAGAAGATCTCCCTCAGCCTGGACTACGCCCTGGGCCTGCCTCCCATCGAAGCCGACGCCGCCCAGGTCCAGCAGGTGGTCTTGAACCTCCTGACCAATGCCTCCGAGGCCATGGGCGGGCAGGAGGGGGCCATCCGCATCGCCACCCGGGCCGCCCAGCTGGGGGCGGAGGATTTGGCGGCGGGATTTCCGGACCAGGAGCTCGATCCCGGCGCCTACGTGGTCCTCGAGATCAGCGATACCGGGTGCGGGATGGGCCCCGAGGCCCTGGCCCGGATCTTCGACCCCTTCTACACCACCAAGACCACGGGGCGGGGCCTGGGCCTGTCGGCCACGCTGGGGATCCTGCGGGGCCATCGCGCGGGGATCCAGATCGACAGCAGACCGGGTGAGGGAACCACCTTCCGGATCTATTTCCGCGCCACGGACCGGCCCCTGGCGGTGAAGGAGGCCCGGCCGCGGCCGCCCTGGCGCCGGCTCCAGGGCACCATCCTGCTGGTGGACGACGAGGAGATGGTCCTGTCCTCGGTGTCCGACATGCTGGAGAGCATGGGGCTCCAGGTCCAGGTGGCCCGGGACGGCCGTCAGGCCGTGGCCGCCGTGCAGAAGGAGGGCGCGAAGCTGGACCTGGTCCTGATGGACATCACCATGCCCCAGATGGACGGGCTCGAAGCGCTCCGGCAGATCCATCAGCTGGACCCCGCCAAGCCGGTGATCCTCAGCAGCGGCTACACCGAGCACGAATCCATCCAGGATGGGGCGGGGGATCCGGCCGCGGGCTTCCTCCCGAAGCCCTACTCGATCCACGACCTGTACGCGATGGTGTCGGAGCACCTGGCGGATCCCCAGGAGGGCCAGGCCGTGCCGACCCAGGGCACCCTCCCGTTCTGAGGCCGTTTCCCTCCGATCTGTGCTGAACTGGATGGCGAGGACGCCATGAAGCTCACCATCGCCCACAGCCCCGATTCCGACGACGCCTACATGATGGCCCCCCTGGCCCTGGGCTGGATGGACGACGATCCCGACAGGGCGGGCTTCGAGATCGAGTTCATCCGCAAGGACATCGAGCAGCTCAACGCCGAGGCCCTGGAGGCCCTCTACGACGTGACCGCCATCAGCTTCGGGGCCTACCCCGAGCTGAAGGACCGCTACGACCTGCTGACGGCGGGCTCCAGCATCCAGGAGGGCACGGGGCCCCTGGTGGTGAGCCGCATGCCCCTGGACGTGCCCTCCCTGAAGGCGCTCACCATCGCCATTCCGGGGAAGCGCACCAGCGCCTACCTCTCCATGCGGAAGTGGTGTGCCGAGCACGGCTTCGAGCCCAAGGTCGAGCTGGTGCCCTTCGACCAAATCCTGCCCGCCTTGGTTGAGGGCCGCTTCGAAGCGGGCCTGCTCATCCATGAGAGCCAGCTCATGTACCACGACGCGGGCCTGCGCCTGGTGGTGGACCTGGGCGCCTGGTGGAAGCACGCCTACGACCTGCCTCTGCCGATGGGCGGCAATGCCATCCGGAAGGACCTGCCCGCCGAGGTGAAACAGCGCTTCGCGGTGCTCATGCGCAAGAGCGTCGAGCTGGCCCGGGCCCGCCACTGGGAGAGCGTGGACTACAGCCAGTCCTTCGGCCGGGGCATGGACCGCGAGATGATCGGTCGCTACGTGAACGCCTGGGTGAACGACTTCACCGTGGATCCGGGCCCGCGAGGCCGCCAGGCCGTGCGGCTGCTGCTGGGGCTCGATCCGGTCTGGATCCAGGGCTGAGACGGCACGGCCAGGTCAGGACCACCCACCCGGTGGTCTGTTGAACTGTTGTTGACTTGTAGGTTGTTTTTGGCTGAGGATGGGGCGCGCCCCCGTCCGGGCCTGCTTCGAACCCGGCGCAGGGGTGTTCAAGGTGAACAGGTTTCCAGGTTCTTGATGCGGGACTGAGTCGCGCAACCCCAAGGCCGGCCGCTCCCGCCCCTTCATCGGAGGGTGCATGAACGGCTGTGGCGTGTGTTCCTGTGGAGAGGCGACCCGCGAGGCGGACCTGATGCTTCGCCTGGACGAGACCATCGGCCAGTACCAGACCGTGCCCGGGGGCCTCATCCCCGTGCTGCAGATCGCCCAGGGCATCTACGGCCACCTGCCCGAGCCCGCCCTCCTCCGCATCTGTTCGGGACTGAACAAGTCCTACAGCGAGGTGGCCGGGGTGGTCAGCTTCTACAGCTTCTTCTCCACCGAGCCGCGCGGGCGCCACACCATCCGCGTGTGCCTGGGCACGGCCTGCTATGTGCGCGGGGCCCACCGGGTGCTGGCGGAGCTCAAACAGACCCTGGGCATCGAGGTGGGTCAGACCACGCCCAACCTCCAGTTCACGCTCGAGGTGGCGCGCTGCCTGGGCGCCTGCGGCATCGCCCCGGCCTGCATGGTGGACAGCGTGGTGCACCAGAGCATCAAGCCCAACCAGATCGCTTCGATCCTCCAGTCCTACGAGTGAGCGGGGAGGCAGCCATGACGCGGATCCAGGCCCTTCATCTCTGTTCCGGCGCCGGGTGCGTGGCCGCTGGCGCGGTGCCCCTGGGGGCGGCCCTGCGCGAAACGCTGGGTCGCCGCGGCCTCGACGTGAGGCTCGTGGAGACGGGCTGCCTGGGACCCTGCGCCGGCGGGCCGGTGCTGCTCTGCGAGCCCGAGGGCATCCTCTACCAGGGCATCGCCCTGGTGGACGTGGACGAGATCGTCGACCGCACCGTGGTGCGCGGTGAGGTCATCGAGCGGCTGGTGTGCCACAAGGCCGAGAGCGGCGAGGCCATGGCCCGGACGCAGGACAACCCCTTCTTCCACCGCCAGGTGAAGATCGCCCTTCGGAACTGCGGTGTGATCGACCCCCTGAGCATCGACGACGCCATCGCGCACCAGGGTTACGAGGCCCTGAAGAAGGTGCTGGGCACCATGTCCAGCGAGGAGGTCATCGCCGAGATCAAGGCCTCGGGCCTTCGCGGCCGCGGCGGCGCGGGGTTCCCCACGGGCCTCAAGTGGGAGCTCTGCCGCCGCTCCCCCGGCGATGTGAAATACGTGCTGTGCAATGGCGATGAGGGAGATCCCGGCGCCTTCATGGACCGCAGCCTGCTGGAAGGCGATCCCCACAGCGTCATCGAGGCGATGGCCATCGCCGGCTACGCCATCGGGGCGGGGCAGGGCTACGCCTATGTGCGCGCCGAGTACCCCCTCGCCGTGGAGCGCCTCGGCATCGCCATCGAGCAGGCGCGGCAGCGGGGCTTCCTGGGGACGGACATCCTGGGCAGCGGTTTCTCCTTCGACCTGGAGATCCGCATGGGTTCCGGCGCCTTCGTGTGCGGCGAGGAGACCGCGCTCATGACCTCCATCGAGGGGAAGCGCGGCGAGCCGCGCCCCCGGCCGCCCTTCCCGGCCCAGGCCGGGCTATGGGGCAAGCCCAGCATGCTGAACAACGTGGAGACCTACGCCAGCATCCCGGCCATCATCCTGCGTGGAGCCGCGTGGTACGCGGGCTTCGGCACCGAGCAGTCGAAGGGCACGAAGGTCTTCGCCCTGGCGGGGACCGTGCGCAACACCGGCCTGGTGGAGATCCCCATCGGCACGCCCCTGGGCGACATCATCTATGAGCTGGGCGGCGGCATCCCCAACGGCAAGAAGTTCAAGGCCGCGCAGCTGGGCGGCCCCTCGGGCGGCTGCATCCCCGTGCAGCACCTGAACGTCCCCGTGGACTACGAGGCGCTGCAGGACCTGGGCGCCATCATGGGATCGGGCGGCCTCATCGTCATGGACGAGGACACCTGCATGGTGGACATGGCGCGCTTCTTCCTCGACTTCGTGCAGGACGAATCCTGCGGGAAGTGCCCGCCCTGCCGCATCGGCTCCAAGCGCATGTTGGAGATCGTGGACCGCATCTGCACCGGCAAGGGCGAAGAGGGCGACATCGAGAAGCTGGAGGAGCTGGGCCGCATCATCCGCGAGACCTCCCTCTGCGGCCTGGGTCAGACGGCCCCCAACCCGGTGTTGTCCACCCTCCGCCACTTCCGCGCCGAGTACGAGGCCCACATCCGCGAGAAGCGCTGCGCGGCGGGCGTCTGTCCCGAGCTCGTGCGGGCGCCCTGCCAGAGCGCCTGCCCGGCCAATGTGGATGTGCCGGGCTTCATCGCGCTGGTGGGCCAGAACCGCATCGCGGAGGCCCTGCGCCTGCACCGCGAGCGCAACCCCTTCGCGGCCGTCTGCGCCCGGGTCTGCTTCCACACCTGCGAGGACAAGTGCCGCCGCGGCATGGTGGACGAGGCCCTCTCCATCCGTGGCATCAAGCGCTTCATGGTGGATGAGGAAGCCACCATGCAGCACCCAGAGGTGCGCTTCAGCGAGGCCAACGCCAAGCGGAAGATCGCCATCATCGGGGCCGGTCCGGCCGGCCTTTCCTGCGCCTACTTCCTGGCCCGGCTGGGCTACCGGCCCCATGTCTTCGAGGCGGAATCGCGGCCCGGCGGCATGCCCGTCCAGACCATCCCCGCCTACCGCCTGCCCCGGGAGATCCTCTCCCAGGAAGTGCGCATGATCGAGCGCCTGGGTGTGCGCATCGAGACCGACCGGCGCCTGGGTCTGGACTTCAGCCTGCAGGACCTGCGCGACCGCGGCTTCGAGGCCGTCTTCCTGGGTGTGGGCGCGCCCCTGGGCCAGCACCTGGGCATCCCGGGCGAGGAGGCCGCCGGCGTCGACGACGCCATCCGGTTCCTGCGGGAGTACAACATCCGCGGCTCGGTGCCGGTGGGGCAGCAGGTGGTGGTGGTCGGCGGCGGCAATGCGGCCATCGACACCGCGCGCACGGCCATCCGTCTGGGCGCCGAGTCTGTGACCGTGCTCTACCGCCGCACGCGGGAGGAGATGCCCGCCTACGCCGAGGAGATCGAAGAGGCCGAGCACGAGGGGGTGAAGATCCGGGTGCTCACGGCGCCCCTGGAGATCCTCACCTGGGATGGCCTGGTGACAGGCGTGTCCTGCCAGGCCATGGTCCTCGGGGAGTTCGACCGCAGCGGGCGGCGCCGCCCCAAGGCGGGGCCCGACGCGCCCTTCGTGGTGCCGGCCGACCAGGTCATCACCGCCATCGGCCAGCGGCTGGAGCCCTCGACCGTGCTGGGCGGCCTGAAGGTGGACCTCAACCGGGATGGCTTCATCGCGGCCGATCCCTACACCGGCCGCACCTCCATCGACTGGCTCTACAGCGGCGGCGACGCCGTCACGGGGCCCGCCTCGGTGGTGGAGGCGGTGGCCGGCGGCGAGCGCGCCGCGGTGGCCATCGACGCCCAGCTCACGGGCGCGAGCCATGCGTTCTGGCAGAAGGAGAAGTCCTGCGAGGTGCCCTTCGATCCCGCCGCGGAGCCTGTGCACTACCCGCGCGCCCACATGGAACTGCTGCCCGTGGAGCGGCGCCGGGAGAACTTCAACGAAGTGGAGCAGTCCTGGACCGGGCAGGTGGCTGTCTGCGAAGCCCGCCGCTGCCTCCGCTGCGACTACCGGGACTCGGAGGACTGATGCCTACCCTTGCCGCCCGCCCCACGATTTCCGGAACCCCCGTCGCTCAAACGGACCAGGGGGTTTCCATGGTCAAGCTCACCATCGACCACACCGAGGTCGTGGTGCCTGAGGGCACCTCGGTCCTCAACGCCGCCCGCCAGGCGGGCATCCGCATCCCCTCGCTCTGCTACCTGGAAGGCGTGCACGTCGTGGGCGGCTGCCGGGTCTGCCTCGTGGAGGTGGAGGGGGCGAGGGCCCTGCAGGCCTCCTGCTCCATGCCCGTCTCCGAGGGGCTCAAGGTCCGCACGGCCACGCCCAAGGTGCGCGCCGCGCGGCGCACGGTGATGGAGCTGCTGCTCTCGGACCACGAGGGCGACTGCCAGACCTGCGTGCGCTCCCAGGACTGCGAGTTCCTGGGCGAGGCCCGCGACCTCGACATCCGCGAGCTGCACTTCACCGGCGCCAAGCATCGGCGGATCATCGACCAGAGCACGCCGGCCCTGGACCGCGACTCCGCCAAGTGCATCATGTGCCGCCGCTGCATCACGGTCTGCAGCGACATCCAGGCCACGGGCGCCCTGTGGGCCCAGGACCGGGGCTTCGAGTGCGTGGCGGCCCCGGCCTTCGGCCAAATGCTGGACCGGGTGGCCTGCGTGCAGTGCGGCCAGTGCGCGGCGGTGTGTCCCACCGCGGCCATCACGGAGCGGGACCACATCGAGCGGGTCTGGGCCGCCCTCAGCGATCCCACCAAGCACGTCATCGTCCAGACGGCGCCCGCCGTCCGCGCGGGCCTGGGGGAGTGTTTCGGCATGCCCCCCGGCAGCCTGGTCACCGGGAAGATGGCCGCCGCCCTGCGCCGCCTGGGCTTCCACGGCGTCTTCGACACCAACTTCACGGCGGACCTCACCATCCTCGAGGAGGGCACCGAGCTGCTCACGCGGCTGAAGGCCGCCCTGGTCGAGCAGCGGCCCGTGGCCCTGCCCCAGTACACCAGCTGCTGCCCGGGCTGGATCAAGTTCGCGGAGCACTACCACGAGGACCTGCTGCCGAACCTTTCCACCGCCAAGTCGCCCCAGCAGATGTTCGGGGCCCTGGCCAAGACCTACTATGCGGAATCCCTGGGCAAGCGGCCCGAGGACCTCTACGTGGTCTCCGTGATGCCCTGCACGGCCAAGAAGTTCGAGGCCCAGCGGCCCGAGATGAACGCCAGCGGCTGCCAGGACGTGGACGCGGTCCTCACCACCCGGGAGCTGGGCCGCATGATCACGCAGTCGGGCCTGGACTTCGCGGCCCTGCCCGACGAGCCCATGGACCAGCCCATGGGCATGAGCTCCGGGGCGGCGGACATCTTCGCGAACACCGGCGGCGTCATGGAGGCCGCCCTGCGCACCGTCTGGTGCCTGGTGACCGGCCAGCCTTTCCCTTTCGAGAGGCTGCACGTGGCCCCCATCGAGGGCCTGGAGGGCGTGAAGGAGATCGCCATCACGATCCCCAGCGCCGTGCCCGAGTGGTCCTTCCTGGCGGGCCAGACGCTGAGGGTGGCCGTGGCCCACGGCCTGGCCAATGCCGAGAAGCTCATCGAGCAGGTGAAGTCCGGCCAGAAGGCCTACCACTTCATCGAGGTGATGGCCTGCCCGGGCGGCTGCATCGGCGGGGGGGGGCAGCCGCGCTTCACCACCAACGACGTGCGGCGGGAGCGCATGAAGGCCATCTTCTCCGAGGATGAGGGCAAGCCCGTGCGGATGTCCCACGAGAACCCCGCCATGGCGGCGCTGTACCGGGACTTCCTCGGGGCGCCCCTGGGCGAGACCTCGCACCGCCTGCTGCACACCCACTACCATCCCCGGGGCGTCCACCACTGAAAGCCCCTGGCGGCGGGCGGCGCTTGGGCGTAGCTTTGGGTCCCCTCCCGGGAGCGCCATGCCCACCCACCGCGTCAGCAGCCCCGTGGATGCCACCCCTGACACGGTGTGGGCCGTGCTCCTGGACAAGATGGAACACCCCCAGCGCTACATCGAGGATGCGCTGGACGCAGAGATCCTGGACCGGGATGAGGAGTCCGTGGTCCGCCAGCTGGTGCTGCCGGGGGGTGTGGCCTTCCGGGAACGCATCTCCGCTGATCCTGTGGGGCGGACCGTCACCTTCACCCTGCTGGACCACCCGGTCTATGAAGGGACGGTCGTCAACCTGCTCCAGGTCCGCCCGGGGGGCGGGGTCGAGCTGATCTTCGAGCTGGACTGGCAGGCCCGCCCAGGATGTCGGGATGATCGCGATCCCGAGGAGCTGCCGGGTTTGATCCGCAGCTCCGTGCTGCATACCAAGCGCATCGCGGAGGCCCTGGAGAATCGCGGCTAGTCCCGCGCCGCCTCGAGGCGGAGCGGGATCCGGAGCTTCCGGCCATCGCGCCGCACCTCCAGCTCCACGGTGCTGCCCAGGGGCAGGGCCTCCACCGCATCCAGGAGGGCGTCCCAGTCCTCGACGCTCCGCCCGTTGACGGCCTGGACGAGATCGCCGGGCAGCACGCGGCGTCCCTCGGCGCCCACGCCCTGGAGGCCGGCCTTGGCGGCTGCCCCACCGCGGACCACCTTGCCCACCATCACGCCCTTTTGGGGGCCGAAGGCCCGTTCCACCAGCCGGGGGGCCACCGGCTCGAAGCCCAGGTCCGGGCGCTCCAGGCGGCCCCGGGCGATGAGCTGGGGCACCACCCGGTTGACGGTGTCCACGGGCACGGCGAAGCCGATGCCGGCGCTGGCGCCGCTGGGGCTCTGGATGGCTGTGTTCACGCCGATGAGGCGGCCCGCGCTGTCCAGCAGCGGCCCGCCGCTGTTGCCGGGGTTGATGGCCGCGTCCGTCTGGATGACGCCGGCGATGCGCCGCCGGGTGACGCTCTGGATCTCCCGGCCCAGGGCCGAGACGACGCCGGTGGTCAGGGTCTGGTCCAGGCCGAAGGGGTTGCCGATGGCCAGCACCGCCTGGCCCACCTGCAGGTCCGCGCTGGTGCCCAGGGGGATGGGCCGCAGCTTCGGCGGTGTCTTGGCCAGCAGCAGCACGGCCAGGTCTTTGTCCGGCGCGCCGCCCACGTAGGCCGCCTCGTGGCGGCTGCCGTCCGCCAGGGTGATGTAGGCCCGCGCGGCGCCCTGGATGACGTGGAAGTTGGTGACCACGTGGCCCTGCTCGTCCCAGATAAAGCCCGTGCCGGAGCCCGCGGGCACCTCCACCACGTCGAAGCCGAAGAAGTCCCGGCTGCGCTCCTCCGTGGTGGTGATGTAGACCACGCTGGGAGCGGCCTCCTTGAAGCGCCGGATGGGCACCTGCTCCCACTCGGGGAGAGCGCCGCGGGCCTCCACGGCCCGGGGTTTCGCCGGGCTGGGCGTGAGCGCGTGGCCGCACCAGCCGGCGAAGATGCCGGTGGCGGCGAGTCCGAGAATGAGCAGGGGCTTGCGCATGGAGGTTCCTCGGGGGCCGAGTGTACCCCGTGGAGCCCCGCCGGGGCAGGGGGCCGCGACTAGAGTTTGAAGCGCTCCACCACCGCCCGGAGCCCTTCCGCGACGCGGGCCAGCTCGTCCGAGGTTCGGGCGATCTCCTGGACCGTGGAGGCCAGCTCGTGGGTGGCCGACGCATTCTGGGCGAGCCGGCCCGTGGTCTGGCCCATCATCGTGGCGACCTCCTGGCCCGTGGCGGCCTGCCCCCGGGAGAGCCCGCCGATGTCCTGGATGCTCTGGGCCACGCCCCCGATGCGGTCCCGGATGGTGCCCAGGCTGGCGAGGGTGGTGTCCACGCTCTGCACGCCCCCGGTCACGACCTCCTGGGTGCGCTGGATGAGGCCCTCGATCTCCTGGGCGGCCTGGGCGGAGCGCTCGGCGAGCTTGCGCACCTCCTCGGCCACCACGGCGAAGCCCTTGCCCTGCTGACCGGCCTTCGCGGCCTCGATGGCGGCGTTCAGGGAGAGGAGGTTGGTCTGGCGGGCGATCTCCTGGATGACGGTCACGGCCTGGACGATCTGGCCGGTCACCTGCTGGATGTCCGCCATGCCCTTGGCGGTGCCCTGGCCGGCCTCGGCGCTGCGGTCCGTCTCGTGGACGGCCTCCTGCCCGCGCGTCTCCGCCTCCCGCGTGCGGCTGACGACCAGGGTGGCGTCCCCGCTGAGGGTCTGGAGGGCCTCGGAAACCCGGTCCCCCGCCTGCTTCAGGTCCTCGCTGACCTGGGCGATCTCCGCCACAGCCTTAGCCATCTCGTCGGCAGACGAGGCGAGCTCGGTGCTTCCCGAGGCCACCCGGGCGGCCAGGTCGGAGATGTCGACCAGAATCTTCCGCATGCCCCCGTTGTAGTCGTTGAAGGCCTGGGCGGCCTGGCCCACCTCGTCCTCGCTGGAGACCGCGATCTGCCGGGAGAGGTCGCTGGTGCGGAGGCCCATGACCAGCTGCTGCAGGGGCCGGGACATGCGCCGGGCCAGGGTGCGGGCCAGCAGGAACACCAGGGTCGACACCAGGAGCATCCCCCCCAGGATCACCAGGGCGATGGTGCGCACCTCCCGGTCCACGTCATCCACGTACACCCCGGTCCCGACCGTCCAGCCCCAGGGGGCGAAGGTCCGCACGTAGCTCACCTTGGGGAACTGTCCGGTCTGGCCGGGTTTGGGGAATTCGTAGGCATGGAAGGCGCCATCCTGGGTCTTGGCGACCCGGTCGAAATCCCGGAACAGCTTGGCCAGCTCCGGGGAGCCCAGATCGTCCGTGGGCTTGCCATCCCAGTCCCGGCGGATCCCGTGGACCACCATGACCGGGCCCGGGGCCTGGATCCACAGGTAGTTGGTCTTGTCATAGCGGAGGTGGCCGATCACCTCCTTGGCCCGGGCCTGGGTCTCCTCCAGGGGCCGGTGCCCGGCCCGCACGGCCAGGTCCTGGTGTTCCAGCATGGTGATCGCGAGGTCCACCACCTGTTGCACCCCCTCCTGCTTCCCCTTCATCACCGCCTTGTGGAGGGTGGGTATCACGTACAGGACGAAGAACAGGAGGAACAGGCCCACGGGCAGCAGGCTGAGGGCCAGCACCTTGCTGGCGAGGGAGCGCAAGCGGAATCGACCAGAGCTGGGCATGGGACCCCCGCAGCAAGAGTGCTTAGCGAAGCATTCGGTAGGCCGGCCAGAAACTTGACCTTGGGTCAGGTTCCCCCACATGGCGAGGGGGCTTGACATGTGATTTATATTAACTAAGATTTTATTCGGCGACGGAAGCATGACCGTTCCGTCCCCTCTTCTCAAAGGAGGACTTCATGAGCATCCTGCGAACCCGCACCCCCAGGCCACCCCGGCCACGGCCGCGACCCTGGAGCCCTTCCGCCTCATGCGCGATTTCCTGCGCTGGGACCCGCTCCTGGATTACGGTCCCGGCGCCCCGGCCGCCTTCATGCCCAGCTTCGACGTGAAGGAGACGCCGGACGCCTACCAGTTCAGGGCCGACCTCCCCGGCATCCTCGAGGCGGACCTGGAGATCAGCCTTGAGGGCAGCCGCCTCACCGTCGCCGGCAAGCGCGAGGAGGAGGCCACGAAGGACGGCGAGCGCATCCACCTCTCCGAGCGGAGCCACGGCTCCTTCAGCCGTACCTTCACCCTCCCCGAGGATGTGGAGGGAGAGAAGGTGGTGGCCGAACTCCGCAACGGCGTCCTGACCCTGATGGTGCCCAAGCGCCCCGAGGTGAGGCCCCGCAAGATCAACGTCAGCCTGGGGTGAGCACTGCCCACCCTCGAAAAGGCCCCGGAACTCCGGGGCCTTTTCGCGTCAGTTGTAGAAGAAGAGGGGCGGCCCGAAGGTGCCGGGTGTGGTGCTGCTGTTGAGGCGCACCACGATGTCGCCATCCGCCAGGACCAGGTCGGGCAGGCCATCCCCATCCATGTCGGCGAGGGCCACGCCCATGGGGCCCCAGGCGCCGCGGTAGTCCACGGCCCCCAAGAAGACGCCTGGCGTGGCGGCGGCCGGCGGCGTCTGGAGGAGCACCGACACGGCGCCGGGATCGCCGGGCAGGCCTTCGCAGGCCACGGCGATGTCGGGCTTGCCGTCGCCGTTGAGATCGCCCACGGCCAGGGCCACGGCGCGGTAGCCGGTGGTGTAGTGCACGGGGGCGGCGAAGGTGCCGGGAGCGCCCTGGATCAGCACGCTGAGGCCCTGGGTTCCGGGGCTCGTGGCCGCGCCGAAGTTCGCCGTGAGCAGGTCGAGCTTGCCGTCGCCGTTGACGTCCGCGGCGCGGACTGCGGCAGGCTGCACACCCGTGACGTAGTCCACGGCCGGGGCGAAGGTGCCGGCGCTGGTCTGGAGGAGCACGGAGACCGTGTTGGCGGTGGTGGCCGCAGCGATGTCCGCCAGTCCGTTCCCGTCGAGATCCGCCACTGTCACGGCCTGGGCGTCCCCGCCCACCGCGTAGGCCACCGGCGGATTGAAGGCGCCCGCGGCGGTCTGCGTGAAGACGAGCACGCTGTTGGCCCCGCTGGCCGCCACGACCACGTCCATCCGGCCATCTCCGTCCAGGTCGCCCACGGCCACGTCCAGGGGCGTGCGCCCGGGGGTGGAGAGGACGATGGCTGTCTGGAAAAAGCCGGGCCGGGCGGGATCCGCCAGACGCACACTCACGGTATGGTCATCGGCATTGGCCACCACCAGGTCCGGGCGCCCGTCCCCGTTCACATCCTGGGCCACGAGGTTGGCGGGGCTCCGGCCCACGCCGAAACGGGTGGGCATCACGAAGGCGCCCGCCGAAGACTGGAGCCGGGTGGACACGTAGCCCTGGGTGGGGGCTCCGTCGTAGTCCGTGGACACCACGCCGAGGATG
Organism: Holophagaceae bacterium; assembly: GCA_046331485.1. GTDB lineage: Bacteria > Acidobacteriota > Holophagae > Holophagales > Holophagaceae > Geothrix. The sequence continues at coordinate 664,994 of JAXLQS010000001.1, read as the reverse complement.
TCGGGGAGGCCGTTGGCATCGATGTCCGCCACAGTGATGGCGTTCACCAGGTAGCTCGAGTGGCTGTAGTCGCTGTCCGAACTCGAGCAACCCAGCAGGGCCAGGATGCCAAGGGATCCGAGGAGAAGCCGGGTGGGCGTGGTCATGGGGAACTCCGTGAACCTTAGGAAGAGAATTTGGGAGGTTGGAGGAGGCGGCGCAAGGGTGCAGGAGTTGGACCCGCCAGGGCCTGATCCGGTTGAAGCATCAGATTTCCTCGACGGTCACGCCCCAGTTGACGAGCTCCCGAGGCAGGAGGGCGGGCCAGTAGGCCACGATCTCCTGGGCCTTTGGACGCCCGCCGGCAAAGCCCGTGACACCCGCCGGCCCTGCCGTGACAAGGGGCGCGATCTCCCGGCCGAAGCGCTCCACCTTCTTCCGATCCGGGTCCTTCACGCTGAGGCGCAGCACGATCTCGGCCGGGTCGGCGGGTTCGGGGGCGATGCCGGCATGCACGGTGCTGGCACCCAGGAATTCGGCATCCGTATGCTCGTATTCGAAGCCCGCGGCCTTCAGGCGCTTCCAGACGATGTCGGCGCAGAGGCGGGCCTTCTCCAGGGCCCGGGGCCCGCTGAGGGTCAGCTGGCCCGTGGCCTTGTAGCCCCTCAGGTAGGCGCCGCTCACCTTGAGGAAGGGGGTCCGGGGCCGCCCCTGGATGCCGCTCACGCGGACCCGGTCGGGTCCGGCCGGCTCGAGGCGGATGGAGGTGAAGTCCGCCACCACGTCCGGCGTGATGTAGTGGTGCGGATCGCCCATCTCGTAGACCAGCTGCTCGCTGACCGTGTCCACCGTCACCATGCCCCCGGTGCCTGCGTGCTTGGTGATGACGAAGGTGCCGTCCTCCGCGCACTCGGCGATGGGATAGCCCACGTTCCAGAGCTCGGGCACCTCCCACCAGCGGGTGAAGTTGCCGCCGGTGCTCTGGGCGCCGCACTCCAGGATGTGGCCAGCCACCGTGCCGGCGGCCAGGCGGTTCCAGTCGTCGTCGGCCCACTGGAACTCGTGGATGAGGGGCGCCAGGGTGAGGCCCGGGTCCGTGCAGCGGCCGGTCAGCACGATGTCGGCGCCCGTCGCCAGGGCCTCCACCATGGCCTGGGTCTGGAGGTAGACGTTGGCGCTGAGGATCTCCCGGGGCGCGTCGAAGAGGCCCTCGCCGGTGTCCATGTTGGCCAGCTTCAGGCCCTGGGCCTGGAACTCCGGCAGCCGCGCCAGCACGTCGTCCCCGGTCACAGTGGCGATCTTCAGGCCGGTGACGCCGAGCTTCCTTGCCACCTCCAGCACGGCCGTGCGGCAGGCCTCGGGGTTCACGCCGCCGGCATTGGCCACCACGCGGATGCCCTTGGCCTTGAGCTGAGGGAGCACCCGCTTCATCAGGTCCACGAAGTCCGTGGCGTAGCCCAGCTGGGGGTCCTTGCGGCGCTGCTTCTGCATGATGGAGAGGGTGACCTCCGCCAGGTAGTCCAAGGTCAGGTAGTCGATGCCCCCGGCCTCCACCAGGCGCACCGGGGCGTCGATGCTGTCACCCCAGAAGCCCTGGCCATTGGCGATGCGGACGAGCTTGGACATGGAGACTCCGGGGGGAATCCACCAGTCTAATGTGTCCGGATCCGTTCCAGCAGGTGGCCCACGCCGTGGGCGTAGTAGTCCAGCAGGGGCGCCTTGTGGGGCGGCAGCAGGAGGCGTCCCTCCTCCGCCACGAGGATGCGCCGCAGCAGGAGCACGCGAAGCCCCACATCGAAGGCGCGCTGGTACGATCCCCGGGGCAGGTAGAGGGGCAGGCCCCGCGTCTGGGCGGCCGCGAACACCTCCAGGAGGTGGTCCCGCAGCGGGGCCCGGCCAGGGGCCGGGTCGTTCAGATCGCGGTAGGCCCAGGCCACGGCGGCCACGGGCGTGATGGGCACCTCTTCGCCCACAGCCCGGGCCAGGGAGTCGGCGAAGGCCTCCAGCAGCGGCTTGCGGGCCTCCCAGTCCAGGCCGCGCAGATCCGTGCCTTCCAGCGCGGCCCGGGCGGAGATGGGCTCGCCGAAGTTCGCCACCGCGTAGCCGAAACGGTGGAAGCGGCGCGTGGCGCCCCGCCAGGCCAGGCCCAGCAGCCAGAGAGAGGTGCGCCGGACCAGGGTCAGGGGGCCGCGCCGCGGCTTGCCGAGGGACTCCCGCACCAGGTTGCTGTCCTCCACCACGCGGTCGTAGTTGATGCCCACGGGGATGAAGACCAGCTCCTTCGCGCCGGCGCGGAGCATGTAGTCCAGCAGGCCCAGCTTGGGGGCCTGCAGGCGGCCGTCCCGGCTGAGGCCGCCCTCGATGAAGATGCCCTGGGTGGTGCCCTGGGCCACGGCCCGCTGTACGTAGCGCTCCAGCACCGCGTGGTAGAGCGGGTCGCGGAAGCGCCGCCGCACGAAGAAGGAGCCGAAGCTGCGGAAGAGCCGCTCCAGGGGCCAGACCCGCGCCCACTCGCCCACGGCGTACGAGATGGACACGCGGTTCGCCAGGAGGAAGGCCACCAGCAGGTAGTCCGCGTTGCTGCGGTGGTTCATGACGTAGACCACGGAGGCGTCGCGGGGGATGCGGTTCAGGGCGGCCTCGGCGCTGCGGCCGATGCGCACGCGGTAGCAGGTGCGCAGCAGCCAGCCCGCGAGGTTCTTGCCGAACGTGTACGTGGTGATGAGATTGAAGGTCGGGATGATCTCGTCGAGGTAGAGGCTGACGTCGGCCAGCAGGCTGGCCTCCTCGCGTCCCGAGGTCCGGGCCTGTTCCGCGATCCGCGTCCGGAGCTCGGGATCGGCCAGCAGGTCCACCTTGAGGCGCTGCTTGCGCGTGACGGTGACTGGGTTCAGCCGGAAGCCCAGCTCCCGCCGGGTGCGCAGGGCCTGGCGCCAGGACCAGCGGCGCCAGGCCCGGCGGAGGGGCCGCCGGGCCTGGATCAGCGCCACCAGCCCCGCCAAGGCGGCGAGCCACACCCAGGGATGGGAAATCATGGGGGGAGTATGACCCCGCCCGGCCTCGGGAGGGAGCGGGAACCTCCAGGGTGAAGGGAGCCGGCTGGGGGTGGCTGGTCCGCTACTTCGCCCCCATGATCCGCAGGCCGATGCCCACGGCCATGGGGAGCAGCACGCAGAGGAGCGCACCGACAGTCTTCATGCGGAGCAGGTGCCGCAGGGCGAGGTAGGTGAGCACGGCTTCGACGAGGTAGAAGAGGTCCATCGTGTAGAAGAAGGCCTGGAGCTTGAGGCTTTCCGGGTGGAGGAAGTAGCCCAGCGAGGTGGGGGCGATCTTGTCGGGCGTGAGGCCGCCGATGGGGCGCAGCAGGCAGATCACCACGAGCAGGAGCATCTGGGGCAGCTTCACGAGTGCGGGCACCACGGCCGCGCTCAGGGCCTGGGGATAGCTGGGGGCCCCGTCCTCGGGCAGGGCCTTGCCGATCAGCCAGTAGAACAGCGCCACGAGGGCCATGGCCGCCGCGGTGCCGAAGAGGGCGCCGAGGATGCTGAAGGGCAGGATGAACTTCTTCTGCATCTCGATGATCATGTCGATCTGCGAGGCCTGGACCTGCGGATTGCGCTCGAGGACCGGCCTCAGCATCTCGTCCACGTCCACCTTCAGGCCCCAGGCCACGGTGATGACCAGGGCGAAGACGATGAGGAGGCCCAGGGCCCAGCCCCAGCTCGGCGCCTGGCGCAGCCGCTGGAAGAGTTCAACGGGCGCCGTGAAGACACCCACGATCTGATCCAGCAGACCCGGGGCCTGGGGGCGCGCGGGTTCGGGCTGGTCGCCGTAGAGGGAGGGGGAAGGGTCGCTCATGGGGGCTCCGTGGCATTCACGATAGGAAGGTCTGCGGCCATTGTGGCAGGGCGCCGCCCAGCGGCCGGATTTCGTCGCCGGCCGGGGGCTTGGGCCCGGGGGATGGACGCTGACAGTTCGTCAAGGAATCCTTGATAAACCTGACAACCCTACCCACCGGGCCTAGACTATTCCTTTCTTGTCCGTTTCCAGTCCAATCACCCGACTCCAGGAGGTCCCATGGCCACCCTCGCCGCGAAATCCGAAGCGCTGATCGCGCAGGAAAACCAGTTCGGCGCCCACAACTACCATCCGCTCGACGTGGTCTGCACCAAGGGCGAGGGCGTCTTCCTCACCGATGTGGACGGCAAGAAGTACATGGACTTCCTGGCCGCCTACTCCGCCGTGAACCAGGGCCACAACCACCCGAAGATCGGCGAGGCCATGATCGCGCAGATCAAGACCCTGGCCCTCACCAGCCGCGCCTTCCGCAACGACCAGTTCCCCCCGCTGCTCGAGAAGCTCTGCAAGCTGACGGGCTTCGACAAGGCCCTGCTCATGAACAGCGGCGCCGAGGCCGTGGAGACCGCCCTGAAGGCCATGCGCAAGTGGGGCTACGACAAGAAGGGCATCGAGTACGGCAAGGCCGAGATCATCGTGGCCGACGGCAACTTCCACGGCCGCACCACCACCATCGTGGGCTTCAGCACCGATCCCGACAGCACCAGCCGCTTCGGCCCCTTCACCCCCGGCTTCGTCATCGTCCCCTACGGCGACCTCGAGGCGGTCAAGAAGGCCATCAACCCGAACACCTGCGCCATCTTCATGGAGCCCATCCAGGGCGAGGGCGGCGTGGTGATCCCGCCCGACGGCTTCCTCAAGGGCCTGCGCGACCTGGCGACCAAGAACAACTGCCTGCTGGTCCTCGACGAGATCCAGTCGGGCCTGGGCCGCACGGGCAAGCTCTTCGCCTTCGAGCATGAGGGCATCCGCCCCGATGGCATCACCATCGGCAAGGCCCTCAGCGGTGGCTACTACCCCGTGAGCGCCTTCCTGGCCTCCGATGAGGTGATGGACGTGTTCACCCCGGGCATCCACGGCAGCACCTACGGCGGCAACCCGCTGGCCTGCGCGGTGGCCTCCGCCGCCCTGGATGTGCTCGTCGAGGAGAAGCTGGTGGAGCGCACCGCCGAGCTGGGCGAGTACTTCGCCAAGCGCCTGAAGGGCATGAAGTCCGACAAGGTGGAGCTGGTGCGCGTGCGCGGCCTCTGGGCCGGCGTGCAGCTGAAGGAAAGCGCCGGGAAGGCCCGGCCCTACTGCTACCAGCTGAAGGACCGCGGCATGCTCTGCAAGGACACCCACGAGCAGATCATCCGCCTGGCGCCCCCCCTCGTGATCACCAAGGAGCAGATCGACTGGGCCGTGGATCAGCTGGAGGCCGTGCTGGCCTAGCAGCGGGACAGCCCTCGATCTTGTCGCGCCCCCTGAGCCCAGGGGGCGCGGTGCGTTTGGACCGGGCATCCGCCCTGCTTGCAGGCCGCCGCTGGCCAAGGGACCAGCTGGACTTAGGCCGAACAGACTAGGGTTGTGTAGGTCAAATTTAGAAAAGATTTGACTTATACTTTGATGCTGAGGCGGGATCCGTCCCGGGTGCCAAGGGGCCCCAGGGCGGACGGTCGAGCCGGGAGGGCCCATGCGCGTGTTGGTTACGGGAGCCACGGGATACATCGGAGGGCGTCTGGTTCCCCGCCTGCTCGCCAAGGGCCACTCGGTCCGCTGCCTGGCCCGGGATCCCCGGCAGCTCCAGGGCCGGCCCTGGCCGGGCGTCGAGATCGTGCAGGGGGACCTGGCCAGCCCGGACGGCCTCGCCTTCGCTCTGGAGGGCGTCGAGGTGGCCTACTACCTGGTGCACGCCATGGCGGACGGCAAGGCCTTCCGCGAGCAGGACCGGCAGATGGCCCGCGCCTTCGGCGAGGCGGCCCGCCAGGCGCGCGTGCGGCGCATTGTGTACCTCGGCGGGCTCGGCGAGCCCGGGGCCCTGCACAGCAGGCACCTGATCAGCCGCCAGGAGGTGGGCCAGAACCTGGCCAGGGCAGGGGTGCCCGTGGTGGAGTTCCGCGCCGCCGTGATCGTGGGTTCCGGCTCCGCCAGCTTCGAGATGATCCGCCACCTCACGGACCGCCTGCCGATGATGGTCGCCCCGCGCTGGGTGGAGACGCGCTGCCAGCCCATCGGCATCCGCAGCGTCCTGGACTACCTGGAGGAGGCGCTGGACCATCCCGAGGCCCGCGGCATCTACGAGATCGGCGGGGCGGACATCCTCACCTACCGCGAGATGATGCTGGGCTACGCCCGGGCCAAGGGCCTGCGCCGCTTCATCCTTCCGGTGCCCATGCCGCGGCGGAACTTCAGCAGCCGGGTGATCGACCTGCTCACGCCCATCCCGCACCGCATCGCGGCCGCCCTGCTGGAGAGCCTGCGAACCGAGGTGGTGGTGCGGGACGACCGGGCCCTGCGGACCTTCTCCGTGCGCCCCACCACCTACGCCGAGGCCCTGAGCCGGGCCCTGGGGCGCATCGCCGCGGATGACGTGGAGACGACCTGGGCCTCCAGCCTGGCCAGCACCGTGCGGAAGAACCCGGTCGGAAGGCAGCTGGACAACCAGGAGGGCCTGCTGGTGGAGCGCCACTGGCGCAAGGTGCAGGCATCTCCGGAGCGCATCATGGAAGTCATCTGCGCCCTGGGGGGCGAATCGGGCTGGCCCGCAGGGAACGCCCTCTGGCAGCTGCGGGGCGCCATCGACCGGGCCGTGGGCGGCGTGGGCATGCGGCGGGGCCGAAGGCATCCCAAGGAGCTGCGCGTGGGCGATCCCCTGGACTTCTGGCGGGTGGAGTCCTTCGAGCCCGGCCGTGTCCTGCGGCTGCGCGCCGAGATGAAGCTGCCCGGCCGGGCCTGGCTCCAGTTCGAGGTGCGTCCGGAGGGGCGGCGCAGCCACCTGGAGCAGACCGCCTTCTTCGAGCCGCATGGGCTCTCCGGCAACCTCTACTGGTACTCGCTGCTGCAGCTGCACCGGTTCCTCTTCCCCGGCCTCATCCGTGCCATCCAGGCCCGCGCCGAGGAGGACCACAGGCTCGACTACACCCTGCCCGGCCTGCCGGCCCCGGTCCTGCGGGTGCAGGAGTAGGCCGCCTTCAGGTCTTCGGCTCCGGCGTCCGGAACCGTGCCAGCAGCAGGCCCGCCGCGCCGGCGATGACGAAGGTGGCCAGCCAGACACTCCTGGGACCGGCCTTGGCGTAGGCCAGGACGCCCAGCCAGGGCCCGAGGGCCAGGGCGGCGGCGAAGGCCAGGGAGAGCAGGCCCATGTACTCGCCACGGCGGTCCGGCGGGGCCAGGGTGGCCACGGCGTCGCTCATGGCGGGGAAGAGGATCATCTCGCCGAAGGTCCAGATCACGGTGGTGAGGATCAGCGTGGCGTAGCCCCGGGCCCAGGCCGTGAGGCCGAAGCCGAAGGCCAGGCAGAGGCAGCCCAGGAGCAGGAGCCGGCCGTGGCGCCAGTGGCCCATGGCCAGGTTCAGCGGCACCTCCAGCACCACGATGAGGAGCGTGTTCACCGTGAACAGGATGCCGAAGAAGCGGCTCCCCAGGCCCAAGTCCCGCACCACCCAAAGGGGCAGGGTGCCCTCGATCTGGAAGAACACCATCAGGGCGGGGATGAAGGGCAGCAGGAGGAAGAGCAGGTGGCGGTCCCGCCAGGGGCTGCCGCCGGGGGTGTGGTCGTGGGGCAGGCTGGGCGCGGGCGGCGCCTGGAGCAGGAGGCCCAGCAGCACGGCGCCGGCCAGGGTGCTGAGGCCATCGGTCCAGAAGACCCAGCGGTAGCTGTGGTGGGCGATGAGGCCGCCGGCAGCGGGGCCCACGGCCATGCCCAGGTTCACCGCCAGGCGGTGCAGGGCGAAGACGGCTTTGCGCTGCTCGGGTGCGGCCAGGCCCGTGAGCAGGGCCATGGCGCTGGGCCAGAAGGCCTGGGTGAGGCCCGCCCACAGGAAGATCAGCGCGAAGAGGAGGGGCTTGGTGCTGGCGAAGGGCAGGATCAGCAGCAGGGCCCCGGAGGTCCAGAGGCTGGCCTTCAGCACGTGCACGTGGCCCAGGCGGTCCGCCAGGCGGCCCGAGAAGGGCCCTGCCGCCAGGGCGCCGGCGCCGTAGACCATCATGCCGTAGCCCGCTTCGGCGGGCGTCCAGTGGCGGCCCTCCGTGAGGTAGAGCACGAGGAAGGGCAGGGCCATGGTGCCCAGGCGGTTGATCAGCGTGCTGGCGCAGACCAGCCAGACTTCGCGGGGCAGGCCGCGCAGGCCGCGCCAGGGGTTCACCGGCGGGGTTCCATGTCCCGCCCGCCGCGGCACCACTCGCTCCAGCTGCCGATGTAGAGCGAGGCGCCGGGCAGGCCCGCGACCTCCAGGGCCAGCAGCGTGTGGCAGGCGGTGACCCCGCTGCCACAGTGGACGGCCAGGCGTTCCGGTGACGCACCGCCGAGCAGGGCCTCGTACTGGGTGCGCAGGATCTCGGCGGGCTTGAAGCGGCCGTCGGCGCCGAGGTTGTCGTTCCAGGGCAGGTTCAGCGAACCGGGGATGTGGCCAGCCACGGGATCGAAGGGCTCCGTCTCGCCGCGCCAGCGCTCCCGGGAGCGCACATCCAGCAGCCGTCGCGAAGGATCCTTCCGCAGGGCCTCCACCGCTTCGGCGTCCACCAGCGGGAGGCCCCAGGCCCGGGCTGGATAGGGGGCCTGGACGGGCGGGTCCGCGAGGGAGGAAGTGAGGACCATCCCGGCCCTGAGGGCTTCCGGGAGCCCGCCATCCAGAACGCGGACCTCCCCGTGGCCCAGGGCCCGCAGCATCCACCAGAGGCGGGCCGCCGCGTTGCCACCGCCCGCCGCGTCGTAGATCACGACCGGGATTCCGGGGGCGATGCCCCAGGTGCCCACCTGGGCGGCGAAGCGGTCCAGGGGCGGCAGGGGGTGGCGTCCGCCCCGGGCGGGATCGTGGTCGGGGTCCGAGGCGGTGCTCAGGTGGCGGTTCAGGTCCGCATGCAGGGCCCCCGGCAGATGGCCCGCGGCGAAGTCCGCGGGGTCCGGGCGGGCGTCCAGCAGGCAGAGGGGGGCCGGCAGGGCCTGGAGTGCGTGGGCTGTGATCAGCGGCATCCGGACAGTATGAAGCGACCCGTCGCGGCGGTACCCTCGAAGACTGACCTGCGGAGGTCCCATGTCCGATGCCTATGTCCCCGAGTCCCGCTGGCGCCTGCCGGTGGCGGTCCTGCTTGTCGGCGGCGGCCTGCTGCTGGGCGGTGTGGCCCTCACCCGCGGGCTGTTCAGCGGTGGCGACGAGGGCGCCACCCCCGCCGGCGGCGCGGACGTGAGCCGAGTGGCCTTCCTGGATGCGGAGGGGAACCGCCGCACCCTGGCCGAATTCAAGGGCAAGGTGGTGCTGGTGGATGTCTGGGCCACCTGGTGCCCGCCCTGCCGGGCCTCCCTGCCTGAGGTGGCGGAGCTCCAGAAGGCAGGGGGCGACCGCTACGTGGTCCTCCCCATCTCCGTGGACCGGGGCGGCTGGGGCGATGTGAAGCCCTTCCTCCAGCAGAACCCCGGCCTGGGGCTGACGGCCTACCTCCCGGACGGCGGCAAGGCGCTGGATCCCTTCGGCGAGATCCGCGGCATCCCCACGACCCTCATCGTCGACCGGGAAGGCCGCCTGGTGAAGCGCTGGTCGGGCTACGGGGCTGGGATGGCGAAGCGGGCCCTGGACGAGGCTCTGGGAAGGCGCTGACCGTGGCCGCTCCCTCCGTCGGGCGGACCTGGGGTCCGCCGCTGGTTGGCCTCGCCCTGATCCTCGGTGGTCCCCTGGCCCTGTGGCGGACGCCCTTGCACACCCTGGCCTTCACCTGGCTGGTGCTGCTCTTCCTGGCCCTCTGGGGCTTCCTGGTGGCGGCGCTGGTGGGGGCGACGCTGCAGGCCTCCATGCCGCCTCTGGCCATGCTGGAACGCCTGGTTCGCCGCTGGGTCGCCTGGTGCTCGTCCGAGCCCGAGCACCTCTGGCTCCAGTGGGCGCGGCAGGCCCACAATCCGGCCCTCGGCCGTCTCTACCTCGACCGGGCCGTGCGGCTCGGTGGGCGGGAAGCCCAGTTCCAGGAGGCCCTGGTCTACCTGGAGAGTGGCCTGGGCGCGGGCGGCCAGACCGCCGCCATCGACCGCTTCCGGCGGGCGGCCCGGCGGGGCCATCCCGAGGCCGCCTTCCGACTGGCGGAGGCCCTGCGGCAGGGGCTGGGGTCCGTTCTGCCCGATCCGGGCGAGGCCCAGGCCTGGTACCAGCGCGCCGCCGCCCTGGGATTCGGTCCAGCGGCGGCCTGGCTCGCCCATGCGTACGGGGCGGGCGATGGGGTCGCGGCGGATCCGGGCCTGGCTGAACGTTGGGCGGCGGAGGCTGGGCGGCTGGCCCCCCATCCGCCGTGCTCCCACAGCCTGCTGCGTCATGACTCGGCCCCGGACGATCCGCTGGTGCGGGCGTCCTCAGCCGCGGTCCGGAGGCTGGAGGCCGCGGCCGACCGGGCAGTGGCCCGGCGCTCCGGACGCTGGGGCCTGCTGATGATTGCGGTCCTGCTGGGAGGCGCAGGGCTTCTGTGGGCGGGCTTCCTGTTCTGGACGGGTTCCGCCGCGCTCTTCCACCTGCCGCTGCTCATGCTCGCGCCCCCGCTGGTTCTGCTCGCCCTGCAGGCCTGGGGCCTGCGGCGAGACCGCCCGAAGGTGGGCCGGGACCGGTTGTTGGAAGCGGCCGAGGCGGGAGACCCGGAAGCCTGTCACCGCCTGGGCCTGGCCTACCGCCGGGGCGGCCCGGCCAGACCCCGGGATGACCTCAGCGCCGCCCTCTGGTTCCGGAAGGCGGCCGACATGGGGCACCGCGAGGCCATGCTGGCCCTCTCCGAGGCCTACCTGGGCGGCCACGGCGTCCTGCGGGACCCCCGGGAAGCGGCCCGCTGGGCGGAGGCGGCCCGCCGCGAGTCAACTTCCTGAACCCAGGCGACGATGATGAGGGCAGGGGGAGACATGTCCCGTTCCTGGTTGGCACTGGTGGTGCTGCTCGCCCTCGCGGGCTGCAGGGAGGAACCGCGCCGCATCGAGAACGAGAACCTCGGGATCGCCGTCACCTTCCCGGGGCCCGCCAAGCTGCACCGCCATACGGACCCCGGACCCTTCGGCGAGGTGGAGTGGTTCGACCTGGCCATGAGCCCGGCAGGCCGGCTGGACGAGACCTTCAGCGTGGCGGTGGGCAACCTGCCGCCGGGCGACAAGGGCGGCACCACGCCCCGGGAGATCCTGACCACCTTCCAGAATTTCCTGGGCTACCGTTTTGGCGCCCTCCGCCGCACGGACCTGCCCGCGGCCAAGGGGCCGGGGTTCCGGTACAAGGTGAAGAGCCCCAATGGCGGGGTGGTCGAGGGCATCGTGGTGGTGCGCCGGGGCCGGCTGCACCATGCCCAGGCCATCGTGCGCAAGGAAGGCGATCCCCGGACGGAGGCCTTCCTCGGCGACCTTGAAATCCGGACGCGCTGAGGCCGGAGCGGCTCAGGCCCCTTCCAGCAGGGCCGCCTCCACGGCGGCCACCAGGTGCTCGGCCCCGGCGTCGGTCGCCAGGTTTCGATGCGGGCCCGGCACCGCTTCACCGATGCCGACGAAGGGCATGCCCGCCGCCTGCGCGGCGGCCAGGTCATGGGGGCGGTCGCCCACGTAGAGGTGCGGAGCCGGGCCGCCGCTCAGGGCCCGTTTCAAGAGATCCGTCCGGTCGTGGCGCGGCAGCGAACCCAGGCGCGGGATGGCCGGATCCACGCCCAGGACTTCGGCCTTGAAGGCCAGGAGGCCGGGCGCGTTCCCGGAGACCAGCCAGACCTGCCGGAAGGCGGCGACCCGGTGCAGACCCTCCAGGACGCCCTCGAAGCGCAGGGCCTGCTGCCCGCCCGGGGCGAAGGTGGACCGGAACCGTTCGACGCAGGCGGCCTCGTAGGCGGCGTAGCCGTCCTCGTCCAGGTCGCGGCCAAAGCGCATCCGGTGCAGGTCGTCCACGATCTCCCAGTCCGTGGATCCACGGCAGAGGCGCAGCTGCTCCACGGTGGGGGTCTCCCCCCACAGGTCGCCCAGGGCCTCCCGCAGCAGCACGAAGCCGGAGCTGAAGTGCCCCAGGGTCCCGTCGAGGTCAAAGCAGATCGGCACGGACACGCTCCTAGCCCAGGATCTCACGGGATGGCACCCTGGAAGGGAAGGTGGTGCTCGTGCTCCGGTTGATCGTCCTGCTCTTTCTGGCCCTCTCGCTGCCGGTCCGCGCCCAGGAGGGCCTGCGGTACCGGATCCAGCTCTGGATGCGCGGCGACACGGAGGCCATGGAGGCGCGGTTCCGGCTCCTGTCCACCGCCGCGACCCGCAGTCACAACAAGGTGCAGAAGCCCCGCATGGGGGGCTGGCGCCTGGAGGCGGACCGCACCGAAGGCACGCCCTACGCCCAGGCCCTGCTCCTGGGCCGCGCCGAGCGGCTGCTCTACCTCGCCGGGCCCTCGCCGCAGACCCGGCCCGAGCCCATCAGCCTGCGCTTCGGCCACCGCAGCCTGCCCGTGTGGAGCCTCGAGATGCCGCGGGGGCTCCAGGCCTCCACGGTGCTGGTGGAGGTGGCGCCGAAGCTGCTCGTCCTCTGCGACCTCAGCGTCCGGTTCGAGCAGGGGGACCTGGCGCGCCTGGAGCTGCACCTGGAAGGCCTGGACGACACGGCCGCCCTCGCTCCCGCCGAGGCCGGAACCACCCTGCTCAGCACCCTCCAGGCCTGGAGCCGGGAGGCCGCGGAGAGCGCCGAGAGCGCCGTGACGGTGCGTTAGGACAGCGTCAGGACCGTCGTCTTCTTCGTCTGGGTGGAGGCGCCGAAGCCGGAGTTGCGGTCCTCGCTGGTGGCGCGGGTGGTCACGAGCCGGTTGCCGACCCGGCTGAACTGGAGCTCCTGCGTGTTGCCGCCCTCGAAGCTGATGAACATGCGGCTGCCCTTGTAGCTCACGCTGCTGGAGAAGGCCAGGGGGAGGCCATCCGCGCCGACCCACACCTTGGCCTCGACCTTCAGCTCCTTGAGGTACTTCCGCTGGTTCTCGGGGATCTTCGGAGTCACCTTCAGGACCAGGAGGCGGGCGGGCCGGCCCTGCCAGGTGTCCATCCGCTCCTCCTGGACCTGGGCCTGGGCCAGGTCACGCAACAGGGCCTCGGCGTGGTTCAGGGATTCCCCGACTTCGAGGGGGTCCACGTTGCGCAGCGCGATGCGGGTGGGGGCCGGGCGGTCGGGCTCGCGTTCCTGGGCGGCAAGTTCGCGGGCCGCCTGCTGGAGGGTGCCCCGGCCCCAGACCAGCTTGAGACCCTGGGGGCCGTCCTCGAGCTGGGCCGTGACCTTGCCCTGGCTGACCACGGGCTTCTTGTCATCCATGGTCTGGCGCCAGAAGCTGTGGTCCAGGGTGGCCTTCACGGGGTCCGAGCCCTGGAGCTTCTGCAGGGAGGAGCGCAGGTCGTCCAGGCTGTTGGCCCCGAGAGGCAAGGCCAGGGATAGCAGAAGGATGGGGAAACGCATGGCGACTCCGGGCTGGACCAGGGATGCGGAAGCTACGGGTTCAGGTTCCCAGGGCTTATCCTGGAGGACTCGGGGGAAGCATGCCATTCAGGGATGAATGCGGGGTTTTCGGGATCTGCCGGCAGGCGGAGGCCTCGCGGCAGACCTACCTGGGCCTCTACGCCCTGCAGCACCGGGGCCAGGAGGCCGCCGGCATCTGCTCCGGAGACGGGCAGGGCCTCCACCTCCACAAGGCCCAGGGCTACGTGGCCGACGTGTTCACGGAAGCCGTGCTGGACGCCCTGCCGGGCGACGCGGCCATCGGCCACACCCGCTACTCCACCACGGGCGGCAATGTGGCCTCGGCGGCCCACCCATTCCTCATCCACGGCCGCTTCGGCCAGGTGGCCCTCTGCCACAACGGCAACCTGACCAACACCGAGGAGCTGCGCGCGGGCCTCATCGCCGGCGGCCACACCTTCACCAGCCCTTCCGACAGCGAGGTGCTGCTGGCCCTCATCAACCGCGCCCAGGCCGGTTCGCTGGAGGATGCCGTGGTGGCGGCCCTCCGGGAGGCCAGGGGCGCCTACTCCCTGCTGATCCTCACCGATGACGCGCTCATCGCGGCCCGGGATCCCCACGGTTTCCGGCCCCTGGCCATGGGGCGCATGGGTGAGACCCGCGCGTTCAGCTCCGAGACCTGCGCCTTCGACCTCGTGGGGGCCCAGTACGAGCGCGACGTGGAGCCCGGCGAGATGGTGGTGGTGGCGCGGGAGACCGGCGAGATCCGTTCGCGCTTCCCCCTGCCCAAGGTGCAGCCCAAGCCCTGCGTGTTCGAGCACATCTACTTCGCCCGGCCGGATTCACTGGTCTATGGCCAGAGCGTGATGGTGGCCCGCCGCGAGATGGGGCGCCGTCTGGCCCTGCGCCATCCGGTGGAAGCCGACCTCATCGTGCCCGTGCCGGACAGCGGCGTGAGCGCCGCGCTGGGCTACTCCGAGCAGTCCGGCATCCCCTTCGACTTCGGGATCATCCGCAACCACTACGTGGGGCGCACCTTCATCGAGCCCAAGCAGAACATCCGCAGCTTCGGCGTGAAGGTGAAGCTGAACCCCGTGCGCCACCTGCTGGCGGGCAAGCGCGTGGTGCTGGTGGACGACAGCATCGTGCGCGGCACCACCAGCAAGAAGATCGTGCAGATGGTCCGCGAGGCCGGTGCCAGCGAGGTGCACATGCGCATCGCCTGTCCGCCCACCACGCACAGCTGCTTCTACGGCATCGACACGCCCAAGCGCCAGCACCTCATCGCCTCGTACATGCCCCTCCCGGAGATCACGGCCTTCGTGGAGGCCGACACCCTCGGCTACCTGAGCCTGGAGGATCTCGAGGGCTGCATGGGCGATGACGGGCCGAATCCCGGATCGGGCTTCTGCTACGCCTGCTTCACCGGCGACTACCCGGTGGCCCCGGGCGGATGAGCACCGGACCCTCGGGCTCGCTCCAGGCCCGCTTCGAGGACGGGCTGCGCTTCCTGGCGGCCGCCCTCGCCCTGAACCTGGACCAGCGGAACAGCGCCGCCATCGTCTCGGCTGGTTGCGACGCCATCCAGTGCTTCCTGGCGGTCTTCGAGGCGGCGGCCCGCCACCGCCTGCCGGATCCTGAAGGCGAGACGGCCCGCCTGCGGGGCCAGCTGGAGGCGCTGCTGACGCCCATGCAGTCCCCGGAGGCCGCGGCGCGCCATGCCCTCGAGGCCGCCCGCCTGGCCCGGGACCAGGCCTTGCGCCTGCTGCCCCGGCTTCTCGGCTGAGCTCAGAATCCCACGCGGGCGAAGGGGACGTTCTTCGGGACGGGGTTCCCTCCGAAGCGCTCCACCGGCAGGGTGGCTGAGGCGAGGCTGGTGGCCGGAACCGCCGCGCCCTGGGTGCGCCAGAAGCGCCGGAGGTCCTCCCGGAACCACACGATGAATTCCTGGAAAGCCACTTGGCGCAGCTCCTCAGGCGTGAGCTCGCCGATAACCTCTACGACCGCCGAGGCCGAGGCCTCCGGCAGCCGGAAGGTCCTCCAGGGTTTCGGGGCGCCCTCTGCCGGGGCCAGGACCGTCGCCAGGAAGGCCCCATCGCGCCCGGGCAGGACGGGCTCCCCGCCCAGGAGGCCGGAGGCGAGGCAGAGGCAGATCAGGGCGCGCATGGATTTGAGATGGCCCGACAGGGGCTGAGGTTCCCGGGGAAGCGGCTCCCAGACTCAGTAAACTCACTTCATGCCCATCGCCATCCTCGGACCCACGGCCTCCGGCAAATCCGCCGTGGCGGTGGCCGTGGCGCGTCGCCTGGGGGGTACGGTCGTCAACGGCGACCCCTTCCAGGCCATCCAGGGCCTGGCCATCGGCACGGGGCAGCCGGACGAGTCGGAGCGCGGTGGTGTGCCCCACCTGGGCTACGGGAAACTGCCCCTCTCGTCGCGCCCCAACCCCAAGGCCTTCGGCGCGCTGGTCCGGGGCTGGCTCTCGGAGGCTCCGGAGCCCGTGCTGGTGACTGGCTCCGGGCTGTATCTGCGGGGCGTCTGGAACCAGCTTTCGGACCTGCCCGAGGTGGAGCCGGCCCTGGTGGAACGGGTCCGGTCCTGGGGTCTCCGCCTGGGCGTCCCACGGCTCCACCGCTACCTGGCCGCCGTGGACCCGACCCGGGCCGCGGCCCTCCACCCCCGGGACGCCGCCCGCGTCCAGCGGGCCCTGGCCCTCCACCTGGCGACCGGGGGAGCTCCATCCGGCCTGCTCTCGGGGCCGGCCACCGGCATTCCCGCGGACTGGCGGGTCCTGGTGGTCACGCCCGGCCGCGAGCGCCGCCGTGAGCGCGTGGAGGCCCGGGTGGCGGCCCAGGTGGCGGCTGGCTGGCTGGAGGAGGTGGCGGGCCTGGTGGCCGCCGGCCATGCTCCGGACCTGATCGCCCTGAGACCCCTGGGCTACGGCGCCTGGATGGCGGGCGGCGACCTCCGGATGGCCCGGCTCCAGGTGGTCCAGGAGACCCAGGCCTACGCCAAGCGGCAGGCCACCTGGTTCCGCAATCAGCTGCCGGGGGCGCCGACCTGGGACCCGGACCTGGAGCCGCTGGAGGCGGCCTTTCAGCGGCTGGGGCTGGAATGAGGCCGGAAACCTGGTACGAGGGCCGGACCTCGCTGGAGCTGCTCCGGGGCGCCGGCTGGGCCTGGATCGGGCTGCGCTCAGGGGACGGCCTGAACCGCCTCCACAGCGACCTGCTGGTGGTCCTGGACCGGCTCTTCATCGAGCTCCGCTGGGCTGGAACCCGCCGGGTGGCCCTCTCGGGCGCGGGCTGGATGGCGGGCCGGGGCCACCACTTCTCCGCGGGAGCCGACCTGCACGAGGTGGGCCTGCTGGATGCAGTGTCCGCCGACCCCTTTTCCCGGCGGGGCCAGCGCGTCATGACGCACCTGCTCTGGCCCGGATGGCGCAGCCTCACGGTGATCTCCGGGGTGGCCATGGGGGGCGGCTGCGACCTCGCCCTGCACGGCCAGGAACGCTGGGCCGTGGCGGCGGATTCCAGCGGCAAGGGCGGCCTGCGCCTGGCCCACCCGGCGGCGAAGCATGGCATCCTCACGGGCTTCGGCGGCACCGTGCGGCTGCCGGAGCTCCTGGGCCACCACGGGGCGAATCGCCTGTTCCGGGGCTTCGAGACCTGGGATGAAGCGGCCGCGCTGCAGGCCGGCGCGGTCCACCGGGTGGTGGTTCCGACTGCGGTGGGTTCAGAGGTTCATGTCTGGCTTGGGCAGGATTCGGCTAGAAGCTAGCGGTGTGCCGCCGCAAGGATCGGAAGGATCACGATGAGCAGCGGGATTAAACAGCAGCAGGCCAGGAAGAGGGGCGTGAGTACCGCGCAGATGCCGCGCCAGGTATCCGTTTTGTGCATGCGGGCCAAGCCCATGCCCGTGACGATCAGGCCGGCGATCTGGATCAGCATCCCGATCAAGGGGATGAATCCGCCGAGCTGAAGGAATGCGTGGGCATAGCCGTAGGCCCGGATGCTCTGGCTGGTGCCCACGCCTGGCTTCAGTCCGCCCCACAACCAGAGGAAGAAGTGGTTGAAGGCACCGCCGATGACCATGCCCAGGAAGCTGAAGAGGGGCAGGAGCAGCAGCGTTACGACGAAAATCACGGGCAGGATCGCCGCGATGGCTTTGCCGTCGCCCTTTCCCGTCTGTTCGAGGGCCGCGAACATGGCGCCCATCCCCAGGAGTAGGAAGGCCATGGCGGCGAGCAGGAAGGCGGGGATGGAAAGCAGGAGCAGGAAGCGCCAGGGCGCGCCCAGCCCCTCCGTGACGGGCACGCGGTCGAACAGTTCCATGGGATTGCTGAAGACCAGCCGGAACATGCCGCCCACCCGGGACCAGAAGGTGGGGAAGGTCTCCGGATCCTCGAAGGGCACGGGCCGCAGCGTGGGTTCGGGCGCGGGGGGCAGGTCCCCGAACGTGGGCGGCAGAGGCGGGAGGATCACCGGGGGCTCATTCAGCTGAATGACCGGGGGAATCGCATCGTGGGGGCCCGTGATCTCGCTCATCCGTCGCTCCGGAGGTTGAGGTACGCTATCACGCTTCGCGGAAGTCCCTGGGTCGCAACCCCAGCTTTTCCAGGCGGGAAAGCAGCGTGGAAGGCGCCAGGTCCGCCAGGGCCGCCGCCCCGTCGGGCCCGGCGATCTTGCCCTTGGTGTGCTGGAGCAGGCGCTCCAGGTAGGCCCGCTCCTGGGTCTCCCAGCTGGGGGGCCGGCCGCTCCGCTCGCCCCGGAGGGGGAGGGCTCCCGGCGGAAGCTTCAGCTCCCGGCCCGTCGAGAGGATGGCGGCGCGCTCCAGCACATTGTGGAGCTCCCGCACGTTGCCCGGCCAGGCGTAGGCCTCGAGCTGGTCGCGCACGGAGGCCGGCAGCTGCACGGGGGGGCGGCGGTTCTCCCGGGCGAAGCGGTCCAGGAAACCCTCCGCCAGGGCGGCGATGTCCTGGGGCCGCTCGCGGAGGGGCGGCAGGTGGATGGGGAAGACGCTGAGCCGGTAGAAGAGATCCTCCCGGAAGCGCCCCTCGGCCACGGCGGCGCGGAGGTCCGTGTGGGTGGCCGCCACCAGCCGCACGTCCACCTTGCGGGACTTCTCGCTGCCGAGGGGGTCGATCTCCTTCTCCTGGATGGCGCGCAGCAGCTTGGGCTGGAGGTCCAGGGGCAGGTCGCCGATCTCGTCGAGGAAGAGCGTGCCGCCGTCCGCCAGCTCGAACCTTCCCTTGCGGGCCGCGGCCGCGCCACTGAAGGCGCCCTTCACGTGCCCGAAGAGCTCAGATTCGATGAGGGTGGCGGGAAGGGCGCTGCAGTTCACCTTGATGAAGGGTTTCTCGCGACGGGGCGAGAGGTGGTGGAGGGTCTGGGCCACCTTCTCCTTGCCCGTGCCGGTCTCCCCCGTGATGAGCACCGTGGCTGCGGTGGCGGCCACCTGCCGCAGCTGGTCCAGGATGCCCCGCATGGCCGCGCTCTCGGCGCGGAGGGGCTCCTGCAGCACATCCCGGCGCTGGGCCTCGCGGAAGTAGCTGACCTCCTCGGCCAGGCTGCGCTCCCGCTCGGCCAGCCGGGTCAGGTGCTCCGCCTGCTTGAGGCCCAGGGCCAGCAGGGATGCGAAGACGCCCACGTGGTGGAGGACGCTGTCCGGGTACTGGCGGCAGACCATGGCGTCGAGCGTCATGAGGCCGAAGGTCTCGCCCCGGCTGCGCAGGGGCGCCACCATGCAGCTGTGGCCGTGGGGCATCTCCAGGAGGCCGTGGAAGGTGTCCTCGCCGGGATCGTCCTCCTCGAAGGTGGCGGGCCTGGAGCGGGCCTTGAGGGCGTTCTGGAGGCGCAGGTTTCCGCGCACGGGGATGCGGGCCTCCGCCAGCTGGGGCGTGGCCAGGGGGCCGACGGCGTGGGCCACCCGGAGGCTGTCGCCCTCCCGAAGCAGGACCGTGGCCAGGTCGTAGGGCACCAGCTGCCCGAGCCGCTCGAAGGCGTGCGTCACCATGCGGTCCGGATCCTCGCCCAGGGTCAGCAGGGCGCCGGCCTCCTCCACCAGGCGGGCCCCGGTGAGTGCTGCATCAAGATCCGTGATGGGCACAGGCGCCTCCGTTCCTGATTCTCGGTATTTCGAGAGTCGGGTCAAGGGCTTCCAGCCATGGGGCCCGATGTGGCCTTCGAAAGGTATACTTCCCTCTCACTTCCCACTCGTAAGGAAGCGCTTGGCCCCTGACGCCACCCACTTCGGATCCTACCGCCTGCTCTCTCCGCTGGGAGAGGGTGCCATGGGCGAGGTCTGGCGGGCCCTGGACCTGCGGCTGGAGCGGGAGGTGGCGCTCAAGATCCTGAAGGATGCCGATGACCTGCGCCGGAAGGCCCTCATCGGCGAGGCCAAGCTGGCCTGCCAGCTGAACCACCCGAACATCGCCCACATCTACGATGCCGGCGATGTCGAGGGCACCCCCTACATCGCCATGGAGCTGGTGGAGGGGCGGACCCTGCGGGCCCTCGTCGGGGCCCCCCTGGAGGCGGGGGCGCTGCAGGAGCTGGCGCGGCAGGCGGCATCGGCCCTCTCCCACGCGCACCAGAAGGGCATCGTCCACCGGGACATCAAGCCGGAGAACCTGCTGCTGACCGACGAGGGGCAGCTGAAGATCCTCGACTTCGGTATCGCCCGCCGCGGCGCCGAGGATGCGGGCCTGGGCCCGACCTCGCATCACCAGACCCTGGTGGAGCGCACGGCGCCGGGCTACAGCCAGGGCACACCGGCCTACATGAGCCCAGAGCAGGCCAACGGCCAGGCCCTCACGGGCCAGTCGGACCAGTTCAGCCTGGGCGTGGTGCTCTATGAGCTGGCCACGGGCGTGCATCCCTTCCTGCGCGGCAACCTGGTGGACACGCTCTACGCCGTGACCCGGGACGAGCCCCGCCCGCTCTCCGAGCTGCGTCCCGACCTGCCGCGCACGGTCCAGGACGCCATCCACCGGCTACTGGCCAAGGCCCCCACGCAGCGGTTTCCGAACCTGCAGGCCCTGGCTTCCGGCCTGGCGGAGAACGTCGCCACGGCGGCGGTGCCGCACCTCAGCCGCCCGGTGGCCCGGCTCCGGCAGCGGCGTCACCGCGGGTGGCTCCTGGCCTCGGCGGGCGTGGGACTCGCCCTGGTCGCGGCGGGGGCCTTCGCCTGGTCGCGGCGGGATGGCACGGGCCTGGGCGAGGCGCGCCGGGCCTCCCTGGAGGACTTCACCAAGGGACGCCGCGTGGTGGCCATCCTGCCCCTGGAGCAGATGCAGCCCGACGCGGCGCACGCGTGGCTCAGCAACAGCTTCGCCGATGCCATGGCTTTCGGCCTGGTGCGGCGGGAGGACATGGCGGTGGTGGACCGCCTGCGCGTCGTGGAGGCCATGCACCAGCTGGGCGACACGCCCGGCCAGGCCCCCAAGGCCGTTGGCGAACTCGGCCGCCAGCTCAAGGCCGAGCTCATGGTGCTGGGCAGCTATCAGGTGGTGGGCGGCCAGCTGCGCATGTTCGTGCGGGTGGTGGATGCGCTCCGGGGCTCGACCCTCCACCAGTTCCAGATGGACCGCCCGGTGGCCGACCTGTTGAAGCTCGAGGACGAGCTCCAGCAGCGCCTGCCCCAGGAGATGGGGCTGGGCAGCGATCCCGGTTCCCTACGCTCCCAGGCCCGGCTGCCGCGGACCCGAGAGCTCTACACCAAGGCGCTGCAGGTCATCACCGACGGGAACCAGGATTCGGTGCGCCTGGCCAACACCCTGCTGGCCTCGGCCATCGAGTTGGAGCCGGACTACGCCCCGGCCCGTGCGGAGTTCGCCTGGACCCTGGCGGAGCTGGGCGCCACCACGGCCCTGAGCCAGGGCCGCTACGAGGAGGCCCAGGCGCTCCTGAAGCAGGGGCGGGCCGCCGCGGAGAAGGCCATCGCCCTGGACCCCAGCGCCTCCCAGGCCTACCGGGCCCTGGCCTCGATCCTCCTCCGCCTGGGGGACCTGGAGGGGTCCAGCCGGGCTGCCCTCCAGGCCGTGCGCCTGGACCCCGCGGACCACAAGGCCTATGACGTGCTGGCCGACGTCTTCGCCGGGCTGGAGGGGGAGGACAACCACCAGGCCGCCCGGCGCTACTTCGAGAAATCCCTCAGCCTCTTCCCCGAAGGCTGGCAGGCCCACCACCGGTTCGGCGTCCTGCTCCAGAACGAGGGCGAACTCGCCGCAGCCCTCCAGCACGCGGACCGTGCCCTGGCGCTGCGCCCGGCGGCGGAGTACGCCTATGTCACGGCCGCGGACGCCCTGCTGTGGATGGGGCGCAGCCAGGAGGCCGAAGCCCGGCTCCGGGCCGGGCTCCGCGAGATCCCGGGCTCCAATGTGCTGCGCAGCCTCATGGCCTACACGGCCTGGGAGCGGAACGACCGGGCCACGGCCGAGGCCTACCTCCGGGAGCTGGAGGGGGTGTGGCCGCCGGACCACTCGAACACGGTCCTGCTGGGCGGCGTGAAGCAGGCCGTGGCCGGCGACGGATCCAAGGCCAGGGCGGGTTTCGAGGCCTATCGGCAGAAACTCGCGGCGGTGGACCTGGCCCAGCGGAAGCACAACGAGCGGCGCGTCATCTCCGTGAACCTCTACTTCATGGCGCGCATGGTGGCCCGGCTGGGCGATCGGGCCGGCGCTCAGTCCATGGTGGAACTGGCGGACCGCTTCCATCCGGGCAAGCTGCGCGTGGCCGCGCAGGACCCGGCTTTCCGCTAGGCCGTTGGGGTCTGGGCCCCGTCCACCAGGCTTTCGATGCGCCGGCGCACTTCGGCCATGAGCGCCTCCCGGTCCGGAAAGCTGGCCGGATCCACGGGGTCGCCCACGGTCACCCGGTAGGGCCGAGGGCGCAGGCGCACACTTCCGGGGGGGAGCACCTCATGGCCGCCCACGGTGGCCATGGGGACGATGGGCACACCGGCCTCCTGGGCCAGGGCGAAGCCCCCCTTCTTGAAGGGCAGCATGCCGCCGCTGCGGCTGCGGGTGCCCTCGGGGAAGATCACGACGTTCTTGCCGCCCCGGATCTGCGTGGCGGCGTCGCGGATGCTGCGGATGGCGCGCTCGCGGTCGGCCCGGTCGATGAAGATGACGCCGGCGGCCCAGCCCGCCCAGCCAATGAAGGGCACGTATTTCAGCTCCTTCTTGGCGATATAGACGGCGGGCACCGGCAGGGCGGCGACCAGGATGGGGGGATCCAGCTGGCTTTCATGGTTCGACATGAAGATCACGGATTGGCGGCCTTCGCGGATGGCCGCCGGCAGGCGCTCCCAGCCTTGCAGGGTGAAGGGGATGTGGCAGAACCAGGCCATGCCCCGGGCGAACATCGGGCCGATGGCGAAGAAGGCGCGACGGGGGCCGAGAAAGGGCACCGCGAGCAGGATACCGAGAACGGTCAAGGGCACCGTCATCAGGGCCCAGGCCAGCATGACGACCGCACCGAATCCCGTATCCCGCCAGTTGGCCACGTCGCCCCCCGTAGCGTCTAAGCTAGCAGTAGTGGAGGGCACCCGTGGACATCACCAAGCAGATCCTGGCCGATCATGCCGCGCGGAAAGATGCCGACGGCATCAGCTGGTTCGATGCCGGGGACCTGAAGCGCCTGGGCATCCAGGAGCGCCTGTTCACCGTCATGCAGACCGTCCAGCACACCCTGCGCCTCCAGAAGGCCCACCAGGTGGTGGAGAGCCACGGCTGCACCGACCGCTGGAGCCTCGAGGATACCCACTGAGCGGACGGCCGCCCCGGCGGCCGCGGCGTGCGGCTTCCGGGGCGGCGGATCCGGATGCGGACTAGGCCTGTACGGTGGTCTCCAGGGCCACGGCGCGGGGGTGGAGCACCTGGTTCTCCAGGTAGATGTGGAGGTGCAAGTCGCGCTCCAGGGTGAGCAGGCCGTCGTAGAGGGCGCGGAAGGTGTTGCAGGCGTCTTCGGGCACAGTGTAGGCCTGGGTCAGCTCCCGCAGCTCGGTCAATAGCCCGCCCACGGCCTCATGCTCCATCTCCATGACGCGGATGGGGCTCTGCACGGTGCCGAAGCAGGAGGAGCCGGCCTGCCCCTGGTCCATCTGGCGGATGTAGGGGAAGAGGATCTGCTCTTCCTTCATCAGGTGGGGCATGAGGTCGGCGGCCAGGGCCTGGTACAGCTGCCCCACTCGGATGACCTCAGGGTGCCGCTCGCCGTGGGCCCTCAGCACCTTCCCCATGAGCATCTCCAGTCGGGGCAGTTCCTCGCGCAGGTAGTCGTGGTGCGTGGCGACGATGTGCTGGATGAGGTCCGTGAGGGAGGCCGAGGTCCAGTCCTTCAGGGAGGGCACACCGGCCGTGGGGGGGTCGAGGGTGGCCAGGTCCGCCAGGACTTTCGTGGCGTCCTGCTTGGCCAGGGCGCAGGCCTCGCCGAGGCTGCGGTGGCCGCCGCAGCAGTAGTCGATGCCCAGGCGCTCGAAGTAGCGCATGGTCTCGGGCCGGGCCATCACCAGCTCGCCCACCTTGATGTCCAGTTCCGCGTTCATGCCCGCTCCAGGAAGGGGGACCGTCCCCGACACCCAGGATGGGGCGGAGGGAGCGTGAAGGTGGTCACATCTTGACTAAAAAGGTCAGATTTTCTTTAATATTTCGAACCTCTGATTCAAAGCGTTGATTTTGAACTTTTTAATCGACAGTGATGGACTTGGACACGTTCTTGGGGGCGTCGGGGTGGACGCCATGGTCCGCCACGGCCAGGCGGTCCAGGTACTCCATCTTCAGGACCGACATGCGGAAGGCCAGGCGCTGCAGAGTCACGGAGGCCGCGAAGACGAAGAGGTTGGGATCGCCGCTGAAGGGCACCTCAAGGTACTTCGACCAGTAGCGGTCCTGGCCCATGGGCTGGCCCGCAACGGCCAGGGCCAGTTCGGGGTTCTTCTCGGCGATGAGCAGGATGTCGGCTCCGCGGATCTTGTGGGTGTGGATCTGGCTGATGGTGATGCGCACATCCCGCTCCTCGCTGGGGCAGAGGAAGAGCAGGGGGTAGTTGGAGAAGCGGGTCTCCACCAGCTCGGGCCAGGCCTGGAGGGCCTCGACGCCACCCTTGAAGGGCCGCCCGTCGCGGCGCTGCTCGTAGACCTCCAGCAGGCCCGCCAGGTCCTGGATGGAGAACAGGGTGTTCTTCCCGAGGATGGTGTTGGGGCCGTGCTTGAACTCGGCGGCGTCGTAACCCTCCGCATGGTTCAGCACCACCTCGCGGATCTTGAGGGCGCCCTCCCGGGCCAGGCCGATGAGGCCGGTGCCGAGGATGTGCAGCGAGGGCTCCAGGTAGAGGCGCCGGGCGGCCTCCTCCACATCGGCCTCGCTCGTGCGGAGGGTCTCGGCCATGAGCTCCTGGGCCCGCTCCAGGTTTGCGGCGATCTTGCGCTCGGTGAGCGAGAAGGAGGCGGCCAGCACATAGAGGATGGCCACCTGGTTGAGGAAGCTCTTGGTGGCGGCCACGGCGATTTCGGGACCGCAGAGGATGGGCAGGTAGAACTCGGAGAGCTCCTGGGGGATGCGGCTGTTCTCGTTGTTCACCAGCGAGATGCGGCGCAGGGCGGGCACGCGGGCGCGCACATCCTGGAAGATGTCCACCAGGTCCTTGGTCTCCCCGGACTGGGTGATGCCCACCAGGAGGTCGTGGGGTTGGAGGGCGTTCATGTACATGGACCGGAACTGGCCCGGATTGCAGGGGAAGACGGCCACACCCGCGAGGCTGTTGAAGAAGGTGGCCGCCACCAGGGCCGCGTGGTACGAGGTGCCCGAGGCCACCAGGAAGACGCGGCCGCCCTCCTTCTGGGACTCGCGGATGGCCTGCACCAGCTCCAGCAGGTGGCGGGTGATGCGGCGGCGCTTCTTCCACACGAAGAGCAGGTCGAAGAGGGCCAGGGCCTCCGGAGCCGAGGGGTCGAGGCGGCCCAGGTCCGCCAGGAGCTGACGTTCGTCGGAGACCGGCCGGCCCAGGTGGATTCGCAGGGTTTCACCGTGGGCCTTCACCCGGACGGCCAGCTCCCGGTGGACAGGATCCTCCAACAAGGCTTTGAAGGCCCCGCTCAGAGCGGCCTCGTCCGTCGCCTCGTAAAGTCCGAGCACCTTGGCCACCAGGGCCTTGCAGAGGTCCTGGCGGTCCTCGAAGGCGGCGAACAGGCCCTCCGTCTCCGGGGCGCGGAAGTAATAGCGCAGCACCTCGTCCAGGTTGTCCGGCGCCGAGGCGATCTCCTGCTCCATGAAGTAGCGGAAGGGGGCCCGCAGGCCCGTGTCGCGCACATTGAGCTTGGAGCGCTTGGGCCGCGGCAGGGAGAAGGAGAGATCCCTGCCAAGGGTGAAGACCAGGTACTCGCGCTCGGTGAACCAGATGCCCTCGCCTTCGGAAAGGGGGATGAGCATGCGGGTCTTGGAGAGCACGGAGGTGAGGTCGCTGGAGACCACCACGAAATCCCCATGAGCGTCGCTTCCGAAGCCCGCATAGAGACTTGATCCCGACTTCACCGCCACCACGCCGGGCACCTTGGGATCGGCGAAGGCCGCGGCGTATGAGCCCTCGGCCCGGGCGTCGGCCTTGCGGGCGGCGTCCAGGAGCAGGAAGGCGCCGTCGGGGATGGACCCCTGGAGGCCGGCGGCGGCGTAGGCTGCGCGACAGGCGGCCAGGACCGGGCCCGGGTCCGCCAGGTTGGCGGCGTAGGCGTCTTCCGTGAGGTGGGTGATCATCTCGCCGTCGTTGTCGGACTTCACCGCGTGGCCCTGGAGGCTGAGGGCGGGCTTGAGCGCGTCCGTGTTGGAGATATTGCCGTTGTGGGCGCCCACCAGCTCCACCTTGCAGCGCACGTGGTGGGGCTGGCTGTTCACGTCGGTCACCGCGCCGTACGTGGCCCAGCGCACCTGGCCGATGAAGCGCTGGCCCGGCTGCTGGTCGATGCCCAGCTCCGGTACCACCCGGCTGGGGGCGCCGACCTTCTTGAGGAGCCGGATGGCCCCGTCATCGCCGATGAAGGAGGCCCCGGTGGAGTCGTAGCCACGGTATTCCAGCCGCTTCAGCAGCTCTCCGGCCTCGTGGCCCATGGCGGCGACTTCGGATGCGTAGCAGAGCGAGACGATTCCACACACGGTTCGGACCTCCAACGCTCCATCCTGGGATGGATGAGACGTTTAGGGAACCGGATCCATTCCGCCGGCCGTCAGCGGCGAGCAGCGGATCAGCCGCCAGGTGGTGAGCAGCCCGCCGCGCAGCGTGCCGTACCGCTGGATGCAGCCCAGGCCGTAGTGGCTGCAGGTGGGGGTGAACTTGCACTGGGTGGGCAGGTGGCTGGAGAGGGTGGCCTGGTAGGTGCGGATCAGGCCGCGGCAGACCCAGGCCGTCGGCTGGAAGCGCACGGGCAGGAAGGCCTCCAGGAGCAGGACGAGCCCAAATGCCAGGAGGGGGTGGGCCAGGAGCCAGTCCACCGCCCTAGACCTTGGCCGCATCGGCCTCGGCCTTGACCTTTCTCGCCTCTTCCAGGAAGGCGGGGACCAGATCCTCCTCCTTCACCTTCCGGATGAGCTCGCCCTTGCGGTAGATGAGGCCCTCCCCGGCACCACCCGCCACGCCCAGGTCCGCGTCCTTGGCCTCGCCGGGGCCGTTCACCACGCAGCCCATGACCGCGTAGGTGATGTTCTCGTGGTTGATGGCCTTGAGGCCCTCCTCGATCTCATTCGCCACGCGGTTGAGGTCGATCTGCACCCGCCCGCAACTGGGGCAGCTCACCATGCGGAATCCCCCGGTGCGCAGCGCCAGGGAGCGCAGCAGCTCGTGGCCCACGCGGCATTCGTCCTCGCCGTCGCCGGTGAGCGAGACGCGGATGGTGTCGCCCAGGCCCTCGGCCAGGAGGATGCCCATGCCCACGCTGGAGCGGATGGTGCCACCGAAGGGGGTGCCCGCCTCCGTGATGCCCAGGTGGAAGGGGTAGTCCACCTGCCTGGCCAGCAGGCGGTAGGCCTGCACGGTGCGGATGACGTCGCTGGCCTTGAGGCTGACCTTGATGTCACGGAAGCCTTCGCGCTCAAGCACCTCGATGTGGCGCAAGGCGCTCTCCACCATGGCCTCGGGCGTGGCGGAACCGAACTTCTCCAGCAGGTCCTTCTCCAGGCTGCCGCCGTTGACGCCGATGCGGATGGGGATGCCCTTGGACCCGGCCTTTTCCACCACGGCCTTGACGCGATCCTGGCCACCGATGTTGCCGGGGTTGATGCGCAGGCAGGCGGCGCCGCCATCCGCGGCCACCAGGGCCAGGCGGTAGTCGAAGTGGATGTCGGCCACCACAGGGATGGGGCTCCGGTCGCAGATCTCGTGGAAGACTTCGCCGGCCTTCTTGGTGGGCACGCTCACCCGGACGATCTCGCAGCCGGCGTTGGCGTAGTTGTAGATCTGCTGGACTGTGGCCTCCACGTCGCGCGTGTCCGTCTTGGTCATGCTCTGGACGCTGATGGGGGCGTCCCCACCCACCGGCACCTTGCCTACCAGGATCTGGCGGGTCTTCCGGCGGGGCGCGAGGGGCTGGGCTTCCTGGTCGGACATGGGGCCTCGGTCAAAGAATCCATTCTAACCGCCTATCCCGGTACGCGCCGCGCGGCCCGGGTGGGCCGCGCGAGGGGGGTGGGGCCGGTTAGCGCTTGAGGTTCAGGGTTTCCTGCAGCAGCTCGTCCGTGGTGGTGACGATGCGGGAGTTGGCCTGGTAGCCGCGCTGGCTCACGATGAGCTTGGTGAACTCACTGGCCACGTCCACGTTGGAGAGTTCGAGGTTGGATCCCAGGATGGCGCCGCGGCCGCCCTGGTTGGCCAGGCCGATGGTGGGCGCCCCCGAGGCCAGGGTCTGGCTCCAGTGGTTGTTGCCCGCCTGCTCCAGGCCGTTCACGTTGGTGAAGCTCGACACGGCCAGCTGGGCCATCTTGAGGATCTGGCCATTCGTGAAGGTGCCCGTGATCATGCCGTCCTGATCCACGGTCAGGTCGCGCAGGGTGCCGGCGGAGAAGCCGTTCTGGGAGCTGCTGACGGTGGTGCTGGCGGAGCTGAGGCCAGTGAAGGTCTGGCTGCCATCGGGGTTGATGATGTCGAAGCTGATGGTGCTCTGCGCCGCGGCGCCGCCAGGCCAGGTGATGGTCAGGACGCTGTTGTCCGCGACCACCGGGGGCGTCGGGCCGCCGTTGAGGGAGGAGATCTTGCCGTTGGCGTCGAAGGTGATGGAGCCGGGAAGGGCCGGGGCGCCTGTGACGGTGGAGCCGGCGGGGCCGGCCACGGTGTAGGTCCAGTCGTTGGCCGCGCCCTTGGTGTAGGTGATGGTCAGGTTCTGGGCGTTGCCCAGGCTGTCGTAGACCTGGATGGCCGTCTGGAAGGTGCTGCCGGCGGCGGCGTTGGAGTTCAGGTTGACGCCCAGGGACATGTCCGTGGTGGCCTGGGCCCCGAGGGTGGCGGAGGAGATCTGCACGGGGACCATGGTCGTGGTGGTGACCACGTTCCCGGCTGCATCACGGTTCCAGCCCATGACGTTGGAGCCGTCGCTGGCCACCAGGTAGCCGAGGCTGTCGCGGGTGAAGTTGCCAGCGCGGCTGAAGACCTGGGTGCCGCTCGGAGTCTGCAGGGTGAAGAAGCCGTTGCCCTGGAGGGCCATGTCCAGCGCGTTGCCCGTAGCCTGGAAGGAGGACTGCGCGAAGTCCTGGTTCACGGAGTTCGTCTGCACGCCGAGGCCGAACTGGATCGGGTTGCCGTTGCCCTGGGTGGCGGTGGCTCCGGCCGAGGCGAAGATGTCCCGGAAGGTCATGGTGGAGCCCTTGAAGCCGACCGTGTTGATGTTCGACAGGTTGTTGCCGATCACGTTCAGCGCGCTGGCGTTGCTGGAGAGGCCGGAGAGGCCGGAGTAGAAGGCGGAGTAGAGGCTCATGGGTGGCTCCTGGGTGGTTTGGGGCGTGGGGTGGAAGGGCTAGGCGGTGATTTCGAGGACGTCGGACAGGGAGAAGACATTGCCTCCGGAGGCCAGGTAGATGCCGCCGCTGTTGAAGGTCACGGCGTCCACCTTCATGCTCAGGCTGGTGCGGAAGAGGGCGGGCTTGCCGTCATCGCCGGTGGCGGTCACCTCCACCTTGTACGGGCCGTCCGGCAGGGCGTTGCCGCTGGCATCCTTGCCGTCCCAGCTCAGGGCGCTGAGGCCCCGGTTGAGGTGGCCCTGCGGAAGGGTGGCAACCACCTTCCCGTTGGCATCCTTCACGGTCAAGGTCACGTTCGCGGGGGTGCTCAGCTCGAGGTTCATGCTGGCGGCGCCGGCCTTGAGGTTGAACCCGGAGCCGTCCACCTTCACGGTCTTGCCCACCAGGCCGGCCGTCTGGGCCTGGAAGAGCCCGGCCGTCTGGGTCTGGAGGCCCGTCAGCAGGCTGTTGGTCTGCTGGGCCTGCTCGAGGCTGGAGAAGCTGGTCAGCTGCTGCACCATCTGGTTCGGGTCCTGCCCTTCCCCAGTCGGATCCTGGTTCTGAAGCTGGGCCACGAGCAGCTTGAGGAAGCCGTCCTTGTCCAGGGCGTTCTTCGCGGTGCTGGTCGAGGTTGTCGTGGTGACGGGCGCGGTCGTGGTGATCATGCCGGTTTGCATGGGGACCTCCAGGGGGATGGCAAAACAGGAAGCGTGCCGATCACGCGTAGAGCTCGACGTGGTGCGGGTTCAGGACGGAAGGGGCCGGAGTCGCGGGTGATTCTTGCCGGGTGATCCGCGCCTCGGGGGCGGCGGATTCGCGGAAAGACGGGGCCGCGGGCGCCTCCTGGAAGGGCCGGTGCCCCTGCTGGAGATCGAAGCTGCCCAGCTGAAGCCCCTGATCCCGGAGCGCCTGCTCCAGGTGGGGCCGGCCATCGCGGACCACCTGCACCGAGGCGGGTTCCGTGATCCAGAGGCGGGCATGCACTTCGCCGCCGTCCACCTTCAGGTGGATCGTCACCTGGCCCAGGGAATCCGGATGGAGCTGCAGTTGGGCCTCCTGGCTGCCCCCCTTCAGCATCCACCGCAGGCCGGTTTCCACCTGGGCCACGGGGGCCGGGGGTAGCGCGAGGGGCGTCGAGGGCGCCGGGGCCGGGGCTGCGGCTGCGGGAGCGTGGGCCCGGGCCAGACCAGGGGCCGCCGTCAGAGCCGTGCCCTCTGGGGCCTGGAAGAGGGTGGCCTGCGCGGGAGCCTCGCGTTGCTCGGCCAGGGCCTCGGGCGCCGCCAGGGGCGCCTCTGCTTGGGGCCCGGGGGCGACCGGGGTGTCCCCTTGCGCGGAAGGATCCGTCGCGACGGCCAGTGGCACGCGAGTCGCGGCCGAGGGGAGGGGATTCTGGATCGGCTTGGGCGCCGGGGGCTGGGGGGCCTCGCCCGCAAGGACCGCCTTCAGGTCGAAGTCCGGAACCTGGGGGCTGGCTGGATTCAGCGGGGATGCTTCCCGCCCGGCCGAGGGCACCTTGCCTGGCTCAACCCCCGGTCCGCGATGGAAGCCCCGCTCCGCGCCAGGGGCCGCGTCCGCCGTCAGGTGCCTGGGGGCGCGGTCGCCCATGGTTTGATGGGGCGCCAGGTCCCCGGGGGTCGGAGGGGCGGGCAGGAAGGTGCCCGGCGCGGGGAGGGCCGCCTGAGGCTTCGTTTGTCCGGAAGCTTCGGGCGCGGCCTTGGGCAGGATCGGAAGGCCTGCTGGATCGGGCTCAGGTGTGGGTTGGGCTGGCGCGAACACACCTGGCGTTGGCGCCACCGTCTGGGGCTTCGTTTGTCCGGCAGCTTCGGGTGCGGCCTTGGGCGGGATCGGGAGGCCGATGGGATCGGGCTGGGGCGCAGGCTGGGTGGGCGCGAAGACACCTGGCGTGGGCAGAGCCACCTGGGGCTTCACCTGTGCGGAAGCTTCGGGTGCAGCCTTGGGCGGGGTGGGCAGACCCACGGGATCGGGCTGAGGCGCAGGCGGGGCGGGCGTGAAGACACCCGGCGTGGGCAGAGCGGCCTGGGGCTTGGTCTGTCCGAAAGCTTCGGGCGCGGCCTCGGGTGGGATCGGGAGGCCGACGGGATCGGGCTGGGGCGCAGGCTGGGCGGGCGTGAAAACACCCGGCGTGGGCGACACCGCCTGTGGCTTCGTTTGTCCGGCAGCTTCGGGTGCGGCCTTGGGCGGGATCGGCAGGCCGACGGGATCGGGCTCGGGTGCGGAGTGGGCGGGCGCGAAGACACCTGGCGTGGGCAGGGCCACCTGGGACCTCACCTGCGCGGAAGCTTCGCGTGCGACCTTGGGCGGGGTGGGCAGACTGACGGGATCGGATTGGGGCGCAGGCTGGGCGGGCGCGAAAACACCCTGCGTGGGCAACACCGCCTGCGGCTTCGTTTGTCCGGCCGTTTCGGGCGCGGCCTTGGGTGGCATCGGGACGCCGACGGGATCGGGCTCGGGTGCGGAGTGGGCGGGCGCGAAGACACCTGGCGTGGGCAGGGCCACCTGGGGCCTCACCTGCGCGGAAGCTTCGGGTGCGACCTTGGGCGGGGTGGGCAGACTGACGGGATCGGATTGGGGCGCAGGCTGGGCGGGCGCGAAGACACCCGGCGTGGGCAGGGCCGCCTCGGGGCCGGCCTGCGCGGAAGTTTCGGGTGCGATCTTGGCCCGAGTGGGCAGGCCCACGGGATCAGGCTGGGGCTGCGAGGGGGTCGCAATGGGGCGAGGACGCGGCGTTTCGGACGCGAGCGGAGACCCGGCAGGGTCCGCGAGGGAGTCCGCCGGGGAGGAGGTCGCCAAGGGGGCCAGGTGAACCTGGGCGGTTTCTGCCGGGGGGGTCGGCAGGGGGCTTTTGGTCTCGGGCGGATGGGGCGCGGGCAGGTCGAGGGGGCCTGGCTCCTTCGCACTGGGAGCCGCTGCGGCGCGCATGACCGCCGGGCCGGCCTTCGCTGGTGACGCTTCGCTGGGGACCTGCGTTCCGGTGGCTTGGCCGGGCTGCGGGGACAGGGCGGCACCCGCTGTGGTCTCCGTCGGCTCCTCCACTTCCTGGGCGGTGGGCTGCGCCGCGGTCTCCGCGACCGGGGCGGGAGCCGGCATCAGGAACTGGGCCATCAGTCCCGAAAAGGGACCTTCAGAGGGATCGGCCCCCTTGGGTTCCGGCCGCTCCGCCCCCGGACGATCCGCGACCGGCAGAACGGAAATGCCACTGATCTGCGCCATGGATCCCTCGGCTCCGGAACATCCGGACGGGGTTCAACCGCCAGGACCGTGCCGTGGACGTTGGGCAGAAAGGGACTATCGATCCCCTCAGGCCCCGGAGGCGGGGTCCTTGGGACGGGACATGCCCACGCGCTCGGACAGGCGACCGGCCAGCTTGGCACCATCTTCGGAGAGCACCGCGAGTTGGTCCATGAGCTTGCCGGCCTTCTTCGGCGTCATGCCGGCCAATAGGGCCACGGCGACTTCCAGGTTCTGGCTGGCCAACTCCTTC
Source organism: Holophagaceae bacterium (assembly GCA_046331485.1). Classification (GTDB taxonomy): domain Bacteria; phylum Acidobacteriota; class Holophagae; order Holophagales; family Holophagaceae; genus Geothrix. The sequence goes on along the minus strand of JAXLQS010000001.1, from coordinate 632,068 downwards.
ATGGCCCGGGCGCCAGCCCCTGGGTCCATGGCCTCGTAGGTGCGGATGATCTGGGGGTCGATGGCTGGGCGGGACTTCAGGTTCTCGACCTTGGCCAGGGCCTCCTGGACGGCCTTCTCCCGGGCGGCGAGGTCGCCGCGGTCCTTGTCCAGGGTGGCCTGCAGGGTGGTGAGGCGCTGCTCCAGTTGGCGCAGGTCGGCCTCCTTCTGGGCGATGGCCCTCTCGCGGTTCTGGAGCTGGGAGGCCAGCTCGGCGACCTTGACTCCCTCCGCCATGGCGGCCTTGGGCTCGCCCTTCGGTTCCTGGGCTGACAGCCAGAGCACGCCCGCGGACAGCGCGACGGGCGCCGAGATCCAGAGCAGGAAGCGTGCGTTCATGGGGACTCCTTGGGACTAGGCGCTTTGGCGGTGGTGGCGCAGGACGGCCAGTTCGTCCATGGCCAGGGCCTCGCGCAGCTGCTGTTCCTTTTCGTGCTGGAGGGCCCGGCGTTCCTTGAGGCGGACGAGCATGAGGTGGTCCCGGTGGGCGTGGTTCAAGGCCTCCCGGGCGGCCGCGACCTGGGCGGAGGCCTGGCGGAGCCGTTCGTAGGCCTCCAGCTGGCGGCGCTCCAGCACCACCAGGAAGCGCTCCCCGGCCCGCCAGAGTTCCAGGTCGAGGGGCTGGCCCGGCCCGAGACGGCGGGATTCGAAGATGGCGAGGCGCTGGGCGTCCAGGGACTCCAGGTAGGCCCGGACCTCCAGCTCCGCCTGGATGGCCCGGGCCAGGCCCCGCTCGGCCTCCCGCTCCAGGGCCTCCCGCAGCTTGCGCAGGGGCTCGAGGCGGAAATGGAAGCGGGTGGCCATCAGCTACGCCCCTTCAGGAATGGCGCGAGGTCGATGCCGAAGATCTGCCCCATGGCCAGCATGGCCTGACGGTGGTCCGAGCTTTCCGCCGTCGCCTGGCGGAGGAAGGACTGGATGGCCGGCTGGAACTGGATGGCCTGGTCGATGCTGGTGCTGGAGCCCTTGGTGTAGGCGCCGATCTGGATGAGGTCCTCGGCGTCCTGGTAGGTGGCCATCAGATCGCGAAGCTTGCTGGCCAGCTGCTTCTGCTCTGGTGGCGCCAGGGCGCTGAAGAGGCGCGAGAGGCTGGCAAGCACGTCGATGGCGGGGAAGTGGTTTTTCGAGGCCAGCTTCCGGGAGAGCACCACGTGGCCGTCCAGGATGCCGCGCACGGCATCGCTGATGGGCTCGTTCATGTCGTCGCCCTCGACGAGCACCGTGTAGATGCCGGTGATGGAGCCCATGCCCTCGAAGGTGCCGGCGCGCTCCATGAGGCGGGGCAACAGGGCGAAGACCGAGGGCGTGTAGCCCCGCGAGCTGGGCGGCTCGCCGGCGCTGAGGCCCACCTCGCGCTGGGCCATGGCGAAACGCGTGACGCTGTCCATCATCAGCAGCACGTCCTTGCCCTGGCGCATGAAGTACTCGGCCACGGTGGTGCCGGCCATGGCGCAGCGCAGGCGCAGGAGGGGGCTCTGGTCGCTGGTGGAGACCACCACCACGCTGCGCTTCAGACCCTCCTCGCCCAGGTCGTTCTCGATGAACTCGCGGAGCTCGCGGCCACGCTCGCCCACCAGGGTGATGACATTGACCTCGGCGGAGGTGTTGCGGGCCACCATGCCCAGGAGCGTGGACTTGCCCACGCCGGAGCCGGAGAAGATGCCCACGCGCTGGCCCTTGCCCAGCGTCAGCAGGCCGTCCACCGCCCGGACGCCCGTGGAGAGGACCTGGTCGATGCGCTTGCGCCGCATGGGATTGGGGGGCGGGCCCTGCAGCGGCAGGTGGGCCGTGGCCTCGATGGGGGGGCCCCCGTCCAGGGGGCGGCCCAGGGGGTCGATGACGCGTCCGAGAAGCGTCTCCGCCAGGGGCAGTTCTGATTGGTGGCCGGTGCCTTCGACCCAGAGGCCGGGGCGGATGCCCTCGGTCTCCTCGATGGGCATGAGCAGCACCCGCTGCCCGGAGAAGCCCACCACCTCGGCGTGGACCAGGCGGGGCTTCCCGGAGGCGTCCGTGCTGTGGATCAGCATCTGCTCGCCCACCGAGCAGTCGGGTCCGCTGGACTCGACCACCAGGCCCACCACCTTGGTGACCCGCCCCATCCAGTCGCCCTTGGGCAATCCGCGCAGGCGGGTCGCGAGGCTGGAGAGGTCCACGACGGAGGTCACGGCGCGCCGCCCTCACGCATGCGGGCGATGAGCTGCATGAGGCGCTCGCGGCGCCGCTCCAGGCTGCCGTTGAGGATGCCGTGGGGGGCCTCGATGCGCAGGCTGCCGCGGGAGAGGGTGCCGTCGGCGGAGAGGGTGAGGCCGGCGTGGCCGATGAAATGATCCCCGAGCCGCTCGAGGTCCACGGGATTGAGGAAGACCTGCACGGGCATCTCGCCCTCCCGTCGTCCCCGGGGGAGGGGGAAGGGCAGCTCCTCCAGGATGTGCTCCATCAGGGCCTTCACGGCCCCGGGCGACTGCTCGATCTGCTGGACGGCGAGGTGCTCGCCGACGGCCAGGGAGAGGGCCACCAGCTCCTCGTTCAGGGCCTCGCGCAGCATCAGGGACGCAGAGGCCAGCTCCCGCAGGTGCTCCTCCAGCCGGGCCATGTAGGACTGGTACTGGCTCTCCCCGAAGGCATGGCCCTCGGCCTCGCCCGAGGCGAAGCCCTCCTCATAGGCCCGGCGGGCGATGTCTTGCGCCTGCCGCTCGGCCTCCTGGAGCCGGTCCACGATGCGCTGCTCGACGGGGACCTGGGAACCGCCATCGCCGAGCTCGGAGGCCACCGAGCCTGAGCCCTCTTCCAGCGCGGACTGGGACATCATGGCGTCCACCGGGAAGTACGGGTAGGCCTCCAGGTGGGTGTCCCGGAGGTCCTCCGATCGGATGAAGCCCTTACGTGACATAGTCCTCGCCCCCGCCGCCACCGATGCTGATGACGCCTTCCTCCTCGAGCTGGCGGACGATCTCCACCACCTCGTGCTGGGATTTCTCCACGTCCTTCAGCTTCACGGGGCCCATGAATTCCATCTCTTCCTTCATGAGCTCCACGGCGCGGCTGGACATGTTCCGGAAGAACTGGTTCTGCAGCTCCTCGCTGGTGCCCTTCAGCGCGATGGTGAGGGTCTTCTTGTCGGCCCGCTTGAGGATCTCGGTGATGCCGTTGTCGTCGATGAGCAGGATGTCGTCGAAGACGAACATGAGGTCGCGGATGCTGGCGGCCAGCTGGGGGTTCTCGGTCTCGATCTTCTCCAGCACGGCGCGGCCCGTGTTGCGGTCCATGCGGTTGAACAGCTCGGCCACGGCGCGCACGCCGCCGTAGGCTTCCGTGGCGAAGGAACCCAGGGCCTCCAGCTTCTGCTCGAGGATGAGGCTGATGCGGCGCACCACCTCGGGGCTGATCTCCTGCAGGCTGGCCATGCGCATGGCCACGTCGCTGCGGAGCACCTCGGGCAGGCTGGAGATGAGCTCCGCGGCCTGCGAGGCGTTCAGGTGGGCCAGGATCAGCGCGATGGTCTGCGGATGCTCGTTCTGGATGAACTTGGAGAGCTGCTGGGGGTTGGCGCGTTCCAGGCTGGTGAAGCCGGCGCTGGACTCCAGGGCCTTGACGAGGCGGTCGATGATCTTGCGGGCCACCTCGGGACCCACGGACTTGATGAGCAGCTTCTTGGCGTACTCGATGCCGCCCTGGCTGATGTAGCTGCGGGCCTGGGTCATGGTGTGGAACTCCTCCATGACTTCTTCGGCCACCTCGGGCTGCACGTGCTTGGTGATGGCGATCTCGCGGGAGATCGTCTGGATTTCGTCCTCCTCGAGGTACTTGAAGATGTTGGCGGCGGTCTCGTCGCCGAGGGTGACCATGAGCACCGCGGCCTTCTGCATGCCGGAGAGTTTCGCCATGGCCTACCGTCCTTCCTCGAGGAGCCAGGATCGCACCAGCGAGGCCATGGTCTCGGGATCTTCGCTCGACCCCTCCTGGAGCCGCTTCTTGATCAGCTCCCGGCGCCGGGCCTCGGGGGCACTGAAGGCCGCGTCGGCGTTGAGTTCCGCCTCGATCTCGGCCTCGATCTCCGACATGGACTTGACCTGGACCGGTTTCCGGCTGGAGCCGCCGGAACCGGCCAGGGAGGCCTCGCCGCCTTCGGCGCTGGCCACCCGCAGCGGGGTCGGCCGGTTGATGGCCGCGGACATGCGGCGGAGCATGGGCAGGAAGAGCATGAAGAAGACGATGAAGCCCACCACGCCCCAGGCCACGTAGGGCAGGGCCTTCAGGCCCAGGTCCATCCAGAACTGCTTCTTGGCCTCGGCCTCCTCCTTGGGATTCGACTGGTAGGTGGCGAAGGCCATGTTCTCCACCGTGAGTTCGTCCCCGCGCTTGGGCTGGATGCCCACGGCGGCGGACACCTGGTCGCGGATCTTCTTCAGCTCCTCGGCACTGCGGGCCGTGAACTTCTGGACGGGCTCGCCCTTGGCGTCCTTCTCCCAGGCGGACATGTGGTCCACGATCACGGCCAGTGTCACCCGCTTGATGGTTCCCGTGGCCTTGTCTGTGGCGCTCACGGTCTTGGTGATCTCGAAGTTGGTGGTGGTCTCCTTCTTCTCGGAGTTCTCGGTGACATTGGCGGAGGCGCCGCCGGTCGCCGGGGCCACGTTGCTGGCGGTGCCGGGCAGGCCGGCCCCGGCATCGCGCTTCTGGACCTTCTCGTCCTTCTGCTGGATGCTGCGCTCCACCTGGCCCTGGGGATCGAACTTCTCCTCGTTGATCTTCACCTTGTCAAAGTCCAGGTCCACATGGGCCGTGGCGCGCACCTTGCCGATGCCCACCACGGGCTCCAGCAATTCGGTCACCCGGCGCACGAGGTGGTCCTCCTCCTCACGGGCCACCTTCTTCTGGGCGTCGCTGGCGCCCACCATGGGGTCGCGGCCGGTGCGGGAGAGGATGCGGCTGAACTGGTCGATGACCACCACCTGCTCGGGCTTCAGGCCCTCCACGCTGGCGGCCACCAGGTTGACGATGGCCTGGGTGTTCTCGTCGGGGAGGAGGCGGGTGCCGCGGAGCTTGAGCAGCACGCTGGCCTTGGCGTCCTCCTTGTCGGTGAGGAAGGGACTGTCGTTGGGCGGCGTGATGTGGACGGTGGCCTCGGCTACCTGCTGCAGGCTCTTGATGGTCTGGGCCAGCTGGGCCTCCATGGCCCGGCGGTGGATCACCTTCTGGGAGAAATCCGTGGTGCCGAGGCCCGCGTTCTCCAGCTTCTCGAAGCCCAGCTTGTCGCCCGTCAGCAGGCCGTCGCCGGCGAACTTCAGCCGCAGCTGCCCCACCTTGCTCTCGGGCACCAGGATGGTGCGCTGGTCCGCGCTGAGCTCGTAGGGCACCTGCATCTTGTCGAGCTGGGAGACGATGTTGCTGGCCTCCTGGGAGGAGACGTTGGAGGCCAGGACACCCTTGGTCTCCTGTCCAGCCCAGATGCCCAGGCCGGCCAGGGCCAGGAGCACTGTCAGGGAAATGGCGGCCACCATGACGCGCTGGGTGGCGCTCATGCCCTTGAAGGCGCTGGTCAGTTGTTCAGCGAGGTTGGTTTCCCCGGCCATAGGCGTTCCTCAGTCAGGGGTGAGGCCGCGCCGGGAAGCTCGGCCAGCGCTACATCTGCATGCGCATGACCTCGCGGTAGGCATCGATCAGTTTCGATCGGACGGCCATCATCATCTGGAAGCTAAGATCGGCCTTCTGGACTGCCAGCATGGCCGTGTGCATGTCTGCACTTTCCCCTGTCATCAAGTTCCGTGCCTCATCCTCGGCCTGGGCCGAAGCCTGGTTCACTTCCTGCAATGCCTGCTTGAGAAGGTCGCCGAAGGCCAGGTCCCCGTCCGCCCCGGCCGCAGGGCCGCTCTGGCCGGACTTGGCGGTTCCGGAGAGGGGGCTGAGGGAGGGGATGTTCTGCAGAGGATCCATGGGGCAACTCGGGAAGGGCATTCACACGATCGGTCGGGGGTGGCCGGAGGGCAAGTCGAAATTCCGACAGGCTACTGGACGCGGAGGATCTCCAGGGCGGAGGTGGCCATGGCCTTGGCGGAGCGGACCACGGCGATGTTGGCCTCGTAGGCCCGGCTGGCCTCGGTGAGGTTCACCATCTCGTCGGTGGGGTTGATGTTGGGGTAGCTCACCACGCCATCCGCGTTGGCATCGGGGTGGCCCGGCTCGTAGCGGGTGAGGAAGGGCTCGTCGCTGGTGCGGATGGCGGCGACCCGCACTCCGGCGTTGGCCAGGGCCCCGGAAAAGCCCAGGTCCTGCGCTTGGAAGACCGCGTCCCGGCGGCGGTAGGGGCCGCCTTCCTTGGTCCGCGTGGTCTCGCTGTTGGCCACGTTGGAGGCGATGAGCTGGACCCGCAGCCGCTGGGCGGCCATGCCGGTGCTCGCGATGTCGAGGATCTGGTTGATGCTCATCAGTGCGCGCTCGCTTCTCGGATCATGGAATAGAGCTTCCGAAGCTCGACCTGCATGAGGGTGGAGGCGGTCTGGTACGTGGTCTGGGTGCGGGCCAGCAGCATGTTCTCCCGGTCCAGGCTCACGTCATTGCCGTCATTGCGCTCGGCATTGGGACGCAGGGCATCGGTGGTCGGGGGCAGGGAGGCGCTGGTACTCCCCTGGAGGTGCATGGGATGGGTCACCTGGAGGGAAGCGGGCGATGTTTGCCCAGAGAGGGCCGCCTTCATGGCCCCCTCGAAGCTGAAGTCCCGGGTCCGGTAGCCCGGGGTATCCAGGTTGGCCAGGTTGGAGGCGATGAGGGTCTGGCGCCGGGAAGCCAGCGTCAGACCGCGATCCATGGCCTGGATCATGCCGTTGCCGCTGGTCAGGTCGAACATGGGACACCCTGCAGAATGGGCCGGGTGGACCCGGCTTCCCGGATAGGGATGCAGAGCCCGTGCCGGTTGCCTGGATGACCCGGAACGGGGGCCCCCGACTGCTCTCGGGCTTGCATTTAGGGCGGACAGCCTTGCTACACTGGCCCCTCACCTCGAGGGCCCCATGATTCTGAACACGCGCAAGCACAACGATGTGCTCATCCTCTACCCAGAAGGCAAGATCACCCTGGGTGACGGCGACCAGGAGCTGGGCGAGGCCGTGCGGACCTCCCTCTCCAACGGTGAGCGGAAGATCGTCATCAACTTCAGCAAGGTGAGCTACCTGGATTCCTCGGGTGTGGGCGAGCTGGTGGGCTGCTACACCTCCATCAAGGGCAAGGGCGGCGAGCTGCGCATCTGCGGGATGAGCGGCAAGATCTTCAGCCTCATCAAGATGACCAGCCTGCACTCGGTCTTCGAGGTGAAGGACACCGAGGACGAGGCCCTCGCGGGCTTCTAGGACGGTGCGTCTTCGCGCCGTCCTGGGCATCGGCCTCCTGGCGCTGGCGACCGCCGGCGCCCGGGAGGCCGATTCTCTGCGCCGGGTCACGGCGATCCGCATCGAGGGCGGGGACGGGGATGACCGCCGCTTTGCCTCGGCGGCCCTCGGGCTGAAGGTCGGCCAGGATGCGGACGAGGTGGCCTTCCAGCAGGCCCTGGCGGCGGTGCGCCTGGTGGACCGCTTCCGCTCGGTGGAGGGGACCTTCGCCGCCGATGGCCAGGCTCTGATCCGCCTCGATCCGCTGACGCCCCTGTCCACCTGGCGCTGGGAGGGCGATCCGGTTCCTTCCGAGCTGGCGAAGACCCTCCTGCCGGAGTTGCGCAAGGGCCAGCGTCTGGGGCCCCAGCGCAGCTCGGTCCTGGCCGGAACGGCGGAGCAGCGCCTGCGCGAGGCCGGCTATCCCGCGGCCAAGGTCCGCACGGTTCTGGAGCAGGCTGGGCGCCATCTGCGCCTGGTCCTGGAACTGGGTTCCCCCGCCCGGATCCGGGAGGTCCGGCTCGAGGGCGACCCCAGTCCGTACTCCCGGGAGGCCCTCCTGAAGGTGGCCGGGCTGCGGCCCGGAAGCTCCCTCTGGACGCCCTCGGTGGCGCGGGAGGCCCAGCGGCGGATCCGCCAGAAGCTGGTGAAGGACCGCCGCCTCGAGGGGGCCGTCCGGTTGGAACCCGCCAGCGAACCGGACGTGATGCTGCTGGAGGTACGGCCCGGTCCCAAGGTGCGCCTCCGGGCCCAGGGATTGAACATCCTGGCGCCGCTGTGGGGGCAGCCCCGGCTGGCGGAATTCGTGCCCCTGGCCAGGGCCGAGCGGTACTCGCCGAGCCTGCTGGACGAGGGCGCGGGGAGGATCACCACCTATTTCCGGAATCAGGGGTTCCCGGAGGCGAAGGTCCGCTACGAGCGCGTGGTGACGGCCGGGACGGCGGAGCGGCCGGAGGCCGTGACCCTGACCTACTTTGTCGAGCATGGCCCCCGGCGGAGCCTCGGGAAGCTCTCCTTCGAGGGCCAGAAGGAGATGTCCGAAGGAGAACTCCGGTCTGCGGTGACGCTGCCCAAGCGCTTCCTGGTGCTGCCTCCCCACGCCAAGGCCGAGGCCGTGAAGGCCCTGGAGGACCGCCTCACCGCGTTCTACCTCCAGCGGGGCTTCCCGGAGGTGAGGGTCCGGCGGAGGGTGGACACGGCCCCGGATGGATCGGTCGAGGTGCGGCTGATCATTCGCGAGGGCCCGCGGCGGTACCTGGACGCCCTGCTGCTGGACCTGCCCGATCTGCCCGGCTTGTCCCGAGAGCGGCTGTCGCAAAGCCTGCTGCTGGCCCTGTCGGACCGGCCGGTGCTCGTGGCCGGTGGCTCCACCTACCGCTCCGACCGTCGGCACCTGCAGGGCATCACTGGGACGCTGAGCCCCACGCCCCAGGGCATGAGGCTCGGCTTCCAGCCGGCCCTGCCCCTGGTGCGCAACGACCTGGCGCTGGTGGTGTCCGACCTGCGCCAGCGGCTCTCCTCGGCCGGTGCCGCCAATCCCCAGGTGAAGCTGGCTTTCGAGGACGACGGCGACAAGCCCATCGTCCGCATCCAGGTGCCGCCCCAGCCGCTGGATCATGCGAAGCGCCTGGTGGTGCAGGGCAGCGACCGCACCCGGGCCGAGGCGGTGCTGAGGGAGGCGGAGCTGCCCCAGGGTGCCCCGCTGGATCCAGCCAGGCTCGACGAGGGCCAGGTCCGGCTGGGTGGCCTGGGCGCCTTCCAGCGCGTGGATCTGCTCACCCTGAAGGATCTGCCCGGGCAGGAACAGGAGCCCTGGCAGCGGGGGGACCTGGCCCTCCGCCTGCAGGAGCGGAGCCCCTGGGTTTTCACGGAATCCTTCGGCTACGACAGGACCCAGGGCTACCACTTCGGCCTGAACGCGCAGCGCCTGAACGTGGGCGGCATGGGCCGGATTCTCGATTTCGGCCTGCGGGCCGGCGATAACACCCTGAACAGCGAACCCCTGCGCCGAGCCTTCCCCACCGGCGACATCAAGCGCTCCGTGGACAGCTACAGCATCGGCTACACCGACCCCTGGTTCCTGCCGGGCGCCTTCGACACCTGGCTGGCCTCCCGCACGCGGCTCCACCTGGAGGGGGCCTACATCGAGGAGGCCCAGGCGGCCTTCTTCGCCCGCCGCCGTCGCTTCTCACCCAGCCTGGACTGGAAGCTGGGCCAGAACCAGGCCGTCCAGCTAGGCTACCGGTTCGAGCGGGTGGAAGTGGCCGCCAACACCGACAGCAGCGGCACCCCCCTGATCTCCAACGACGACCTGTTCCTCATCGCGCGGACCCCGGCCCGCAGCATCATCTCCGCCCCCTACCTCCAGGTGGCGGTGGACCGGCGGGACCGGCCCTACGACCCCACGGAGGGTACCTTCTTCCTGGGACGGCTGGAGCTGGCGAACCAGCTCTTCGGCACCTCCGCCAACAGCAGTTTCGTGAAGCTGGACCTGCGCCACCAGTGGAACTGGGGGCTGGGCTTCCATGCCGAGAATGGCGTGATCATGGCCAGCGTCCGCCTCGGTCTGGCCCGCCCCACCGTCCATTCCGCCGAGGACCTGCCCCTGTCCGAGCGCTTCTTCGGCGGCGGCTCTTTCACCGTGCGCGGCGTGGAGCCCGACATGCTGGGCGAGGTCCGCCGCACCGACGGCAGCGGCAATCTGCTGCCCCAGATCATCCCCCTGGGCGGCCAGGCCCTGGCCGTGGTGAACCTGGAGTACCGCTTCCCCCTGATCGGCCAGAGCATCTGGGCCGAGGTCTTCGTGGACTCTGGCCAGGTCTACCGCAGCCTCCGCCCCGAAGCCGGGGCCGTCGCGCCCTTCCCGCCCCTGCGCACGACCGTGGGCGCCGGCCTCATCCTCAAGCTGGGCTTCCCCCTCAAGCTGGAGTACGCCGCCGACTGGAAGCGCATCATGGGCAAGCCCCGCACCCCGGACGAACGCGACACCCAGCTGAAGAGCCTGCTCATCTCGGCGGGGTTCCAGTTCTGAGGAGACGAAAAAGGCCGCTTGTCAGCGGCCTTCCTGCTGGTTGGCGCGAGTGGTCTCGAACCACCGACCCCTACCGTGTCAAGGTAGTGAAAATGGCAATTTGGGGCCAGGACGGATGATTTGCGTGGTTCTAAGGCCATTAATATCAATTTTGTATCCGTCTTGGTCCGCCTGACTGGTATCTTGTCCTGCACGGAGTTTTGCTGATCGTTTGCTGACGGAGGATCGATGGCCAGGACCAAGCGATCTGCTGCGCTGGGAACCAGGAACAGCCGGCTTGCCCTGGAGATGCAGCGCGATCACACGGAAACCCTCAGCGCCGGTAGGTATTTGATCTACCGCCGGCCAGGGAATGGGGCGAACGGGTCCTGGGTCGCCCGGCTCTATGACCCGAAAACTCGGAAGATGAGCCGGGAACCCTTGGGGCATGCCGACGACTTCCTGAACTCTGATGGGATCAAGGTTTTGGATTACAAGCAGGCCTGTAACAAGGCAGGAGTTTGGTTCAAGGAGCGGGAGCGGAGGGCGCTTCTTGCCGAAGGAGGGGAGGTCCCTCACGACGGTCCTTACACGGTCGGCGATGCGATGCGTGACTACTTGGTATACCTGCGAAAGAAGGGCTCGCGAAGCCTCTCCATCATCGAGACGACTATCAATGCCCATATTCTCCCTGTTCTGGGGGCCACTCCGGTCGAAGGACTGACCAAGAAGCGAATAGATGAATGGAGAGTTGGACTGGCCGAAGCTGGGCGTCGGAAAACTGGCAGGGTTCGGGAAGAGCCTGAGCACCTACCTGCGCCGACGACACCGGAAGAGGTGAGGAAGCGCAGGGATACGTCCAATCGGATCCTGACGAACCTCAAGGCCGCGCTCAACTTAGCGCACCAGGACGGGAAGGTTCAGGGCGCGGCACCTTGGCGGGATGTGAAACCCTTCAAGAATGTGGGCAACTCTCGGGTCAGGTTCTTGCAGGGAGAAGAACCACGCCTGCTGGTGGGGGCCTGCGAAGGAGATTTCAAATCCTTGGTGATTGGAGGGTTGGCCTCAGGTGCCCGTTACGGGGAGTTGGGCCGATGCCGAGTCAAGGATTTCTCGGCCAAGCCCAAGACGCTCTTCATCGAATTCGGCAAAAACGGGAAGAGCAGGTACATCCACCTGGATGACGAGGCTGTTGCCTGGTTCGCCTCCTTCACAACGGGACGTGATTCTGAAGAGACCCTGTTTCGACATACGGGCGTGGATCGGGTGAAGCGAAAGGTCTCGGATGACTGGATGCCATATGACCAGGTTCATCTGATGAAGAAGGCCTGGAAGAAGGCGGGCATCGCCAAGGTGACATTTCACGAGCTTCGCCATACCTACGCATCCAATCTCATCCTCCAGGGGATGCAACTCCTCTATGTGGCGGCCCAGCTCGGGCACTCCGACACCCGAATGGTTGAGAAGTACTACGGGCACTTGGTTCCTTCTGCCGTCGCGATGGCAGTGAAGAAACACGGGCCTAAGTTGGGCATCTTCGGAGGAAGTAGGGAGAATCCTCTCGATGAAAAGGTGCGTGTTCCGAAGAAGTCATCCCGAGTGAAGTGAATGCTCTGTAACTGGTCCATCAGTGATCAGGCCACATTGTCTTTCAAATACCGTTCTAGCTCGAAGATCGGCACCACGCGCTTTTTTCGACCGGCTGGGACGGTTCGAATCTTTCCGTCTTTGATCAATTCGTATATGGCGGACCGACCGACTGAGATCCGGCGTCCCGCCTCTTCGATGTCGACCGCCAGTACGGATGGGTCATGGCTGTCCTGGGAGGCCGACTGGACCAGGATCTGCTGGGGGAGCATCTTCAGTCGCTTGGGGTGCATGTTGAGGTCCTTCTGGTTGCCGTCCTAGACCTCCTGAACATAAAGATTTACCTGAGGCTGCGGTAGGGTACGAACTTCTGAGGTGGTAATTGATTTGCGCGTTACTTCTTCAGAACTGTGGCGTGGTGGGGTTTTGAGGCCCCTGAGTCCGCCATCCATCGCCCCCCCGCTTTGGGTGAGGGGGCGACGGATGGCGGACTCAGGAGCAGTTGGAAGGGGGGATGGCGTGGACTGGTGGTCCTGGCTTCCCCTCAATGAAACGGCAGAGGGCTCAGAATTCTGGATCTTGGAGCAGCAGGGGACGGGGCTCTGCCCCGCAAAGGGCTGAAAAGGCGCTGCGGAGGACCTGCGAGTGAGGTTGGGGAAGAGATCGAAAAAAAAGATTTTTGAGCTTCTTGACTTTTGAAGTTAAAAACTTATATTTAATCATGAAGAGTTGAAACCCATTCCTCGGCCTGCTCCAACGGATTGGAGTTCCGCTCACACCTCTCTTGGTTACCCCTCAAACAACAGGTCAGGTCCAATTCCGCTTCGAAGGACGAACCTCATGCGCATTCAGGAGCATTGCAGGCAGATCATTCGCTCAATTGAGCCCAGGCTCTCCACCGGAGCCTACGGAGACGAAGGCAGGGTCTTCCTTGAGCTGGAACAGCTCGTTCAATCCATTCTGAGATGCGAGGAGGTCAGGCACATCGAGGTGGCCTTGGCCTGGAGGGATAACTCGGAGATGGAGCGGCTCTCATCGGATGTTCGAGAAGCCGTCACCTACCTGGTCACGACCTTTGCAACGCGCTCCCTGCCACGGCGCTTGGCGATGAGCCAGGAGGAGATCGAGGATGTGAAGGGCGACCTCTTCAACCGACTCCGAGAATCCAGCGTGGAGACCTTCGCTGAGTTCAAACGGCTTTTCGAGCGCTATGGCCGGGTGATGGAGGCTCGGGAGACTCTGGAATTGATCCGTGGCGGAGATGAGTGGCTGGTGCTTCACCGGCTCGACCTGCTCTCCTGCCTCAGTTCTTGGATCATCGAAGTCGAAATGAGCGGGGAGGGGCTGGTCGAGGGGGCGGCCTGACTGGCTCCTAAGAAGGGCGGGGCTTCTTCGGGGGGCACTGCTCTCCATCGTTGAATTGGGTTGGTGTGAAGAATTTAGCTTTTTAACTTCATAAATCGGAGGCCATCAGATGATCCTCGCGTTCTGGTCCGACAAAGGCGGCACCGGTAAATCCACATTGGCCACGACCACGGCGATGGCTCTCGGCCTTCCGATCGTGGACCTGGATCCTCAGGGCGATGCCGCACGGTGGTGCAAGCGGGCAGGACACGCCTGCACCACCCTCTCCAATGAGTCCTGGGATACGGTCAAAGACACCCTCGGTCGCTTGGCGATGGAAACGGAGGATGTGGTGGTGGACTGCCCCCCTGGGCACGATCCGCGCAGTCTTTCGGGTGCGGCCTTGGCCAGATTGGCCGTCCTCGTAGCTGGGGATGGGGACTCCGACCTGGTGGCCCTCGGCAGGGGGCTGGAATACCTCAAACGCCTGAAGGGAGCCGGGAATCCCGGCCTCGCAGTCGCCGTGGCCTTGAACAAGGTGAATCCCCACACCATCCTCGGGCGACAGACCATCGAAGGGCTGCGGGGGGCCGCCGGCGAGAAGGGGTACCGATTTCTCGGTGCGGTGGGGAATCGGGTTTCCATTCGCCAGTCCTTCGGGCTCGGCGTCTCGGCCATCGCGACGGGCGGGGCCGGGGCTCACGAAATGCGGGGCGTGGTGGAGGCCATTCGGGATATTCTCAGTACAGAAGTTCAGCAGTGAATAACCCACGGACCTCCCAGTGACCAAGCGCAAGCCGACCCGGCCGGATTCGAAGCAGATCTTTGGGGCCCTGGAGCAGGGCGCCGCCGAGGTGGTCAGCCAGCAGACGCCTCGGACCACCGTGAACCCCTCCCCGGCCCAGAGGAACAGCGGCCCCGAGGGAAGGCCACGGATCTTCGAAGGGGAAACGGAACGGGTTCAGATCCGATTGCCGAAGAGTCAGTTCCTGGCCCTCAAGGCCGCACGAGCGGAGACGATGCTCACGGAAAGCCAGATCCTCTCCGAGGCCTTGGATCTCTGGCTCAAGGCTCACGGGACGAAAACTCGTTAGGCGTTCCGCCGAGCCATCTAGACCCTCGCAGTCCGGGCAAGACCCATGACTGGACACCCCATGGCAACTTCGTCGCCGGATCATGGGGCAGGGAACCCATCTTGGCGGCGAAGCAGCACCAGATCCATCGGCGGCCAAACCACCACTCCTTCGATTCCATGAGGCATTCATGAGGTTCATCTGCATTTCTGATACGCACATGTCTCACCGGGGTTTCAACCTGCCGCATGGAGATGTGTTGATCCATGCCGGCGATGCCACGAGCACGGGCACGCCGGATGAAGTTGACCGGTTCTTGCGCTGGTTTGCTGCCCAGGCCCATCCGCACAAGATCCTCATCGCCGGAAACCACGACTGGATCTACCAGAAGGATCCGGAGAGAGCAGCCAGCCTCCTGGCGAAGTACCCCGAGATCACCTACCTCCAGGATTCAGGGGTGACGATCGATGGGGTGAGGTTCTGGGGATCCCCCTGGCAGCCGTGGTTCATGGATTGGGCTTTCAACCTGCCGCGGAATGGCGAAAAACTCAGGGAAGTCTGGGGGCTGATCCCGGAGGGGACCGATGTCCTCATCACTCACGGGCCACCTCACGGAGTTCTGGACCAGGTTCACGGCGGGGAACACCTCGGTTGTGAGCAGCTAAAGCTCCGCCTCGGGGTCGTGCGGCCGAAGGTTCACATCTTCGGCCACATCCACGACGGGTTCGGTGTGGTCCAATCCAGGACCACCACCTACATCAACGCCTGCACCTGCACCGAGCAGTACCGAGCCCTGAACCGCCCCATCGTATTCGACCTCAAGGAAGGCCGGGCCGCAGTGCATGGCGTCGAGGCGAACCCGAGAAAAGAGTGGCTGGAAAACCTGAGAGGCCTGGCCGAGGCGAATGGAGATGAGCACAAGCAGACCCTGGAGGTACAGCTTTCCGAGGTCCACCTTCGGGCTCTGAGTGAAATGGCGGAGCATCGGGGCATGACCCTGGAAGTCCTGCTTGAGCACTATGCCTTGCGCGGGCTCCACGCCGATGTGGCCAAGTATTCCCGGGTAGAAGGCAAATCCAGGAACCGAAGCATCCCATTCAAGGTGATTGAAGATGAAGGTTGAGCAGTTATCCGAACACGAGCTGATCGGTCAGCTTCTCACCACAGACTATGGCGGTGTGTCCGTGAAGCGGGCGTGTCTGGTGCGGCTCTTTCAGGATGTAACTCTCGGCCAGAGTGCCTTGAGCCTTCTGAAGGACCCTTCCGGGAAACCACCCTCTCTCTCGGCCAACGCGCGGGATGCGTGACCCGCATCAGTTTCGGGGGCCGACCACAATCCAGATGGATCGTCCTTCCGCGAGTGCCTGTTTCAGAGCCGCCACCGCTTGGCGAGAACTCAGGGGACCAGCGGACTCAGCAGAATCCATTGGGAGCAACATGGCGGGAGTTTCCGGATCAAGGTCTGGCACCAGAATCGGGGTTCCAGGTCGATCTTCGCCCCCTGGGCTTGAAGAGAAGCGGAGTGGGACCTCCGGGACACCGAACGCTTTTCCTTCCAGCAAGGCAGAGGCTGGCATCCGGAGGAACCTGCACAGGGCCATCATGCTGGCCTGGCTCGGGAGCTGGAGGTCTCTCTCCCAGGCCGAGTAGGTTCGCTGGTTGGTCCCAAGAGCGTTGGCCATGTCCGTTTGGGACCAATTCCAGGCCAACCGAATCTTCCGAAGCCGCTCGCCGAGCGTTCGAGGAACCGCTGGGATGCGCGTTTTCCCGTAGGCACCGATCGGGCTCATGCGAAAATACCCGAATCGGTTAATTGCAAACTCCCACCCCCTACGCCCACGGATTCAGGGCGAGAAAGGTGGCTGAAAGCCATGGCCTCAGCTTATCCCAGGCGGAGAAGCCACGGCGGACTCAAGATTTTCGACAATAACCCGTTTCAGGTAATGTCAGGCGAGCCCATCCGGACCCCGCCATGACCTTGCACCTTCAGATCAGGAGCATCCATGAATCGAATGACGCTGGTTCTTTTCCTGGCCCTCTCGGGCATTCATCTGTGGGCAGGCCCGCAGAAGAAGCCTTCGCCTGCGAAAACCGCCTCGGCCGTGAAAGTCGATGTGAACGACAAGTTGGGTCTGCCGAAGTCTCTCGTTGGCGCCGTGATTTCCAAGAAGACGAACCAATTCCTGTTCGGGTTCCGAGGGCGGTGGACGAAGGCGCCTCAGGTTACAGGTAGCGGTTCGGCCACCTACTCTCAGCTCGCCACCCAATTCGTGAACTTCATGTCAGACGATGAGCAGACCGTGTTCCGGCTGAGCATCAATGCGGGCATGAAGCAGGGGAAGGGAGTGTTCCGGGTGTTCCTCTGGCCGGAAGAGGGGTTCACGGTTCTCCCTTCTCCCCAGGAGGACGAAGGGACCCTCACGGAGAAGGACGGGGTCTTCACCCTGGAAGGGGAAAAGTATCTGGTCATCTTCAAGGGCAAGGCTCCAGACGCTGGATGGGAACCGAACACCATCAGGGCCTACCGTCTCGAAGGAACTGATTTCACCCCTGAGCGGCAGCCCCTTCCAGGCAAACCTCATGGCACGGGCATGTGGCCCACCCAGTTCGTCCCGGCTTGGATGGCAGCCAGTGGGGTGGATGTCTCCGATGGCCTGGTCGGAAAGAGGGTGCTGAAGTTCTTCGGGGGCCAGACCCTGGCGGTCACGCCTTACGCCGTGGTGGAAGGCAAGCGGGTCATGGGTGCCTCGCTCTACCTTGTCGATTCGAAGTGGGCCAAGCGAAGCAATGAGGAGGCCCTCGGCATATTCGGTCGCGGGTTGACCTTCTTCTCTGGCGGGCAGAGCTACCTCGGCCAGTTCGTGCTGTCCGCTCTTCAAGGCACCGAATTCGAATTGAAGACCACGGGAAATGGCACAGGCGGCGGTGAACAGAGTTCCGTTGTCACCATCTCTGGGCAGCGCGTCCCCGTGACGATCAGCGAAGCCGACACCAAGGAATACCTCGATCGTGCCAAGCAGAACGGCTGGGTGGTTGGGGCGGGACCCTGGTCTTTGGAGAAGCTGCTTTTGAAGGCCTACGCGGGGTGTCAGATGGTAGCGCCCGTGCCTGCCCTATGGTTCGCTTCGGACAGCACTCCTGGCATCCAGCACGACCAGCAAACCAACCAGGTCTATGCCGAGCGCATCGAGACTTGGAAGGCAGCCATCGAGTCAGTGGGGGGATCGCTGACGGTTCCAGAAGCCGCGGGGCAGATGGTCACGACCAAGCCTGCACCACTCGGGTACATCAAGCGCCATTAGCCCATCCCCCAGTGATTAATAAGTTGCCGGCCAAGGCGGCCACGAAGTGTAGACACGGAGTTCCCCATGACCCTAATCGTGATTGCCATTTTCGCCCTGATCGCCATCCTGGTGGCTTGCGGTGCCCCACTGTTTCTCACCCTCGCCATTTTCGCGCTGATTGCGCTCGCCCTTTTTGGATTCATGCTCATCAAGGGCTTCCCCCGTCAACTGACCACGGTGGAGGCGTTACGGGACAGACCCTATGAGGCTCGCCGTGAGGAGCTTCGGCGCAAGTCTGCTCAGTCTCGTGCGCGTCTCGCGGCTCTCCTTGCCCCGAAGCATCGCCCCAAGAGGCGCGGTATTACGAACTGGTAGCGCACACAGCCAAGGCGCTTGGGCGGCGTATCGCCACGGCGCAAACCAGTAGGGGGTTCGAGGGCATGGGCGATTGCAGATTGGGGAATCAGGCGCTGTCCTGATTCAATCTCCAGTAATGACTGGGATCGGGTTGCCTCTGAAGCCAATGATCCCACCTCGATGTATCCGGGGGCCAGGTTGGGTGCTTTAGCCAGGAGCAATCAAGAGGAGTCCTGGGAATGAGCACCCACCCATCGTGCAGGGGGTTGGCTTCAAGGATCTGGCTTCCTGCTGGGGTGGTTCGACCGCGAAAGACTTGCGAAGGCTCAAATGCGTAGCGCCACTTTCGGATGTCCTCGGCGAAAAGAAGCCCAAGCCACATTCGGGCTGCGAACGGAGAGGCAAGGGCCTCGATGGGGATGGCGGGACGATCGGGCCTGCACAGAGCCTCTTGCGATGGCCATGCCGCGCGTCGCCAACATCCTGATCGGCACACCACTTTGAGCCAATCGGGGTTCAGGAGAGGCATCAGCCACCACCCGATCACATGAGGATCTGGAAGGCGCCTTGCCTGTCCACGAAGTCCGGGGGCCGAAGGGTCAGAAGCATCGGGGCCATGGAGGCCGCTGACGAGCACTCCATCCTGGGGAAGGAGTGCTCGTCCAGTCACTGCGCAGACTCTCCCCTGGTTCACAAGGGCGATTTGGATCTGCTGAGGTGAGTTCGAGAGATGACGCATGCCGGTCGGCCCTTGGCGGATTCAGTTGTCTTGTGACGCGTGACTTACCGGTGTAGGGCCTGTGTTATCGAGCGGTTCGAGGTTGTGCGTCTGAACAGAGTCACAAGTACGCGCCTCCTTCAGCCCGCTCCTGCGCTTGCGACCTGACGCAGACGGAGATTCTCCCTCAGACTGCCTGAGGGCATACACGATCGCTTGTCGGATGACCTCCTGGATGTCGACATTCGCCCTCTGAGCGACTTCTCCCAGGCGCCTGTGCAGTGAATCCGGGACGACGACTCGAATGGTGGTAGTTGTTTCCCGCTCGCGGGATTCGACGATGAACATGGTGTGGCCTCCTGGCTATAAGCATGCGTATGTTGAGGCCCGGAGCTAGATCCGGCTCTTCTGAGGTGGTATCTCGCATCTCGAGCCGAATGCTTGCTGCCTCGATTGCATAGAGGGGATGTCGCCGACGGTTGGTCTGTTATGGCTCACGGAAGGATGGGCGCCGAGCTGAGGTCCATCTTCTGAAGATGCCAAGGGCGACCGCGCTGGTGTCATCTCCCGCTGTCACGACGCGCCATCGGCACCTGTCGTCATATCGCTCGCAAAACTGACACTGCGGCATCGTGTAAATACCACCTCATAAGACGGCCCTCTTGAGGGGCGAATCCTTGGGCTTTAGTTTGTTCACCAGAAAGGCGGCGAAGCACTTCTCCCCACATTCCAGGGCCCACCTCCGCTCCACTTCGGTCCCCCCGGAATGTGGTCCTACTCATCCTCGTGCTGCATGTATCCGAGATCAGCATGACCACAAGGTTCATGATCAAACATCAGGCGATTACCGCTGCAAACGTCCAGCAGCATGACGGGATTCTGGGCTATCTCGGGACTGGCGGATATCTCATGAGAGATAGAGAGATCTGCGATTCAGGTCGTCATCAAGATCGCCCGGAACCCTACCTGAGTGCACCACGTGTGGTCGATGGGTCAACGCACCTTCCCATTGGAGGTCGAGTAGGGTGTGCCTGGGAAGTATGGGGGATCGAGGAGGTCACAGATGAGCATCGTCAGCGCCTGGCAGATGGAAATCATCCGGTAACTGGCGAGAAGGTTGTTCGACAAAGCCAGGGGAAGGCCAATTACACCCTCGTCCACGAGTTCGACTTCACCTTCCCCAAAGAACTGAGCCTCTACGTTGGAAGACCAGAGCTTGAAGAGGGGATCAAGCTTGGAGTGGAGTGTGTGTTCGAAAATATACAGAGTCGAGCCCGCGCCGCTGGACACCGGAACCCTGTCAGAGTAGCTGGGCTTGCGGGGGAATACCGATATCATCCGGTGGGACGTGGAGCAGATGGAGCCCGCCCAGACCGTGGATCAGGTGGCGTGCCTCACGCGCACGTCCACGGTCTGGTCTATTCCGTGGCACCACTTGAATCGCCTCGGACTCACGCCGTAGGCCGAATAAGCAAACGCCACCCTGAACGGGAACGAAAGACCAAGACAATTGGCCATGGACGATTCGACGCTCGTGGTGCGTTCGCAAATCGAGAAGATGCACCGCGTCTTGAGGCCCTGTTTGCTCAAACAGTGATTGATCACCTGCGAAAGAACGGCTGGACACTTCGACCGCCAGTGATCGGATCCTGTCCGGGGGTTGGGTTGGTGGGTTGGGAGATCATCACTCCTGATGGCCAACGACCAACCCAAGCGATGGTGGAAGCGGCATCTCCTAGGCGGCGCCAGATCGAGGCCGCTCGAACTCGGCCAAAGTCCCCCGCGCTCATCCAATCTGCCAAGAAGAAGATCGCCTGGATCCTCCGAAACCTGGAGTTCCAACTTTCTTCAGGACAGGAACCCGCACCGTTAATTGGAGTCGGTCACCTGAGCGATCACATGCGTTTCCTTACAAAGGAGGGGTTACATGAGCGACGACTATACCAGCAACGGACGCGCGCCCTGGCCCGGGCTCGGGGACTCCGATCAATCCCTGAACCAACCCAGCCCGACCTCGAACGACCCGATCACTCGGGAGGGGATAGCAAGGCATTTGTCCCAGCCATCGGGAAACTCGAAAAGCCTATGGCCGGGAGAGTTGCTGGCTGGTCAGGAAAACTACCTGGGCCTTCCAGCCTGGATTCTTCCCTACGAGGACGACCTGAGACGCTGGGAGCAGCGAACAACGGAGCTGCTGAAGTCGGGCCTTCAGTGTCCTTTGAACATGCAGTCGGTCTGGGTGATTCCACCGTCAGTTTACGAGAATTCGTACCACCCCGCCCGCCCGGTCCTTCTGGCTTGCGACCCCAAATTGGAGATCGTGGACAGCATGCGCCTGACGTGCATCGATCCTCAGGAGGGCAGGACTATTGGAACAGTGGCAGTGTCCGGGGCGACGGTCATGCTGAGCCCAAGTCAGGCAATGGTCCTAGTCCCCGGAGCCTGGGTGGAGGGATTGGCCTACGTTGGGAGAGTCTCAAAGCCGCCTCATTTGGAGTGCTGGCTGGACTGAGCTTGCATGATTGGCTGGACGATCCAGCCCAACAGGCCAGGTTCTTGGACTACATTCGCCTCGATGCGGAGGTATTTCCTTTCAATGCCCCACGAGGGAAGTGGACATCTAGCATGCTTGAAGCTGTCGTGAAGAGCCCATACGCAATGGGGCTTTCCTTGGTGCTTCATGAGTACCTGGAAAGGCACGGGGAACTGGACTCTTTGGGCGATGTGAAGTCTCGAGGGGTGATCCGGCTCGAGTCTTGGCTGGCGGCTACTGATGGTGATCTTCCGCTCTCAATCTGGCCAAAAATGCGTCAACTGACCTATCGCGAGTTGAGAGGGACTGATCCCGGCCTTCCGGCTATGGGAGATCTTTGCTACGCCTCGAGTAGAGGCCTCTGGCTTCCATTTCAGGAGGCCTCACGTTTTGCAGTGACTGCGCTTAAGGGAGCATGGATGCGCAGAGTGCCCTCAAAACCAGAGGTTGCACCGATTCCGATCAACCCAGCCCCTTCTGCTTCCAAGCTGAGCGACACCGGCAGTGAGTTGTTGATGAACTTCGATGATGTGGGGCCGATCGTGACGGGCTACCTGCCAGCTATCGAGACACTGGAGGACATCGAATTGAGAATTGCAGAATCGGAAAAGCGCAAGAGTCCCGGATCCGATCATTATGGACTTCTGGATCAAAGCATTATTCCGAAGATCCTGACCCAAAACCCGAAGACCAGGCCAGGGATTCTGTGGAAATCGGGTCTTGGAGGGGCATCCTAGGGGAGCCCAGCCAAGGAGGCTGGGGGTATCCGAGCTTCGAGAACTCCGGCAGCTTCGGGATGAGAATGCCCGCCTGAAACGCCTGGTGGCAGACCTGAGCCTGGACAAGCACATCCTGCAGGAAGTGCTTTCAAAAAAAGTCTGAAGGCCGCGGTGCGGCGATCGCTGGTGGAGTGGGTCCAGAAGGGCTATGGATTCAGCGAGCGTCGTGCCTGCGGTCTGGTGTGCATCTGTCGGGCGAGCGTGCGCTACCGGCATCGGCGGGACTCCCAGATCCCCTTGCGAATGCGCCTGAAGGAGTTGGCAGCAGCGCGGGTGCGGTTCGGCTATCGGCGCCTGACGGTGTTGCTGAGGCGGGAGGGATGGCTGGTGAACGCAAAACGGGTCTATCGGATCTACAAGGAGGAGGGGCTGATGATTCGGACGAAGCTGCGGAAGAAGATTGCGCGGCGGAGGCCGATCATCGTGGAGCAGGCAAAGGCGCCGAATCAGCGCTGGAGCATGGACTTCGTGGCAGCTCGCCTAGAGGATGGGAGACCATTTCGGATTCTGACGGTGGTGGATCAGTTCACGAGGGAATGCGTGGCGATTCGGGGCAAGCCGAGGCTGAATGGCAGCGATGTTGCCGAGGCCTTGGATATGGCGGTCCGGGAGCGCGGCAAGCCCAAGTCAATCACCGTGGACAACGGCAGCGAATTCGCAGGGAAGGTGATGGATGCCTGGGCAGATGCCCATTCGGTGCACCTGGCCTTCATCCGGCCAGGGAAGCCCACGGAGAACGCCTTCATCGAGAGCTTCAACGGCAGGCTGAGGGATGAGTGCCTGAACACGGAGATATTCCGGTCCATGGCAGAAGTCAGGGGTAAGCTGGGCGCCTGGCGTTACGACTACAACCACCGCAGGCCCCACAGCGCACTGCGCGATCAGACACCGGCCCAGTTCGCAGCCCAGAATCCAGCGCCCGCAGGAGAAGGCCCGCCCCGCGGGGCGGGCCTTCTCCTGCCTGATTCACCCAGTACGCGTGAGGGCGTATCCTGATTCGAACAACCCGCTCCCGAGGCTGGAAACACTGGCCAAAGGGCTCCTCAGAGGCCAGATCCTCCACACCTGAACTGCGATAGAAATCCGGGGCGGGTCAGGGGGAACGTCAATGGAGAGGCTTTCATCAGTGTATTCTGGGTGTTCCATGCAGAACCTAATTATGATGGGTTGATCAATGGCTCGTGAGTATAAAACGGATAAATTCTTCGCTTTTCGGACCCCTTCTCTTCCATTCGATTTTTTAATGGAATGGTCATCGGCCATGCTGTCTCCCAAAGCGAAAAGAGAGGACTTAGCCTGGAGTTTTCAGGCGGATCATGAGGCCATGCGCACGATTCTTCGGAGGGCCTTGCAACGCTCCGAGGTCCGGGAGGCCATCTTTCTGGCTTCCCCGGACCTCGAGGAAAGGCTTGATCAATGGATCTCCGGAAACCTCACAGACGAGAAGCGGGATAGGGTGGAACGAAGTCTTGTCCGATATCTGACACGAATGGCTTCCCGTCCTACTCCATTTGGACTCTTTTCTGGTTGCTCAATTGGGACCTGGGGTGAAGAGAGTTTGCTTAAGGTCGCAGGCTTAGAGTCGGGCATTCGCCACACGAGATTGGACATGGACTACCTCTGCTCACTGGTGGAGTCTTTGGAGCGAGATCCTCTGGTGCGGAGCATCCTGAATTACCGCCCCAATAGTAGCCTCTACGCCGCTGGCGGGCAGTTGCGTTATGCCAGAGCGCAATATAGTGCGATGCAAGGTCGATCTTACCACTTGGTAGCCATCGAGCCAACCGCACATCTTCAAGCCACGATTGAGCTTGCCCAAATGAATGCCTCATTCGAGGAATTGACGCACGCTTTAATAAGTGAAGACATAAATCTGAACGAAGCTGCTGAATATATAAATAAGCTTATAGATAATCAAATTCTTGTTTCAGACCTTAATCCAGCAGTTACGGGCGAGGAACCAATTTGGGCTATCATGGCTCGCCTTCTGGCACACCCGAAATCTACAGTTTGGGGTGAACGACTGAAATCCGTTCTAGACTGTCTCGGTGCATTAGATAAAGACATCTCCAGGCGTTCTGCTGCAGTCTACCGAGAATTAGCTCAACACCTTGAGAGTCTGCCGGTGAAAATCAATCTTAAGCACCTATTTCAAGTTGACCTAGTGAAGCCCGCACCAAATGCTTGCCTTGGTATAAAGGTACGACAAAGTATTGAAGAAGGCATTGAGTTGTTACGTCGCATCTCACCGCCAAAAGGAATCGATCCTTTGAAGCGTTTCAAAGAATTGTTTAGAGAACGTTATGACTCGCGCTGGGTTCCAATATTGGAAGTCTTGGACGAAGAGAATGGAATTGGTCCAGAAGGTCACAACAACCTGAATTCAGAATTGCCACATTTTCTTGAATGTTTACCTTTCCCAACGCAAAAGGAGCGAAATCAACCTGTTTTTTCGGGACGAGAACTCTATCTTTTGAAGCATCTTCAAGCTAATCCTGATGAGCTAGAATGGGATCTTTCTCCGGGAGACCTTAAGGAGTTGGAGAGCCCCATGCTTCCTGCTTATCCCGATGCCTTTTCCGCTATGCCAATAATTTTTGCATCATCCGACACCGCCATGGATGAGGGTAAATTTGAGGTGTTGCTTGAGAATTTCTACGGTCCATCTGGGGTAAGACTTTTGGGGAGATTTTGTCACGGAGATAGAGAACTCGAATATGCTGTAAGAGAACACATAGCTGCAGAAGAAGCTCTTGCTCAAGATGTGGTGTTCGCAGAGATTGTGCATCTCCCCGAAGGGCGTATCGGGAATATTCTTTGCCGCCCTCTTCTTCGGGGATACGAAATTCCATTTCTAGGAGTAAGCGGGGCGAAAGATGAGCACCAGATTCCCCTTCAAGATATATACGTGTCCGTTGTAGGCGAGCGCGTTGTTTTGCAATCAAAGAAATTGGGGAAGGAAGTTAGGCCTCGCCTCAGCACAGCTCACAACTACTCAAAGGGGCTGGGGGTGTACCGTTTCCTATGCCAGGTGCAGGATCAACACTCGATTAGCAGTGGGTGGTCTTGGGGGAGTTTGAACGACCTACCGCATTTGCCCCGAGTAAGAAGGGGCAAGCACATTCTGTGCAGGGCCAAATGGCGAGTCCATAACAGTGAATTCAAGGAAATACAAAAAGCCGTAGGCGTGGATGCCTACATTCTATTTCAATCCTGGCGAGAGAAGCGCAAGATACCCCGCATGGTGCTGTTGGCTGATGGAGATAATGCTCTATTGGTGGACCTTGGGAACCCGCTTTGGCTTGAAACCTTGCTAAGTTTGGTGGCCAAACGTCAATATTTTGAATTGCTTGAAAATATCCATGGTTTTGAAGATTTACCAGCAGTTGGTCCGGAGGGAAGATTCTGCCATGAATTGGTAGTGCCCTTTCTTGGAAAAGTAGAGCCTTTAACTACTTGCAACAAAGATCGAGGGCCCTCGCAAAAATTTCCAAAAAATACGTCAATTCAGTCAACTAAATCTAGCCGAAGATTCCCTCCAGGTTCTGAATGGCTGTATTTCCGAATTTATACCGGCAATAATACTTCTGATCGAATTCTTACCGACCATATTGGTCCTTTGCTAGAGGAGAGCCAAGAGCTCTACAATCGATGGTTTTTTATTCGCTACAGGGAAGGAGGTCAACATTTACGCATCCGGTTCAAAGGTGACCCCCATATTCTCCTCTCTGAATTGCAGCCTCAAATTTATAAGCGCATTCTCCCCTTGATTTCAAAAGGATTGTGCTGGAAACTTCAGCTCGACACTTTTGAGCAAGAAGTGGAACGTTATGGTGGCCCAGTTGGAATTGATTTTGCAGAAGAATTTTTCTGGCGTGATAGTCAAGCTGTATTAAAGTTAATTCAGGCTTATCCTAGGGATGTGGATTCAGATGTACGATTTCAGTTGGGCGTCAAGGCTGTAGATAGATTGCTAGGCAGCATGGGCTTTGATCTCTCAGCCAAGGCTCGGATTATTCAAATCGTTTGTGAGAGCTTTGGTTCAGAATTCCATAGTCAGCAGATACTAGGTGTTAAAATAGGTCATTTGTTTCGAGGCAGTCGGAGCGTATTGGAGGCCTTGCTTCACGATAAATTATCTGATGAGATATTTTATCCTGGAATTTCGGTTATAAATGAACGAGACTTTAAATTGGTCAATTGTTGGAGACAACTTCAGATCGAAGAAACCTCTGGTAATTTAACGGTAACCAGAGAGAATCTGGCTGCTAATTATATTCACATGCATCTAAATCGTCTTATGCGATCTGCTCAGCGAGCTCAAGAATTTATTGTATATAGCTTCCTGGACCGGCTTTACCAATCAGAGATTGCCAGGGGTCAAAAAATAGTAAACCTATGTAAGACATAAAATTGGGAAGGCAGTTTCTTTATCATAAAATAAAATCAGATTAATATAAATATTGTTACAATAAAATTGTATTTAATGATTTCAAGGAGTTCCATGGAGCCCGATTCTCAGATGAATTCGTCGCTATTCCGCCAGGAAGCGCTTGAGCATCTCCAGCAAGGGGAAGAGGCCACAGAGTCCCTTCGGGTTTCACCACCTTGGACTTGGTTTTTATTCTTTGCATTGGGTGGCGTCTTGCTAACGACATTAATTATGACAATCATAGGAAAAGTAGAGGTCCAGGATGCTGGTAGGGGCATAATACGCCCGATTGCAGGCAAGCGAATGCTGCAGGCAGAAATAGGAGGAGTCCTAGCGGAGACTTATGCTCGAAGTGGCGACTCAATAAAGAATGGACAGATCATTGCTCGTATTGACTCGGCACAAATTCAAGGTGCCATTCTGGAGACAGATCGGCAGTTAAATCTCCAGCGTTCTCAAGGGCAATCTTACGCACACAGGGCAGAGCAGTTGATCCAGGAACAACTTGATACTGTACGGATTAAGATTGCTCGCCAAAACACGTTAGTTAGAAGTTTCGAAGAATCTGTCGTTTTCCAGAGAAAAAAGGTCGACGCAACGCGGAGACTTCTGTCAGAGAAACTAGTCGCTTCAATTAATTTGGATGATGCTCAAGATCAACTAAACGTGGCCATGCGCACCCTAGATGCTGCTAAACAACAATTAATGGAATTATATCAAGAGACATCCAATCTTGAAAGTCGACGACAACAGAATCGTTGGCAGCGAGCTCAGGATCTGAGTGGATCACAATCCAAAAGGGATGCCCTGGATTCATCATTACGCCAATCAAATGTCTATGCCCCAGTAGAAGGCGTTCTTGAGGCGCTTGTGGCTCACCCCGGTGACCTCATACAGCCCGGCCAGACTATCGCCAAAATCATCCCGGAAGATTCGCCACTCCATGTAGTGGCGTTTTTGCCCGAGAAGGACAGAGCTTTTGTCAAGTCTGGGGACCTAGTGCTTATCGAGCTTGATGCATATCTCTTTACCGAGTTTGGCCGGCTGAGGGGTCGAGTTACTCGCATTGGTTTGGATCTAGCCTCTTCCTATGAGATTCAGGAAGCTCTGGGAGAAGGAGGGAAGCTAGACACACCTGGGTACCGCGTGGAGATAGAACTGCTGCCTGACCGCCCGAAGGGGCTATCCAACGTTAAGATCCGTCCGGGGATGCTGCTCCAAGCACGCTTCACACTCCGGCGCCAGCGCCTAATTACTATTGTGCTAGATCCCCTGAAACGTTGGATCGAGTAAATCCGTGAAGCGCCGAGTCCCCTATATTCCCCAGATGGAAATGGTCGAGTGCGGCGCGTCCGCACTTGCAATGGTCCTAGGGTATTGGGGTCACTATGCTCCGCTTTCTCAAGTGCGAGAGGCGTGCAAGGTATCCAGAGATGGTGCAAATGCCTTCAACATCCTCCAGGCCGCACGAAGCTATGGCTTTGATTGCGAAGCCGTGAAGGTGGAGGTAGACCATCTCTCTGATTTACCATTACCTGCAATCCTTCATTGGGAATTCAAACATTTCGTCGTACTGGAATGTATCACCGCCAGAGGTGTTCAAATTGTGGACCCCAGCAAGGGGCGTCGCTTTGTTGCTTGGCTCGAATTCCGAACCTCCTTCACGGGGGTAGCACTTGTATTTGCTCCAGATATTGGCTTTGTCAAACAAAAACGAACCTTTCCTAGTCTAAGTCGATACATGGCAACCTTGAGGGAAGTCAAACTCAGCCTAATACAATTGTTAGGAGCATCTCTGATGCTTCAGGCCGCAGGTATGATTTTCCCTGTGGCAAGTCAGGTACTAGTCGATCGAGTGCTATTACCCCATTATTGGCCCTGGTTATGGGGCCTTGCAGTGGGGCTCACATTAGCACTGGCAGCAAGACTCCTGCTGGGACTGCTTCGCAGCTTTATTTTACAGGGGCTCCGGAATCGGCTAGATAAGCAGCTCTTGGAGAGTTTCACATCTCACCTCGTTGCTCTCCCTCTCAGTTTTTTCCTCCAGCGTCAAGCTGGCGACCTCATGAGGCGAATGGACAGCAATATCCAAATCCGGGATCTGCTATCAAGCCGTAGTATTTCTGCTATTTTGGATATTTTTTTATTAATGGGCTACGCTGTACTTATGCTTGCATACCATTGGGAGCTTGGCTTGTTGGTATTAGGTCTGTCTGGGCTCCGAATTGGATTCCTAATACTGCTAAGGCAGCGTAACAATCAGCTCATGACAACAGAGCTTACGATATCGGGTCAAGAAGGCTCTCGCCTTCTTGAGGCTTTGAGTAGTTTGGAGACGATTAAGGCTTCTGCATCAGAAAAGCTAGTATTAATGCGCTGGATCCCACGTCTGGTGCGTCGATCAAATGTATCCCTAGAGCGACAAAACCTCGCAATTACCTCAAATCACTCGATGACTATTTTGCAGGGGATCGCGAGCGCTGCCCTCTTTTGGCTCGGGGGGCGTGAAGTTCTGGCAGAACGCATGTCTCTAGGCGTCTTTACAGCATTTCTCTCCCTACAGGGCCTCTTCATGAGCCCGTTGGAATCTATGCTTAACGCCATTACAGACCTGCAGTTTCTCACAAGTCACCTACTGCGAATCGACGATGTAATGGAAAGTGCGACAGAATCCTCTGGAAAGACGGACCCCGGGCGCCTCAAAGGATGGATTGATTTGAAAGGCGTTAGTTTTCGCTATGCAGAAGGCTCTCCATGGGTTCTTCAGAACATCAGTCTGTCACTTAGACCCGGGGAGAAGGTAGCACTAGTCGGCAAAACCGGAGCAGGGAAAAGCTCTCTAGCCCGCCTAATTATGGGTATGCATTTGCCTTCAGAGGGAGCCATTTATTTCGACCAGGTGAATCTTAGAGAACTCGATCTTCATAAATTACGCGGGCAGGTGGGGGTGGTTATGCAAGACACTTTTCTACTGGATGATACAGTGCACGCGAACATCGCTCTTCGTGATCCGAGCCTCTCTAGGGAGAGAGTGCAGTGGGCTGCTAAAGTGGCCGCTATTGACGAGGTGATTCAGAAACTTCCCCTTAGCTACGATACTCGCCTTGGGGAAAATGCCAAGCTTCTTAGCGGCGGTGAACGCCAGCGCCTTTGCTTGGCTCGTGCAGTTGCTTCAGCACCTGCAATTCTATTATTGGACGAAGCTACAAGTGCCTTAGACTTGGCAACCGAAGCCAAAGTTCACGCCAATCTCGCCATGCTATCTTGCACTCGAATTGTCATTGCCCATCGGATGGAAACAGTAAAAGATGCCGATCGAATTTTGGTATTGGATGGTGGCCGTATAGTCCAGTATGGAACCTATAGCGAGCTTTCTCGGCAAGAAGGAATTTTTCATGAAGTCATAACCGCCATGGAGACGACAGGTGGATGAATCTCCAGATCAATCCCTGTTGATGAAATCCGAGACTGGACTTCAAAATAATTGTGATTCATCAAATCAAGTCCTGCAACTCGATGGCTTCTCGGCCGGACTCGCGATATGGAAGCTCCTACAATGTCGAGGCATAAGGAGTGATCAACGGTCGCTAGACGAGGGAAATGATTGTCATTTTATTTATGAAGAATTACCAAACAAACTATGTGCATGCGGCCTAGAAGCCAGGCTCGTTCACGCTAGCTTGGGAGATCTCACCTACCATCAACTTCCGACGTTGGCTGCCACGTGCGCAAACAAATGGATTCTCCTTCGGGAGCGAACAGCCAGGAAGTGGTATGTTGAAGCAGCCGATGGCGTGAAAACGATATCTCAGGATAATCTCGAAAAAATGCTATCTGGCATTGTAATTGAAATAGATAATGCCTTTCCGGATACAGGTGGCTTTTGGCAGCGTTTCTTAAAACTTCTACCTGAACACCGGAAAGTCTTATTTATATCCTTTGTAGCATCCGCAATAGCACAAGGTCTGGCATTAGCATTTCCG
The DNA here is from genome assembly GCA_046331485.1 of Holophagaceae bacterium. Lineage (GTDB taxonomy): Bacteria > Acidobacteriota > Holophagae > Holophagales > Holophagaceae > Geothrix. Next base: position 601,569 of record JAXLQS010000001.1, on the reverse strand, counting down.
TGGTTCACCACAATAATAATAGATAATGCCCTTACTAATAATGCAAGCAGCTTGCTTAATATAATTTGCGTTGGAATTATTATAACATCATTTTTTAGAGCTTGGATTGGTTGGCTAAGAGATACTGCGTTAAATTATTTTTCCACACGAATTGATATGGTCCTTGCGAAAGGGTTATTTGATCATTTATTGCATTTACCATTTAGTTATCTCCAATCCAAAACCTTGGGTGAGCTTCTACAAGCCTTTAGTGGTATTAACCGAGCACGGACATTGGTGCTTAATCGTGGCATAGGTATATTATTTGATTCAATTATGTCAGTAGTTTGCATTGCGTATATGATGATGCTTATCCCGACAATTGCAATGATGATTTTTTTGGGAGCAGTTATCATTAGCTTTATTTCTATTGTAATTGGATATTTGCAAGCTCGAAAAACATGGGCTCAAATCAGGGCCAGCCAAGCAGAACACAGCGCCCTTGCGGAACTATTGAAGGGCGTACCTACGCTTAAGGCCATGGGTAGTCAGGAATGGGTACTGAGACGCTGGAAAAATAGGCTATCCACAGAATTGAGTCACACCCTTAAGCTTGAACGAATCAGTTTGTGGGGAGATGCGATAAATGAATTATTCAGCCAGGGAAGCATTATATGTCTCCTGGTTTGGGGTGGGTTGAAAGTATTAGGCGGAGAAACATCCCTAGGTCAACTCCTGGCATTTTCACAATTAAGTAGTTCCTTCACGAGTTCCTTTATTAATCTTAGCCAATCCATGATTTCTGTCGCCCTTGCCAAGCCACAAATGTCAGGAGCTCATGAAGCCTTCAAAACGGCCAGGCAACCCTCAGTGTCATTGAGTAGTACCGCAAAACTTCTTGGACCCATTGTCGCTGAAGGGGTATGGTTTAGATATGAAAAAACAGGCCGATGGATTCTCGAAGACATACACTTGAGAGTAGAACCTGGCTCCTTCCATCAAATAAAAGGGGTTTCTGGTTCGGGTAAGAGCACTTTGTTAAAATTACTGGCTGGTCTGTATTTCCCCGAGACTGGGCGAATCAGTGTTGGTGGAGTAGAAGGCCAGGCTGCAAATACGCTAATGACCTATTTGCCGCAATTCCCTCAATTTTTTAACGGTTCTATCCTAGAAAATCTTCGAATCTTTTCTGGCGATAGGCCGAAAGCCCATCTTTTCGCGGCCGCAAAAGAGACGGGCTTAGACGATTGGGTAAAGAGTCTTCCTATGGGATATCAAACCATGGTGGCAAGTGACGGTCGTAACTTTTCCGGCGGGCAACGTCAGCTAATCGCAATCACCGCGGTTTTGGCATCCAACAAACAACTCTTGCTCTTAGATGAGGCATTTTCGAATCTAGATTGGATAAGTCGAAAGCGTATCGTTAGTAGTTCGTATTTTAAGGGGCGGACCATTATCTATGCAAGTCATGAAGAGGTAATACTTGAGAACAGTGGTTGATTAATTACAACCACATGTTCGTTCCGTTTTCCGTCAGTTTCACGTCCATCGACAGCCTTTTTATCGATGAAGGCTTCGGCAGTGGACCCGGAATTCAGGCAGTCCTGGAGGCACAATGCCCTGTATACCAACCGCGCCCCCAAAGTGAAGGCCCTGCTGGATGCCTTGGAAATGGCTCTCCGGTCAGGGATACAGGAATGGCATGTGTCAAGCGACACGAAAGTTGGCCCCCGAAACGACACGAATCTTGACCCCCTTGGTTGATGTGGAACCGATGGGGTGTCCGGAGCGGAGGCCGTAGGCCGCAGCGGAGGGCACCCCATCGGCGCGGCGTCAGGGGGCTGCTGAGGCCTCCTTGGGCAGTCTGGCTTTGGCGGCCTCGGCGCGATAGCTGGTCGGCCCTGAAAAACCCATCCAGCCAGATCAGGCAGATATAGGGAGAGGGAGGGGATTGGCCTGAGGTTCGAGGGCCGCGATCAGGGCACTGACGGCCCTCCTGGCCTCGCCCATAAGCAGGCGCAATAGGGCCCTTAGGTGGGCCAGGATCTTCCGGATGTTGTGCCCTGCGCCGCTGAGGATGACGTTCTGCATGTCTCCGACCGCGCCCTTGAGGAAGTTCCACCCAAGGAGTCCGTCTGATTTCATGTGTCCCAGTTCCGGTTCGATGGCGACTCTGCGCCGCAGATCCTGTTTGAGCATCTTGCTCAGCTTCCGGGTGCCGCTGTGAGAACTTGGCTTCGAGCCGGATCCACGCCGTGGCCCTAGTATCCCTTGTCCACGAAGGTGGTGGCTGGGATCTGGCCCGTAATCCGTTCCACCTGGTTGAGCTGGCCTTCCAGGGTGTGACCGTCGTAAGGGTTGCCAGGGCAGCTCATGGCGCCCACCACGAAACCTTCCCGATGGGTCACGGCGAGGCTGGCCTTCACCCCGAATTCGTAGGGCCGGTGCGCCTTACCTTTGGCGATGCATTCCACCTCCGGAGCGTGCAGGCTGTAGACCTTGCCCTTCGTCTTCCGAGTCTGAGTCAGGATCAGCTCCGAGAGGATCAGCGCCCTCCGGTGCCGCGCATAACCTTCATCCGTGAGCTTCCGCTCCACATCCCGCTGCACCCGGCCGGCCATGGTCTTCAGGCTGCGGAGCACCTTCCGGGCTCGCTTGAACTGACGGGCCTTCGCGTGCCCTCCGTGCTTCCGGAATCCCCATTCCATGAGCTTCCGATAGCTCTGGCGAAGCTTGATGCCCTCGGCCTCGGCGATCCTCAGCATCGCTCCGTGGACCTTCCGGTACAGTCCGCATCCGTCGGATGCTGGATCGCCTTCGGCTGCACCGTCGTGTCCACGATGACCTTTCGAAGCTCTTCTCCGTGATGGTACCCGTGGATCTTCCAGCCGCGACCGTGGCCTCCGGCAGCTTCTCCACACCCTTCTCGCCGATGCGGCCTCGCCACCGCGTCATCTGCGAGGGATGGATCGGGAAGTGGTGCTGAAAGAACTCCTCTTCGCAGAAATACTGCCAGTAGGGGTTCTCCACCCAGCCCTTCACCACCTGCTCATCCGACAGTCCGTAGGTGTGCTTCAGCAGGTGAAGCCCCGCCATTAGCCGAACCGGAATGCCCGGACGCCCGAGGTCCGGCACATACAGGCGACCGAATTCCTTCGTCAGGTCATCCCAGGGGACCACCGCCGGCAGCCGCACCAGCTCGTGGTTAGGGTCCAGCGCCAGGCCCAGCTTCCAGCCGATCACCGGCTGCTCACTCGTCGTCCGCATCGGTTTCGGCTTCATCCGTACACCACATCAGAAAATCGGGGATCTCCCCTCGCTTTCTGGTGTACCAGATATGCCTAAAGTTCCCTTAAACTGTTGCTAAATTATCATGTACTATAGGCTCTTACCTAGGAGTGGCCATGTTTCGCTTGCTTATGCCTAAGGTTGTAACCCTATTGATTGTCTGTGAAAGTGGCTTATCAGCCCAGGCGCAGACGGGGTCTTTGCAAGGACGAGTTGTAGATGAATCTGGGCTTCCAGTTTGCGGGGCAATGGTGGCAGCGATACCATCTCATCAAGGTTCTCAGCCAAAACGCGAATTGACCAAGAAAGATGGTTCGTTCCAATTCAAGAATTTGACTCCGGGCTTGTTCGCACTTACGGTAACCGCCCCTGGGTTTACCGCAATATACCGCGGCAAGGTCGAAGTCGTTGCTAGAGCGCTTACAGAAGGCGCAACACTCCGTCTAGAGAGGGGGGGGCAGGAACTCTACGGTCATATTGACGGAGCTTCATCTAAAGCTCTCCATCATGGATTCCTTAGGGTTAGGCGAATTTCTAATGATGTCGGCGATATTTTCTTTGCTCCATTGGTCCAGGGGCGATTCAAAGTCGCCCTGCCACCCGGTGATTATTTAGTCGGCCTTGACCTACCTGATTATTTCGGACAGCCGTTACGCGTTGCCATCCCTTCAACCGCTAGAGAATTGGCCCTTCAGGTTGGACGTTCCGTGAGCCAGGATCGTCCGGGCCCCGCAACGGTGGATACTTGGATTCGCAATCATGCTGTGCCCCTAGTCACTGTCCAGGCCGGCCATGGTTTCAAGGATATGCAACCACTCAGAGATATTGTCGGGACAACACGTATTGTAGGGTTAGGAGAAGCGACTCACGGCAGCCGTGAGTTCTTCCAACTAAAGCATCGCATGCTTGAATTCCTTGTCTCAGAAATGAATTTTACAACATTTGCAATCGAAGCCAATCAACCGGAGGCTCGGATATTAAATGCCTATGTCACACGGGGAGAAGGGGATCCAGCGAAAGGCTTAGCTGGTCTGTATTTTTGGACCTGGGACACCGAGGAGGTTTTAGAACAAATACGCTGGATGCGTCGTTGGAATGAAAATCCTTCTCACACCCACAAGCTAAGCTTTCAGGGCTTTGACATGCAAACTCCGTCCAGCGCAGTGCATAATGTAATTTTATATTTAAAGAAAACCTCCCCTGAAATCACTGAAAACTTTATTGGAGAACTAGGTAATCTTGAATCATTAACAACAATTAGAGAGTTGTCCGCAGCTCCGCGTGCGACAAGGGAAAAGATTTATGCGGCAACTTTGCACTGGTTATCTATCTTCGATTCGAATCGGACTGCTTGGATTCAAGCCTCCTCTCCGAATGAATTTGAAATGACGCGACAAGATTTAAAAGTGGTCTCTCAATATGCAGAGATGATTGTTGCTGATCTGAAGAGTGGCGCTGCCGGTAGCACAGTGCGAGATAGAGCCATGGCGGATAATATAAAGTGGATTCTGGACCGAGAGGGCCCTCAGGGGAAGGTGGTGGTCTGGGCTCACAACTTTCATGTATCCAAATTTGGTTACGGTGGCGTGCTTAGCATGGGAAATTGGCTATCCAACTACTTCAAAAACGACTACATGGCATTTGGATTCTCATTCTACGAGGGTAAATTCCAAGCCATCGCCCCCAAGCAGGGCTTGATCGTTCATGAAGTCCCTCCTGCACCTGAGGGCACGCTTGATGCTGCGCTCGCGCGAACTGGATATGAATTGCTCGCCCTCGACCTCAGAAAATGTCCGACCACTGGTCCGGTTGCGGACTGGTTCAACTCCTACTTATCAACAAGAGGCATTGGTGCGGTGTATGTTGCTGAAAATACAAAAGCCTATATGCTCCAACAACGAATTCTAACCCACTACGACGGTCTATTTTTTGTAAAACATACAAACAGAGCTGTCCCAACTCCTACTGGTTACAGAGGACCAAGCAAATAATATTATTTTATATTATTTAGTCGGCCCTGAAAAACCCATCCAGCCAGATCAGGCAGATATAGGGAGAGGGAGGGGATTGGCCTGAGGTTCGAGGGCCGCGATCAGGGCACTGACGGCCCTCCTGGCCTCGCCCATAAGCAGGCGCAATAGGGCCCTGAGGTGGGCCAGGATCTTCCGGATGTTGTGCCCTGCGCCGCTGAGGATGACGTTCTGCATGTCTCCGACCGCGCCCTTGAGGAAGTTCCACCCAAGGAGTCCGTCTGATTTCATGTGTCCCAGTTCCGGTTCGATGGCGACTCTGCGCCGCAGATCCTGTTTGAGCATCTTGCTCAGCTTCCGGGTGCCGCTGTGAGAACTTGGCTTCGAGCCGGATCCACGCCGTGGCCCTAGTATCCCTTGTCCACGAAGGTGGTGGCTGGGATCTGGCCCGTAATCCGTTCCACCTGGTTGAGCTGGCCTTCCAGGGTGTGACCGTCGTAAGGGTTGCCAGGGCAGCTCATGGCGCCCACCACGAAACCTTCCCGATGGGTCACGGCGAGGCTGGCCTTCACCCCGAATTCGTAGGGCCGGTGCGCCTTACCTTTGGCGATGCATTCCACCTCCGGAGCGTGCAGGCTGTAGACCTTGCCCTTCGTCTTCCGAGTCTGAGTCAGGATCAGCTCCGAGAGGATCAGCGCCCTCCGGTGCCGCGCATAACCTTCATCCGTGAGCTTCCGCTCCACATCCCGCTGCACCCGGCCGGCCATGGTCTTCAGGCTGCGGAGCACCTTCCGGGCTCGCTTGAACTGACGGGCCTTCGCGTGCCCTCCGTGCTTCCGGAATCCCCATTCCATGAGCTTCCGATAGCTCTGGCGAAGCTTGATGCCCTCGGCCTCGGCGATCCTCAGCATCGCTCCGTGGACCTTCCGGTACAGTCCGCATCCGTCGGATGCTGGATCGCCTTCGGCTGCACCGTCGTGTCCACGATGACCTTTCGAAGCTCTTCTCCGTGATGGTACCCGTGGATCTTCCAGCCGCGACCGTGGCCTCCGGCAGCTTCTCCACACCCTTCTCGCCGATGCGGCCTCGCCACCGCGTCATCTGCGAGGGATGGATCGGGAAGTGGTGCTGAAAGAACTCCTCTTCGCAGAAATACTGCCAGTAGGGGTTCTCCACCCAGCCCTTCACCACCTGCTCATCCGACAGTCCGTAGGTGTGCTTCAGCAGGTGAAGCCCCGCCATTAGCCGAACCGGAATGCCCGGACGCCCGAGGTCCGGCACATACAGGCGACCGAATTCCTTCGTCAGGTCATCCCAGGGGACCACCGCCGGCAGCCGCACCAGCTCGTGGTTAGGGTCCAGCGCCAGGCCCAGCTTCCAGCCGATCACCGGCTGCTCACTCGTCGTCCGCATCGGTTTCGGCTTCATCCGTACACCACATCAGAAAATCGGGGATCTCCCCTCGCTTTCTGGTGTACCAGATATGCCTAAAGTTCCCTTAAACTGTTGCTAAATCTAAATATATGACTTATTTGGGGCCGACTATTGTATCATTATCCCTTCAAGCCCCCATTGATCGCAACGATCAGCTATAAGCATTGCAATTGAAGCGCCAATACCGGAAAGTCCCATCATATAGCCAGCCAACCTGTATTCATTGGGATGCCAGCCTATCATCTGACGCTCAAATGCTGCGGACCTGTCAACTAGATGTCTGTCCCAATTGTATTTATATTTTAAGGACTCCCTGCTCATCGCTGATTGAGGCCCGAAGGAGAGGATTCTTTCAATGAAACGATCCTGCCACTGTTTGGCCACTTGCAAACAAGAATCGTCACCTGAAATTTTATAAGCCTTCATTAAAATATTGATATTCCCCATGTATCCATGACACATACCAGAAGCACAAACACAACTCGCACGGGAGATATCTGGCGCAGCGTTTAAAATAAGACTACGGATTAGGGGCGAGAAGGTTTCGTCCCCAAGAGCTGACCTGGCTTTTATAAGCGGAATAATTAAACCAATAGGACCTAAGCACCACCAAATTAATTTGCCTTCATGTCCATTAATTTCCCACTCTGAATGTCCGGCCTTTTTAATCGCTAACACTGGAGTCTCTTCTAATGCATTGCCAGACAGCCGTTTAGTCATCCATTTGCATGCACCATCCAGGGTTCTATAAATTGCCGGCTCTTCGTTTCCGCGTAGATATTCCGTAGCTAAAAAATCTATTATACCGTAATTTCCATGTGCATAGCCTAGGCGAACCCACTCGACTTCCATGGATGAATCAGAGGTTACCCAATAACAACCATCGGAGTCCCATTTTGCTTGTTTAATGATTTTTGCAACAATTGATTCGATACAATCCTGTGCTGCCTGAATTGCTACAAACCGTTGAGCAGAAAGGCCAACACCTGCAAGCCCATGCATAAATTCCAGCAAATACTTGCTCGACTTATTAATATGAGCAGTTGTAATTTCAAAAAAAGTTCTCTGAGTTGCTTCATCCACTATGTTTGGATCAATTATATCGGCCAACAGGATAGAACCTATGTGACCACCAATACTGCGCAAACGAAATGGCTCTTGAATAATTTTTTCTATTCCTCTAATTATTCTTTCTTGCGCCAGTTTTAAATTGTTGGAGCTACCCGTTAATTGATACATCGCAAAATCAAATATGCCAATATCAGTAGTGGAATGACAGACAAACCCGTCATCTCCATCCCTCATTTCATCAATAGATGGAACAATGACATCAAAAAGCTCTCGCTCCAAATAGATCTTAGTATTGGCCGATGCGATCACAATTGATCTCCAGTTGATATTAACCGTTCCGACTGGAGCGGGAAGTGGCGCGATAGTATATTGCGATCCATGCTTTAATTGGTAATTTCAAAAATTATTAAGACTTAATTCAATTAATGTCCGAGTGGTGGCAGCATAAACATGACGTGAATACTTAAAATACAAACGCTCCAATCAAGGACTGCCTGCTATTGAAGACAATAGCAATCGGACCTTTGATTGGAGCGGGTCTACTTGCTGCAGGCGTGCTATATCAGCAAGGCTGGCGAGTCACACCAGAATTCGTGTCGTTCTGGCAGCAGTCGTTAAGGTCCTCGCCTCCGAGCACGTTCTCAAGATTGGTATCCAGCTTGCGCAGGGTTTCAAGATTCAGTTCGAGCTTGCGCGTGCTCTGGTGATTCTGGTTCATTGAGTTCTCCTTCACCACCCCCATGAGCGGAATTGCTCTGATAGGTCATGTGGTGTGCGATCATAAAGACAGGTCCATTCATTCCTGTCCAGAGCAAAAAAATCCAATTGACATCGATTGATCTAGAGTCTTTTTCTCATTAAAGTGTGGGCGGCACGAGCCATTCGCGAATCCGACCAGACCGAGACCACAATGCGATGCAGAACATCGTGCAATGTCAGCAACGCCTGGGGGGAAAGGGCGAAAGTCAACTAGCCTCTCCGGCGGCATCAAAAGCACGTGCCCATCTCACTTTTCGTTCCTTCGCTTGGTAGTGTGTATTGGGATGTAATATCCAAAATTGGAAATAGGCCCTATTACTTGGCGCCAATTTCAAGGTTACTCTGGGCTCCAAGAAACAGCTGAATCCGTTCAGTCCCTCCTTGGGTCATCCACAGTCAAGAATATTGCTGATTCCTGGCACCAAGCGCTTCCTGGAGTTTCTCGTGGGTTCACTCGTTCATCCAAACTGGTCACCGATCTTGACAGGCGATAGAGCATCTAAAGCTAGATCAATAATACAGAAAACCGTGCAAGAAATAATGGCACTTCACCCCCCCCCTTGTCACCCCGGCGTTGCGACGGGCTATGCTGGACTTGCACTTGGATTTCACTATCTCAACCAATGTCAGCCAGAGAACGATTTCAAGGCAGTTTCCGAAAAATTTCTTAATTTAGCGGTGGATCATGTTGCCAGACATGCGTCTTCTACCAGTTTATTTTCTGGATTTACGGGAGTTGCTTGGGTCCTTGCATATATTCAAAAAGATATGTTGCATGAAATCCACGATTCATGCACAGAAATCGACAAAATTATTATTAACTATATAAAAAATAAAAACAAACCTCTCGAATATGATCTCATTGACGGTCTTGTTGGTCTTGGGATTTACGCAATTGAAAGATTCCCTAAAATGAGTGGAAAAATTTTACTTGATGCTGTATTGAGTGAATTAATAAGGAGAAAAATTCATCTCGATGGAGGATTTACTTGGTTAACACCACCCGAGCTACTCCCCGAATGGCAAAAAAAGCAAGCCCCACTTGGCTATTATAACTTGGGATTGGCCCACGGAGTGCCTGGAGTTATAAATCTAATTGGTCGCGTATGTTTTATAAACTCATATTATTACGAAAAATATTATTTTTTATTAAAAGGTGCTATTCGTTGGCTTATTATGCAGAGTAATCCTTCTACTGCTCCATCATCTTTTTCGAGAATAATACCAATAGGAGAGGCCCCCGAAAATCGAGAAATTCGGATGAAATCTGAATCCAGAATTGCTTGGTGCTACGGTGACCTTGGAATTGGGTTATCTTTATTGCACACGAGCATTAGAATGCAAGAATCGAGATGGAAAACAAAATCTCTTGAAATTCTCCGAAAGGTTGCCGCTAAGAATCCAATCGATGCAGGAATGTTTGATGCCTCCCTATGTCACGGCTCCGCCGGTAACGCCCATTTATTTAATAGAATTTTTCAAACAACAGGAGACCCTCTCTTCAAGAAAGCCGCTTTGACTTATTTTGATTGGACTTTTGATCACCATTCAAATAATTCAATAATCACGAGCTTTTCTCCATGGGACCCGGATAGAAAATTTCCATTAGAATCAGCAACTATGGATTCAAGTTTTTTAACCGGGACCATGGGCGTTGCTCTCGCCCTACTTTCAGGTATTTCTGAGATCGAACCCGAATGGGATCGCATCCTAATGGTCGATTCCGCGATTCGTGGACGGCCGCCTGCGGGCAACTGGAGAGAGCCTGGAGATACCGATGGCGAATGATATGTCTTGGTTGCCGACCGCTGGCTTGGGTTTACCGATGACGTTTCCCCCATGATTAGCCCGGTATTTGTGTGGAATCCAGGTTGATTGGAGTGGTGTCGCTGGACTGGGCGAAGGTAGCCGGAGGCGACCGAAGCCAGCCCAGCGGCGTGCGAACTCCGCTGGGGGAAGTCCCCCAAGAGCGGTGTGCGGGCGATGGTGGTTGTAGTCACGGAGCCATGCTCGGGCCACCTGCCGTGCCTCCGCAAGGTCTTTGAACCAGTTCTCGTTCAGGCATTCGTTTCTGAATCGCCCGTTGAAGCTTTCGCAGGTGCCGTTCTGCATGGGCCTCCCTGGCTTGATCAAGTGGTGGACCAGGCCCCTCTGATGGCGCCACTGGTCGAATGCTCTGGACGTGAACTCCGGGCCGTTGTCGCTCACCAGCGCCTCCGGGCGCCCTCGCTTCCGCATCAGATCCTCCAGCACCCGGACCACCCGCAGACTTGGCAGGCTGAAGTCCACCTCGATGGCCAGCCCCCCCCCGAGTGAAGACATCCACGACGTTCAACGTCCGGATGGCGCGCCCTTCCGCCAAGGCATCCGACACGAAATCCATGGCCCATTGCTGATTGGGCTTCACCGGCGGCTGAAGCGCCTGGCGTGGCGCGCCCTTCATCCGCTTCCGGATGCGCTTGCGCACCCAAAGGCCCTCCTCGTTGTAGAGTCGCTCTACCCGCTTGTGGTTCACCATGAACCCCTCCCGTCGCGGCAGCAGGTAGAGCCTCGGGGCCCCGAACCGCTTCCTCTCAGCAGCCAGTTCCAGCAAACGCTTCCGCAAGCCAGGAACTTCCTTCCGGCGGCTTCGATACCGGCAGGTGCACCTCGGCATGTCCACCACTCCACAGGCCCGCCGCTCACTCACCCGAAAGACTCGCCTCAGCAGCGACACAACCTTCCGTAGGTCAGCGGGCCTCAGTTTTTTTTCGGAGGAGGAACCTCAGGGCCTCGATGTCGAGATCCCGCTGCCCCAGTATCCGCAGGACTTTGGCGTTCTCGATCTCCAGATGCTTCAGGCGGCGGGCATCCGAGACCTCCAGCCCTCCGAACTTCGCCTTCCACCGGTAGAAGGTCTGGTCCGAAACGCCCAAGCGCCGGCTTATATCCGCCGTCTTTGTCCCCGCCTCGTGCTCCTTCAGCGCGTGGATGATCTGCTCCTCGCTGAAACGGCTCCTTCTCATGGTTCCTCCTCTACTTTATTGAGGTGGAATCCACAGAATAATCGGACTAACTTACGGGGAGAACGTCAGAACCTATGCGCCCCGAGATTTTACAGAAAATCTATGCAGGTTTGTTGGCATCGCCACACACCTCGAAAAATCAAAGCCATGCTTAGGTCTTGTCAGGACGAAATCGCAGGTTAGCTAATCTATTAAGACCTCATTACAGAGTGAATCGAGAAGAAAATCGAAATGGACAATTCTTATTGTATCCCGTCGATAACTATAGATACATAATCAGACTCAAATAATTTTTGGGAATCACCAATAGAAAGACGTTGTAGACAGTAAAGGTGCCAGTAGGCTTCCCAGTCTTCGGACTGTGGTTGCAGATATTCCACATTGAGGCCAAGCTCAGGGCCTGAAGCGACTTCCCATGAGATCATTTGGCCGTGAGATTGCCAACGCTTCGTATTCAGGAGCAGATCGACTGTTGCTGTCCAATTCCCTTTTTCGCTGAACATTCCTAATTTCAGATGATCCTCGGCCAACTGTCGGGCCCTCTGTTTCACCGATTCGAAGTGTTCCACGGTCGTAGGCTCTAATTTCTGCAACATGATTTGTGCGGACACATCATTCGGGTCGGTAGCAAGAGCCTTCTTCAGCGTCGCGTAGGCATCGAGGTAGTGCTGGACGGAATGGCTCATGTTGTTTCCCTGACTGTCCGGCAATACCACTTGGGGATCAATCGGGCCGAGTTCAGAACTGTCACTCATGATGATGGTGTCGGCCCCTAGGGCCATAAGGGTTCCAGCACTTTTCGCATAATCAGGCACAATGACGCGTAGTTCTGAATTGCGAACTTTCGTCCTGAGCATCGAGATGAGCTTTTCCGCAGCGTCAATATCTCCTCCTCCCGTATGCAAGAGAAGGTCGAGGGGTGAATCGACTTCCACATTATGAAGTAGATCGGAGAACCCAACCGTGTCCTCCCGATGGATCCATGTATTCGCACCCGATATGTAGCAAATTAGTCGCCGATGAGTACGCGTTTGAATCTGCCGAATCATAGATTGGCGGTGGTAGCGCGCGGAATGGATCGCCTGGAAGAAGGGTGTCTTCCGTGGTTTCTCGGACCACCTTACTTCAGAAAGCGGATTCTCGCCGGTCGGGGAGGAGGCTGGATCAAGTGGTTCACTAGCCACAGGTGCTCCTTTCGGATATCTAATCAAGAACCCAGGCTGTGCGGCCATGGTTGATGAAGTAATGGCAGTGCCTGCCTGAGCTTCGGTCGTCAACACTTGGATAGAGGGCCAGGGGTCGTGCGGAGATCACCTTCCATCGAGGGGTCCGGTTTGGATCAAGATTGAGCATGACGCGGTGTTTTTTTGGACAGGGGCAGTCGAAGACGATCCATGTTGGACGACTACGCGGACCGACGATCACAGCACCTCTGGATGGGAGAACATCAGGAACTTCGTCCCCAGCGTTCACCTGTAGGACGATTCTCCAACCTCTCCAAGGGAGGGGGAGCCAGTCCCAAAATGAGATTTGCGCATTCAGGCCTTCCACGTTTGCTCCAGAAGGGGCGCGGTGATCCCAATTCCCATTTTCCCTGATGCCGGATGGCAATAGTGCCGCTCACGAGGAGGTTGATGGTTCGTGGAGATTTCGCGGTCGTGAAAACGCAGAATTACTTCGGTTGGCACCGGCTCGACACCAAATCCGGTAAGGCGCTCAAGCAATTCACTTACCGCCGCTGCTGCAACAGCGGAAGTGAATGTAACAACAGCAGGCTCCACGCCGGGCATTGCTGGAGCGTACCCTTCCTTCACTAATTTGAGGTGTTCTTCTGCGGTGAGCATCTCATTTGCTGCCAGTGCAAGATTGACCCGATTTCGGCAGACGAGGCAAGCACTACCTGGAAGGAGTGTCGTGACTCGGCCGAAGATCCCATCAAGTTGCCCAGCATGATTACTGGTGAGCAGAACCCCGCAGTCAATCACTGGCTGAAGAAAGTAAGTCGCCATTCTCGAAAGCACAAGGCGACCGGCGTTGTCGTCTGTGCACCCAAAGACGATGTCGGCCGAGGCAAGATTCCGTGCTGTCTGTTCGACGGTTACCGAGGATTCAGAATTTATGATGTCGGCCTTCGGGGCAATAGATTTGAGATGATTACGAAGTACAGCGGCCTTAGGCTGGCCTACATCTGACGGAGTTGAGCCATATACACGGGTCAGATTCGTTTCAGAAAGTGTGTCTGGATCAACCAGTAAGAAATCTCTCACTCCCAATCGAACCAACTGCTCCGAGACCGCAGAGCCTGTTCCTCCACAGCCGACCACAGCGACCCGTAGATCCCCAAGAATGCGCTGAACATCTCCACCAAAGGCACGAACATTCCGGTCGTAAAGTGGATCCAGTGTGGGTCGATGAGACCTGTAGTCGTAGCAAATCGAAATGCGATCACCAACCATTATCATCCGATCAATAGGCGTGACCTTACTTCCATCATCAAGGTGTCCTGTGTATGTGAGCTTCCCATTTTCGGATGCCAGAATGAGTGCTCCGTAGTAAGAACTCCCGGTTCTGATGCGGAATACATCCGAGATTTGTGAATCGACAACTTGGTCGCGGATGCTTGGGAGCGGCGAGGATCCAGAACCAGGATGTGTGTGTGTCCAAATTGGGACAACACCTTCAGCCTCCGCTAAACCGAGCGAATGCACATAGCCATCCGAGCGGATGTCAAGCTGGTCAACTTTTCGCGTCGCGTATGCTGTCGCTGGCACCTCATGGAAAGCCCGCGCGAGAAGACGAATATCTCCACTATCGGAATGCACTGGCTTTGCGAAAAGCACACCGCCAGTCTCAACATCGAGGTCTGTAAGCCCTACTAGCTTTCTTGAGAGTTCCATGGAGAGAACAAGGCTCACCCTCATGAGGCAGACTCCAGGCAGCTTTGATCCAGCTCCTTCCGGATTAAGGCGAGATAGCTCTCCAAGCCATCGATTCCGGACTGCCACTGGCCCGGGCTCAGGTGTCTGGACCACCGTTGCCACTGCCTCCCCAGATATTGTTCGCGAGATTCCGTAGCTCGGATTGGTTGGCCATCCTTTCGAACTACTGGGGGATCAAACCACCACATGTCTGGAGGGACGTCCGGATATCCGGCAGACAACCGAAGCAACAAAGCGGTACGCGGCAAGGTGCAGCCGGTGGGTAGTGGCCAACTCGGAAGGAGGACACAAGTCGTTCCACCTTCAACGATGACCTCATGAATGAGACCTCGCGACTCAAGGAATTCGGAATCAAATGCGGGCAACATCCCTTCAGCCTTTACGCTTCCAAGCCCCGCTACCCGGTGTGATGTGTGCGGGGGCAGTAAAGAACCGCTGGCCATTGTGGATCTCTACGACATCGGAGTCACCGATCTTGCGGTCACCACCGGGGATCACCTCAAACAAATCGCGTTCGGGGCCGATGGGGGGGGTTGGGATTGCCCGCAATTGCGTTCCGGTGAGGGAGGGCGCAGCTACCTCGTAGTGAACCCGGTCGATCTGAATCTTGAACTCGTGGTGAGGACCACCTTGGGCTTGTGCGCTCGAATCGTTGGTCATAGACCCTCCTTGTCTCAATAGGATACTCCGGTTTTGATACCATGCAACCATGATACCGTGGCTGTTGACAACCGTGGTGTCAAGGCCGAAAATTAGGGCATGAGACCTGCCAAAGCCATGACCATTCGACTCTCTGTGGACCAAGCCGAGCAATTAGAGACGGTTGCCAGCATTGATCAACGGCCGATCGCTGAAGTCATCCGGGCGGCGATCGCCGAACACATTGACCGCAGGAAAGAAGACGGGCAATTCCAGGCCAGCCTGAAGGACCGAATTGCCAGAGCACAAAAGTTTCTTGACACCAACCTGAACGCTAAAACAAAGAAGCACTGATTGCAGGCACAAATGAAAAGGGCCAAGCCATGCCTGGTTTTCTGGCTCTGATACGGGTGGGTTTGCGGAGTTAGGGCTTTTTCTTCGATTCTGAACCGGAATTGACTCTGGCTTCTTGAATCACGCTAAGACCGGCCCAAGGGGAAGCTTCGGATATGGCTGATAGGGACTTGTGATTGGTCCTTGGCGATTGTAAGTACATTAAAATTTATGTTTATATATCAAACTGCCTTCTCCTGCGGGCGCTGGATTCTGGGCTGCGAACTGGGCCGGTGTCCGGTCATTCATGGCGCTGTGTGGCCTCCTGTAGTTGTAGTCGTAGCGCCATGCAGCTAACTTGCCCCTGACTTCAGCCACGGACCGGAATATCTCCGTGTTCAGGCACTCATCTCTGAGCCTGCCGTTGAAGCTTTCGATGAAGGCGTTCTCCGTGGGCTTCCCCGGCCGGATGAAGGCCAAGTGCACGGCCCTGGCGTCTGCCCAGGCATCCATCACCTTCCCTGCGAACTCGCTGGGAGTCTCGCCGATGCCGGTAGCGCACGCTCCCCCGACAGATGCACACCAAGCCGCAGGCACGACGCTCGCTGAATCCATAGCCTTTCTGGACCCACTCCACCAGCGCGCGCCGCACCGCGGCCTTCAGACTTTTTTTGAAAGTACTTCCTGCAGGATGTGCTTGTCGAGGCTCAGATCCGCCACCAGGCGCTTCAGTCGGGCATTCTCATCCCGAAGCTGCCTGAGCTCCCTCAGCTCGGATACCCCAAGGCCCTCATACTGGTGCTTCCACCGGTAGAAGGTCTGATCCGAGATCCCCAACTTCCTGCAGATGTCTGGGATCTTTGCCCTGTTCTCCGCCTGCTTCAACGCAAAGACAATCTGCTCCTCGCTGTGTCCCTTCCTCGGCATCTCTGCCTCCTTGGCTGGGCTCCCCTAGGATGCCCCTCCAAGACCCGATTTCCACAGAATCCCTGGCCTGGTCTTCGGGTTTTGGGTCAAGTATTCGAGTCTGCCGTAGAACCCGCGCGTGGCCACAGGGCGCTCCCGCAGGGCTGGACGCCGAACGGCAGCGCCTAGGCTATGCCAGAGGTGCGGTTAATCCCTCGCGAGGAGCGCATGGAGGCCGGGGCGGACCTCCTTCAGCCACTCGTCTCGAAGAAAATCACCGACTGGAATATCGGCCTCGCTGGGAAGTCGGACTTCCTTCCAGGCGGCTTCGGCCGTCTCGGCTGCTTTCTGGATGGCCTCCTCGCACAAGCCATCCAGATCGCTCTCCACTAGTTCCTGGGGGAAGGCCACATCGAAGCCGCGGACGGCGGCGCAGAGTTCCTGGTTGAGGCGTGTGTGAAGGGATTTAGGGCCCAGGGCCGAGCCGCCACCGAGGGCGACGAGGATATTGAGCCCAAGGAGACCACGAATCGCACTGGTCCAGGCGGTCCGTTCCGCCAGCTCAGGGCTGAGGCCGATCCAGGGCCTCGGTGTGGTAGAGGGTCTCCGACCTGCGGAGCGGTTGAACTCTCGAGCGAAGGTCCCAGCGGCGGCGGCGCGGGCACGTTGTTCGGGATCCCGCAGGTCGGTGTAGAACCGCTGGAGGAATCCCGTCGCGTCATTTACTTGGGAGACCCAAGTCGTCAAGTTGGCGTGCATGGAAGGCATTTCTTAATAGAGAAAGAAGGGAGGGCAGAGTCTGTTAGAAGGGTATTTCAATCGCGATCTGGTGGCCTAGATTGGGGCGTTCTGGTAGCCGATGTTGGTGAGGTGCGAATCGAGCGAGATAGTTAGGTTAGCCGAACGGAGTGAATCCCGGCGTCGGGCGGCTTCGTCTGCTGGGCTCATCGGCCAGAAGGCCTTCGACCAGGTCCAGTACATGCTGGGCCGAAGGTGAGACAAACCCGGCAGAAATGTTGTAACCCAATCTACCTCGTCCGTGGGGCTCTGAAGTGCGGGATCTGCGGATATCAGATGATCAGGGCAAGTACCTTCCGGAGCGGGTGGGTGTACGGCTAGATGGTGAAAGGTCACTTCATTGAGCACGAGGAGGTACTCCTTCCTGGTGCCGAAGCTAGGCAAATGACTTCAGGAGGCCAGGTTGCACAGTGAGGTTGCGCACCCTATTTTAAATTGCCTAGTCAGTGGTCAATGTGGGTAAGTCGAATAGTTACTGGAGTTTTGAAGCTTAAACGAGCGACTAGAAAAAAACTCTACATTAAATAGATTGGATAGACCCACGATCTTCCCACACCTTTTCCCGTCTCTTTATCGTAAGAGTCTGAAAATGGGAATATAATACTGCACGCCTCCATCGGCTTATGGAGTAGGTAATAGAGTCCGAACCCGAGTGCTTGTGGTTTCGTCGCCAATGGTGACAGGTATAGGTTGGTAATTGGTCTTTGTGTGTGTAATTCTTTGAAGGCAGAAGCAAGTGCAGCCATAGTTGCATATGGGTCATTTGCACTGCTAAAAAAAATCTGATCATCTAGAGGCTTCGCTCGAGTCGAAACCCGGTCAAGTCGCAAGATGCTCTCTTGGTACATATCTGCACTAAGAGACGGCAAACTATGAAGTTGTACTAATCTTGCGCTACTTTTTTCTAGAATCACACGGGACACAAGGTTATGATCATAACCGACTCCAACTATTAGTACATCATTTGACATATTAGTGTCATGTGAGCCAGCAAATCCTTCAACTTGGCGAACCTCAGAGACATCCGCTAATGTGAATTTAGTCTCATCTTTTCTTTGATATCGAATAGGTTCGGTATATAGCATATCGAATTCATTAAAGCCTTTATATTTAAGATACAATAGGATGAATAACAGATGTGGTCTCATCAATCCGGTGATATCGATGCATATTTTCTTGGCGTACGGATATTTGATTAAAATATGTTCAAATGTATTAATGACCCAGTCGCTTTCCTTTGAATTGGCTAGGGTATAGTATTCACCAATACTCGCCAACTCGGCCTGCGTGTATCCGTACTCTGGCTGAACGATCCAAACCTTGTTTTTAGCAGGGATATTCGTGAATACAGTTCGAACGCGATCATTGTTATTGTAAGAAGCAAGGTATAAATCCCATACACCGCCATTGCTACAAAAATCTTCCAATGGTTCTTTTGAATCTAAGAGGAATTCTAAGTCTCTATGGATCACGAAAACAACCCCGGATGCGAAGGCCCTTCATTAGCACCAAAGAGATTGGGGGCAAGCATTCTGGATATTCGGAGTTTAAGCAATCTCTCAAACTCACTGCGATCTTGTTTCCCAAAAATAGAATTAGCAAGATCTGGCTGAATTTCTATAGTTCCTCGGCGATGCGGAGAGAGGCCCCATTTTGGGGCCAGCATGGGGCTCAGCTGAAATTTTTCGTCAATCCTCTTGGTGTTTTTATTTTTAGAGCCATCTCTTATTCTTATTAAGTACGACCAATTTTCAGCATGTTTCAGGGTCTTTTGGCTTACCTCTGTCAGTCCATCTACATTGACGTTGAAAGTGCAAAGATCGCATTCAGCCGGTTTATCGCTGTATCTGACGGATCTAAAAAATTCCGCAAGTCTTTCGATTGATTCTCTTACTTCGCTGCCATATTTATCTGGTTGTGAGTCGTCCCAGAACCAGGCCGCACTATCCATGACTCCATCTGTCTGGGCTTGGATTGAGATTACACCCCCCTGGAAGGGGCTCTCTCCTGCGAAAAGAGAGCGGCGATATACATTTTTTAGAATACCCAACAGATTTCTGGGCACTCCCTGGGAGGAGCGAACAAAATTCTCAAGTCCTGCGTATGGAATTTTCCTTCGATAATCACGATGCAGTTGAGCGAGAAGATCTGAGTCAAAATGCTTCAGAGTTTGATCATAATCTTCCGCTGAAGCGCGATTCCCTGAAGCGAATAATTTGGCCTGCTCGGCAATTCTTCTAGCAACATCTATAAATTCAGCGGATGAGTTAGCCCATTTATAAAACAGAAGTATATTGTTTTTTTCTAACAGAGGATATTCTGGTAGTTTTAATAAATTTAATATTTCGTCGATAGCGGGTTCGGTTTCATTTTTATAAAATAAAGCAAGTTGCTTGCGTAATCGATTAAAATATGGTCGTTCTCCGGATTTGGAAGTGCCTATCGTTACGAATTGTAATAACTGAGAATAATAATTGCTTGAGTTTATAGGCTCAAAGGCCTTTTCAAGGTCATCTTCTCTATTTGTATTTAGCGTTATGCCTGCTCGCTCAAGCCGTTTACGAACTAAATCCTTAATCAATTCGGTATAATCATCTTCTTGTTCTCGTAGAAATGCATCTAATTCAACCAACTCATACTCTGCATTCTGCCTAATCGGTTCACCAGAGCCGTTGGTTTCATAGGTTAAAATTCCATACAGCCTTGCACCAATTTTTATCGTGGCATTTCCTTTCCTATACCGAATTAATGTGTTTATGAATTTTTGCTGATCTTCTGTTAAATTCTCGACCTCATCTATCATATATAAAAAAATAACATCGCGTAGAGAGGTTGAAAGATTGGCTAAGATAGAGGGAATTCCAAACAATAGTTTCCCAGGACTAAATGTGATTATTATATTATCCAGTTTTCGGGTTAATGATGAATTATTAACTGAAAAGTCGATCTTTTTTTGAGCTGTTTTTAGGTAATCAATAAGCCCAGTGAGAGACTTTTCTTTAAATCCAGGATCAATATTAAATAAATCAATTACTTGATCTAAAAACTGATTTATAGGAAATTCATCTGAATTTGGACTTTCAAAGAGAATTTTTACATTGTCCAATAGATTAATGACGACCCATAGTTCGAAGTAGTACCCAAATATGGTTGCCCAAACGTCATCTTCTTGGCCTTTACCAGAGAATTGTCCGTGGTTTAATCCGTCTGCTCGAACATAAGTTCCTAAATAACCTTCTGTCGTAACTGCTGACCAAAGATTGCCTGTCCGCATCGCCTGAACTGGTGCGGAGCAATACCTCATCAGATGTGTCTTTCCGCTCCCTTTTCCGCCTAACAAAAGCATGGGCATTATTAGTCTGGGCTTAATTAGTGATAAAAGGCCCCTTGAGTCTTCTGTTAGATCTACCCAATATTCGTAGATTTGAGAGTCAGAAAAATCTGAAGCCTTCACGAGATCAAAAGGATTGTCGTCTTGATGAAATGGTTTCATTTCAGCCTCCGAACTTCGGATAACGCTTGAATGCTGCAACCCATGGAATTGTGGCGCCGTTGCTTACATCCTTCCATATGATCGGTAAAGTATTATCCGGGACATTGTGATGGAATCCGAGTAGCATCTGGCTGTTCATGTACCCACCTGGATGTCCAGGGCACAGAATTTTCCCGTAATAGTTTGAGATGGTGCGTACGACTTCGGGATCTATTCCTTCTCTAGTAATACTTAGATATCTTGAATTTTTTGATAGAGCCTTGTATGTCTCATCTAATTCGTAAACGGCACCACAATTTTCTTTGAATAAACTTTCGGTTCGAATCCTTGTCATTCCTTCGGAAGTTGAGAAAAGGGCATAATAATATAATTGAGCATCTGGATTGAGAGAAAGCAGTTCATCTAAGAAGTCCGATGAATATCGGATAGCTGTTTCCCCCGAACCACAAACATCATCTACGAAGACATATCGTTTAACTTTTGGGTATCGGAGGACCCTCGCACTTCCACGGCTACCGTCTCGTTTCAAGATTTGGGCCGTATCAAGAAAATGGTCTTTAGAAAGTCCATTTTCTTGTCGGAAATAGTAAAGAAGATGTACACCGCTCTCCGAGGGATTTCCGACCCCCAGAAATCGGGTGGCTTGCAGTTCTGCTTGAATTGCACTATAAATTGAGGATAAATCTCTGCTACTTCCTAGGTTTTGCCTTACCTCTTGAACGAGAGGGCTATAGAATAGATCCCGATAAGTTGCTCTAAGTAGGACGCGAATTTCTCTGCTCCCAAAGTACATAAATTGAGCGAGCAAATACAATGCATGTAATCTCTCTACCTGGCTATCGATACCAGAGGATCCATCAAAATTTTCTAACCATCTGACCACATGCGGCCAAGTTAAACGGTTCTCCCATGCCCTCTCGTTCAGGACAGTGATCCTATGTCTAAGAATTTCCCAGGTTTCTGGGAAATCCAGATTAGCTATATCATCCAATGGGATTCTTGTTGCACTCATCACTTATGCACCCTTCTGGAGTAAAATCACCCATTCTCTGGCAATTATACTTGCGGATTTATTGCGCTTTGTCATTAAACCCCGAGACTTGATTTCATCGATCAATTTGAGTTTCGTAGTAAAGCCATATTGATGAAGTATTTCTTCGAGGTATTCAGACGATGTAAATGGTGCTCCACAAACTTCATTATTTCCAATAACTAGTACTAGATGGCCGCCTGGTCGAAGTGCTCGGGTGGCTTCAGCTAACGCCTCTTTCATTTCGAGTAGATAAGTACTAATAATTGCACTTCTTAGTTTATTTTTTTTGTATATTTGGTTGATTATTTTATCTGCAGTGGCAATTCCGGTCATTTCTTGTCTGCACCAAACGGATTTAGGTAGATGCTCTCGTCCGATGCTCGCTTGTTCAAATGATGTCAATTTGTTTGAATCCAAAAAGCCGAGCCAGCCTAAGCTGAGGCTGGATGCTCTTATGTACTTCTGTGCACCGGCATACGGAGGTGAAGTAATTATTAAATCAACTGACCCGTCTGGTAGTGATCTAGGATTCTCTCGATCCCATCTTGACGGGATTTTCAAATGTCTAGCATCCGTCCCTACGCATCTGGCTATACCAAGTGTTTTTTGGGTCTCAATTAAGGCCAAGAGCCTTTTTTTGTTCGCATGAAATTGGGATTGAAATGCATCCCAGACACTGGGGCTGCCAAGACCGTGATTGAAAGTGATACTGGCTGGGTTTTCAAAAACTTTTCTGCGTACGGGGACCGACAATCTGGGATCGGCGTTGCTGACCTTTTTTACTACAGCGGAAAAGCATACAAGAATAAAATTTTTAATAGGACTATCTGGGTGTTCATCGATTGCGTGTTTAAGTCGTGCCAAGTCTCTAATTTCTTTATTGCCAAACCAATGCCCGACATTTGGAACATTGGGTATCTTTTGATATCTTGTTTTATTATAATTGCTGGTGATCTTGATAAAACATTTATCTAATTCATTTGGGGATATTTTTTGAGTCTTTACCGATGAAATTAATCTTGCAATTGGATTTACATCTGCATAATAGGCGTTTCTGCCGGATAAAATGGCTTCTAGCGCTACGGTTCCGGTTCCACCAAATGGGTCTAAAACGATGCCGTTCTTGTCGAAAATTTGATTCGCAGCAAGAAAGAAATGCGCGATTTGTGGGAGTAATTTTGCAGGGTATGAATGGATGTAATGGGTGGCTCGTTCGCCCATTTTAATCCAGGAAACCATGGTTCGAAATGAAATGGACTGTGGCAGGCCCGTTCGTTCAAATTCAGAAATCATACTCGCTAACACATCGCTAGTGTCGACAGGGAACGAATCGGTAGGCTCGGACCGACTGAAACCGAGGGGGCTCCTGCCCCCATCGCTCTCGGTTACAAATTGACCTTGAATCCTGTCATCCATCGATCAATCCAAATCAGGCACATCTCGCAAGAGTGGTGACAAGGCTTGAAGCCAGGAATCACCGGAGGAGCGCATTCACAAGGATCCTATCATCCATCTACTTATGGGTATCGAATGATGGCCATGGTGCCCTCCCTTACTCTTGGCAGGGCCTGCCCAGGCCGATCGCATCAGGGGAATCCTAGGTGCGAAAGGAGGGGATGGTGATCGAAGATGTGACGGTTGGCCGAATTCTTGGGCGATACCTTGGGGGTTCGGCCTCGGTGCGAGCTGGTGGAGTTGTGAATGGGTGCTGAAGGTATGGAAAGAATTGTACTGAGTTACTGGCGAAACAGCCTTGCGGATGAAACCCGTCTCAGTGTGAGTGCAAGTCTTATTACTGATGAAAAGGCGGTTAAAGCGCCCTTTAAGGCGTTGGTGGGTGGGCACCTCGGGGACCATGTGTACGAAAGGTGCTGGAGCCTGCTGCTGGACCTAATGAAATTCGATGTGGGGCGTAAGCGCGACGGTGAGGACTTCCGTCCGGAAAAGGTGGAAGTACTGGTGGCTCCACTGTTTCTTGGGCCAAAGTTTGAGCACCGTGAGGCCCGAAAAGGGAACCGACTTGCCCCCCTTTGGCTCCCCGCGGCCCTGACCCAGGACGGATGCCTGGTGCCCACGAAGGCGCAGCCATGGATTAGCCGGGAGTGCCTAGATCCGGCTGGGCCTGATGCGGTGATTCTAGGGACCGTAGCGGCCCAGGATGCGTTTCTCGGCGAAACGCCCTATGAACCGAAGACCTGGGGGGAGGTGGTCTCCTGGGCAGAACTGCTTTGGTCCGCTGTGACAGGCGGTCCATTGTTCGACTTCCAGCATGAAGACCTGACCGTTCTCGACCCGAAGAATTTCCGGTTGATCCCGTGGAATGACGGATCCGGCATGACCTCTGGGATCATGAATGCCTACAACCTGCTGCTGGCGAAGGAAGGCCCGCTGCCGGACCTCCTACGGGAGGCCACGCGAGTCCAGGCGGTGCGCCATGAACCCGGGATGGAGCTTCTCGGAGAGGGTGGGCTCAAGGCCTCCCTTGGGAAGCACCTGGGCCAGATGAAGAACAAGTTCCAGTTGAGCCCTTCGCAGCGGGAATCGCTGAAGCATTTCGCCGCCATTGGAAATGGGGAGATGCTGGCCGTGAACGGTCCTCCCGGGACGGGGAAAACCACGTTGCTCCACAGTGTCATTGCGACCAATGTGGTCTCGTCGGCTGTGGCTGGCCAGGACCCTTGCGTGATGGTTGCTTCGAGCACGAACAATACAGCCGTGACCAATGTAGTCGAATCATTCGCGACCCAGGCGACGGATGGTTTTTCGACCAGGTGGATCCCGGGTGTTTCCAGTTTCGGGGTCTATTACCCGGCGGCAGATCGGAAATCCGAGGCCATGAAGGCTGGCTACCAGTGCTTCGAGCAGGAGTCCATGACGCTGATCGCCTCGCTCGGATCTGACGAGTCCTACTTCCAGGAGGCGGAGCAGGCCTGGCTGGCGGCTGCAACTGGATGGCTCAACCTTCCCGCGGAGATGAACCTTCCGCAGACCTTGGCAGAGGTCAGGGGGTGGATCAGGGAGCGTTCTGATGCGGTAGTGGGGTGCATCGCAGCCTGGGAAGAGCTTGGTTCCATCCGGGAGGAACGCGGGCTCCTCCGGTTGCAAATGGCAGCCTCGGAGGAGCGGGTGGAGGTGCTCCAGCAGAGAGTTGGCGCGATAAGTGCGGCCATAGATATACACCGGACAGGCTCGGAATATCCCCTGCGTCAGGACCCGAACTGCGTGTTCCAGGCATGGCTATCTGAGGAAGGAAATCCGATTCAGCCCATCGAGGGCATCTGTGATGCACTCGCCTGCCAGAGGCAGGAACGGGCAGTTCGTGACGCGGTGTGCCGAAGGGCCCAGGACTTGGCCATGCAGTGGCGCAGGCATGCGGATGCGGCGCCCTGGTGGCTTTCCGTCTTTGCCTGGATTCCGCCGATTGCGAGGCAGGCCGCGCTTCGCAACGAAGGCTTCCTCGTGCTGCAAGGATTTGCAGATTGGCCCACGGTCACTCATGAGGTAGAAGGCCAGATCAAGAGGGAGATCCTTGCACGCCGGGAGGCTCTGGCGTCGACTGAGCGAAACCTCGCCCGGATGATGGAGCAGTTGGACCAGTGGCTCAACACCGCGAGTCGCAGTGTGGCGGACATGCTTGCCGACGAGCAGGCATCCATCGTGGCAATGCGGGAACGCCTTGCCACGATGGATGTTCGGGAGAGCGAACTGGTCGCCTCACTCTACAAGATCGGCCTGGAAGATGGCTGCTCGCCCATGGAGCAGGAAAACGTGCTCGATCGTGGCATACGGTACCAGTTGTTCTGGGCCGCCACCCACTACTGGGAGGGGCGATGGCTCCTGGACCGTCCAGCTGGCGGGAAGAGAATGAGCAAGGCCGATGGTATACGGTGGCTTGCGAAGCTGTGCCCGTGCATGGTGATCACCCTGCACCGTCTGCCTACGGAGTTCCGCGAACGCCAGGAACTCCTGCTCGACTTCATTGATCTGCTGATTCTGGATGAGGCAGGGCAGACCTCGCCTCAGATTGGAGCCGTTTCCTTTGCCTTTGCCAGGAAGGCATTGGTGGTGGGCGATACGGATCAAATCGCACCCGTACGTGCGATGACGAAAGGCGTTGATGCCGCGAATCTGGATCGTGCTGGCCTGGGTGGGCCCGAAGGCCTTCACGAAGGCGCAACGGCGTTCAAGGGCACCATGATCGGTATCGCGCAGGGCTGCTCGAAGTTTACGAAGTTCGAATCGCCCAAGGGGATGTTTCTGTCCGAGCATCGACGGTGCTCGGATGAGTTGGTGGTCTTCTGTAATGAGTTGGCCTACAAGGGGCGCCTCGTCCCGAAGACGGGCATGATCTCCCAGGAATCTTTACTGCCGTCTCTGGATGGAAGTTACCGCTGGGGGTGGGGTTATGCCCACATCCCAGGGCGCGTTATCCACGGTCAGAGTGGTTCCGGGAAGAGCAATCCCTTGGAGGCCGCCACCATTGCTCGTTGGATCTCCGCTCATAAGGAAGTGATCGCAAGGGTGGGTCTGAAGCCCGAGGAAGCCTCCAGGGAACTGAAGGATGCAATCGGGGTGATCACCCCCTATGCCCTTCAGAAGAAGGCCATCGTGGAGGCCTTCGAGTCGGAGGGGTTGCCGAACGATATCAAGGTGGGCACCGTGCACGCCCTTCAGGGTGCGGAGCGCCCTGTGGTGATCTTTAGTCCAGTCGTGACGAAGTTCGAGAAGGGCACACCATTTTTTGATCGGGAAGACCAGAATCCTTCGATGCTGAATGTGGCCGTGTCCCGAGCGCAGCACAACTTCCTTGTGTTCGGAGACATCGAATCCATGGAAATGCGACCGGATGGCAGTCCCTCCAGGTTGCTGGTGAAGTTCCTTCGTGCGGACGTGCGGAATCAGTTGGTGGGGGTGGAAATCCCACCTGAGGGGATGCCGAGCGGCCCGAAGGGACCAGTGTCGAGGCTGTGTGATCTAGATGCCCATGTAGCAGCCCTCAAGGAGGCATTCCAGGCTGCTTCTAGGGAGGTGCTCATCGTGTCTCCGTGGATCAGTGGGTACGTAATCGACTCCGAAGTGGCGCCTCTGATCAGGGAGGCCGCATCAAGAGGGGTAACCGTCAAGGTCTACACCGATGTGGCCTTCAATGAGGAAGGAGGTAAGCTGTCGCCTTCCGCGAGTCGGGCACACGAGCTGCTGAAGGGCGCGGGAGCGGCGGTCTTGTGGGCCACAGGGATCCACAACAAATCCCTGGCAGTCGATGACCACACGCTAATGGAGGGGTCCTTCAACTGGTTGTCCGCGACCCGTTCTGTGGGCAGTGTCTATGACCGCGCCAATGCATCCTTCGTCTACAGAGGGTATGGTGTTGATCGCCTGATCCAGGAAGCGCGAATGGGAATGGACACAAGGCTTCGTCGCGGCTGACTCGATGGAGCCTGGTGATGAGGCTGCGAACGTCCGAACTCCTAAGCCCGGCGCTGCAGGTTCGGGAACATCTTGGTTAGCGGAGGCCAATCTTCCAAACGTAGGATAGTGCTAGGACATCACCGCACCAGCCAAGGCTCTCTCCAGATCCAAACAAAGAAGGCCGCCACCAAATGGTGACGGCCTTCTTTCTTTGGTAGCGGGGGCAGGATTTGAACCTGTGACCTTTGGGTTATGAGCCCAACGCGCCACCTGACAATTCCAGCGAAGGCCCTCCGTGGGGGTCCTCCCAAGTCCGTCTTGATACTTGCCAGGACTTTTGCTGACGGTTTGCTGATGGGTCTGGGTGGATCCGAAAAAACCGAAGGGCCCGATCTTGAAAGTTCGGGCCCTTCTTGCTTTGGCTGGTTGGCGCGGGCGGTCTCGAACCGCCGACCCCTACCGTGTCAAGGTAGTGCTCTACCCCTGAGCTACGCGCCAGCGCGAACTCCCATTCTAGCGGAAGCTGGGCGGCTGTCGAGTGGCCAGGAGGGGCCTTCAGCTGTTCCGGGCCCAGAGCAGGAGGGCGACCAGGGTGCCGGTGATCAGGAGGGCCCAGTCGGAGGCGTAGGGATGGTCGAGGGTGAAGCGCCGCAGGGGATGGTGGACGTGGGTGGCCATGGGACCTCCGATCCGGGGGAACCCCCTTCAAGGATGGGGCGCGGCTGGGCCGGCGCCCGGGGAATCAGTGGGGGGCCCCGGGCCAGAGGAGCCATCCGAGCAGCGCTCCGGCCAGGATCAGCAGCCAGTCCGGGGCGAAGGGGTGGTCGGGGTTGCGGGGGCGGAGGAGATGGGCAGCCATGGCGGCCTCCCGGGGGGTCCATGACCAAATCTGGGGCTGGGACCCGGCCCCGCCGTGACTTTCTTGCAACATCTCCGGTCTATTCGACCGTGACGCTCTTGGCCAGGTTCCGGGGCTGATCCACGTCGCAGCCGCGCAGCACCGCGATGTGGTAGGCCAGCAGCTGCAGGGGCACGGCATAGACGATGGGGGCCAGCCAGGGGTGGACGGCGGGCAGTTCCAGCACATCCTCGGCGATGCCGGAGAGGCCCGTGTCGCCCTCGGTCACCAGGGCCAGGATGCGGCCGTCGCGGGCGGCGGCCTCCTGCAGGTTGCTGAGGGTCTTTTCCCGGTGGGCGTCCCTTGGCATGAGGGCCACCACGGGCAGGTTCTTGTCGATGAGGGCGATGGGTCCGTGCTTCATCTCGCCCGCGGGGTAGCCCTCGGCGTGAATGTACGAGATCTCCTTGAGCTTCAAGGCTCCCTCTAGAGCAATCGGGTAGCAGGGGCCGCGGCCCAGGTAGAGGAAGTCCTGGGCCTCCTTCCAGCGCTGGGCCCACTGGACGAGCTTCGGTTCCAGGCCGTTCAGCCGCTCCAGGTGGGCGGGCAGCTCGCGGAGGCCCTGCAGCAGCTCGGCCTTGAGCAGGGGGTCCACGGTGCCCTTGGCCTCGCCCAGCTTGAGGGCCAGCAGGGTGAGGACGGCCAGCTGGGTGGTGAAGGCCTTGGTGGAGGCCACGCCGATCTCCGGGCCCGCATGGGTGAGGATGGTGGCCTCGCTCTGGCGGGTGGCGGTGGAGCCCATGACGTTGCAGATGGCCAGCGTGCGGGCCCCGCGGGCGGCGGCCTCCTTCATGGCGGCCAGGGTGTCGGCGGTCTCGCCGCTCTGGGTGATGCCGATGATGAGCGTGCCGGGCTGGATCACAGGTTCGCGGTAGCGGTACTCGCTGGCGTAGTCGACTTCGACCGCCACGCGGCTCAGCTGCTCGATGAGGAACTTGCCCACGAGGCCCGAGTGCCAGCTGGTGCCGCAGGCCACGATGTGGATGCGGGTGAGGTCCGCCAGCTCCTTTTTGGTGAAGGGGAGGTCCAGCGGGATGGGCTCGCCGTGGAGGGGCAGGCGGTTCAGCAGGGTGTTGGAGAGGGCCTGGGGCTGCTCGAAGATCTCCTTCTGCATGAAGTGCTTGTGGCCGCCCTTTTCCGCCGCCACGGGATCGTACGGAATCGTGACCACCGGGCGCTGCACTTCGGTGCCGTCCAGGCGGAAAATGCGGGCGCCCTCCCGGGTGAGCTCCACGAGGTCGCCATCCTCCAGGAAGATCACCCGGCGGGTGTGAGGCAGAAGGGGCACAACGTCCGAGGCCAGGAAGGTCTCGCCCTCGCCCAGGCCCAGCACCATGGGCGGGCCGCTGCGGGCCGCCAGGATGCGGTCGGGGTCCGTGGCGTGCAGGCAGGCCAGGGCGTAGATGCCCTTCATGCGGCCCACGGCCTCGCGGAAGGCCGCGGCGAACGTGCGGCCCTGCTTCATGAGGTGGGCGACCATCACCGGAAAGCACTCGGTGTCGGTCTCGGACTGGAAGACCTCCCCGGCGGCCTTCAGCTCCTCGCGCAGCTCCAGGAAGTTCTCGAAGATGCCGTTGTGGACGGCCACCACCTGGCCATCGGCGCTGCGGTGGGGGTGGGCGTTCTCCTCCGTGGGCCGGCCATGGGTGGCCCAGCGGGTGTGGCCGATGCCCAGGGGCGTGGGATCGGAGAGGTCCACCTTGCCGGCCAGGTTCACCAGCTTGCCCGAGGCCCGGATGACGTTGAAGGTCCCGGAGCCGGAGCCCATGGCCACGCCCGCGCTGTCATAGCCCCGGTATTCCAGGCTCCGCAGGCCGTTCACGAGGATGCCTGCGGCCCCCTGCGCTCCGATGTATCCAACGATTCCGCACATGGTGGCTCCCGGTTGACCTCCCAACTTAGCGGGGTGGCGTCCCCCAGCCAATGTGGTGGATCGCACCCCGCCTGAGGCGGGGCCGTTCCGCACCCTGTGGCCGATTCGCCACGGCCCGGGAGGACCCGTCCCCAGAAAGGGGCCTCAAGCGAAGCCCGGCGACGCCGGAATACGCGTGGGGCGCCCGGTGGAGGCTGCTCCTGCTCCTTCCTCGGAGGGGCCGTACCTCCGGGGAGGCCATCAAGCGAAGCCCGGCTGCGCCGGGAAGCGCGCGGGGGTCCGGGGGTGTGCGCGCAGCGTCCTCCGCCTGACGCAGCCTCCGGTGGAGGCTGCTCCTGCTCCTTCCTCGGAGGGGCAGTACCTCCGGGGAGGCCATCAAGCGAAGCCCGGCTGCGCCGGGAAGCGCGCGGGGGTCCGGGGGTGTGCGCGCAGCGTCCTCCGCCAGACGCAGCCTCCGGTGGAGGCTGCTCCTGCTCCTTCCTCGGAGGGGCCGTACCTCCGGGGAGGCCGTCAAGCGAAGCCCGGCTGCGCCGGGAAGCGCGCGGGGGTCCGGGGGTGTGCGCGCAGCGCGGAACCCCCGGAGTACATCAAGCCAGGCTGCGGATCCTTGCGGCCCGGGTGTCGATCTCCGTGATGCGGAAGGCGAAGTTGCCGTCCACGACCACCACCTCGCCCTTGGCGATGAGCTTGCCGTTCACCAGCAGCTCCACGGGGGCGTCGGCGCTGCGGTTCAGCTCGAGGATGGAGCCGGGCGTGAGCTTCAGGAGCTCGCCCATCTGCATCTCCGTCTGGCCCATGCGGACCACCACGGGGAGCTGGATGTCCAGGAGCAGGTCCAGGTTGCCCGCATCGGGCGCGGGGCCGGAGGCCACGGGGGCCTGCCGGGGCGGGGCCGCGAGGGTGGCGGCCACGGACGCGGCGGCGGGGGCGGGCTCGGGGGCGGGAGGGGCCTCCACCAGGCCGAGCTTCCGCTTCAGCTGCTGGAGCAGCAGGTCGGGGACGAGCAGGTGCACGGTGGTGTTCAGGGAATCCTGGGTGGTGGGCAGGGCGAGGTCCTGGAAGCCGCCCTGGCCCAGCTGCTCGGCGAAGGCCGCGGCCTCGGGCTGGATGGCCAGGATCTCCACATTGGCGATGGCGAAGGTCTCCCCGGCCAGGTCCGACAGGGTCTGGTTGGCGCTGCCCAGCACCTGGTTGAAGGTCTCCGCCAGGGCATCCTTGGAGTCGCCGACCAGCTCCTCGGCGGGGGCGCCCTCGCCGCCCAGCATGAGGTCCACCAGCATGGTGCCCTCCTTGAGGGGGAGGGTGAAGTAGAGCGTCCCGTTCAGGCCCTTCTGGTAGTTGGCCTTGACCAGGATGCCGGCCCCATCGTGCAGCGCGGCGACCGCCGGGGTCTCCAGCAGGCTGCCGGGCGACGACTTGATCTGGAACTCGCGCCCCGTGAGCATGGAGAACACGGAGGCCATGCTCTCGGCGAAGGCCGTGCCGACTTTCTGGAAGAACTCAGTGTCTCGGGCATCCATCCTTCACCCCTCCGACCGGCTGCCGGTCACTTGGAACACGCGTTTCCCGTTGGGATTCAGGGCCACCAGGCCCATGAAGCGTGGAATGCCGTCCACGCAGAGATCCAGCTCCGCATCGAAGCGCTTGGTGAGCGGGATGAGGTCGCCGGCCTTCAGCTGGAGGACCTCCTCCATGCTGAGGCTGGTGCCGCGGATCTCCGCTGCGGCCTCCATGCCGCAGCGCTTCAAATTGGCCATGAGCAGGCGGGCTTCCTCGAAACTGGAGGACTTCTTGTAGCCCGTGAACATCTCCTGGTCGAACTTGGTCGAGATGGGCTCGAGGATGATGCTGGGGATGGCCAGGTTGATCATGCCGCTCACCGGGCCCATCTTCACCTCGAAGACCACCAGGAGCACCACCTCGTTGGGGGCCACGATCTGGATGAGCTGGGGGCTGGTTTCCCGGGCCGAGACTCGGAAATCCAGATCCACGATGCCGCGCCAGGCCTCGCGCAGATCTTCGAGCACCAGCTTCAGCACACCGTCGAAAATGCTCTGCTCGATGTCGGTCATGGTGCGCAGCTGCTTCAGGGGTTCGCCGGGGCCGCCCAGCATCTTGTCGATGATGGGGAACACCAGGGTGGGGTTCACCTCCAGGGCCAGGGCGCCTTCCAGGGGCTTGATGGAGATGGCGTTGAAGCAGGTGGGGTCGGGCACCGAGAGGAGGAATTCCTGGTAGCTGAGCTGCTCCACGCTCACCAGGTTCACTTCCGTGATGGTCCGCAGGTAGGCGCTGAGGGAGCTGGAGAAATTGCGGGCGAAGCGGTCGTGCATGAAGTGCAGGGAGCGCATCTGCTCCCGGCTGACCCGGTCGGGGCGCCGGAAGTTGTAGAGGGTGACCTTGCGCTGAACCTGGGCCTTTTTTGCCTGGGCCGGGGCCGCGGCACGCTCTGCTCCCGCACCGGCCGCAGCCTTCCCGGCCGGCTTGGTGTGCGACTTAAGTAGAGCGTCTACTTCCTCTTGGCTTAGGATCTTGGCCATGGATTACCCTTCGATGTGCTTCTCCAGGAGCTTGCCCCGGAGCCGCAGCATGGCCTTGGTATGCAATTGGGATACCCGGGATTCGGTGATGTTCAGCAGGGTGCCGATTTCCTTCATGGTCAGCTCGTCGAAGTAGTAGAGCTGGACCACGAACTTCTCCTTCTTGGGCAGCACCTCCATGGCATCGCGGAGGATGTCCTTGATCTCGGAGGCCTGGAAGGTCTGGTGGGGGTCCTCCGCGTCCGGATCCGGCACGAAGCTGATGAGGCTCTCGCCTTCGCCGTCCTCGCCCACTTCCACGAAGGTGCCCAGGGTGACGCCCTTCAGGTCGTCCAGGCTCTTGTGCAGCTCCTCCAGGGGCATGCCCAGGTGCTGCGCCACCTCCTCGTCCGTGGCCGCCCGTCCCATCTGCTGCTCAAGGAAGTGGTAGGCACCTTCGATGTCCTTCTTCTTGCGGCGCAGGCTGCGGGGGACCCAGTCCAGGTCGCGCAGGCCGTCCAGGATGGCGCCCTTGATGCGCAGCTCGGCGTAGGTCTTGAACTTGATGTTCCGGGCCGGTTCGAACTTCTCGATGGCGTCCATGAGGCCGAGGATGCCGCTGTTGATGAGGTCATCCAGCTCCACGTGGGAGGGCAGGCGGGAGGCGATGCGGTGGGCCACGAACTTCACCAGGGGCACATAGTCCTTGATGATCTGTTCGCGGTTCTCGCGGTCGAAGGGCTCGGGGGGCTCGGAGGATTCGGTCGTCAGGGCGGGCGGGGGCAGGGCCGGCACCTGGGGGGGCATGGCCCTCCCGTAGGCCTTGGCGGCGGCGAGCGCGGCCCAGGGGCGCAGGGCCGCGGGCGCCTGCTCCACGGCCCGGAGGGCCTCGCCGCTGAGGGGCAGGCCGGAAACGGAGGGCTGGTCCGGAGTCGGGGGCATGCGTCGGGTCCTACTGGGGTTCGTCGGAGGCGAGCTGCCTCCAGAATGACGCAAAGCCGTCGGGCTGCAAGGACACCTGTCCCAGCAATTGGCGGGCGAGGGCCTG
Source organism: Holophagaceae bacterium (assembly GCA_046331485.1). Classification (GTDB taxonomy): domain Bacteria; phylum Acidobacteriota; class Holophagae; order Holophagales; family Holophagaceae; genus Geothrix. Next base: position 568,175 of record JAXLQS010000001.1, on the reverse strand, counting down.
GAAGGCCTGGGCGGCCGGGCTGCGGGGGAAGAGGTCCACCACGCCCCGCTGCTGCCGCACCGCCTGCAGGATGTGCGGATCGTTGGGGATCATGCCCAGCACCCGGAGCTGCTTGCCCAGGAAACGCTCGGTGGCCGCCTGCAGCTGCTCGATGGTCTCCTGGGCCTCATCGGGACTCTGCCCGTTGTTGACCAGGAGCCAGAGGGGCTTGGTGGCCTCGCGCAGGTGGAGGACCTTCACCATGGCATAGGCGTCCACCAGGCTCGTGGGCTCCGGCGTGGTCACCAGGATCACCTCCTGGGCCGCCATGAGCAGCTTCAGGACCGAGTCGTGGATGCCGGCGGCGGTATCGATGAGCAGCCAGTCGGCGGTCTCCGCCACCCGCTGGAGGCCCTGCACGAGGCGCAATTCGCTCATGGTGTCCAGGCGGGTCAGCTCCTGGATGCCGCTGCTGGCGGGGATGATGCGGATGCCCATGGGGCCTTCCAGCAGGATCTCCTCGATCACCTTCTCGCCGCGCAGGACATGCTCCAGGGTGAACTTGGGCGAGAGGCCCAGCAGGATGTCCAGGTTGGCCAGGCCGAAGTCGGCGTCCATGACAACCACCCGCTGGCCCTGCTGGGCCAGGGCCAGGGCCAGGCCGGCCACGACGTTGGTCTTGCCCACGCCGCCCTTGCCCGAGGTGATGGCCACCACGCGGGCGGCGAAGAGGGGGGCCTCGGGGCGCTGCCCCTGGGCCATGGTGCGGAGCCGGGATGCCTGGTCAGAACTCATTCGGCCTCCTTCACAGAAACAGGGAGGATGAGGTCGGCCACCCGGCGGCTGGTGGCCAGCTCGAGCGCCTCGGGCACCTCCTGGCCGGTACCCAGGTAGCTGAGGGGGCGCTTGACCCGGGCCAGGGTGCTGAGGATGGGGCCGTAGGTGGAGGTCTCGTCCAGCTTGGTGAAGAGCAGGCGGGTCGGCTTCAGGGGCTCGTAGCGGGCGGCGATCTCGGTGAGGTCGCGGGGCTTGGTGGTGGCTGACAGCACCAGGTGCGTCTCCACGTCCGGCAGCTCCTCCATGAGGCCCCGCAGCTGGTGCAGGGTCTCCGTATCCTTGGGGCTGTGGCCCGGCGTGTCGATGAGCACCAGGGCCCGGTCCTGGTAGAAGCGCAGGGCGCTGCGCAGGTCCTCCACCGTGAGGGCCACGTGCAGGGGCACCTGGAGGATCTGGGCGTACTGCTGAAGCTGGTCCACGGCCGCCATGCGGTAGGTGTCCAGGGTGAGCAGGGCCACCTTCTGCTTGAGGTGGAGCTGCGCATAGGCAGCCAGCTTGGCCACCGTGGTGGTCTTGCCCACACCGGTGGGGCCGACCAGGGCGGCCACGCGCATCCTGCCGGGGTCCAGCTGGATGGGCGGGGCGACGGGGATGAAGTCCGCGATGACGCGGCGGAGGAAGAGCCGCGCCCGCTCGGGGTCCACGGCGCCCGTGGCGGTGTCGCCGTCCTGGTCCGAGAGGGCCCGCTGGGCGTACTCGCAGAGGCGCAGGGCGATGAGGGGCTCCACGTCGTTGGCCACCAGATCGCCGTAGAGCTCCAGCAGGCTGGGCGGCAGGTGCAGCTGGGCCGGCGGCATGCCCTGGCGCTGGATGCGGCTCAGCAGCGCCTTCATCTGGTCCAGTTCCTTCAGGATGGAGGCGTTGCGCAGGTCATTGTCCTTCAGGGCCGCCACGGCGCCCTTGATCTCCAGCAGCTCGCGGCGCAGGGGCTGGAGGTCCATGGGGGGGGCGGGCGGGGTCTGGGGGGCCGGCCCGCGGCGGGCCGGGGCGGGTTCCATGGGCGGGCGGAGGCCGTACGTGAGGGCGGGGGAGCCCGTGGCCACGGGGGGCACGCCGGCCTGGGCCTCGTCCACGGCGGCCGTCACCTCGATGATGGATTCCTCGCCCTTGCCCGTGGCCGAAGGACGGCGGCGGGTGCGGGTGGACAGGATGAAGGCCTCCTCGCCCATGTCCTTCTTCACGACATCGAGGGCGTCCTGCATGGATCCGGCTTCGAAGGTCTTCACACGCATGGTTGGCCCTTCATGAGACGGTTCCAAGGTTCACGACGCGCACATCCATGGGGACCTCGCTGTGGCTGAGCACCACCAGGTGGGGCAGGGCGCGCTCCAGCAGGCGCCGCAGGTGGGGGCGCACCACGGGATTGGTGAGCAGCACGGGCTGGGCGCCCGGCAGCAGGGCGGCGATGCCGTTGGCGATGCGGGAGAGCAGCTCCTGGGTGCGGCCCGGTTCCAGGGCCAGGAAGCTGCCCCGGTCCGTCTGCTCGATGCCGCCCTGGAGGGTCTGCTCAATCTGCGGATCCAGCACCAGGACGCCCAGCTCCCCGCTCTCGGAGAGGTGGGGTCCGGTCAGGACCCGGCCCATGGCCTGGCGGACGTACTCGGTGATGAAGCCGATGTCCTTGGTCATGGTGGCGGCGTCGGCGGTGGCCTCGAGGATGCGGCCCAGGTCGCGCACGGGCACCCGCTCGCGCAGGAGGTTGTGCAGGACCTTCTGGAGGGTGGTCACGCTGATGACGTTGGGGATGAGGTCGTCCACCAGGCGCGGCGTCGTCTCCTTGAGGGTGTCCAGGAGGTGCTGCACCTCGGGGCGGCCCAGCAGGTCGGGCGCGTGCTGCTTGATGAGTTCGGCCAGGTGGGTGGTCAGCACGGTGGCGGGTTCCACCACGGTGTAGCCCAGCATCTGGGCCCGGTCCCGCAGGTTGTCCTGGATCCAGTAGGCCGGCAGCCCGAAGGCGGGCTCGGAGGTGGGGGTGCCGGCGAGGTCCTCCGTGGCGGTCCCGGGGTTCATGGCCAGGAACTGGGTGGGCTGGAGCTCCGCTCTCGCCACCTCCTCACCCCGGAGGAGGATGCGGTAGGTGTGGGGCGGCAGCTGCAGGTTGTCGCGGATGCGCACCGGGGGCACCACGATGCCCAGGTCCGAGGCCATCTGGCGCCGGACGGCCTTGATGCGCTCCAGCACCGTTCCGCCCTGGTTCACGTCCAGCAGGGGGATGAGGCTGTAGCCCACCTCCAGGCCCAGGGGATCCACCTTGAGCAGGCCCTCCACCTTCTCCGTGGTGTCGGCCGCGGCGGTCTTGGCCTTCTCGGCGGCGGCCTGCTCGGCCGCGGCGGCGGGCATGGCTGCGGGCAGCTTCCAGGCCGCGTAGGCCATGACGCCGAAGATGGCGGCCATCACCCAGAAGGGGAAGAGGGGCAGGCCCGGCACGGCCCCGAAGAGGAAGAGCACGGCCGCCGCGATGCCCAGGGGGCGGGGGTCGGCGCCCAGCTGCCCCATGACCTCGCTGCCCAGGCCCGAGGCGTCGGCGCCGCTGCGGGTGGTGAGGATGGCGCCGCCCACGCTGATGAGCAGGCTGGGGATCACGGTCACCAGGCCATCACCCACGGTGAGGAGGGTGTAGACCTCCAGGGCCTGGGTGATGGGCAGGTTGTAGCGCACCACGCCCAGGAGGATGCCCGCCACGATGTTGACGGCCAGGATGATGAGGGCCGCCACGGCGTCCCGCTGGGTGAACTTCACGGCGCCGTCCATGGCCCCGTAGAAGCCCGCCTCCTCCTGGAGGTCCTTGCGGCGCCTCCGGGCCTCCTGCTCGTCGATGTAGCCGGCGTTCAGGTCGGCGTCGATGGCCATCTGCTTGCCGGGCATGGCGTCCAGGGTGAAGCGGGCGGTCACTTCCGCGATGCGCCCGGCGCCATGGTTGATGACCAGGAACTGGATGGCCAGGAGGATCAGGAAGACCACCAGGCCGATGACATAGCTGCCCCCCACCACGAACTGGCCGAAGGCCTTCACCATGTGGCCGGCGGCGTCAGCCCCCTGGTCACCGGCGTAGAGCAGGATCCGGCGGGTGGTGGCCACGTTGATGGCCAGCCGGAAAAGCGTCACCACCAGCAGCACGGAGGGGTACGAGCTGAACTCCTTGGGGCGGCGCACATACATGCCCACCATGAGGATGATGAGGCTCAGGGTGATGTTGAGGACGATGAGCAGGTCCACCGCGAAGGCGGGCATGGGCAGCACCATGACCACCAGCACGATCATCACGAAGACGGGCGCAGCCAGGTCCGACCGCCTGGCCAGGCGGCCCATGTAAGGAAGCAGACGATCCAGGAAGGTCAACATACCGACACCCGGTGGGTGCGGGGCGAGGGCTGTGCCAGTCCCGCCTTGACCCGATCACGGCTTCACATCCGAGGCTGGGGCTGGAGGTCACCCATGCCCATCTGCCGCCACACCATGCACCTGGCCGCCCCTCCGGCGGCCGTCCACCCCCTGCTGTGCCCGGTCCGGGAGCACGACTGGATCGAGGGCTGGCGGGCCATGGTTCTGCGCTCCGCCAGCGGCCGGGCCGAGGAGGGCTGTGTCTTCACCACCCCGGGCCCTGCAGGGCACGACTGGCTCTGGATCCTGGTGATCCACCAGCCGGCGCACCTCCGTTTCGCCATCCACGCCCCGGGCTCCCACGCCACCCTGCTGGACCTGCGTCTGTCGGAGGAGGGGACGGGAACCTGTCTGGACTGGACCTACGACCTGATCCCCCTGTCTCCCGCCGGGGATGCCTTTGTCCAGGCTTACGAGGCCCGGTTTCCGGCGGCCATGGCCCTGCTGGAGCGGCGGCTGGCGCATTTCCTGGCCACGGGTACCATGCTCCGGACGGACTGACCCACATGCTCACCATCAGCGCCCTGGCCCGGCGATTCGGCCTCTCCCGGAGCGCCCTGCTCCACTACGACCGCATCGGCCTGCTCCGGCCCAGTGGCCGCTCGGCAAAGGACCACCGCCGGTACAGCGAGGCCGATGCGGCCCGCCTGGAGGCCATCTGCACCTACCGGCGGGCGGGCCTGCCCTTGGAGGCCATCGGGACCCTGCTGTCGGATTCCGGACGCCTCACGGCCATCCTGCGGGAGCGGCTGGTCGCGCTGGAAGGGGAAATGGCCACCCTGCGGGGGCAGCAGCGCCTGGTGGCGGGCCTGCTGCGGGAGCCGGACCTGCTGGAGGGCCTGCAGGCCATGGACAAGGCCACCTGGGTGGCCCTGCTGCGGGCCTCGGGCTTCACGGAGGCGGACATGGACCGCTGGCACGAGGCCTTCGAGCGCACCGCGCCGGACCGGCACCAGCGCTTCCTGGCCTTCCTGGGCATCCCACCCGGCGAGATCAGCGGGATCCGGAATCGGGCCGCAGCTTCAGGGCATCCCAGCGCTCCGGGGGGTGGAAGCGGCAGCGGAGACCCGCCCAACTCACCCGCTGGAAGCTGACCGCCCCGGGCCAGGGCACCCGGTCCAGCCAGGTGCGCAGGGCGCGCTGGAGCCGGAGCCGCTGCTCGGGCGCCAGGGCGGTGTCGGCAGCCGTCCAGGCGCCGGGCCGGCGGGCCTTGACCTCCAGCAGACGCAGGTCGGGCCCCCGGCTCACCAGAAGGTCCAATTCATACCGCCCCACCTTCTGGCGCCAGGCCACCAGGTCCCAGCCCCGGGCCCACAGCAGCCAGAGCGTCATCCGCTCGACACGGAGGCCCAGCCGCCGCGCCGCCTCGCCTCGCCTGGACCGGTTCACTCGTCCCGCCGCGGCAGCAGCAGGCTCCGCTGGACGCGTTCCAGGTTGCCGTGGATGCGGACGATCTTCCAGGCCAGGACCATGGCGTATCCGAGCCAGACCCAGAGCAGGCGCGGGTCCACGGGCGTCCGCTTGAGCAGGTCGGTGCCCATGTCCAGGCGCAGGCCCTGGAGGTACCACACCACGGCCCCGAAGGCGATGATGAGGTAGCCCCAGCGGATCCAGTAGGGCCGCAGGCCCTCCTTCACCTTCCAGCGCAGAAGCAGCCAGCGGTCGAAGCGGTCGGCCTTCTCCTCCGCGAAGTGCAGGGCCACCAGCTGGTCCACCAGGGGGGCGTAGCGGTGCACCTTCAGCTCCTGGACCTCCTCTTCGCCGTTCACCTTGCGCAGGAAGGCCGAGCGGATCTTCCCGATGCACTCCTCCCAGGGGGCCTCCTCCCGCTGCAGGGAGAGGTGCAGGCGCACGATCCCCACCCAGAGCAGGGCCTGGGCCAGCAGCACCACCCACAGGGACCAGCCCTGCCAGCCCTGGGTGCGGACAAGTTCGAGGAAGCGGGCGAGATCCATGGGGGGAGTGTAGCCACTCCGCTACCATGGCCGGGAGCGGCTGGATGCCGACACAGGGGTTTCCAATGACCACGAGCGACCTGAAGACCGCGGCGGCCTGGGCCAAGGATCTGGGCGTCCCCGAGAAGAAGCTGAAGGAGGCCCTCAAGGCCGCGGGCCTGGAGCCCGACGCCAAGAATGGCGTCTGTGCCTACTACTCCAAGGCCTCGGCCGAGAAGGCTAGGCAGGGCATCGAGTAAGTCCTCAGGGGCGGCGGTCAGACCGCCCGGACAATCGTCACATGTGCAGGGCCCTGGGAAAAACCGGCCCCACTTCTGTAATAACCTGTCTGCTTCCATCCCCAAAGGCCGCTGGCTCCCCTGGTTCACGCGCGCCCGGGATCGAATGTTCGGAGGCCCAGGTGGGCTCCGGGAGGTTCCTCGTGCTCTTTGCGCATCTGTCCCGTTCCGTGCTCTCCCGGCTGCTCGCCGCCGCCGTCCTGAGCCTCGCCCTGGCCTGCGGGGGCGGGGGAGGCGGTTCGACCCCGTCGCGGCCAGCCGGGGCCTGGGGCGCGGCCCAGAGCTTGGAGACGAACCTCCTGTCTGATTCCTACTACCCCCAGGTGGCCGTGGATGAGACGGGCCGGGCCCTGGTGGTCTGGTTCCGGCTTTCCGGGCCCAGCGGGCCGGCCGACATCTGGGCCAAGGTCTACACGCCCGGCCAGGGCTGGCAGCCGGAAGGCACCATCGAATCCATGGACGGCGACGCCCGCTATCCGGTGGTGAGCGTGGGTGGCGATGGCACCTTCCTGGTGGCCTGGCAGCACACGCCCGTGGGGCAGTCGAGCTCCATCTGGGCGAACCGCTACATCCCCGGGTCCGGCTGGAGCGGTCCCCTGCAGATCAGCGCGGGGACGACGGGCGCCTATTTCCCGGCCCTCGCCTCCGACGCGGTCGGCAACGCCATCCTGGCCTGGGAGCAGCTCAACGCCTCCGGCTACTACGAGGTGCAGGCCTCGCGCTATGCCTCGACCGGGGCCTGGTCCTACCCCGTGATCCTGGGTACCAGCACCGCCACCAACAACTTCGGCCCCCAGGTGGCCATGGATCCGGCCGGGAACGGCCTGGTGGCCTGGAACCGGGCCCAGGATACGGCGACCAGTCCCTATGCGGTCTGCGCCGTTCCGTACCGGGCGGGCACCGGCTGGCAGATCCCGGCCTCCGTGCCCAGCCTCCAGGCCGGCGTGGAGGGGATGGATGACGCCTACGGCTGCTCCTTGTCCATGAGCTCGGCCGGGGCCGTGCTGGGCTGGGCGGAAACCCTGAACGGCACGAACTACCGTCCCTACGCCCGCATCTGGAACACCGCCAGCGGGACCTGGAGTGCGGCCGCCACCGTGAGCACGGCCCTTGATTGCAGCGCCCCCCAGGTGGGCATCGATGCCAGCGGGAAGGTGCACGCGGCCTGGATCCAGTACTCCGGATCGGTCTGGAACGACATCTACGTGGCCAGCTACGCGCCGAACGGCACCTGGACCGTTTCCCCCCAGCCGGTCGACACCCTGGCGGGAGGCATCGGCTACCTCACGCTGAGCGTGAATCCGGCCGGCTCCGCCAGCCTCGTCTGGAACCAGGGGAACGGGAGCGGAAGCGTGGCCAGCATCTATGCCCTGCGCTACGAACCCTCGCGGGGCTGGAACACGCCGGCCCTCCTGGAAACCGACGAGACGGGAACAGCCTATGCGCCGGTCATCCGCCTCAACAGCGCGGGCACGGCCTTCGCCACGTGGTATCAGAAGGACGCCGCGGGCCTCCGGCACATCTACGGGAACCGCTGGAACTGAACCCGTTCCCCGCGGCCTGCCCGGGGTCCCGGGCAGGCCGCGGGGAATCTACACCTTGTTCCAGGGCACCTCGCCGATGGCGAGGAAGGCTTCGCCGTCCAGGCCCTGATCCTCGGCGCGCTGGAGGAGGTGCTGCAGGGCTTCTGAGGTGGCCTCGGCGTCCTGGAGGGCCCGGTGGGCACGGGTGTTGGTGATGCCGAGAAAGTCGCACAGCTCGGCGAGGCTCCGCCGGGGCAGCTCGGGAATGAGCCTCTTGGCCAGCAGGCGGGTGCAGATGAGGCGGTGGCGGCGCCACACGCCCTCGGGCAGCCAGGCCTTGAGGAAGCTGCCGTCGTAGGGGGCGTGGTGGGCCACCCAGACCCGGCCCTCCAGCTTCGGCGCCAGCGTCAGGGCCACCTGCTCCCAGGGGGGCGCGCCCGCCAGCATGGGCAGGCTGATGCCCGTGAGGCGCTGGATCTCCTCGGGCAGGAAGCCCTGGATGGCGGCCAGGCTCGACCAGCGGTCCTCCACCACCGGGCCGGACATCCTCACCAGGCCCACCTCCGTGATCTCCGAGGGCTGGAGGAAGCGCCCGTCCTTGCCCCAGCGGGCCTTGGGGCTGCCGCCGGTGGTCTCCAGGTCCAGCACCGCGAACCGCAACTCCCGCAGGGCGGGGGAGCCGGATTCGAGGAGCGGCTCCTGGTTCATGCGCTGACCAGGGTCTTGAGCCCGTCCTTGAACAGCACGTCCACCTTCTTGCCCAGCTTCCGCTGCACGCGGCCCAGACCGAAGGCAGGATGGTCCATCCAGGTCCCCTCCTCCCAGCGTTCGGTCACCCGGTAGGGCCTGGCCTTGGCGCCGCCCTGTTCCTGGCTCAGGACCTGCTGGAACTGGGACACGAGGGAGCCTGGGCGGGGGCCGCCGACCTTGGCGGCGGCGGGGATGCGTGGGGCGCGGGGCAGGGGCTCGGGCTTGGCCACACGGAACTTGTGGATCGAGCGGCAGTTCCCGCAGATGAGGCGGTCGGGCACGCCGTTGGTGACGGTGAGCACCTGGTGCCGGGTCTCGCCGCCACAGCGCCCGCAGGGCGCGTCCACATCCTGGCCCGCGTAGTAAGTCTTCGTCATCCCTCCAGCCTAGCAGGCGCGAAGAGGCCCGGTCAGCCCAGCAGGGCCTTCACCTGGGCGAGGCGCTGTTCCCGCTCCTCGGCCTGCCCGCGCAGCTTGGCCACGGCGGCCTCGGGGGCCTTGGTGACAAAGCTCTCGTCGGCCAGCCGCGCCCGCAGGGGCTCCAGCTCCTTCTCCAGCTTGGCGAGCTCCTTCTCCAGCTTGGCCTTCTCGGCCGCGGGATCCTTGAGCCCCGCCAGCTCCAGGGCCACGGCCCCGCCCGCCACCACCGCCACGGCGCGGGTGGACGAGGCCAGGTCGTCCCTGGTGAAGGTGACGGATTCCAGGCGGGCGATGGACTTCAGCGCCTCGGCGAAGGGCTCCAGCTCCATCAGGGCACAGAAGGCGGGCACCCGCTTGGCGGGGTCCACGCCCTGCTCGGCCTTGAGGCGCAGGAAGGCGGAGAGCACCTCCTGGAAGCGGGGGATGAGCGTGCTGTCGCCCCCCCTGGCCCGCAGGATCGGATCGTTCGAGGGCCAGGCCCGCTGGGCCAGCAGGGCGGGCTCCCCGGCGGGCAGGCGGCCGTCCATCATGGCCTCGTGGATTTCCTCGGTGAGGAAGGGCACGAATGGATGCAGGGCCCGGAGCAGGAGGTCCAGGAAGTGCAGGATGGCGGCCTTCTGCGCCTTCGTGCCGCTCTGCAGCTGCACCTTGGCCAGCTCGATGTAGGTGGCGCAGAAGTCGTCGTAGACCAGGTGGTAGAGCCGCTCGGCCGCATCGTGGAAGCGGAAGGCCTCGATGGCCTCGGTGACCGCGCTCAGCTCGTCGCGGAGCCGGCCGATCATCCAGAATTCGGCTTCGCCGAACTCGGGTTCGGTGGCCAGGGTGATGCTCTCCTCCAGGTTCATCTGCACGAACCGGGACGCGTTCCAGAGCTTGTTGCAGAAGTTGCGGCTGGCCTCCAGGCGGGCGGGGCTCATGGCGATGTCCGTGCCCGGCGCCGCCATGATGGACAGCGCGAAGCGCAGGGCGTCGGTGCCGTATTCCTCCATCACCTCCAGCGGGTCGATGACGTTGCCCTTGGTCTTCGACATCTTCTGGCCGCTGGCGTCGCGCACCAGGCTGTTGAAGTAGACCTTGCGGAAGGGCACCTCGCCCATCCAGGTGAGGCCCGCCATGGCCATGCGGGCCACCCAGAAGAAGAGGATGTCGTAGCCGGTGATGAGCACGCTGGTGGGGTAGTAGCGCTTGAGCTCGTCGCTCTCGTCCGGCCACCCAAACACGCTGAAAGGCCACAGCGCGGAGGAGAACCAGGTGTCGAGGGTGTCCGGATCCTGGGTGAGCTTCGTCGATCCGCAGCCGCAGGCCGCGGGCGCCTCCAGCTCCACGTGCAGCTGGCCGCAGGCGTCGCAGGTCCAGGCGGGAATGCGGTGGCCCCAGACCAGCTGGCGGCTGATGCACCAGTCCTGGATGTTGGTGAGCCAGTGGTTCCACACGGCCGTGTGGTGCTCGGGCGTGAACTGGATGGCGCCGGAGTTCACGGCCTCCAGGGCCTTGGCGGCGGCCTCCTTCACGTCCATGAACCACTGCTCGCTGACCAGGGGTTCCAGCACGGCGCCGCTGCGGTCGCTGAGGCTGATCTTGTTGACGTAGTCCTCCACCTTCACCAGGAAGCCCTGCTCCTCGAGATCGGCTACGACACGCTTGCGGGCCTCGAAGCGGTCCAGGCCCGCGTAGGGACCGGCCGCGGCAGTCATCTTGGCGTCGAAACCGATGATGGTGATGGAGGGCAGGCCCAGGCGCTGGCCCGCGGCGAAGTCGTTGGGATCGTGGGCGGGCGTCACCTTCACGCAGCCCGTGCCAAAGGCGGGGTCCACGAAGGTGTCGGCCACCACGGGAATCTGTCGGCCCGTGAGGGGGTGGTCCATGAGCTTGCCGATCATGGCCTGGTAGCGTTCATCGTCGGGATGCACGGCCACGGCCGTATCACCCAGCATGGTCTCGGGCCGTGTTGTGGCGACGACAATATCGCCGCTTCCGTCCGCCAGGGGGTAGCGCAGGTGCCAGAGTTTGCCGCGGCGCTCCTCGTATTTCACTTCGAGATCGCTCAGCGCGGTCTGGAGCGCCGGATCCCACTGGATCATGCGGGGGCCGCGGTAGATCCGCCCGGCCTTGTAGCTCTCCACGAAGACTTTGCGCACGGCCTTGTTGAGCGCGGGATCCAGGGTGAAGCGGTTGCGGGTCCAGTCCACGGAGCAGCCCAGGCGCTTGAGCTGGTGCTCGATGGCGCCCTGGTTCTTTTCTTTCCAGTCCCAGATGCGCTGCTCGAAGGCGTCGCGGCCCAGCTGGTGGCGGTCCGTGCCCTCGGCCTTCAGCTGGCGCTCCACCATCATCTGGGTGGCGATGCCCGCGTGGTCGGTGCCGGGCACCCAGAGGGCGTCGAAGCCCTGGGCCCGCTTGAAGCGGGTGAGCACGTCGTGGAGCGTGTTCACCAGGGCGTGGCCCATGTGCAGGTTGCCCGTGATGTTGGGGGGCGGGATGACGATGGACCAGGGCTCCTTGCCGCTCTTGGGCGCGGCCTCGAAGGCGCGGGACTCCTCCCACACCGAATACCAGCGGGTCTGCGCCGTCCTGAAGTCGAAAGCCTTGTCCATCTCGCGCATGGGAATCCTTGGGCATGCCCGGCCCGAGCCCCGGTGATGTCGGGATCCCTCGGCGCCGAATGAACCAGTTTACCCATGGAAGCAGGGGGCTTCCAGGCAGAGAACAGAGAGGTGACGCCGGGGTCCATTGGAATGCGATAGGATGGTCGGCATTCGCTCGTGGTCGGGCCGTGGTCGGAATGGGAGGGCACATGCGTCTGGTTCGGATCCTGGCACTGGGACTGCTGAGCTGCGTGGCGGTGGGAAGCCGGGCCGCCGAGGACAAGCCGCTCACCGCGGCCCACGTCAAGGCCAAGCTCACCTGCCACGACTGCCACCAGAAGGAGAAGCCCTCCACGGCCGCCGTGCCGGACGAGGCCTGCATGGTGTGCCATGGCGACTACCCGGCCATGAAGGCCCTGACGAAGGATGCCAAGCCGAACCCCCATGGCTCGCCCCATGATCCGAACCTCTGCACGGATTGCCACCGCCAGCACAAGCCGCCGGTGGTGAAATGCCTGGAATGCCACGAGGGCAAGTTCTCCTTCAAGATCAAGTAGGCGACCGGGCATGACAGGATGAGAGGTCTCCTTTGGGTGGCCGCATGTCCAATCCAGCCCTGATCCCCGCCCTCGTCCTGGCCCTCGGTTCGGGCCCGGCCCGCGCGGCGCTGCCCGTGGAGGGCCTCGTCCTGCCCTTCCGCCAGGTGGAAGTCGCGGCCCCCGTCTCGAGCCGCATCACGGACATGAAGGTGAAGGAGGGCGAGGCCGTGAAAGAGGGCCAGGCCCTGGCCCTGCTCTACGGGAAGCTGGAGGAGCTGGAGGCCCAGCGGGCCAAGGTGCTGCTGGAACGGCGGGAGTTCGAGGCCAAAGGGGCCCGGAAGCTCTACGAGAGCCGGGTCATTCCCGAGGCCCGGGCCCTGGAAGCCCGCATCGACCTCGACCTGGCCCGCCTGCAGTACGAGACGGCCGCCGAGCAGGTGCGGCTCCGGACCATCCTCGCGCCCATGGACGGCATCGTGGTGGCCCGCACCCACGATGCCGGCGAAACCGTTTCCAGCGCCCAGCCGCTCTTCCGGATCCTCGACCTCAGCAAGGTCCTGGTGCAGATCGAGGTGGAGCCGAGGCAGCTGGCAGCCACGGCGCTCGGGCACCGGGTGCGGGTCTCCTTCCCTCCGGCCGCCCAGCCTGCCAGCGCCGAAGGCGAGGTGGTCCTGCTGGATCCCTGCGCCGACGCCCAGGGGAAGGTGCGCGTGAAGGTGCTGGTGGAGAATCCCGGAGGGCTGATCCGCTCCGGGATCCGCGCCGTGGTGGAGCTCCCGGTCCCACCTCAGCCCTGAAGGAAGCGCTCGGGGTTGAAGCCGTTGACCATGGCCCCCCAGTGGCGTCCCCCGATGCGGATGGGCAGGGCCAGGTCGTTGAGGATCTCCCCGGTGTCGCGCATGTAGGTCTGGAAGAGGAAGGCCTCGGTGTTCCGGGCTCGCCGCTTCTCCGTCTCGACCGTGAAGTAGATGCGCTGGTGGCGGCTCTTCAGGACGTCCACCTGGGGATCGCCGGTCAGCGGCTCGGAGACGCCCGAGTGGTGGATGGCCAGGTAGCCATTGAGGTCCAGGGCCACGGAGTAGATGGAGCCCAGATCCCGGCGGGCCTCGTCGAAGAGGGGCTGGAGTTCCTTCGCGAAGACGGCGGCGTACGAGGTCATGAACTTCTGGGGGTTCGTGTTGGCCACGGGACGGTAGGCCTGGTCGAAGACCTCCACCCCCCGGGCGGCGAGCTCCTGGATCCGGGCCTCCATGGCATCGCGCCAGTGGAAGGTGCGCTGGATCACGGACTCGAGCTCCCCGGTGCCCGTGCGGAAGCGGGAGACCAACTCCAGCAGCCGCTCCGTGGCGCGGTTCATCTCGCCGGAGTAGCGGGTGGACTCCTGGAGGCGTCCTCCTGCCGTGGTGCTGAGGCTCAGGATGTCCTGGGCCTGCTGGTGGATCTCCACGCTGGTGCCGGTGATGCCACTCACGGCCGAGGTGGCTCCCGTGAGCTGGGCGCTGTTCTCCTCGAAGTCGCGCACCAGCTTGGCGAAGTGCTCCGAGGCCCGGCCGAGGATGGCCGTGGTCCCCTGGAAATCGCCGGAGATCTCCTGGATCCCGCGCGAGGTCAGCTCCACCTCATGGCGCATGTCGCCCAGGTTGCGGGAGATCTCCTCGGCGGCCTCGCCGACATGGCCCGACAGCTTGCGGACCTCCTCGGCCACGACCGCGAACCCCTTGCCCGCCTCGCCCGCGTGGGCCGCCTCGATGGAGGCGTTGAGGGCCAGGAGTTTGGTCTGCTCGGACACGCCCTCGATCAGCTGGACCACGTCGATGATGCGCTCCGAGCGCTCGTCCAGCCGCACCACCAGTTCCGAGAACTCGCCCAGCCGGCGGTTGATGCTGGCCATGGACGTGTCCGCTTCCACAAGCTCCGTGCGGGTCGTCCGCGCGGCCTCGAGGTTCTCCAGGGTGGAGGCGGCGATGCGGCCCGTGACCTGGGCCACGTCGCCGACGGCCCGGGCGACTTCATGGCTTGTGCGGGTGATGCGCTCCGACAGGGCGCCCTGCTGCTGGGCATCCGCAGCGGAATCGGAGGCGAGCTTGGTGGTGCGGGTGGAGCCCACGGCGATGGACAGGCCCAGGCGCTTGGAGGTGTCCAGGATGTCCCGGATCTCCCGGGCGAAGCGGTTGAAGCCGTTTCCCAGCCGGCCGATCTCGTCGTGCGTCTCGAGGTCGATGTCCTTCGAGAAATCGCCGCCCTGGATGATGGCCGTGATCTTCCGCAAGGGGATGGCCACGGACAGGTGGAACATGAGGAAGGCCGCGACCGCGATGACCAGGGCCAGGATGGGGATCGCGATGGCCACGGACTCGGTGCGGGCCAGGTGCTCGAGGGTGGCCGGATCCAGGCCCCCGGTGGCGGAGAGGCTGGAGCGGAGGTTGCGCGTGACCTGCAGGGTGTACCCGCTCAGCACCAGGAGCATGAGATAGATGGGAACCATGCAGCCCAGGAGCTTGCGCAGCAGGGAATTGAAGAGGGTCTTCTCGATCCCCTGGTAGATGGCCTTGATCAGGTGCATCAGGAACCTCCCCATACCTCCGGCCGGCGAACCCCATTCGGACGGGCAGATCGGTCCCAGGGCCTGGCTCCACCCTCCGGATCGGGCGGGGGGCGGTTCCGAATGAATCTGGGCGCGGTTCTGGTCAGGCTAATCGCTGGACATGCGGTCCCACATGTCCTCCCACTCCAGGTCGGTCCACCACTCCCGCTCGAGGCCGTTGCAGGTGGTCCCGTATGAGGGGCAGGCCACGCAGCCGTCCCCGCGGTGGACCTCGGGATCCAGGGTGGGCGGGTAGCGGGTGATCAGGGCCAGCCCGTCCTCCCGGGCCGTGACCTCCTCGGCGGTCATGGCCCGGCAGGGCAGCTCCTGGACATGGAAGCGCCGCAGGCGCTCCTGGCCCTCGGGGAAGAGCACCGAGTTCTCCGCGTCGATGTGCCGCCAGAGCGAGTGGCTGTAGTCCACGGCGAGGGCCTGGAGGCGGGGCCGGTCCGCCGCCTCCAGGGGGGCGCCCAGCAGGGGGTCCATGGCGTCCAGCAGCCCGCCCATGCGGCGGTGCTCGCCCGTCATGGCCGCGATGGGGCCGTGGTCCGCGGGGATCTCGGCCCGCTCCGTCAGGGCCTGGAACAGGACCTCCTCCTCCTTGTCGTGATGGAAGTCCCCGGCGTAACGCCGGAAGAAGGCCATGAAGCGGGCCCCGTCCGCCGGGTCGCCCTGGCCGGCCAGGCGCCGGTCCACGAAGGTCCGGAGGGAGCCCACCACCTGCTCGATGAGCTCGTGCTCGGCGCGGAGGGCTTCGATGAGCTGCATGGCTAGGCCCTCACCGCGGCGCCCTCCACCCGCATGCCCAGGGCGCCGAGCAGCCAGTGGTCGTGGTTCCCGCCGGGGTTGGGGGTGGTGAGGAGCTTCTCGCCGGTGAAGATGGAGTTGGCGCCGGCGAAGAAGCACAGGGCCTGCAGCTCGTCGCTCATCTGGGTGCGTCCGGCGCTGAGGCGGATGCGGCTCTTGGGAAACAGGATGCGGGCCGTGGCGATCATGCGCACCAGCTCGAGGGGGGGCAGGGGATCCACATCGGCCAGGGGCGTGCCGTCCACGGCCACGAACTGGTTGATGGGGATGCTCTCGGGGGCCGGCTCGAGCTCTGTGAGCTCCTGCAGGAAGTGGATGCGCTGATCCACGGTCTCCCCCATGCCCACGATGCCGCCCGAGCATACCTCAAGGCCAGCGGCGCGGACCGCGGCGATGGTCTCCAGGCGCTCGTCGAACTTGCGCGTGTGGATGATCGTTTCGTAGAAATCGCGGCTGGAGTCGATGTTGTGGTTGTAGACCTGGCAGCCGGCGGCCTTGAGGCGCCGGGCCTGCGGCTCGTTGAGCATGCCCAGGGTGACGCAGACCTCCATGCCCATGCCCGAGACGCCGCGCACCATGTCCAGCACGGCCTCGAAGTTGGCGTCGTCCTTCACCTCACGCCAGGCGGCGCCCATGCAGTAGCGGGTGCTGCCGTTGGCCTTGGCCTCGGCGGCCCCGGCCAGCACCTTCTGCACGTCCTTGAGGGGCTCCACCTTCAGGTCGGTCTGGTAGCGGGCGCTCTGGGGACAGTAGGCGCAGTCCTCGGGGCAGGCGCCGGTCTTGATGGAGTCCAGGGTGCAGAACTGGATCTCCTCCGCGTTCCAGTGGGCCCGGTGGGCCGTGGCCGCCCGGTAGAGCAGCTCCGGAACGGGCAGGTCGTGGAGGGCGCGGATCTCGGCGGGGGAAAGGGACATGAGCTGCTCGCAAAGCGCTGATTGTACCTGATTCCGCGATCAATCCCCGGGCGCCTCCAGGTTCAGCCGGTAGCCCACGTTCGGCTCGGTGATGAAGTGCCGGGGCCGGGTGGGATCGGCCTCCAGCTTCTTGCGCAGCATGGCCATGTAGATGCGGAGGTAGTGGGTGTTGCCTGCGCCGCCGGGGCCCCAGACTTCCGTCAGCAGCTGGCCGTGGGTGGCGACCTTGCCCTGCCGTCGGGCGAGGGCCTCCAGCAGGCGGTACTCGAGCGCCGTCAGCTTCACGGGCTGGCCCGCCCGGCAGATCTCCCGGCGCTCAAGGTCGATCCTAAGATCGCCCCCGCTGAGGATGGGCTCGGCCAGGTCGGCCTGGAGGGTGTGGCGCAGGGCCACCCGGATCCGCGCCAGCAGCTCGGCGGCGCCGAAGGGCTTGACGAGGTAGTCATCGGCCCCCTGGTCCAGAGCCAGGACCTTGTCCCGCTCCTGGTTGCGGGCGCTGAGGATCACGACGGGTTTGCGGCTCCAGCGGCGGATCTCCTTCAGGACGCCCATGCCGTCAAGGTCCGGCAGGCCCAGGTCCAGCAGGACCAGGTCCGGGTTGTGGGTGCGCGCCATGGCCAGGCCCTCGTGGGCGGTCGCCGCGTGCAGCACCTGGTACTGCTGGCCGGAGAGGGTGGGGACCAGGAAGCGGCGGAGGGCTTCCTCGTCCTCGATGAGGAGGATCAGCGGGTGGCTCACAGGTCGTCCTCGGGGGGATGGGGCGGGGTGCCGTCCAGGGGCAGGGCCAGGCGGAAGCTCGATCCACCGCCGGGCCTGTTCTCCGCATGGATCCGGCCGCCGTGGGATTGCACGATGGCCCGGCAGATGGCGAGCCCCAGGCCCACGCCGCCCTCGCGGGCCCCGGGCAGGCGGAAGAACTTGTCGAAGATGCGGTCTTCGAGGCCGGGCGGGATGCCAGGGCCCCGGTCCGCCACCTCCAGGTGGACCCAGCCGGGCTCCCCCCAGGCCCGCAGGTCCACCGCCTCCCCGGGCGCGTGGCGCTGGGCGTTGGCCAGGAGGTTCACCAGCACCTGCTCAAGGAGGACGGCGTCCAGGGGCACCAGGGGCAGGCCCTCGGGGAGTTCCACCCGCACCGCGAGCGGGCCCTGGCGCTTCTCCATGCTGCCCAGGGCCGAGCCCACGACCTCCTCCAGGGGCTGCCACTCCTTCTGGATCCGGACGGCGCCGCTCTCCAGCCGGGTGAGGTCCAGGAGGTTGCCCAGCAGGTGCGCCAGCCGTTCGCTCTCATCCTGGATCATGGTCAGCAGGTCGCGCCGGGTGGGTTCGGCCAGGAGGCCGGGCATCAGGAGGCTCCCGGCCGCGCCGTGGATGGCCGCAAGGGGCGTGCGCAGGTCGTGCCCGATGGCCCCCAGCAGGGTGTTGCGCAGCCGCTCGGCCTCGCGCTCGACCTGGGCCTGGCGGGCCTCCTCCAGCCAGCGGAGCCGCTCCAGGGCCAGGGCGATCTGGACGGCGAAGGCCTTGAGCAGCTCCCAGGTTTCGGGCGGCAGGCCTTCCGGCTCACCGGGGAGGACCCGGAGCACGCCTTCGCTGCGGTCGGTGCCCGTGAGGGAGAGGCAGTAGGCCCGGCCGCAGGCCAGGGGTTCCAGCGGATCCCCCTGGCGTCCCCCGATCTCCAGGCGGGCCAGCAGGTCTGCTGGCGGCGGCAGGTCGGCCGGATGACTGGAAGGGGGAAGGACCCGCCAGCCACCTGGCTCGGGAAGAAGGAGCGCTGCGTCGACCCGGAAGACCCGGCCCAGGTGTTCTGCGGCCGTGTCGGCCACTTCCCCGGCGCTGCGGTTCCGGGCCAGGGCGCGGCCGAGGAGGTAGAGGGAAGCCGTGTGCACCTCGCGGCGGTGCACCTCCCGGGCCTGCTGGCGCAGGCGGTGGAGGAGACCCACCACGGCCTGCGCGGCGAGAAGCATGGCCAGGAAGAAGAGCAGGTGGGGCCAGTGGGTGGATGCGCTGCTGAACCGGGGGGTTTCCAGCATGAAGTCATAGATCAGTGCGCCCAGGACAGAGGCCAGCACGGCCAGCCGCTGACCCCAGTGGTGGGCGATAAAGGCCACGGCTGCAAGGTAGACGGGCAGGACCAGGGCGATGTTGCCTTCCCGGGGGACCACCCAGGCCACGCCGGAAGCGGCCGCCAGCACGCTCAGGGTCCCCACCATGGCACCGAAGCCCGCATCTTGGACCCGCGGCTGGGCGGGGTTGTTCCGGTCGTCCATCACCTCGATGTGCGCATCCAGGCCCCGGCGCTGGAGTTCATCCGCGGTCGAGTGGCCGATCCGCGCCCATGGCCAGCGGTCCCGGGACCGGCCCAGCAGCAGCACCTGGGCGTGGGTGGCGCGGGTGACCTCCGCCAAGCCCTGGGCCAGGGTCGGCGCCTGGATGACCTGGACCTCGGCGCCCAGTCGCTGGGCCTCCTGGAGCCAGACTCGGGCCTGCTCCGCATCCTCGTCTGGCCGCGCCGCATGCGTTTCCACGTGCACGGCGACCCAGGGGGCCGAGCGCTCCCGGGCCAGCCGGAGCCCGGCCTGGATCAGGCGGAGGGCGCGGGCCTCCGAACCGAGGGCCACCACGACGGGGCGTTGCTGGAGTTCCATGAAGGTCCAGGGTACGCGGGGGGAGCGCATAAAAAGCGCGTAAAAACTCCAGCGGGCGGACCCTGGTCACGGTCCCAGCTGGGCATACTTCCGCGAGTCCGGCCGATCCGGATGAGGAGGTTGCCTTCGATGTCCCCGATGCCCCTGAACACCGGAAATACGGCCTTCATGCTGATCTGCTGCAGCCTCGTCATGCTGATGACGCCGGGCCTCGCCTTCTTCTATGGCGGACTGGTCGGCCGCAAGAACACCCTGTCCATCATGATCCAGAGTTTCGTGAGCCTGGGCTGGACCACGGTGCTCTGGTTCGCCTTCGGCTACTCCATGAGCTTCGGCCCCACCTGGCATGGGGTCATCGGCGATCCCACCTACTACGCGTTCCTCAAGAACGTGTCCCTCAACAGCATGTTCACCCTGGGCGGCAATGATGCGGGCATTCCCCTCGTCGTCCACATCGCCTACCAGATGATGTTCGCGATCATCACGCCGGCCCTCATCACCGGCGCCTTCGCCAACCGCGTGACCTTCAAGGCCTACATGATCTTCCTCACGGCCTGGCTGGTCTTCGTGTACTTCCCCTTCTGCCACATGATCTGGCATCCCGATGGCCTGCTCGCCAAGTGGGGGGTCCTGGATTTCGCGGGCGGCATCGTGGTCCACAACACCGCCGGCATGGCCGCCCTGGCCTCGATCCTCTACGTCGGGAAGCGCAAGGTGGTGGAGAACATCCCCCACAGCGTGCCCCTCATCGCCCTGGGTACCGGCCTGCTCTGGTTCGGCTGGTACGGCTTCAACGCTGGATCCGAGTTCCGGGTGGACAGCGTCACCGCCTCGGCCTTCCTCAACACCGACATCGCGGCCTCCTTCGCCGCGGCCACATGGCTCTTCGTGGAGTGGACCAACGCCCGCCAGCCCAAGTTCGTGGGCCTGCTCACCGGTGCCGTGGCGGGCCTCGCCACCATCACGCCCGCGGCGGGCTACGTGTCGCCGGCCACCAGTGCCCTCATCGGTGTCCTCGCCGGCGTGATCTGCTACTACGCCGTGGCCCTGAAGAACAAGCTGGGCTGGGATGACGCGCTGGATGTCTGGGGCGTGCACGGCGTCGGCGGCTTCATCGGGGTGATCTTCCTGGGCATCTTCGCCTCCAAGTCCTGGAACCCCGCCGGCGTGGACGGCCTGCTCATGGGCAATCCCTCCTTCCTCATGAAGCAGTGCGTCGCGGTGGCGATCTCCTCGGTGTGGGCCTTCGGATTCACCTACGGCATGCTCTGGATCATCGACCGCATCACACCCGTGCGCGTGACCCTGACGGCCGAGGAGAAGGGCCTGGATGCCGAGTTGCAGGGCGAGGAAGCCTATCCCCAGGGCCTCTAGCCCGAGCTGAACCGCGGCGCGCCCAGGAAGTGGCTCTGGGCGCGCCGTGCCGCATGCTGTCATCCGTTCGAACGATTCATCAATCTCTAGATCAAGGATTTGGAATCATGCGCAAAGCTCTGTTCCTGCTCCCTGCCCTGGCCGCCACCCTGCTGGCCCAGGCTCCCTCTCCGAGCGCTGGCCCCACGCTGAAATGGCGGGGGGCCCTCTGGGCTTCGGCCGTGACGCAGAACCGCGATACGGCGGACGGCTCGTTGGTGTTCCGGCCTCTGGAGGCGGGGCAGGGCCAGTTCACGCTGGATGGCCTCATGCTGGGCGTGGACGCGACGCTCACCGGCGGCTGGTCCGCCAAGGCCACCCTGCTGGCGGGGCAGGCTGGCAAGGTCATCCAGAGCACCACCGGCGACACCGGCACCATCGCGCCGATAGAGGCCATGCTGGTCTGGACGGGGGAGCGGGACACCTTCCGCGTGGGCCGGATGATCACCTTCATCGGCATGGAGTTCCTCGACGGCAGCCAGAACGTCACCGCCAGCCGCGGCCTGCTCTTCACCTACTCCGACCCCTTCGGCCAGGTGGGGGTGAACTGGCACCACGCCTTCAGCCCCAGCTGGAGCACCGACTTCTGGGCCTTCAACGGCGAGGACCGCCTCAAGGACAACAACCACGGGAAGACCCTGGGCCTGGGCCTCACCTACAACCACCGGGGTTCCCAGGAGCGCTACCTCTCCCTGCATGCCTACCGCGGGCCGGAGCAGGACGGGCTGGGCGCCGCCGTCGGCACGGGCGCCGAGGGGCGCCAGCGGGAGCGGGTCTGTCTGATGGGCCAGTGGGTCTGGGGCGCCTCCACCCTCCAGGGCGAGATCTCCCTGGGCCGCGAGACCTTCGCCGCCGGGGACATCCTCGGGGCCACGGACCCCGTCAAGGCCGCCTGGCGGGGCTACGGCCTCATCTGGAAGCTGGACCTGGGCCGGGGCATGGGCCTCTTCGCCCGGGGTGAGCAGCTCTCCGACGACGCCGGGGTGCGTCTGTCCCTGGATCCCAGCATCCGGGAGAGCCTGGGCCTGGGCGGGCCCACGCCCCACTTCGGCCGGGTGGGGGCGGACCTGGTGGCCCGGGCCTGGAGCCTGGGACTGGAGAAGAAGCACGGGCCGGCCTTCGCCCGCCTGGAACTCCGCCAGGACCACCTCAACCGGGACCTGCAGGATGCCCAGGGAAAGACCTTCCGTTCGGGCCTCTCCGGCACCATCAGCCTGGGTGGGAGTTTCTAGACCTCGCTGTCGCAATTGATCTGCGCCGGTCTGTGTCCTTTCCCATGGATCGGCCGATTTGGGGCCATGGTCTGCTGAAAACCGTTGGGTTTTCCGAGACCCTTGGCCCCGGCGTGCTAGATTGGGGCCTTCCGTACGCCGACCCGCAGGAGCCCCAGGAGTGTCCTTGGCCGTCCGTTCTGACCTGTCCGCGCCCGCCACGACCCTTTCCCGCGAACAGCGGGTGGGGCTCTACCGAACCATCTACGCCGCCCGCCGCATCGACGACAAAGAGATCACGGGCAAGCGCCAGAACAAGGTCTTCTTCCAGATCAACGGCGTGGGCCACGAGGCGGTGCAGGCGGCCGCGGCCATGGTCTTCCGCCCCGGCCACGACTGGTTCTTCTTCTACTACCGGGACCGCGCCCTGGCCTATGGCCTGGGCTACACGGCCAAGGAGATGTTCCTGGGCTCCGTGGGCGCCGTGGCGGATCCCGCCAGCGGCGGCCGCCAGATGCCCAGCCACTGGGGCCACAAGGGGCTCAACATCTTCACCACCTCCAGCCCCACCGGCAGCCAGTTCCTGCAGGCCGTGGGCGCCGTCGAGGCCGTCATCCGCGCCGAGCAGGGCGGCATCCAGGAGCAGCTGGGCATCAAGTCCGACGAGGTGGCCCTGGTCACCACCGGGGACGGCACCTGCAGCCAGGGCGAATTCTGGGAGGCCATCAGCAACGCGGTGAACCTCAAGGCTCCGGTGGTGTTCCTGGTGGAGGACAACGGCTACGCCATCAGCACCCCCAGCGAGGTGCAGTACCCCGGGGCCAATGTGGCGGCCCTGCTCCAGGGCTACGCCGAGCACGGCCTGCTGATCCTCGACGAGGTGGACGGCTGCGACCCCATCGCCGGCTACGAGGCCCTGAAGCTGGCCGCCGACCACGCCCGCTCCCGCAAGGGACCGGCCCTGGTCCGCGCCAAGGTGATCCGTCCCTACAGCCACTCGCTGTCCGACGACGAACAGCTCTACAAGTCCAAGGCCCAGCGTGAAGCCGAGGCCCAGCGGGACCCCGTGACCACCTACGCCCGCCGGCTGGTGGAAGGCGGCGATCTCACGGAAGCCCAGCTGCAGATGCTGAAGGAGGAGGTGCAGGCCGAGATCGACGCGGCCTGGGACGAGGCCGATGCGGCCCCCCGGCCCGAGCCCGGCAGCTACTACCGGCACCTCTACAGCGAGGAGGTCGATCCCACCTCGACCGCCTTCGACACCGAGGGGACCGCGGGCGACCAGGAAGCCGGCAAGAAGACCATGCTCGACCTCATCAACGCCACGCTGAAGCAGGAGATGGCGCGGGATCCCCGCCTCCTGGTGTTTGGCGAGGACGTGGCCGACGCCAGCCGCGAGGAGATCCTCGACGAGGTGAAGGGCAAGGGCGGGGTCTTCAAGACCACCCACGGGCTGCAGAAGCAGTTCGGCGCCCACCGGGTGTTCAACACGCCCCTGGCGGAAGCCACCATCGTGGGCCGAGGCATCGGCCTGGCTGCCCGCGGCTTCAAGCCCGTGGCCGAGATCCAGTTCTTCGACTACATCTGGCCCGCCATGCAGCAGCTGCGCGACGAGCTGGCGAACATCCGCTGGCGCTCCAACGGGGCCTTCAAGGCGCCCATGGTGGTGCGCGTGCCCATCGCGGGCTACCTCATGGGCGGCGCCACCTACCACAGCCAGTGCGGCGAGAGCACCTTCACCCACATCCCGGGCCTGCGGGTGGTCTGCCCCAGCACGGCCCTCGACGCCGCGGGACTGCTGCGCACCGCCATCCGCTGCGACGACCCGGTGCTGTTCCTGGAGCCCAAGCACCTCTACCGGCAGACCCACAACAAGGGCAACGATCCCGGCCCCGACTTCATGATCCCCTTCGGCAAGGCCCGCACCGTGCGGGAGGGCCGCGACCTGTCCGTCATCACCTTCGGCTGCACCGTGCACCGGGCCGTGCAGGCGGCCCGCGAGGCGGAGAAGGAGGGAATCTCCGTCGAGATCGTCGACCTGCGCAGCCTGAACCCCTACGACTGGTCCGCCATCGAGCGCACGGTGAAGAAGACCCACCGGGTGGTCGTGGCCCACGAGGACACCCTCAGCTGGGGCTACGGCAGCGAGATCGCCGCCCGCATCGCCGACGAACTGTTCTTCCACCTCGACGCCCCCGTGCGCCGCGTGGCGGCCAAGGACACCTGGGTGGCCTACTACCCGGCCCTGGAGGACGAGATCCTGCCCCAGCCCAAGGATTTCCTCGAGGCCTACCGGAAGCTCATGGCGGTCTGAGCCGGGAAGCGGGCTAGGATGGGCCTGTGTCCGGAGGGTTCATGCGCAAGCTTATGCTCCTGCTCTGCCTCGGGGGGGTGACCGCCTCCGCCCAGATCGGAGCGCCGCCGCAGTACGGCGCGGGCCCCAGGCTCGACTGGACCCTCGGGCTCCACCGCAGCCAGCCCACCTTCTCCGCCACGGCGGTGGGCACCAAGGATGGCAAGGCCTCCCTGGTGGACACCGAGGCGGACCTCGGGCTGGGACGCTCGGGAAGCCCCATGGGAGCCCTCCTGGAATACCAGGGGGCGGTCCATGGATTCCGGTTCAGCTACGACGCTCTCCGCTTCGAGGGGGAACGCTCCTTGTCGCGGGACATCCTGCTGGACGGCACCTCGTACGCCGCGGGCACGGGAGTCCGGTCGAGGGCGAAGGCCACGCTGGTCGAGGGCCTCTACACCTACAAGTTCGTCCGGCAACCGGACGCCTGGATCGGACTCGACCTGGGCGTGCAGGTCCTGAAGACGGATCTCTCGGCCCTCGCCCTCTCCGGCCCACCGGCCTCCCAGGCCCTCAGCCCCACCCTGGTCCTGCCCCAGGTGGGCCTCTCGGGGTGGTCCTCCGGCCTCGACGGGCTCCTGGAATCGCGGGTCTACTACCACTACTTCCGGCTGCGGGGCGCCACCACCACCCGCTATGGGGTGGATGCCCGGGCCTACCTGTACCCTCGGTTCGGCCTGCGGGTCTTCTACGAGGCCGGCGCGGTCAAGGCCCCGGCGGGCTCCACCCAGGGGGACCTGGATCTCCGCGCGGATTCCAGGCTGACGGGCCTGGGGCTGGTGGTTCGGTTCTGAGGGACCGCCGGCCCCGCGGTGCCTTCAAAAAGGATTAGGTTGCAAAAAAAAAGATTGCGCCGCCCCAATCCTGTCATGCTGGTCGCGTGACCCGCCAGGGGCGGACCTCACACACACGCTATGACGGCCTTGTCTGGGGAAAGTCATCGCTACAACATCACCAGACATACTGCAGGAAACAGTCATGGCTCAAGGTACCGTCAAGTGGTTCAACGCTGAGAAGGGCTTCGGCTTCATCACCCCCGACGAGGGCGGCGCTGACCTCTTCGTCCACCACACCGCCATCCAGGGCGGCGGCTTCCGCACTCTGGACGAGAATCAGCGCGTCAGCTTCGAAGTGGCCCAGGGCCAGAAGGGCCCCCAGGCCACGAACGTCCAGAAGCTCTAGTTCCCATCGCTTCACCGAACAGGCGGTCCTCCGGGACCGCCTGTTTTTTGGGCCCTAATCACCGCGGAAGGACGGGCCGTAAGGCATCCATACATCCCGGAGCGACCATGTCCACCGCCGGCCGGAGCCTTCTCCGCGCAGGGCTCGCCCTGTCCATCCTCTACGGGACCGCCACCCTGCTGGCGGGCTGGTGGTTCCCCGGCCTGCTGCTGAACGCGCCGCTCCCGCGACGGGCATCCGGGGAAACCGGCGCCCGTCTCGCGGCCCTGGCCGGGACGGACGGACGCTGGACCCTCCATCCGGTCCGGGGCAGTGCCGACACCACCTTACAGGTCCATTGGCTCCACCGGCCGCGGGCGGAGGGGGTTGCGGTGCTGCTTCACGGCTTTGGCGACGACGCCCTGGGCACGGCTCCGCGGCTGCGCGATCTCCCGGACCTGGAGGCGGTCTGCTTCACCTTCCGGGGACGGGACCTGGTGCCCGGAACCCCGAGCACCCTGGGCGGCCATGAGCGGTCGGATGTGGCGGCGGTGGTCCAGTTCCTGGAAGCGAAGGGCTGGCCCAGGAGCCGCCAGGTCCTGGTGGGGGTGAGCCAGGGCGCGGGGGTGGCCCTCCTCGCCCTGGCGGACCTGGAGCGGCAGGGCGCCCCCCTGGCGGGCGCCCTGCTGGAAAGCCCGTTCATGGACCTCCGGGACGCGGCCCGCCACCACCTCCGAGGAACCCTTGGCCCGTTCGAGATCCTGGCCCGGCCCGCGGAGCGGATCGGGCTCTGGCGCGCGGGCCGGATGGCGGGGTTCGACCCCGACGCCGTCTCGCCGCTGCGGGCCAGCCGGGGGCTCCGTACACCCGTGGCGTTGCTGGCGGGAGCTGCCGACCCGATCACGCCCCTGCCGGGCGTCCAGGCCATTGCCACCAACCTGCCGGACCTCACCGTGGTGCCCGGGGCGGATCATCTGGAAGCTGGATCAAGGCTGCCTGGCGGCTGGCGGGCCTGGGCCGATCCGCGCCTGAGGAACTGGGGCCTTCGGTGAGTCTAGTGGTGCCTGTGCCCGTGGTCGTCCGCCACGGCGGCCTTGCCGATGAACTCGGGCTTGCGACCCAGGAAGACCACCCAGAGGCCGTAGAGGGCCAGGATGCCCACGCCCAGGAAGAAGAGGGCGGGTCGTGCAGTGGCGAGGGCCGCGGAGCGGAAGCCCAGGAGGCCGGCCAGGATTCCGAAAAAGCCGACCGTGATCAGCAGGATTCCCCAGCGGGCCGCGGCCATGGGATTCTGGCCCACCTCTTCGGGCAGGGTGCCCAGCGGGGTCTTGATCTCCCCGGCCACATGGGTGCCCTGGAAGATGAGGACGACGAAGAGGAGGAAATAGAAGACCAGGAAGAGCATGGGCTGACTCCGAAGGGGTCCAGGATCGCATGAAGGGCCCCGAGGGGGCGACGACGGGCGTCAAAATTTGGGGATTGACGGAATCAAACGGTTGATTAAACTCAAAAAACGGTTTAATCATTCGATTGATTTATACCCGAGGCCCCCATGATCCTTCCCCCCCTCCAGCCCGACACCCGCACGCGCCTCATCGAATCCGCCGTCCTGCACTTCGCCGCCAAGGGCTTCGACGGGGCCGGCATCCGGGAGATCTCCAAGAGCGCCAACGCCAACTCGGCCCTGGTGGCCTACCACTTCTGCGGCAAGGAGGGGCTCTACCTGGAGGTGCTGAAGGCCATCTTCGCGCGGAAGCCCTGCGCGGTCCTGGAGCTGGCCTCGCTTCCCCCCGCCGGGGCCCCCGGCGCCCGGAAGGCGGCCCTGGAGGGCCTCCAGAACTACATCCGGGCCCTGTTCCAGGAACTCATGGCCGCCAAGGAGGCCGATCCCCTGGATGAGGCGGCCATGGTGCTCATGGCCCGGGAGATGCAGTCGCCCCGGGCCTTCTCGGCCCCGCTGCTCCTGGAGCAGATCAAGCCCTACGTGACCCACCTGACCAGCTGCCTGCAGATCCTGCGGCCGGACTTGGGCGAAGACGAGATCTTCTCCATGGGCGTCAGCATCCAGGGCCAGATCATCCACTTCCGGAACTCGCTGGGGATCATCCGCCTCATCCGCGGCAACCCGAAGTACCCCGAGGACCTGGAGAAAGTCATCCAGCACCACATCGATTTCAGCCTGCGGGGACTCGGCGTTCCCGAAGCCTTCCCCGAACCGAGGAACTGACCATGCTCCTGATCCCACCCCCCGCGCTCCAGGCACCGGCCCCGACGCCCCCTTCCGCCGCCGCGCCCCAGGCCCCGCTGTCCCTGGACCTCCCCGGCGCCCTGTCCCGGGCCCGTGCCGAGAACCCCATGCTCCGCGCCGCCAAGGCCCGCGTGGAGGAGCGCCGCGGCCTCATCACCAGCACCCGCGCCGACGCTCTGCCACAACTGACCCTCGTGGGCGACTTCACCCGGGCGCGGGATGTCTCCATCCTCAACAGCGGCTTCGCGGACAGCGCGGCCAGTTTCGGCCTCTCCCCGGATTCCCTGGTGGGGGCGCGCAGCATCTACACCACCCAGGCCAACCTCACCCAGCCCCTCTTCTACTGGGGCAAGCTGGGCACGGCCATCGACATCGCCAAGATGGGCGAGCAGGAGGCGGCCTTCGGCTACACCACCGCCGAGCTGGACACCCTGCACGGCGTGGCCAAGGCCTACCTGGGTGTCCTGGTGGCCCAGGCCGAGCAGGAGGTCATCGAAAGCCGGCGGAAGACCGCCGAGCAGTTCCTGTCCGACGTGAAGGCCAAGCTGGAGGCCCAGACGGCCACGGAGCTGGACCGGCTGCGGGCCGAGAGTGAGCTCCTGGCCGTGATCCCCGAGGCCCTGCAGGCCGAGGCCCAGGTCAAGCGCTCCCTGGAAGTCCTGAATGGCCAGCTTGGCCTGGACCCGAAGACTCCGCTCAGCCTTGCGGGCCTTGGGCTTCCGGAGGCCACGGCCAAACCCGCGGGCGCCGAACGCAGCGAGCTGGCCCAGCTGAGGCAGCAGGAGGCGATGTACCGCGCCAACGACAAGATCATCAAATCCGATCTGCGTCCCAAGTTCGACCTCAGCGCCAGCTACGGCTACCAGGCCGGCAAGTCGGACAACCTCTTCAAGGAGCCCTACGACACCTGGAAGGTGAGCCTCACCATGAAGTTCCCGGTCTTCGACGGGCTGCGCAGCTCGGGCAAGCGGGCCCAGAACAACGCCCAGCTCGAGCAGGTGAAGCAGATGCGCGTGGACCGGGAGCGATCCGTGGCCATCGAGCAGAGCACCGCCGACCGCGAGCTGGAGAAGGCCGTGGCCCTCAACGAGGCCGCCCGCCGCGCCCATGATGCCGCCCTCGAGGCCCTGCGCATGAGCCGCGATTCCTTTGACCAGGGCCTCATCACCTCCCTCGACCTGCTCCAGGCGGAGCGCGCGGAACGGCAGGCCGAAAGCCAGCGCCGCCGCGCCGAACTGGGCCTCTGGTCCGCCCGCTTCGACCAGCGCCGTTCCCTGGGCCTGCCCCCCCTCTGACCTCGACGAACCTCTGGAGCCGACCATGAATCGCAAAACCCTCATCTACACCTCCCTTCCCATCGCCCTCATCGCTGGGGCGGCCACCTTCCACCGCAGCCAGCGCAACACGGAGCTGAACCACCAGGCCGCCGTGAAGGGCGAAGGCACCGTGGCCGTCACCCTGGTGGGCGTCCAGGAGCGCACCTTCCGGCCCGCCGTGGCCTTCACCGGCACCCTGCTGGCCGTGAACCGCGCTGAACTCAAGGCCGAGGTCACCGGACGCGTCACCCGGGTCGCGGTGCAGGAGGGCGACACCGTCGCCGCCGGCGCCCTGCTCGGGGCCCAGGACGAGGACGACTACGTGCTGGGGCTGCAGGCCGCCGAGGCCCAGGTGGCTCAGGCCAAGGCCCAGGCCCTGCAGGCCCAGCGGGACAATGAGCGCTCCGTGGCGCTGCTGGAGAAACGCAGCATTACCCGCCAGGCGGCCCAGCAGGCCGAGACCGTCTACCACGCCACGAAGGCCGCGGCCCAGGCTGCGGAGAGCAACCTCGGCCTGGCGAAGCTGCGCCTGAAGAAGGCCCGCCTCGTGGCGCCCTTCGCGGGGCAGGTGGCCCGCCGTCTGGTGCAGCCCGGCGAGATGCTGAACCCCGGCCAGACCGCCTTCGAGGTGGTGGACAACCGCAAGCTGGAGATCCGCGCTGACCTGCCCACCGAGGCCATGGCCCAGGTGAAGGTAGGCCAGCGGGCCACCTTCCGCGCCATCGGTCTGGACCGCCTCGTGGAGGGCCGCGTGGCCCAGGTGAGTCCCAGCCTCTCCCAGGACGGCCGCACCCTGCGCGTCCGCGTGGAGGTGCCGAATCCCGACGGGATGCTCAAGGGCGGCTTGTTCGTGGAAGGCGTGATCCTCGGCGAGGGCGAGACCAAGAGCGCGGCCCTGCCGGCCACCCTCCTGAAGCCCCAGGACCGCGACGCCGAGCTCTTCATCTCCGAGCAGGGCGTGGCCGCCCGCCGCAAGGTGGTGCTGGGTCCCGAGCAGGATGGCTACCGCCCCGTCAGCGGCGTGGCTGTGGGTACCCAGGTCATCGACAGTGGCAAGGACCTGGTGGCCGTGGGCAGCCGCCTGCGCGTCGCCACGCCCGCCGCAGGGGGGAAGTGAGCCATGTTCCTATCCGACCTTTCCATCCGCCGGCCCGTATTCACCGTCTGCATCATGCTGGCCCTGGTGGTGCTGGGCCTCTTCTCCGTGAAGAGCCTGGGCATCGACCAGTACCCCAACACGGACATCCCCACCGTCACCGTCTCAGTCATCTACCCCGGTGCCAGCCCCGAATCCGTCAAGCAGGACGTGGTGCGCAAGATCGAGGAGGCCGTCAATCCCATCGAGCGGATCAAGGAGATCAGCTCCACCAGCCAGGAGGGGCTGGGCACGCTCGTGATCCAGTTCCACCTGGGCCGCAACGTGGACAACGCGCTCAATGACGTGCGCACCAAGATCGGCCAGATCCGGCGCGACCTCCCCAACAACATCGAGGAGCCCGTCATCTCCAAGTTCGACCCGGCCTCGCTGCCGGTGCTCTCCCTGGTGGTGCAGCCAGACGCCAAGCACCAGGGCATGAACGACCGGGAGCTCACCCGCATCGCTGAGGATTTCCTCAAGCGCCGCATCGAGAACATCCCCGGCGTGGGCAAGGTGGAGCCGG
This sequence comes from Holophagaceae bacterium, assembly GCA_046331485.1. GTDB lineage: Bacteria > Acidobacteriota > Holophagae > Holophagales > Holophagaceae > Geothrix. The sequence goes on along the minus strand of JAXLQS010000001.1, from coordinate 537,622 downwards.
CGGGCGTCAGCACCCGCGAGATCCTCGTCCAGATCGATCCCCAGAAGCTCGAGGCCAAGGGCCTGGCCCTGCAGGCCGTGAAGAGCGCTCTCGCCAACGACACGCTGGCCATCCCCAGCGGCAACCTGCTCCAGGACAGCCGCGAAGTCTCGGTCAAGGTGGATGCCAAGGCCAAGTCCGTGGCCGACTTCGACCACGTGATCGTGGGCAACAAGGAAGGGCGCCCCATCGAGCTGCAAGAGGTGGCCAAGATCGTCGATGGCATCAAGGAGAAGCGCAGCCTGGCCCGCCTCGACGGCAAGGACGTGGTCGCCCTGGAGATCCAGCGCCAGGTCGGCGGCAACACCGTGGCCATGGTCGAGGCCGTGGAGAAGGCCCTCCACGAGCTGAAGCCGGAACTGGAGAAGCAGGGCGTCGAGGTGGTCACCGCCAAGGACAACGCCCGCTTCATCATCAACAACGTGGAGGACGTGAACATCTCCATCTACGTGGGCGGCCTGCTCACGGTGATCATCGTCTTCTACTTCCTGAAGAGCTGGCGCTCCACACTCATCACCAGCCTCACCCTGCCCGTGTCCGTGATCTCCACCTTCATCGTCATGCGGGCCCTGGATTTCACGCTGAACACCATGACCCTCATGGGCCTCAGCCTGGCCATCGGCATCCTCATCGACGACGCCATCGTGGTCCGCGAGAACATCACCCGCCACGCGGAAATGGGCAAGGACCACGTCACGGCGGCCCGGGAGGGCACCGCTGAGATCGGTCCCGCGGTCATCGCCACGACCCTCTCGATCCTCGCGGTGTTCGTGCCCGTGGCCTTCATGGGCGGCATCGTGGGGAAGTTCTTCTTCCCGTTCGGCATCGTCGTGGCCTTCGCCGTGGCCGTGTCGCTGTTCGTCAGCTTCACGCTGGATCCCATGCTCAGCGCCGTCTGGCCTGATCCGGAGCACGAGAAGAGCGCCGACGGCCACGTCCACTACCGGGGCCGCAACTGGATCATGCGCAGCGTGGAGGCCTTCGGCCGCACACTGGACCGTTGGGAGCAGCTCTACAAGAAGGCCATCGAGTGGGCCCTCCAGCACCGCTGGACCGTCATGCTCGCGGGCGGCGCCAGCTTCTTCCTGGCCATGGCCCTCTCGGGTCTGCTCGGCAACAACTTCATGCCCGACTTCGACCGGGGCGACCTGCAGGTGACCTTCAAGACGGAGCCCGGCGCCAGCCTGGCCACCACCCGCGAGAAGGCCCTCGCCCTGGAGACCACCATCAAGAACGTGCCCGGCGTGGAGCTCACTTACACGACCATCGGAACGGGCCTGAACGGCACCGTCAACTCCGGCGGCATCTACGTGAAGCTGAAGGAGGGACGGCGCCCCAACCACGTGACCATCCGCCGCCAGATCCGGGAAGGCTTCCGCGCCGTGCCCGGCGTGGACGCAGCCGTGGGCCCTGTGAACGACTGGGGCATGGCCTTCCCCATCATGGTGGCCGTGCAGGCCCCGGAGCGGGACGCGGTCATCCAGGCCGTGCCCCTGGTGAAGGAGGCGCTGAAGAGCGTCCCCGGGGCCGTGGACGTCACCACCAGCCTGGACAGCGGCAAGCCCGAGCTGAGGCTGGTCATCGACCGCAAGGCCGCCTCGGATCTGGGCGTGAGCCCGGCTCTGGTGGCCCAGATGGTGCGGCCCCTGGTGGACGGCGAGAAGGTGGCCAAGTACGAGGATGAGAAGGGCGAGCAGCGCGATGTGCGTGTCCGCCTGGCCGATCAGGAGCGCCGTTTCACCACCCAGCTGGCCAACATGACCGTGCAGAGCACCAAGGACCTGGGCGGCGGCAAGCACCCGCTGGTGCGGCTGAACCAGGTGGTGCGCTTCGAGGAGGGCATCGCCCCGGCCAAGCTGCAGCGCCACGACCTCATGGAAGAGGTGGAGGTGAACGCCAACTTCGACGGCTCCACGCTGGGCGAAGTGAGCGCCGGCGCCGCCAAGAAAGTGGCGGAGCTGAAGGCCAGCGGCCAGCTGCCCGAGGGCGTGCGGGTCGAGTTCCTGGGCCAGACCCGCGACAGCAAGGAGACCGCCGGCTACATGGGCACCTCCCTGCTGCTGGCGGTGTTCTTCATCTACTTCGTGCTGGCCAGCCAATTCGAGAGCTTCAAGCTGCCCGTGGCCATCATGGCCAGCCTGCCGCTCTCCATGGTGGGCATGGTGCTCATGCTCCTCGTCACGGGCGACTCCATGTCCATGATGACCAGCATCGGCATGATCCTGCTCATGGGCCTGGTGACGAAGAACGCCATCCTGCTGGTGGACCATGCCCTGCACCTGGAGCGCGAGGAGGGTATCTCGCGGCGCCAGGCCATCATCCGCGCGGGCACCGTGCGGCTGCGGCCCATCCTCATGACCAGCTTCGCCATGATCGGCGGCATGCTGCCCCTCTTCCTGGCCCTGGGCGCCGGCGCCGAGATGCGGGCTCCCATGGCCCGGGCCGTGGTGGGTGGCCTCATCACCTCCACCCTGCTCACGCTGATCGTGGTGCCCGTGTTCTTCGAACTCCTCGAGGATTTCACCCTGGCCAGTGTGTGGACCTGGATTCGCCGCCGCCTGGGCCGTCCCGAGCCCGTGAACGTGGCGGAACCCGGAGCCGGGGCCGTCGTCAGCGCTCCTGAAGCCTGAGGAGGAGGTTCAACCCCATGCCGCCTTCATGCCAGCTGGGATATCCGGGCCGGGCGTGGAGGTGGGCCTGGGGTTGCCTTCTGGTCCTGGGGCTTCCCCTGATGGCCCGGGCGGAGGCCCCCTGGCCTGACCCGGGACCGCCGGCCACGCGGGACCTGTTTCCCCTCAACCTGGTGCCGCTGTCCTACCGTCCCGTGGGGGCCGTTCCCCTCGGCCAGGGACAGTGGCGGGTGGCCTTCGGGCTGACCCACTCCAACACCTTCGAGTTCTCGGACCTCATCAAGGACCGTCTCGGCCGGGACGCCTCCGGCCGGATCTCGGTGAACCAGGCCGGGGTGGCGCAGTTCGCGGCCAGCCTGCCCGACGAGCCGCTGCTCTTCTTCTTCGATGGCGAAGTCCAGCGCACGGAGCTGAGCTTCCGGTACGGCCTGCTTCCGCACACGGATCTGGGGCTGACGCTGGGCTGGCAGGGGCTCGGCGGGGGATTTCTCGATGGCCTCGTCGAGGGGTTCCACCAGCTCGGCTTCGAGCAGACCGGGCGGACGGCCATCGCGCGGAACGAGCTCACCCTGGCCGTCCTGCAGAAGGGGCGGGTGGTCTTCTTCACGCAGACGCCCATTCGCTTCCGGCCCGTGGATCCTGTGGTGTCGGTCATCCACCGGCTCTACGAGGACCACGGCCTGACCCTCAGCCTCATGGGCGCCCTGCAGATCCCGGCCACGGAAGCGATGGGCAACTTCCGCTCGGACTGGGATTCGAGCGCGGGCCTCCTCTTCCAGTGGCAGCCCTCGACCCAGCAGGCGGTGCATGGGGGCGGGGCCTACCTGCGCCGTGGCGCCCGGGGCGGCGACGGCGTGAATCCCTTCCTCATCAAGGACCAGATCGCGGGCCACCTGGGCTGGGAATGGCGGGCCTGGGCGCGGGTGCGCCCCTTCCTGGTGCTGGTCTACCACGATGCCCTCACCTCGCAGGGGCCCGGGGCCACGCTGGACAAGCCCTCGGTCATCCACGACCTGGGCCTGCATGTCCGTCTCGGTCCCAAAGCGGCAGCCACCTTCAGTTACATCAACAACATCACCCACAACGAGAACACGGCGGACATGGGCCTCTCCCTTCGCCTATCCGTGCGGCCCTGACCCCAAAGGAGCGTTCCATGTCCGATTCGCCTTTCTATTCCACCGTGGAGACCCGGCGCACGGTGCGGGACTTCCTTCCTGACGCCGTTCCCCAGGAGGTGCTGGACCGCGCCGTGGATGCCGCCCGGCTGGCGCCCAGCTCCAGCAACCTGCAGCCCTGGGAGTTCGTGGTCATCCGCGATCCCGGGGCCCGTCGGGCGGCCAACGCCGCCTGCCTGGACCAGCTGCCGGCCAAGAGTGCCCCCGTCCTCATCGCCCTGGTGACCCACCGGGGCACCTGGCGCCGCAACCGGGACGAGATCCTCCGCATCTTCGAGGGCCGCGGGCCCCTGCGGCCCAGCCAGAGCGCCTACTACCGGAAGATCATTCCGCTGGTCTACACCACGGGTCCCTTCGGGCTCCTGGGGCCGCTGAAGCGGGCCCTCAGCCGCGTGGCCTCGCTGTTCAGACCCACGCCAAATCTGATGTCGCGCGCCGATATCCGCGTCATGGCCCACAAGAGCACGGCCCTGGCCGCCGCCACCTTCATGCTCGCCCTGCGGGCCGAGGGCTACGACAGCTGTCCCATGGAGGGCTTCGATCCCTGGCGGGCCAAGGCCCTGCTCGACCTGCCCCGGGGCGCGGAGGTCAGCATGTTCCTGGCGGTGGGCAAGCGGAGTGAGAAGGGGGTCTGGTGGGACCGGGTGCTCATGCCCCGGGACTGGGTGGTCCGGGAGCTCTGAGCGCCTCGGCCACCACCCGCCGGAGCTCCCGCACCGGGTAGGGCTTCGGCAGGAACAGGACCTCGCCCTGGGCCACCAGGTCCTGGGCGGCGGCATCGATGTCGTAGCCGCTGCTGAGGATGACGGGGATGCCGGGCTGGATGCGCCGCAGCTCGGTGAAGGTCTCGATGCCGTCCATGCGGGGCATGGTGAGGTCCAGGAGCACCAGGCGGAGGCGGTCCCGGTGGTCGAGGAAGCGCAGCACCGCCTCAGCGCCGTCCCGGGCGTGGATGACCTCGAGGCCCATGGACTCCAGGGCCGAGGTCGCGAAATCCAGGACCATGGGCTCGTCGTCGGCCACCAGGACCAGGCCCTGGAAGACCTGTTCCGGGCCTGCGTCGTCGGGGAGGGGCCTCTGCAACGGCTCCCGGGTGGCGGGGAAGAGGATGCGGAAGGTCGTGCCGGCACCCGGGATGCTGCGGATGGCCATGCCGGCCTGGTGGGCCCTGAGGATGCCGTGCATGGCCGAGAGGCCCAGGCCGTGGCCCTTGGGCTTGGTGGTGAAGAAAGGATCGAAGATGCGCTCGAGCAGCTCGGGGCCCATGCCGCAGCCCGTGTCCGTCACTTCGAGGACTTCGTAGGGACCTGCGGCCAGTCCCTGAGCCGGGCAGAGGGCCTCGAGCTGCATCTGGCCGAAGTCCTCACCCAGGGTGCGGACGGTGATGGCACCCTCCTCCGGTCCGATGGCTTCCGCGGCGTTGGTCACCAGGTTCAGCACCACCTGCTGGATCTGCGCGGCGTCCGCCAGGACCGGGGGCAGGTCCGGAGCCAGGTCGAGGTCCAGCTCCGTCTTCTTGGGCAGGGTGACCTGCAGGAGGTGGGTCATCTCCGAGACCACTTCGTTCAGATCCAGGGGCTTCACCACGAAGTGCCCGCGGCCGGAGTAGGCCAGCATCTGCCGGGTGAGGTCGGCGGCCTTCTGGACCGCCTTCTCTGCCTGGTCCAGGGAGCGCCGGGTGGGATCGGCCGGGTCCAGGCGCATCTGCGCCAGGTTGAGGTTTCCCAGCACGGCCGCCAGCAGGTTGTTGAAGTCGTGGGCGATGCCGCCTGCCAGCACGCCGAGGCTCTCGAGCCGCTGGGCGTTCCGCAGGGCCTCCTGGTGGCGGATCCGCTCCTCCTCGCGTTGGGCCAGGGCCTGCCCCGTGCGACCCAGCTCCTCCCCCAGCTGGGCCACCTCCCGGGAGGCGCCGTGCAGCTCGGGGCGGTGGTAGAGGTTCCCCCGCCCGATGTGGCGGGAGGCCTCCACGAGGCGGCGGATGGGGTCGGCGATCACGCGGTTCCCCATGGTCCGGGCAGCCACGAGGGCCAGCAGGCCCGTCACCACCAGCAGCAGCATGTTCCGGCGATGGTCCCGCTGGCTCTCGCCCAGCACCTGGGACTCGGGCCGCCCCACCTGCAGGAAGAGGTAGGGCCGGGACTGGCCCGAGGTGCGGATCTGGTGGAAGGCGAAGAGGGTCGACTGGCCGTCCCGCCGGGGGGCCCAGTAGGTTCCCTCCGGTTCCGCGCCCATGACCCGCTGGGCCTGGTCCGCCGGCAGGGGCCTGCCCACCAGGCTCCCGTAGCGGTCGGCGATGTGGGAGAGGTGGAAGAGCACGGTGCCCGCGTGGTCCAGCACGACCAGGGAGGTCTCCGCGGGCAGGCCCGACCGGTTGAACAGCTCCGCGTAGGTCTCCAGGTCGTAGGCCGCGGCCAGGACGGCGATGAGCTCGCCCCGGTCGTTGGTGACGGGGAGCGAGTAGTGGAGCACCGCGGTGCCGGTGTCCTGGTTGAGGACGTACTCGCCCACGGCGAAGCGGCGCGTCTCCACCGCCTCCCAGAAATACTTGCGGTCCTTGCGCGGGATGGCGGGTCCGGGGATGGCCGCCGCGAAATCCACTCCCGCTGGATCCAGGGCGAAGATGTTCACGAAGCGGGGATCCTCCTTCTGGAGGGCCCGCAGAATCCGGCTGAAGGCGGGTCCGTCCCCCCGCCGCAGTTCCGGGAGGAAGGAGAGGGTGGTCAGCATCTGCCGGACCGAGCTGGCCACCTGCTCCTGCTGGCTGGCCAGGTCGCTCACCACCTGCAGGAGGTGTTCCTGGGCGCGGACCTTCGCGTCATCGCGGCGCTCGAGGTTGGCCGCGTACTGGATGGCGAGGGCCGGGAGAAGGGCGAGCAGCACCACCCAGGTCAGGTGGGTGCCGAGGCTCCATCGGCGCTTCATCGGCCCTGCGAGGGACATGAATTCGGACCTTTCTGAGGGACACTCAACGCATCATCAGGCACTCTGGAAAGATCTATGAATGATACGGGTCACGAGCTGCGGGATCTACTGAGGTCGGCCGGACCGGCCGGGGACCTTGGGACCCCGGGGGCCCGGCTCCGCTGGATGTCCCCCGCGGCCCTGGCCCTGGTGCTGGCCCGGTGGATCGCGCGCGAGGGCCGGCCCCAGACCCTCTGGGTGGACGCCCCCAGCGAGACCGAGGCCCGCACCCTGGCGCAGGACCTCCAGGCCCTCCTGCCGGGCGCGGGGGTGGCGCACTTCCCGGGGTTCGCGGCCTACGCCGGCGGGGAGAGCAGCCCCCCGGGCATGGTGCTGCGGGAGCGCCTGTCCACCCTGGTGGGTCTGCTGGAGCGCCGCATCCAGGTGCTGGTCACGGGCCCCCTCAGCGCCTGCGAGAAGCTGCCCCACCCCACCTGGTTCCAGAAGCAGAAGCTGGAGCTGCGCAAGGGGGCGGAAGTGCCCCGGGACCTGCTGCTGGAGACCCTGGTCGCCCTGGGCTACCGCCGCACGGAGCTGGCCTCCGCCCCCGGGGAGTTCAGCTCCCGCGGCATGGTGGTGGACCTCTGGCCGGACCACCTCGACCAGCCCCTGCGCCTGGAGACCTTCGGCGACGAGCTGGAGCGGCTCAGCCCATTCGATCCGGACACCCAACGCCGCAGCGGCGAGGCGCTGGAGGCCCTGACGCTGTACCCCCGCTTCGAGGGGGACCGGGGCGACGGCGAGGCCCTCCTGGCCGCCGTGGCCTCCCGCGCCAGCCTCACCCAGGATCCCGGGGACGATCTGGCCTTCCGTCGCGCGCGCCTGGCCACCCACGGCCACTTCCCGGGCGAGGAGCTGTTCCATCCCCTGCTGGCCCAGCCCAAGGGCCAGCTGATCCACTGGGTGCCGCCCTGCCTGCGCGTCCGCCTGGACCCTGCCTGGGAGGAGTCCCTGCGCGACGCTGAGCAGGCCCGCATCGAGGAGGGGCTGGCCATGCTGCGGCGTGGCGGCGTGGTGTGCCCGGACTTCGGGGACCGCTTCCTGCCTTCGGATCCCAGCCGTCCCACCCTGCTGCTCACGGAGTGGCAGAGCGAGGCCACCGTGGCCCTGGCGGCCCAGCCCGCCCGGGAGTTCCAGGGCCGCCTGGTGGAGCTGTCGGATCACCTGCAGGACCTCGCCCTCACGGGACACCGCGTGTTCCTGGCCGGCTCCACGCCCGGCATGCGGGACCGCTTCCAGGAGTTCATCCGCGAGCACGAACTGCCCCAGGCCTACGGCACCGAGGTGGGCTGCCGGGCCCTCCACCTGTCCCTGAGCGCGGGGTTCCTGCTCAAGGAGCCCGGCCTGGTGGTCTTCACGGAGCGCGAGGTCTTCGGCCGCAAGGCCGTCCAGGCCGCGCCGAAGAAGTCACGCAGCGCCGCCTTCCTCTCGGACCTGCGGGACCTCAAGCCCGGCGACCGCGTGGTGCACCTGGACCACGGCATCGGCGAGTTCATGGGCTTCGCCACCCTCACGGTAGGCGGCGAGGAACAGGAGGTCCTGCAACTCCGCTACGCCGACGGCGGCCGGCTCAACGTGAGCCTGGAGCGGGCCGACCTCCTCCAGCGCTACACCGGCGCCGAAGGGCACCTGCCGCCCCTGGACAAGCTGGGCGGCGCCTCCTGGGCCAAGGTCAAGCGCCGGGCCAAGAAGGCCATCCGCGACATGGCCGACGAGCTGCTGAAGCTCTATGCCCAGCGCAAGCTGGAGAAGGGCCACGCCTACCCCCCGGACGGACCGGACATGGCGGCCTTCGACACGAGCTTCCCCTTCACCCTCACGCCGGACCAGGTGGAGGCCATCGAGGCCGTGAAGGCCGACCTGGAGTCCCCGCGGCCCATGGACCGCCTCCTGGTGGGCGACGTGGGCTTCGGCAAGACGGAGGTGGCCATGCGTGCCGCCGCCAAGGTGGCCCTGGAAGGGAAGCAGGTGGCCGTGCTGTGCCCCACCACCGTGCTCTGCTTCCAGCATTTCCGGACCTTCAAGGAGCGCTTCGCGGGCTTCCCCATCCGCATCGAGATGCTGAACCGTTTTGTGGACCCCGCGGAGCAGAAGCGCATCCTCCAGGATGTGGCCGACGGGAAGGTCGAGATCGTGGTGGGCACCCACCAGATGCTTGGCGCCAAGGTGAAGTTCGCGGACCTGGGCCTGGTGGTCATCGACGAGGAGCAGCGCTTCGGCGTGGGCCACAAGGAGAAGCTCAAGAAGCTGCGCCTCAACGTGGACCAGCTGGCCCTCTCGGCCACGCCCATCCCCCGCACCCTGCACATGAGCCTCACGGGCCTGCGCGAGATCAGCCTCATCGAGACGCCGCCCAAGGACAGGTTGGCCATCGAGACCGTGGTGGCCCCCTGGAGCGACGAGCTGGTCCAGACCGCCATCCAGTTCGAGCTGCGCCGCGGCGGGCAGGTGTACCTGGTGCACAACCGCGTGGAGTCCATCATCAGCATCGCCGAGCGCGTGCGCGAACTGGTGCCTGACGCCCGGGTGGCCGTGGGTCACGGGCAGCTCAGCGACGAGGGGCTGGAGCAGGTGATGCTCGGCTTCATGGAGGGGCGCATCGACGTGCTGGTGGCCACCACCATCGTGGAGAACGGCCTGGACGTGCCCAACGCCAACACGCTCATCGTGCACCGGGCCGACATGTTCGGCCTCAGCCAGCTGTACCAGCTGCGGGGCCGCGTGGGTCGCAGCGACGTGCCCGCCTACGCCTACCTCATGATCCCCCCCAGGCACGAGGTCAGCGAGGACGCCCGCAAGCGGCTCCAGGCCCTGGAGGACTTCTCGGAGCTGGGCTCTGGCTTCCGGGTCGCCGCCATGGATCTCGAGCTGCGTGGCGCGGGCAACCTGCTGGGCGGCGAGCAGAGCGGCCACATCCACGACATCGGCTTCGAGCTCTACGTGAAGCTGCTGGAGGAGACGCTGTCGGAGCTGCAGGGCCAGCCCAGCGGCACCTTCGAGGTCAAGCTCGACAACCTGGCTCCGGGCGCCCAGCTGGGGCGGCGCTGGATCGACCAGGCCAGCGAGCGCCTGGTGGCCTACAAGCGCATCTCGCGGCTGCGGGAGGAGCGCGACCTGGAACTCTACAAGCTGGACCTCGAGGACCGCTTCGGCCGCATTTCCGAAGACGATCCCGAGACCCTGCGCTTCTTCGAGCTGCTGAAGGTGAAGCTGCGGGCCCAGCGCCTCGCCGTCTCAGAAGTGGCCGTGGAGAAGGGGCAGCTCAAGTTCCGCCTCAGCCCCCAGACCTCCGTGGACCCGGTGAAGCTCATGGGTTGGGTGGGTCAGCAGAAGGGCGCCAGCCTCAGCCCCGACGGGGCCGTGCGGATGCCCGTGCAGGGCACCGCCGAGGGACCCCTCCTCCAGGCCCAGCGGGTGCTGGCGGAGTGGGCGGGGCTGTAGGCGGCAGGCGGCCCGCCTATTTCTTCGCGGGCGGATCCACCTTCTTCGCCGAGGCGAACATCGCCACGCAGGGATCCACCACGGCGGGTGCCTTCGAGTTGGTCAACACAGTGCCCACACAGGGGAGCCCGCCCACGTCCAGCAGGGCCGTGAGGAGGTGGCGGTAGTCGCCCTTGGCGGGTTCCTTGTCCACGGACCGCTTGTCGGTGGAGAGCACCCAGTAGCCCTTCATGTGGGCGGAGGCCAACTCCTGCAGGGGCAGCTCTTTTTCGGCGGAGATGGCCAGCAGGCGGGCCACCACGCCCTCGGCCGTGGCCTTCACGCCAAGCGGGTTGCCGGGCCCCTTCATGGGGCTGAAGAACACCTTGAAGCCTTCGGTGCCCGGGATGCTGAAGGTGACGGTGAACTGGCTCTCCGGGCGGGCGGTGCCCGGCGCCGCCATCCAGGATTCGGGCACGGCCAGGCTGAGCTGTCCCCCGCCGGCTAGGGCGAAGTGGTGGTCCACCAGTACGGGCAGGGGGATGGCGCTGGCGTCGGTCTCGGGCAGGGCCTGCAGGGCGGAGGGGATGCCCTGCCAGGAGGTGCCCGCCGCGACTGGCAGCGCCATGGGCTCCGCGGCCTTCAGCTTCTTCAGCAGCTGGGTGGCGTACTCCACGCGCGGCGCATCTTTCTGCTGCTCGGCGAGGGCCTTGCCCTTCTCTACGCTGGCGGCGGCCTCCTGAGCATCGCCGCCGGCGAAGGCCAGGGCCTGGCCCAGGTCGATCCAGCCCAGGGAGCTGGCGGGGTCCAGCTTGGTGGCGTGGCGGCAGATGTCCACGATGCCCTTGGATTCCCCGGCGGCCATCATCCGGAACACCAGGTTCAGCCAGCCCTTCGCCACGAAGGCGGGGTCCTTGTGCAGGGCCTCCACCTTCTCCAGGCAGGTCCGGGCGGCCTTCCACTCGCGGGCTTCCATCAGGGTGTTGGCCTGGGCGTTCCAGGGCTGCATGGTCCTGCCACCGTCCAGCTGGATGGCGCGCCAGCCCGCTCGCACGGCAGCGGGATGGCGCCGCAGGTTCCGCAGGCAGATGGCGTATTCGTTCCAGATCTCGGCGCGTTCCGGCGCCAGGGCCAGGGCCTTCTCGTAGAGGGGCAGGGCGGCGGCATAGGCCTTCTTCTGCAGCTCCGCATAGGCCGCATCGTAGGCCTTGGCCGCTTCGGAAACCGGGGCCGCCGCCTTCTTCTGGGGGGCCTTGGAGGGCGGGTTGCCGGCGCACAGGGTCGCGCCGAGGCACAGCAGGGTCAGCAGGGAGGGGACCAGACGGCTCATGGGGACTCCGGACGGGTTCCGTCGGCAGGGACGGAAAGGCATCAAAAGGCTTGGGATCGCGGGGGGTCTCCAGCATCCCAGAGCCCGGGGATCGGGGCAAGGCAGTGGGGATTCAGCCGTTTCCTGCCTCCCGCCGAAAGGCAGGCATGGCCCAGGCACGGAGCGTCAGCCTCTGGAGCGGCCACCGCCCGGCGGTGGTGGCGGGCGGCTGTTTCCTGGCGGCGGCGGCCCTGGGCCTGGCGACGGCCCACTTCGGCGGCATCAAGGACTTCGAGCCTCTCGGGTTCTCCACGGCCAGCCGCACCATCAACCAGATCATGGCCGTGGTGATGACCAGCATCGCCCTGATTTTGCCGCTCACCTCGAACCTGTACACGCCCCGCCTGGTGAAGCTCTACGTGACCCACCCGCTCATCGTGGGCGGGCTGGCGGTCTTCATCATCGGGAACCTGCTGGTGATGGCCCTGCACTTCTTCCCGCCGGGGCACCCCTTCGTCCGCGCCGGCATCTGGGCGGTGGCCGGCATCTACCTGGTGGTGCTCGCGGGCATCCTGCCCTACCTCTTCGGCATCAGCCGCTTCATCCGCCCCAGCTACTTCATGCCCATGCTCACCCGGAAGGGGCTCCGCAGCCTCCAGGAGCTGTCCCGGGGCCGCCGCTTCGAGGCGAACAAGGACGAACTCTTCGAGACCATCGACGTGGTGACCAACGTGGCGCTCACGGGGATGGCCCGCGGGGATCGGCAGCTGGTGATGCTGGCCCTGAAGAGCCTCCACGCCCTGCTCACGGGCATCATCCAGTGCGCGGGGCCGGAGCTGTCCGCCTGGCGGGGCTCGCGGCCCTGGTTCGTGCCGGGCCTGGCCAAGGAGGGCCAGGACTACCTCATCCGGGAGCGGGTCTGGCCCGAGGCCTACGTGCTGGCCCAGGTCCTGAAGGTCTCCGAGGTGGCCACCCGGCGCCAGCACGAACTGCTCTCGGAGCTGGCCGCGCAACTGGTGGACGCGGCCCGCCTGGCCTGCACCGCCGGGGCCGAGGCGGTCATCGAACTGCATGTGATGACCTTCAACACCCTGCTGCGGGAGGCCCTGGAGGAAAAGGACCTGCGCCGCTTCCAGAACCTGTCCTACCACTACCGGTTGCTCATCGAGGCCTTCCACGGCGACCCCGACCGCATGCACGACGCCACGCGCCACCTCCTGCACTACGCCCGCCTCGCGGCCCGGCAGGGCATCGCCTTCACGCTCGAGACCGTGGTCTACGACCTGGGCGAGCTGGTGCTCAGCCTCGGCCGCCGGGATGAGGCGCGGGCCGTGGAGCTGATCCAGGCCTGGGCTGGGCCGCTTTGGCAGGAGGCCATCGCCCCGGACAGCCCCATGAAGAAGGTGGGCTGGCGCGCCCTCCTCCGCACCCACTGGGAGGCCCGGGCCGCGGGCCTGAAGGAGGTGGCCGAGGCCATCTTCTGGCGCTTCCTGGCGGACGATGCCATCCACCGCGAGCAGTTGGAGCTGCTGCTGGAGGAGAACCGGGAGCTGCACTACGAGTTCAACGACCGCCTCATGCGCTTCGCCCACCTGTCGCCCCCGGCCTGGGCGGAGGCCCAGGCGTTCCTGGAGCAGTGGTAGCCGTTCGCCGGTGGGGATCCTCCATTCGCCGATCCCCCCAGATGGGCGCCTCCAGGGGGGACTAGGTTGGAGGCAGTCCTGGAGCGCCCATGTTCTCCTACCTGTTCTCCGAAGCCGCCGTCCTGGTCCGCGTGGTCCAGTCCGTGGGCCTGTTCGTGCTGATGGCCGCCTTCGCGCCGGCCGCCCTGCGCGGCGCCGAGTCCCGGCCCGAGCCGCGCATCGTGGCCCTGCACGGGCTGGAGGCCGCCGAGGTCCGCTCCCAGGGCTTCACCCTGCCCCGGCCCATGAAGGTCCATGTCTATGCCCGGGGCGCGGGACTGCGCTTTCCCACCCGCATCGCCCGGGAGCACCCCTTCTTCGCCCACGGCTGGATCCTGAACGCCACCACCCGCGAGGTGGTCTGGCAGATGGACGGCATGAACACCAAGCGGAACTGGGAGTACCGCATCGCCGACCAGTACCTGGACCTGCCCGCTGGCAGCTACGAGGCCTACTTCAGCAACCACGGCTTCGGCCAGGGCCTCCTCTTCGCCCAGTGGTTCCGCAACATCGACCGCCGTTCCCTGGCCACCCAGGAGGACCGCCACCACCGCTTCCTCCAGGCCATTGGCGCCGACGATGCCAGCCTGGTCCGCCACTGGCGCGAGCAGGTGGGGAACTACGGCATGGAGCTCTACCTGCCCTCGGGCGACCCGAAGGAGGTGAACCTCTTCGAGGCCCCCCTGCGCTGGCGGAACATCGTGGTGTCCCTGGCGGCCGCCACCGACGACGGCCACTGGACCCAGACCTTCCGCCTCTCCCGGCCCGTCAGCCTGCATGTCTATGCGCAGGGCGAGGGCAGCGGGCGCCTGATGCACGACTGCGGCTGGATCACCGATGCCCGCACCCGCACGAGGGTCTGGGAGATGAGCATGGACAAGTCCAGGTTCGCCGGGGGCGCCCAGAAGAACCGCCGCCAGGTGGAGACGATCCAACTGCCCGCGGGGGACTACGAGGCCACCTTCATCACGGACGATTCTCACTCGCCCGTGGACTGGAACGCGGCGCCCCCCGCCGACCCGGGCACCTACGGCCTGACCCTGGCCATCCCGTCCGACAAGGAGCTGTCCGCCTTCACCGCCACCAAGCCTCTGGCCTGGACGGTGCTGGCAGAGGCCGTCCGGGTGGGCGACGACCAGGACCGGTCCGTCGCCTTCACCCTGGCCACGGCCCAGTCCGTGCGGATCTACGCCATTGGCGAGGGCAGCGGGGACGATATGGCGGACTACGCCTGGATCGAGGATGGCGCCGGCAAGCGGGTCTGGGTCATGGAGCGGAGACGCACCCAGCACGCCGGGGGGTCCAGCAAGAACCGGGTGAGCGACGAATTCGTCAGCCTGCCGAAGGGTGCCTACACCCTGCGCTACCGCACCGACGACAGCCATGCCTATGGCCACTGGAACAGCCGGGCCCCCTGGGACCAGGAGCACTACGGGGCCACGGTCTACGCGGCCAAGTGAGGAGCCCTCAGATCCCGCCTGTCCGCAGGGTCCGCAGCGCCTCCTGCTCATCGGCCACCACCTCGAAGGCCTCGCGGAAGGCCTCTGGGATGAGGCGGGGGCGCCCGGCTTCGGTGTCCATGAACACCCAGACGGTGGTGGCCCGGGCCAGCACCTTGCGGTCCCGCTCCCGCCAGAACAGGTAGTGGCGCGGGGATTCCTGGTCGCCGAAGCCGCCGATCCAGGTGATCAGCTTGAGCGTCTCCCCGGCGAAGGCCGGCCGCAGGTAGTCGATGGCGTGGGAGCGGATGACCCAGGTGGTGCGGGTTTCCTGGTAGCGGGCCAGGGTCCAGCCGCAGGCGTCCGAATGGGCCGTGGCCACCTCCTGCATCCAGCGCAGGTACTCGAGGTTGTTGGCATGCCCGTTCACGTCGATGGCCGACTCGGGAACGGTGAAGGTGTGGGCGAAGAGCCCGCGGGTGTCCACGCTCAGGCCTCCGCTGCCGTGGCCGCGGGGTCGTGGGGCAGGCTGCCCCGGGGCGAGCGGAAGTAGGCGTAGGGTGTGGCGTGGAGGAAGTTCGAGACGCGGCTGGTGTAGATGTCGGCGTAGCGCTCGATCTGGCGCGTGAGGTGGCTCTTGTCGTTGCCGGCGCGGGTGAGCAGACCCCAGCGGGCATTGGTCAGCTCGCCGCCGGCCCGGGCCAGGGGGCCGATCTCGGCATCGAGGGCCAGGAGCTGGCCCCGGAGGTCGTGGATGCGGGCTTCGGCGGTGGCCGCATCGCCCGTGACGGCTGGGCCGTAGCCCGCATGGAGGCGCTGCAGGGCCAGGCGGGCGCGGGAGAGCTTGGCTTCGAGGGCCTCCTTCTCCCGCATCAGGGCCATGAGGCGCAGCTCTGTGGGGCGGTAGCCCTCCAGGGCGGCCACCTCGGCCTCCAGCTCGCGCAGCACCAGGGCCGTGCGCCAGCTCAGGGTGCGCTTGCTCACGTGGACATCGCCGAACATGTGGTCGCCCACGTACAGGATCTCGTCCCCGGCGATGCCCAGGTCCCGCTCCACCTGGGGCGCAGAGCCGCCCAGGTAGATGCCGCCCGGGCGCAGGGGCCCCACCAGGGGCCGCAGCAGCCCCGACTCGTCCACCACCTCGAAGAAGGGCCCGTGCTCCACGAAGAAAGCCGGCTTGCGGGCCGCGACGATGACCACATCGAAGAGCTGCCGCCAAGTCATGCCCTCGGGCAGGTGGCGGTCGTAGGCGTGGCACATCATCTTCGAGGTGAAGCTCCACTCGGAGTTGGTGATGAGCAGCAGCCGCTTGCCCGCGGCCTTCTGGTCGAGCAGGGCCAGGGCCGCTTCGGGATCCTGCACCACGTAGCGCTCCGGGGCCGCGGCGATCTCGGCCTTCAGGTGCCCTTCCATGTGCTGGGCGTCCACGGCGGAGCGGACGTGGCGGTAGAGCCCCGCGTACTCGAAGGGGCGGGGCAGGGCGCCCCGGTCCAGCAGGTCCACGGCCTGGGCGTAGAGGCAGCCCTCGGAGAGGGAGAACAGCGTGTTGAGGAAGACCCAGCGGGGAGCCGAAAGATCCACCAGGGTCTGGGCGTAGGCGTCCCGCTGCTCGGCGAACTCCAGCATGCGGGTGCCGTGCATGGCCCGCTTCACGAAGCCGAAGCGGTTCGCCTTCACCAGGTTGCCCAGCTCCGTGTCGATCACGAGGCCCCGGGTCACCATGGACCCGTCGAACGCGAGCCCCTCCAGGGGCCAGCCTTCGGAGGCCAGGCGGGCCCTGGCCTGGGCGTAGACCATGCGCTCGAAGGCCTCCACCCGGTAGTCCACCAGGGTGTAGTCCATGTCGTAGCCGATGGCCCGCACCGAGCGCAGGTTCAGGGTCCGGTTGCAGAAGACGCCGCGGCCGCGGGGAACGTCGGGAGGGGCGGAATTCGGCATGAGCCAGCATACCAAGGGCGGGTCTGGCACCTCCGGGTGGTGGCGGGAGGCCTCCCGTGAGATTCTGATACCTCGCGTTCGGAGGCTTCTGTGTCCCTGCTCCACCGACTCCTGATTCCGGCCCTCATCGTCGCCCTGCCGGCGGTCGCGGCGGAGAAGCGGGCCTTCCACATCGAGGACCTCTACCGTCTGAAAGGGATCCAGCACCTGGCCCTCAGCCCGGACGGCTCGAAGCTGGCCTTCGAGGTGTCCAGCCAGGACCTGAAGGCCGCCACGCGGAACACCCAGATCTGGATGCTGGATGTGGCCTCGGGCCGGGCGAAGCAGCTGACCTTCTCGGGCAAGTCCGACACCGCGCCCCAGTGGTCGAAGGATGGGAAGACCCTCTACTTCCTGTCGAGCCGCAGCGGGGGGAGTCAGCTCTGGGCCCTGGACGCGGGCGGCGGTGAGGCCCGCAAGGTCACCTCCTTCGAGGCGGGCGTGGGCGCGCCGAAGCTGATGCCCGGCGGGGACAAGGTGGTGTTCGAGGCCTCCGTGTTCCCCGAGGCCCTGACGGACGGGGCCCGGCACAAGGAGCTCAGCGACAAGCTGGACAACGGCCCCGTGCAGGCCCACCTGGCCGATGAGCTGCTCTACCGCCACTGGACCGGCTGGCGCGACTTCCAGTACAGCCACCTCTTCACGGCCACCTTCGAGGGCAAGGTGGAGGCGCTCACCGGGGGCAAGCAGGACTACCCGGCCTTCTGGCAGAGCTGGGACCTGAGCCCCGACGGCAAGGAGCTCTGCGTCACCACGAACACCGACGCGGTTCCGGCGCGCAGCACCAACCAGGACCTCTTCCTCATCTCCCTGGAGGGCGACCGCACGCCCCGCCGCATCACCGGCGACAACCCGGCGGCGGACCAGGACCCGCAGTACTCCCCGGACGGCCGCTACATCGCCTACAAGTTCCAGACCAAGCCCGGCCACGAGTCCGACCGCTTCCGCCTGGCCGTCTACGACCGGCAGACCAAGGCCCGAAAGGTGCTGACGGAGGCCATCGACAACTGGGTGGACAGCTTCCAGTGGTCGGCGGATGGCAAGGCCCTCTGGTTCACCGTGCAGGAAAAGGGCCGTTGGCCCCTGCACCGGATCGAGGTGGCCAGTGGGAAGGTGGACCGGGTGGTGGAGGGGCTCAGCATCCGGGAGTTCGCCCTGGACCGCGGCGAGAAAGCCGTCTACTTCACGAAGACCCGCGTGGGTGAGCCCGTGGAGATCTGGCGCTGCAACCTCGAAACCCATTTCCTCACCCGCCTCACCGCCTTCAACCAGGCCGTGGCGGACGAGGTGGACTTCCGGCCCGCGGAGGAGCAGTGGGTGAAGGGCGCCGACGGCAAGGACATCCACGTCTTCCTGGTGAAGCCCCACGGCTTCGACCCCGCGAAGAAATACCCGCTGATCCTGAACGTGCACGGCGGCCCGCAGATGATGTGGTCCGATACCCTGCGCGGCGACTGGCAGGTCTACCCCGGCGCGGGCTACATCGTGGCCTTCCCGAATCCGCACGGCTCCACGGGCTACGGCCAGGCCTTCACCGACGCCATCAGCGGCGACTGGGACGGCAAGGTGATGACGGACATCGACAAAGTGGCCGACCACCTGGCGGCGCTGCCCTACGTGGACAAGGAGCGCATGGGCGCCATGGGCTGGAGCTGGGGCGGCTACGCCATGATGTGGCTGGAGGGCCACACCACGCGCTTCAAGGCCCTGGCGGCCATGATGGGCGTCTACGACCTGCGCTCCATGCACGGGGCCACGGAGGAGCTGTGGTTCCCCGAGCACGACCTCACGGGCACGCCCTGGGACAAGGCCGCCGCCTATGACCGCATGAACCCCAGCAGCCACGTGAAGGCCTTCAAGACGCCCTGCCTGGTCATCACCGGCGAGCGCGACTACCGCGTGCCCTACACCCAGAGCCTGCAGTTCTTCACGGGGCTGCAGGAGATGGGCGTGCCCAGCCGGCTCCTGGTCTTCAAGAACGACGGCCACTGGCCCGACAACCTGAAGTCCATGCCCGTCTACTACAACGCCCACCTCGAGTGGTTCCAGAAGTACCTGGGCGGCGGCGCCGCCCCCTGGAAGACCGAGGACCTGGTGCGCAACCTGGCCTTCGACAAGGACCGGAAATAACCCGCCGGCCCCGGCGGACCGATCCAGGGGGGACGGGCACGAGCGCAAAGGGGAGACCGTCGGGGGCCGCCATGCTGGACAGCCACAAGACCGATCCGGGCCCGGGAGATCCCTCCTCCTGGCCGGATCGGGTCGAGGTGATGCAGACGGTCCTGGACGCCTCCACCGACCCGATTTTCAACATCCTGGCGGATGGCACCTACCGTTACGTGAACCCAGCCTTTTCCGGGCCTTTCGGCAAGGCGCCGGAGGAGGTCATTGGCCGGCGGATCTGGGATCTCTTTGAACCCGCGGAGGCCGAGAAGCGCATGAGCGTCGTCCGCCGGGCCTTCGCCGCCCGGGAGACCATCGTCTTCGAGGTGAGGGTCCCCACCGCGATGGGGGACCGGCACTACATCACCTCCGTCCGGCCCATTCCCGGGCCTGACGGTGCGATCAGTTCCGTGGTGTGCATCTCGAAGGAGATCACCGACCGGAAACAGGTCGAGCAGGAGCGCGAGCGGCTCATTGCCGAACTCCAGGAGGCGCTGGCCAGAGTCCGGACCCTTTCCGGCCTGCTGCCCATCTGCGCGCACTGCAGCAAGATCCGGGATGACCGGGGGCACTGGACCCGCGTGGAGTCCTACGTCAGCGCCCACAGCCAGGCCAAGTTCAGCCATGGCATCTGCCCCGACTGCCTGCGGAGGGAGTACCCGGAGGTGGGTCGGTAACGGTCAGCTGCTTCGGGGCCCTATTTCTTCTTCTTGGCGGGAGACAGCGGGGAGGGCTTCGCAACCTCGGCCAGGGCGCCGCTCAGGCCCGCGCCCTTGTGGGTGGCGCCGTGGATCACGGCCGGCTTGGCCTTCTTGGGTTTCTTGTCGTTGGACATGCGTCCTCTGTGTGCGGGTCCCCGGTTCTTTGGGATTCGGACCCTGGCTCAGCATGGACCCATTACCTGTGGCGACCGATTTTATTCGTCGATCATTTTGAATGCCTGTGGGTGGCGCGGAATGTTCGGAGGCTCAGGGAGCAGCCTGGAACAGCCACCGGAGCGCTGCGGGGAGCCGCGCGGCCCAGGCGCTTTCCGTGTGCCGATCACCCTGGGCCACCACCATCCGCAGCCGCTCCGCACTGAGGCCCCGCCCCCGCAGCGCCGTGGCCACGTCCTGCGTGTCCTGCACCGCCTGGCGGCGGTCGGCGGGGGCGCCGGCTTCCAGGTCGCCGGTGTCGAGGTAGAGGCGCAGGGCGGGGTCCGGCTTCGCTGCGGCGGCCGCCTTCAACATCTGCCGCCCGCCCACCCAGAAGGAGCTGGAGAAGCAGGCGGCCTTGCCGAAGACGCCGGGGTGGCGAAGCACCGTGTGGAGGGAGATGAGCCCGCCCAGGGAACTGCCAGCCAGGACGGTGTGGGCGGCTTCGGGTTTCGTGCGGTAGGTGTGGTCCACCCAGGGCTTCAGGGTCTTCACAAGGAAGTCCGCATAGGCGTCGCCCCTGGCGGCGGGGATGCGCTCGTCACGGTAGGGCGAGTACTCGGCCAGGCGCTCCTTCCCGCCGTGGTCGATGCCCACGACGATCATGGGGGGCAGCAGGCCGTCGGCGCTTAGCCTGGCCAGCGTCTCGTCCACTTCCCACTCGCCCGCGAAGGCGGTGGCCGCGTCGAAGAGGTTCTGGGCGTCGTGCATGTAGAGCACGGGATAGCGCTGGCCGGAGGCCTCGTAGCCCGGTGGCAGGAGGATGCGGAGCGTGCGCGTCGTGCCCAGCTGGGGCATGGCGAAATCCTTGATCAACCGCAGGTCGCCGCTGACCGTGTGGGTGACATCGGGCGCGGGTGCCTGGTCCCGCCAGCACTCCACCTGCACCCGGACCGTCGTGGCCGGCCCCGCCTCCAGGGTGCGGTTCGGGACCTCGCCGCCCTTCGCGTCCTTCTCCACGGTCTCCCAGCTGCCGCGCGTGATCTTGAACTGCAGGGCGTAGCCGGGCTCGAGGGGGAACCGTCCAGACCAGGTGCCGTCAGCCTGCCGCTTGAGCTTCCACTGGGGATCGGCAGGATTCCAGCCGTTGGCGTTGCCCGCCACGTGGAGGGTCGAGTCCCGGGGCGTGGAGGCCGGCACCGTGACCTGGAAGCTCACGGCCACCTTGGCGGCGGCCTGGGCCCCCAGGGGGAGGGGCAGGGCCAGGCAGAGGGCCGCCAGAAGGCAGCGCTGCCGGGGAAGGGGGCTGGGGCGAAGGGGCATGTGGGCTCCGGGCGGGCAGGGCGGAGTGTCCCACGGGGGCAGGGCACCTGGCACCCCTCGTAAGATGATGCTACGGTAGGGAATGTTCTCCACGGAGCCCCCATGCGCACCGCTTCTGCTTTGGCCGCCCTCATGACGCTGCCCGCCCTGGCCGCGGACCCGGCCCCCGTCGCCAACCCCTTCTTCACAGAGTGGAAGACGCCCTTCGGCGTGCCGCCCTTCGCCGAGCTCCGGGAGGAGCACTACCTGCCCGCCTTCCGCGAAGGCATCGCCCGGCACAAGGCCGAGGTGGCCGCCATCGCCGAGGCCCAGGCGGCCCCGACCTTCGAGAACACCATCCTGGCCCTGGAGCTCGCGGGCCAGTTCACGGATCGCGTGGGGTCGGTGTTCTTCAACCTCACGGGCGCCGAAACGAATCCGAAGCTCCAGGCCGTGAACCGCGAGGTGATGCCCCTGATGTCGGCCCACCGGGACGACGTCCAGCTGAACCCGAAGCTCTTCCAGCGCGTGAAGGCCGTGTGGGACGGTCGGGCCGCCCTGAAGCTCGCGCCGGACCAGGCCCGGCTGCTGGAGCGCACCTACAAGGGCTTTGTGCGGGCCGGGGCCGCCCTGACGCCCGCCCAGCAGACCCGCATGCGCGCCATCAACACCGAGTTGTCCAAGCTGGGCGTGGACTTCGGTGACCGTCTGCTCAAGGCCACCAAGGCCTTCCAGCTGGTGGTCGACAAGCCCGCCGACCTGGCGGGCCTGCCCGAGGGCACCCGCATCGCTGCCGCCGCCGCCGCGAAGAAGGCCGGCCTCGACGGCAAGTGGCTGTTCACCCTCGACGGCCCCAGCATCTGGCCCTTCCTGGAATACGCGCAGAACCGCGAGCTGCGGAAGCGCCTCCTCACCGGCTACCTGGAGCGCTGCAACCAGGGTGGGGACACCGACACCAATGCCATCGTGGCCCAGGTGGCGGCCCTGCGGGTGGAGAAGGCCCAGCTGCTGGGCTACAAGACCTGGGCCGACTACGTGCTCGAAGAGAACATGGCCAAGGACCCGAAGGGCGTCTACGGCCTGCTGGACCAGATCTGGAAGCCCGCCCTCGAAGTCGCCAAGCAGGAGCGCGCCGAGCTGCAGGCCATGATGGCCAAGGACCTGCCCGGGCAGAAGCTGGAGCCCTGGGACTGGCGCTACTACGCCGAGAAGGTGAAACAGGCCAAGTACGACTTCGACGAGGAGTCGGTGAAGCCCTACTTCGCCATCGACGCCGTGCGCCAGGGCGCCTTCCTCCTGGCGGGGCGGCTCTACGGCATCACCTTCACGGAGGTGAAGAATGTGCCCGTCTACCAGAAGGACGTGCGTTGCTTCGAGGTGAAGGAGCAGGACGGCCGCCACCTGGGCCTGATCTACGTGGACTACCACCCCCGGCCCGGCAAGCGCGGCGGAGCCTGGATGAGCAACTACCGCTCGGCCTGGGTGAAGGATGGCCAGCAGGTGGATCCCGTGGTGGTGAATGTCTGCAACTTCACGGCGCCCGCCGGGGACCGGCCGGCCCTGCTGACCTCGGACGAGGTGCGCACCCTCTTCCACGAGTTCGGCCACGGCCTGCACGGCCTCTTCTACAAGGGGCGGTACCGCGGCACCGCCGGCACGCCCCGCGACTTCGTCGAGCTGCCCAGCCAGGTCATGGAGAACTGGTCCATGGAGCCGGAGATGCTGAAGCTCTACGCGAAGCACTACAAGAGCGGCGAGGTCATCCCCGAGGCCTTGATGGCCAAGATGAAGAAGGCCGCCACCTTCGGCCAGGGCTTCGCCACGGTGGAATACATGGCCGCCTCCCTGCTGGACATGGACTGGCACACGCTGACCACCACCAAGCCCCAGGACACCGCCGCCTTCGAGAAGGCCTCCATGGCCAAGTGGGGCCTCATCGCCGAGATCCCGCCCCGCTACCGCAGCCCCTACTTCAACCACATCATGGGCGGCTACGCCGCCGGCTACTACAGCTACATCTGGAGCGCCGTGCTGGACAGCGACGCCTTCCAGGCCTTCAAGGAGAAGGGGAACCTCTTCGACCCCGCCACCGCGGCGAAGTTCCGCGCCGACGTGCTCTCCAAGGGCGGTACAGAGGATCCGGCGCTGCTCTACCAGCGCTTCCGGGGCCGCGATCCGAAGGTGGAGCCCCTGCTCGAGAAGCGCGGGCTGAAGTAGCCGTCACCCATTCCCCACGGCGGGGCCAGGTGCCAGGGGGTTCCATTCCCGGAGCCCCCGCGCCTCGTCCCCGCCGCCGGGAAGCGGCTCAGAAGCGCCAGGTGGCGCCCACGGTGAGTCCGGTGGCGGTGAGGTTCTTCTCGATGGGGCTCCAGAAGCCCTTCAGCTCCAGGCCGAGGTGGGGGGAGGCCTGGTAGCCGATGCCGCCGGCCACGCCCAGCCGGGTGGCGTTGGTGGCCGAGGGGGAGGTGCCCGTGGCGCTCACGCGCCACTGCTGGCCGCCGATGCTGCCCAGCAGGTAGGGGCCATGCGTGGCGTCTTCGCCGGGGAACCAGAGCGCGTCGAGCATCAGGTCCACGGAGGTGACGCTGGTCTTGGTGCCCGCCACCCCCAGGGTGTCGCCCTTGGGGATCTGCTGGGCGCCCACGGTGGGGCGGAGCCGGAAGGCCTCGCCCAGCGGGATGTCCACGAACACGTAGCCGCCGAGCCCGATCTGGCCGTTGGTCAGATCGCGCAGGTCGCTCATGGGCACCAGGCCGTGGGCCTTGAGCCCGATGGCGGCGTCCTGGGCGGCCAGGGGCAGGGCGGCCAGCAGGAGGAGGGGCAGGGCGTGGCGCTTCATGGCTGGACCTCGTAGGTGGAAAGAACGGCGTTCCAGTGGCCCTGGGCCTTGAGGATGCGTTCGGCCACGAGGCGCAGCACGCCCTGGCCGCCTGCGATCGGCGTCACCCAGTGGGAGGCCGCCTTCACCTCCGCCACCGCGTCCGCGGGGCAGCAGGCCAGTCCCACGCGGCGCAGCAGGGGCAGGTCCGGCAGGTCGTCGCCCAGGTGGGCAATCTGGTCCGGGGACAGGCCGTGCTTCGCGCAGAGCTGGTCCAGCACGGGGCCCTTCTCCAGATGCCCGGCGAAGCAGTCCTCCACACCCAGGTCCCGGGCCCGGTTCACCGTGGCGTCCGAGGCGAGCCCCGAGATGAAGGCCACGGGAATGCCGGAGCGCTGCAGCCATTTGATGGCCGCGCCGTCCCGCACGTGGAAGGCCTTGGTGTGGCCCGGCTCCTTTCCGTAGTGGAGGGCGCCGGTGGTGAGCACCCCGTCGATGTCGGTGCAGAGCAGGCGGATCTTGGCGGCGCGCAGGTCCAGGTCGTCCACGGCATCTCCCCCTGCCAGCCTAGCAAATCCAAGGCACGGGGCATGATGGTCGTCACGATTCGGGCCAAAAACGGCACTGGGGTGGAACCTTTGGTTGCCGGATGCTCCGATGGGTATACAGTTTTTGAGGTTCCTGGTTTTTCGGCCTTGACAAAAATGAAAACCAGATGAATATAGTCGCATGGAGTTGAAATTCATGAACCACCAGCTCAGCAATCCCATGATCGAGGAAGTCAGCGGGCTCTTCAGCGCCCTGGGGGACGCCTCGCGCCTGAAGATCCTGCGCTCCCTCCTGGACTCCAAGGCCCCCCTCAGCCAGGGGGCCGTGGCGGAGGCCTCGGGCCTCTCCCAGGCCAACGCCTCCAAGCATCTGGCCTGTCTGGTGCGTGTGGGACTGGTGAGCCGCGAGCCGGAAGGCAACGCGGTCTTCTTCGCCCCGGTGATGCCCCTGGTGGGCGAACTCTGCGACCTGGTCTGCGGCCATGTGAGCGACCGGGCCCGCGTGACCTACAAAGCCCTGAAATGAGAAGGGCCCAGGCCCTTTTTTTGCCTTGGAGTATTCCTTTATGAGCATTGAACCTCGCAAGCGACTGCTGAGCTTGCTGCTCGTCGGGGCCGGGCTCGCGGCCCAGGAGCCCCTCACGGTGGCGCGCGCCATCCGCCAGGCCTGGACCGATCAGGCCGGCCTGCGGGCGGGCCGATCCCTGGCCGAGGGGAAGCGCCAGGAAGCCGCGGGCTATGACGCCCTCCGGCTGCCCACCCTCACCCTTCAGGCCCAGGGCGTGCGCACCGACGAGCCCATGATGGCCTTCGGGATGAAGCTGAACCAGAGCCGCATCGCGGCCACGGACTTCAACCCCGCCTCCCTCAACCGGCCCGACGCCATCACCGGTCTGGGCGGCGCGGCCGTGGTGCAGCAGCCCCTCTACGCCGGCGGCCGCATCGAGGCCGCCCGGCGGGCCGGCGCCTTCGCCGCCCAGGCCGAGGCCGCCAGCCAGGTCCGCCGCGAGCAGGAAACGGCCCTGGCCGTGGTCCAGACTTACTTCGGCGCCCAGGTGGCCGAGCAGGCCCTGGCCTGGGTGGAGGACACCCGCGCGTGGGTAGCGGAGCTGGAGACCTTCGTGGGCGCCCGCGTGCAACAGGGCCTCATGCTGGAGGCCGAGCTGCAGCGCGTGAAGGCCGCCCGCGCCCAGGTGGAGGCCCAGAAGGCCGAGGTGGTGCGCCAGGCGCGCGCGGCCCGCTCGGGCCTGGGGCTGCTCCTGGGCGGCGCGCCCGTGGAGGGACCACTGGCCACGCCCCTGGCCTCGCCGGCCGCCGTGTCCGCCGCCGCCGGCCTTCGTCCCGACCTCCAGGCGGCGGACCTGCAGGCCAAGGCCGCCGGGCAGGCCGCCCGAGCCGCCTCAGGTGCCCTGAAGCCCGAGGTGGGCCTGGAGCTGGGCCTGGGCACCTTGCGCCAGTCCTGGAGCCAGGGCGGCAACTGGACCTGGGCCGCCGTGGGCGTGAAGTGGAAGGTGTTCTCCGCCCCGGACCGCGCCAAGTCCAACGCCGCCGCCGCCCAGGCCCGCGCCGCCGAGGACCTGCGCGTCTTCAAGACCCAGCAGGCCGAGCACGAGGTCAGAACGGCCAAGGACGCCCTCATCGCCGCTGATGCCCGGTACCAGGCCGCCCAGGCGGCCCTGGCCGCCGCCGAGGAGGCCAAGCGCCTGCGCGCCGCCCGCCACAAGGAGGGCCTCACGCCCCTCACGGACCTGTTGGATGCAGAGGCCGCCCTCCAGGGGGCCCGCACCCTGCTGCTCCAGAGCCTCTATGACCTGCGCACCAGCCGCGCGGCCCTCGACCTGGCCACCGGCGCCCCCATCGAAGGAGTGACTCCATGAAGCCGACCCTGACCCTCGCCCTCGCGGGCCTGATGCTCGGCACCGTCGCCTGCGGCCACAAGGAAGCCGTCGCGGAAACCAAGGCCCTGCCCAAGGTGGCTGTGAGCCTGGTGGCCTCCGCCGCCGCCGAGGGTGGCAGCTGGGTGGCGGCCACCCTGCAGTCCACCCGCACAGCCCAGCTGTCCACCCGCATGGCCGCGCAGGTGAGGAAGGTGGCGGTGCAGGAGGGCCAGCGCGTGGCTGCCGGGACGCTGCTCATCGCCCTCAGCGACGAGGACCTCCAGGCCCAGTTCAAGGCCGCCGAGACCGGCCTGGCCGCCGCCGAGGCCCACCACCGCCGCATCAAGGCCCTCTACGACCAGAAGGCGGCCACACCGTCGGAGCTGGAGCAGACCCAGGCCCAGCTGGCCCAGGCCCAGGCTGGAGTCGCCGCCCTGAAGGCCAACCTCGCCTATACCCAGATCCGCGCGCCCTTTTCCGGTGTGGTGCAGTCCCGCAAGGTCAACGAGGGCGACTTCGTGGGCCCCGGCATGCCCCTCGTGGAGCTGGTGGGCGAGGGCGAGCAGGAGCTGGTGGCCACGCTGTCCGAGGCCGAGGGCAAGGCCCTGAAGCAGGGGGCCAAGGTGCGCTTCGAGGCCGAGGGCGTCCCCGGCGAAGCTCAGGTGACGGCCCTGGCTCCGGGCGGCGACGCCTTCAGCCACAAGGGCACCCTGCGCGCCAAGGTGCTCTCGCCCAAGGGCCTGCGCCAGGGCACCTTCGCCCGCATCCTCGTGCCTGGCGCCAAGGTCGAGGGCCTCACGGTGCCCGCCTCCGCCCTGGTGAAGCGCGGCGAGCTGACCGGCGTCTTCGTGGCCAAGGACGGCCGCGCCGAGCTGCGCTGGCTGAGCCTGGGCGAGGGCTCCAGCAGTTTCCCCGTGCGCTCGGGCCTCCGGGCCGAGGACAGGGTCATCGACCTGCCCGGAGCCCTCCAGGATGGCCAGCCCATCGAGCTCAAGGGCGAGGTGAGCCATGGCAAGTAATCCCGCGAACGAGCCGAGGCTCGGGCTGGCCGGCAAGCTGGCCAAGGGCTTCCTCCGCAGCAAGCTGACGCCGCTGCTGGTGATGGCCTCGTTGCTGCTGGGCCTGCTGGCGGTGTGGCTCACGCCCCGCGAGGAGGAGCCCCAGATCGTCGTGCCCATGGTGGACCTCTACGTGCCCTTCCCCGGCGCGTCCCCCAAGGAAGTGGAAAGCCAGGTCACCACGCCCCTGGAGCGCCGACTCTGGGGCATCCCCGGCGTCGAGTACCTGTACAGCATGAGCCGCCCAGGCATGGCGCTCATCACCGTGCGCTTCAAGGTGAACGAGCCCCAGGAGCCCAGCCTCGTGAAGGTGCACCAGGAGCTGGCGGCGAACCCCCAGCTGCTGCCCACCGGGGCCATGAAGCCCATCGTGAAGCTGCAGACCATCGATGACGTGCCCTTTCTGGTGCTGACGCTCCACGGCCAGGACCAGACGCCTGGCCAGCTGCGCCAGGTGGCCGAGGTGCTGGGTCAGGAGCTGGCCGCGGTGCCCAGCACGGCTCAGGTGAGGGTCATCGGCGGCGCGAAGCGCATGGTGCGCATCGAGCCCGACCCTGACCGCCTGCGGTCCCTCGGCGTGTCCCTGGCGGAGCTTCAGCCTGCCCTGCACTCGGCCGAGGCCCAGCTGCCCGCCGGGGCCCTGGTGGACCACGGTAAGCGCACCGAGGTGGAGGCCACGGGCTTCGTCCTCCAGGCCGCCGAGCTGAACCGCCTGGTGGTGGCCGTGCGCAATCAGCGCCCCATCTACCTGGGCGACGTGGCCCGAGTGGTGGATGGACCCGATCCCGAACCGCCCCTGACCCTCTATGCGGGTAAGGACGTCCCGGGCTTCCAGGCCGCCGTGAGTGTCGCCGTCTCCAAGCGCGCGGGCACCAACGCCACCGCCCTGGCCGAGCAGGTGCTGGCCAAGGTGGAGGCCCTCAAGGGCAACCTGATCCCGCGGGACCTGTCCGTCACCGTGACCCGCAACTACGGCGAGACCGCGGGCGACAAGTCCAACGAACTGATCGAACACCTGATGATCGCCACGCTGAGCGTCATCGCGCTCATCCTGCTGGCCATGGGCTGGCGCAGCGCCCTGGTGGTGGGCATCGCCGTCCCGGTGACCCTGGCCCTGACCCTCCTGCTCACCTACCTCTTCGGCTACACGCTGAACCGCGTCACGCTCTTCGCCCTCATCTTCTCCATCGGCATCCTGGTGGACGACGCCATCGTGGTGGTGGAGAACATCCACCGGCACATGCACCTGCCCGGACAGCGCAAGTCCTTCGCGGCCCTGGTGGTGGAGGCTGTGGACGAGGTGGGCAATCCCACCATCCTGGCCACCTTCGCCGTCATCGCGGCCATCCTTCCCATGGCCTTCGTGCGGGGTCTCATGGGCCCCTACATGCGGCCCATCCCCGTGGGCGCCAGCCTGGCCATGCTCTTCAGCCTGGTCATTGCCTTCGTCATCAGCCCCTGGGCCAGCCTCATCGTGTTCAAGAAAGAGGCCCACCTGCCAGAGGTGGATGACAGCGGCCTGCATCCGGCCACGCCTGAGACGGCCGCACCAGAACCCGTTCACGACTGGCCCCACAAGAACCCCGAGGTGGCTCCGGACAGCCGCATGACGGCCCTCTACCGCAAGGCCATGCACGCCCTGCTCACGCAGCCCAAGGTGCGCTGGGGCTTCTTCGCGGGCGTCATCGCCCTGCTGCTGGGGGCCATGTCCCTGGTGGGTACCGGGGTGGTGAAGGTGAAGATGCTGCCCTTCGACAACAAGTCGGAGTTCATGGTGCAGCTGGACCTGCCTGCGGGCACGCCCCGGGAAGACGCCCTCGCCGTGGGTCAGGACCTCGCCCGCCGCCTGCTGAAGGAGGCGACGGTCAAGGATGTGCAGGTCTACGCCGGCGAGGCCGCACCCTTCACCTTCGTGGGCATGGTGCGCCACAGCTTCCTTCGCCAGGAGGCGGAGATGGTGGATCTCCAGGTGAACCTGGTGCCCAAGCACGACCGCAAGGAGCAGAGCCACGACATCGTGGTGCGCCTGCGCCCCGAGCTGGAGAAGATCTCCAGGCCCGCCGGGGCAAGGATGAAACTCGTGGAGATCCCGCCCGGACCTCCGGTCATGGACACCATCGTGGCGGAGATCTACGGGCCTTCCGAGGCCGAGCGCGCCCGCCTCGGTGGCGAGGTGCTGACCGCCTTCAAGTCGGTGGATGGCATCGTGGACGTGGATTCCTCGTTGAATGCCACCAACCCCAAGATCAGCCTCGTGCTGGACCGGGAAAAGGCTGCCCTCCATGGCGTCGCCCCGGCCCATGTGGTGCAGACCCTCTTCATGGCGGGCTACGGCCACCAGGCTGGCGCCTTCCACATCCTGCGCGGATCGAGCCAGGTGCCCGTGGTGGTGCAGCTGGCCCCGGGAAAGCGCCAGCACCTGGAACAGCTGCTGCAGCTCACGGTGCCCGGCGCCCGGGGCATGGTGCCCGTGCGGGAGCTGGTCGCGGTGAAGGAAGGCGTCGAGGAAGCTGCCATCCACCACAAGAACCTGATGCCCGTCGCCTACGTCTTCTCCGATCTGGCGGGGACCATCGAGAGCCCCGTCTACGCCCTGGCGGCCCTCAACAAGAAGATCGACGCCCTCAAGGGCACCGCCGGAGGCTCCGTGCCCCGCCTGGGTCTGGCGCACCCCGAGAACACCGAGTCCCTGAGCCTCAAATGGGATGGCGAGTGGCACATCACCCTGGAGGTCTTCCGCGACCTCGGCATGGCCTTCGCGGCCGTGCTGGTGCTGATCTTCGTGCTGGTGGTGGGCTGGTTCGAAAGCTTCGAGATCCCCTGGGTGATCCTGGTGCCCATCCCCCTGTCCCTCATCGGCATCATCCCGGCCCATGGGCTGCTGGGCGCCTTCTTCACGGCCACGAGCATGATCGGCTTCATCGCCGGCGCCGGCATCATCGTCCGCAACAGCATCATCCTCGTGGACTTCATCGAGCTGAAGCTGAAGGAGGGCATGTCCCTGGAATCCGCCGTGGAGGAGGCGGGCGTGGTGCGCTTCCGCCCCATGCTGCTGACCGCCTCCGCCGTGCTGGTGGGCAGCGCCGTCATGCTGGCCGATCCCATCTTCCAGGGCCTGGCCATCAGCCTCATGGCGGGTGAAGTCGCCGCCACCCTGCTTTCCCGCATGGCCGTGCCCGTCCTCTACTACCTCGTGGCCCGCCGGGGCCACGCTGCTGAACTGCAACGCCAGGGCGCGCTCGCCGCCCCTTCTGACCAGGAGTAGTCCATGAACGTCGATCGCATCGTCCACACCGTCGCCGGCACCTTCATCCTGGGCAGCCTGGCGCTGGCCCACTTCCACAACCCCAACTGGCTCTGGTTCACCGCCTTCGTGGGCGCGAACCTGCTCCAGAGCGGGCTCACCAACTGGTGCCTCATGTCCACGATTCTCGCCAAGCTGGGCGTGCCGCAGGGCCCCGGCGTCGGCTGCGCCAAGTGAAGGCCCAGGCCATCCGCCTGGCCCTGGGCCTCGTCCTCGGCGGGGCCCTGGGCTACGGCTGGCACCGCCTGGTGGGGTGCAGCACCGGTGCCTGCCCGCTGACGGCCACGCCCCTGCGCGGCATCAGCTACGGCGCGTTCATGGGCCTCCTCTGGGCCCTCAGTTCCAGATGATCCAAACTTTCGGGAGTTCCCCATGTCCCAGGTGATCCACCTCTCCACCCAGGCCTTCGACAAGGCCGCCGGCCAGCCCCAGCCTTTGCTCATCGACTTCTGGGCGCCCTGGTGCGGTCCCTGCCGCATGCAGGGGCCCATTCTGGATGAAGTCGCCAGGGCGATGGACGGCAGGGCTCTGGTGGCGAAGGTGAACGTGGATGACGAGCCCCAACTGGCTGCGCAGTTCGGCGTCCAGAGCATCCCCACCCTGGTGGTGCTCAAGGAAGGCCGCCTTCACCAGCGGCTGGTGGGTCTGCAGCCGGCCCCCGCCCTGGTGGCGGCGCTTCAGCAGGCGGGGGCCTGATGGCCGAGCACTGGATCTACCTCATCCCCCTCGCCGCCCTGGCCTGGTTCTTCTGGAGCCGCCGCTCCGCCTCCACGGCGGATGTGAAGGCCCTGCTCAACCGCGGCGCCCAGATTGTGGACGTGCGCACCAAGGCTGAGTTCAAGGGCGCCTCGCACCCCAAGGCCATCAACATCCCCCTGGACGAGTTGGAGGCCAAGGCCAAGAGCCTGGACAGGGCTCGACCCGTGCTCGTCTGCTGCGCCACGGGCAGCCGCAGCGGCTTCGGCGTCTCCGTGCTGAAGCGCGCAGGCTTCACCGAGGTGGCGAACCTTGGCTCCTGGCAGCGCATCGCCACCCTCCTTTCCTGAGGCGACCATGACCAAGCATGAGAGCACCGTCAGGTGGGATTCCGGCCTCGCCTTTGAAGTTGAGCAGGACGGCCACCGATTCATGCTGGACGCCAGCCCCGAGGCCGGTGGCCGCGATCTTGGACCGAGGCCCAAGGCCCTCCTGTTGTCGGGTCTGGGCGCCTGCACGGGCATCGATGTGGTGTCCATCCTGGAGAAGATGCGGGTGAAGCTGGACGGCCTGGAGGTGCAGGTGACTGCCCCCATCCGGGAGGAGCACCCGAAGGTCTACACGAGCATCCACGTCCGCTACATCTTCCGAGGGACGAACCTCCCCTTGGAAAAGCTGCAGCGCGCCGTGCATCTGTCGGAGGAGACCTACTGCGGCGTGTCGGCCATGCTGCGCCCCGCGGTGCCCATCACCTCGGAGATCGTCATCGAAGGCTGACCCCGCCACCGGTCATGGCGCTGGAAACGCCGCCGGGCCTGGGTTTTTCCATTCGACAGGCCGCGCCTCTCGGATCACCATGGAAGGCGGACGCGGGGTGCCGGCCATGGCCCCTTCGGCTTTGATAAAGGGGAGG
Organism: Holophagaceae bacterium; assembly: GCA_046331485.1. Lineage (GTDB taxonomy): Bacteria > Acidobacteriota > Holophagae > Holophagales > Holophagaceae > Geothrix. The sequence continues at coordinate 505,457 of JAXLQS010000001.1, read as the reverse complement.
CACCATGGGGGATCCGCTGTTCTGGCACCGGCTTCAGTTCGGCTTCACGGCGACCTACCACTACCTGTTCCCCCAGCTCACCATGGGGCTGGCGTTCATCATCGTGGTGTACAAGGCGATGGGGCTGCGCACCGGCGAGGCCCGGTACGCCGATGCCGCGCGGTTCTGGATCCGGATCTTCGGCATCAACTTCGCCGTGGGCGTGGTGACGGGCATTCCCCTCGAGTTCCAGTTCGGCACGAACTGGGCGCGCTTCTCGCAGCTGTCCGGCGGCATCATCGGCCAGACCCTGGGGATGGAGGGCATGTTCGCCTTCTTCCTGGAGAGCAGCTTCCTCGGCCTGCTGATCTGGGGCGAGAAGAAGCTTTCGCCGAAGGGCCACTTCCTCGCCGCGGTGGCGCTGTGGCTGGGCAGCTGGCTGTCCGGCTACTTCATCGTGGCCACCAATGCCTTCATGCAGCACCCGGTGGGTTATGCCGTCGCCGCGGACGGCACCCTGCAGCTCACCAGCTTCTGGGCCTTCCTCCTGAACCCCTGGGCTCTGGGCCAGTACGCCCACACCATGATCGCGGCTGTGGTGACCGGCTCCTTCGTGGTGGCGGCCGTGGGCGCCTTCTGGACGCTCAAGGGCCTGCATGCCGAGCAGGCGCGCCTGAACCTGCGGACGGGCACGATCATGGGCCTGATCTTCAGCGTGCTGGTGGCCTTCCCCACGGGCGACCTCCAGGGCAAGCTCGTGGCGCGGCACCAGCCCATCACCCTCGCCGCCATGGAGGGGCGCTTCGAAAGCGGTCCTCGGGCCGGGCTCACCCTCATCGGCCAGCCCAACGTGGCCCAGCGGAAGATCGACAACCCGGTGCAGCTGCCCGCCGTCCTCAGCTTCATCGCCTACGGCACCTTCAGCAGCGACGTGAAGGGCCTGTCGTCCTTCCCCGAGGACCAGTGGCCCCAGAACATCGAGCTGCTCTACTACAGCTTCCACATCATGGCGGGCCTGGGCACGCTCATGATCGCCGTGATGGGCCTGGCGGCCCTCCTGCTCTGGCGGGGGCGGCTGGACGCGAACCGGCCCATGCTCTGGGCGCTGATGCTGGCCTTCCCCTTCCCCTACATCGCCACCACGGCCGGCTGGGCCGTGGCGGAATTCGGGCGGCAGCCCTGGCTGATCCATGGGGTGCTCCGCACGAACCAGGGCGCCTCCCCCACCGTGCACGCGGGCCAGACGGCCTTCACGACGCTGGGCTTCGCGGGCATCTTCGTGGTGCTGAGCATCCTCTTCCTCTACCTCATCGGCCGGGAGCTCGCCCACGGCCCCGCGAAGCACTAGGAGGCCGCCATGGAGTTGCTCTGGTTCTGGCTTGTGGCCGTGATGTTTGCGATCTATGTGGTGATGGACGGCTTTGACTTCGGCGCGGGGATCCTGCATCTGGCCGTGGCGAAGACCAATGAGGAGCGCCGGGAAGTGCTCGGCGCCATCGGCCCCTTCTGGGATGGGAACGAGGTCTGGCTGCTGGCGGGCGGCGGCTCGCTCTTCCTGGCCTTCCCCAAGGTGCTGGCCTCGGGCTTCTCCGGCTTCTACCTGGCCATGTGGGTGGTGGTCTGGTGCCTGATGCTGCGGGGCATCTCCATCGAGTTCCGGTCCCACGTGCAGGACGGGCTATGGCGCCACTTCTGGGATGGCACCTTCGCCGTGGCCAGCGTGCTGCTCCCCGTGCTCTTCGGGGCCGCCCTGGGCAACGTGCTGCGGGGCGTGCCCCTGGACGCCAGCGGCTACTTCTCCGTGCCCCTGTGGACCACCTTCGGGCTGGGCCCGCAGCCCGGCGTCCTGGACTGGTACACCGTGCTGATCGGCGTGTTCACCCTGGCCACCGTGGCCGCCCATGGCGCCCTGTTCCTGGCCTGGAAGACGGAGGGACCGGTCCACGAGCGCTCCCGCGCCCTGGCCGCGCCGCTCTGGGTGGTGGTGCTGCTCCTCTGGGTGGTGGCCACCGGGGCCACCTCCGTGGTGAACCCGGGCATCTTCCGCGGGCTGGCCCGCTCTCCCCTGGCCTGGACCTTCACGGCCCTCTTCGTCGCCGGGCTGGGCCTGGTCTTCCTGGGGCTGCGCCGGCAGCGTCACCTCCTGGCCTTCCTGGGTTCGGGCGCCTTCATCCTGGGCATCCTCGCCGCCAGCGCCGCCAGCCTCTACCCGGTGATGCTCAAGTCCACCCTGGATCCGGCCTTCGACCTCACGGCCCTGAACGCCAGCGTGGGCGCCCACGGGCTCCGCACGGGCCTGGTCTGGTGGCTCATCGGCTTCCCCCTGGCCATCGGCTACGCCGCCTTCCTCTTCCGCTTCCACCGCGGCAAGGTGAAGGCCGCCGCCGAAGGCGAGGGCTACTGAGCCAGCCCGTCCCGCCGCGAGACATGCCAGCGCCAGGCCAGCCACGCCCAGCAGGCGAGCATGCCCAGCCAGCCGAGGGCCCGGATGACCTGGGCGATGCGGAGGTCCTGGGCCAGGCATCCCCACTGGGTGAGCAGGGCGGTCCAGTCGTGCTCGCCGCCGCCCACGAGGGGCAGCGCCTGGGCGCGGGCATCGGCCACGTAGCGCGCGATGTTCAGGAGGTTCTCGCCCACCCAGACCCCGGCCACCGCCGCACCGCAGGCATCCCGGCGCAGCCAGAACGAGGCCGCCACCACGCCGGGCACCAGGAGCTGCATCAGGGTGCCACCCAGGATGGCCAGGGTCTCCCAGCCGAAGATCCCGAACAGGGGATGGCCGGCCTCATGGAAGAGGAGATTCACGCCATCCAGCAGGGGGATCCAACCCGAGTCGGCGGTGAGGGCGACGAGGAAGAGCAGGCCAAGGCCCACGGAGACGGCTACCAGGCCGGCGGTTCCGACCGGGCGCCAGGGCTCGTCCAGGGCTGCCTGCAGCGGCTCGGGCAGCGGAATCACGGGTGGGCCTGGTGCCTGGCCACGATCCAGTCCACGACCTGGTCCAGGTCCATGCCGCTGGAATCGAGCTCCGCCGCGTCCTCGGCCCGGCGGAGGGGCGAAGTGGCGCGGGTGCTGTCGGCCAGGTCGCGGCGCTGGAGGTCGGCGAGCACCGCTTCGAAGGCCGGCGACTGCCCCTGGGCCTGGAGTTCCAGGAAGCGCCGCTGGGCGCGGGCCTGCGGCGTGGCCGTGAGGAAGACCTTGCAGCAGGCCTGGGGGAACACCACGGTGCCGATGTCGCGGCCATCCACCACCCAGCGGCCGCGCTCGCCGATGCGGCGCTGCTGGTCCACCAGCACCTCCCGCACCCGCGCGTCGGCGCTCACCGGGGTGACGAGCCGCGTGACCTCCTGGCTGCGGATGGCCCGGCTGACATCCTCACCCGCCAGGTAGGTCCGCCCCTCGTTCAGCGAGAGGTCGAGGCGGGCGAGCACCCCTTCCAGGGCAGGCCGGTCGGCGAGCTGCACCCCGGCCCGTTGGATGGCCAGGGCGGCCGCCCGGTACATGGCGCCGGTGTCGAGGTACTCCCAGCCCAGACGCACGGCGACCCGCTTGGCGGTGGTGGATTTCCCCACGCCAGACGGGCCGTCGATCGCGATCAGGGGAAGGGCGGAAGCGGTCATGCCTTCAGTTTGAAGCCCCGCGTTCCGCCGTTCCATCACTTCATGCCGAAGTCCTTGAGGATCTTCGGATCCTTCTCATCCTGGGCCAGGATCGTGTGGCAGGTGTCGCAGTCGCCCTTGATGGTGCGGCCGTCGGCCGAGGTGTGGTTGCCGTCGTGACAGCGGAAGCAGCCCACGGCCTCCTCGTGGCCGATGTTGTTGGGGTGGGTGCCCCAGGTGATCTTCATCTCGGGGAAGACGTTGCGGAGGTAGATGGCCTTGACCACTTCGCCGGCGGTGTCCACCTGGGCCCGCTTCTGCTTGTAGATCTCGGGGTAGGTGGTGCGGTAGTACTCGGCCAGGGCCACGGGGATCTTGGCGGCGGCGGTCTTCTGATCGGGGTAGTCGACCTTCAGGAGCTCTAGGGCCTGCTTCTTGAGGAAGGGCAGCTCGGTGCTCATGCGTTTCTCGGCCAGGGCCTTGTCCAGGGCGCGGTCGGGGAGGTGGAAGGCGTGGGTGGGCCGGTTGTGGCAGTCGATGCAGTCCATCTTGCGCACGGTGGCCTTCTCGACGGTCTCCTTGGGGAGCTTCTTGAAGTCGTCGGTGACGTAATCGACCATCTGCCCGTTGTCGTCGCGGTAGGTGACCTTGGGGATCTCCTGGCGGCGGGCATCGGTGGTGATGTAGGTGATGCGCTCCGTGGCGTCGAGGTGCCGGCCGTGGATGCCCGTGGTGCCGTTGGGCGTGTGTCCGCCGATCTTCAGCAGGAGGATGCTGGTGGAGGGGGTGTTGGCCTCATCCTCGGCGAATTTGGTGCGGATGATGAGCTTGTCGTTGGTGAACTTCTGGGGCCAGTGGCACTGCTCGCAGGTCTCGCGGGCGGGGCGCAGGTGTTCGACGGGACTGGGGATGGGCCGGGAGAAGGTGCCGAAGGCCACGGCGAAGAGCTGCCGCGAGCCGGAGATCTTGGCCCTCACCAGGGCGGGGGCGCCGTGGCCGATGTGGCACTGGGCGCAGCCCACACGGGAGTGGGGCGAGTCCAGGAAGGCGGTGTATTCAGGGCTCATGACCGTGTGGCAGGTCAGGCCGCAGAACTGGTTGGAGTCCATGTACTCCACGCCCTTCAGGCCCGCTGTGCCCAGGATCGATACGTTGATGAAGGTGAGCACGCCCACCACGGTCAGCAGGCGGCGCACGCCGGGCTGCCTGAAATCCACGGCCTGCAGGGGCGTGGGGGTTTCGCCGGCGGCCTTCCGCCGGCGCCGCTCGCGGAGGATGCCGATGGGGATGAGCACCAGGCCGGCCAGGAACAGGGCAGGCAGGATCAGGAAGAGGATGATGCCCATGTAGGGGTGGATGGACCGGGGACTGGTGATCTCCATGAACCAGAACCAGACGAGCACGAAGGCCGAACTGGTCGTGATGCCGGCGCCCGCCAGGGATATCCAGTTGTTGCCCAGCTGGAAGGCCAACCGGGTCAGGTCTCTGACGCGTTCCACCACACTCATGTACCCACCTCCAACACCAAGGGGCCGATCATTGGACATTTAAGTATGAAATGTCTTTCATTACCCTAATTTCCTCCCAGTGGACCTGCAAGGGCGAACCCGGGTGTCATCAGGCGCAACCCCTTTGTTATCAACAGGCCTGATTCCAGGTTGTGACAGATGTCCAGGCCGACCGGCGCCGCTCAGGAGCCCTGACGGAGCAGGCCGAGGAAGGCGGTTCCGTACTGCTGGAGCTTTTTCGGCCCGACGCCGCTGAGGGCTAAGAATTCGGCTTCCGTGGCGGGCTGGAACCGGGCCATCTGCTGGAGTGTGGCATCGCTGAAGATCACGTAGGCCGGCACCCCCTTGGCATCGGCCAGCTGTTTGCGCAGCGCCTTCAGCTCGCGGTAGAGCAGTTCCTCGCCTTCCACCGGGCCCTCCGGCAGGGGAGGACGCGTGCCGCGGGGCGAACCTCGCTTGGCCTTCCCGGGCCTCGGCGCCGATTCCAGCGGGTCGGCCCCGGAGCAGACGTCGCAGGAGGCGCCGCAGGCTTCCATGCGCTCTCCGAAGTGGGCCAGCAGGGCCTGGTGGCGGCAGCGGGGCGAATCCGCGAGCCGGAAGAGGTCCCGGGTCTGGCGCTGCTGGGCCTGGGCCAAGGTGGCCTCCAGGCCGTCCGTGAAGCGGTCGTAGCTGAGCACGTCGCCCCAGCCATAGAACATCACGCAGTCGGCCTCGGCCCCGTCGCGCCCCGCGCGGCCGATCTCCTGGTACCAGCCCTCCACGCTCTTGGGCATGTCGCGGTGGATGACGTAGCGGATGTTGCTCTTGTCGATGCCCATGCCGAAGGCGACGGTGGCCACGATGACGTCCATGTCGTCGCGCTGGAAGGCCTCCTGGGCGGCGGACCGGGCCTGGGGATCCATGCCCGCGTGGTAGGCGGCCGCGCGGATGCCCTCACCGGAGAGGAAGGCCGCCGTGGCCTCCACGGCCTTCCGGGACAGACAGTAGATGATGCCGCTCTCCCCGCGCCGCGCCAGCACCAGGCGCAGCAGGGCCTCGCGCACGGGCGGCAGGCCCTCGGCGCCCTTGCGGTAGGCGCTGATGCGGAGGTTGGGGCGGAAGAAGGACCCCTGCACCTCCAGGGGGTTCCGCATCTCCAGCTGGGCGGCGATGTCCCGGCGCACCTCGGGCGTGGCCGTGGCGGTGAGGGCCAGCACGGGGACCTTCGGGAAGCGCTGCTTCAGGCCCGCCAGCGTGCGGTAGGCGGGGCGGAAGTCGTGGCCCCAGTGGCTGATGCAGTGGGCCTCATCCACGGCGATGAGGCGCAGGTCCACCTCGCGCAGGAGGTCGGCCAGGTAGAGCTCGAGGCCCTCGGGCGCGGCGTAGACCAGCTCGAGCTCACCGTTCTTCAGGGCGCGGATCCGCTCCCGCCGCGCCTCGGCATCGAGGCTCGAGTTGAGGAAGGTGGCCCGGAGGCCCGCTTCCGTCAGCGCGTCCACCTGGTCCTTCATGAGCGCGATGAGGGGGGAGACCACGAGCGTCACGCCACCCAGCAGCCGTGCCGGCAGCTGGTAGGTGAGGGATTTTCCGGCCCCCGTGGGCATGATGCCCACCACGTCCCGGCCCGAGAGGACGGCCTCGATGATGGCGCGCTGGCCCGGGCGGAAGGTGCCGTAGCCGAAGGTGGCCTTGAGGGCCGCCTCCAGGTCGGCCGGCGCTTCCAGGTCCGCGGCCAGGGTCTTCAGGGCCGTGATGGCCTCCGTGTCGAAGGCTCCGGGCTCGGTCCGGTAGCGGTGGCGCAGCCTGGCCAGACCCTCCCTGCATTCGACACGCGCGCCCTGCGCGAGCAGGGCGTGGAGTCTCCCAATCTCGTCTGGAACCCGGCCCAATCAGCAGCCGCCGTCGAGCAGGGGCCCGGCGGCTTTCCAGAAGGCCTCCATCTCTTCGGGCTTGCCGAAGGACACGCGGATGTGGTTGGGCAGGCCGTAGCCCTGCATGGGCCGCACGATGACGCCGCGCTGCAGCAGTTCCTTGAACAGGTCCGGGGCGGGGAAGGCGCTTTCCAGCAGGATGAAGTTGCCGCTCGTGCCCGAGACCTGGCAGCGGTGCTTCGCGGCCTCCTGGACGAAGGCCGCGCGGGCCTCGACGTTCTTCTGTCGGGAGAAGGCCTCGAAGGCCAGGTCCTGCACGGCCACTTCCGCCGCGGCCTGGGCCAGGTGGTTGGTGTTGAAGGGGCTGCGCACCCGCTCCAGAAAGCCCATCAGCTCCTTGGAGCCGAGGCCGTAGCCGATGCGCATGGCGGCCAGGGCGTGGATCTTGGAGAAGGTGTGGAGCACCAGCAAGTTCGGCCGCTGATCCAGAAACTCGGCGGCGTCCGGGTATTCGGCGGGATCCTCGTATTCGGCGTAGGCCTGGTCCACCACCAGCACGATGTCCTCGCGGAGGCCGCGCACCAGTCGCTCGAGGGCGGCCCGCTCCAGGCGGATGCCAGTGGGGTTGTTGGGGTGGCCCAGGTAGACGAGGCGGGTGTCCTCGGCCACGCAGCGGAGGAGGTCGTCCACGTCCAGCTCGGTGGCGGAGGCCCGGGACTCGATGACGCGGCCCCCGGCCGTCTGGGTGGCGATGCCGTAGATGGCGAAGCTGTGCTTCGGGATGACCGCGCTGCCGCCGCCCAGGAAGGCGGCCTTGGCCACCATTTCCAGGATCTCGCTGCTGCCATTGCCCAGGACCACGCGGTCCACTGAGAGGCCCTTGCGGTCGGCGATGCGCTTGCGGAGGTAGTAGCCGTCGCTGACGGGGTAGAGGCCCAGGCCCTCGAACTCGGAGCCGGCGATCACGGAGGCCACGCGGGCCTTCACGGCCTCGGTAGGTCCCCAGGGATTCTCATTGGAGGCGATCTTGACGATGCGGGTGAGGCCCAGTTCGCGCTGGACCTCCTGGATGGGCTTGCCGGGCACGTAGAGGGGGATGCCGGAGAGGCGTTCGAAGCCGGGGATGCTGGAGAGGCTGGCAGTCATCAGGCCGGCCGCTCGGAGAGGACCTTGTCCACGATGCCGTACTCCAGGGCCTCTTCGGCGCTCATGAAGAAGTCGCGGTCCATGTCCTTGATGACCTTCTTCAGGGGCTGGCCCGTGTGCTTGGCGAAGGTGGCGGCCAGGTTGTCCTTCAGGCGCTGGATCTCCTTGAAGGTGATCTCGATCTCCGTGGCCTGGCCCTGGGCGCCGCCCGAGGGCTGGTGGATCATGATGCGGGCGTTGGGCAGGGCGAAGCGCTTGCCCTTGGTGCCCGCGGAGAGCAGGTGGGCGCCCATGGAGGCGCACTGGCCGATGCAGTAGGTGACGATGTCGTTCTTCACGAACTGCATTGTGTCGTAGATGGCCAGGCCCGCCGTGACGCTGCCGCCGGGGCTGTTGATGTAGATCTGGATGTCCTTGTCCGGGTCCTCGCTCTCCAGGAAGAGCATCTGGGCCACGATGGCGTTGGCCACGTTGTCGTCGATGGCGGTGCCCAGGAAGATGATGTTGTCCTTCAGCAGGCGGGAGTAGATGTCGTAGCTGCGCTCGCCGCGGGGCGTCTGCTCGATGACGATGGGGGGGTAGTAGCTGCTGGGCATGGGCCCTCCGGCTGATGGATCAGAATAGCAAGAAGGCGCCTTGCGGCGCCTTCCCCGTGAAACGGACGCAGACTACTTCTTCGCGGCGGGCTTCTTCGCCTTGGGCTTCTCCTCGGCCTGCGCTTCAGGCTGGGGCTCCTTGGCCTTGGCGGCCTTCTTGGGCTTCTCCTCGGCCGGCTCCTCAGCCTTCTTGGCGGCCTTCTTCTTGGGCTTCTCCTCGGCCTCGTGATCGTGTCCATGGTCACAGTCGGGGCCGTGGACGTGCTCGGTGGCCGGCGCCACCACGGCGGGCTCGCCGCCCTCCTGGCCCTCCAGGTCGCCACCCTCCAGTCCGCCCGCGTCGAAGCGGTTCACGGGGATGCCGGCCTCGCGCTTGCGCTCCAGCTCGACCAGGGCCTCGAAGGCGGCCTTGTCCAGCAACTCCTCGGTCACCTTGGCGGTGGTCAGCAGGTGGTCGAAGATGCGGTCGGTGCGCAGACGGCCCTTGATCTCGGTGGTGTTGCCGCGCTTCTCCAGCTCGGCCTTGAAGGCTTCGAAGGGCTGCTGGACCTGGTTCTCGGCCATGTACTGGCGGATCTCGGCGTCGATGTCGGCCTCGGGCACCTCGATGGACTCGGCGTTGCCGATGGCCTGCAGCAGGTAGCCGCTGCGGACGGCCCGCTCCGCATCGTTCAGGCGGAACTGGCGGTAGGCCTGCCAGTTCACCTTCTTGGGATCCATGCCCTGGCGGGCCACATGCTGCGCGAATTCCTGGCAGTAGTCGTCGAGCTGCAGACCCACCATGGAGCGGGGCACCTCGAAGGGGGCGGCGTCCAGCAGCATGTCCAGCATGGTGGCGTGGAGGCGGGCCACGGCGTCGCGGTCGGAGGCCTCTTCCAGATCCTTCCTCACGGCGGCCTTGAGGGCCTCCAGGTTCTCGTAGGCGCCCATGTCCTTCGCGAACTCGTCGTTCAGCTCGGGCACTTCCTTGGTGCGCAGGTCCTTCAGCTGGACCTCGTAGCTGAGGCTCTTGCCGGCCAGCACCTTGTTCGCGTCATCCTGGGGGTGCGTGAGGGTGAAGGTCTTCTTCTCGTCCACCTTCATGCCCACGAGCTCGGCGTCGAAGGGCCGGGTGGCATCGATCTCGAGCACCTGGTCCTGGTAGGTCTGGGCCTTGAGGCCCTGGGGCTTCACGCGGATGTCGCAGGTGGCGATGAGGCCCGTGGCCACGACGCCGTCCTCCACCGGCAGGAACTTGGTGGCGCGCTGGCGCAGGCCTTCCAGGTGCTCCTGGAGGGTGGCTTCGTCGATGGCCCGCTTCTTCTTGGTGAGGGTCATGGACTTGTAGTCAGGCAAGGTGACTTCCGGAGCCACGTCGAACTGGGCGCGGAAGACGGCGTCCGCCCCTTCCTTCAGGTCCAGCTTCTCCAGGGAGGGGTGCGAGATGGGCAGGGCCCCGGCTTCCTGGGCGGCCTTCCAGAAGTGCTTCTCGACCAGCTGCTGGGCCACGTCCGACTGGATCTCACGGGCGTACTTCTGCATCAGGACCGGGCGGGGCGCCTTGCCGGGGCGGAAGCCCGGAATGCGGACCTTCGGCGCGATCTTGGCCACCACGTCGTTGAAGGCGGCGCTCACCTCGGCGGCGGGCACCGTCACTTCGACGGCCTTGCGGGTGGAGGAGTTGTGGTGGAGGGTGGCGGACATGGGTGCTCCGTTGTGCGTGGGAAGTGCGTGGGGAATCCATCGGCTCCGGGTTCGGCGGCGGCAGCTCGCCTCGTGACTCGGGCACTTCCTGTGCCCTCGCCCTTCGGGCGGCAATCGCCGCATGGCGGCGATTCCGTCCCATTCCGCAATCCTGCGGAATGGTGCGAACGGTCGGACTCGAACCGACACGGTGTGAACCGCTGGAACCTAAATCCAGTGCGTCTACCAGTTCCGCCACGCTCGCTGAAGCCGAATTGTCAAAGGGGTGGTGCGCCCAGAGCGACTCGAACGCCCGACCCTCAGGTTCGAAGCCTGATGCTCTATCCAGCTGAGCTATGGGCGCGCACCGAATCCCCTAGTCTACCTGGAATGGCCGGTGGCTTCGAGTGCGGGCTTGGCGGGGCAGATGGGGCGGCTCAGGCGGGCAGGCACCAGGCATCTTCGGCCCCGTGGCGGCGGAGCGCGGCCAGGGCCGCCTCATCCAGGCCCAGGCCCCGGGCGGCCCCGGCCTCTGTCTGCAGATCACAGGGGATGACACCGGGATCGTCGGTGCCCAGGGCGCAGCGGACGCCCGCCCGGAGCATGCGGGGCAGGGGGTGCGGGTCCACGTCGGCGGCCAGGGCCCGGTTCGAACTGGGGCAGATGTCCACGGGGATGCGTCGTTCGGCCAGCAGTTCAAAGGTGGCCTCATCGGCCCGGATGCCATGGACGATCCGGGAGACGCCGCCCTCGAGGATGGCCTCCCGCACGTTGGACCCGGGGCCGTTCTCGCCCGCGTGGGCGGCAAGGCGCAGCCCTGCCGCCCGGGCCCGGTCGAAGACGGGGGCCCAGTCGCGGAAGGGGCAGCCTTCCAGGCCGCCGGTGGAGAATCCCCGCACGAAGGGGGGCAGGTCCGGCAGCACCAGGTCGAGGACCGCGTGGCCATGCTTCGGCCCGAAGTGGTTGACGGCATCGAGCACCACACAGCCCCGGAGGCCCTGGCTAGCAGCCTCCGTGAGGCCATCCTCCACCCCGCGCCAGAAGGCATCGAGGCTGATCTGGCTGCGGTGAACCACGAGAAAGTGGGGCGAGGCCCAGAGGTCGAAACCGACGCCGCCCGCAGCCCGGGTCCGGCGCGCCACGGCAAGCACCGCCTCGCGCACCGCCTCGCGGCTGTCCAGGAGGGTGGCGCCAAAGAGGAAGGCCTCGATGAACCCCTCGAAGGGCACAGCCCGGCCCGACCAGAGGGCCGCCAGGCTGTCCGGCGGCCTCAGCCCTCGGCGCTCCGCCTCGCTCCGGACCCAGGCGGGATCGAGGGCGCCTTCGAGGTGCGTGTGTCGATCCACGAGCGGGTGAATCACGCCTCCTCCAGCCCCTCCCCTACCCATGGGCGCGGCTCGTGGGCCTATTCGTCGTAGTCATCCATGCGCAGGTCGCCGGGATCGAAGCCCTCGCCGCGGCCCCGCTCGATGGCGACGCCGCTCTCGGTGAAGGTCTCCTCCAGGTTCTCCGCCTCGGGCTCGGCCGCGAAGTCGTCCTCGATGACGTGGACGCTCTTCTCCTTCTTCACCGCCTTCGGTTTGGCCGGCGCGGTCTTCTGGTTGGCCCCGCACTTCGGGCAGATGGCCTCCGGCTTCCCGAAGTCGTAGAACTTCGCCGCGCACTGGAAGCATGTGAATTTCTTGCCAAGATCAGCCATTGCCCGTCCCCGTCCAAACTCAAAGGAACAAGGTTCTACCAGATCCGGACCCGGTTGTCATCCCTGGTGAACGGCCTCCCTAGGCCCAGGGGGCGGCACCCAGCCGCGCGGCGTCTCCATCGCACAGTTGCTGGATGACGGTGGTGGTGAAAATCCGGTATCGATTTTCCACGTCCTCCCCGAAACGCTCCACAAAGGTGGCGCGGCTCCTTTCGAGCTCGTCCCGGAGCTGGCCATAGAGGTTGCCCTTGGTGTGGGCCAGGGCCACCTTGGCAGGGAAGTAGAGCTCCACGTCGCCCACGAGCACGCGGGCCAGACGCTCTGCGGCGGCGCGGGTCCGGGGGTCCAGGTCCACCGGAGGGGGCGGCTCGATTGGCTCGGGCACGACCTGGGTGGGGGCGCTGGGATGGGCATCCCGAGGCGGCTGCGGCGGATGTTCCTCGTCCTTTCCGCTGGCCAGGGCGGCTAGCATGGCGGAGGCCACCAGGACCAGGGCCCGCACCGGCTGGGGATGGTCCAGCTTGGGCCTGAGGCCGCTGTCCACCAGGACCAGGGCCACGGTCCGCTTCTTGTGCCGGAGGGGGAAGATGGCGGCGTCGGAGGCCTCGAAGGGGCTGAGGGCCCCCAGGAGGGCCGAGTATCCGGGGCCCTTGCGGCGGAGGGCGCCGGTGGCGCCGTGGATCAGCGCCTCAAGCTCCTCGGGAGGCACGACGGCGCCGGCCTTCCGGGGGGCTTCGCCCTCGAAGCCCCGGTGGGCGTAGAGGGAAGCCAGGCCCTGCTTGAGGATGAAGAGGGCACTGCGCTCCGCCAAGGGAGTCAGTGCGTCCAGCAGCCTCCGGAGCAGGTCGCTCTGGCTGCTGGCCCCCTCGAGCAGGTCGAGGCCCGGGGCCAGGTCCGGGGCGGGGGGGGCGGCCGGAGGGAAGGTCTCGGCCGGCGTGGCGGCCTCGCGAAGCTGGGCGAGGAGGGCCTCGTCGGGATGGAAGGTCTCCAGGGCGCTCTGCCAGGTGGCCATCACCCCCTCGAGGAGGGCCTGGTTCTGCTGGTTGAGCCAGGCTGCCAGACAGGACCGGAGGGCATCGTTCTGGGGCTGATCCACGGGGCGGGAGTCGCTCATCAGGGGCTCGAGAAAGGTTGGATTCAAGGGTATCCCAATCCAGGTGGTTTCCCGTGTGCTGGCATTTGAGGAGCCTGTCCAAGTATTCGAGAGCCCCGCCTGGGGGCATCCCGGTGGGCGTGGGGCGGCGCGCGTCGCGATCCTGCGTCAGGCTCGGATCGCGCAGTGCCCCCAATGCTCACCTCGCCTTCCCGGGCTCGCTCGCGCGTTGCCCTGCGCGCGGGGCATTCCAATTACTTGGACAGGCTCCTGGGGAACCGCTAGGATGGCCCAGGTTCCTTGGAGTTGTCGGATGGCGGATCTTTCCATTGCGGTGAGGCAGGTGGGTGAGGTGGCGGTGCTCCTGCCCGCCGGATTCATCAATGCCCATACCGTTCGGGAATTCGAGGAGGCCTTGGAGCAGCTGGTCCAGGGCGGCCGCTATACGATCCTTCTCAACTGCAAGGACCTCAACTACATCAGCTCTGCCGGGCTGGGCGCCATCATGGGGTTGATCGAGACCGTGCGGGAGCACGGGGGGGACATCCTCCTCTCGAACCTCCAGGACAATGTCTTCGCCATCTTCGATACCCTCGGCTTCACCCAGCTCTACCGGGTGTTCGCCGACGAGGATCAGGCCATGGCGGCGGCGCCGGAGCGGAAGGGCTAGGGTGGCGGCCAAGATGGACCACGCCCAGTTCAGGCTCGTCATCCCGAGCCAGACCCGCTATCTGAACCTGGTGACCGGACTGGCCAAGCGGGCCTCGCTGGTGGCCGGACTCGATGACGCCACGGCCGCCAAGGTGAGCATCGCCGTGGACGAGGCGGTGACCAACGTGATCCTCCACGCCTACGGCGGCGAGGGCGAGCACAGCGTGGAGCTGGAGCTGCGCTTCACCGAGCAGGCCCTGGAGATCCACATCTGGCATTCGGGCCGCGGCATCCGTGGCGACCAGCTGGTGCTGCCGGATCCCAAGGAGTACATCAAGCACCCCCGCAAGGGCGGGCTGGGGCTCCTGCTCATGAGCCGGTTCATGGACGAGGTGCAGTTCAAGGCGGACGAGGTCTCCGGCCGCAACGAGTGCTGTCTGATCAAGAAGATCAGCTGACACCGCGGGTCCACCCGATATGTCCACCAACCCCTTCGACCGCCTCCGGCATCTGGCGCTGAAGATTCCCGAGGGTGCGCAGGAGCTCCTGCCCCTCATCGACTTCCTGGAGACCTTCCCCCAGCAGGGCACCGAGGAGGATCTGGTGCATCTGGTGGGCGTCACGGCCATGGGCATCGCCAAGGCCGGCCAGGGCGGCCTGTGGGACGGTGGGAAGTGGCTGTTCCTCCGGGGCTCGGCGCCAGCCTTCCCAACCCACCCCGGCGAAGGCTGGCAGGTGCGCCCCTGGCAGTACGGGGACGAACTCTACGGGCACCTGGTCCTCCGGGCGGAGACTTTCCCGGAGGCGGTCCCCCTCCTCCTCTCCATCAGCGCCCCGCTCCTGGCCTGGCGCCGGGCCGAGGCCGTGCGCAGCACGCAGAACCAGGCCCTGGCCCTGCAGCTGTCCCGCCTCAACACGGTCTTCGAGCTGACCCGCAACCTGGGCACGGTGGAAACCCGTCGGGACCTGGTGCGGCTCATGGCCCACACCCTCATGGGCGAGTTCCGCATCATGCGGCTGCTGGTGGTGGATGCCCAGGGCCAGGTGCTCCACGCCAAGGGCCTGGGGATCGTGCCCGAATCGCTCGAAGGCGAGCAGCTCCACCAGGTCGTGGAAGCCCGGGGTTTGGTGCATGCCATCGAGCTGGTGGACCAGACCCACAGCCACGGCTTCGCCTATGCGGCGGAACCGGCGGTGGGCGTGCTGTCCGAGGACGACCTGGTCTTCCTGCGCACCCTGCTGAACCTGACCTCCTCCCAGCTGTCGAGCCTTGAGCTCCGGGAAGCGCGGATCCAGGCCGAGCGCATGGAAAAAGACCTGGATCTGGCCCGCAACATCCAGCGCAGCCTGCTGCCCAAGACCCTGCCCGAGCCCGCAGGCTGGCAGTGCGCCGCGGCCAACCTGCCCTACCAGGCCGTGGGGGGCGACCTCTACGACCTGTGGATGGCCCGGGACGAGGGGACCGGAGAGCGCCTGCACCTGGCCGTGGGCGACATCTCCGGCAAGGGGCTCCCCGCCTCGCTCATGATGACCCAGCTCTCCGCCTTCCTCCGCGCCATGGCGGACCATCGCGTGGCGGACTGGGGGCGACTCGCGGAGCGGGTGAACCGCCGGATGAACGCCGTGCGGGACCGGAACCGCTACACCACGCTGTTCGCCGGGAGCCTGAATCCAGAGACCGGCGACCTGCGCTATGTCAACGGTGGCCACAATCCGCCCCTACTCGTGCGGGCCAATCGCGAGGTGGTGCGGCTCAGCCCCACCGGCCCCATGGTGGGCCTGCTGCCCGGTGTCCGTTTCGCGGAGGGCCGCGCCCATCTGGAGCGGGGCGATGTCCTGGTGATCTTCACGGATGGCCTGGTGGAGGCCGAAAACGCCGCCGGCGAGGAATTGGGCGACGGCCCCCTGGCGGAGGCGATCCTGCGCCGACCCGAAGCCGGGGCGGACGAGCTGTTCGAGGCCCTGCTGGTGGAGGCCTTCCAGCACCTGGGCGAGGGCAAGTTCCGGGATGACGTCACGCTCGTCGTCATCAAATGGATGGGCTGAGCAGCCCTTGAACCGTTTCGTATCCTGGTATCTGGAGGCCTTTGCATGAACCAGACCAAGACCCTTCTCATCATCGTGGCCATGACCGGCCTGCTGGTGTGGATCGGCGGACTGGTCGGCGGGGAATCCGGCATGGTGCTGGCCCTTGCCATCGGTCTGGTCATGAACGGGGTGAGCTACTTCCTCTCCGACAAGATCGTGCTGGCCAGCTATGGCGCCCAGCCCGTCAGCCAGGCCCAGGCCCCCGAACTGCACGCCATCGTGGCGAACCTGGCCCAGCGGGCGGGTCTGCCCATGCCCCGCATCGCCATCATCCCAGAGGACACCCCCAACGCCTTCGCCACGGGCCGGAACCCCGAGCATGCGGTGGTGGCGGTGACCGAAGGCATCATGCGCATCCTCAGCCGCCCGGAACTGGAGGCCGTCCTCGCCCATGAGCTGGGCCACGTCAAGCACCGGGACATCCTCGTGGGCAGCCTGGCGGCCGTGCTGGCCCAGGCCATCATGTTCCTCTCCCGCCTCGCCGGGTTTTTCGGCGCCCGGGACGAGGAGGGCCGCTCCAATCCCATCGCCAGCATCGCCATCATGATCCTGGGCCCGCTGGCGGCCATCTTGCTGCAGATGGCCGTGAGCCGCTCAAGGGAATACATGGCCGACGAGTACAGCGCCCGGCTGACGGGCCGCCCCGACATGCTGGCCTCCGCCCTGGAGCGCCTCCACGCCTACAACACACAGCTGCCCATGCAGTCCGCGGAACCCGCCACGGCCCACATGATGATCGTGAACCCGCTGGCCGGCGGCGGCCTCATGAGCCTGTTCTCGACCCATCCCCCCATGGCGGTGCGGGTGGAGCGGCTCCGGCGCATGCCCATCGAGGCGCGTTGACCGGAACTGGAATAACCCGAGGGGCCTTCCGATAGGGAAGCCATGCGGGACCGGTTGGGCAAATTCGAGGTGGTTCGTCTCATCGGCCGGGGGGCCATGGGCGAGGTCTACCTGGGCCGGGATCCGAAGCTGGGCCGGGAGGTGGCCCTGAAGGTCATCTCCGCCGGCACCGCCTTCGGGGATGAGGCCCAGGCCCGCTTCGAGCGGGAGGCCCGGGCCGCGGCCCTGCTGAACCACCCCCACATCGTCACCATCTACGAGTTCGGCGAGGACGAGGGGACGCACTACCTGGCCATGGAATTCCTGGACGGCCAGGAGCTGGAGGCCCTGATCCGGGAGGGGAAGGGCCCCAAGGGCGACCTCCTGGAGGTCCTCGCCCAGGTCTGCGACGGGCTGGGGTACGCCCACGGCCGGGGCGTGATCCATCGGGACATCAAGCCGGCCAACGTCCTGGTCACCCGGCAGGGCAAGCGGCTCCACGCCAAGCTCATGGACTTCGGCGTGGCACACATGGGCCCCTCGGGCCTGACCCAATCCGGCGTCTGGATGGGCACGGTGAGCTACATGGCGCCGGAATACCTGGACACGGGCAAGGCCAGCACGAGCTCAGACGTGTTTGCCCTGGGGGTGATCCTCTACGAGATCCTTTCCGGCGGTCGCAAGCCCTTTCATGGCGAGAGCACCACCTCGGTGCTCAACCGCATCCTCCGCCACGCCCCCGAGCCGATCCGTCCCACGGACCTCAAGGATGTGCCCGGCAGCCTCATCACCGTGGTGGACCGGGCCCTGGCCAAGCGGCCGGAGGACCGCTACCCCGATGCGGAAAGCCTCGGCGCCGCCATCCGGGAGGCGCTGCGGAGCCCGCTGGAGGCGGCGGCCCCGGCTTCGGCGCCTGCCCAGGCATCTGGTCCGGCGCGGCCCGAGCCGGAAGGATCCGGCCACCGGATCCGGGTCGGCAAGGGTGGGCAGGGGCAGTGCCTGAGCCTGAAGGTGGCCCTGAGGCAGGCCAAGGCGGGAAGCGAGATCCTGGTGCTGCCCGGCCTGTACCGGGAGTCCCTGGTGGTGGACAAGGACGTGGCCATCCTGGCCCTGGGCGAGCCTGGGGAGGTGATCATCCAGGCCAGCTCGGGACCGGCCATCGTCGTCCAGACCCAGTCGGCCCTCCTCCGTGGACTCACGCTGCAGGGATCCGCCGGGGAGGCGGTCCTGAAGGTCCAGTCCGGGTCCGTGCGGGTGGAGGACGGCCGGATCATGGACTTCCCCGAGGCCGGCGTGGAGGTGGGCTCCGGGGCCCAGGCCTCCCTCGAGAACGTGGTCATCGGCCCCGGCCCGGGCGTGGCCCTCCGGGTCCGCTCACGGGGCCAGGCCACCCTGGTGGGCGCCACCCTCCAGGGCGAGTCGGGCGGGGTGGAGGTGGAAGGCGGAGGCCGGGTCCAGCTCAGCGGTTGCCGGTTGCTGGACAGCCGCTTCGCCGGCCTGCTGGCTCTGGAGCAGAGCCAGGTTGTCGCGGAGACTTCGGATATCGGAAACCACGCCTGCGCCGGGGTGCATGTCCTGGCCGGGGCCAACGTGGTCCTGCGCCAGTGCCGCCTGGCGGGCAACGCGGGCTTCGGGGTGTCAGTCATGGACCGGGGCCTGGCCACGCTGGAGGGCTGCCAGGTGCAGGCCAACGGCGGCGCCGGCCTGCTCATCCACCGGGGGGCCACGGTGCAGGCGCGGACCTGCACCTTCTCGGAGGGCCGGTCGCTGGGAGTGGACTGCGCGGACGGCGGCCAGGGGGTCCTGGATGCCTGCGAGATCTCGGGCAACGCCGGAGCCGGCGTCCAGGTGGAGCCCGGGGGCAGCCTGCTGCTGGTGCGCTGCAGCCTCAACGAGGGCCGGGACACGGGGCTCCTGCTCATGGAGGACTCCGAGGTCACCCTGGAGGAGTGCGTGGTCCGCCGCAATGCTCGGGGCGGTGTCCTCCTCGCGAAGGATGCCGCGGATCCGGTCCTGCGGGGCGGCAACCGCATTGAGGACGGCTTCCTCCGGGTGGATGCCGGCGGGAACCTGGTGAAGGTGACCCCGATCTAGGACCGGCTCCTAATTCAGCCCCGCCAGCTCATCCAGGAGGGGCAGCCAGGAGGGATCCTCGTCCGTGGGCCAGGCCATGGGGCGGACCAGCGGGTCCCCGGTTTCCGGCAGCCCGGCCCCCTTGGTCAGGAGGGCGACCGACCACTCGCGGGCGCTGCCCAGCTCGAGCTGGAGGTCCTGGATCTTCTCCAGGCAGGCGGCGCCCCCGGTCTCAGTTTCCACGAGCAGGATGGGGCAGCTGGAATACCGGTCCTGCCGGAGCTCCGCCAGGGCCTCCTCCAGAGTGCCGGCGGTGCCCTGGCGCGCGTAGCCCGCCGAGCGGAGGACCTGGGAGACCCGGTCCCGCTCGGGACCGGCTTCCATCACCAGGACCAGGCGGGCCGAGCGGCGCCCCAGCAGCCGGAGGGCATCCGGAGTCTGGAGACCGGCGGGGGCGATGCGGGTGGCGGGTTCCTTGGCTGGGCTCCGGGGGGCCGGAGTGCGCGGGGACTCGGAGGCCACGGTCGGGGACGACACCCGCTGCACGCGCTCCCGGATGTCGAGCACGATCCGGAGCTCCGCGAGGGCGGCTTCTGGAATGTCGAGGAACTGAAGGCCGAGGACGATGCCCCCGTCGCGCTCGAGGGCGTTGGCCAGCACGCCCCGGGCCTCGAAAAGGGGGAGATTCGGAAGGTCGCGGACCTTGAGCAGGGGAAAGGACTTGCCCCGCTCGAAGAAGCCCAGGCCGGGCGTGATGCGGAGGTGGTCGTCCAGGCGCATGACCCGGTCCACCCGGAAGGCCAGGCCCCCTTCGGACAGGTTGACGAGGGGGCCGGAGATGCCGTGCCCCGGGATGGACCCGTCCTGGGCCACGACATAGGCCTTCTCCCGGGGCCGGAAGGGGTAGCGCTTGTGCTGCCGGCGGTCCGCAGGGGCCATCTTGGCGGGGATGCTGAAGCGGTACAGGAGGTAGTTCTCGCGGCCCTGGAACACGGTGGGGGCCCAGTAGCGCTGGTCCCCCAGCAGGAAGACCATGTCGAAGACCGCGCCGGCGGCCAGCTCGTGGGGAAGGGGCCGGATGAGCTTGAGGTGGATGCAGCCCTTCTTGAGGTCGACGTGCTGGACGCAGGACGAGTAGGGAAGCGTGTGCGTCCCCTCCACCTTGATGGGGAACTCCGTCTGCTGGCTGAGCAGGTCCTGCATGGACTGGCGGATCAGGGCGGGGTCCTCCAGAGGAGTCCCCCGCCCCGTCCAGTTGCTGACGTTTCCCAGGTTCATCAGGCCGCCTTCCCCCATGGCATCGGGCTGGAGGGCGTTGGAATTGAATCCTAGTCCCCGGGGGCCCTACACGTTGAACAGGAAGTTCATCAGGTCGCCGTCCTTGACGACGTAGTCCTTGCCCTCGGTCCGCATCTTGCCGGCATCCTTGGCGCCCTGCTCCCCGCCGTACTGAATGAAGTCCTCGTAGGCGATGACCTGGGCCCGGATGAAGCCCTTCTCGAAGTCCGTGTGGATGACGCCGGCGGCCTGGGGGGCCGTGTCGCCCTTGTGGATGGTCCAGGCGCGGACCTCCTTCACGCCGGCGGTGAAGTAGGTCTGGAGCCCCAGCAGGTCGTAGCTGGCGTGGATGAGCACGTTGAGGCCCGGCTCCTTGAGGCCCGCCTCCTCCAGGAACATGGGGCGGTCCTCCTCGGGCAGGTCCTGGATCTCGGCCTCCAGCTTGGAGCAGATGGGGATGCAGGGGGCCTGGCGCTCGGCGGCCAGGGCCTGGAGCTTCACGTAGTGGGGATTGCCCTCGGGGTTCCGGATGTCCTCCTCCCCGATGTTGCCCACGAAGAGGGTGGGTTTAAGGGTGAGCAGGCCGTAGGACTTCACAAGGGCCCGGTCTTCGGCGGAGAGGCCGGCGGTCCGCGCCCACCGGCCCTCATTCAGGACGGCGTGGAGGCGCTCCAGCACCGCCACCATGGCGAGGGCTTCCTTGTTGCCGGTCTTGGCGACCTTGCGGTGACGCTCCAGGCCCTTCTCGACGCCGTCCAGATCCTTGATGACCAGCTCGGTCTCGATGATGGAGAGGTCCCGCTCGGGGTTCACGCCGCCTTCGACATGCGTGACGTTGCCGTCCTCGAAGCAGCGGACCACCTGGACGATGGCATCCGTCTCCCGGATGTGGCCCAGGAAGGCGTTGCCCAGCCCCTCGCCCTTGCTGGCGCCCCGGACCAGGCCCGCGATGTCCACGAACTCCTGGGCCGCGGGCAGGATGCGCTGGGGGTTCACGATCTTCGCGAGGGGCGCCAGGCGGGGATCCGGCACATCCACCACGCCCGTATTGGGCTCGATGGTGCAGAAGGGATAGTTGGCCGAAGCCGCGCCCGCACGGGTGAGGGCGTTGAAAAGGGTGGATTTCCCCACATTGGGCAGACCCACGATGCCACAGGCGACAGCCATTCCATCCTCCAAGCCCTCCAGTATCCCAGACATGACTTGTGACGAAAAGAAAGGCTTCCGGGACTTGCGCGGGACCCGGTGGCGCCATACTCTCCCCGCCAAGGTCACCGGGAACGGGTGGGAGGAAGCATGATCGTGCGGGCGGAATGGCCGGGTTACGTGGTGGACGTCCTCGTCCGACCCGGCCAGGAAGTGGAGGAGGACGAGCCCCTGATGATCCTCGAGGGCACGGATTCTTCCCGCACCTCCTTCTACATCAACGCACCCGAGGGTGGCAAAGTCCGCGAGATCCTCATCGAGGAGGGCGACTTCGCCTATGAGGACGATGACCTGGTGGTGATCGGGGACTCGGACCGGGACGATTGATGTCCTCCCGGGGGACCGCCGGCTCCCATTGCTCGCGATGTCCCCCCGGAACCCCCGCTTCTGCCTCGGGGCGGACCCGCGCCAGAAGCCGAGCCGCTTGAAGTGCGTGCTGGCTGGATACACTGGAGCCAGCATTCATCAACATGGAGCGGCAGATGGGCGTGGTTCGGGCGGAGATGGCTGGGAAGGTTCTGGAGATCTGCGTCGCCGAGGGCGATGCCGTGGGCGAGGACCAGGACCTGGTCATCATCGAGAGCATGAAGATGCAGATCCCCGTGGGCAGCCCCGAGGAGGGGACGGTCAAGAAGGTCTTCGTGGCCCCCGAGCAGTTCCTCAACGAAGGGGATCCCATCGTCGAGCTGGGCTGATGGAGGTCCGGGTCGAACACCTCCAGGGGCCGGATGCCGGCATCGTCCTGCTCGGGCTGGACCGCCCGGGGGCCAAGAACGCCCTGGGGCGCAGGCTCCTGGTGGAGCTCCGTGAAGCGGTGCGGGCGCTCAGTCCGGACCCTTCCGTTCGGGTGGTGGTGATCCACAGCCTCGTGGCCGGCGTGTTTTGTGCCGGGGCGGACCTGAAGGAGCGGGCGGACATGACGCCGGATGAGGCGGCCTCCTTCGTCCAGGGCATCCGGGCGGCCTTCTCGGAATTGGAAGCGCTGCCGATGCCGGTGATCGCGGCCCTGGATGGCGCCGCATTCGGCGGTGGCCTGGAACTGGCGTTGGCCGCGGATCTGCGCCTGGCGGGCGCCGGCGCGACCATGGGATTGGTCGAAACCGCCCTCGCCATCATCCCCGGGGCCGGCGGAACCCAGCGCCTGCCCCGCCTCATCGGCGCCTCCCGGGCCAAGGAACTCATCTTCACGGCCCGGCGCATCGGCGCCGAGGAAGCAGGTCGGCTGGGTCTGGTGGACCGGGTGGTCGAGGCGGGAACCGTGCTTGAAGCGGCCCTGGCCCTGGCCCGGGAGATCCTTCCCAACGGGCCCGTCGCCCTGCGCATGGCCAAGCGGGCCATGAACGGGGGGATGGACCTGGACCTGGCCTCGGGGCTGGCCCTGGAGCAGGCCTGCTATGCCGAAGTCATCCCCACCCGGGACCGTCTGGAGGGGCTGAACTCCTTCCGGGAGAAGCGCCGGCCCCAGTACAGGGGTGATTGACCGGCGGCGCCCCAAGTAATAAAGGCGGCCCGGAGGCCGCCTTTATTACTTGGGGCTGAAGCCCTGAGTCTATTGCCCCATCCCGTGCTTCTTCATGATGACGGCGCGCTGGGCGTCGTACTCGGCCTGGGTGATGAGCTGGCCGTCGAAGAGCTCCTTGAGGTCGGTGAGCTCCTCCTTCAGCGACTTGGCGGGGGCCGCGGCGGCGGGGGCGCTGCCGGCGGGGAAGCCCTGCTGGCCCATCTGCTGCTGGGCACCGGCCATCTGCTGCCCCATCATGTTGCCCATGCCGAAGCCGACGCCCATGCCCATGCCCAGGCCGGCCACGCCGCCCTGGTTCTGCGCGGCGAGGGGGATGCTGTCGGCCACCTGCATCTGCGTATAGGCGCCCATGACGGGGGCCATCATGCCCACGCCGGTGCGCTTGTCCATCATGGCCTCGACCTCCTCGGGGAGGCTGATGTTCTCCACGAAGAACTTGGAGAGCTCGAGGCCCATGCTCTTGAACTCATCCTGCAGCTTCTGCTTCACGAAATCGGAGATCTCGTCGTACTTCGCGGCCAGGTCCAGGGCGGGGATCTTGGCTTCGCCCAGGGCATCCGTGAAGCGGCTCATGATGGTCTTGCGGAGCTGCTCGGAGATGTCGGGCACGGTGTAGACGCCGTTGGTGCCCACCAGCTGGCGCAGGAAGGTGGCGCTGTCCACGACCTTGATGGAGTAGATGCCGAAGGCCCGGATGCGCAGCATGCCGAAGTCGGCGTCGCGCATCATGATGGGGTTCGAGGTGCCCCACTTCAGGTCGTTGTAGAGCTTGGTGGAGATGAAGTAGACGTCGCTCTTGAAGGGGCTCTCGAAGCCGTACTTCCAGCCTTTCAGGGTGGCGAGGATGGGCAGGTTCTGGGTGGTCAGCCGGTGGGTGCCGGGCTTGAACACATCGGCCATCTGGCCTTCATTGACGAAGACAGCCTCCTGGCTTTCGCGCACCACCAGCTGGCCGCCATTCTGGATCTCCTGCCCGCGCATGGGGAAGCGCCACGCGAGCGTATCGTTGGAGTCATCCAGCCATTCGAGGATGTCGAGGAATTGGGCTTTGCCCCAGTCCATCAGACCCATGTGTCGTTCTCCTAAGTGGCATTGGCCACGAGTACGATTCTAGGCCGCCTGGCAAGCCGGCCAGGGGCGCTGCTTGAAAAAACCGGCGAACGGTCGGATCGGATCGGGGAGCCGCCGTCAGCGGGTACCCTTGACCACGCGCAGGGGGCCTTCGGACTTGCCCTTGCCGCCAGGCTGGTCGATGCGAGTCTTGCTGTGGACCATCCGGGTGTCCGCATCGATGATGCAGCGCCAGCCCTTGTCCTCCCGGGGCATGTGGACCTCCACCTCCCAGCCCCCGGAGGCTCCGTTCAGGGGGATGCGGCGGGCGGACACGGCCTTCCCGCCGGTGTCCCGCTCGGCGATGGTCTTGGCCTCCTTGGCGGATCGGACCAGCCCCGAGCCCGGCTTCTTGGGTTTGGGGGTGCTGGCCGAAAGGACGAGCGACGGGACGAGCAGGGCCAGAGCCAGGGATCGCGAGTGCATGGGGTCTCCGGGGAATGGCAGGATTCTAGCCGCGGTGCCGGGGCCGCGGCAATCAGGCGCGGTACAGCGCGGCGCCCCAGTGGAGGCCGGAGCCCAGGGCGGTGAACATCACGTGCATGCCCGGACGGATCATGCCCTGCTGGCGGCACTCGTGGAACAGGATGGGCAGGGTGGCGGCTGTGGTGTTGCCCCAGAGCTCGACGTTGTGGGGCACCCTTTCCGGGGGCAGCCCCAGGGCCTTCTGCACGCCCTCGATGATGCGCAGGTTGGCCTGGTGGATGAGCAGCAGGTCCAGGTCCTCCACGGCCAGGCCCGAGAGGGCGCAGACCTCCCGGACAGCCTGGGGCATGAGGGTCACGGCGGTCCGGAAGACCTCCTTGCCGGACATGACGGGAACCGTCTCCCCTGCGTCGATCTGCTCGTGCGACACGAAGGGACGCCGCTTGAAGCTGGCGCCGGGCATCGTCAGCACACCGGCGGCCGTGCCATCCGTGTGCAGCCGGATCGGCCCCAGTCCCGCCGCGCCGTCCCGGGCCTCGATCACCACGGCCCCGGCGCCGTCGCCGAAGAGCACGGTCCGGTCGCGGATGGCGGTGTTGGCGGCCCGTTCGGCTTCGGTGACCTCCCGGGTGGCGCGCCCGATGACCGTGTCCCAGCCCAGGTGCCAGGGCATGAAGGGGGAGTGCACCTCGGCGCCCACCAGGAGGAGGCGCCGGTAGCGGCCGCTCTGGAGGAGGAGGTCGGCCAGCTCCAATCCGTAGAGGAAGCCGCTGCACTGCTGCCGGATGTCGAAGGTGGGAATGTCCCGCAGGCCGAGGGCCGCCTGCAGGAGCGGCCCATTGCCGGGCAGCACGTGGTCGGGGGTCATGGTGGCGAAGAGGACTGCGTCGATGTCGGCCGGCGTCAGCCCGGCATCCTCGATGGCGTGCCTGGCCGCGATCACGCCCAGATCGCTCGAGCCCTGGCCCGGCTCGGCGTAGCGCCGCTCCTGGATGCCGCTGCGCACCCGGATCCACTCGTCCGAGGTGTCCATGAGTCCGGAGAGGGCCTCATTCGTGACGACGTGCGGCGGCACGGCGATGCCAGTTCCGGTGATGACGCTTCGCATGGGGGCCTTTCGGGAATCGGGGCCAGGATAGCCGAGGTGCTCCCGGATGGCCCCTGAACTGTCTCCCGTGAGGAGGAGGGGATCTCCGGATTCGAGGGCGGGCGTGGATCCCGGAATCAGGCCTCAGCCAGGCCGAGGTCCCGCAGGGCGGCCGCCTGGTCCGTGGGGCGCTCCACCCTCAGGCCCCGGACCTTCAGGGTGTGCAACCGCAGGGCGCCGTCCGAGAACCCGAGCAGGACCCCTTCCTGAGTGAGGCGATGGCGTCCCGGCGGGCAGGGCTCGGCGGAGGGCAGGGCCCAGGCCACCTTGACCGTCCCCAGGGGGGTCTCCAGGAAGGCGTTGGGCCAGGGGTCCGCCACGGCGCGGATCTGGTTGAAGGCTTCGGAGGTGGTCATGGCGAAGTCCAGCCTGGAGTCCGCCGGCTTCCGTCCGCCGAAGTAGGTGGAAGGGCCGAGGGTCTTCTGGTCGATGCGCGGACATGAACCGTCCACCAGGCCCGGGATCGCCCCCCGCACGAGATCCCTTCCGGCGGCCGCCGCCTTGTCCGTGAGGCTGAGGGCCGTCTCGTCCCAGGCGATGGGCAGGCGCGCCTGGGCCACGATGATGCCGTCGTCGGGCTTGGGGGTCATGGCATGGAGGGTGATGCCGGTCTCCTGCTCGCCCTTCACCAGCACCCAGTTGATGGGGGCCCGGCCGCGGTATTTCGGCAGCAGGCTGCCATGCAGGTTGAAGGCGCCAAGGCGCGGGAGCTCCAGGAACCGGCCCTGGATCATCTCCCGGAAATAGAAGCTGAACAGGAAGTCGGGACGCAGGCCGCGAATGGCATCGAACACCGAGTCGTCATTGAAGGCCGGGGCCATGATGACGGGAATGCCCTGGGCCGCGGCCAGCACGGCGGGCGGAGTGAACCACGACTCGTCGGTCCCCTGGGCGTACGTGTAGAGGGCGCGGACTTCCACACCGGCCTCCAGCAGCCCCTCCAGGGCCGCGGTGCCCACGCTGGAATAGGCGCAAACCACGGCGGTCGGTTTGATCATGGTTCCCCCGGAGCACCCAGGATCGCATAATCCATTGAATCCCCTGTTCGTAGACCTATGTTGTGTCGGGAGGCCCCTGTGCGGCTTCGAATCCTGCCCCTCCTGTTCTGTGTGGCCCTCTTGGCCGCAGGCGAGGACCCCTTCGAAGCTCCGCCGGAGCTGAAGGCCTTCGCCCAGAAGCAGACCATCGGCCACATCGGGGTCTCCACCAAGGTCAGCTACCTGCTCAAGTCCCTCTTCCTCCCTCCGGAGGAGGGGGGACTGGGGATCGTCTACGACAATGCCTACACCCGCACCCCCATCGAGGCCTGGCGGGATCGCAAGGCCAACTGCCTGACCCTGACCGCGCTCTACGTGGCCGCCTGCAAGTCCATCGGCCTCGAGGCCCGGTACGGGGAGTCGCTGAGGGTCAGCCGGTGGCGGCGGGTGGGCAGCATGGTGCGCTACGAGCGGCATGTCGTGGCCATCGTCCCCGCCGGCACCGTGGGGCAGGAACTCGTGGCGGATTTCCTTCCCGAGATCCGGAAGGACACCCAGCTCATCGTGCCCCTGGAACCCAAGCGAGTGCTGGCATTGTTTTTCAGCAACCGCGCCGTCGAGCTGATGGCGGAGTCCCGCTCGGAGGAGGCCCTGGCCTCTGCCCACCGGTCCATCGAGATGGATCCGAAACTGGGCGTGGGCTGGAACATCCTGGGAGTGGTCCAGCGGGAGCTCGGACGCGAAGCTGAGGCCGAGAAGTCCTTCCTGAAGGCCATCGAGGCCGACCCCAAGGACGGGGCCCCCTGCGGCAACCTGGAGAGCCTCCTGCGGGCGCAGGGCCGGGAAGGGGAGGCGCAGGCCTACCGTGACCGCGGCATGGAAGTCCGGAAGCGGGATCCCTTCTTCAACGCCTTCCTGGCGGAGGAGGCCCTCCAGGACAGCAACTGGGAGGAGGCGGGAAAGCGCATCAAGCAGGCGATCAAGCTGCTTCCCCAGGAACCGGACTTCTACCTCATCCAGGCCCGCCTTGCCCTTGCCCAGGGGCACCGGAAGGAGGCCATCAAGGCCCTGGAAAAGGCCCGCAAGTGGGCCATGCCCGAGATGCAGGGCCGCTATGACAGCAAGCTGGCCCTGCTCAAGGGGGACCTCGCCTCGTAGAGCCGGCTTGAGGAGCCTAGTTGGCCTCCAGCTCCGCCAGGCGGGTCTGGGCGTCCACGCTTTCCGGATGATGCATCAGGCATTCCCGCAGGTAGCGCCGGGCCCCATCCAGATCCTCCAGTTCCCGGCGGGCCTCGGCCAGGTGG
The DNA here is from genome assembly GCA_046331485.1 of Holophagaceae bacterium. GTDB lineage: Bacteria > Acidobacteriota > Holophagae > Holophagales > Holophagaceae > Geothrix. The sequence continues at coordinate 477,721 of JAXLQS010000001.1, read as the reverse complement.
ATGAGTGCCTCTTCGGCCTGCGGGTCCACCTGCAGGGCCTGCCGCCAGTGACCTTCAGCCCGATCCCAGTCGCCCAGTTCGGCACAGGCGTGTCCCGCGTCCAGCAGGAAGCGCAGTCCGTGCGGGTCCATGCGCACCGCCCGTTCCAGGTCCAGGCGGGCGGGGAGTGGATCTCCCAGGTTGGCGCGGGCCAGTCCCCGCAGGTGCCAATAGGCCGGGCGTTCCCGGCAGGCCTCCCCAAGACCATCCAGATAGGGCAGCAGGGCCTCCCAGGCTTCCATGCCGGCCAGGCAGTCCGCCTGCAGCAGCAGCAGGTCCACATCCCCGGCCTGCCGTTTGAGGAGGGCCTGCACCTCCTCGTAAGCGACCTCGTAGCCCCCCTCGGCGACCAGGACCTGGAGCCGCAGGGGCGGATGGTGGTCGCCCTGCTGGTCCAGAGGAACCCGCTCCAGATGCTCCCTGGCCAGGGCGGGCTGGCCCTCCCACCAGAAGGCGAATTCCGCCCGGCGGAGGTGCCACTCCTGCCGGAGGGAATCGCCCTCCTGGCCTTCGGGGATGGTGTGCCGGGCCTGCTCGAGGGTGGCCAGAGCCTCCTCGTCCCGGTGCAGCTCCAGGGCGATCTGGTATCGCTCCATCCAGAGGCGGAAGGCGCCGGGAAGGTGGCCCACGGCGGTCTCGATGACCCCCCAGGCCCCCTCCCGGTCCCCCAGCTGGCGACGGGAGACCGTCTCGGCCAGCCAGTGCAGAGGCTGGGTGCGCCGGTCGGGGGGCAGGGCCTGGACCAGGGCCAGCGCCTCGACATGGCGCCCCTTGCGGAGGAGGTGCATGGCGGCCGTGGCCCGATCCCAGGGCAGCCGGGGATCCCCGTGGCGGGACACCAGCACCGCCAGGGCCTGCTCGGCCAGGTCCTCCCGGCCGTGCTGGAGGCCGGCCAGCAGGAGATCCTCCAGGATGAGGGGATCGTCCCAGGAGAGGGGAAGGGCCTCCTCGAAGTGGAGCCAGGCCTGATGCAGCGCCTTCGGCTCGGCCACGCGCAGCAGCAGGAGGCCCTGCAGATGCCGGAGGCGGCCCATGTGCGGAGCCAGGGCCGCGAGGCGCGCCACCTGGGCCAGATCCCCGGCGGTGGGTTCGCCCGGAACGTTCTGGAAGACCCGGGAGACCAGGACCCGCTTCCAGAGGGGGAGGCGGGCGACCTGGGCTTCGAGGGCCTCCAGCCAGGCCCGGTCCCGGTGGCCCATGGCAAGGCGGAGGAGGCTCCTCAGATGGAGGATCCGGTAGGCGAGCTCCCCTCCGTTCCACGAGGGCGCCCGAAGGTTCCGGAGAACGTCATAGGGGTGGTCTCCCCGGGCCCAGCTTTGCTCGGCGCGCAGCAGCCGGGGCCGGTCGAGCCACCGGGTCCGGGCCCAGAGACCAATCCAAGTCCCCATGGCCATGGTCCCCAGGATGAGGGCCATGGCCACGGGTGGGGCGAAGCTGTCAGGGGCCGCGGTCAGCAGGGCCATGCCGCCGAGGGCCGCCGCGGACAGAACGCCCGCAAGCAGGGCCCGGAGCAGCCAAGATCGTCCCGATTCGGTCATGAACCGAGTATGAGCCGGTCCCGGGCCATCCGGACACCCGCCCCCGCTCTGGGCCCGCGAGCCCAAGTCCTGGCGGTGTGGTTCAGACCTTGTTGACGTTGGCGGCCTGCGGTCCCTTGGGTCCCTGCACCACATCGAAGCTGACGCGCTGCTTCTCCTCCAGGGTGCGGAACCCCTTGGTCTGCACGGCGGAGTAGTGGACGAAGACGTCGGCCCCGCCCTCATCCGGGGTGATGAAGCCGAAACCCTTCTCGGCGTTGAACCACTTGACGGTACCTTCGGACATGACTTTCTTCCTGGGGACATGGCCCCGCTTGCCTGGGGGTTGATCGCATGGTCCGCGCCAGGCCTGCGGACCAAGGGGGCTTTCGCTCCGGGAATGCAGGGCTCCCCGACGGGAGTCCCTCACCCACTTCACGGCTCTGTGGCTGGTAAAGATGGTTGGTTGGAAGGGATTCTAGGGGGGGCCGCACGGCCCATCAAGGCAAAAATCCCGGCGAGGCCGGGATTTTAGGAAGCCACGAAGGTTGCCGTGGGGTGGCGAGTCAATTCCCTTCTGGAGCTGCTTCGACGACGAGGATCGTGGCCAACCTGGTTGTTTGAACGAACCAAGCGGGTGCCCCGCTCAGAACGCGCCATTTAGGCGCGTTCTGAGCGACCCGCTGATGTGCGGCGTTCCTTTCCGATCAGTTCCCCTGCTGGATCTCTTTCGCGATGACGAGCCTCTGGATCTGGTTCGTTCCTTCATAGATCTGCAGCAGCTTGGCGTCGCGCATGCACTTCTCCACCAAGTAGTCGCGGCTGTAGCCGTTGCCGCCGAGGATCTGGACGGCGTCGGTGCTCACCTCCATGGCGGTGTCCGTGGCGAAGGTCTTGGCGATGGCGCTCTGCTTGGAGTTCTTGATCCCGTTGTCAGTCATCCAGGCGGCCTGCCAGGTGAGCAGGCGGCTGGCCTCGATCTTCTTGGCCATGTCCGCCAGCATGAAGCTGATGGCCTGGTTGGCGAAGATGGGCTGGCCGAACTGGATGCGGGTCTTCGCGTAGTTCAGGGCGATCTCGTAGGCGGCCCGGGCCACGCCCACACCCCCGGCGGCCACCGCGGCGCGGGTCTGGTCGAGGGTCTTCATGGCGATGACGAAGCCCATGCCCTCCTTGCCCAGGAGGTTCTCCACAGGCACTTCCGCGTCGTTGAAGTAGAGCTCCACCTGGTTGCTGGCCCGCTGGCCCATCTTGTCCATGGCCTTGCCCACCACCAGGCCCGGCGTGTCGCGGGGCACCACGATGCAGCTGGTGCCGCGGGCGCCCTTGCTGGGATCCGTGCTGCAGAAGAGGGAGTACCAGTCGGCGTAGCCGCCGTTGGTGCAGTAGCACTTCGTGCCGTTGATGATGTATTTGTCCCCCTTCTTCTCAGCGCGGCAGCTCATGCCCCCGGCATCGGATCCGGCGTTGGGTTCGGAGAGGGAGAAGGCGGCGAACTTGGGCTCCTCGGCGATCATGCCCAGCCACTTCTTCTTCTGTTCGGGGCTGGCGGCGATGAGCAGGGGGGTCATGGCCAGGCCGTTGGCCATGATGGAGGTGTAGAGGCCGCCGCAGCCCCAGGCCAGCTCCTCGCAGACGATGGCCTCCTCCATCTGGGAGGCGCCGGGGCCGCCGCAGTCCTCGGGCACGAGGGCCTGGAGGTAGCCGTAGTCGAAGGCCGCCTTGTAGACATCCACGGCCCACTCGCCGGTCTCGTCGTACTTGCGGGCCACGGGCCGCATGACCTTCTCGGCGAAGGTGTGGGCCCGCTCTTTTTCGGCCAGTTGTTCCGGGGACAGGGAGAAACCGAGCATGAATGCCTCTTGGGAAAGGTGCCTGGTGGCGTGGTTGGGGGAACGAACCTCCAGTCTATCGCCGCGGGCCCGGGCGCCAAGGCCCCGCGCGCTTGACACAACGTAGGATGACGCCGGTCACATGGCGATCAGCGGGTAAACTTAGCCGTTGGAGTGACCATGACCATCCGATTGACCGATCTTGGCAAGGCCGTCCTCGAGACCGAATACGCCGTGCGCGGTCCCATCGTGGCCCGGGCCGCGGAGCTGGAGAAGCAGGGGCGCGAGATCATCTACTGCAACATCGGCAACCCCCAGTCCCTGGGCCAGAAGGCCCTCACCTGGAACCGCCAGATCCTGGCCCTCTGCGAGTACCCGGCCCTCATGGATCTGGCGCCCGGCGCCTTCCCCGCCGATGTCGTGGAGACCGCGAAGGCGATCCTGGCCGGCACGAGGCATGGCCTCGGCGCCTACAGCGAGAGCCGCGGCGTGCGGTTCATCCGCGAGGCCGTGGCGGAGTTCATCCTGGAGCGCGACCACATCGGCGTGGATCCCGATGCCATCTTCCTCACGGATGGCGCCAGCAAGGGCGTGCAGACCATCTTGCGCCTGCTCATCGCCGGGCCCCAGGACGGCATCATGGTGCCCATCCCCCAGTACCCGCTGTATTCGGCCACCATCACCCTCTACGAGGGGCGCATGGTGCCCTACTACCTTGACGAGGCCAACGGCTGGAAGTTGAGCCGGGCCATGCTGGTGGACAGCCTCGCCCGGGCCCAGGCCGAGGGCACCAGGGTGCGGGCCATCTGCGTCATCAACCCCGGCAACCCCACGGGCGCCGTGCTGGACGAGGCGAACATCGGCATGATCATCGACTTCGCCCGGGAGAACGGCTTGTCGATCCTGGCGGACGAGGTGTACCAGGAGAACGTATACGCGCCCGGCGATGCCTTCGTATCCTTCGCCAAGGTGCTGCACGAGAAGGAGGCGAAGGACATCTCCCTCTTCAGCTTCCACTCCTGCTCCAAGGGCTTCCTGGGCGAGTGCGGCGTGCGGGGCGGCTACTTCGAGTACCGGAACGTGCCGGACGACGTGGCGGCGCAGATCCTGAAACTGCAGAGCGTGAGCCTCTGCGCCAACCTGGCCGGGCAGGCGGCGACCTACGCCATGGTGCGGCCCCCGAAGCCGGGCATGCCCAGCTACGCCCAGTACGCCTCCGAGAAGGGCGCCATTCTCGACACGCTCAAGCAGCGGGCCCTCCTGCTGGCCGAGGGGCTGAACCGCGTGGAGGGCATCTCCTGCAACGCCATCGCGGGGGCCATGTACGCCTTCCCCAGCATCACCCTGCCGCCCGGCCGGTCGGACTTCGACTACGCCCTGGCCCTCCTCGAGAAGACCGGCATCTGCGTGGTGCCGGGCTCGGGCTTCGGCCAGGCCGAGGGCACCGCCCACTTCCGCACCACCATCCTGCCGCCCACGGAGAAGATCCAGAAGGTCGTGGACGCCCTGGGCGAGTTCCATCGCAACTACCGCTGAGCCATCAGGAGCCCCCATGCGACCCGAGCATCCCATCGTCCTCATCACCGGCGCCTCCAGCGGCTTCGGCGAAGCCATGGCCCGCCTGCTGGCGGCCCAGGGCTGCCACCTGGCCCTGGGCGCCCGCCGGGTGGAGCGGGTGCAGGCCCTGGCCGACGAGCTGGCCAAGGCGCATGGCATCCAGGCCTACGCCGGCGCGGTGGACACCCGCGAGACCGCCAGCGTGGACGCCTTCGTGGCCGCGGCGGCATCGGCCCTGGGCGGCCTGCATGTCATCGTGGCGAACGCGGGGCTGGCCAGCGGCACCTACAAGCTGTGGGAAACCCCGGACGCGGATCTGGAAGCCATGATGCGGACCAACGTCGAGGGCGTGGTGAAGACCATCCGTGCCGGCCTGCCGCACCTGCGCAAGGCGGGCTGGGGCCATGTGTTCTTCATCGGCTCCACCGCCGGCCACCAGCCCTACGAGGGCGGCAGCGTCTACTGCGCCTCCAAGTTCGGCGTGAAAGCCATGGCCCACAGCCTGCGCCTGGAGGTGAACGGCGAGCAGATCCGCGTGACCTCTGTGGATCCGGGCATGGCCGAGACGGAGTTCTCGAACGTGCGCCTCAAGGACGACGCCAAGGCGGCGGCGGTCTACCAGGGCACCAAGCCCCTCACGGCCTTCGACGTGGCCGAGTGCGTCCGCTGGTGCCTCGCGTTGCCGGACCACGTGAACATCGACGAGATCCTGGTGAAGTGCGTGGATCAGGCATCCGTGCACAAGGTCCACCGCCGGGCCTGATCAGTCCTTTGCCAGACGCAGCGCCGCGGGCAGCGCCGCCAGCATGGCGAGGGCGCCCAGAGCCCAGCCCAGCCGGTAGCCGTGGTGTCCGATCACCCATCCAAGGCCGAAGCTGCCCAGCCCGATGCCCGAGTCGAAGGCGAAGAGCAGGGCGCCGAAGGCCGAGCCGCGCCGCTGGGGATCCACCGACTCCAGCAGCTTCGCGTTGAGGAGGGTGTGCAGCATGCTGTAGCCCGCGCCGTAGAGCAGGGCCGAGGCGATGTGCCGCCCCAGGCCCCCGGGCAGGAAGGCCAGCAGGGCCATGCCGGCGAAGGCGCCCAGCAGCATGCCCGGCAGCTTGCGGATGGGGCGCTTCCCGAAGCCCCGCCGCAGCATGACGATCCGCATGAGCACCATGCCCACGGCCATGAAGGACAGGAAGGCCGACGGCAGCGGCATGCCCAGGGCCAGGCCCTCCTGGGCCGTGTAGCTGCCGAGGGCGCCGTAGCCCAGGGCCACGCAGAAGAGGACCAGGCAGGGCCCGAGGACGGCGGCATCCGGCCACTGGAAGTCCTCCGCGCGGCCGTGGGGGTGGTCCACCGGGAGCGTGCGGCCCAGCAGGCCCAGCAGGAGGAAGAGGGCGGCCAGGTACCAGCCGATGGGCGCGAAGCCGCCGTGCTGGAAGATCCACAGGCCCAGCAGCGGGCCCACGATGACGCCGCCGGGACTGGCCAGGCCGTAGAGGCTGAGGCCGTCGGCCCGGCGGTCCTCGGGCAGCACGTGGGCCAGCGAGGCCATGGTGGCCGTGAGCAAGCCCGACCACACAATGCCGTGGGGGAAGGCCAGCAGGTAGAAGCCCCAGCGGTTGGACAGCAGGGCATAGGCGCCGAGGAAGCAGGCGTAGAGCATCGCGCAGGTGATGACCAGGCGGCGGTGGCCCACCCGGTCGCCCAGGGGGCCCGTGAAGAGGGCGCCGATGGCGCTGCCCGCCGTGAAGAGGCTCATGAAGCGGCCGCTCTCGGCCAGGCTGGCCCCCAGCTCCCGCAGGCGCAGCGGCACTGTGGGGAAGAGCTGGAAGGCCGCAAAAAAGGTGACAAAGGTGAGCGCCCAGACCAGGGCGAAGCTGCGGGTGACGAGCCGCGTTCTGGGTTCCGAAAGATCCGTCATGCGGCACCTCCTGTGCCGCACCCTTCGGGCTTCGGCTCTGCCAAAGTGGCACATCGCTCCTGCTGTGTGCTCATCCCTCCAGGATGCCAGAGGAGACAGGCTCGGTCGTCGTGGTGACGCTCTTCCGGGCGATGCGGCGGGCCACGGGGATGGCGAGGGCCATGAGGCCGGCCCCCAGGGCCCAGCCCCAGCGGAAGCCGCCGTGTTCCATCACCCAGCCGAGGCCCAGGGAGCCCAGGGCCGTGGCGGCGTCGAAGGCGAAGAAGAAGGCCCCCGTGGCCGCCCCCCGGCGCTGGGGCGGCGTGGCCGCCATGAGGTGGGTGAGCATGAGGGTGTGCACCATGCCGTAGCCCGCGCCGTAGACCAGGCCCGCGGTCACGTGCCGCCCGAGCCCTCCGGGCAGGAAGGCCAGCAGGGCGTAGCCGCCGGCCGTGAGGGCCGCCATCCCCGGCAGCAGGGCCACGGGCCGCCGGCCCATGCCCGTGAGGGCCAACAGGCCGCGCATGGCCATCATCCCCAGGGCGAAGCAGGTGAGGAAGGCCGAGGGCCAGGGCAGACCGAGGGCCTTGGCCTCCTGGGCGCTGTAGGGCGGCATGGGGCCGAAGCTGAGGCCCACCAGGCCCATCACGGCCACGGGGCCCCAGATGCTGCGGTCCGGCCACTGGAAGAGGCTCGCCGCCTCGATCTCCCGGGGGGCCTCCCGGGGCAGCACGCCGATCAGCAGGTGCAGGGCCAGGAAAGTGCCCGCCAGGGCCACCAGCATCCAGGAGAAGCCCAGCAGCGGCATGAGCCAGAGGCCCACCAGGGGGCCCACCGCCACGCCCCCCGGCCCCGTGAGGCCAAAGAGGGAGAGGCCCTGGGCCCGGTGTTCCATGGGCAGGATGCCGCCCACCTTGGCCACGGAGGCCGTGCGCAGGGCCGACCAGAGCAGGCCGTGGAGGGGCGCCAGCAGGTAGAACACCCAGCGGACCTTCAGCAGGGCGTAGACGAGGAGGATGCCCACCACGGCGAGGGAGGCCACCCTCAGCACCCGCCGCGATCCCAGGCGATCGCCCAGCGGCCCCGTGACCAGGGCCCCGAAGCCCGAGCCCAGCATGAAGGCCGTCTGGAAGCGCCCGCTCTCCGCGAGGCTCGCACCCAGATCCCGGAGGTGCAGGGGCACCACAGGGAAAAGCTGATAGCCCGCGGCGAAGACCAGGAAGTAGAACGCGCAGACCACGAGGAAGGGGACCGTGAGGAATCCGGAGGGCTTTGCTGCGCCAGCGCCTTGCATCCCTCCAGGATCGCATGCCGCGGCCCCTCCGGCGCCCCGTTATGCTGGAAGGTCCATCCCCATCCGAGGTCCCCATGCAGCTGGATCAGTTCCACGCGGAAGTTGAGCGCATCAAGAAGGGCGGCTCAGCCAAGGCCCACGAGAAGAACGCGGAAAGCGGCAAGCTCTTCGCCCGTGAGCGCATCCACCTGCTGGTGGACGAGGGCAGCTTCCACGAGGATGGCCTCTTCGCCAACGCCCTGCACAAGGACCTGCCGGCCGATGGGGTCGTCACGGGCACCGCCCTGGTGGGCGGGCGGCCCGTGGCCCTCATGGCCAACGACAGCACCATCAAGGCAGGCAGCTGGGGGGCCCGCACGGTGGAGAAGATCATCCGCATCCAGGAGGTGGCGCTGCGCATGAAGGTGCCCATGCTCTACCTGGTGGACAGCGCCGGGGCGCGCATCACGGACCAGCTGGACATGTTCCCCGGGCGCCGCCACGCCGGGACCATCTTCCACATGGAGGTGGCCCTGTCGGGCCTGGTGCCCCAGGTCTGCCTCCTCTTCGGACCCAGCGCCGCGGGCGGCGCGTACATCCCCGCCTTCTGCGACGTGGTGATCATGGTGGAGGGCAATGCCAGCATGTACCTGGGCTCACCCCGCATGGCCGAGATGGTCATCGGCGAGAAGATCAGCCTCGAGGACCTGGGCGGCGCGCGCATGCACTGTTCCGTGAGCGGGTGTGGCGACTTCCTCTGCAAGACGGAAGCGGAGGCCATCGCGCTCTGCCGGCAGTACCTCGCCTACTTCCCCCAGCACTGCGAAGATGCCCTGCCTGTGGTTCCGCCGAAGGGGGTCTCTTCCAAGGCGAAAGCCCTGGGAACCATCGTCCCCGGCGACATCATGGCCCCCTTCCAGATGAAGGACTTCATCGAGGGCCTGGTCGATGAAGGAAGCTTCCTGGAGGTGAAGAAGCTCTTCGCCGGCGAGATCATCACGGGGCTGGCCCGGCTGGACGGGCGGCCCGTGGGCATCCTGGCCAACCAGCCCCGCGTGAAGGGCGGGGTACTCTTCGTGGACAGCGCCGACAAGGCCACCCGCTTCATCACCCTCTGCGATGCCTTCGGGATCCCCCTGGTCTTCCTCAGCGACGTGCCCGGCTTCATGATCGGCAGCGCCGTGGAGAAGCAGGGCATCATCCGCCACGGGGCGAAGATGATCAGCGCCATGGCCGGCTGCAGCACGCCCCGTTTCTGTGTGGTGGTGCGCAAGGCCTACGGCGCGGGCCTCTATGCCATGAGCGGGCCCGGCTTCGATCCCGACGCCACCCTGGCCCTGCCCACGGCCAGCATCGCCGTCATGGGCGCCGAGGCCGCCGTGAACGCGGTCTTCGCCAACAAGATCGCCGAGAAGCCCGAAGCGGAGCGGGCCGCCTACGTGCAGCAGCTGCGCGACGAGTACAACGCGGACATCGACCTGAAAAAGCTGGGCGCCGACCTGCACGTGGACGCCATCGTGGACCCGGCCGACCTGCGCGGCGAGCTCATCGCCCGGCTGGTCCGCGCCCGCCGCCGCGAGCTCTGGCCCGCCAAGCGGCGGAGCGTCACGCCCGTCTGAGCACAGGTTCGGCCATTGCGCTATGCTTCCCGGCAACCCTCACGGAGGCAGGCATGTTCCGTCGCGTGGACGACTTCAAGACCATCTGGCAGCAGGAGGCGGAAAAGACCCTGGCGGTCTTCGGGGCCATCCCCGATGCGGCGGCCCACCAGGCCGTGGACCCCCAGCACCGGGACCTGCGGCGCATGGCCTGGCACCTGGTGGAGACGGTCCTGGAGCTGCCCCAGAACCTGGGTCTCAAGGTGAAGGGCCCCGTGGGGCTGGGGCCCGACGGCTTCATCGCCACCCCGCCGCCGCCCACCATGGCGGAGATCGCCGCCGCCTACCGCTCCGTCAGCGATTCCCTGCTGGACCACATCGGCAGCTGGAGCAACACCGAGCTGGGCCGCAATTTCAGCCTCTACGGCGAGACCTGGACCGGCGCCTTCGCCCTCTACGTCCTCGTGAGCCACCAGACCCACCATCGCGGCCAGATGACGGTCCTCCTGCGCCAGGCGGGCCTGCACGTGCCCAGCACCTATGGCCCCACCAAGGAGGGGTGGGCAGAGTTCGGGCTCGAGGCGCCGCGAGTCTAGGAGGGCCAGAGCTATCCTGGGTGGTCCGCACCCTGGAGGCCCCATGCCGCGCCGTGTCCTGCTGCTTTGCCTGAGCTTTCTCTGCCTGCAGGCGGGACCGCTCCACTTCCAGAAGGCCGGCCAGGGCCCCGGCGTCCTCCTGATCCACGGCTTCGGCGGGAACAAGGAAGTCTGGGCGGGTGTGGCCGCCGAGCTGGCCCAGGACCACACCGTGCTGAGCGTGGACCTCCCCGGCAGCGGGGGGACGCCGGGGCCGGCGGTGGTGGAGGGCCGGGCGGACTTCGGCGCCCTGGCGAAGGACCTGGCCGCCCTGGTCCGCAAGGAGGGACTCGCCCCCTGCCTGGTGGTGGGCCACTCCATGGGCGGCCCCATCGCGGCGCGGACGGTGCTGGTGGATGCGGGCGCCTTCCGGGGCCTGATCCTGGTGGACAGCTTCCTGAGTGCCCTGCCGGCGGCCTTCATGGAGCCCACCATCTCGGGCCTGGAATCAAATGCTCCGGCGGCTCTCTCAGCCTTCATGAGCCATGTCAGCGCCGGGCCCACGCAAAACCAGCGGGTGGTGGCCGAGGCCCTGCGCGTGCCCATCGCGGCCCTGCAGGCCTACCTGCGCGCCCTGACCCGGGATCCCATCGACGGACGCCAGGCTCAGCTGAGACTGCCGGTCCTGCAGCTGGCGGCAGGGCGCCGGGAAGCCGATCCGGCCCGGGAGGCCGCGGCCCTCGCCCAGTTCGGCTTCAAGGGGCTGCCGGCCTTCCGTGCCATCCACTTCCCCCGCGCCAGGCACTGGATCATGTGGGACGCGCCGGAGTCCTTCCTGGTGGCGCTGCGGGCCTTCGAGGCGGGGCTGGGGCGCTGAGCCTTCTGGTGTCGAGGTCTCACGGCTGGGGGTCGAGGCCAAACCCGTGGGAAGGTGGTCCTCCGGGGAGGTCGCTGCATGCCCCGAGGAGGGTTTCGTGAACCGATCCATGCTGTTGCTCCCTGCGATGGTCGCCTTGGGGTCTGCGGGATGCACCCGGCTGCCAGAGGGCATCCGGCCCATTCAGCACTTCGACCTCCCGCGCTACCTGGGTGAGTGGCACGAGGTGGCCCGCCTGGACCATCGCTTCGAGCGGGGTCTGACCAGGGTCACGGCCACCTACAGCCTGAACGCGGATGGCAGCGTGAAGGTGGTGAACCGCGGTTGGAACGCCCGCAAGGGCCAGTGGAAGGAGGCTGAGGGCCGTGCGGTCCTCGTCGGCTCCAGCCAGGAAGGGCGCCTCAAGGTCTCGTTCTTCGGGCCTTTCTACGGGGCCTACACCATCATGGCCCTGGAGCCCGAGCGCTACTCGATGATCTGCGGTCCGGACCGCTCCTACTTCTGGATCCTCTCCCGCGAACCCAGGCTGGACCCCGCCACGCTCCAAGGCCTGATCGCGCAGGCGAAGGCCCTGGGCTTCGCCACGGATCAGCTGATCTATCCCTGAGTGCGCCTAGAACCGGAACCGCGCTTCCACGGAGTAGCTGGGACCCGCGGCCGGGTAGCCGTCGATGATCGCGGCGTCGTTCTGCCCTTCCCGTGTCCGGGCCACCCAGTCGGCGGCATTGGCGGCGGGCTGGAGCAGATGCTCTCCGCGCAGCACGAAGAGCCAGTGCCTGCCCGCCTTCACGGTGGTGGAGAAACCAACGTCCCGATACACCACCTGCGTGGCGCGGACGGTGGGTGGCAGGCCATTGGCCCGGGTGCCACCGCCCTCGCTGTCTCCGGCTGCCGCGTACTGGTGGCCCTGAAGCGTGTAGTGGACCTCGGCCCGCACTTGGCTCCAGCCCATGAAGCCTTTCAGGCCATGGGAGGAGAAGGGGCGCCGCTGGGAGGCGAGGGTGCGGAGAGCCTGGCTTTCCGGGGCGTTGAGGTCCCGGGCCTCCTGAGCCCGGATGAAACTTTCGAGGCCCGCCTTCTCCGCTGTGCGCCAGCCGAAGGCGGCCTCGGTGCCCCGCACCCGCACCCGGTCCTGGTTCACATAGGACTGGCCATCGAAGGCGATGAGGTGTCTGCCCGTCTGCTGTTGGCCTTCAAGCCGGCCGTACCAATGGCCCTGGCCCCAGCCGAGTCCGATCTGGGCGAATGCGGACTGCTCCATGCCCAGCGGCGCAGCAGTGGGCGCCAGGCTGTTGCGCAGCTGCTGGAGAACCGTGGGGGAGGTGCGCCCGCCGCCCAGGGCGGAATAGATCCGCAGGCCGTAGCCCAGCTCCTGGTTCAGGCCCAGGCGCAGCGTGTGGCCCGAGGCGTTGAGGACCTCCGTGTCGGTGCCGCCCACCAGGAGCGACTGCCGGTCCCGGGTGCCGCGGGCCGTTCCCACCAGACGCAGGCCCGGTCTGGGTTCGAAGCGCCACTGGACGCCCAGCCCGAGCTGGTGGCCTCTGGCGGAACCCAAGATCAGGGGGTTCTCGTCCCGGTCCTGGCGCACCTCCTGGCCTTCAAGGTGCACGCTCAGGTCCGAACGGCCCCCGGTTTCCCAGTGCAGAGCCGACTGGAATCGGGTCTCCCGGCCTTCAAAGGGGCTGGGCTGGGAACTGCCCTGCGGAGCCTGCTCATGCCGGAAGCGGGCCAGGCCAAGCCCGGTCTCCAGCCGCAGTCCCGGGGCCAGGACCCAGTCCACGCGGAGCTGGCCCGTGTCGCTGCGCTGCCGGCTTTCACGGGCGGCGTCGTAGACACGGCTCGTCTCCGTGACCTGCTGGTAGGGGTCGGGCACCCCGAAGAAGGTGCTCCGCCAAGCCAGGGACCAGAGGGCGGAGCCCCATTTCTGGCCCAGCCCCAGGAAGTTGGTGACCATGCGGAAGGGGCGGTCCGTTTCTGTGGCCTGCTTTTCCCGGGCGCTGAGGCTGCCCCCGCTCAGGTAGCCCCCCTCCCACGCGAAGGCAGGGGCGGCGGCTCCCTGCCCCGAGCCGTGGCTGCCGCCGAGACCCCCCAGGTCACCGGAGAGGCCCGGTTTGGCGGGCTGACCCGTGAACAGGGCCACGGTTCCGCCAGGGCTCCCGGAGCCCGTGATCACCTCGATGCGCGAGATGCCCAGCAGAGGCACCTCATTGAGGTTCTGGCCCAGCCGGCCGGGGTCCATGCGCGGCACGCCGTCCACCATCACGACGGAGTCCTGGGGGCGCCCGCCGCCCAGGTAGCTGCGTGAGGGCAGCCCTGGGCCGCCCTGGTTCTGGATCTGGGAGGGCAACTCCCGCAGCAGGAACTCCCCCAGGGTGCGGGCCCCGGAACGCTGGATGTCGTCCTCGTCGAAGACCCGCACCTGGTTCGGAGTCCGGATCATGGCCACGGGGCGCGATTCCGCCGCCCAGGACTCCATGGGCCCCTTGGTTCCGGTCTCGATGGGTGGGGCCTGCTCCTGGGCGGCAAGGGGCAGAGACAGGGAGGAAAGGGGCAGCGACAGGACGGAGAGCAGCAGGCGGGCGCCCCTCAGGGCGGCTGTCGGGGCGGTCATGAAGGCTCCGGAATGGGGCGGGATTCCCTCATTGAAGCAGGGCGGGGGCCTCCCGGTTCACGGAATGGAAAACCTGCGGGCATCGGGGTTGCCTAAACCTCTACACGATTGGCATCGTAAGGCGATATGCACACCCACCCGTGAGGAGGATCCGTATGCCTTGTCGTTCGCGCATGACCGCGCTCCTGTCGCTGCTCTGCCTGAGCCTGGCGGCCCAGCCGGCGCCCAACGGAGGCAAGCCGGCCTCCGCTCCCGCCGCGGCCGTGCCTCCGGCTCCAGGGGCCCTGAAGCCCTTCGCCGAGGTCATCAGGGAGGCCAAGGAGCACAAGGGCCTCTTCACCCTCTGGACGAAGGAGGACAAGGTCTGGATCGAGGTGAAGCCCGACCAGCTGGACGCGCCCTTCTTCTTCGCCATCAGCAGCACCCGGGGTACCGGGGAGCGCGGCCTCTACGGCGGCATGATGGATGACAGCTACTTGGCGAGCTTCCGCCGGGTGGGGAATACCCTGCAGATGCTGGCCAAGAACACCACCTTCATGGCCCCGGCCGGCACGCCCGCCGCCCGGGCCGTGGCCGAGGGCTTCACCGACAGCCTGCTCGCCAGCGCCCCGGTGCTCAGCCAGGCCCATCCCGAGCGGAAGTCCTTCCTGGTGGAGGCCAATGCGCTGCTGCTGAAGGACATCCCCATGGGCGCCACGCGGCTGGAGGCCACCTACCGCCAGCCCTACGGCTTCGACGCCACCCACAGCTTCTTCGAGAAGGTCCGGGCCACCGAGGATCAGGCCGCCTTCCGGGTGCAGGCCCACTACAGCCTGCAGCGCATCATGCTTCCGCCGCTCCAGATGCCCGGCGCCCCGCCCATGCCTTCCGTGCCGCCTCCGGGCACGCTGGAAGACATGCGCAGCCTCTTCCTGGGCTGGCACTTCTCCTTCGCCAAGCTGCCCGAGCAGCCCATGGCGCCCCGCCTCGCGGATGACCGCGTGGGCTACTTCACCTCCACCCGCTGGGACTTCGGCGACGACACCCGCGTCGATCCCCGCGTCCATCACATCAACCGCTGGCGCCTGGAGAAGAAGGATCCCGCCGCGGCGCTGTCCGAGCCCAAGCAGCCCATCGTGTTCTGGCTGGACCGCAACATCCCCGAGAAGTACCGTCCGGCCATCACCGAGGGCGTGCTCATCTGGAACAAGGCCTTCGAGCAGCAGGGCTTCAAGGACGCCGTGCAGGTGAAGGTGCAGCCCGAGGATGCGGACTGGGACACCCATGATGTCCGCCACGCCTCCCTGCGCTGGCTCACGGGCACCGACATCGGCTTCGCCATCGGGCCCAGCCAGGTGGACCCCCGCACCGGCGAGATCCTCGACGCCGACATCGGCATCGGCGAGGTCTGGGCCCGCGGCACCCGCACCGACGCCCGCGAGACCCTGCCGCCCAAGGCCCAGGAGGGTTTCACCTTCCGGCATGACCACGACCTCTGCGCCTATGCGGCGGAGGCCCACCAGGAGATGGGCTTCGCCCTGGACCTGCTGGAGACCCGCGGCGAGATCCTGCCCGGCAGCCCCGAGGAGGACGCCTACGTGGCCGCGGTGCTGAAGGACGTGATCACCCATGAAGTGGGCCACACCCTGGGCCTGCGCCACAACTTCCGGGCCTCGACCATCCACTCCCTGGAGCAGATCTCGAACCCCGAGTACACCAAGGCCCACGGCCTGACCGGCTCCGTCATGGACTACAACGCCCTGAACCTCGCCCTCAAGGGCCAGCCCCAGGGCGAGTATGTGATGAGCACCCTCGGACCCTACGACCACTGGGCCATCGAGTACGGCTACAAGCCCCTGGCCCCCGCCGACGAGAAGGCCGGCCTGGCCAAGATCGCCGCACGCAGCTCGGAGCCCCAGCTGGCCTACGGCACCGACGAGGAGGCCCTGGGCTTCATGGGCCTGGAGGGCATGGACCCCGAGGTGAACCGCCGCGACCTGGGCTCCGATCCGCTGGCCTTCTACCAGAAGCGCCTGAGCCTCTCGAAGGAGCTGTGGGAGCGCCTGCAGGTCAAGACCTTCCAGGACGGCGAAGGCTACCAGGTGCTGCGCCGCGGGTTCGGACGCGCCCTGGGCCAGGTGGGCCTCGCGGCCAACCTGAGCGCCAAGTACATCGGCGGCGTCGTCCACCTGCGCGATCACGCGGGTTCCGGCCGGGCCCCCTTCACGCCGGTTCCCGCCGCCCGCCAGCGCCAGGCCCTGAAGCTGCTGGAGACCGGGATCTTCTCGGCGGAGGCCTTCAAGTTCAAGCCCGAGTTCCTGTCCCGCCTCACCACGGACCGGTTCAACGGGCCGGTCAACGCCGATCCCTCCCCCGCCCAGTGGCTGCTCCGCACCCAGACCCAGGTGCTGGCCCAGGTCTTCCACCCGACCGTGGCCCAGCGGATCCTGGACACGCCGGACAAGCTGGCGAACCCCAAGGAGGCCCTCCGCCTCTCGGAGCTCTACGACACGCTGCAGGCCGCCATCTGGAGCGAGCTGAAGGGCGGACGCGAGGTCTCCGTGATGCGCCGCAACCTCCAGCGGGAGCATGTCCGCCAGCTGAGCGGCCAGGTCATCCGGGCCAATCCGCTCACGCCGGCGGATGCCCGCGCCCTGGCCCGGGAATCCCTGCGCTCCCTGCAGGCCCAGCTCAAGGCGGCTCCCGCCAAGCCCGGCTTCAGCAAGGAGACCAAGGCCCACTTCGCCGACTGCCTCGCCGTCATCGATGAAAGCCTGAAGGCCAGCCTGCAGCGCATGACGCTCTAGGACCTTCGTACCCACAACGCCCCGGCGGGACTTCCTCCCTCCGGGGCGATGGCTTGTTACCTCAGAACCGGAAGACCACGGCGCCCTGCAGGAGGGTGCTGTCGTAGGTGCGGTTGATGCTGCTCACCAGCACCCGCGCCTCGGCGCCCAGGTTGCGGGTGAACTGCCAGCCGGCGCCGGCGGTGATGCCCAGCTTGGTGGTGTGGGAGCGGATGGAGCCCAGGACGGTCTCCTGCTCGGTGAACCAGCGCACGGCGCCCAGGCCGCCCACCAGGTAGAGCCCCTGGTCGCGGTCCTCCACGTGGTAGAGGTGGTCGAAGGCGAGATGGTAGTTGCTCACCTGGGTCTTCACGCCGTTCACGGCGGGGCCCTGGCCCCAGACGTTCCAGTCGAACCGCGTGCGGCTCGTGTGGTGCAGCCCGCGGCGGTGCAGGCCGTGGATGCCCAGGCCGAAGCCCTGTTTGCCATCCAGGGCGGTCTTCAGGTCCTGGGTGGGCTGGTTCAGGGTCACCTGGCCCTGTACATCGAAGTTCCCTGCGGCCAGGGGCAGGCCGAGGGCGAGGGCGCAGAGCGCCGCGGGTCGAACACGCATGTTGCCTCCGTGGGGAAAGGTCTGACGGATGGGATATGCCAGCCGCGTGCCAATGGTTTAGGCCCATTGGCCATCAAGGAATCGTGTGGCGATCAGGGGCGTCTGTGTTGCACGGCCGCACAGACCGGAACCATGCGGCGTCGATCTGCAACGCGCCCTCAGCGCTCCAGGATGAAGGTCACGGGCCCGTCGTTCACCAGCTCGACTTCCATGTGCTCCTGGAAGAAGCCGGATTTCACGCGGGGATGCCGGCCCTTGAGCAGTTCCATGAACTTCCGGAAGAGCACCCGGGCCGCCTCGGGATTCATGGCCCCGTCGAAGGAGGGACGCCGGCCCCGGGCGATGCTGCCCGCCAGGGTGAACTGGCCGACGGCCAGGATCTCGCCGCCCACCTCCTGCAGGCCGAGGTTCATCCCTCCCGTCCGCATCCTCGAAGATCCGCAGGGTGGCGATCTTGGCGGCGGCCCAGGCGCAAGTCTCCTCCGTGTCCCCGGTCTCCAGCCCCACCAGCACCAGCAGGCCGGGGCCGATGGCGGCCTCAAGCTCTCCGCTCCGCACCGAGGCCCGCTGCACACGCTGGATGACGGCCTTCATGGGCGCTCCTCCACCCCGACTTTGCCATGCGGCGCCCTCGGGGTCACCCAGGCCCCGCCAAGGCCGGCCAAATAACAGCCCCATGGGGGTCCCTGGGTGGAACCGGCGCTGTCCAGGTGGGGATGCGGACCTGCCGATGGGGATCCATGCGGGATTCCCATCCGATCGACCTCCGGTCCATCTTCGATGCGAGCCTCCACTTCATGGGGGTGCTTTCGCCGGACGGGATGCTGCTGGACGCCAACCTGACCTCCCTGCAGGCGGCGGGCCTCACGCTGGAGGAAGTCCGGGGCCAGCCGTTCTGGGAAACCCCCTGGTGGGCCCACGACCCCGGCGAGCAGGCCCGGCTCCGGGCGGGCATCCAACAGGCCGCCCGGGGGAGTTCTTCGAGATGGAGACCACCCACACCACGGCGGGCGGCCGGGTCCTGGTGGTGAGCTTCAGCATCCAGCCGCTTCGGGACGGGCAGGGGCGCGTGGTGGCCCTGCTGCCGGAGGGCCGGGACATCTCCGACCTGGCCCGGGAGCGCGAGCGGCTCCGCCTCTCCGAGATGCGGTTCCGGTCCCTGGTCGAGCACGCGCCCGAGGCCATCGTGGATCCCTGGATGCCACCACCGGGCGCTTCGTGGAGGCCAACGCCCAGGCCGAGGCGATGTTCAAGACAGACCGGGCGCGGCTGAGGGAGCTGGGACCCTCCGAGCTGAGCCCGGAAGTCCAGCCGGATGGCCGGGCCAGCGCCGAGGCGGCACCCGCCCACATCCGCCAGGCCCTGGTCGAAGGCACGGCGGCCTTCGAGTGGACCCACTGGGCCCTGGATGGCGACCTCGTCCCCTGTGAAGTCCGCCTGCTGAAGCTGCCGGGGGCCAGCGGGGACCTGATCCGGGGCAGCATGGTGGACCTGAGGCCCTGGCGGGCGAAGGAACGGCACCTCCTGGAAAGCGAGAGCAAGTTCCGCCTGCTCTTCGAGCGCAGCGTGGAGGGCCTCCTCCTCCTGGATGGTGACCGCTTCACCGACTGCAACCGGGCCGTGCTCGACATGCTGGGCTGCACGGAACCGGAGCTGCTCCGCCTCCACCCGTGGGAGCTCTCCCCCCCGGTCCAGCCCGATGGCCGCCCCAGCGAGGAGAAGGCCCGGGACATGATCGCCACGGCCCACGCCCGGGGCGTGCATCGCTTCGAGTGGATGCACCGGCGCATGTCGGGCGAGGACTTCCCCGTCGAGGTGACCCTCATCCCCATCCCCTTGGGGGGAAGGACATCCTGTTCACCTCCTGGCGCGACATCACGGACCGCAAGAAGGCCGAGCAGGACCGGCTCGCCCTGGAGCGCCAGATGCTCCATGCGCAGAAGCTGGAGAGCCTCGGCGTCCTGGCCGGGGGCATCGCCCACGACTTCAACAACCTGCTGACGGCCATCCTGGCCAACCTCAACCTCGCGGAGGCCGGCGTGCCGGAGGACGGCCCGGTGGCGGCCCGCCTCCGGGCCACGGAGGGCGCGGCCCTCAAGGCCGCCGAGCTGACCCGCCAGCTGCTGGCCTACTCGGGCAAGGGCCGCTTCGTGGTGAAGCCGCATGACCTGAACCAGGTTGTGCGCGAGGTGACCGACCTCGCGAAGGTCTCCATCGCCAAGAAGGCCAGCCTCCACTTCTCGCTGGAAGAGGGCCTGCCCCTCGTGGAGGCGGACGAGGCCCAGCTTCAGCAGGTCATCCTGAACCTGGTCACCAACGCCAGCGATGCCCTCGAGGACCGGGAGGGGAGGTCCGGATCGGCACCCAGGCCCGCAGCCTGGATGAGGCCTTCCTGTCGGCCGCCTTCCCGGGCCAGGGCCTGACGCCGGGCCCCTACGCCGTCCTGGAGGTGGGGGACACCGGCATCGGCATGACCCCGGAGGTCCTGTCTCGGATCTTCGATCCCTTCTTCACCACCAAGCCCACGGGCCATGGGCTGGGCCTCTCGGCCATCCAGGGCATCCTCCGCGGTCACCGGGGCGGCCTGAAGGTGTATTCCGAGCCGGGCCGGGGGACCAGCTTCCAGGTCTACCTGCCGGCCACCTCGCGGCCCCTGCCACCGGCGCCCTCTACCCCGTCGAATCCCGCCGGGGTGGCCCTGGGCGGCCTGGTGCTGCTGGTCGATGACGAGCAGTCCATCCTGGAGGTCACAGCCAAGGCCCTGGAGCGGCTCGGGTTCCAGGTGGAAACGGCGGCCGATGGCAAGGAGGCGGTCGAGCGGTTCTCAACGCGTCCCAGTGCCTTCCGCCTGGCCCTGGTGGACCTGACCATGCCCAGGATGGATGGCCGGGAATGCTTCAAGGCCCTGCGAGCCCTCCGCCCGGACCTGCCCGTGGTGCTCTGCAGCGGTTCAGCGAGCAGGAGTCGGTCAAGGCCTTCCTGGGCGAGGGGTTGGCGGGATTCATCCAGAAGCCCTATTCCATGGGCTCGCTGCGGAAGGCCCTCATCGAGGCCCTGCACCCCCGATCCGCCCCGCCACGGCCCCGTTGGGCCGCCCGGGGCGGCCGCTGGAGCCCTCGGCGAGGGCCCCGCGGGTCCTTCGCCTCACCAGGGGGTGGAAACCGGCGTAACCTCGTCTTCATCGCCCCATCTTTCTCAAGGAGTCCCCCCATGAACCGTCCTGTGTTCTTGTCCCGCCTCCTAGGGCCGGGCCTCGCGCTGGCCCTGGCGCTGCCTCTGGCCGCCGGGGGCGCCAAAGCCCCTGCTCCCGGAGGGACCGCGAGCGCCGCCGCCGCGGAGGCCAGAAGAGCCAGGTTCCGCCCCTCATCGACCGGGACCAGTTCTTTCGGGAACCCCGTGATCTCCGGCGCCCAGCTGTCGCCGGACGGCAAGTGGATCGCCTTTCTCAAGCCCCACAAGGAGACGCGGAACGTCTGGGTGAAGAAGGTGGGCGAGCCCTACAGCAAGGGCCGGCTCGTCACGGCCGATCCCAAGCGCCCCATCCCGGGCTTCTTCTGGAGCCGGGACGGCAAGCAGATCCTCTTCGTGCAGGACAGGGACGGCGACGAGAACTTCAACGTCTATGCCGTGGACCCCGCCGCGGCGCCGGCCCCCGGCAAGGATGCCCCGAGGCCCGCAACCTCACGGCCGCCAAGGGCGTCCGGGCCGCAGATCCTCTCGGTGCCCAAGGCCGACCCGGACACCATCTACGTGGGCCTCAATGACCGGGACCCCGCCTGGCACGACGTCTACAAGGTGAAGATCTCCACGGGGGAGCGCACCCTCATCCGCAAGAACACCGAGCGCATCGCGGGCTGGATCTTCGACAAGAAGGCCAACCTGCGCCTGGCCCTGCGCACCACGGAGAAGGGCGACACCGAGATCCTCCGGGTGGATCCCACCCGCTTCGTCAAGGTCTATGAGTGCAGTGTGTTCGAGATCCGCCAATCCCGTGGCCTTCCACAAGGACGGCAAGCGGGTCTACCTGGAGACCAACAAGGGGCGGCGCGACCTCACGGAGCTGGTGCTCTTCGACCCCGCCACCGGCCAGGAGGAGAAGCTCGAATCCGATCCCAAGGGCCGCGTGGACTTCGGCGGCGCCATCTTCTCGGACCTCACGGACGAGCTTCTGGCCACCACCTACGAGGATGACCGCACCCGCATCTACTGGAAGAACAAGGCCTGGGAGACCGACTACAAGCTCATGCAGAAGAAGCTGCCCGGCCTGGAGCTGGGCCTCGGCTCCCTGACCGCCGACGAGCAGCTGGTCATGGTGACGGCCTATAGCGACCGCGATCCCGGGGCGCGCTCACCTCTTCAACCGCCGCACCAAGAAGCTGAGCCTCGAATACATCTCGCGGGAGGACCTGCCCTGCAAGCACATGGTGGCCATGCAACCCATCCGTTACAAGTCCAGCGACGGCCTCGGGATCCCGGCCTACCTGAGCCTGCCCAGGGGCGTGCCCGCCAAGGGCCTCCCCCTGATCGTGACCCCCCACGGCGGCCCCTGGGCCCGGGACAGCTGGGCTTCAACAACATGACCCAGTTCCTGGCCAACCGCGGCTACGCCGTGCTTCAGCCCAACTTCCGGGCCTCCACGGGCTACGGCAAGAAGTTCCTCAACGCCGGCAACAAGCAGTGGGGCGACCTCATGCAGGACGACATCACCTGGGGCGTGAAGCACCTGGTGGCCAATGGCACCGTCGATCCCAAGCGCGTGGGCATCATGGGCGGTTCCTACGGCGGCTATGCCTCCCTGGCCGGCGTGGCCTTCACCCCCGACCTCTACGCCGCGGCGGTGCCCATCGTGGGGCCCTCCAACCTGATCACCCTGCTGGAGACCATCCCCCTACTGGGAGGCGGGACGCATCATCTTCCACGAGCGCATGGGCAATCCCACCACGCCCGAAGGCCGCAAGCAGCTGGAGCGGCAGTCCCCCCGAATTCGGCGGCCAAGATCAGGACGCCCCTCCTGGTGGTGCAGGGCGCCAATGATCCCCGCGTGAAGAAGGCCGAGAGCGACCAGATCGTCATCGCCCTGCGCGACCGCGGCTTCCCCGTGGAGCACTCTGCGCGCCGGACGAGGGCCACGGTTCCGCCGCCCGGTGAACAACCAGGCCATGTTCGCGGCCGCCGAGAAGTTCTTGGCCAAGCATCTGCATGGTCGCTACCAGGAGGGCGGCAAACCCGACGTCATGCAGCGTCTGCCGGAGATCACGGTGGATCCCAAGACCGTGGTGCTTGCCAAGAAGGCCGATGCGGCCTCGGTGGGCCTGCCCAAGCCCGTGGCCAACCCCACGGCCGGTACCTTCACCTACGCGGGCACCATCGCCATGGGCCCCCAGGAGCATGCCCATCTCCATGGTCCGCACCGTGAAGGAGGAGGGTGGCTCCTGGATCGTGACCGACACCGCCAAGCTGCCCATGGGCGAGGCCGTGGACACCACCACCCTGGCCAAGGACACCCTGGCCCCCAGAAGCGGCAGGTGAAGCAGGGCCCCATCACCATCGACCTGGTCTTCGACGGCGCCAAGGCCACGGGCACCATGGCCATGGGCGCCGAGCCCAAGCCCTTCAGCATCGAGCTCGGCGGTGCCGCCTACGCCGACGGGTCGGGCTCCCAGGATTCGCTGGCCTGCCTTCCCCTGGCGCTGGATTACAGCGTCACGTTCCGCAATGTGGATCTGCAGAAGCAGAAGGTCCAGCTCAAGCAGGCGAAGGTGCTGGCCCAGGAGGAGGTGAAGGTGCCCGCCGGCAGCTTCAAGGCCTGGAAAGTGGAGCTGAGCTCCGCCGAGGGCGATCCCGGCAGCACCACGATGTGGGTGGACACCGCCACCCGCAGGGTGGTGAAGACCGTCTCGACCCTGCCCCAGATGGGCGGGGCCGTGGTCACCGTCGAACTGCAGAACTGACCTGGCAGGATGTCCGCGGGGCCGGGCCTGGCCCGGCCCGCGGCCTGTACGGCGGTCGTGGATTCCGGAGGGTCGAGTACCATGAGGGCTGGCGGCCGAGGAATCGGTCCTGAACCGAGACTGATGGAACCTGGGGAATCCGTGGCTGTGGAACGCGTGTGGTGGGGCAAGTATCCGGAAGGGGTGGGCCGGGAGGCCGCGCCGTTCCCCGTGGAGCACCTGGGACAGCTGGTGCACCAGGCCGCGGCCCGCTACGGGGACCGCAAGGCCGCGACGGTGGTGCTGCCCAACGGCATGCAGACCTCCCTCAGCTTCAAGGCGGTGGATCAGCAGTCCGATGCCTTCGCGGCCTACCTGACGCACGGCCTGAAGCTGGCGCCGGGCACCCGCGTGGCCCTGCTGCTGCCCAACACCCTGGCCTATCCCGTCTGCGCCTTCGGGGCCCTGAAGGCGGGCTGCGTGCTGGTGAACACCAACCCCCTCTACACCGCCCGGGAGCTGGAACTCCAGCTCCAGGACAGCGGGGCGGAGGTGCTGGTGGTGCTGGACCACTTCGGCGACAAGGTGACCGAGGTGGTGCCGCGCACTGCCGTGAAGACCATCGTCCTCACCAGCGTGGCGGACTTCTTCCCCTGGACCTCCCGGGCCCTCATCAAGGCCAAGCTGAAGGTCTCGCGCATGGTGCCCCGCATGGGCCTGCCCGCGGTGCGCCTGCCGCGGGCCCTGCATCAGGGCGCCCTCTACCGGGCCAAGGAGCACCTGCTCCACGCGACGATGGACCGGCCCGTCCCCACCCGGGAGAGCCTGGCCCTGCTGCAGTACACGGGGGGCACCACGGGCGTCAGCAAGGGCGCCATGCTCACCCACGGCAACCTGCTGGCCAACCTGGAGCAGATCGCGGAGATCACCAAGCCCTACCTCACCTACGGCCAGGAGACGGTGCTGACGGTGCTGCCGATGTACCACGTCATCGCCTTCACCATCAACCTCTGCTACGGCTTCCACACGGGCAGCCACAACATCCTGGTGCCGAACCCCCGGCCCCTGAAGAACCTCCTGCCCGCCTTCCGCAAGCACGCCATCACCTGGATGACGGCCGTGAATACGCTGCTGAAGGCGCTGCCCGACGAGCCCTGGTTCACGCCGGACCTCACCCGGAAGATGCTGGGCGCCTTCGCGGGCGGCATGCAGACCCACCCGGCGGTGCTGGAGCGCTGGGAGGCGCACACGGGCTGCCTGGTCATCGAGGGCTTCGGCCTCAGCGAGACCAGCCCCCTGGTCACCTACAACGCGGCCGTTAAGGATGGCAGCCGCCTGCGGCGCACCATGCGCCAGGTGGGCGGGGTGGGCCTGCCGCTGCCGGGAACGGACCTCCGCATCGTGGATGACGAGGGCCGCGAGGTGGCACCCGGCGAGCACGGAGAGATCGTGGTGAAGGGACCCCAGGTCATGCGGGGCTACTGGAACCAGCCCGGGGAAACCGAGCGGGCCCTCCGTGACGGCTGGCTGCACACCGGCGACATCGGCTGTCTCGATGCCGACGGCTACCTGCAGATCACCGACCGCAAGAAGGACATGATCATCGTCAGCGGCTTCAACGTCTTCCCCAACGAGGTGGAGGCCTGCATCGCCCTGCACCCCGACGTGGCGGACGTGGCGGTGGTGGGCGAGCCCAGCGACCTCACGGGGGAGGCGGTGCGGGCCTTCGTGGTGCTGAGGAAGGAACTCAGCGTCGAGGAGCTGCGGGCCCACTGCAAGCGGCTGCTGGCCAACTACAAGGTGCCCACCGGCGTGAGCTTCCTGGCGGAGATCCCCAAGAACGCCGTGGGCAAGGCCCTGCGGCGCAAGCTGCGCCGAGCGGTGGAGGACAAGGGGTAGGGCCGCTCAGCTGCGGCGCAGGAGCTTGTCCGCCAGTTTCCGGGCTTCGGGGTGGCCGAGGCCCGCCGCCGCGACGCCGTAGGCCAGCGCGCACAGCGCCACCAGGGGTAGCAGGCGCAGGCCCAGGGCCAGGCGCGTGAAGGCGTGGGGCGCATCCAGGGTCAGGAAGCGGGCCCCGACCCAGGCCAGCAGGCCCATGAGGACACAGGCCGCGAGGGCTTTCGCCGTGGCCTTCAGCAGGGGGACCAGGTCCAGCCCCGGCAGCCGGGGGCGCAGGCGCAGCAGCAGGAGCAGCAGACCCACGAGGCTGGCGAGCCCGTTGGCCAGGGCCAGCCCGCCGGTGCCCAGGGGGTGCATCAGGGCGAGGCTCAACAGGACATTCAGCAGCAGGGTGCCACCCGCCAGGGCGGCGGGGCCGCGGTAGTCCTTGAGGGCGTAGAGGGCCTGGTTGCCCAGGCGCTGGGCGGCCACGAAGACCAGCCCCAGGGACTGGAACACCAGCGTGAGGGCGGTCCAGTCCGCGGCAGCCGGCCCATAGGCGCCGGTGCGGAAGAGCAGGGCGCAGATGGGCCGCGCCAGCACCGCCAGGCCCACGGAGGCCGGCAGCACCAGCAGCGCCGAGGCGGAAATCGACTGGATGAGGCTGCGGTGCATGGCGGGCCAGTCCCGGGCCTCGGCCTGCCGTGACAGGGCCGGCAGGCTCGCCGTGGCCAGGCTCATGGCGAAGATGCCCATGACCATCTCGCCCATCATGCCGCTGTTGTAGAGCACGGTCTGGGCGCCGTTCGGCAGTCGTGAGGCCAGCATGGTGCTGATGAGCGCGTTGATGGGATAGATGCCCGCCGCCAGCAGGCCCGGCCCCATGCGTTTCAGGGTCTTGAGCACCCAGGGATCCTTCAGGTGCAGGCCGAAGGCGAGGCCGAAGCCCTCCTGTCGCACGGCGGGCAGCAGCACCAGCAACTGGAGCAGGCCGCCCGCCAGCACGGCGCCGGCGCAGACCACGGCCACGGTCTCGAAGGGCACGGGGCCCTGTCGCTGAAGGACCTTCAGGGCGATCCAGCCGAAGGCGATGAAGGCCAGGTTCCAGAACACCGAGACTGAGGCCGCCAGGGCGAAGCGGTGGCGCAGGTTCAGCAGTCCCGCGAAGCCCGCCGTGAGGCTCACCAGGGCCAGGTAGGGGAACATGATGCGGCCCAGGAGGGTGGTGAGCTGGGCCTGGGCCTCGGGCCGGCCGCCCATGAGCAGGCCCGCCAGGGGGCCCATGAAGAGCAGCACGAGCGCCACGCCCCCCAGGAGGATCGCCAGGAGGGTGCCGAGGAACCGCGCGGCCACGGCCTTCAGGGCGGCCTCGCCCTCGGCGGCCTCGGCTTCGGCCAGGGTGGGCAGGAAGGCGGCGGTCATGGTGCCTTCGGCGGTGAAGCGCCGCAGCAGGTTGGGCAGGCGGAAGGCCACCACGTAGGCGTCGGCCGCGGCGCCCGCGCCGAGCACGTGGCTCAGGAAGAAGGTCTGGGCCAGGCCCGTGAGCCGGCTCAGCAGGGTCATCAGGCCGACGACCCCCGCGGACCGGAGCAGACTGGGCGCGCCCGGGCCCCCGCTCATGCCCGGATCAGCAGGTCGAGGCCCGCGGGGTCCAAGGCGTGCAGTGCGGCCAGAGGCGGAAGGATGAGCATGGTCATGAGGATAGCCTGGGCTGGGGGCCAGGTGCCCTCCAGGCCTGCCTTTTCCAGGACACAGGGCGGTTACCAACCCGTCGAAAAGTTCCCTGGAAAAGGAGCAAGAATGCCGGATATTTCAGGCAACACGGGTCGCCTTCGGCACTAGGATGAACAGTCTCCCTGAGGCCAGGGGGGGTGGGCTCATGAGACGACGCAGGGAGACAGACTTCAGTTCCATGGATGCGCGGATCGACGCGGACCACGTGGCCCTGTTCAAGCTCCTCGACCGCATGGCCACCCAGCGCCGCGAGTCGGACCTCGGCGAACTCAACCTCCTGTTGGATCAGCTGCTGGACCACGTCTTCGACCACTTCACCCGGGAAGAGCAGACCATGGGGGCCTGGGGCTATCCCGGGGCCGCCCGCCATGCCCAGGAGCACGAGGCCCTGCGCACGGCCCTCATCGAATCCCTGCGGCGCGTCGTCAAGGGCGAGTTGTCCACCCCCGCCTTCATCCAGCACGCCAAGGAGAGCTTCACCTACCACTTCGACACGGCGGACATGGTGTTCATCCACTGGCTGCAGACGAACCAGCCCACGGGGACGCTTCGGCGGGAGGGACGGAGGGAAGGGCCTGAGAGACTGGAGCCGCTAGTCGGAATTGAACCAACGACCATCCGCTTACAAGGCGGGCGCTCTACCAACTGAGCTATAGCGGCACGAAGTCCAGTCTATCGGATTCGGCAGGATTGCTGAACGACCCAGGGAAGGCTGGGGCCAACCTGGTTGCTATGGGATCCACTTCGGGTCCCCGCTCATCAGGCGACATTTAGTCCCCTGCCTTGCGGCCCGCTAGCGTGGATCCCCTGCCGGGTTCCGCTTCAGCTCTTCCATGAAGGTCTCCATCCACTTGGTGGAGAAGGCGCCGGAGACGAAGTCGGGGTGGTCCATGATGCGTCGGTGCAGGGGGGCGGTGGTCTTGATGCCCTCGATGACCAGGGTGTCCAGGGCGCGGCGCATGCGGGCGATGGCCTCGCTGCGGTTGGCCCCGTAGGCGATGAGCTTGGCCACCATGGAGTCGTAATGGGGCGGGATGACCGCGTCCTGGTGCATGGCGGTGTCCACGCGGATGCCGGGGCCGCCGGGGAAGTGCAGGGCGGTGATGCGGCCGGGGCTGGGCGTGAACTTGAAGGGATCCTCGGCGTTGATGCGGCACTCGATGGCGTGGCCCTTCTGGACCACGTCCTCCTGGCGGAAGCTGAGCTTCTGGCCGGCGGCGACGCGGAGCTGCTCCTTGACGATGTCAATGCCGGTCACGAGTTCCGTGACCGGATGTTCCACCTGCACGCGGGTGTTCATCTCCATGAAGAAGAAGTCGCCGCGCTTGTCGAGCAGGAACTCGATGGTGCCGGCGTTGTAGTAGCCCACGGCCTTGGCGGCGCGCACGGCGGTGTCGCAGATGCGCTGGCGCAGCTCCGGCGTGAGCACGGCGCTGGGGCTCTCCTCGATGAGCTTCTGGTGCCGGCGCTGGATGGAGCACTCGCGCTCGCCCAGGTGCACCACATTGCCGAAGAGGTCGCCCATGATCTGGACTTCGATGTGGCGCGGCTCCAGGAGGTACTTCTCCATGTACACGCTGTCGTCGCCGAAGGCGCCCTTGGCCTCGGTGCGGGCCGTGTTGTAGAGGTCGGGCAGCTCCTCGGGGCTGTTGACGATGCGCATGCCGCGTCCACCGCCACCGGCGCTGGCCTTGACGATGACGGGGTAGCCGATCTGCTCGGCCACCACCAGGGCCTCTTCCACGGTCTCCACGATGCCGTCGCTGCCGGGCATGAGGGGTACGCCCGCTTCCAGCATGGTGGCCTTGGCCTGGGCCTTGTTGCCCATCTTGCGGATGATCTCGGCGCTGGGGCCGATGAAGCTGATTCCGCAGGCCAGGCACACTTCCACGAAGTGCGCGTTCTCGCTGAGGAAGCCGTAGCCCGGGTGGATGGCCTCGGCGCCCGTGACTTCGGCGGCGGCGATGACCTGGGGGATGTTCAGGTAGGACTTCGACGAGGGCGGGGGCCCGATGCAGACTTCCTCATCGGCGAAGCGCACGTGGAGGGCGTTGCGGTCGGCCTCGGAATAGACGGCCACGGTCTGGATGCCCATCTCTTTGCAGGCCAGGATCACGCGCAGCGCGATCTCGCCGCGGTTGGCGATGAGCACCTTCTTGAAGGGGGGCGCGTCGATGGGGGCCGCCACGGCGGCAGGGGCTTTGCGTTTGATGGCGCCCATGGCTTATCCGATCCGGACCGCGAACAGGCGCTCGCCGTATTCGACCGGCGTGCCGTTCTCCACCAGCACCTTCACGACCTCACCGGCCACGTCGCTCTCGATCTCGTTCATGAGCTTCATGGCCTCGATGATGCAGAGGGTCTGGCCGGGCTTCACGAAGTCGCCCGGGGAGGCGAAGGGGGTGGCGGTGGGGTTCGAGGCCCGGTAGAAGGTGCCCACGATGGGGCTGGTGACGTAGTGGATGCCGGGCTCGTCCGCGGGGGCTGCGGCCGCCTGCGGAGCAGCGGGGGCCGAGGGAACGGGGTGGACCGGGGGCGCCGGGGGGGCGGCCACGACGATGGGGGCGGGCACGGGGGCCTGGATCACCGGGGCGGGGCCGTCCTTGCGGATGCGGAACCGCATGTCGCCGGCCTCGAATTCGAACTCCTGGAAGGATTCGCGGCCCACCAGGGCGATGAGCGACTTGATCTCCTCGAGCCCGATGGTCTGGGCCGGGGCGGCCGGGGAGGGGGTCTTGGGCGTGGCGGTCTTGGGGGCGGGGCGGGGGGCCGCGGTCTTCTTCACGGCAGCGGACGGCTTGCGGGAGGTGCTCATCAAGGCTCCAACGATCAGGTCAGGCTGGGGAAGGGATCGAGCATACCAAACCAGGAAGAGACGGTCAGGTCACGATTCTTCAGAGGGTTCCGCCACGGGGACCTTCTTTTTGGCCCTGGGGCCGTTTTCTTCCGGTCGGAATTCTTTGCGGGCCGCATCAAGAATGCCATTGAGGAATTGCGTGCCCTCCTGGTCACTGAATTCCTTCACGATCTCCAGGGCCTCGTTGATGACGATGGGGAAGGGCACTTCCTTCACGAACATCAGCTCGTAGAGGCCCAGGCGGAGGAGGTTCCGGTCCACGGCGGCCATGCGGTGGATCTTCCAGTGCTCGGCGTACTTGGTGAGCACCCCGTCGATCTCCTCCATCTGGCCGTGGACGCCGTCCACCAGGCGGCGGGCGTAGTAGAAGGCATCGCGGTTCAGATCCTGGATGGCGTAGAACCCGGCGAACACCTGATCCGGCGCGTAGCCGGTCAGGTCCATGGCGTACAGCATTTGCAGAGCGTATTCACGCCCGCGTCGACGAACTCCCATCTACTTCTTTCCCTTCCTGCCGCCCAGGGTGTGAGCCAGGTCCACCATCTCGAGGACGCTCTGGGCGGCCTCCCAACCCTTGTTGCCCATCTTGGCCCCGGCCCGGTCGATGGCCTGCTCCACGCTGTCCGTGGTGAGCACTCCGAAGGCCAGGGGCAGGCCCGTGTCCAGGGCCACCTGGGCGGCGCCCTTGGTGACCTCGGCGGCGATCATGTCGAAGTGGGGCGTGCCCCCGCGGATCACCGTGCCCAGCACGATGACGCCGGCATAGCGGCCGCTCTGGGCCGCCAGCTTGGCCGCCTGCGGCAGCTCGAAGCTCCCGGGGACGCGGATGAGGTCCATCTGATCGTCGGTTCCACCGTGGCGGACGATGCAGTCCTTGGCGCCCTCGATGAGGCGCTCCACGATGAAGTCGTTCCAGCGCGAGGCGACCAGGGCGAAGCGGTCGCCCTCGTGCACGCGGATGTGGCCCTCAAAGATCCCCATGGGAACCCCCCGAAAGGTGGTTAAGAACTGACGAGCGTAACACAACCCGCGGCAACGGTAACCCGGAAAGGGCCCGGGGCGAGCCCCGGGCCCTTTCCGGGTGGAGAAAACCTACACCTGGACGGTGTCGGCGACCTCGCGGAAATCCGGGATCTGGTCAAAGTTCATGTAGCGGTAGATGTCCTTGGCCTTTGCGTCCACCACGCCGATCTGGGCCATGTACTCGGCCACGGTGGGGATCTTGCCGGTGAGGGCGCAGATGGCCGCCAGCTCGGCGGATCCCAGGTAGACGCGGGTGTCGATGCCCAGGCGGTTGGGGAAGTTGCGGGTGGAGGTGGACATGGCCGTGGAGCCCTTGCGGATCTGGGCCTGGTTGCCCATGCAGAGTGAGCAGCCGGGCATCTCCATGCGGGCGCCGGTGCGGCCCAGGATGCCGTAGTAGCCCTCCTGGGTGAGGATGTACTCGTCCATCTTGGTGGGCGGGGCGATCCAGAGGCGGGTGGGGATGTCGCTCTTGCCGTCCAGCAGCTTCCCGGCGGCGCGGAAGTGGCCGATGTTGGTCATGCAGGAGCCGATGAACACCTCGTCGATGGTGTCGCCGGCGACGCTGGACAGGAGCTTCACGTCGTCGGGGTCGTTGGGGCAGGCCACGATGGGTTCCTTGACCTCTGCCAGGTCGATCTCGATGACGGCGGCATACTCGGCGTCGGTGTCCGGCGCGAGCAGCTCGGGCTTGGCGATCCAGGCCTGCATGGCGCGGATGCGGTTCTCCAAGGTCTGGCGGTGCTCATACCCGTTGGCGATCATCCACTTCATGAGCGTGATGTTGGACGTCATGTACTCGATGATGGGTTCCTTGTCGAGGTGCACGGTGCAGCCTGCGGCGCTGCGCTCGGCCGAAGCGTCCGTCAGCTCGAAGGCCTGCTCCACCTTCAGCTTGGGCAGGCCCTCGATCTCGAGGATGCGGCCGCTGAAGATGTTCTTCTTGCCCTTCTTTTCGACGGTGAGCAGGCCCTGCTGGATGGCGTAGTAGGGGATGGCGTTGACGAGGTCGCGCAGCGTGACGCCGGGCTGCAGCTCGCCCTTGAAGCGCACCAGCACGGATTCGGGCATGTCGAGGGGCATCACGCCCGTGGCGGCGGCGAAGGCCACCAGGCCCGAGCCCGCCGGGAAGGAGATGCCGATGGGGAAGCGGGTGTGGGAGTCGCCACCCGTGCCCACCGTGTCGGGCAGGAGCAGGCGGTTCAGCCAGCTGTGGATGACGCCGTCGCCCACCTTCAGCGAGACGCCGCCCCGGTTCGTGATGAAGGGGGGAAGCTCCCGGTGGGTCTTCACATCCACCGGCTTGGGATAGGGCGCGGTGTGGCAGAAGGACTGCATCACCATGTCGGCGGAGAACTGCAGGCAGGCCAGGTCCTTCAGCTCGTCGCGGGTCATGGGGCCCGTGGTGTCCTGGGAACCCACGGTGGTCATCTTCGGCTCGCAGTAGGTGCCGGGGCGGATGCCGGCCACACCGCAGGCTTTGCCGACCATCTTCTGCGCGAGGCTGAAGCCCTTGCCGGTGTCGGCGGGGGTCTTGGGCATGCGGAACGCCGTGGATTCGGGCAGCCCCAGGGCCTTGCGGGCCTTGGCGGTGAGGCCGCGGCCCACGATGAGCGGGATGCGGCCGCCGGCGCGGACCTCGTCGAAGATGACGTCGGACTTCACCTTGAACTCGGCGATGACCTGGCCGTTCTTCAGGGCCTTGCCCTCGTAGGGGCGCAGCTCGATGACGTCACCCATCTCCATGCCGTTCACGTCCAGCTCGATGGGCAGGGCGCCGGCGTCCTCCATGGTGTTGTAGAAGATGGGGGCGATCTTGGAGCCGAGGCAGACGCCGCCGAAGCGCTTGTTGGGCACGAAGGGGATGTCCTCGCCCGTGAACCAGAGCACGGAGTTGGTGGCGGACTTGCGGCTGGAACCGGTGCCCACGACGTCACCGACATAGGCGATGAGGTGGCCCTTGGCCTTGAGGGCCTCCAGCTGCTTCAGGGGGCCCACCTTGCCGG
This sequence comes from Holophagaceae bacterium, assembly GCA_046331485.1. Lineage (GTDB taxonomy): Bacteria > Acidobacteriota > Holophagae > Holophagales > Holophagaceae > Geothrix. The sequence continues at coordinate 445,148 of JAXLQS010000001.1, read as the reverse complement.
GCTCGTCGGGCTCGATGCCTGGGCGGGGATTCTTCAGCATGGCCAGAGCATGGAGCGGGATGTCGGGGCGGCTCCAGGCGTCGGGTGCGGGAGAGAGGTCATCGGTGTTGGTTTCGCCCGTGACCTTGAAGACCGTGAGGGTGAGGCTCTGGGGCACCTCGGGCCGGCTGGTGAACCACTCGGCCTCGGCCCAGCTCTGCAGCACGGCCTTCGCGTTCGCGTTGCCGGCATCGGCCTTGGCCTTCACCTCGGCGAAGGCATCGAAGACCAGCAGGGTCTTCTTCAGGCCCTCGGCGGCGAGGGCACCCACCTGGGCGTCGTCCAGCAGGTCGATGAGGGGCTTTACGTTGAAGCCGCCCAGCATGGTGCCCAGCAGCTCCGTGGCCTTCTCGCGGGAGACCAGGGCGACCTTCTCCGCGCCCTTGGCCACGCTGGCCAGGAAGGCGGCCTTCACCCGGGCGGCGTCGTCCACGCCCGCCGGCACGCGGTGGACCAGGAGGTCCAGCAGGGTGGCTTCCTCACCCTTGGGCGGGGCGGCCAGGAGGCCGATGAGGGCCTCGGTCTGCTCCGCGGACAGGGGCAGGGGGGGGATTCCGAGAGCGGCCCGCTCGGCGACATGTTGGCGATAGGCTTGAAGCACGGTCGACCCCCCTGGAAGCGCCGCTGGTCGCGGTTCGGACCTTCATTCTACATCCGGGTCGGGTCAGGTCCGCCCCCTGGTTCCCGGAGCGGGACCGGCCAGTGCGGGATGTCCGGGTCGGCTTTGATTCAACACTCTGGCCGCCCCGGCCGATGCAGGGGGGAAAGCGGGGGTCGGGGCGGATGGCGATCAAGCGGGTGCGGGTGGACCAACTCAAACCGGGCATGTACATCCACGATCTGAACTGCGGCTGGCTGCAGCATGGATTCCTCCGCCAGCAGTTCCTGCTCAAATCCCAGGGCCAGGTGGAGAAGATGCGCCACCAGGGCATGCACGATGTCTACATCGACACCGGCAAGGGCGCCGATCTTCCCGGTGCGCCCACCGAGGCCGAGGTTCAGCAGGTCCTCCAGGAGCAGCTGCAGGCCTCGGGTGCCCAGAAGGCCGCCCTGCCCACCGCCCGCGTGCCCCAGAAGGAGGAGGCCGTGGCGGCCCGGCGCATCCTGGACGAGGCCCAGGGCGTCGTGAAGGACATGATGCAGGACATCCGGCTGGGCAAGCAGGTGGATCCGGCCCGGGCCCTGCCCGTGGTGGATGAGATCAACGCATCCATGCTGCGCAATCCGGGCGCCCTGCTGAGTCTGGGCCGCATCAAGCAGGCGGACACCTACACCTTCCAGCACTGTGTCAGCGTCTGCGCCCTGCTGGTGAGCTTCTCGCATGCGCTGGGCCTGGACGCCCAGGCGGTGCGGGAGGCCGGCCTGGGGGGGCTCCTCCACGACGTGGGCAAGATGAAGATCCCGAGCGAGATCCTCAACAAGCCCGGGCGTCTCACCCAGGAGGAGTTCGCGGTCATGAAGTCCCACGCCGCCCTCAGCCGGGAACTGCTGCAGGGGACGCCGGGCATCTCGGAGACCGTGATCCGCATCGCCTCCGAGCACCACGAGAAGATGGGCGGCTGCGGCTATCCCCTGGGGCTCCGGGGCGAGCAGATCTCCCAGGCAGGGCGCATGGCCGCCATCGTGGATGTCTACGACGCCCTCACCTCGAACCGCGTCTACCACAAGGGGATGGAGCCCTCGGATGCGCTGAAGAAGCTGCTGGAGTGGAGCGGCGACCACCTGGATGGCGACCTGGTGCAGCGCTTCATCCGGGCCCTGGGCATCTACCCCGTGGGCAGCCTGGTCCGCCTATCGGATGGCACCCTGGCCGTGGTGGTGGAACAGCATGAGGACCTGCTGCGTCCCACGGTGCGGGTGATCTTCGATGCGGAACGGGGCTACCGCCTGCCGCCGAGGGACCTTCACCTGGGCGACTCCACCGAGCGCATCGAATCCTTCGAGGAGCCGGAGCAATGGGACCTGAGCCCCCTGGAATGGCTGTGAAGGGGGCCCGGGTTCAGTACCCGGCCGCCTGGCCGTCCTTCCGGGATTCCGAGGCGCCGAAGAAGACCTTCTGCTTCGGATCCCAGCGGATGGCCTGGTAGCCGCCATAGCCGCCGAACAGCCAGCCCACGCCGTGGCCGCGGTTCATCAGCTCGCGCACGGTCTCGTAGGGGAAGCCGCTCTCCAGCTGGATGGTGCCGGGCAGTTTCCCCTTCTCGCCGGTAGGCTCGGGGGAGCCATCGTGGCTCATGCGAGGCGCGTCGCCGGCCTCCTGGGCATTCATGCCGAAGTCGATGAGGTTCATGACGATCTGGGCATGGCCGATGGGCTGGAACTCTCCGCCCATGACGCCATAGCTGAGGAAGGGCTCGCCGGCCTTCGTGATGAAGCCCGGGATGATGGTGTGGAAGGGCCGCTTGCCCGGGGCGTAGGTGTTGGCGTTGCCCTCCTCCAGATTGAACAGCTCGCCCCGGTCCTGCAGGCAGAAGCCCAGGTCGCCGGGCGTCATGCCGCTGCCCATGCCGCGGTAGTTGCTCTGGATGAGGCTCACCAGGTTGCCGTTGCCATCGGCGGTGGTGAGGTAGACGGTGTCGCCTTCCTTGAGGGGCGGGTGGCCCGCCTCCAGGCGGCGGGAGGCGCGGTCGCCGATGAGGGCCCGGCGCTGGGCGGCGTAGTCCTTCGAGAGCAGCCAGGAGAGCGGCACCTTCATGAAGTCGGCGTCCGCGTAGAACTTGGTCCGGTCCTCGAAGGCCAGCTTCTTGGCCTCGGTGAAGAGGTGCACGTGCTGCGGGCTGCCGAAGGGGATCTTGGAGAAGTCGTAGCCTTCGAGGATGTTCAGCATCTGCAGGGCGGCGATGCCCTGGCCATTGGGAGGCAGCTCCCACACGTCGTAGCCGCGGTAGTTCACGCTTACGGGCTCCACCCAGTCCGAGCGGTGGGCGGCGAGGTCTTCAAAGCTGAGGAAGCCACCCTGGGCCTTCATGTAGGCGTCGATCTTCCGGGCGATCTCGCCCTTGTAGAAGGCGTCGCGGCCTTCCTTGGCCAGGAGCTCCAAGGTCTTCGCCAGCCGCGGATTCCGGAAGACCTCCCCGTTCTTTGGCGCACGGCTCCCGTCCACCGTGAAGGTCTCCAGGAAGCCCGGGTACTTGCCCAGCACGGGCACGCTGCGATCCCAGTAGTAGGCGATGAGCTCGCTGACTGGGAAGCCCTCCTTGGCATAGCGGATGGCCGGGGCCAGCACCTGGGCCATGGGGAGCCTGCCGAATTTCTTGTGCAGTTCGAACCAGCCGTCCACGCAGCCCGGTACGCTCACGGGCAGGGGGCCGTGGGGCGGGATGTGCGTCAGGCCGAGCTTCCTGAAGTGGGCGAGCGGGAGCGATTTCGGCGAGCGGCCGCTGGCGTTGAGGCCGTGCAGCTTCTTGGTTTTCGCGTCCCAGACGATGGCGTAGAGGTCGCCGCCCATGCCACTGCCCGTGGGCTCCATGAGGCCCAGCGCAGCGTCCGCGGCGATGGCCGCGTCCACGGCGGAACCGCCCTGCTTCAGGATGTCCAGGGCGATCTGGGTGACCAGAGCCTGGCTGGTGCAGGCCATGCCGTGCTGGGCCGCCACCTCCGAGCGGGTGGCGAAGGCCCGGCCGGTGACGCGGTCGGCCCCCTGCAGGGACAGGGCCGTGAGACCCAGGACGAGGCAGGCGGGGAGGAAGCGCATGGGAGCTCCGGGGGACGGCTTCCATGGTAGGCGCGGCTGCCTCGCATGATGAGGCTTCTTTTTTCCGGGATGAGGACCATCCTGGTGGGGAGGTGCCCCATGTCCTTTGACGCCGCCACCCGGGAATCCTTCCTCCGCCGCTACCGCCAGGGGGCCGCGCTGCTGCGGCAGGCCTGGGAGGAACTCCCCGTCGAGGCCCGGTCCTGGCGCCCCGGCGAGGGCCGCTGGAGCGCCCACGAGGTGGTGGTCCACTGCGCCGATTCGGAGACCTACGCCGCCACCCGCATCCGCCTGCTGCTGGCCGAGCCCGAGCCCCTCATCGTGGGCTACGAGGAGGCCGAGTGGGCCCATCGCTTCGACTACCACGCGTCGGATCCCGAGCTGGCCCTCCACCTCGTGGAGACCGTGCGGGCCCATACCTCGGCCATGCTCGACGGCCTGCCGGACGAGGCATGGGGCCGCATGGGCCGCCACACCCAGAGCGGGCCCTACGGCACCGACGACTGGCTGCGGAGCTACGGCGGGCACCTGGAGATCCACGCCGCGCAGATCCGGCGCAACCTCTCGGCCTGGCAGGCCCGCTGAACCGGAGGTCCCATGCCCCTCGTCCGCATTTCCCACCGCGCCGGGCTCGACGAGGCCCACCGCCAGGCCCTGTCGGATGGGGTGCAGGAGGCCATGGAGGCCACGGTGAACGTGCCTCCCCACGATCGCTTCCACATCCTCACGGAGCATGCCGCGGGCCTCATCTTCGACGCCCACTACCTGGGCATCGAGCGCTCGCCCGACTGGGTGGCCATCCAGATCACCCTGCGGAAGGGCCGCACGGTCGAGATGAAGCAGGCCCTCTACCGGCGCATCGTGGCGAACCTGGCGGCGCGGCCGGGCCTGCGCCCGGAGGATGTGCTGATCTGCCTGGTGGAGAACGATCTGGCGGACTGGTCTTTCGGCAACGGGGAGGCCCAGTATGTCCGTTGATCTGGCGGCCTACCTCCGGCGCATCGGGCTGGAGGCCGCGCCCGCCGCCGACCTGGCGGGTCTGAAGGCCCTGCATGTCGCCCACGCCACCAGCATCCCCTTCGAAAACCTGGACATCCAGATGGGCCTGCCCATCCGCCTCGACCTGGCTTCGCTGCAGGCCAAGCTGGTGCAGCGGCGGCGAGGCGGCTACTGCTTCGAACACAACACGCTGTTCCTGGCCGTGCTGGAATCCCTGGGGTTCCAGGCCTTTCCCTGCGAAGCCCGTGTGCGCAAGGGCGCCACCCAGATCCTGCCGCGCACCCACATGCTGCTGGTGGTCCGGGTGGAGGGGGCGGACTGGCTTTGCGACGTGGGCTTCGGGGGCGAGGGCCTGCTGCATCCGGTGTCCATGGACGGTGCATCGCATCCGCAGTTCCGGAACACCTACCGGGTGGCGGAGGAGGCCGGCCTGCGCGTGCTCCAGTCCCGCCACCACGGCGCCTGGGAGGACCTCTACGCCTTCGTGCCCGAGGCCCGGCTCCCTGTGGATTTCGAGATGGCCAACCACTACACCAGCAGCCACCCGGAGTCGCGGTTCATGACGACCCTCACGGCCCAGCTGCCGGGACCCGAGGTGCGCCGCATCCTCCGCAACCGCGCCTACGCCGAGCTGCGGGGAGACGAGGTGGAGGGGCGCGAGCTGGCCCCGGAGGAGCTGCTCTCCACGCTTCGCGGGACCTTCGGGATCGACGTGCCCGAGGGGGCGACCTTTCGCGCGCTGGCCGGCTGAGGGCCCGCCCTACCTGCCGAGCGCCTCCAACTGCTTCTCGGCTTCTGCATGGAGGGCGCTGGCCTGCTGGACACCCTTGGGGTCCTGCTGCCGCAGGGCTTCGGCAAAGGTCTCCCAAGCCCGCTCTCGGAGCTGGGCGTAGCGATCCACCTGGGCGAGCAGCCGGGCCTGGTCCGGGGGAAGCCCCTCGATCCCTTCGAGGCGCAGTCGGGCCGTGCGCCAGGGGTCGATGACCTCGGTCTGCATGAGCAGAGCGAAGTCCTGGTCCGCGAGGGCGCCGGATTTCGCCTTCTGAAGCGCCTGATGGTACTGCGCCTGGACCCGCGTCTCCATCGCCGAGAAACGCTCCCACTCCCGCTGGAAATCCACGGTCCGGGGGCGGGAAAATGCGGCCACGGCCAGGAGGGCCGCCCCGGCGGCCAGGATCTGAAGGTTGAGGCGCGGCCTGGCCGCCGGGCCCTCCGCCCGCAGGCGCCGTGCCATCGCGAAGCCGCAGGCCAGACCCCCCAGGAGGCCGCCCAGGTGGCCGGCCATGTCCACCTCGCGTTGGGTGAAACCCCAGATCAGGTTGTAGCCGAGGAAGACGAGGGCGTTGTTGCGGAGCTTCCGGGCCTCTTCCACCGGAATGTCCCGGGATCCGGCGAGCAGGTATCCGAGGAGGCCGCCGTAGAGGCCGAAGATCGCCCCGGAGGCGCCCGCGGACACGATGTGGGGGTTCCACCACATGGAGGCCACGCTGCCCGCGACCCCGGACAGGAGGTAGACCACGGCGAACCCGGCGGGGCCGGTCAGGCGCTCCATGAACCGCCCGATGTCCTGGAGGACGGCCATGTTGAACAGGAGGTGGATGAGGCCGATGTGCAGGAAGGTGCAGGTGAGCAGCCGCCACCACTGGCCGGCCGTGGTCGCCGAGCCCTGGTTCGCCCCCCAGGCCAGGAGCTCCGAGGCTTTCGGTTCCATGAAGTGGACGCCGGCCAGCAGCATCGCGAGGTAGGCGGCGACATTGAGGCCGATGATCCCGAACGTGACCCAGGGGACGGGGGCCTTGGCCGTCAGCTCCTCCTGGAGCCTGGACAGGCCTTCCTGGGGGTCGTCGGGACCCTGGGCGGGTTCTACCATGCCACCGGTTTCCCATCCCGCCAGAACCCTCCGGTGAGCTGCGGGCCTGCCTGGAGGATCAGCCAGAGGATGCTGTCGGCGCCCTCCTCCAGACTGCGGGGCGCCTCGGCGCCGCCCATGTCGGTGCGCACCCAACCGGGGCAGACCGCGTTCACGGCGATGCCCTTGGGTTTCAACGCCTCGGCCAACTGGACGGTGACGGCATTCAGGGCGGTCTTGGAGATGCAATAGCCCGGGGCCCAGGCGGCCGGGGCCGAGAGCTGCCCGCCGCCACTGCTCACGTTCACGATACGGCCGCCCGGGGGCATCAGCGGCGCGAAGGCCTGGGCCATCCGCAGGGGCCCGAGCGTGTTGGTCTCCAGCGTGCGGCGGAGGACCTCGGCCTCCAGGTCCATCAGGCCCGTGGCGCCGTCCAGCAGGATGCCCGCGTTGTTCACCAGAGCATCCAGCCTTCCGTGGCGAGCCCTCACGCACTCGGCGGCGGCGCGGACAGACGTTCCGTCCGCCACATTCAGCGACAGCACCTCCAGGTCGTGGAGGGGTTCGGGCCGGCGCATGGCGGCGATCACCGTGAAGCCGCGGGCGGCGAGCCGCAGCGCCACTTCCCGGCCCAGGCCCCGGCCGGCGCCCGACACCAGGACCGTGCCACCCCGCAGTCCCGTGTCGCTCATGCTGCCTCCAATGCGGGAAGGGAACTCCGCCCGGCGAGTCGTGGAATGATGATCGCATGTCCAAGGCGCCCTCCACCCAGGCCACCCGCCTCCTCAGGCAGGCCGGCATCCCCTTCACCGAGCACCTCTACCGCTACGAAGAGCATGGTGGCACCAAGGTCAGCGCCCGCGAGCTGGGCGTCCCCGAACACGCGGTCATCAAGACCCTGGTCATGGAGGATGAGAAGGGCGCGCCCCTCATCATCCTCATGCACGGGGACCGCGAGGTGAGCACGAAGGAACTGGCCCGCCAGATCGGCGCCAAGGCCGTGCAGCCCTGCAAGCCCGAGGTGGCCAACCGCCACAGCGGCTACCTGGTGGGCGGAACGAGCCCCCTCGGCACGAAAAAGGCCATGCCCATCCACACCGAGGCCACCATTTTCGACCTGGACCGCATCTACCTCAATGGCGGCAGTCGGGGCTTCCTGGTGGGGCTGGACCCGAAGGACCTGGAGCGGATCCTGAAGGTGAACCGGGTGGGCGTGGCAATCCCCTGAGGGCCAGGTCCTTCCGGCCTGGAGCCCAATCTGGTTGTTGAGACAGGGACGCGTCCTAGGGTGTAGCATGGCCTCCTTTCCAAGGAGCCCGACATGAAGACGAAGCTCTTCGCCCTTCTGCTCGCCCTGCCGCTGGCGGCCCAGGCCCCCACGGCGCCCGCCCCGGCCCCGGCCTCCGCCGCCGAGCCCACGGTCGGCGCGGCCATGGACGCCACCTACCAGTTCGTTCCGGCCCAGTTCATCGGCGCCGCCGAAGCCATGCCTGACGAGAAGTTCAACTGGGCCCCCACCCAGGGCGAGTTCAAGGGCGTCAAGACCTTCGCGCAGCAGATCAAGCATGTCGCCGCCGTGAACTTCGCCATGGGCGCCCTGATCCTGGGCGAGAAGCCCCCGGCCGAGGTGGGGGACATGGAAATGGGCCCTGACAGCCTCAAGACCAAGGCCGAGATCGTGAAGTACATGAAGGATTCCTTCGCCTACGCCCGGAAGGCCATCCAGGGCATCACGGCCCAGAACGGCAGCCGCCCCATCAAGAATCCCTTCGGCCAGGGCCCGGACTTCACGGCCATCGGCATGGCCACGCTCCTGGCTTTCCACGGCATGGACCACTACGGCCAGATGGTGGAGTACCTCCGCATGAACGGCATCGTGCCCCCCGCCAGCCGGCCCAGGCCGAAGTCCTGAGGCCCTCCGGCCCGGGTCAGTCCTTGTCCCGTTCGTAGGCCCGCTGCAGCCAGGGCAGGGCGGCTTCCAGGTCCGCTTCGGACATGAGCTCGAGTTTGTGGGTGATGCGGTCCTTCCTGGCGAAGCCGCCCGTGTCCTTGAGCCGGCCCGAGGGATCCTTCACCCGGGCGGGGTCCCCCAGGGCCAGGCCCAGGTCGAGGCGGGAGACGAAGGGCTTCACCTCGGCGAACACATGATTCCGGTACAAGGGGACGATGGTCTCACAGGGGCAGACCTTCACGTCCGGGCCCAGGCTGCGGGCGAGGCCGACGATCCGCTCGAAGAGGGGCCGGAGCGGGGCCTTCCTGCCGCAGTACTGGGCCTCGACATGACGGGGTGCCGCCGCGAGGTAGCCCTCCGGCGTGTCGTCGAAGGCATGACCGGGGACGAGGCCGGCCCGCTGCAGGAGGAACCCCGCCTGGTTGGTGCCCAGGCCCCGGGCCTTCAGCCAGGTCTTCGGATCTGCCGGCTGCTCCCGGCGCAGGAGGGCCACCCACTCCTCCAGGCTGTGCCCGGTCTTGGCCTGGAGGTTGGCGAGGAGGGCCTGGACATAGGCCACGCTGGGGTGGACATCGTAGGGGGCCGGATGGGGGGTCTTCGCCATGGGCTGGGCTCCGGGGCCAGTGTAGCTGTGATGACCGTCATCGATTGCCCCGCTCACCCCGGCGCCATGCTACCTTCCCTCCCAACCAATCCCATTTCATCCACCGCCCCCGTTCTCGGAGTCCTCCATGAGCGAAGTGGAAATCAGCATTACCCAGCAGAAGACCATCCAGGCCCTGCAGAAGGGCGAGGCCCCGATTCCCATGAAGGGCTGGCTGGCCAAGCAGGCGGCCATCAATTACGAGGTGGAGCGGGCCCTGGCGGAGGAGGATCCCGCCACCTTCTGGGGCGAGAAGGCCAAGGCCCTGGACTGGGCCGAGCCCTGGACCAAGGTCTTCGAGTTCAACGCCCCCAACCACGCCTGGTTCCTGGGCGGCAAGTTGAACGCCACCGTGAACTGCATCGACCGCCATGTGCACAGCGACCGGCGCAACAAGGCCGCCCTGCTGTGGGTGGGCGAGGATGGCGACGAACGCTCCTACACCTACAACCGCCTCTACCGCGAGATGAACCGCTTCGCCAACACGCTCAAGCGCCTGGGGGTGAAGAAGGGCGACCGCGTCATCCTCTACATGCCGCTCACGCCCGAAGGCATCATCTCCATGCTGGCCTGCGCCCGCATCGGCGCCATCCACAGCGTGGTCTACGCGGGCATGGGCGCCCTGGCCCTGCGCACCCGCATCGAGGATGCCGGCGCCAAGGTGGTGGTCTGCTCCGACTTCACCTACCGCCGCGGCAAGGCCATTCCCCTGAAGCCCATCGTGGACGAGGCCGTGCGCGACCTGACCGCGGTGGACCATGTGATCGTCCACCGCCGGGGCTCCCGGCCCGGCGACGCCCCCGTCACCTTCGCCAGCGAGCGGGAGAAGGACTTCTACGACATCCAGCAGGGTCGCGAGATCCACTGCGAGCCCGAGATGGTGGACGCGGAACATCCGCTCTTCATCCTCTACACCAGCGGGACGACTGGAAAACCGAAGGGCGTGGTTCATGCCACTGGCGGCTACCTGGTGGGCGTGAACTACCTGAGCAAGGCCTTCTACCAGATCCAGGAGCGCGACATCTATTGGAGCACCTCGGATATCGGCTGGGTGGTGGGCCACAGCTTCATCGTCTATGGCCCCATGAGCATCGGCGCCACGGTGCTGTGCCGCGAGGGCGCCCCCGACTACCCCAGCCCCGACGTCACCTGGGAGATCTGCGAGCGATTCGGCGTGAACGTGATGTTCACGGCGCCCACGGCGGTCCGGATGTGGATGAGCCACGGCGCAGAGGCCCCAGGCAAGTTCGACCTCAGCCGCCTGCGCCTCATGGCCTGCGCCGGTGAGCCCCTCAATCCCGAGGCCCACCGTTGGGCCCAGCAGCACCTCGTGGGCCAGGGCAACGGCCAGGTGGTGGACAACTGGTGGCAGACGGAGATCGCCGGCCCGGTCATTGGCACCCTCCCCACTTTCGAGGTGCGGCCTGGCAAGGCGGGCAAGGCCATGCCCGGGGCCCAGCTGGCGGTGGTGAACAAGGACGGCTCCCCCGTGCCCGACGGCCAGGGCGGCCTCCTGGTCATCAAGTTCCCGCTTCCCTACATGCTGCGGACCGTGTGGAACGACCACAAGCGCTACGAGGACTACTGGCGGGAGATTCCGGGCTACTACACCGTGGGCGACGTGGCGGTCCGGGATGCGGACGGCTACATCGCCGTGCTGGGCCGCTCCGACGACGTGCTCAACGTGGCGGGCCACCGCATCGGCACTGCCGATGTGGAGGGCTCCCTCATCCGCCACCCGGCCGTGGCGGAAAGCGCCGTGGTGGGCATCCCCGATCCCATCAAGGGGGAGAACATCAAGGCCTTCGTGGTCGTCCGCGCGGGTGTCGCGGCGGGGCCGGGCCTCATCGCCAGCCTGAAGGACCATGTGCGCGAGGACCTGGGCGGCATCGCCGTGCCCTCCGACATCGAGCTCCGGGCCAGCCTCCCCAAGACCCGCTCCGGCAAGATCCTTCGCCGCGCCCTCAAGGCCGAGGCCCTGGGTCAGGATCCGGGAGATCTGAGCACCCTGGCGGATTGATATTCTCCGGGGGTTCCCCTTGCGGCGCCTGCGCCGCAAGGATCTAGGGGCTCGCTGCGCGAACACCCCCGGACCCCCGCGCTCGGCTCGGCGGAGCCGCGCCTCGCGTTGACCATTTCCCTAGGGTTGACTCCGCTTCGCTGCGCGTCCGGTTGCGGTCCCGCTACCATCGGTCATGCCCCGCCGCCGCCTGCTCGTCCTCATCCTCCTGGGTTTCGCCTCGGGGCTGCCCCTGTTCCTGACGGGCTCCACCCTGAAGGCCTGGATGACGGACGAGGGGCTGAGCCTCGGCACCATCGGCCTCTTCAGCTTCGCGACGCTGCCCTACAGCCTCAAGGTGTTCTGGGCCCCCTTCCTGGACCGCTACGCCCTGCCGGGGCTGGGGCGGCGCCGGGGCTGGCTGCTGCTGATGCAGGGGGCCATGGCCGCGGCCCTGGTGCTGCTGGCCCGCAGCGAGCCGCACCTCGACCTCCTGAGGGTGGTGGTTCTGGCCCTGGCGGTGGCGGTGGCCAGCGCCACCTTCGACATCGCCGTGGACGCCTGGCGGGCCGAGGCCCTGGACCAGAAGCACCTGGGCCTGGGCAACAGCATCCACATCGCGGCCTACCGGGTGGCCATGCTGGTGAGCGGGGGCCTGGCCCTGATCCTGGCCCAGGCCTTCGGCTGGCGGACGACCTACCTGGGCATGGCCGTCCTGACCCTGCTGGGCATGGCCGGGACCTGGCTGGCCGAGAACACGGATGCCGTGGCCCCGGCCCCGCGCACGCTGCAGGAGGCCATCGCGGGGCCCCTGAAGGACCTGCTCCGCCGCCGGGGCATCGGCTACCTCCTGGCCTTCGCCGTGTTCTACAAGCTGGGGGACTGGCTGGCGGAATCCATGACCATCCCCTTCCTGCTGCGGGGCATGGGCTTTACCAAGATGCAGATCGGCACGGTGCAGAAGACCACGGCCATGGTGGCCATCATCCTGGGTGGGCTCATCGGCGGCTGGATGCTCACGCGCATGAGCCTGCGGCGGGCCCTGTGGATCTGCGGCTTCGTGCAGGCGGGCAGCATCCTGGGCTTCTGGGTCATCTCGCTGCTGGGGCGGCACCTGCCGCTGCTGGTGGCGGCCAACACCCTGGAGAACCTGGCCTACGGCATGGGCGGCAGCGCCTTCGCGGCCCTGCTCATGGGTGCCTGCAACCGCTCCTACACCGGCACCCAGTACGCCCTCTTCAGCGCCCTCATGGCGCTGCCCCGCACCCTCTTCGCGGGGCTCACGGGCTTCATGGCCGACTGGTACGGCTGGAAGCTCTATTTCCCGGTCTGCGCCGCCGCAGCCATCCCGGGCCTGCTGCTGCTCCTGCTCTGGGAGCGTTGGGGGCTCCCCGAAAACGATGGAGCATGACACATTCATGTTGCCTCTGGAGGACCCGTGATCCGTCCGCTGCTCTGCCTGACCACCCTCTCCCTGCTGGCCCAGGGGCCTCCCCCCGTCAAGAAGCAGGTCTCGGATCTGCCCACCCTGCCGCCGCTCAGTTCCAGCCCCATCAAGGAGCTGGTCCGGGCGGACCTGGCCCCGGAGGAGACCGGCACGCCCGAGGCCCTCACCGCCTCCCTCTATGCCTTCATCTCCGGCCCGAACGGGCAGAAACGCAACATCGAGAAGATCCGCGCCCTGTTTCACCTCCACGCCCGCCTCGCCGTGGCGGCCAAGCACCCCGAGAAGGGCGCCTTCATGCGGCCCATGGACCTGGAGGCCTTCCTGGCCTTCGCCATTCCGCAGTGGGAAAAGGGCTTCTTCGAGAAGGGCACGGCCGTGACCGTCACGAAGCAGGAGGGCATCGCGCAGGTCTGGTCGCCCTACGAGATCCGGCTGGAGGCCGATGGACCGGTGCTCTACACGGGCACCAATGCCCTGCAGTGCGTCTTCGATGGCAAGCGCTGGTGGATCATGCACCTGGCCTTCCAGAGCGCGCCCACCGAGGCCCTCGCCGCAACCTTGGATGCCCCCAAGAAGCCCGCCGCTGAGGCGCCGAAGCAGTAGGCCTACTTGGCCACGGGCCGGTTGGCCCGCCGCCAGGCTCTCATGCCGCCCTGCATCACGTACATCCAGGTGAAGCCGCGCCGGGTCAGCAGGTCGTAGGCCTGGTGGGCCAGTTCGTCCGTTTCATCCACCAGGATCAGGGCCCGGCGGGCTTTGGGGTCCGGGGCGGTGAAGCGGCCCTGCAACTCCGGGAAGGGCACGTGCAGGCAGCCGCGGATGTGGCCCGTGCGGAAGGCCTCGGGGCTCCGCAGGTCCACCACCAGGGCTCCGGAGCCCGCGATCAGCTCGTCCACCTGCACCGGCCCCAGCACTGGCCGACCCTTCCCGCGCCGCCAGGAGGCCAACCTGGGCAGGATCACCCCGGCGAGGATCAGGAGGCAGAGGATCGCCAGCAGGATGCCCGGCAGGTGGGGGTGGTCCTGCAGCCAGCCTTCCAGGGTGGTGGGTGCGAGGGTGGCGACGGGCATGGATCCCCCGGGAGCAGGTGCTTTTCCGGGATGATGCGCCGGACTCAGTAGCCAGGCAAGCCCAGGGAAGCGGCGAGGGCGCGGAAGGCCTCGGGGATGGGGGCCTCCGCCTCGATGCGCGTGCCGGTGAGGGGGTGGTCCACCGACAGCTTCCAGGCATGGAGGGCCGGATGGGGCAGCAGGAGGGGCTGGCCGTCCACATCCTTCCACTTCCCGGGGCCGCCGTAGAGGGGGTCGCCCATGAGGGGGGCCCGCAGGTGCGCGAGATGGACGCGGATCTGGTGGGTGCGCCCCGTGAGCAGCTCGCACTCCACCAGGGCCGCGCTGGTGGTGCGGGCCAGCACGCGGATGCGGGTCTGGGCGTGGCGCCCGCCCGCGGCCACCACCATGCGGAGCCGGTCCTGCTTGTGGCGGGCGATGGGCTCGTCGATGAGCAGGCTGCCCAGCTGGGGCAGCTTCGGGGAGTGCCGCACGAGGGCCAGGTAACGCTTCTCCACGGTGCGGGCCTTGAACTGGGCCTGGATGGCGCGCTGGGCCTCCGCCGTCTTGGCGAGGCAGAGGCAGCCCGTGGTGTAGCGGTCCAGGCGGTGCATCAGGCCGGGCCAGCCCGAGGCCAGCTCCTCGGCATCCTCCGAGGGCTCGTCCTCTCCGGCCGGCGATAGCACCACGGGGGCCTGGAGCCGGTGGAGCAGGGCGTTCACCACCGTGCCCCCGGCGTGGCCGGGGCCGGGATGCACCACCATGCCCGCGGGCTTGTCCACGATCCACAGCTGGCTGTCCTCGAAGAGGCTCGGCAGGTCGATGGCCTCGCCCGCCAAGTGGGCCGCGGGAGGCGCGATCACCGGCAGCTCCGTCTCCACCACATCCCCCGGGCGGAGCTTTACGCCACCCTTGGTCACCGCCACGCCGTTCACGCGGATCTCGCCGGTGCGCACGTGGGCATCCCAGCGGGCGCGGGGGATCTCGGGATGGCGGTCAGCCAGGAAGCGGTCCAGGCGGGGGGCGCCCGCTTCGGCGATGAGTCGGATCACGTCGTCTCCCTGCGGGCTTCCTGTTGGCGGCTCCAGATCACCCAGAGGCCCAGCCCCAGCAGCATGAAGGCGAGGCCCGTAAGGCGGCCGGTGCTGAGCCATGCCCAGCCCAGCCAGCCGGTGCCGCGGTCCACGTCACCCCGCCAGGTCTCGGTGACGACGCGGCCCAGGCCCTCCACCAGGAAGTAGAGGGCGAAGATCTGGCCCTGGAAGGCCCGCTTCGGCCGGGCCAGCAGCAGGATGGCCATCACCAGGAGGTTGGTCAGTGTGTTGTACAGCTGGACGGGATGGACCGGGAACAAGGGCGCGCCCATCTCATGGGCCATGGGGTGGGTGAACGTGATGGCCCAGGGGAGGTGGCTCTCGGTGCCGTAGCAGCAGCCGGCGGAGAAGCAGCCGAGGCGGCCGATGGCCTGGCCCAGGGCCACGCCGGGCACAAGGGCGTCGCCCGTGATCCGCAGGGGCAGGCCCTGGCCCTTGCGCAGCTTCCAGAAGAAGACCGCGGTGGCCGCGATGATGCCGCCGTGGATGGCCCCCCCGGCCCTCAGGGTGGCCAGGGAGAAGATCTCGGCGAAAGGACGGCCGTTGACCAGGTCCACCACGATCATCAGCAGCTTCGATCCGACGATGGCCGAGATGAGCATGGCGATGGCCAGGTCCGTGATGGCCGCGGGGACCAGGCCGTCCAGCCGGCCCTGGCGCTTGGCCAGGGCCGTGCCCGCGAAGAACGCGATGGCCAGCAGCAGCCCGTAGGTGCCCAGGGGGAAGGAGCCGAGCTCGAAAAGAACGGGGTGCATGGGAATCCGTGGGTTGAGGTGGAAGGCTGGAGGCTGGAGACTGGAGCCAGACCGACCGGAGGAGCCCCCATGCCGACCATGACTGCGCAGGAACTGGCCGAGCGTCTGGGCGGCAGCCTCGACCATTGTCCCCCGGAACGCCCCATTTCAGAAGTGAAGCCCCTGGAGGAGGCCGGAGCGGGCTCCGTGTCCTTCCTCGCCAACCCCAAGTACGCTTCAAAGGCCAAGGACAGCGCCGCGGGTCTCATCTTCGTGGATCCCTCGGTGGACATGGGGGAGCGCGCGGTGCTGAGGGTGAAGCATCCCTATTGGGCCTTCGCCCAGGCCATCGGCTGGCTGCACCCCGAGCCCGACCCCGAATGGAGCGCGTCCCCGGTCCACCCCACGGCACAGATCGGCGCGGACAGCCGCTTCGCCCCCGGCGCCACCGTGGGCGCCCGCACGGTGCTGGGTCGTGGCTGTGTCTTGCATCCTGGCGTCCACATCGGCGACGACTGCGTGCTGGGGGAGGGCTGCGAGCTGTTCCCCGGCGCGGTGCTCTACCGCCGCACCCGGCTGGGGAACCGCGTGGCCGTCCATGCCAACTCCGTGGTGGGCAGCGACGGCTACGGCTATGTGCTGGTGGAGGGCCGCCACGCCAAGATCCCCCAGGTGGGCTGGGTGGAGGTGGGTGACGACGTGGAGATCGGCGCCTGCGTCTGCATCGACCGGGGCGTGCTGGGGCCCACGCGCATCGGCGCGGGCACCAAGATCGACAACCAGGTGCAGGTGGCCCACAACGTTCAGGTGGGGAACCACTGCCTCCTGGTCAGCCAGACGGGCATCAGCGGTTCCACCAAGCTGGGCGACTACGTGACGCTGGCCGGCAAGGTGGGTGTGGTGGGCCACATCGAGATCGGCAGCCGCAGCGTGGTGGGCGGCAACAGTGTGGTGGCCAAGAGCCTGCCCGAGGGGAGCTTCGTTACCGGCTTCCCGGCCCGCCCCCACCGGGAGTGGACCGAGGCCCAGGCCGCCCTGAACCGCCTGCCCCGGCTCATGAGGCAGCTGCGGAAGGGATGAACGGAGGAACCGCGACATGACGCGAAAAGGGGACCCCCTTGGGTTTTCTCAGCCTGCTCATCGTCCCCTCCGCCGCCCTCGCGTAATCCGCGGTTCCAGCTTTCCCGTGGTTCTCGATGGAATCGGGCAGAGCGTCGCCGATGAACGGCATGCCATTCGCGTCCTTTCGCGTTTTTCGCGGTTACCAGGTCTCCTTACTCCCCGAGGCAGCTGCGGATCTTCTGGATGAGGTCGATGGGGTTGTAGGGCTTCTGGAGGAACTGGATCGGGGCGAACCGCTGGAGGTCCACCGCCACGTCCGAGCTGCTGTAGCCGCTGGAGAGCAGCACGGGGACCGTGGCCCCCGGGCCGCCCCCGGAGCGCAAGTCCGCGAGGACCTCATCGCCGCCCAGGATGGGCATGGTGAGGTCCAGCACCACGGCGCGGATGTCTGCGGCCGCCTTGCGGTAGGCCGCCAGCCCCTCGCGGCCGTCGCTGGCGAGCAGGAGCTGGAAGCCGCAGCGCTCCAGGGTGGCGGCGGCGACGGCGCGCACGGTCTCCTCGTCGTCCACCACCAGGATGGTGCCCTGGCTCGCATAGGCCTGGGTGGGGCGGTCCTGCCAGAGGTCCTGGCCGTGGGTGCCCTCGGAGCGGGGGAAGAGCAGGCGGAACGTGGTGCCCTTGCCGGGTTCGCTGAGCACCTGGATGGCGCCGTGGTGGCCGTGCACGATGCCCAGGACCGCGGCCAGCCCGAGCCCGCGCCCGGTGAACTTGGTGGTGAAGAAGGGGTCGAAGATCCGGCCGAGCGTGTCCTGGGCCATGCCCTCGCCGGTGTCCTCCACTTCCAGGAAGACGCACTCCCCTTCCGGCGGCGTGCCCGCCAGGCAGGGGGTGTGGGGGCCGCTGGGCATGGTGCCCACGGTGATGCGGATCTTGCCGGGCCGCTCGCCCAGGGCATCCGAGGCGTTGGTGATGAGGTTCATGATCACCTGCCGGATCTGGGTGGCGTCCCCGTCGATCAGGGGCAGGTCCGGGGCATAGTGGTGCTCGAGCACGGCCTTCTTGGAGATCACGGTCTCCAGCAGGCTCTCCATCTCGTCCACCAGGCGCGACAGCGAGAGGGGCTCCACCAGGAACTTGCCGCGGCCCGAGTAGGCCAGCAGCTGGTTGGTCAGCTCCGCGGCCCGGGTGGCGGCCAGCTCGATCTGGTGCAGGCGCCGCCGGAGGGGGCTGTCGGCGTCGAGGTCCATCAGCGCCAGCCCCGCGTGGCCCATGATGCCCATGAGCAGGTTGTTGAAGTCGTGGGCGATGCCCCCCGCCAGGACGCCCAGGCTCTCGAGCTTCTGCGCCTGCTGGACCTTGGCCTCCATCACCTGGCGGTCCAGCTCCACCTGCCGCCGCTCCGTGATGTCCCGGGCGTTGATCACGATGCCGTGCACCCCGGGTACTTCGAGGGCGTTGTGGGCCACGGACTCCATGAGCCGCGGCGTGCCGTCCTTGTGGAGAATGCGGATCTCGATGGCCCTGGATCCGCCCGGGACTTGGATCAGCTCGCGGAGCACCGCGGCGTAGGCGCTCCTGTCGTCGGGATGGACCAGGTCGACCGCGGGGGTTCCGTACCGTTCACCATGGCGGTAGCCCAGGATCTTCGCGGCCGAGGGACTGCTGTAGGTGACCCGTCCGGCCTGGTCGAGGATCACGACCAGGTCCAGCGCATGTTCGATGATCGCCCGCATGCGGGATTCGCTGGCCTTGAGCTCCAGTTCCATGCGGTGGCGGTAGAGGGCCATCTCGATGGTGGAGTGGAGGGCCCGCTCGTCATAGGGCTTGAGGAGATAACCGTAGGGGGCGCTCTCCTTGGCCCTGGTGAGGGTCGCCTCATCGGCGAAGGCGGTGAGGTAGACCACGGGCAGGCCCATGCCCTGCATGTGGTGGGCGGCCTCGATGCCATCCATCCCCGCACCGAGGGAGATGTCCATGAGCACCAGGGAGGGCCGGGTGCGGGCTGCCATGGCCACCGCCTCTTCGCCCGTGGAGGCCAGGCCGGACACGGCGTAGCCCAGGTCCTGGAGGTGCAGCCGGAGGTCCATCGCCACGATGGCCTCGTCTTCGACGATCAGGATCAGGGGTTGGCTCATGGGTGGCGGCTGGGGGGGAAGCTCAGGAGGAAGGAGGCGCCCCGACGCCGTTCGATCTCCAGGGTCCCCCCCAACTGATCGGTCAGCGCCCGGACCAACTGGAATCCCAGCCCCCCGCTGTCCAGGTCCACGGACTCCGGCAGACCCTGGCCCGAGTCGGCCACCCGGACGGTGACCCAGCCCCGGGTATCCGGCTCGATCTCGATGTCCAGACTCCCGCCCTCCCCGGGCGGGAAGGCGTGCTGGAGGGCGTTGGCCACCAGCTCGTTGAGGATCAGGCCGAGGGGCACCGGCGCGTCGGGCCCCAGCTCCACGGCGGCCACCTGCACCCGCAGGTCGATGAGGGCCGGCACGCTGGCGTAGCTCCGGACCAGCCGTTCCGCCAGGGTCTGCACATAGCCGGGCAGGTCGAGCTGGGAGAAATCGGGCGCGTGCTTGAGTTTCTGGTGGATGAGGGCGATGGCCTGGACGCGCTCCTGGGCCTCCTGGAGGGCCAGGTGGACCGCGGGATCCCCCTGGGTGGAGGCCTGCAGCCGCAGCAGGCTGGAGACCACCTGGAGGTTGTTCTTCACCCGGTGGTGGATCTCACGCAGCAGGAGGTCCTTCTCCTTCAGGGTGGCCCGGAATGCGTTCTCCTCGGCGTGCTTGTGGGCGTGGATGTCGAACAGGAAGCCCAGGACCCGGCCCTCCCCGGGCCTGGATTCCAGGCCCCCCGCCACCCGCACCCAGTGCTCGCCGCCCTCCGGGGTCCGCAGCCGGAACTCGAGCTGCCGGTCCCCCTCGGGACGGCTGATCTCCAGGAGGAAGCGGAGGAAGGGGACCTGGTCCTCCGGGTGGATCACCTCGGCCCAGAAGGGCTTTTTCAGCCACTGCTCCTGGGGCCAGCGGAAGTGGGCCTCCACGGCCGCGCCCAGGTAGCCGCAGCGGCCCGTGTTGAGGTCCATCTCCCAGGGGATGGCGCCGGTGACCTCCATGAGCTGGTTCAGGTGCCGGCTGCGCCGGTCGCGGATGCCCAGCACCGTGTGCTGGGCATCCATGGCCGACCCCAGGAACATGGCCATGCCGAACAGCACGACGAGGAAGGACTGGATGCCCAGCTGCGCCTCCACCGGCAGGTCGTCCCGCAAGATAAGGACGGTCAGAGTCAGGGCCAGCAGCGGAAAGCCCAGGCTGGCCGCCCGGAGTCCGCCCCGCACCACCAGCCAGGTCATGGGCAGGAAGAGCAGGTACTTCGTGTGCAGGGTGCCGGGCTCGCTGATCTTGGCCACCAGGAAGGTGGCCAGGATCAGGGCGGCGGCCTGGGTCAGGAACTCGAAGGGGCGGAGGGCCGGGGCGAGGGGGCTGAGCCGGTGCCACCCCAGGCTCAGCCAGGGGCGGATCCAGAGGAGCAGGGCGGGTCCCAGGGTGAGCGCCCCGAGTGCATCGCTGAGGAGCAGGATGCGCAGGCCGTTTGCGAGGTCGATGCCGCCCAGGGTGCCCTGGCTGTGCAGCAGGGCGTACACGGGCAGGGAGGCCAGCAGGGGGCCCGCAAAGACCAGGAGCAGGAAGCCCCCCACGTCCTTGGGGCGATGGAGGCGGACGGACAGCCGGGCCTTCCGGAAGGCCAGGGCCGCCAGGGCGTGGCCGCAGGCGTAGAGGGCCGACACCGCCAGGATGGCCGCGGGCCCCATCCCCAGGGGGCGGAGCCACAGGTCCACGGGCAGGGGGGCGAGGATGACGGCCGGCAGGACCTTCGGGCCGTACACCAGCAGCAGCGCCACGCTGAGGGCCGCCGGGAAGTACCAGAGGGAGACCCCATCCCTGGTGACCAACACGGAGGCCGCCAGGTGCAGCAGGAAGAAGGCCGCCCAGTAGCCGACCAGCACGCTGGCCAGGCCCGGCCGCCCTGGCCGGGCTCCGGAACGCGGCGAAGGGGATTCCACGGCGGCCGTGGGATGGAGGGTGGATTCAGTCATGCCTCACCCCATGGCCTGGAGGGGAGGGCCGCCGGCCAGGGCCCGCAGGTCCGGCGAATCGGGTGGGAGGGCGAACACCTGGAGGTCCACGGGACGGCCCAGCGAGGCGAGCTCCGCCTCCAGGTCCTGGCGGAGGGCCGCGACCTGCCCGGGATCCTGGAGCCACAGCCGGACCCGCAGGCCGGCCCTTCGCTGCTCCAGCCCCAGGCGCACCTCGCCGAGGCCGGAGAAGGGGACGCTCAGGAACACGCGGTGCACCGGGTCCTCCCCGCTTCCACCGGGCTCCTGCCCGCCCTCGATCCAGATCCGCAGGGGTTCCGCGCCCGCGGCCCAAGGCAGGGGGAGCTCGAACCAGGCGGTGCCCTCCTTGGCCTGCAGCCGATGGAAGGCGGATTCGGCCGGGGCGGCGGTGGGATCCGCCAGGCCCTGCATGGCCTCCTTCATCCAGGTGGACCAGGCCTCGGGACGCTCGGCGGCGGCCAGGCCGGCCTGGGCCAGCTGGCCCAGCAGCTGGCCCAGGGGCGTCCGGGCGGCGGTGGACTGGAGCCGCGACAGCAGCGGCCCCGCCTCGCCGAAGACCAGCGGGGCCAGCAGGGCTGGACTGGGCGGCGGCGTGGCCCGGACCACCTGGAGGCGGATGCCGGCTCCCGCCGGCAGGGGCACGCCGCGCAGGGCCAGGGTGCTGCCGGGCGGGAAGGGCAGGCTGCCCTGGGCCTGGAGCTGCTTGCCGTCCGGAAGCCGCAGCAGCAGGCCCTCCGGCAGGACGGCCTCGAGCGTGGCCTCGATGGTCTGTCCGGCGAGGGCGCTGGCCAGGGCCGGGGCGGCGGGGGCCGCGGAGGCCGGAATCCTCAGGGATCCCAGGATCGCGGTCGTCAGCACGGGCCAGGCTCCTAGAGGTGGAAGTGGCGCCGCAGGTGGCCGGAAATGTCACCCAGGGGGGCGATCACGTCCACGCAGCCCCGCTCCACGGCGGCCCGCGGCATGCCGTAGACCACGCAGGTCTCCTCGGATTCGGCCAGGGTGTGGGCCCCCTTGCGCTTCAGCTGCTCCATGCCCTTGGCCCCGTCCGCGCCCATCCCGGTGAGGATGGTGGCGAGCGCCTGGCCCTTGAAGTGCTCGGCCACGCTCAGGAACAGCACGTCCACGCTTGGGCGGTGCAGGGAGGAGACGGGCTCGGCGCACAGTTCGATGCAGCCCTTCGGTCCCCGGGCGCCGTAGGTCATGTGGATGCCGCCGGGTGCGATGTAGACCGTGCCCGCCTTGAGGGGCTCCCCCTGTTCCGCCTCCTTCACATGCACCTGGCACAGGCCGTTCAGCCGGTCGGCGAAGGGCTTCGTGAAGGTGCTCGGCATGTGCTGGACGATGAGGCAGGGCACCGGCAGGCCGGCGGGGATGGTGGGCAGGATGTCCTGCAGGGCCTTGGGTCCGCCCGTGGAGCTGCCGATCAGCAGCAGGTCGGCCTGGGGCGAGCCCAGGCCCGCCCCGGCGAGGGGAGCCGGCCGTGGGGTGGCGGGCTTGGGGGCGACCGGCGGGGTGACCGGAGGCGGGGCGGGGGCCGCCGTGGCTGGAGAAGCCCCCGGGGCCTTGTGGAATTTCGGGCTGGTGGCCAGGCGCCGCACCTTCTCCTGCAGGTCGTTCTGGATCTGCAGGATGCTCATGCTGGCGAAGCTGCTCTCCTTCGGGATGAAGTCGAGGGCGCCCAGAGACAGCGCGTCCAGGGTGGCCTGGGCGCCCTCCTGGGTGAGGCTCGAGACCATGAGCACCGGCATGGGGTGCTCCGCCATGATCCTCTTCAGGCAGGTGAGGCCGTCCATGCGCGGCATCTCGATGTCGAGGGTCACGATGTCGGGCTTGTGCTCCTGGATCTTCTCCAGGGCGTCGATGCCGTCGCGCGCCGTGGCCACCACCCGCAGGTCGGGCGCCTCCTCGAGCATCTTCTGGAGGGATTTCCTCATGAAGGGGCTGTCGTCCACCACCAGGATGCGAATGGTCATGAGTGCCTCAGGCCTGGAATGCCACTTCGACGAAGGCCAGGGCGTGCTCCACTTCGTCGTCGATGGAGAAGGTCATCCGTTCCACATCCAGGTCCTTGTGCAGGGCGCCGGCCAGCACGGCCTTGAAGGCCGGCAGCTCGTCGAGCGAGAACATCAGCCGCTCGTCGCCGGGCCCCATGGGGACGCGGGTGCGCACCAGCAGGTCCGCCAGGTGGATGAGGTTGGGCAGGAAGTCCTCGGGCCTGGGGTCATGGTGGTCGCGGATCACGTCCACGATGCTCTCGGGGAAGGACCAATCGGCGGCGAGGAGGGCGCCCGCGGCGGCGTGATCCAGGCCCAGGGTTTCGCGCTCGGCATCCACGAAGGCGGCGCCGTCAGCGACTTTCCGGAGAACCTCGGTGTAGACCTCGGGGAAGCAGGTGTCCAGGGCGATCTTTCCGATGTCGTGGAGCAGGCCGCAGAGGAAGGCGGTCTCGGCCTGCCCATGCCGCTTGGCCAGGATGCAGACGCCCTTGGCCGTGAGGCCCACGGCCACGCTGTGCTGCCAGAGCCTGAGGGCATCCAGGTGGAGGCCCCCCTTCAGGGTTCGGATGACCGCCGCGCCAGTGCCCAGGTTGGCCACGGCATCGAAGCCCAGGCGCAGCACCGCGGTGCGCAGGTCCAGGACGGAATCGGACCCGGCGTACAGCGCCGAATTCGCCAGCCGCAGCAGGGTGGCGGACAGGGAGGGATCCTTCGAGAGGATGCCGAGGATGCGGTCCACGGTGCAGCGCTCGTCCTGCACGGCCTCGCCCAGGGCCACCACCGTGAGGGGAAGGCTCGGAAGGGTCTTGGCCTTCAGGCGCGAGACGAACTGCTCCCGTGTGATTGGCATCAGAACTCCGCGATCATGGACTTGTCTTGCTCGATGGCGGCCCTTACCCCTTCTTTGATGCCGGCCAGGGCCTCGGGGCCCATCTTGAGGATCTCCATGGCCTGCAGGGAAGCCCCTTCGAGGTGGTGGGGGTCGCCGATGCCGACCTTCTCCTCCAGGGCCAGGTGGTTGGCCAGGGCCACGATGGCGGAGAGCTGCAGGTGGGTCTCCGGCGCGTGGATGGGATCGTGGTGGAAGCGCACGGCCGCCTGCAGGCTGGGGGCCAGGTTCCACTTGTTCACCAGGGCCTCGCCCACCATGGCGTGGTCGAACCCGAAGGTGTCCAGCTCGAGGTCGAGGCAGACGCCCTGCTCGTTGTAGACCGTGCGCAGCAGGCTCCCGTACCGCTCGGGGAACTTCACGCCCATGACCGACTTCCCGATGTCGTGGAGCAGGCCGCCGATGAAGGCCTCTTCCATGCGAGGGAAGCGGAGGCTCTTGGCGAAGGCGCGGCTGGCGATGGCCGACACCAGGGCGTGCTCCCAGATCAGCCGCTCCTGGAGCCCCACGGCGCCGCGGTGGTAGAGGTTCTTGGCGGAGCTGGCGATGACCACGCTCTTGATGGTGGAGAACCCGAGGGTCATGATCGCCTGGGTGAGGGTGGTCACCTCCCGCACCATGCCGAACATGGCCGAGTTGGAGATCTTCAGGATCTGGCTGGTGAGGGCCTGATCCATCGCGATGACCTTGCGCAGGTCCTCGGCATTGGCATCGGGGTCGGCGGACACGCGAAGGACCTGGGAGGCCACCTGGGGCAGGGGCGGCAGGTCTCCGAGGTTGGCGATGAGTTCCTGGGGGGTGATGGGCATGTTGTGACCTCTAAGTCCGCTTCCGGTAGCCCATGGCCTTGCTGAAGTGCAGCAGCTCGAAGCCGGTGTTGAAAGCATGGATGCTTTCGCTGTGTCCCACCAGCAGGTAGGCCTTGGGGTGGAGCTGGCCGTGGAAGCCCTTGAGCACCTGGGATTTGACGGTTTCGTCGAAGTAGATGAGGACGTTGCGGCAGAAGATGATGTCGAAGGCGCCCAGCTGCCGGTAGGCGGGATAGTCCACCAGGTTGAAGTTCCGCAGGCTCGTGAGCCGCTGCAGCTCGGGCTTCACCTGGAAGAGGTCCTTCCCCAGGGGGAGGAAGTGGCGCTGGAGCTGTTCCGGGGTCAGGTTGCGCAGGGTGTAGCTGTTGTAGACGCCGTCCTGGGCCTGGGCCAGCACCTTCTCGCTGATGTCCGTCCCAAGGATCTCCACCGTGAACCCGCGCAGGACCGTGTCCTTCAGGTCCTGGCAGATCATGGCCAGGGTGTAGGGCTCCTCGCCGCTGGAACAGGCCGCCGACCAGATGCGGATCCGGCTCTGCCCCCGCTCCCGGGCCTGCTTGACCGCGTCCGGCAGGACGATGTTCTGGAAGGCCTCGATCTGAGGCGGGTTCCGCCAGAAGCTGGTCTCGTTGGTGGTGATCTCCACGAAGAGCCGCTTCAGCTCGGCGGCCCCCTGGCTGCCCTGCAGCAGGGAGAGGTAGTCCCCGTAGGTGCGCAGCTTCAGCTCGGCGATCCGCTTGCTCAGGCGGTTCTCCAGGAAGTACTGCTTGGACTCGCTGAAGAAGATGCCCGACTTGGCATAGATGAAGTCCCGGAGGCTCCGGAACTCGGCGAGGGTCATCTGCTGTTTGGCCTGGAGGGGATCCATCGGGTCGTCCTGCTCCCGGGATCGGCCCCGGATCCAAAGGCTTGAGTTTGGGTCGGTCTCAGGCGGTCCCTCCGGACCGTCTCACCGCTCCAGGATGACCACGGCCAGGGCCAGGTCGCCGTCGTGGCTCACACTGCCGTGCAGGGTTCGGATGTCCCGTTCGGCCAGCAGATCGGCCAGGCCCCCCGCGGCCCAGAGCCGGCCGTTGACGAAGCGCAGCTCCTTCCAGGACCAGCCGTCCAGCCCGACGCCCAGAGCCTTGCCGAAGGCCTCCCGCAGGGCCCAGCGCCCCGCCAGGCGCTCCGGCAGGCGCGCGCGGTTGCCCCCCAGCAGGTAGGCGGCCTCCTCTGGGTGGAGGATCCGGCCCGCGCACTTCTCCGCCCCGAAGCGCTCCACCAGGTGGCGCCAGCGGCTGGGCGGACAGAGGTCCGTCCCCAGGCCCACGATCACGCCAGCTCCCGGGCGAACCAGTGGTCGCAGCCCCCGTGGCCGGTGCGGCCCAGGGGCGAGCAGAGGGGCTTGAAGCCGAGCTTGCCGTAGAGGCGGATGGCCTGGTCCATGCCGGAGAGGGTCTCCAGGTAGCAGGTGCGGTAGCCCAGGTCCTGCGCCACCACCAGGCAGTGCCGGAGCAGGGTCTCTCCCATGCCCTGGCCCCGGGTCTCGGGAAGGAAGTACATCTTGCGCAGCTCGCAGACCCCGGGCTCGCCCCCCTCGAGGGCCGCGATGCCCGCGCCGCCCACGACCCGGCCCGCATCATCCACCACCACGAAGTAGGCCGCGCCCGGGACCGCGTAGGCGGCGCTCATGTGGTCGACCTCGGGATCGTGGAGGGCGAAGCCGGGGCCGTCGGCGCCGAACTCGGGCATCACCCGGCGGATGATCGCCGCCACGGCCGCGTCGTCCTCGGGGCGGATGGGTCGGAAGGTCAGCATGGCTCCCAAGGTAGCGCAAAGGCCTCCCCTGGAGGGGCCCGTTGGAGCCAAGCTGGGAGGGGAGGACGCCATGCCGGGAGCCACGCTGCAGGATCGCCTCATGGCCGGTGAGCGGCTGCTGGGCACGCTTCTCCAGATCCCCCGCCCGGAGGTGGCCCTGCGGTTGGCGGGGCTGGGCTTCGACTGGCTCTTCCTGGATGGGGAACATGGTGGTTTCGGTCCTGCGGAAGCCTCCCGGACCCTGGCGGTCCTGGGGGGCGCGGTGCCCTGCCTGCTGCGGGTGCCTTCCCAGGAGGCGGAGGTCCTGGCCGACGCGGCCTCCGTGGGGGCGGCGGGCCTCATCGTGCCCCATGTGGACACGGCGGCCCAGGCCGAGGCCGCCGTGAAGGCCCTTCGAGGTCGGGGCCTCCTCGTGGTGCAGGTCGAATCGCGGGAGGCCGTGGCGAACATCCAGGCCATCGCCCAGGTGCCGGGCGTGAACGCGGTGTTCCTGGGCCCCTACGACCTGACCGAGAGCCTGGGCATCCCGGGCCAGTTCGGCCATCCGGCCTTTCTCGCCGCCGTGAGCACCGTCGCGAACACCTGCCGGGGCCTCCAGGTGCCGCTCGGCATCTTCCGCATGACCGCCGCGGAGGTCCGGAGCCACGAAGCGGAAGGCTTCTCCCTCCTGGCCGCGGGCACCGACGGCGCCCTGCTGGAAGCCGGAGGCCGGGCGATGCTGGCGGAGTGGCACCGCTGAATCCGCGGGCCCGTTACTCCGGCCAGTGGTGCTTGGGATAGCGCCGGGACAGGGCTGGGCGCAGTTCCTTGTAGGCGCGCTGCCAGAAGCCGGCCAGGTCCGTGGTGACCTGCACGGCGCGCATGTTGGGGGCCAGCAGGTGCAGCACCAGGGGCACGGCGCCTCCGGCCACCGTTGGGGATTTCTTCAGGCCCCAGAAATCCTGGAGCCGCGAGGCGATCCAGGGGGGATCGTCTTCGTAGTGGACCTTGGTGGGGCGCCCCTTGGGCAGCTGGATGGCCTCGGGGGCCCAGGTGTCCAGCAGCCGGAGGACCTCGGCGGGAAAGGCCTGGCGGAGGGCGGCGGGCCAGTCCACGTCCTGGACCTCGCGCAGCGTCGTCCGTCCCGCGCAGGCGCCCGAAAGCAGCGGCCCGAGCAGGTCCCCGGGAAGATCCAGGTCCGGGCGGTGCTTCCTCAGGAAGGTCAGGCGGGCGAGGAGCCGCGTGGGCGCCTCGTCCAGCGGCCGATCCTTCAGGGCCTGCGCGAGCAGCCCTGCCACGCGCGGATCCGAAGGATCCGCGGGGCCGCGGCTGACGTCGATGCTCAACCCGTCGAAGCGGATCTCGCTGCGCCGCTCCACCCGTCTGGCCGAGGCGTTGAACACCAGCTCGTCGGTGTCCTCCAGGCGCCCGGGAAAGGCCTCCAGCAGCCAGTCCGCCTCACACCGCGACGCCTGGCGGAGGAGGGTCTGGCCGCCGGTACCCTGCTTCACGGCCTCGGCCTCCAGGGCCAGGATGAGGCCTGGGCGGCGCACCCGGCTGGCGGGATCCAGTTTCGCGCCGCCGCCGCCCGCGAAGGCACAGGTGCCATTGGCTGACAGGTGGCCCACGCGGTCCGGGTAGGCCAGGAGTAGGGCCTTCAGCAGGCGTGTCTCCGCGTCCGCCGGCTCCGCGGGCGAGGGCAGGAGCCTGGCCAGGGACTGCACGGCGCGCCGGGCCCGCTGGACCGCGGATACCTCCAGGCCCGCGGCCTGGCAGGCGCCCGCGCCGAATCCCGCGGCCTCCGCCTCCTCGAACTGATCCAGGCGCAACAGCAGGTCGGAATCCGCGCCGTGGCCCGTCTTTGTGGGCGCGCGGTCCAGGCCCTGCCGCGCGGTGAGGCTGCCGGTCTCCAGCAGGGCCGCGGCCCGGAGCGCCAGCTGTGGGATGCCCAGGTCCTCCCCCCCGATGGCGAGGCGGGCCAGCCGGGGATGCAGGGGCAGGTCCGCCATGCGCCGCCCGAGGGGGCTGAGGGCTCCGTCCTCCAGGGCGCCGAGACCCGTGAGCAGGGCTTCCGCGGCGGCCAGGGAGGCCTCGGGAGGGCGCTCGAACCAGTCGAGGGTCTCCGGACGGGCGATGCCCATGCCGTGGAGGGTCAGCAGCGGCTCCGCCAGGTCCGAGCGTTGCAGCTCCGGCGTGTCGAAGGCGGGGCGGGCGCCGAAGTCGGCCTCGGTGTAGAGGCGCAGGCAGCGGCCAGGCCCGGTGCGGCCCGCGCGGCCCGTGCGCTGGGTGCACCGGGCCTGGCTGATGCGCACCGTGCGCAGGCCGGACAGGCCGGACCAGGGCGAGTGCGAGGCCTCGCGGCCCAGGCCCGAGTCCACCACGGCGCCGATGCCGTCCAGGGTGACCGAGCTCTCGGCCACGTTGGTGCTGAGGATGACCTTGGGGGTCTCCGCGGCCTCCAGGGCGAAGGCCTGGGCCTCCGGCGACAGCTCGCCGTGCAGGGGGCGAAGGCTGAGCCCCCGCCGCGCCGCCACGGCCTCGCAGGTCTTGAGGCAGGCGCGGATCTCCGCAGCGCCTGGCAGGAAGACCAGGGTGTGCTGCTTCAATCCTTCGCCGTAGAGGCGATCCAGGGCATCGGCCACCTGCTGCTCGAGGGGCCGGTCATCGGGCCGGGGCAGGAAGGCTGTGTCCACGGGGAAGGCGCGGCCCTCGCTCCGCAGCACGGGGGAGTCCAGGTAGGCGGCCACTGGGCCCGGGTCCAGGGTGGCGGACATGACGATCAGCTTCAGATCGGACCGGGCCTCCTGCTGGAGGCGGCGCAGCAGGGTGATGCCCAGGTCCGTGTGCAGGTGCCGCTCGTGGAACTCGTCCAGCACCACGGCGCTGATGCCGCGCAGCTTGGGATCGCCCTGCAGGCGGCGCAGCAGCAGGCCCTCGGTGACGAAGCGCAGCCGTGTGGCCTTCGACACCTTCTGCTCGAAGCGCACGGCGTAGCCCACCCGCTGGCCCAGCGACTCGCCCAACTCGTCGGCCACCCGGGTGGCGGCCAGGCGGGCGGCCAGTCGGCGGGGTTCGAGGATCCAGCACTCGCCGGTCCCCAGCAGCCCGGCTTCCAGCAGGGCCGGCGGCACCCGCGTGGTCTTGCCCGCGCCGGGATCGGCCTGGAGCACGAGGTTGGGATTCCCCCGCAGACTCTCGAGGAGCCTCGGCAGCAGGGGGTCGATGGGCAGGCTCAGGCGCATGAGGGGTCCAGGGCCGCGGTGAAGGCCGCGGGCTCGTCCACGGATACCACGAGCCGTTGGACCGGGCCGCCCGGGCCCAGCAGGCCCCTCACCCGCACGGGTTCCGCCAGGGTGAGTTCCACCAGGGGGGCGCCCTTGGCCACCAGCTTCGCCGCGCCCTTCAGGTACGCATGGCGGGCCCAGTCGTCGTCGAAGTCCGGCAGGGGCCCCACCGCCCGCACGGCCGCGGCGGGGAAGGCCACCGATTTCAGGAGGCCCAGGTTCAGCTGGACTTCTCCGGCCTGGATCTGGTGGGGCCGGTCCTTCAGGAGGGCGTAGTCCCCGACGAGCCAGAGCACGGCGTAGAGCGTCGAGCCGTGGAGGACCCAGCGCAGCCAGGGCGCCAGGTAGGGGGCGAGGGCGTGGAGGAGCAGCGCGTCCCCCGGCAGGAACAGGGGCAGGACCGGCAGGAAGGCCCCCAGGGCGGCCTGGCGGTGGTGGCTGAGTCCCGGCGGCGCCGGGCGGCGGAAGCCGAAGGCCAGGAACCGGAGGGCGGAACCCAGCATCACCAGTTCCACGGCCATCAGCCGCGCGGCCCGGGGCGGCACGAAGGCCGTGAATGCCTCGGCCAGGCGGTCCTCGGGCCAGGTCCCGCCATGGGGCCGGTGCAGGGTCCGCACGGCCAGGACGAGCAGCAGGACCTCGAGTGCCGCCGCCGTGCCCAGGCGCAGGCGGAGCAGGCCGGGCCCCATGCCCGGCAGGAGCAGGCCCGCGCCTTCCACCAGGAGCAGGGCCGGCAGGAGCAGGCGGGTGCCCGGCAGCTCCCCGCGGCGCCAGGCCCGCCCCATCCCGGGCAGTCCCAGGGCCACCATGGCCAGGAGGGCGGCGGCGATCCAGGTCGGGGCCTGGGCGGGAAGGTGGGCCACGCCACCAGCCTAGGGCCTGTTTTCAAATTCCGCGACGCCGCGCTGGGTGGGCAGCCTAGCGAGGCAAGGAAGGCGACAGAGGCTCCAGCTCCGCGTTCCAAGGCGAGTGGGAGGCATGCACAGCGTGCCGATAGCTGGAGGCCCTGGTGGGTCCAAGGTCGAGACGTCTGACGTGGCATCGCGACGCCTGCCCGCCCAGCCCTTCGGGGCGGGGCCATCCGGGCGCCCCGCGGCGTCAGGTCCCTTGAACGATGGCACCCCATCGCCCTGCGGGTCCTTCCTGGCGGTGCATCCCGGATGGCCTTCGTCGCGGTGCCGTGGAATTTGAACACAGCCCCTGGGGCTTCCGGGGGTCTGCAGGCTGATTCCCGCCGGTCTGCAGGCCCTGGCCGCCCAGCGGGGGCGGATCCGGGGCGGCTCGCGTAGAATGGAGGATTCGACGGGAGTGGTCATGGCGGGCATGGAGACGGCAGGCGTGGGCGGCAAGGCGGGGGGCGTCATGGACAGCCTGCGGGACGCCTACGGTGACACTCTCGTGGAGCTGGGCAATGAGGGCGCGAACATCGTGGTGTTCGACGCGGACCTGGCGGGATCCACCCGCACCGGCAAGTTCGCCAAGGCCTTCCCCGAGCGCTTCTTCAACATGGGCGCCGCCGAGCAGGGCATGGTGGCCGCCGCGGCCGGGGCCGCCACCACCGGCGTGGTGCCCTTCGTGAGCACCTTCGCCATGTTCGCCACGGGCCGGGCCTACGAGTTCGTGCGCCAGGCCGTGGGTGTGGGCCACCAGAATGTGAAGATCGTGGCCACCCATGCGGGCCTCACCGTGGGCGAGGACGGCGGTACCCACCAGTGTCTGGAGGACCTGGCCCTCATGCGCATGATCCCCGGCATGACCATCATCTCGCCCGCCGACGGCATCGAGACGAAGCAGGCCATCCGCTTCGCCTACGCCCACCAGGGCCCGGTCTACGTCCGCCTCACCCGCGACAAGTTCCCCCGCATCCACGCCGAGGAGTACCGCTTCGAGGCCGGCAAGGCCGTGGTGATGCGGGAGGGCAAGGACGTGCTGCTCGTGGGCTGCGGCCTGGGCACTTCCATCTGTCTGGACGCGGCGGAGCTGCTGGCCGCGGAGGGCCTCGAGGCCACCGTGCTGCACACGCCCACGCTCAAGCCCTTCGACCGCGAGACGCTGATCTCCCTGGCGAAGCAGCACAAGGCCGTGGTGACCTGCGAGGAGCACCAGGCCCACGGCGGCCTGGGCGGCATCGTGGCGGAGATCCTCGGTGAGGCCCACCCCATGCCCGTGCGCCGAGTGGGTGTGCAGGACCAGTTCGGCCAGAGCGGCAAGCCCGAGAAGCTGCTGGCGGCCTACGGGATCACCCCCCAGGCGGTGGTTGCTGCCGCGAAGGCTGCGCTCTGATGGCCACCGAGACCTTCAAGGCCAGCCGCTGGACCGGGGGCAACCACCTCTTCACGACGGTCATCGAGGTCACGGAGGCCGCGGTGATCCGCCGCAAGCGGTCCTGGTTCACGGTGAACGAGATCAGCATCCACCTGTCCAAGGTGGCCAGCGTGCGCATCGAGACGGGCCTGCTGTGGTCGGATATCACGGTGGAGAGCACCGGCGGCAGCGATCCCCTCACCAGCCACGGCCACACCAAGGCCGACGCCCGCCGCATCAAGGAACTCATCGAGGCGGCCCAGAGCCGTGGCCTGAGGTAGCGGCGGTGCGGCCCGGGCAGACCCAGCTGGCGCCGGGCACCGGGATTGGCCGCTTCGAGGTGCGCTCACTCCTGGGCCAGGGCGGCATGGGGGCGGTCTACCTGGCCTGGGATCCGGTGCTGGAGCGGAAGGTGGCCCTCAAGGCCATCCGCCTGGGCCAGGGCGGTGAGGTGGCCAGCACCGCGCGCTTCCGCCGGGAGGCCATGGCCCTGGCCCAGCTCAACCATCGAAATGTGTGCCAAGTCCACGACTGGGTGGAGGCCCGCGGAAGCGCCTACATCGCCATGGAGTTCATCGAGGGCGAGACCCTCTCCGCCCGGGCACCCGGCCTGGACTTCCGGCAGAAGCTCGAGACGTTGAGGGCCATCGCCCACGCCCTGGAGGCCGCCCACGCCAAGGGCATCGTCCACCGGGATCTGAAGCCCAGCAATGTGATGTTGGACGCCCGCGGCGAGGTCAAGGTGCTGGATTTTGGCCTGGCCCGCCTGGTGGATTCCGCCTCGGCCCAGGACGAGGTCTCCACGGACAACATCCCCAACCTGGCCGGGATCGCGGCCCAGGCGCAGGACGGCTTCACCCAGGCGGAGACCGCCGCCTTCCGCGTGGAAGGGCAGACCAGCCCGGCCCCTTCGTCCCCCAGTCCCTCGCAGCCGTCGAGCTGGGGGGAGATGACCGAGGTCGGCACCTTCATGGGCAGTCCCACCTATGCCTCGCCCGAGCAGATGCGGGGCCGGCGGGTGGGCCCCCCCAGCGATGTCTTCTCGCTGGGCGTGGTGGCCTGGGAACTGCTCCTCGGCGACCCGCCCTTCCCGGGCGAGGGCCAGGCGCGGATGACGGCGACCCTCCAGGGGGAGCTCCCCTCGCTGCGGGGCCGAAACCTGCCCCGGCGCGTGGCCAGTCTCCTCCGCGCCATGCTCCACAAGGAGGCCGATCAGCGCCCCACGAGCCAGCAGGTGGCGGAGATCCTGTCCCGCCAGCTGGCCAGCACCCCTGCGGCCTGGTGGGCCGTGGCCGCCCTGGCGGGACTCATCCTGGTGGCCGGTCCAGGCTACTACCTCTTCGGGCGGAGCATCATCGCCGACCTGGGCCGGGAGCAGGCCCCCCGGCTGGCGGTCATGCCCATCCGAAACCTGACCGGCGATTCAAGCCTCGATGCCCTCGTGGGAGTGGGCATGACGGAGCTGCTCTCCATGGCCCTGAACGGGTCCCAGCGCATGGCCGTGGTGGAACCCGAAGCGGTGAGCCGGGCCATCAGCGGCCTGCGCATGAACCCGGTGGAGGCTCTGGAGCCGGCCGGGCAGGCCCGGATCGCCTCCGCCCTGGGCGCCCGCCTGGTCCTGCGGGGAACGCTGCGCCAGGATGCCTCCGGCCCGGCCCACATCCTCAGCTACGAACTGGTGGACCAGACTGGGCGCACCCGCTTCACCGGCCTCGCGAAAGCGCCCCGGCAGGCCACCTTCGCGCCCTACGCCCTGGTGGACCCCGCCGCCCACGACCTGCTCCGCAAGGTGGATCCCCTCCGCTCCAGCGCCAGCCAGAACCTGCCGGTGCCCCCGGAGGTCTTCGCCACCTATGCCAACGGGAAGGCCCTCTTCCTCAAGGGGGACTTCAAGGGCAGCGAGCCCTACCTGCGAGAGGCGGCCCTGCAGGCGCCCGCCTTCTCCAGCGCGGTTTCGGGCTATGCCGCCTGCCTGCGCCGACTGGGTCGGGAGGAGGCCCCGGCCGTGGCGAACTGGGCGCTCATGTCGGCCCGCGCCACAGGCGACCGCTGGGCGGAGGGAAGGGCCCTGGGGCTGAAGGCCTACCTGGCCAAGGACATGGGCCGGCTGGACGAGGCTCAGCGCCTGCGCGAGGCCGCCCTGGCCCTGGCCCAGTCCATCGGGGACCGGGACGGCGAGACCATCTCCTACAACCACCTGGGCCTCATCGCCGCGGAGCGGGGCCGGAACGAGGATGCCAACCGCTTCTACGAGCGCTCCCTGGCCCTCAGCCAGCAGACGGGGGACCAGGTCTACCTGTCCCTGGCCCAGAACAACCTGGCCAACCTGGCCCTGAAGCGGGGCGATCTGGGCGCGGCCGAGGCCCTCTACCGGAACAACCTGAAGCTCCAGCAGGCGCTGGGGAACCGCTGGGGCGAGGCCCTGGCCCTGAACAATCTGGGCGTGGTCGCCCTGATGACGCGGGACCTGGGCGGCGCCGAGGGCCTGCTGAACCGCGCCCTGGCGATCCGCATCGCCCTGGGCGACCGGGGTGGGCAGGTCACCTGCCTGCGCAACCTGGGCATCCTGGCCACGATGAAGGGCCTGGTCCCGGAGGCCGCCGGCTTCCACGGGCGCTCCCTCGACCTCGCCAAGGCCGCCGGTCTCAGGACCGTGGAGGCCGAGTGCCAGTTCTACGCCGCGGATCTGGACCGGCTCCGCCACCGTTTCAAGGAGGCCCGGGAAGGGTTCCAGCGGGTGGTCGCGCTCCTGCCCGTGGGCGTGACCCCGGAGATCCGCGCCAACGCCCAGGCCGCCCTCGCCGAGTGCCTGGTCCGCATGCCGCGGCCCGACGCGAAGGAGGCGGGCAAGCTGCTCGCGAGCCTGTCCGCCACGGAGTCCGACTCGCCCTATGTCTACCGCGCCAAGGCCTGGCTCGCCTTCCAAGCCGGGCAGAAGGATGCGGCCCTGGGGGAGCTGGCCAAGGCCGCGGCCGATCCCCGGCGCCAGGCCCCCGAGCTCAGGATCGAGCTGGACCAGACCCGGGCCCTCCTCCTCGCCGCGCCCGCCCGCTAGATCGCGCTCAGGCGAACCGTGGGGTCCGCTTCTCCAGGAAGGCGGCCAGTCCCTCCCGGGCGTCCGGGTGTCGCATGGCGGCCTTCATCTGGGCACCCTCGGCGTCGAGGCGGGCCCGCAGGCCCTCCGCATCCAGCCCCTGGTTGCGCAGCAGGGTGGCCTTGATGCGGGCGAAGGTCTCGGCGGGGCCGACGGCGAGGCGGCGGCCCAGGGCTTCCAGCGCGGCCTCCAGTTGATCCGCCGGGACGATCTGGTTCACCAGACCCAGGGCCTGGGCCCGCGCAGCGTCGATCGCATCGCCGGTCAGCATCAGCTCGGCGGCGACGGATGGATTCACCAGGCGGGACAGGCCCACGCTGCCGCCCCAGTCGGGGTGGAGCCCGATCTTCACGAAGGCCATGCTGAACAGGGCCCCGGGCGTGGCGATGCGCAAGTCGGCGTCCAGCGCCAGGCTCATACCCGCGCCGGCGGCGGGCCCATGCACCACGGCCACCACGGGCTTGGGCAGGGTGGCCAGGCCGTAGGCCACGGCCGTGCCCAGATCCAGCAGCGCCTCCAGCTCGTTCCAGCGCTCCTCAGACAGCGCCTTCGCCAGCCAGCCGATGTCGCCGCCCGCGCAGAAGGCCCGCCCCTCGCCCCGCAGGAAGAGGGCTTTCACGCCGGGCTCGGCGGCCTTCGCCAGGGCCTCCTCGAAGCCCTCCTTCATTTCCGGCACCAGCGCGTTCAGCCTGTCCGGCCGGTTCAGGGTCAGGGTCGCAATCCGGCCACGCACTTCCAAGAGGATGGGACTGGTCATGAAGGCTCCGGGCGGCACCAAGGGGTCACTCATGGTGCCCAAAGTCGGTGGCCAGCGGCAGGGGGGCCTCCGGATGCGCCCTTCCCAAAGCATGCCAGGCCTATCTCGCGAGGGAATACCCGGACCCGGTCCGTTTCGCTTCGTACATGGCGCTGTCGGCCTGGTTGATCAAGGTTTCGGCCGTGGCGCTGTGGTTCGGGAACAACGAAATCCCGATGCTGGCATGGATGCTTCGGTTGATGTCTTGGCCACCCGCCACCAGGCGGCACGGCGCCTGGATCGCCTCGATGAGTTTGCCCGCGATGGCCGTGACATCCCGTTGATCCTTGGCATCCATCAGCAGGTACAGGAACTCATCCCCGCCATGGCGGCTGACGGTGTCGTCGTCGCGCGTGCTTTCCCGCAGACGGTCCGCGATGATCCGCAGGACGGCGTCGCCGGCCTCGTGCCCATAGGAGTCGTTGATGGCTTTGAAGTCATCCAGGTCCACGAACAT
Source organism: Holophagaceae bacterium (assembly GCA_046331485.1). Taxonomy (GTDB): domain Bacteria; phylum Acidobacteriota; class Holophagae; order Holophagales; family Holophagaceae; genus Geothrix. Next base: position 409,068 of record JAXLQS010000001.1, on the reverse strand, counting down.
CACCGCCAGGGTCCAGCCATGCCGGTGAGCCTGGGCCAGGCCGTGTTCCAGGCGGTCGTTGAACAGGGCGCGGTTGGGCAGGCCCGTCAGCGGGTCGTGGAGGGCGGCGTGGCGATCCACTTCCCCCTGTTCCTTGACGGCCGCCAATTCACCCTCGAGCTCGCTCCGCTCCTTGAGTTCATCTTTCAGGGCCAGGTTCACGTCCGACAACTTCTCGGATGCCTCCTGCACCTTCTCCTCAACGGCCTCGCTTTTCTCGAGGGCGGACTCGATTCCGGGGGCCACATGGCCGTCAGCGAGTTCCTGCTTCAACGCCAGGTTGACCGAAGCCAAGTCCTCGGCACTGGCCGCCACCAGTCCCTCGACGTGTTCGTTCTGCCCGAGCACATGATCCAGAGACTTGGCCGGTCGGGTGCTTGCGGAGATCGGCGGCAGTGGATCAGTGGCCATGGGCTCCTCGACTGGGTCCAGGAGGGGTTCCGGAGGCACAGCGCCTCCCGGGAAGGCGCTGCGGAGGGTCCGGGCTCCTCCGGATGGCTCCGGGGGTGGCCTGAGTGGTGAGCCTACTTGTTGCTCTCCACGTGGTAGGTGAAGACCGGCTCGTTGGTGGGGGAGGCGGCCTGCCCATTGGGCTCGGGTGTGACCGTGATCCGGAACCGGCGATGGGGGGTCAGGGTGTCCAGGCTGCCTTCGAGATCGCTGTTCAGGATCAGGGCGCCGACATTCTGGCTGTCCCCATCCACGGGTCGGAACCAGACCACATAGACCGTGGAATCCGCTGCGATCTTGGAGGGGGGTGCCAGGTGCTTCACCCGGATGGAGACATTGGAGTTCCCGTTGTCTCCACTGGTGACCTTGACGGTGCCCTGGCCCGCGGGGATGTCAGATGCGCCGTGCATTTCCTGGGGTTTGGTGCGCCAGGATGCCATCCTTTGGCAACCGTACTGGGCGCCCACCATGACGATCAAAGCAGCCGTCAGGGTCACGGGACGAAGGTTCGAGTCTTGCAGGCTCATGATCTGTCTCCTCAAGGACAGGGTCATCACTGCAATCTTCGATCCATTGTATAAATTTATTTATTTTAACACCTTATGCCATGAGGCTGAAGGTGCGAGAGCAGCCTCAGCTCATCAAAATGAGCGGGCTGACATCCATTTTGAATGAGTCACCAACGCACCGGGAAGATCAGCCCAGGGCCTTCACGAAGGCCGCGAACAGGTCCCGCGCGGCGTCACCGGCGGGGCCCTTGAGGCCCACCAGGTTCTCGGGATGCCACTGCACGCCGAAGACCCAGCGGCTGGGATCCACGGCCTCGACGGCCTCGATGAGGGGCCCCGTGTCCGGATGGGCGGTGTCCAGATGCCAGCCCACGGCCGTCAGCGGAGGGGCCACGCGCTTCACGGCCTGGTGGTGGCGGCTGTTCACCAGGAAGACATCCTCGCCCAGCAGCGCGCGCAGGCGGGAGCCCGGGGCCAGCTGCACGCGGTGGTGCATGTCGGGCGCCTCCGCCGTGCCGTGCTGGTGCCGCGAGGGCTCACAGCCGTAGTGCTCCGGCACATCCTGGATCATGCTGCCGCCCAGGGCCACGTTGAGGATCTGCTCGCCCCGGCAGATGCCAAGGATGGGCAGGTTGCGCTCCCAGGCGGCACGGATGAGGGGAAGCTCGAAGTCGTCGCGCCCGGCATCCACCTCGGCCACCGGATGCACGGGTTCGGTGGCATCCCAGTGGCGGGGGTGGATGTCATGGCCGCCCGTGAGCAGCAGGCCCGCCACGTCCCTCAGGTCCGGCGCGGGATCGCCCGGCGCCACCAGCAGGACGGGGCCGGCCCAGCCCGCCGCCGCCAGTGCGGGGAGGTAATGCTTCTCCGCGCCCGACTTGTTTTTACAGCTCACCAGGAGCTTTGAGTTGCTGCTTGACATGTCCATTCCCCGGCGCAAACCTCATCACCCTACCACCCCCTCAGATGGTCTGAGTCGACGGTGAGGCGGAGAGCTCCGCCACGACAACAGGAGGACACATGTCCGGATCCTTGAACAAAGTGCTGCTCATCGGCAACCTCGGGCGCGATCCCGAGCTGAAGTCCACCCCCTCGGGCCAGACCGTGGCCCGCTTCTCCGTGGCCACCACGGAGACCTGGAAGAACCAGAGCGGCGAGAAGCAGAGCAAGACCGAGTGGCACAACATCGTGGTCTGGGGGAAGCAGGCCGAGATCGCCGAGAAGTATCTGCGCAAGGGCAAGCAGGTGATGATCGAGGGCCGCATCCAGTACCGCGAGTATACGGACCAGGCCGGCGTGAAGAAGACCGCCTGCGACATCCGCTGCGACAACTTCGTCATGCTGGGACGCATGGAGGAGGGCGGTGGCGGCCGCAGCGACTTTGGCCGGGGCGGCGCCCAGGACTTCGAGGACCACGGCGCTCCCAGCCCGGCCGGCAGTGGCGGCGGCAGCTTCCCGGATGATGACATTCCCTTCTAGGCTCAGTTCGTTCACTCACAGAAGCGGCGCCATCCGGCGCCGCTTCTGTCTTTCCGGATTCACCAGCAGTCGTTGCCTTCCCACCGGGTGCTGACGATGAGGCCCCCCGAACCGGTTTCGAGGGTCAGGCGACAATGACGGGGCGCCCTCAGGTCCATGGCGACTTCGCCCAAAGTCACATCGGCGTTGGCAAACCTCACGGGATCCCCCGGGCCTTGCGGCTTGTGCAGCTCGAAGACATAGATGTGTCCACCCTGGGGACGGGGCTTGGTTTCCATCGGATCTTCCCTGGCCTTGATGAAGGCCGCGATGGGTTGGCCCACCCAACGCTTCAAGTCCGTTTCGAAATCGGCCTTGAGCTTGGGCGCCAGGCAGGCCGTGGAGACCAGGAGCACCAAGGTGAGTGGAAGAATGGAGGTGTTCATGATGCCCCCTAAATACCCCCCTGAGGCGGGGTGGGATGAGGGAGACGGCGTCCGAGGGGGCGGTGGCTCCTGGGGGATCCGGTGTTGCAGGCAGGCCACCGAGGGCCGGAGGGCTCTGGAGGGAGGTGGCGAGGTAGCCCGGTCACAGACCGAATTTGCTCTTGCTGAGGCCGTACGGCAGCTTGGGCCATTCCTTGCGCCAATGGATCACACCGTCCTTGTCGAGGAGGACCGTGAGGGTCGCCGGGGGCTTCGAGGGCTCCTGGAGTTGGAAGGTGACCACCCAGCCATCGTGGTGCTTTATGCCTTGGATGAAGTGTTTCTTCTCTGGAACCGTGGGCCACTGGCTCGTAAAGGCCCCATTCCAGCGTTCCTTGCCCTGGATGCGAACCTCGGCGATGGTCTGGCTGTAGTTGTCGCCCCAGGGGCGCTGTGAGGCGAAGGCCTGGATGATGAGCCGGGCTTCCTCCGCCGTGGGTTCCTGGCCGGCAAATGGCGCGGTCTTCACTGGAGAGGGCGGGCTCGACGGTGTGTCCGTAATGGGCTTGCCATCTGTGATCGAGGCGATGGGGGTGAGAGTCTGGTGGATGGCGATCCTTCGTGGGCCCGGATAATTCGCATCGAAGGCGAGATGGAAAACGATGGACCTCTCGCTTGAGCGTTCGTTGGTGAAGGAACATTCCTGGTAGCCACGGAAGGGTTGACGCACATTTGCGGCCCATCCGGAGGGCTTCAGCCGAAGATAAGCTCCGCCAGCATCGCTGTGTGCCTGGATCTTGATGGTGGTCTTGGCGGGCACGAGCACTGCGTACCAATTCACCCTGTGTTCGGGGATCTCGTCTTCGATGATGGCCGTGTAGGGGGGGAGGAGCGCGGCTCCCAGGCCCGGTCCTTTGGCGGTGGGCAGTTGGCTCCCCTTAAGGACCGGCAGGCCCCCCTGGGTTTTTGTGGCGGTGATCCCTTCCTGATTGGAAGGCTGCTGGTTTGCGGGGTGGGCGAGGTGTGGATGGATTTTCCCATTGCCGGGGTAGGCCGGGATGGGCACCGCTACATTTGGAACGGGGGCCCCGGTGCTGGCCTCCGGAGTCGAGGCAGCCTGAGGCATTGCTGAAGGTGGAGGCGCGGTCGTGGAGGGCGTTGAGAGAGCCAGCTGGTCTGGGGTCGCCGGGAGATCCACGGACCCACGGCCCGACAGGGGAAGGGCCAAGGGCTTGAGAATGGGGCCAGCCTTGCGGATCAAGAAGTCCTCTGGAGCATTTGGCGTGGGGGCGTTTCCAGTGGGTTGGGCGGGAGACTGGGGGACTGTCTCGGGCTTCTCAGCCTGGGCCGGCAGGGTGCCACCCAGGGCGAGGGCAACGACGAGGGCGAGGCTCGGGGTGGCGAAGCGCAGCTTGGGCGGATCTGAAAATAGAAGGCGGCGCATCCGTTCCGGGAGGTTGCCTCCCCTGGCGCTGAGCGCCAGGGATGGGGAGCGGTCGTGCAGGGCATCGAGCCGGCTCAGTGTTTCGGCGTAGAAGATGGCGTCTCCGCAGGCCAGGACGGCGACGTCATCACAGCAGTGCTCCCGTTCGGTCCGGATCCGGCGGGAGAGCCACCACACCGCGGGGTGGAAGAAGAAGAGCACTTCGATCACGCACTGGAGGCCATTGACCAGGCCATCCAGACGCTTGATGTGGGCGAGTTCGTGGGCCAGCACTGCCTCGGCGGCCAGGGGATCCAGGTTGGCGAAGAAGCCCAGGGGCAGGAGTACCACGGGGCGCAGCAACCCCATGCACATGGGCGTGATCACGCGGGCCGACTCGAGGAAGCGTATCGTGCGGCGCAGGCCTGTGCTGCGAACCAGGCGTTCCAGCCACTCGGGCTCGGTCATTGGCATGGCCGCGGCCTTCAGGCGGCGCAGCCAGAGCCACCCCCCCGCGGCCCGCAGGCTGAGGATGAAGACGCCGGCGGCCCAGGCGGCCAGGATCCAGGGCAGGTACGGCTGCAGGCGGGCCCGCCCGGGAAGGTCACTTCCCGAGAATGCAGCTTCCGGCAGCGCAATGGACGCGGTCTGGATGTCCAGCACCCCAGGGGCGATGGGGGCGAGTTCCATGGGCTGGCCCGCAGCCTGGATGATCGGGGCGAGCAGCCCGAAGGTGAGGATCGCGCTTCCGAGGCAGGCCAGCAGCAAGGCGCATCCCACCAGGTAGCGGAGCTGCGGACGCTGGTGGCGGAGGAGCGCGAAGGCCCCCCAGGCCGCCAGGCCCAGCAGGGCGCCCTGCCAGAGGAAGTGGAGCAGGGTCCAGGCCAGGCCTTGGGCCGCGGGGGATTCGAGCAGGGGGATCATGGCCGCTTCTCCTTGGCCTTGGCCAGCAGTTGGGCGATCTCCTCGCGCTCGCTGGAGTCCAGCTTGCGGCTCGCCAGGGTGGTGGCGAGCAGGTCCAGGGCGCTGCCTCCGAAGGCCCGCTCCAGCAGGTCGTCCACCAGATGCTTCAGGGTGTGCTCCCGGGCCAGGGTAGGCCGGTAGATGTGGGATCGGCCTGATTCGTCTCGGAGCAGCAGCCCCTTGTCCACCATGGTCTGCATCATTTTCAGTACCGCCGTGTAGGCCAGGTCGCGGTCCGAGGTCAGCACCTCGTGGACTTGGCGCACCGTGGCGGGGCCGAGGTCCCAGAGGGCACGGAGGATGGAGAGTTCCACATCCGTGGGGCGGTTCAAGGCGTGGCGCATGGGGGTTCCTGAGGTTACACGGGAAAGTCTACGAACGAAAGTGTATGTGTCAAGGGCGGGCCCCCTTTTTTTCGAGCACTGCCGGGACTCCCGAGGAATCGCGTCTCAGCGATCCCGATCCCATGCGGTACAATGACCGGTTCGGGAGTCTCCATGCTTGCAGTGCAGAACGTCACCATGCGCTACGGCGCGAAGATCCTGTTCGAGGATGTCACCACGACCTTCAACCCGGGCCGGCGCTACGGCCTCACGGGGCCGAACGGGGCTGGGAAATCCACGTTCATGAAGATCCTGTCGGGCGAGTTGGAACAGCAGATGGGGAACGTGATCCGCCCCCGCAAGATGGGCATCCTGCGGCAGGACCAGTTCGCCTTCGACGCGTTCCGCGTCCTCGATACGGTGATCATGGGCAACGCCGGGCTCTGGAAGGCGCTGCAGGAGCGGGACGCCATCTACGAGAAGGCTGAGATGACCGACGAGGACGGCATGCGCGTGGCCGAGCTCGAGGGCATCGTGGCCGACGAGGACGGCTACACGGCGGAAAGCGATGCCGCCGTGCTGCTGGCCGGCCTGGGCATCCCCGAGGCCCTGCATGACCGCCGGATGGGCGAGCTCCAGGGCGGCCAGAAGGTGCGGGTGCTGCTGGCCCAGGCCCTCTTCGGCAACCCCGAGGCCCTGCTGCTGGACGAGCCCACCAACCACCTGGACCTGGATTCGATCCACTGGCTGGAGGAGTTCCTGGGCCGCTACAAGGGCACCGTGGTGGTCATCTCCCACGACCGCCACTTCCTCAACAACGTCTGCACCCACATCGCCGACATCGACTACCAGACGATCATCCAGTACACCGGCGGCTACGACGACATGGTCATGGCCAAGATCCAGGTGCGCTCGCGCATCGAGGCCGACAACGCCCAGCGCGAGAAGAAGATCGCCCAGCTCAACGAGTTCATCCAGCGCTTCGCCGCGGGCACCCGCAGCAGCCAGGTGAACAGCCGCCGCAAGGAGGTGGAGCGCCTCCAGCCCAGCGACCTGGCGCGGAGCAACATTCAGCGCCCCTTCATCAAGTTCAACATCGGCAAGCCCGGCGGCCGCTACGCCCTGGAATTCGAAGGCGTCCGGAAGGGCTACGACACGGCCAAGGATGGCAGCGGCGGCCGCCACGAGGTCATCAAGGGCTTCACGGCCATGGTGCAGCGCGGCGAGAAGATCGCGCTCATGGGCCGCAACGGCATCGGCAAGACCACCCTGCTGAACGCGCTGCTGGCCAACGCCCCGCAGGTGACGGAAGGCGGCCTGAAGCTGGACGGTGGTGAAGTGAAGTGGGGCCACGAAGCCAACGTGGGCTACTTCTCCCAGGACTTCGCCGAGTCCATCCCCAAGGGCTACGAGCTGGTGTCCTGGCTGCACCAGTTCGACCCCGAGGCCACCAAGGAGCAGATCCGCGGCATCATGGGCCAGATGCTCTTCCGCGGCGAGGAAGGCAACAAGATGACGGATGTGTTGAGCGGCGGTGAGTCCTGCCGCCTGCTCTTCTGCAAGCTCATGCTGCAGAAACCCAACATCCTGGTGCTGGACGAACCCACCAACCACCTGGACCTGGAGGCGGTCATCGCCCTGAACGACGCCCTCCAGCGCTACGAGGGCACCATCCTCTTCGTGACCCACGACGAGGACATCATCGACGAGGTGGCCACCCGCATCTGGCACCTCACGGACGAGGGCATCGAGGATTTCCAGGGCACCTACGAGGAATACAACGCGCCCACGGGACGCTAGGACACGCCCCTCGCGGACATGGTCACAGGCCCAGACTCACCTCGGAGGGTGAGTTGATAAGCCTTTATAAATTATTCACATAAACCTCATTCTTGCCTTCGATGGCCAAAAAAGTATATTGAGTCCGGGTCTGCATTTCTCTGGATCTGGAAAGCGAGCGACACGTGACGCTGCGACAGGGAGGCAGGGGTTCATCCTCGGACGACGCGCCTCCGGGCCGAAACGCACGGCCGCTCTCCCGGGTCTCCCGCGCCATCCGTGAATTGGAGAATTTCAAGCGGGCCCTGGATGAGCACGCCATCGTGGCGGTCACCGATGCCAGGGGCCGGATCACCTATGTGAACGAGAAGTTCTGTGCCATCTCCAAGTACGACCGGGAGGAGCTGCTGGGCCAGGATCACCGGATCATCAACTCGGGCTATCACCCGAAGGCCTTCATGGCGCAGCTCTGGAAGACCATCCTCGGCGGGGGCGTCTGGAAGGGGGAGATCCGGAACCGCGCCAAGGACGGCACCTTCTACTGGGTGGATACGACCATCGTCCCCTTTCTCGGGGAGGACGGGATCCCCGTCCAGTTCGTGGCCATCCGGGCCGACATCACCCGCCGGAAGGAGGCGGAAGACGCCCTGCGCCAGTCCCAGAAGCTGGAGAGCCTCGGGGTCCTCTCCGGGGGCATCGCCCACGACTTCAACAACCTCCTGACGATCATCCTGGGCAACGCGAACCTCGGGGCCATGCGGCTGCCCCCGGAAAGCCCCGCCCAACCCATCCTCAAGCAGATCGAAGAGGCCACCCTCCGGGCGGCCGACCTCACCCGCCAGCTCCTGGCCTATGCGGGGAAGGGGCGCCTGCAGGTCATGGAGGTGAACCTGAACCGGCTGGTGCTGGAGATGACCCAGCTCCTGACGGTGTCCATCTCCAAGCAGGCGGTGGTCCGCTACGATCTTGCCCCGGACCTGCCCTTCATCACCGCCGACCCCACCCAGATGCAGCAGCTGGTCATGAACCTCGTGACCAACGCCTCCGAGGCCATCGGCGATGGAACCAGTGGCCTGATCACCCTGCGGACCGGCGTCCAGACCATCGACGAGTCCTACACCGGCAGTCTGCTGCCCACGTTGCCTCTGGCTGCCGGAACCTACGTGACCCTCGAGGTGAGCGACACCGGGTGTGGCATGACCCGCGAAGTGCTGGAACGGATCTTCGACCCCTTCTTCACCACCAAGTTCACCGGCCGGGGGCTGGGGCTGTCCGCCATGCTGGGCATCCTCCGCAGCCACCACGGCAGCCTCAAAGTCTACAGCGAGCCTGGCCGGGGCTCCGTGTTCCGGCTGTTCCTCCCGGCCATGGGCTCGGAGCGGGAGACCGAGGTGGCCACGCACCACACCCCGGAATGGCAGGGCCACGGCCTGCTGCTGCTGGTGGACGACGAGCCCACGGCCCGGGATGTGGCGAGGAGGATGGCCGAGAGCCTGGGGTTCCACGTCCTCGAAGCGGCGGACGGCAAGGAGGCCCTGGCCATTTTCGAGCTGCGCCACTCGGAGCTGTCCGTGGTCCTGATGGACCTGACCATGCCGAACATGAACGGCGGCCAGGCCTTCCTCTGCATGCGGGAGGTCAATCCAAAGGTCCCGGTCATCCTGACCAGCGGCTACAGCGAGCAGGATGTGCTGGGCGAGTTCCTCGGCCGGGGGCTGGCCGGGTTCCTCCCCAAGCCTTACCAGGGCTCCCAGTTCATGGCTGTCCTGCGCCGGGCGATGGAGGGCTCCCCGGTTTCCCCGGCCTGAGCAGCATCTGGAGCACCTCCTCGGCCACCTTCAGCCCCACGATGGCGGGCATGTACGAGATGGTGCCGACGGGTCGGCGCTGACGGCCGGGGCCGCGGTGGGGCTCGATGTCGATGGGGTTGGCGGGTCGCTTGTTGTCGGCGGGCTCCAGCGAGTACACGCAGCGGATGCCCTTCGTGATGCCGGCCTTGCGGAGCTCCTTGCGGACACGAGCGGCCAGGGGGCAAAGGCGGGTCTCGCTGAGGTCGCCCACCCGGAGCAGGCTGCTGTCCGTGCGGCCGCCGGCCCCCATGGCCGTGAGGATGGGGATGGCCTGCTCATGGGCCGTCCGCATGAGCACCACCTTGCAGGTCATGGAGTCGATGGCGTCGATCATCACGTCCGGGCGCGGCGTCAGCAGGTCAGGCAGCGTGTCGGTGTGGATGAAGGTCTGGCGGGGTTCCACGTCGCAGTCGGGGTTGATGTCGAGGACGCGTGCGGCGGCCACCTCGGCCTTGGGCTGCCCGAGGGTGGAGCGCAGGGCGAAGAGTTGGCGGTTGAGGTTGCTGGGGCCCACCACGTCGTGGTCCACCAGGCGCAGGTGGCCCACGCCGGCGCGGGCCAGGGCCTCCACCGCGAAGGACCCCACGCCGCCCAGGCCGAACACCGTCACGCGCGCGGCGGCGAACCGCTCCAGCGCCGCCTCGCCGAGCAGCAGCTCGCTGCGGGAAAACCACCTCATGCCATCAGCTCCCTGAAACACCGCAGGCCATTCTTCCAGGTCCTCGCGGCCAGGTCCTCCGGGGCTACGCCGCGGAGGGTGGCGGCCGCCCCGATCACCCGCTCCAAGTCCCCGCCCCCATCGGTCTCCAGCAGCAGGTGGCTGGAGGGCACCGCCCGCAGGGCTTCCTGGATCTTGGTCCGCGCGGGGTTCAGCCCCTCGGGGGAGAAGGAGAGGAAGACGCCCATGGCCCGCAGGGCCGCCACCGTCTCGGGACTGCCCGAGAAGGCGTGCACGAGGGCGCCCGCCGGGGGCACGCCCTCCTCCCGCAGGAGGTCGAGCAGGCGGCCCCAGGCCCGCACGGCATGGATGGCCACCGGGCGGCGCCGGGCGTGGGCGAGGCGCAGCTGGAGTCGGAAGGCCTGCTCCTGAGCGAGCCGATCGGTGGTTTCCCGGGCGAAGTCGAGGCCACATTCCCCCACGCCGGTCCGGTGTACGCCCAGCAGCGTGTCGAGCCGTGCCTCCCAGCCCGGCTGCGCCGCGGCCACGAACCAGGGATGCAGACCCAGCATGGGGATGACCTGTGCCTCGGAGGCCGCGTGGGCCAGGACCGCCTCCCAGTCGGCTTCGCAGGTCCCGCAGATCACCCGGACCTGCGCCGGGGAACGGGTGCCGAGGGCGGGCAGGTGGCTGTGGGCGTCGAACAGGAGCATCTTCGCAGCCCTGGTGGAGAGGATGGGGGGTGGTGGCCCCGAGACGATTCGAACGTCCGACCTGCTCCTTAGGAGGGAGCTGCTCTATCCAGCTGAGCTACGGGACCCCGTTCCCATGTTCGCACAACTCGGCCCAGGCTTCAGCCCCGGGCCGCGCAGCCGCGTTGGCTATTATCGGATCGGCGCGTAGGCCAGCCCGCCGCCAGGGGCGAGGAAGACGGCTTCGGTATCAAGGAGGCCAACCAAGCGATGTCCCTCCGCCAAGGGGGTGGGCAGCCATTCAAGGGTGCCCTTCGCGAGGTCGAAGCGCGCGAGGAGCAGCCCCTTCGATTCCGGCGCACCGCAGGACTTGACCTGGCTATGGGAGAACACCCCGAAGATGACCTCCCGGCCGGCCCAGGTCAGCAGCGGACCACGTCCCAGGCGACCCAGCACGGCACGGGCGGGGATGGCATCGTTGCAGGTGAAGAAGGTTTGTCCCGGCTCCTTCGGCCCTTTGACGGGATCAAGGACGGTGAAGGCCAGGCCGGCACCCTCGGCGAGGTAGATGTTCCCGTCGGATCCCAGCGCCATGCGGTTCAAGCCGACCAGGAGGGGCTGGGCCGCGACCTCCCTCGTCTGAGTCTTGTCCCCAAAGGTCCAGAGCACGGCGCCGGTCCTGAGATCCCGCTTTTCCAGGTAGGGCTTGGGCGTCCGGTAGAGGATGAACACGCCATCCCGGCCCGCGGCCAGGTCTTCCACGGGGGCGGGCAGTGGAAGAATGGTCTCCGGCTTGCCGTCCTTGCCCAGCACTGCCAGGCGCCCCTCGAAGACCAGCCAGGTGCGGTTGTAGACATCAGGCACCCACCGTTCTGGAATGGTCTCTGCCAGGGTGCCGGGCTCGGCCGCTTCCCGGGGGGATGCCTTGCCGGAGGCATTCTGGGGGCGTTGTCGGGAAAGGCCGTAGAGCAACGCGCCGGCCGCATCGTAATCCGAGGCGGTGGCCATGGTGCTGGACGTCCCGACTGGGGCAGCGACGACGGATTTCCTGGATCCGGGCAGAGTCACGGGCTGGGAGGCGATTAGGCCGCTGCCTTTCATCCAGGTGCGGAGGGACCGCGCGGCCGGGTCGTAGAAGATGAGTGAGCCGTCGACTTCCTGGAAGGCCCAGCCCAATGCCTGGCGGGCCGGATCCCATTCCTGGGCGCGCAGGGGGTTCGAGGTGGCGAGGCCGAGCAGCGTCAGGAGGACGAGGAGTAGATTACTCATTTATCACCTGCCTATATTTTATTATGCGCATGAGCGATTTCGGTTGAATGTCCAAGGCTGTGATCGAGAGCACGACACGGACCAGGGACTCCTGTATCCATTGAGGTACGCGGGTGGGGCGGTTCTTGCGATGATGGAGGTCCACCCTGAGGTCCCCATGTCCCGTGCCCAGCTCAAGGACGAAGTCTTCATGAACATGGCTCTGGAGCTGAGCCGGCTCGGGACCTGCTGTCGCCTGAAGGTGGGCGCGGTCCTGCTGCGGGCGGACGGGGGCGTGGCGGCGGCGGGCTTCAATGGAGCGCTGCCGGGCATGGCCCACTGCACAGCCGACACCTGCAAGCCGGGCCAGCGCTGCCTCCACACCAGCCACGCGGAAGAGAACGCGCTCGGCTTCTGCGATGGTTCAGTGGCCACGGCCTACGTCACCCACGAACCCTGCCTCACCTGCTGCCGGGCCCTGGTGCGCCGCGGCGTCCGCCGGGTGGTGTTCCGCCATCCCTACACCAGCATTGCCGAGCAGGAGCGGGCCGAGCGGCAGGGCATCCTCGACCACTTCGGCGTGCGCTGGGAGCAGCTCGCAGAGGCCTGAGCCGACGCGGCCTTCCTTCAGATGCCGCCATGCTCCCAGAAGGGCACGGGCTCTGGATCAATGGTGACCTCCGTGCCATCGTCCAGGATGAGGCGGGGCGGGTCGCCGGCCCGCACATCGACGATGGTGCGGCCCAACAGTCGCTCCCGCCGGCCGTGGTGCCAGGAGATGCCCACGGGATAGGTGCGGCGGTAGGCGTCCAAGGGCCCCTCCATCCAGTGGCAGAGGTGGTCCAGTGCCGATTGGAGGGTGCTCTCGAAGCCCTTGGGGGGCTCGGGGCTCAGGCCTGCGGCTGTGAGGAAGGCCTCGGCGGGATCCCGGGTATCGAGGTTCCCGGGGGTCCAGCGGCGGCCTGCAGCCGCGGGGGAATGCCCATCGAGCACCACGGGCCGCTCGTGGTGGATGCCCAGCCAGAGAGACACGCGGCCACCGGGGCCCGTGCCCTCGAAGTCCAGGGGCAGCTGGGCGTCGTCGTGAAAGACCACGGCCCGCAGGGGCAGCCACTCGAAGGTCTCGACCACCTTGGCGCCCACGGGACCGGAGAACTCCCGGCGCAGCGCAGCGACGGCCTCCGCGAAGGTCTGCCGCAGCTCCGCCAGGCTCAGCACGCCCTCGGGGACTCCCTGGCTGGTCAGGGCCAGGGGCGGCTCGTGCCAGTCGGAGGCCAGGGCCGGCAGCACCTGCTGGAAGAGGATGAGGGCCGGATCCCAGTCCCAATGGCGGGCGGGCTCGTAGCCCAGCTCCCGGCAGAGCTCGAACCAGGGCCGTTCCGGTCCGGTGGCCCCGGGCAGGAAGATGGAGCGGCCATCGAGGAAGAGCTCACAGCCGGGCCCCCCGGCCGTGGCTCGTCGGCAGAGCCCCAACTCATGGCGGCCCAGGGTGGCGAGGGTGGTCTCCCGGTACGGGTGGTCCTCCTGCCGCAGCACCCGCAGGGGCGCACTGAGGATCCACGCATCCAAGGCCATGCCCACCCTCCCAGGGAAGCCAAGCCTCGGTCGTCCGCCCCTGGTCGTCAATCCCTGGGTGGGAAATATCCGGGGAATATTTATTCGACGCGCTGGAGGCTCATGCCCGGGTAGTAGTGCTGGAGGATCTGCTGGAAAGAGGCGCCTTCCAGGGCCATGCCGTAGGCCCCGGTCTGACACATGCCCAGGCCGTGGCCCCAGCCCCGGCCGTAGAAGATCCAGCGGCGCTTGGCTCCCTGGCCCACCGTGAGCCAGCGGAAGACGTTGTCCTTGAGACCCAGCAGGCCCCGGATGTGCATGCCTCGCACCCGGTGGGGCGCGCCCTTCGTGTCGACGAGGGTGAGGTCCAGCACCCGGCCCTGGTCGTTGTAGTCCGCCCTCAGGTCGCGGATGCCGGGGACGTTGACCCGCTTGCGCACCGTGGCCAGCAGCTCGGCCTCGGTGTATTCCACGCGCCAGTGGGCCGTGGGGTTGTAGCGGTCCCAGGCGGCGCCATCGGGATCGAGGCGGCGCACCAGGACCTGGGCCGGGCCTTCCTCGCCGGGGATCCACTTGAGACGGTCGCCCACCTGGATGTCGGATTTGGCCACAAGGCGCAGGCTGCCATCGGGGGCCTCCTCCGCCAGGAGCAAGCCAGGGGCCAGAGGCAGGGGCTCGGGGCCTCCGCGCTTGCGGCGCACCTGCCGGTCCAGGAGCAGGGAGCCCTCGCCGGGAGCGAAGGGCTCCAGCTCCTGCCAGAGACGGCCCAGCACCTGGAGCGTCTGGCGCAGGCTGAGGGGTTCCGCGGTCGCCCAAACCGAAGCGGGCACCACGCCCCGCCGGGTGAGGAAGGCCGCCAGGAGGCGGTCCTCGGGCAGGGCCTCCGGCAGGAAGTAGGCGGCGTCCTGGGGGCGCTCCTGGCCTTCCACGAGCCTCTGGAAGCCGAAGGCCCGGGCCAGCGCGAGGACGAGGTGCCCCTCCCGGGCCAGGGGGCGGGCTTCCAGGGCCAGGCGCTGCTGCAGAATCCGAACCGGCGCGGCCAGGTCCTCGGGCGTCGCGGCCTTGGCCAGCCGCTCGCCGGACAGCCACTCGGGGGGCAGGGCCACGGAGGCCAGGCGCAGCAGCTCCCAGCTGAGCCAGGGCTGCTGCGCCTCGGGAGTGACGGTGACGCCGGAAGCATAGGGCAGGGTCAGGGGCTTGGCGGGGTAGCAGGGCACCGCCCGGAGGTAGGGGGCATCCCCGCCGAAGACATGGGCCACATCCGTGGTGTGGCCCCCGCAGTTGGCCATGAACAGGGCCTGGATGGGCTTGCCGCCATAGGTGGCGAAGAGCCCCTCTGTCTCGGCGATGGCGCGGTCCGTGAGGGCCTGCTCGCCGTCCCGGCCGCCGTAGACCTGGTCGGCGACGGTGTCGCCCATGTCGAAGCCGTCGGCGGCCCGTTTGCCGCGGTTGGCCACGGCGTAGGTGCGGGCGGCCACCGCCTGGGCCTTCAGGGCCTCGAGGGAGGGGAACTCCCAGGCCCCCATCTCCTTGGGCACCACGCCGCGCAGGTAGGTCTCCAGGTCGAGGGTGTTCACCACCGTGAGGCGGCCTTGGACATTGGGGAAGATCTCCACCTTGCCCCGGTAGCGCCCCTTGCCCTGGAGATTCGTCAGCTCACCGGCGGGCTTCAGCCAGACGCCCGTCAGGGGCAGGGGCCGGCGCTCGTAGCGGTCGGTGACGGCATAGAGGGCCCGGCCCTTGCGGGGCTGGCTGGGCCGGGGCTCGTTGGCCACCCAGAGCTCCTCGTAGCCCAGGTCCTGGAGCTTCTGCAGCACGGGCTCGGCCTCGCCGGCCTCGCGGAAGTGGCCGGTGAGCACGCGCCAGGTGTCGGCGTCGGGCACCTTGACCTTGTCCGGGGCCTCGCCCAGCTCCCGGAGGCGTTTCAACAGGGTCGCCGCCTCGGCCGCCGTGTGGGGCCGTCCCACCTGGATGCGGTACTCGGTGGTGGGATCGGAGAGGCCGCGGCTGTCCCACCAGATGCGCAGCTTCTCCTCGGGGGCCAGCTTCAGCAGGGGCCTGCCGGCCCGGTCACAGATGTGGCCGCCGCCCTCGAGCGTCACGATCCACTCTGTGGCCTGGGTGTCAATGCCGATCCTCAGTGGAGGCTGGGCGGCGAGGGCGGGGACGAAGGCCAGGAGGACCAGGGTGGGAAAGGTAGGGAACCTCATCCGCCGGATTGTCCCACGAATCGGGCCAGGGCCGCCCAGCGGCGGGCCCTGAGCGATTCGGCGTCCAGCAGCTCACTGTCTGGCCCGCGCCGGTGGAGCAGCAGGGCCAGGCAGGCGCCATCCAGGGGGCGGACGAAAAGCGCCGGGCCGGTGTAGCCCAGGTGGAACCACCAGTCCGAGGGCGGGCCCGGGTCCTCATCGAGGGGCGGCGCAGGGTCGGGCCGGGCGTCGGTCCCGTCCTCCAGCACCTCCAGGAAGGCCCCGGGAGGGATCCTGGACAGCAGCTGTCCGAAGCGGCCCGAGCCCGAGGGGAGGCGCTGGAGGCCGAGACCCCACTGGGCGCCGTTCTCCCCGGGGGCGGTTCCCTTCGCCATGCGGCGGGGCCAGCCGGCACCCACCCAGCGACCCAGGGCGGCCTCCATCTGGGCGGCCGTGGCGCCGAAGCCGGCGTGGCCCGGCATGCCGGCCCGGGCATTGGCATCGTGGGGCAGGCCAGGGCCGCGGGCGGGAAGGGGCCGGTCTGTGGCCAGGGGCCAGGCGGCGGCGTCGGGGCCATCCGGAACCTTGGCCGGGGAGGTGAGCCAGGGCGCCGGGCTGAGCCCTGAGCTGGCGCCGAGCTTCGCGAAGGGAACTCCGGTCTCGGCTTCCAGCAGCTCGGCCAGCAGGCGGTAGTTCAGGTCGGAGTAGGTGGCGCGGCCGGGTGTGGCTGGGCGGAGCAGGGGATGGCCGGCCGTCTCACAGCGCAGCTGGTGGGCCACGGGTTCCCCCGTGAAGGGCCGCCAGGGGGGAAGGCCAGAGCTGTGTGAGAGCAGTTGCCGCGCGGTGAGCGGTGTGTCGCGGTCGTGGAAGCCCAGGGCCCAGCGCCGGTCCGCGTCCAGGTCCAGGAAGGCCAGCGCCAGCGGCGCCGTCACCAGGGGTTTGGCGAGGGAGGCGAGGTCGTAGAAGGGGGTCACGCCTTCCCGAGCTCGGCCAGGCTCTTGGCCACGGCCTTCTGCACCTGGTCGGCGACGCCCATGGCTTCCTGGGCCTCGGCCCAGGTGACGCCCTCGTCGCTGCGCCCCAGGCAAGCGGCGTGGAACGCCTCGATCTCCAGGCGCAGGGGCTCGCCTTCCACGATGTCGGCCGTCTCCGGCTGCACCTGGGGGCCTTCGGGGCCCATGACCAGCCTCAACAGCTCCAGCTTCTGGGTGGCGAAGTCGAGGCTGGCGTATTCCTTGTCGCCGAAGGCGCGCAGGGTGCGCTCCTTCTTGCGGGCCACGCGGCTGGCGGTGACGGTGGCGAAGGCGCCGCCCTCGAACTTCAGGCGGGCGTTCACCAGGTCGGCGTAGGGGGTGAGCACGGGCACCCCCACGGCCTCCACGTCTACCACGGGCCGGCCCACCAGGGCGCGCAGCAGGTCCAGATCGTGGATCATCACGTCCATCACCACGTCCACCTCGAGGCTGCGGGCCGGGAAGGGCGAGACCCGCACGGCTTCCAGGAAGCGGGGCTTGAAGCCGCGTCCGCGCAGTGCGGTGACGGCGGGGTTGAATCGCTCCAGATGGCCCACCTGGGCCACGAGACGCGGATGGCTGGCCCGGGCCTCCGCGAGGGCCGCCAGGAGGGCCACGCCCTCCTCGAGGGTGGCGGCCAGGGGCTTCTCCATCAGCACATGCTTGCCGGCCTTGAGGGCCTGCAGTCCGAGGGCGTGGTGGAAACCGGTGGGCGCCGCGATCTGGACGGCATCCACCTCCGCCAGCACGTCCGCCAGCGAGGCGGCCCAGGGCGCGCCGAACTTGGCGGCGATCTCAGGGCCACGGGCGGGATCGGGATCCACCACCGCGGCGAGCACCGCGTCCGGCGCCGAGGCGGCAATGCGGGCGTGGTGCTGGCCCAGGTGGCCCACACCGACGACGGCGACACGGAGCTTGGTCATGACGTCCTCCTGACCAATCGAGCCTAGCAGGGCTGCTACCCTGGGGACCTTCCTCACGAGGCGACCATGAATCTCAAGCTTGAAGCCGTCAACCTTGCCCTCTGGCTGCACTTCGTCGCGGTGACGGTGGGGGGTGGCGCAGCCATCGTGGCTCTGCTGCTCTCCGGGTTCGAGGAAGGCAGGGAGGACATCCAGGGCCTCGCCGCGACCATCTGGGCCAAGGTGGTGGCCTGGGCCTTCCGGCTGGGGCTGATCGCGGGGGTGGTCCTGCTGGTGCTGATGATCCGCGACGGGCAGAATCCCTTCCGGGCCGGGGCCTACTTCCACGTCAAGCTGACCCTGGTGGTCGTGCTGGTGGGCCTCTCGGAGATGACGCCCAAGGCCCTGGCCAAGGGCAAGCGGGGCTCGGCCCTCCTGGTGGTGGTCCTCTTCCTCGCCGCCTCCTTCACGGTCTTCAACAAGGGCCTATTCCTGAAGCAGGCCCCCAAGGCCGCCCCCGAGCTCCCGGCGGCCGCCTCTACCGCGCGCTGACCCATGCGGAATCTTTTTCTGGCCCTGGCGGGGAGCAGCCTCCTTGCCGGGTGGCCCCAGACCACGCCGGAACGCACCCACCTCCAGCGCACCTCCACCGTGGCCGACGTGCGGGCCTTCATGGATGCCCTGCGCCGGCAGGCGCCCGGCCTGGAACCCTACCACCCCAAGGGCGCCCCCCGCGCCACGGAGACCGGCAAGCCCCTGCTGGCCTGGCGGCTGAAGGGCACGGGGAAGGATCCGCTCCGCGTCTATGTCAATGCCAACATCCACGCCGGCGAGGTGGAGGGCAAGGAGGCCATCCAGCAGGTCCTGCGCGAGCTGCTCCAGGGGAAGCACCCAGAGCTCCGCCGGCACCTCGACCTGGTGGTGATGCCCGCCTACAACGCCGACGGCACGGACGCGACGGACCCCGCCATCCGCCCCTGGCAGCCCAATCCCGTTGAGGGTGTGGGCCGCCGGGAGAACGCCCTGGGCCTGGACCTCAACCGCGACTTCATGCGCGTGGCGGCGCCCAACACCCGCTGGCTCCTGGCCATGCTGGGCGACTTCGACCCGGCCGTGGTGATGGACCTCCACACCACCAACGGCAGCACCCACGGCTTCCACCTCACCCACGGCCCCGCCTGCACCCTGGGCGCCGACGAGGGCCTGCTGGCCTTCAACCGCAGGATGCTGGTGGCGGTGCGCGAGCAGCTGAATACCGAAGGCATGCCCACCTACGACTACGGCAACTTCGTGCCCTACCGGCCCACGCCGGAGAAGCCCCCCACGGCCTGGGAGACCTACGACGCCCATCCCCGCCTGCTCACCAACTACCCGGCCCTGCGCAACCGCCTGGCGGTGCTCTCCGAGAGCTACGTCTACCGCAGCTGGCCCGACCGCATCGCGGACACTCGGCGCTTCGTCCTGGCCTGCCTGGGCTGGATGGCGGCGCATCGCGACGAGGTGCGCGCCCAGATCGGTGAGGCCGAGGCGCGGTGGGCGGGGGCCTGGAAGCAGTCGTCCGTGTCCCTTCCTCTCTCCGCGAAGCTGAAGGAGGTGGAGCGCTATCCCTTCGATTGGGTGGACCCCATCCGCGACGAGAAGGGCCGCCTCACGGGGGAGAAGTCCCGCACCCGCCTGGAGCTGCCCAGCTTCGTGGGCTTCGAGGGGCGCGACTTCGTGAACGCCCCCGCCGGCTACCTGGTGGACCCCGCCTTCGCCCCCGCCGTGCGGCCCATCCTGGAGGCCCACGGCCTGAAGGTGCTGGAGGGCCGGATGAGGCCTCAGGGCACCCCGCTCCTGCGCTTCCGGGAGACGGGGCGCAAGGTTTCGCCCTCCGCCTACCAGGGCATCTTCACCCTGGAGCTGCAGGGGGCCTGGCAGGCGGAAGTCCCCGCCAAGAAGCTGGAACTGCCCTGGCGCCCCGAAGACCTGGACCGGGCCCTCTTCGTCCCCCTGGACCAGCCCCTGGGCCGCCTGGCCTTCTACCTGCTGGACCCCCGCAGCACCGACAGCCTCACCTTCTGGGGCCTCTTCCACAGCGTCCTCATCCGCGGCGAGGGCATGTGGGGCGAGCCTCCGCGCTTCCCCATCCTGGCGGTGGGGCGCCCCGAGCTGGCAACGACTTCCGCCACTCCCATGCCTGCGCCTCGGGCGCAAGAATAGCTCGGGGCGCCGATGGCGCCCCGAGCACTAAAGCCTGCGGCCTGGAGTCTAATCCTCGGGCTCTTCGTAATCCGCGTTGTGCCACACGTTCTGCACGTCGTCGTTGTCCTCGACCAGGTCCAGGAACTTGGTGAAGGTCTTCACCTTGTCGGGGGCCAGCTCCACGGAGGTGCTGGGGGCCATGATGAGCTTGGCCTCGATGACGGGCAGGGCGGCGGCGTCCACGGCGGCCTTCACGGCCTCGTAGCTCTCGGGGCTGGTCTGGATCACCCAGGCTCCGCCCTCGTCCTTCACATCGTCGGCGCCAGCCTCCAGGGCCACCTCCATGACCTTGTCCTCGGAGACCTCGGCCTCCACGACGATCTGGCCCTGTTTGCTGTAGAGGTAGGCGGCACTGCCCGCGGTGCCGAGTTCGCCACCGAACTTCGCGAAGTAGCTGCGGATCTCGGGGGTGGTGCGGTTCTTGTTGTCGGTCATGGCCTCGATGATGATGGCTACGCCACCGGGGAAGCGGCCTTCGTAGGTGACTTCCTCGTAGGTCACACCTTCCAGTTCGCCGGTGCCCTTCTTGATGGCGCGCTCCCAGTTGTCCTTGGGCATGTTGGCGCCCTTGGCCTGGTCCACGGCCAGGCGGAGGCGGGGGTTGGCGCCCACATCACCGCCGCCCAGGCGGGCCGCCACGGTGATTTCCTTGAGGATGCGCGTGAAGAGCTTGCCGCGCTTGGCGTCGGCGGCGCCCTTCTTGTGCTTGATGGTGGACCATTTATTGTGGCCGGACATGGGGGTGGCTCCTTCGATCGTTCGTTCTGCTCTGCTCGTCAACCGGTTCGCGTTTGCCGAGATATGGAAAAGGCATTTCAATACCTGCGAAACCATGGCACAGGGGCGATTCCGCAGCTGGGATCACCCGCGCAGGGCCCGCCGCGACACCCGCGCGAAGGGCGGGGCCTCCTGGCGGATCATGGGGCGCTCCAGGAGGAACTGGTACCACTGCTCGCCATAGACCTTCATCTTGAGGGCCTTGCCGTTCTGCAGCAGGTTGCGGTTGGTGATGAGGCGCTCGTCGCCCTTGCAGATGCCGAGGCCGCGGTTCAGGGTGTCGATGGCCTTGTCGCGCTCGCCCATTTCCACGAGTACGTATGCGTAGACGGCGTAGAGGAGGCTCTCCTTCTTGCCGGCCTTGAGGGCCAGGTCGAAGGTCTCCTTGGCCTTCTTCTTCTCGCCGCGCTTCCACTGGAGGATGCCCAGCATGGCCTTGGCGATGTAGTGCTGCATGGAGGCCGCAGCCAGCAGAGGTTCGGCCTCGTCGTTTTTCTTGCGCAGGTACTGCACCACCCCGATCTGGCCGTCGATGCTGCCTTTCACGAGGAACTGCTTCGGTGCGAAGCGGTAGCCCTCCTTCATGACATCGATGGCCTTCTCGAACTGCTGCTTCTTCAGCAGCTCGCCCGCGCGGGTGAAGATCTTCTCCAGTTCCTGCTGGACCTTGCGGCCCTGCCAGATGAAGATGCCGGCGCCGGCGACAAGGCCCAGGGGCAGGCTGATCCACAGCTTGATGCTCAGCAAGCTGGAGAGCAGGATCACGGCGAGGGCAGCGCCCAGGCCGAGCAGGAGGTTGATCACGGAGACTCCGGATGGCACGGCCCGTAGCCGGGCCAAAGGGCCATTTTATCGGCCTTCGGGCCACTTTTCCATGCGGAGGTTAGGAGATCACGCCGCTCCGGGAGGGGGCGGGACGACGGCGACGCACCAGTCGCTTGGCGGGAGCGGGAGCCGCCGCTTCTTTCCGGGGGCGGCCGGGTCCGCGCTTGGGGCCGGCCTCCTTGGGCGCTTTCGCGACCTTCTTGACCTTGACCTTCTTGTCCTTCTTGACGCGCTCGCGCCGGACCAGGGCCGCCGCCGCCCGGCCGGTCACCACCACCCGGGAGCCGTCCTTGAGCTTCTTTACCTTGCTGCCGGGTTTCCGTCCCCGCTTCAGGCTCATGGCCAGCGGCTCCTCGTCCAGCAGTTCACGCTCGAGCTGGGCCTGGAGGGCCATCATCTCCCCCCGGTCCTGCTCGTGGTCCTGGCCGCAGAGGTGCAGGAACCCGTGGATGACCAGCGTCTCGACCTCGCGCCGACGGCTGACGCCGAATTTCTTGGCCATCTTCTCCGCGGTGGGAAGGCTGATGACGATGTCTCCGAGGTGGGGAAAGGCGCCCTTCTCCGCACTGGAGGGGAAGCTGAGCACATCGGTCGTCATGTTTTTTCCGCGATGCTCGCGGTTGAGTTTTCTCATGCCGCGATCATCGACATAAGTCAGGGAGATTCCCTGAGCGTCGGGCGCAAGACGATCACGCAGGTCATGGAGCAATTTGCCGAGGGACTGCTCACCTGGTCCACGCATTTTGCTGCGGCTCGACCAGTCGATCATGAAAGGGGGGCGGGTCTGAGTCATGGCCGTTTCCTTTCGTAGGATCAATCAAAGGGCAATCATCTTGCATTGAATTGATGTTTTCGTCAATGACCCATTTCTAGATGCAGGAATTACATCGATGCTGACAGTGAACACTCTAGAAAAAAATCGCTGACAATTCCATATAAAAATTCATCAAAATGCTGCATATAAAAGACAAGTGGCAATCGCTGATGAAATACAAGTATTCAGGGACCTCCCCTGGCATCCTTGGGGGATGAAGCCCCACCTCCCCTCCGCACTCGATGCGCCCCTGGGCCGGTTCCTGGTCCTGCTGGACAAGTGGAACCGGACCCATGCCCTCACGGCGCTGCCCCCGGGTGAGCGGCGGGAGGAACTCCTGCTGGACGCGGCGGTGCTGCTCCCCTTCCTGGCGCACCTGCCCCCGGGCGCCCGGATCGTCGATCTGGGCACGGGCATGGGGTCTCCCGCCGTGGTGCTGGCCCTGGCCCGGCCGGACCTGCAGGTGCTGGGGGTGGACGCTTCCGCCAAGAAGCTGGCCTTCCTGAGGCAGGTGGCCATGGAGTTGCCGGTTCCCAACCTGACGGCGGTCCAGGGCCGTCTGGAAGACCTGTCCTCCCTGGAGGCAGATTGGGGCACTGCGAAGGCCCTGGGCTCCCTGCCGTCCCTGCTGGCCTGGTGGGGAAGGCACGGAAAGCCTGGCGCCCCCTTCTTCGCGTTGAAGGGGCCGGACTGGGAGGCTGAGGGGCTCCCCGGCGGTTGGGCCGCCACGCCTCATCCCTATGCGCTGCCCAATCGCGGGAAGCGGGTACTGGTCGAACTCCGCCGGGATCCGAGCGGAAGCTAGGACCGAAAAGGCCCCCGTCCGGGGGCCTTTTCGGGGTAGATCCTGCACCTCAGGGGGTGACGGTGTCCCCGGTGAGGATCTCCTCGTTGGAGCGCAGCACCCGGCAGGTGACGGTCTGGGCGTCGGTCCGGACCACGAGGACCTGTCCCAAGTAGTGGGTGGTCGTTTCCGTGGGGCCATGCTTCTCGGAATCGGAACCCACGGGGAAGGTCTTCACCCGGACGGCCAGGAGCACGTCACCCACCTTGAGGCCATCATTGGCGCCCTTGGCGACGATGATCATGTCTCCGCCTGCCGTATGCATCTTGGCATCCCGGGCATAGGCCACAACGCCGGGAGTGGAGGCCAGCTTGACCGGCTCGCCCGTGTCGGTCCGCAACTGCAGGGGGATGTTGGCGGGCTCGACGAACTTCACCAGGTGGTCCCCGACCTCGACGCTATCCATGCAGCGCTCGATGATGGCGACGGATCCCTTGGACTGGGCCGTGACCACCCGGACGACGCCAACCTGCTTGATAACGTCGCCCAGGTTCTTCTTGGCGACGGTGGGGTGGGCAAGCTTCCGGGCGACGGTCTTGAGGACCAGGAAGCGGTCCCCGACCTTGAGGCCCTGGTCGATGCCGCCGTTCAGGTAGACCACCTCCCCTTCGCCCAGGAACTGCCGATCCTCTCGCTTATTGGAGGTGATGGTGAAGGCGCCGAGCCCCTTGTAGTGGGCCTCGGCCCCCTCAGCAGCCACGTAGGGCAGCTGGATGAAGTCCTGGAAGGCGAAGCCAAGCTCGGGGCGGCGGACCGCACCGGGATCCGCGCGGCGCTGATCCGGCTTCAGGTTGGCGATGGCGTCCGGCACGGAGCCGGCGGTGGCCACGGCGCGGGCCAAGTCGATGATCAGCGGGTCGCCAGGGTAGATCCAGTGCGGATCCTTGATCCACTGGTTAAGCTCCCAGATCTGGGGCCAGGCGTAGGGGTTGCCCAGGTATTTCCCAGCGAGGTCCCAGAGGGTGTCACCCTTCTGGACCATGTGCGTCTTGGAGCCCTCGGGGACCTTGAGTTCCTTGGGATAGTCCCATTTCGAGGCGTGGGCCTCGACCTTGATGGCATCTCCGGGGGCCGCCTCCTGGGCGCTCAGGTTGGGAACCGTGAGCGCGAGGGCCGCGAGGAGGCAGGGCGTCGCCACAAGGGAACGCATCCGGCCGGCATGCAGGCAAGTGGGCTGGTGCATCAGGAACCCCCAGTTAGGATTGGACAGCGCTGATTATAGGTCTTCGACGCGGATCATATCTGAAAATAATGACAATCGGTTGCGAACTTCGTCCTGGCTGATCTGCTCGAGGCGCTCGGTGGAGAACTGCTCGACGGTGAAACTGGCCATCACGGATCCGACCAGGGCGGCATGCTTCAGGGCGGTCACGTCGGTCCGCTCGATCCAGGCCAGGTAGCCCAGGAAGCCGCCTGCGAAGGTATCACCCGCGCCCGTGGGGTCGAACACGTTCTCGAGGGGGTACGCCGGGGCGGCGAAGATCCCATCCGGGGTGAAGAGCGCCACCCCGTATTCGCCCCGCTTGACGACGAGGATCCTGGGGCCGAGGGCCTGGATCTTCCGGTAGGCCTTGATGAGGCTGTGCTCCTGGGTGAGCTCCCGGACCTCGGCGTCGTTCACGAGGAGGATGTCCACCTCTTTCAGGACGGCCTCCAGGGCGGGGCGGGCCCCCCGGATCCAGTAGTTCATGGTGTCCAG
This sequence comes from Holophagaceae bacterium, assembly GCA_046331485.1. Lineage (GTDB taxonomy): Bacteria > Acidobacteriota > Holophagae > Holophagales > Holophagaceae > Geothrix. The sequence continues at coordinate 384,390 of JAXLQS010000001.1, read as the reverse complement.
GGCGATCCAGCGGGGGCGGGTGGCCATCTGGCGGACCACGTCCAGCTGCAGCACCGGATCAATGTTGCCCAGGAAGAGATACTGCGATTCCCGGTACGTCGGCGGCAGGTCGGGCCGGAAGTTGGCGAAGACGTTCAGGTCGGTGGCGATGGTCCTGGCTTCGTTGAGGTCGTAGCCGTAGGCCCCCTTCCAGTGGAAACTGAGCCCCTTCAAGCGGGACAGGCCAGCGAGGTCGATGGGGCGGTGATCGAAGACCCGCATCTGGTCCGGCCCGAAATCCTCGCCCACCACGGCCACGATGCGGACCGGATGGAAGCGGCTCGCGCTCAGGGAGAAATAGGTGGCCGACCCGCCAAGGGCATGCTCCCGGGTGCCGAAGGGGGTTTCCAGGTCATCGAAGGCCACACTTCCAACTACCAGCAGACTCATGTTCAGAGCTCCAATGCGAAATTCAGGGCTGGGGGGGGGGAGGCCCGAGGTACAGAAGCCAGGCCTGGGTGCCGCCCATGGGGACCGGGGCCTGGGCGAAGCGGACCACCATGGGAGCCTCACCCGAGGCGAGCAGGCCCAGCAGGCCTTCATGGAGGGCCGGGTCCGCGCCCAGGGTCACCTGGAGGCTCCGCCAGCCGAGGACGAGACCATCGCCCAGACGGTCCTTGAGCCGCTCCATGGCGTCGGACACGGAGTGCCCCCGGAGGTCCAGCGAGCCGTCCACCTCGATGGCCATGCCGGCGGCCAGCTGGAAGCGCTGGGGCATGGCCGGAGGCGGGGCGGCAGGTTCGGGTGGGGGCTCCGGTTGGGCCGCTTCGACCACCGGGGCGGGGGCGGGTGGGTGGGCTTTGGGCAGCGGGGCCGCGGTGGGGGCGGGAACGGGAGGTGTGGATTCCAGCCGGCCTTTCCCCAGGGGCTTGAGCCCCTTCAGGTCCTTGAGGGCCTCCTGGAAGGTTTCCGGGGCGGGGGGCGGGGGGGGCGTCGCCGGGGTGGTCCCGGCTCCACCGGCCGCCGCCTTTGGCGGGCGGGGGGCCGCAGCGGGCTTCAAACCCATGGCGGACAGGAAGACCGCGTCCTCGTCATCCAGGGCCGCCGGCCCCTGGGGCTTGGGGGCCGCCTTGGGCTGGACCTTCGGAGGCGCCGTGGGAGCTTCCGGGCCCAGTTGCTGCTTCAGCTTCGCCAGATCCTGCTTCCAAGCCATGAACCATCCTCGTCCTGATCAGAGTAGGCCATCCTGCGGATTGCCCAAAGCCCGCCGTTGCAATCCCTCACGGCCCCCGAGGCAAAACGCCGCGGACAGGTCCGCTTCAACCCGGGTCCTGTCCGGGGAATCCAAGCATGGACGCCCTTCGGCGTAACCTGGCACAGCCCTCGCACGTATCTCCCCATGTCCCATGGAGGCCCCATGCGCCGCGCCGCATCCCTGCTCCTGCTCCCGCTGATCCTGGTGTCCGGATCCGCCTTGAAGGCCCAGACCCCGCATGTCGGGTTCAGCCTGAACCTGGTGTTCCCGACCGGGGATTTCGCCAGCAAGACCTATCCCGCCTATTACAGCACCAGCGCCGGACGGATCATCCCCGACCAGAAGGAGACCTACGATGTGGGCCTTGGGGGGAGTTTCACCGTCAGCTTCCCCGTGGACCGCACCTTGGCCTTCCGGCTCAACCTCAGCGGCTCGGCTGAGAACGGCTCGAACCGGGCCCCCGGCGAGACCACGATCAACCTCCGCCACTCCCAGTTCAGCCTCGGCGGCGATCTGCAGATCTTCCCCCAAGGCACGGCCTTTCGCCACCGGGGCCTCTACTTCGTCGCAGGACTGTCGGCCGATTTCGAGCGGTTCGACCGGAGCTTCGGCGACCTGAGCTCGGACTACTACTACAACGACTACGACGTTGACACGACCCGCAAGAGCCGCCTGGGCGGCACCGTGGGCATCGGCCACAGCTTCGGCTACGACGCCGGGATGCGGTTCACCATGGAGGCGACCTTCCACAAGACCCTCACCAGCCATGATGTGGCTGCGGGGGACCCCCCCAGCACCGACTTCGTCAAGCTCGGTTTCGGCTTCGTGTTCTGAGGCCTCCTTCAAGGAAACGGCCCCGCCCGGGGCCGTTTCCTTGAAACCTGCTAGGCGGTCTTCTTGGGGGCCGCCTTCTTTTTCTTCTTGGGCTTGGCCGGCTCGGTTTCCTCCTCCTTGCCCAGCAGTCCATTCACGAGGCGGAGGACATCCTTGTTGGTGGGATCGAGCTTCTGGAGCCGCCGGGCGTAGGTGAGGCGCTCCTGCCGAGGACGGGCATCATCGCCCTTCACCTGCTCCAGCTTGCCGGCCACGAAGTTCGACAGCCCTCCGGCCTCGGCGATCTCCCCCTTTTCCGCGGCCAGGAAGGCCTGCCAGTCGGCGGCGGTCTTGGCCGTGGTCTCCTTGGTCTGGCGCAGCCTGGCGAGGATGCCCTCGATGTCCTTCAGGGCCCTTTCGCTGTGGGCGATGGCCGCCTGCTGCTCGTCCATGAAGATCTTCAACTGCTGCCGGAGCTTCAGCTGATCCTGGGTGAGCCCGGGCGCCTCGTCGAGTTCCTTGAGACGGGGGGCCTGCTTGGCCATGGCGCTCCGGCATTCGGTCAGCTTCAGCTCATGTTCCATGCGCGTCTTGGCCAGGAAGGGCTCGGCGGTGGCGAGGTTTTCCTCGGCCGCGGACTGGGCTTTCTGGAAGTGGGCGACCGCATCCTCCCAGCTGCCCTCGGCGAGGCAGGCCCGGGCCGCCAGGCCCCGGAGGGCCACCAGCGCGTGCATGTCGTTGTAGTCGGAGGGATTGACGGCGAGTCCCTCGCGGCCGAGCAGGGCCTCGACCCCTTTTCTCACCGTGGCCGCCTCGCCCCGTTCCAGCTGGATCTCCCAGGGGCCCCGGACCTCCTTGAAGCGGTCAGTGAGGCTTTGGGCGCCCAGGTTGGCGACCAGGGCAAAGGCAAGGAGAAATCCGAAGCGGGTCATGGTCGCTCCTCAAATGGCACGGGCCGGAATGGCCTACTTCTTTTTCGAACTGCCCTTCTTCCCGACCTTCGCTTCCTTCGCGAAGGCCTCCTTGCCGGCCTTCAGGTTGTCGAGGGCCTTCTGGGCGCCGGCATTGCCCGGATCCAGCACCAGCAACCGGTTCAGGAAGGCGGCCTGGGCCTGGGGCGTGTCCAGCTTGGTGACGTTCTCCGGGGCGCGCAGGACCGCGTCCACCCAGTTCTTGCGGCCGACGACCTTCACCTTCTTGATCACCTGCTGCGTGTTGAACTGGGTGATCTCGTCATTCTGATCGGCCAGGGCCTTCCGGGCCTTGGCCACCGCCTCATCGGCGGCCTTGACCATGCCCTCGACCTCCTTGCGGTTGTCGTTCAGGGATTTGGTGACCTTGGGGGCGTTGGCCAGGTTCTGCTTGTGGACCGGCAGGGCGGCGGCGATCTGGGCCAGTTCCTGCTCGTCGGCCTGGACCTGGGCACCCCGGGCGTTGAACTCGTCGACCTCCTTCTTGGAGAGCTTCTTCTTGCTGGTCTTGATCTCCTCGAACTCGGCCTTGAAGGCGGCCACCTTGGCCTCCAGTTCCTTCTTGCGCGATTCGTTCTTGGCGACGTAGTCGCCCGATTCCTGGGACACCTTCTTCCACTGGGCCGCGATGGGCGCCTGGGCCTTCTCCAGGTCGGCGAGGATGGCCCGGGCGGCCTGGGCCCGCTTTTCCTGGATCTCCGCAGCCTTTTCCCACAGGCCCGCCTCAGAGGCGACGTTGGCGTGAAGGCGGTACAGGGACATCAGGCCCTGGGCATTGTCCAGGCTCTGGCCGATGGCCTTGGCGCTGGACGTGTCGAAGGCTGGCCGCTCGGCCGGGATCAGACCCTGGACCTTGGTCAGGGCCTCCTGGGTCTTGAGCTCCTTGAGCAGCTGGTTGACGGCGGGAAGCTCGGCGTTGAAGCGCTGGGCCAGGTCGACGTTGGCGGGGGCCTGGGCGATAAGGGCGGCGGGGATGAGCATGTAGGGCATCGGGCGCATGGGCACTCCAAAAAGGTCAGGCTCCAGGGTAGCCAAAAGGGGGGACGGGGTGTTTTCCGGCCTGAACTTTGTGACCGGATCAGTCTGCGGTGCGCTTTTCCTCGAGTGCCAGCCATTCCATCTCCAGGACCTCCAGTCCGGCCTGGGCGGAGTCCCGGTCCTTCAGGGCCTGGTGGCCCGGGCTGTCGGGGCGGAGGAAGGCCGTGGAATCGGCCAGGATGCCATCCAGGGAGGCGAGGCGCGCCTGCAGGGCCTCCAGGGCCGCTTCGACCTCCACCAGCCGGCGCTGCTCTTTCTGGGAGAGGCCGGCCTTTTTCGGCTTGACCCCTTCGGCGCGCAGGGCGGCCCGGGCCGGCTCGGCCTTGGCCGGCGCCTGGGCCGCGGCCCGCGCCTCCCGCAGGCTCCGCACCGTCGTGGGAGCCCCCTCGTAGAGCTCCCAGCGGGGGGAACCCTCGGCATTCCAGGCCAGGGTGTGGGTGGCCACCTGGTCCAGGAAGAAGCGGTCATGGCTCACCAGGACCAGGGTTCCGCCATAGCCGATGAGGGCCTCCTCCAGGTTCTGGAGGGTCGGGATGTCCAGGTCGTTGGTGGGCTCGTCCAGCACCAGCAGATCGGCCGGGTTCAGCATGGCCTTGGCCAGCAGGAGCCGGTTGCGCTCGCCGCCGCTGAGGCTGGAGGCGGGACGGGACTGCTGGTCCACGGGAAAGCCGAAGCGCGTGAGGTAGACATGGGCCAGCACGGTGCCGTGGCCGGTGTCCACGATGGCCGCGCGATCCGCAAGGTTGTCGAGGATGCTCCGGGCTCCGTCGAGCTCGCCGCGTCCCTGCGAGATGGCGGTGACCGCGAACTTCGGATGCCGGACCACCTCGCCGGCCGTTGGCGACAGCTCGCCCAGCAGCACCTTCAGGAGGGTTGACTTGCCGCACCCGTTCGGACCGAGCAGGGCGATGCGCATGCCCCGCTGGAGGCCGAGGTCCAGGCCGCCGAGCAGGTCCGGGCCGCCGGGGTAGGCGAACCTAAGGCCTTCGGCGCGGATCAGGGCATCGCTGCGGTTGTCCCCCTTCGCGAAGGTCAGGCTCTGGCGGACGTCCATCCGGGTCCGCTCCTCCACGGTGCCCTTGAGATCCAGGACCTCCTGGATGCGGAGCTTTGACTTGCGGGTCCTGGCCTTGGCGCCGCGGCGCAGCCAGGCCATCTCGCGGCGCAGGCGGTTCTGCATGTGCTCCGTCAGGCGGGCCTCGCGGAACTCGCGGTCGGACTTCTCCAGCAGGTAGTCGCTGTAGCCGCCCTCGTAGCTGCGCAGGGTGCCGTCCTCCAGTTCCAGCATCCGCGTCGCCACGGCGTCGAGCAGGTGGCGGTCGTGGGTGATGAGGAGCAGGGCGCCCTCGTAGGCCTGCAGCCAGGCTTCGAGGCGCTCCACCTGCTCGGGGTCGAGGTGGTTGGTGGGCTCGTCCAGCACGAGCACGTCCGGTTCCTTGAGCCAGGCCTGGGCCAGGGCCACCCGCTTGCGCCAGCCGCCGGACAGGGACTCCACCTCCGCATCCAGATCGGTCAGGCCCCAAACGGTGGCGGCGGCCTTCAGCCTCGGTGTCAGGTCCCAGCCCCAGTGGTCGAGGAGGTGCTCGATGGTTTGCAGTTCGTCAAAAAGCCGGACCTCGGCGGAGGCCTCCGAGCCATGGAGCCGGTCGTGGATCTCCTGGTGCCTGTCCAGCAGGGCCGCGTGGTCGGCCAGGGCGGCCTCCAGCGCCTGCCGGACGCTGGCCCCGGGCGTGAAGTGGGGCTCCTGGCTGAGGCGGGCGATCCGCAATCCCTGGGTGATGACCACCTCGCCGGAGTCCGCCGCCTCGTCCCCGGTCAGCAGGCGGAACAGCGTGCTCTTTCCCGCGCCGTTGCGGCCGATGAGGCCGACCTTCTCGCCCTGGAAGAGACCAAAACTCAATCCATCCAAAATGGCTGTCGCGCCATATCGTTTCGTGACATTGATCAAACTCAAGGCGATGGATGGCAAGAATGGCTCCTCGGACCTTCCAGAATCCCATGGATGGGTTGATCCTTGCCCCCAAAGTATTCCGAGGCGCCCATGTCCCTACAGGAAGAACTCCAAATGTCCAAGCTCCCCGCCCCCGGGGTGCAGCTGGTGCTCCAGCTGATGCTGACCCGCGAGGCGGTGGTTCGCGTGCAGGAGCGTCTGTTCGAAGCCCATGGGCTGACGATCCAGCAGTACAACGTGCTCCGCATCGTGCGGGGGGGGCCCACCAAGGGGCATCCCATTTACGAGATCGAGCGGCGCATGATCTACCGCTTCGCCAACGTCACGCGCCTCGTCGACCGCCTCGAGCTGCAGGGTCTGCTGAAGCGCGTGGCGGACCCCAAGGACCGCCGGGTGAGCCGCGTGGTCATCACCCCCAAGGGGCGGCGCCTCATGGAGCGCTTGGATGAGCCGGTCCAGGACATGGCCACCCGCCTCACCAGCTGCTGCGACGAGGCGGAATGCCTGAACATGGCCAACCGCCTGGAGCGCCTGCGGGAACACTGCGCCCTGCAGGAGGGGGCTCAGGACGAGCTGATGGGCGCCGCCATCTGATCCAGCAGGTCATAGGCCTCGGTTTCTGAAACACCTTCGACCTGGAGCCAGCGGCCTTCGCCGAGGTCCATCCAGAGCAGGCTCCCGCTGCGGAGCCACCAGCCCTGCCTGCGGGTTCGAGCGCCCGCCATCCGGACGGCTCCCCCAAGCTGGGCCTCGCCCGGTCGTACGGTCGCCTGGACGCGCCAGGGGCCTCCTGTGCCGGTGCGCAGGCGCAGCGCGCCATCCTGAGCCTCCCAGCGCCCGCCGGGAAGCCGCAGGTTCATGCCGGCCGGGCCGGAGACGGTGTCGCCGAGGATGGGCAGAGGCGCGGCCTTCTCCGGGATCCAGCGCACGCCCGAGAGCGCAGAGGCGGTGCCATCCCAGCCGACGCTCCCGAGGTCGGCCAGGTCCGTGTCACCCAGCTTGATGCGAAGGGCCGAGGCAGGCGCCTGGTCGAAGGTGGGGTCGATGGGCACCCAGCGATCGCGGAGCCGCACCTCCACCCAGAAGTGGAGGCCCAGGAGTTCCCCCAACCCCACCCAGCCCGTGACGCCCCGGGCCGGGACCCCCAGCCGCCGGAGCAGGGCCACCGCCAGGACGCCGTGCTCGGTGCAGTCTCCCCGGGGGTGGCGGCAGACCTCCAGGGCGGAGGCGAAGCCCACCGAGAAATCCTTCTCGGCGATCCACTCGAACACGAAGGTGTTCACCCGCCGGGCCAGCTCCCACCGGGACAGGCCCGGGGGGAGGGCCATGCGCCGGATCAGGCCGTCGAAGGCCGGGTCCCGGAAGGGGAGGAGGGGGCTGGTGGCCAGGTAGCGGGCCTCGTCCCGCGCAGGCTGGCCCAGGACGGGCGGCTGGACAGCTTCCTCCGGGGTGGGAGGCAGGGCGCGGCGCAGGCGCCACCGGCCCCCGGGCTCCGGGGCTTGCTGGGCATCCTCCGGCAGGTCCGGCGGGGTTCCCTCGGCCCGCAGGCGCCACTCGGGAACCCAGGGCTGGAAGGGGTGGGGCGGAAGCTGCTGGAGGGTCCGTTCGAAGAGGCCCGTGGTGGCGGGCCGTGTCGCGGCCGGCGGGGGCAGTTCGGAGCGCTGGGTGAGCATGTCAACACCCCCCAGCTCGGTGCGGTGGCGGACTTCGCCGCCCGTCGGGGAGATCCAGAGCTCCACTGGCAGGGTGAGGGCGCCCTGGCGCTCCTGGCCGGTGAACCGGACGGTGTCTGGAAAGCCCGGCAACGGGGCGGGGCCCTGGGGCTCGAGCTGGACCGTGGTCCACTGCTGGGTGGGGAACGTGAAGGTGGTGGCCCGGACGGGCTGGCGCAGGCATGCGGCCTCCTTGAGGCGGGCCTCCAGGTCCCCGGGCCAGAGAAGGGCCCCTGGAGGGACCGTCTCCTGAAGGGCCTGGCCATGGGCCGGGTGGATGGCGAGCAGGCCGGGGGTGAGCGGGGACCACTCCGCCCGCCCCTCGAAGGGCTCGGCGGACAGATGCAGGCGCCAGGAGAAGGTGAGGCCCCCCCCGGGTTCCCTCCGGCTCGTCTGCTCGACCTCCTGGCGGATCACCTGCCCCAGGCGGGACAGGGCGAGCCACTCCCGCTCGCGCAGTTCCTCGACCGCTCCCGCCCGGCTCGCCTGGCGGGTGGCGCCGCCGACCTCCTGTCCCCCGATCCACTGGCGGAAAGCCCGGGGAGGGGCCTCCTGCGCCAGCAGGGTCAGGCCGGGGAGGACCAGCAGGCAGAGGGGGGATGGGCGCATCCCCCCAGTCTATCGGCCCGGCAGAAGGCTTGAATCCGGGCAGACTGGAGGGGTGATCCGGACCCACGCGGCCATCGTCCTGAAAGCCGTGCCCTACGCGGAGGGCGGGGCCGTGGTCTCGTTCCTGTCGGAGCTCGGCGAGCGCCTGTCCGGTGTGGCCAAGGGCGTGAAGAAGCCCACGGCCAAGTGGGTGGCGGCCTTCGAACCCCTGGGCATGGTCCGGGTGAGCTTCTTCGGGAAGGAGCAGGCCGAGCTCAAGCGGGTCACCCGCTGTGAGCTGACCTTCAGCCCGCTGACGCTGGGGCATCTGGAATCCAGCCTGGTCATGGCCTGCCTGGCGGACCTCTTCGACCGCGTGGCCAGGGAGGGGGTCGAGGATGACCGCCTCTACCGGCTGCTCAGCGCCTGCGGACGTGCGCTGAAGGCGAATCCCGACAACGCCCTCGGCATCCTGGCCTACGCGGAGCACTGGCTCCTCCACTGCATGGGGCTGCTCCCGCATCCCCGGACCTGCGGGCGCTGCGGGAACGAGTCCGCGCCCCTGGTGCTGCTCAGTCCTGAGGCGGGGTGGTGCTGCGCCGCTTGCACCCCGGTGGATCCGGGCGAGGCCCTGCCTCCGGGGACCCGTGAATACCTCCGGTGCCTGCGAACCGGGGGGGCCGATCAGGCTCCCGTCCCGGAGCCGGGCCATGAGGCCCAGGCGGCGGTCACCGGCCTGCTCCGCGCCCGGCTGCTCCAGGAACTGGGCGGTGGCCTGAGGAGCTATGACGTGCTCTGGCGGACGGTCTAGCCGGCGGATCGGCGATCTATTTCTTGTCTCGGGACGGGGACAGGCCGATGGGACCCCATGGCTGAACATAAGGGCACGGGGCTGGGCAGGTCCTTCCGGAAATGGGCGTCGGGGTCCAGGATCCCGATGGACCTCATCGGCCTGCCCGTGCTCTGGCTCATGGCCTACCTCCTGTTCCGCCACGCTTCGGCCCTGACGCCTGGAGAGGGGGCCCTCCTCATCGTGGTCACGGGGGGCCTCGTGCGGGCGGGACTCCGCTGGTGGGACTGGCAGCGGGGCCTGGCCAGCGATGGCTCCCTCATGGACTGGGTCCAGCGGGTCATCGGGGGCGAGCGGAAGCCCATCACCGTGCCCGCCGGTCTCCGTGAACAGGATGAGCGGCTGGCCGAGGCCCTGAACGCGGCGCTGACCGATGTCCAGAAGGGCCAGTCGGAGCTGGCGGATCTGCGCAGGGCCCTGAATCGCGACTGGCGCGAACTCGACGCGGCCCTGGCCTCGATCCAGCAGCTTCACGAGGTCGAGGCCCAACAGCGGAGCCAGGGCTCGGCCCAGCTCGCCTCCCTCGGCCAGGATCTGAAGAAGGCCATTGAGGGCACCCTCCACCTGGAGCAGATCGAGCTGAATTACCGGCTGAGGGCGGATCAGTTCCGCCTTCAGGGGCAGGCCTACCGGAGCACCCTGGATCAGCTCCGCGAGGGGCTGGACCATTTCGAGAACCTGCTGGAGGAGCTCCAGGACACCTTCCCGCGCCTCCGCCGGGAGGAGGATGCCCTGGGACGCCTGGCGGACGCCGGACTCCGGCAGGGGGCCCGACTCTCCCTCTCGGTGAAGGGGCTGGTCGCCCACACGCCCCGCCTCATGGATGAGACTCAGGCCCGCACGGAAGGTCTGGGCCGGCTGCGCCACTCCGCCGATGGCGTGAGGGACCAGGCCGAGGCCCTGGCCCGCCGGATCGAGAGCTTCCGGGAGGAGGCCCAGGCGCGCATCCGCTCCTTCAGCGGGGCCCAGGGCACCCTGAAGGAGCTGGATCACGTGGCCCAGCAGACCGGCCTGCTGGCGGTGAACGCCGCGATCCTCGCGCAGCAGGAGGGGGGCAGCGCTGGAATGGCCGCCATCGGCGGGCGCCTGCGTTTCCTGGCGGATCAGACCGCCGGCGGCGCCTCGGGCATGGAGCGCACCCTCGACGAGTACCAGCGAGGCCTGGAGCATGAAACGGCCAGCCTCTGGGATCTCCAGGAGGTCACGCAGAAGCTCATGAGCGATGTCCACGAACTGCTGAGAACGGTCGGGAGCATGGACCACCAGGGCCACGACCTCGAGCGCGCCCTGGAGGCGCACCTGGGCCTGGTGGATCAGGTGCGGCAGTCCTCCGACCGGGCGGAGCTCTTCCTGCACGAGGTCGGCGCACGGGCCATGGCCATGGAGGCGGCCCATGTCCGGCAGTGGGGCGTGGAGGCGAAGATCACCCCCCAGCGGGAACGGCTCTCCAGGATGGGCCTGCGGCTCACGGAAGTCGGGAACGAGCTGGCCCGCATCAGCCAGCAGAACATCGACGAGATCTGGGACATCCTCGCCCGGCATCAGGAGATCCGGCGCACCGAGGCCTACCGGCAGGCGACCTCCGGCGAGCTGCCCCGGCTGGTGGAGGCGCCTGGCGCCTCCGAGGCCATCTGGAACGCGATCGCCTGGGCCCGCGCCGAGCGGCGGCTCCGGCTCCTGGAGCGGGATCCCTCGGCCCCCCTTCCGATCGGCCGGCAGGATGCCGAGGGGGGGCTCTGCTTCCAGCTGCTCGGCCAGGACTCCCTCCACCGTCCCGAGCCCTCGGCCCTGGAGGCCTGGAGGTGCGATGTCACCGGCCAGGCCTGGGATCTCCACCTGCTGCGCTCCCTGAGGACCGAGAGCCACCGGCTGGGACTGCTGGCCCTGCTCAAGGAAAGTCCGCTGGCCCGCTGCTTCCCGGGCATGGATGTCCACATCGCCTCGGAGGGGGTCCAGATCCGGCTGCCCCATCCCTATCCCGGGTTGCCGGCCTTCCTGGCCGGATTGCGGCTTGAGCTTCCCGTGGCTCCGGAACTCCACCATCATCCCTTCCGCGAGGAGGGGCGGAAGGCCCCCGAGGTCCAGGGGCTGATCTGGTGCGGGCCCGGACAGGGCGGGGGGGTGCGGAACGCCTGCATGCGGCTCGTCCACGGCTTGGTGCGGGATGACCACCGCCACGAGTCCTTCCTTCCCTGGCTCCCCCAGGATGGCCTTTCCAAACCCTGTCCCTGGCTGGGGGAGACGGAGATCGAAACGCGGTTGCCCGAGCCGTCGCGGGTGCGTTGCCTGGGCCTGGATGCGGATCCCGCCATCCTGCGCCCGTACAGGGACAAGCTCACCGCCGCGGGTGCGGTGGAGGGGGACGGCGGTGCGGTGCTCTGCGCCATCGCCGTCGGCCATGCCCATCCGGAGTCCCTGCTGCTGAGGCTGTTCCAGCCCGATGCGGACCTCGCCGGGGCTTTCCATCCGAGCCTCGTGCCCTACCAGATCCGCCTGAGGGACGAAGTCCTGGGCGGCGCCACCGGGGATCCCTACCAGGCCGCCTGGGCCCTTCTTGGGGACCTCCGGCGGGAGGGATGGGTGATGCCGCTCCCCCCCGGCTAAAGGGCGTGATGTATCTGTGACATATCTCCCGATTTAATTCATTCCAGTGGGCTTGACAGGCCCTTTTTCGTGCCGATACCTGTTTCAAGCGATCTTTGGACCTCCCCAGACGGTGTGTGATCCAGGGCCCGGGACCGCCACCACCCTGCCAGACCCATCCAGGTCTTGCGGATCTGTTGGAGCCCACGGCCGCCACCCACAGGAGATCCCATGTTCCATGTCGCGTTCCCGCGCGGCCAGGGGCCTGCCTACGCAGACCTGCCGCCCACCCTCCAACCCCATGCCATCACGGCCTCGGCGCCGCCCGCGGACCACCTGCGGACGGTCCTGCTCTCGGGCCTGATCTATTTCTCCCTCCTGGCCGCCGGGGTGGCCCTTTCCAGCCTCGCGCCTCCCCCGGTCCTCATCCCGCCACTACCGCCAGCGGAGGGCCCGACCATTGTGGCCGAACCCCCGACCTACCGCGTGGTGCTGCCGCAACCGGCGTTGACCGGCGGCCCGGCCCGTGGGGGCGAGTCGGTTTCCAAGGCTCAACCGGCACCTCCCAGCCAGGCACCTCCCACTGAGGCTGCGGCCGGCCTGCCCACCGAGGACCACCGGTTGGATCCTCCCGCGGGGAATGGCACAGGGACCACCACGCCGGGCGCGACGCCGCAACCCGGCACACTCCCGGCCGGGACGGGGCCGGTGATCCACGACTTCACCGCGACGGGCCTCGCCGTGCTGCGCCAGGTGGATCCGGTCTATCCGGGCTTCGCCCGTCAGGCGCGCATCCAGGGGCCGGTGGTGCTGATGATGACGGTGGATGAACAGGGCCGCCCGATCCAGGTTCAGGTGCTCGAGGGACATGTCGTCTTCCACGAGGCCGCGAGGCAGGCGGCGCTCCAGTGGCGCTTCGAGCCGGCCCGCCTGAACGGCCAGCCCGTCGCCGCGGCCTTCCGCCTCACCCTCAAGTTCTCGCTGCGCTGAGGGCGCCATGGCCACCCAGCTTCGCAGCGACATCAATGTCACCCCGCTGGTGGACATCGTCTTGGTGCTGCTCATCGTCTTCATGACGCTGGTCCCGGCCCTGCCTCGAGTGCTTAAGGCCGGGCTACCGGATCGAGGTTCCGGTGCCTCTGCACCGTCCCTGTTGCGCCTCACGCTCGGTAGGGATGGGAGTCTGGACGTGACGGGACAGCCGGGCGCCTCCCTCTCTACGGCCTTGGGAGGCCGCCCGGACCGGATCCTCCTGCGGGTCCATCCCGACCTGCCCTTCAGCGCCCCCACCCGGGTGTTGGATGAGATCGAAGGCCTCCGCCCGGGAACCAAGGTGGTCCTGGCGGCCTGGTCCGGCTGAGGCGTGCTAGGCTGGCCCCCGTGGATCAGGGCGTCGCTGCTCGCAAGGGCAGAGGAAAGTCCGGGCTCCGCAGGGTGCTGGGCCTGGTAACACCAGGGCGGGGCGACCCGACGGAAAGTGCAACAGAGAACAGACCGCCGATGGATCCTCGGATCACAGGCAAGGGTGAAACGGTGGGGTAAGAGCCCACCGCCGGACTGGCAACAGGACGGGCACGGCAAACCCCCCAGGGAGCAAGACCAAATAGGCCGGCGCACCGCGCAAGCGGCGAGGGTTGACCCGACCGAGCCGGCGGGTAGGTCGCACGAGGTGGGTGGCGACATCCATCCCAGAGGAATGACGCTCCACGACAGAACCCGGCTTACCGATCCACCACGGCCCCCGCAAGGGGGCCGCGCTGCATCGGTAAGCCTCCGGCTTCCCCTCCGTCTATCGCCACGCTCGCGCGTGGCTCCCACTCGCCTGCGGCTCGCGGAGACGGAGCCTCCCACCACGGCCCCCGCAAGGGGGCCGCGCTTATTCACTCCAGGGGTTCCGGGCCTCGCGCATACCCCCGGGCCCCCGCGCTCTGCCCGGCGGAGCCGTGCTTCGCGCATTCTCACGAACCCCACAGTGCGCGTAATCTGCTCTCCGGGCTTCACGCCCGCCGCCCTTTGCATGGTGCGATGCTTGAGTTACCTTCTGTCTTGTATCCTGAGTAGGCCTCTGATCAGCACCCACCATCTCCTCTGCGAGGCGCCTGGAATTGGCGCGTGGATGTTCCGTCTGCGCTGAACCTTCGACGATGTTCCGATGGCCCCGGTCCTGAGACCGGACCGGCCGTCTCCGCATGGAGTTTCCCGTGTCCCATGATTTCCCCGCCTTGGCCCGCCGTCTTGAGCGCGCCCAGGCCCTTCAGAACGAACGCTTCCACCGGGCGGACGGAGGCCGCAGCCTGCCCGTGGGCGGGGGCTTCGCCCACCTCCATGGCGAGGGCCACCCCCTCAACCAGGCCCTGGGCCTGATCGATCCGATGACGGAAGCTGACCTGACGGCACTGGAGGCCTTCCTGGGGGCGCCCACCGTGCTGGAACTCAGCCCGGCGGCGGATCCGTCCCTGTGGCCTCTGCTGGCGAGCCGGGGCTACCGACTGCACCAGTTCCAGCAGCTGTGGGTCCGCCCGCTGACTACGGCCGAAGGCGTGCTTCCCTTCCAGGAGGTCCGGATCGCCGCTGCCTCCGAAGCCCAGGTCTTCAACCGGGTCGTCTGCGCCGGGTTCATGGAGCGTGACGACTGGCGCGACCTGGATCCCCCGTTCAAGATCTCGCTCGACGTGCCGGAGGCCTGGGGCTTCCTGGCCTTCGTGGACGGGGAACCCGCCGGGGGCGGCATGTTGGGCATCGTGGAGGGCGTGGCCCTGCTATCCGGCGACGGGGTGATTCCGCGCTTCCGCGGACGGGGTCTGCAGAGGGCGCTCATCCGCTCCCGGCTCGCTGTCGCGGCGGCGAGGGGCTGTGACCTGGCCTGCGCCTCGACGGCACCCGGCACCGCGAGCCAGCGTTCCTACGAGGCCAGCGGCTTCCGCGCCGCCTACCCGAAGGTGGAGATGGCCCGGGGGTGAATCGGGGGGCGGCGCATGGTTCCATGGACCATGCGCCGCCCTTCGCCCCAGACCGCCGCCCTGCTGGTGACGGCCCTCGCCTTCCACGTGGACATGCTCCTCTACTACCTGCTGGTGCCGCTGCTGCCGCGGTACGCGCGGGAGCTGGACCTGAACCCGATGAAGGTGGGGATCCTCTTCGGGAGCTACGCGGTGGCCCTGCTCCTCGCCACCTTCCCGGTGGCGATCCTCACGGACCGGTACGGCCGCCGGGCGCCGATGCTCTGGGGACTGGCAGGCCTCGGGGCGACCACCCTGGTCTTCGCTGTGTCGAAGCAGTACTGGCTGCTGGTGGTGGCCCGCTTCCTCCAGGGCGCGGCCGGCGCGGCCACGTGGCTGCCGGGCATGGCTCTGCTGGCGGACCACTTCCCCTCGGAATCCCGGGGGCGCGCCATGGGCACCGCCTTCGCCGCCGCCAACCTCGGCGTGCTCATCGGGCCTCCCCTCTCGGGCCTCCTTGACCAGCACGCCGGTCCGGCGGCGCCGTTCCTGGTCGGGGCGGCCCTGGTGGCCCTGGATGCCGCCGGCCGGGCCTTCCTGCTGCCGGAAGTGGAGGCGGAGCGGGGGCCCCGGCTGCCCTTCCGACAGTTGCTGGCGAATCCCGTGATCCGGCTGTTCGCAGGGGCCATGGCCTTGGGCTCGGGGCTCTGGGCCCTGCTCGAGTCGACCCTGCCCCTCGACATGGACCAGCGCCTCGGCCTCAACGCCTCCTGGATCGGCCTCTGCTTTGCCGCCTCGGCCCTGGCCCACACCTTCACCTCGCCGCTGATGGGCCGGCTGTCGGACCGCATCGGGCGGGTCAAGGTGCTGCGCATGGGCCTCGTGCTGGCTCTATTCCTGCTGCCCCTGCCGGTCCTGCTGCCCAGGCCCTGGATGGTGGTGGCCATGATGGGGCTGGGCAGCACGGCCAGCTTCATCATGAGTCCCTGCAGTCCGGCGGTGGCGGACCAGGTGGAGCGGCAGGGGAGTTCCAGCTTCGCCTCGGCCTTCTCGATCCTGAACCTGGCCTACTCCGTCGGGCTCATGATCGGTCCGCTGGTGGGAGGGGTCCTGGTCCAGGGGTTCGGCCTCCCCGCGGCCCTCTCCCTCTGTGGGCTCAGCTTCGGCGGCTACCTGGTGGCGACGCGCCGCCTCAGCGTTTGACCGCCCGGTAGATCCAGCGCTCGGAGTCCTCCTCCCAGGGGCGGCCATCCAGGCCCCCGTAGGTCTGGGTGACGGCGAATCCCGCCTGGTCGAGGAAGTGATGCACCTCGGCATCGGTGGGGATCCAGATGTCGTGGCAGAAGGATTCGCCCTGGCAGAGCCGCTCCGTCAGGATGCGTCGCCGGTCCGGGCTCCATCGGGCCCGCTCCTCGTAGCGCTCCTCAGAGAATTCCAGCCACTGGGATTCCACGCCGGCCAGCGCCGCCTCGAGAAAGGCGCGCCCGGCGAGGTCCAGCAGCAGCGTGCCGCCCCGGCGAGCCACCCGCGCGAATTCCGTCAGCTGGCGGAGGTTCTCCGCCTCGGTGGCGAAATAGCCCCAGCTCGTGAAGGCGCAGAACACCCCGTCGGCGCACCCGGACCGGAAGGGCAGGGCGCGGAAGTCGAGGCGCACCAGGGGGACGGGATGGCTGGCCCGGTGCTTCGCCAGGTTGAGGGGGCTGAGGTCGCCGCCGACGACCTGGAGGCCGCGGGCTCGGAGGTGGGGATTCAGCCGGCCCCAGCCACAGGGCAGGTCCAGGACCCGGCTGCCAGGGGGCAGGTCCAGCAGCGCGGCCAGGGCCGGGCCCTCCACGGCCGCGTCCGCGGCCTTGTCGGCATAGATGCTGAAGTAGGCGGGATGGTTGAAATCCCTGACGAACCACTCCATGGGAGGGGCCCCCGGGCGGACGGGTTTCATTCCTCTTCGGTGTCGGCCTTCACGAGCTTCACCGCGGGCAGGGTCTGGGGTGCGTTGACGATGCCCTTCCAGACGTAACGGGTGCCCCGCTTCTGTCCGCTCTTGCCGATGAGCTGGGCCTCTTCCAGATCCGTGAACAGACGGCGCAGGGTGGCGGGGGCCCAGTCGCATTCTTTGAGATCCAGGGCAACCTGGGCCTCGAAGCTGCTGAGGGAGCCCTTGTCCTGGAGCAGCTTCATGAGCCGGGTCTTCATGTCCTGGAGCTCTGGCTTGGATCGCCGGGCCTTGGCCTTGAAGTCGGGAGCGGGTTCGGGGGCCGGGGCGGCCACCACGGGCCTGGGGGCCTGGGGGGCCTGGACTGGGGTGGGAGCGGTGGTTTCAGCTTTCACGAGGAGGCCATCCAGGTAGATGTCGCCACGCTCGGGCTGGAAGAGCACCACCACCGAACCGGGGGCCAAGCCTTCGTGCTGGAGGGCCGTGATGACCCGTTCCCCGATGCGCGTTTTCTGGTCGGAAGTCAGACAGGGGGATTCGATAATGACAATGGCCATGGGGCTCCACTATGTTTACGGAACTGCTATTATACGTTGGAAATTACCTTTGTAAAATGCGAAAGTCAGAACAATCAGATCGGTTAGACTTCGGCCGAGGTTCCCATGCGCAAGCTCAAAATCGAACGGCCCGAGGAACAGCAGCGCTTCGAGACCTTCCTCCGTTCCCGCCAGCTCAAGCTGACCGGTGAGCGCTTGGAGCTGGTCGAGGAGGTCTTCGGCCAGCCCCACCATTTCGACGCGGACCAGCTGCACATGGCCCTGAAGCAGAAGGGCAAGGCCATCAGCCGCGCCACGGTTTACCGGACGCTCGACCTGCTCGTGCAGTGCGGCCTGGTGCGGAAGAGCAGCTTCGGCGATCAGCACGCGCACTACGAAGCCGTGCGCAGCGACGAGCACCACGACCACCTCATCTGCCTGAACTGCGACGCCATCATCGAGTTCTTCCGCCCGGACCTGGAGGCCCTCCAGGAACAGATCTGCCGGGAGTTCTCCTTCCGGCCCATGCACCACAGCCACCAGATCTTCGGTCTCTGCAAGGCCTGTCAGGGCAAGGCCACGGATGACACGGTCCTCGCCCATCGGTTGAGCCAACTCAGTACCTGATGCTGTCCGGGGCTGACCTGCGGCTCCGCCATAGCCGATGAGTAGGTAAGGCGCTAGGCTTGGCCATGGCCAAATTGACGATCCAGGACCTCCAGCGCCTCCCCAAGACCGATCTGCATGTCCACCTGGACGGCAGCCTCCGCATCCCGACCATCCTCGACCTGGCGGAGCAGCAGAAGGTGAAGCTGCCGGCCGAGTCCATCGATGGCCTTCGCCCCTTCGTGGAGGTGGGCGACGACTGCAAGTCGCTCGTGGAGTACCTCCGCGCCTTCGACGTGACGCTGTCGGTGATGCAGACCTATGAGAGCCTGGTCCGCACCTCCTTCGAGCTGGCCGAGGACGCGGCCAAGGAGAACGTGCGCTACATGGAGGTGCGCTACAGCCCCATCCTCCACCAGCAGAAGGGGCTGACGCTGCACGCCATCGTGCAGGCCGTGCTGGAGGGGCTGGGCCAGGCCGAGCGGAAGTACAACATCAAGACCGGCGTCATCCTCTGCGGCATGCGCCACATCTCCCCGGACATCTCGCTGCGCCTGGCGGACCTCACCGTGGCCTTCAAGAACAAGGGCGTGGTGGGCTTCGACCTGGCGGGCGCCGAGGAGAACTTCCCCGCCAAGCGCCACAAGGACGCCTTCGGCCGTGTGCTCCAGAACAACATCAACTGCACCCTCCACGCCGGCGAAGCCTACGGACCCGAGAGCATCCACCAGGCCATCCACCTCTGCGGGGCCCACCGCATCGGCCACGGGGTGCGGCTCATCGAGGATGGCGACCTGCTCAACTACGTGAACGACCACCGCATCCCGCTGGAATGCTGTCCCTCGAGCAACGTGCAGACCAAGGCCGTGAAGAAGATGGCGGACCACCCCATCCGCCTCTTCTACGACCTGGGCCTGCGGGTCACCGTGAACACGGACAACCGCATGGTGACCGGCACCACGGTCAGCCGGGAATTCCAGGTCATCCACGAGGAGCTGGGCTTCAACCTCGAGGAGATCAAGGAGGTCATCATCATGGGCTTCAAGAGCGCCTTCCTGCCCTATGCGCTCAAGCGCGCCCTGCTGGCGGAGGTCGTGCACGAGCTGAAGGCCTTCAAGCCCGGCAGCCTGGAGAGCCGGAAGGAACAGCTCTGATATCCTGACTGCGGAGGTCAGGATCTTCATGCTGGACCGTTTCGCCGCCTTTCTCGACCGCCACGCCCGGGTCCTGCTCACCACCCACGAGAACCCGGATGGGGATGGCGTGGGCGCGGCCGTGGCCCTGGCCTGCCACCTGAAGCTGCAGGGGAAGGAGGCCCGCATCGTGGTGACGCCCACGCTGCCCGAGAACCTGCGCTTCCTGGACCCGGAGGGCTGGATCGAAGCCTTCGATCCCGCCGGAATCCATGCGGATCTGGCCGCCTGGCCCGACGCCTGGCTGCTCATCGACGCCTCCGAGCCCCATCGCATGGGCGCCCTGTTTGCCACCTTTGAGGGCACCAGGGCGGACCGTGCCTGCCTCGATCACCATCTGAAGGATGCGCCGAAGGGCTTCGACGCCGAGTTCACGGATCCCGGCGCCAGCGCCAGCGCCGAGCTGGTCTACGACCTGGTGCGGCCGCGCCTCGGCGCCGACCTGCCGCCCCTGATGGCCCAGGCCCTCTATGCGGGGCTGGTCAGCGACACGGGCAACTTCCGGCACTCCAACAGCACACCGAAAATCCACCAGGCCGCCGCCGACCTCATCGCCCAGGGGGTGCATCCGACGCGGACCTTCAATGCCCTCTACCAGACCGCCACGCCGGCCAAGCTCCGGCTCTTCGGCCGCGCCATGGGCGGGCTGCAACTGCGGGAGGAGGGGCGCTTCGCCTATGTGGCCGTGACGAAGCAGGATCTGGACGCCTGCGGGGCCACGCACGAGGATCTCGACGAGCTGGTGGAGGAACCCCGCAAGCTGAAGGGCGTGGAGGTGGCGGCCCTGTTTTCCGAGGCGGCGGATGGCCGCGCCAAGGTCAGCCTCCGCTCCCGCGAGCGGGTCGACGTGAATGCGGTCTGCCGTCAGTTCGGCGGGGGCGGCCATCGCCTGGCCTCCGGCGCCAAGCTCGAGGGGCCCCTCGACGCCTTCATCACCCAGGTGGAGGCCGCCGTGGCCAGGCAAATGGAAAAGGATCTTGTCTAAATAAAAACATAGACTTTCGGGCTTGCCCCCACGGGATCCACACCTCAGACTTCTTGTTCCCCCGAGCGGCATCCAAAGAGATGACCGCACTTTTCCCGGACCCCCATGTCGCCCAAAGAACCCAGCAGCGCCCCGAAGCTTGAGCTCTTCTGCAAGCTCCAGGCCGAGAAGGTGCCGTTCATCGCCAAGGCCAATGTCCCCTCCCTGTTCGGGAAGTTCACGGTCTACGGCTTCCTGGAGCACGCGACGGGCAAGGAGCACCTCGCCATCGTGGCCGGGGAGATCGATGCGCGGCGCCGCATTCCGGTGCGCATCCACTCCGAGTGCTGGACGGGCGACGTGCTGGGCAGCCTCAAGTGCGACTGCCGGCAGCAGCTGGAGGAGGCCCTTCGGCATATCGGCGAACACGGCGGCATGGTGCTCTACCTGCGCCAGGAGGGACGCGGCATCGGGCTGCTGAACAAGCTCAAGGCCTACGCGCTGCAGGAGCAGGGGCTCGACACGGTGGAGGCGAACCACTCGCTGGGCTTCCCCGATGACCTGCGCACCTACGACTGCGCGGTGGAGATGCTGAAGTTCTTCGGCATCACCAAGGTGAAGCTCCTCACCAACAATCCCCGCAAGATCGGCGCGCTGGAATCCGCCGGGATCGAGGTAGAGCGGGAGCGCCACCAGCTGGCCGCGAACCCCCACAACCTGCGCTACCTGAAGACCAAGGCCCGCAAGAGCGGCCACATGCTGGATTTCGAGGAAGAGGCGCTCTAGCCCGGCTTTTCCCCTCGCGGGACGGTGTTCTCGGTGCTAGCTATAGGTATGCCGGCTCCCGTCTCCGACCACACCATCACCGACATCTCCCATGTCATTCAGCTCTCCGTGGCGCCGGTCTTCCTGCTCACGTCCATCGGCACCATCCTGGGCGTGATGTCGGCGCGCCTCGCGCGCATCGTGGACCGGGCCCGCCAGCTGAACGAGCGGCTCGAGACCGCCGCCGAGGACCGCGCCGAGCTCATCCACAACGAGATGCGGACCCTGGCCCGACGCCGCCACTTGGTGAACCTGGGCATCACCTTCGGCACCAGCGCCGCGCTGCTGGTCTGCGTCAGCATCGCCACCGTCTTCCTTGGCGCGGTGCTGAAGGCCAGCGTGGCGGTGCCCGTGGCCCTGCTGTTCATCCTGGCCATGGCCGCCTTCGTGGCGGCCCTGGTCTGCTTCCTGCGGGAAGTGCTCCTGGCGGTGCGCAGCCTCGTGATGGCTTGAACCTCCGGCTCAGAGGCTCTTGATGGCCGCGATCTCCTGTGGGCTCAGGTAGCGCCAGGCACCGGGTTTGAGCAGCGGGTCGGCCAAGGGGCCGAACTGCACGCGGCGAAGCTTGCTGACTGGATGGCCCACCGCGGCGAACATGCGGCGGATCTGCTGATTCTTGCCCTCGGTGAGGGTGACCTTCAGCCAGGGGTTGTCGCCCTTCTCGGCCACCTCGATGTGGCAGGGCTTCAGGCGGCGCCCACTCAGGAGGAAGCCCTCCTGGAATTCCTTCAGCAGCTCGGGGCGCGGGTTGCGGTGCACCTTCACGAGGTAGACCTTGGGGATCTCGTGCTCGGGCCCGGTGAGCACCTGGGCCAGGGCCCCGTCGTTGGTCATGAGCAGCAGGCCCTCGGAATTGAAATCGAGGCGGCCCACGGGGTAGAGCCGGCCGGGAACGCCCTTCAGCAGGGCCATCACCGTGGGGCGACCCTGGTCGTCCTTCACCGTGGTGACGTAGCCCTTGGGCTTGTTCATGAGGATGTAGACCGGATCTTCCTTGTGGATGGGAATGAGGTCCACGGTGATCTCATCCCGGCGGGGATGGGCGAGGGTGCCGAGCTCGGTGACGGTCCTCCCGTTCACCTGGACGCGGCCGTCGAGGATGATCTGCTCGCAGGCGCGGCGGCTGTCGATGCCCGCCGCGGCGAGGATCTTCTGCAGGCGCTCCTGTCCGGCGGCCTTGGGGCGGGGCGCGGCTGGGTGGGCCGCCGGCTTGGCGGGGGCCTTGGCGGATGGCGGGGCGGGCCGCTGAGTGGCGGGTCGGCGGGCTGGGCGCTGTGCCGGACCGGCGGCACTGGCGCGACTGGCGGCACGGGCTGCAGGCCGTTCCGTCGAACGGGCAGCGGATCGCTCGGCGGCGGTCCTGGTCCTGGCGGGCGCGGTTCGCAGCCCCTTCGGGGCGGGCTTTCTCATGGCGGCTCCTTCGGCGTCTCCCGACGCGGAAGGCCCAGTCTATCAGGCTGCGGCGGTCCGCGTCGCCCGCATGAAGTAGTGGATGCCCGAGGCCAGCACCAGGGCCGCCACCAGCCAGTACATCTCAGGCAGGAGGGGATCCATCCAGGGGCGGTAGCCCAGGGCATTGAAGAGCAGTCCCAGGGAGACCGCGCAGAGCTGGACGGCGGTGCTCAGCTTGCCCAGCAGGCTCGGGTGGAACTTGCTATCGCTGAGGCGGTCCACCGAGGCGAAGGCGTAGAAGGAGATCACCAGGTCCCGCGTGATGGCGAGGATGGCGACCCAGACGGGAATGGGCGCGGTCATGCCCACGGTCCGCCAGGCCATGAGGATGAAGGCGGTGGTCATCAGGAGCTTGTCCGCGGCGGGGTCCATGAGGGCGCCCAGGTCCGAGCGCTGGTTGAAGGTCCTGGCGACGAATCCGTCGAGCAGGTCGGTGAACCCCGCGGCGGCGAAGAGGACGAAGGCCTGCCAGTGGTGTCCGTACCAGACCGCGATGGCGAAAAAGGGGATCGCCAGGATCCGCAGCAAAGTCAGTGCATTGGGGAGGGTCAGTGAATTGGAGGGATTCATCGGGTTCAGTTTAGACGGAGATCACACCTGAAGGTTCGCACCTTGTTCCACCCTAGGGGTGAGCTACACTGATGGATGGAGTTGAGACTATGACTCAAAATCTTCCAATTCCTTTAAGTCTCCTCCAACCTGGAGATCAGGGCGAAGTTGTGCAGATCCAGGCCCAGGGCCAGGTCCGCCAGCGGCTGCTGGAGATGGGCTTCATCCGCGGGGCCCGGTTGAGGGTCGAGAAGCTCGCACCCCTGGGCGATCCCATGGAACTCGTGATCAAGGACTACCACCTCTCCCTGAGGCGGGATGAGAGCTCCTGCATCCTCGTCCAGCCGGTGTCCTGATGACCCTGACCATCGCCCTCGCCGGAAATCCCAACTGCGGGAAGACCACCCTCTTCAACGCGCTCACCGGGGCCCGGCACCATGTCGGCAACTGGCCGGGCGTCACGGTGGAGCGCCGCAGCGGGACCTTCGAGCACGGCGGCACCGCCATGGAGGTGGTGGACCTCCCCGGCACCTACTCCCTGGCGGCCCGCAGCGAGGACGAGCGCGTGGCCGTGCACTTCCTGGCCTCGCCCGAGGTGGACCTGGTCCTGAACGTGCTCGACGCGTCCAACCTGGAGCGCAACCTCTACCTCAGCACCCAGCTCCTGGAGCTGGGCAAGCCCGTGGCCTTCGTCCTGAACATGGTCGATGACGCCGAGGCCCGCGGCGTGCGCATCGACGTGCCGGCCCTGGAGCTGCTGCTGGGCGGGCCCATCATCCCCACCGTGGGGAACCGCGAGCAGGGCATCACCGAACTCAAGGAACTGCTCGCCACCATGGCCCGGGGCGAGTCGAACCGCTGCCGCAGCATCACCGTGGACTATGGCCACGACATCGAAGGCGAGCTCACCAAGCTGCAGAAGGAGATCTGCCGCGACGAGCAGCTCGAGGCCGCCATGCCCCCCCGCTGGCTGGCCCTGCAGCTGCTGGAGAACAACGTCGAGGCCAAACGGGTGGTCAGCGAGAGCCATGCCAGCGAGGCCATCAAGCAGCAGCTCGCCAAAAGCTTCGCGTTCCTCGAACCCCACCTCGGCGCCGACGGCGCCACCCTGGTGGCCGAGCGCCGCTACGGGTTCGCCCATGGTCTCGTCAAGGAGGTGGCCTCGGCGCCGGACGACCGCCGGTCGACCACCTCGAAGCTGGATGCGCTCCTCACCCACCGCCTGCTGGGGATCCCCATCTTCATCGGGGTGCTGGCCCTGGTGTACTCGCTCTCGTTCATCCTGGGGAAGATTCCCCAGGACTGGATCGCGGACGCCTTCAAGGCCCTCTCGGGATTCGCCGCCAGCCGCCTTCCGGCCGGCGAGCTGACCAGCCTGCTGGTGGACGGCGTCATTCCGGGCGTCAGCGCCGTCATCGTCTTCGTGCCCGTGATCATGATCCTCATGGGCTGCATCGCCTTCCTGGAGGACACGGGCTACATGGCCCGGGCGGCCTTCATCATGGACCGGCTCATGCACGTCATGGGCCTGCACGGGAAGAGCTTCATCCCCCTCATCATGGGCAGCGGCTGCAACGTGCCCGCCATCCAGGCCGCGCGCACCATCGAAAGCCCCCAGGACCGCCTCATCACCATGCTGGTGACGCCCCTGGTGAGCTGCTCGGCCCGCCTGCAGGTCTACATCGTCATCGCGGGCACCTTCTTCACGCCCTTCAAGGCCGCCCTGGCCATCATCGCCATGCACTTCCTGGGCCTGGGCCTGGCCGTGCTCATGGGCCGTCTCCTGCGCAGCGCCCTCTTCAGCGGCCCCAGCTCGCCCTTCGTCATGGAGCTGCCGCCTTACCGCCTGCCCATGCTGAAGGCCACCCTCATCCACATGTGGGAGAAGGGCTCCATCTTCCTCACCCGCGCCGGCACCACCATCTTCGCGGGCGCCACCCTGGTGTGGTTCCTCTCCCGCTACCCCGGCATCGCCAACCGTGAGTGGACCGCCGAGTACCAGCAGAGGCGCCAGGCGGTCATCGCCCTGAACCTGCCCAAGGAGGAATCCGAGGACCGGCTGCGGGACCTCCAGCTCGCCCACGAGAGCCGCATCGTGAACACCAGCCTGGCGGCCCGCCTGGGCCAGAAGGTGGAGCCCGTCCTGCGGCCCATCCTGGATCCCGACCACAAGCGGGCCGAGGCCTGGAAGGATGTCATCGCGCTGACCGCAGGGTTCGTCGCGAAGGAGATCGTCGTATCCACCATGGCCGTCATCCACCAGGCCAGCGAGGAATCGAAGGAGGGCGAGCGCCTCAGCCCCCTCCAGGTGGCGCTGCGGGACGGTTCGGGACTGACGCCGCTGACGGCCCTGGCCTTCATGGTCTTCACCCTCATCTACACGCCCTGCATCGGCACCATCGCCATGATCCGCCGGGAGGCTGGCAGCTGGCGCTGGGCGGCCTTCACCGTGGGGTACGGCTTGGTCCTGGGCTGGGGGCTGGCCTGGGTGACCGTGACCGTGGGTCGCGCCATGGGCTTCGTATGAGGCGGCCATGATCCAGACCCTCCTCGTCGCCTCCGCCGCCGGCCTGTCGGCCCTCTACTTCATCCGGGGCGCCTACCGGGACCTGTGCGGGGGCAGCCGCGCACCCGGCAGTCCCTTGACCCGCCCCGGATTTCTATCGCAGTTCAGGCGTGGAGGATCTGGCCTATGAGGGGCCCCTTGGCCAGTGTTTTAGGCCTCAGGAGCGGGTTGTTCGAATCAGGATACGCCCTCTCGCAAACTCGGTGAATCAGGCAGGAGAAGGCCCGCCCCGAGGGGCGGGCCTTCCCTGCGGGCGCTGGATTCTGGGCTGCAAATTGGGCCGGTGTCCGGTCATTCAAGGCGCTGTGCGGCCTCCGGTGGTTGTAGTCGTACCGCCAGGCGGCCAGCTTGCCCCTGACTTCAGCCATGGAATGGAATATCTCTGTGTTCAGGCACTCATCCCTCAGCCTGCCGTTAAAGCTCTCGATGAAGGCGTTCTCCGTGGGCTTCCCTGGCCGGATGAAGGCCAAGTGCACGGCCCTGGCGTCTGCCCAGGCATCCATCACCTTCCCTGCGAATTCGCTGCCGTTGTCCACGGTGATCGACTTGGGCTTGCCGCGTTCTCGGACTGCCAAATCCAGGGCCTCCGCCACATCGCTGCCATTCAGCCTGGGCTTGCCCCTGATGGCCACGCATTCCCGCGTGAACTGATCCACCACCGTCAGGATCCGGAAGGGCCGCCCGTCCTCAAGCCGCGCCGCCACGAAGTCCATGCTCCAACGCTGATTCGGGGCCTTCGCCTGCTCCACGATGATCGGCCTCCGCCGTGCAATCTTCTTCCGCAGCTTGGTCCGGATCATCAGGCCCTCTTCCTTGTAGATCCGGTAGACCCGTTTTGCATTCACGTGCCAACCCTCCCGCCGCAGCAGCACCGTCAGGCGTCGATAGCCGAACCGCACCCGGGCTGCCGCCAACTCCTTCAGCCGCATTCGCAGGGGATCTGCGAATCCCGCCGGTGGCGGTAGCGGACGCTCGCCCGGCAGATGCACACCAGGCCACAGGCGCGGCGCTCGCTGAATCCATAGCCCTTCTGGACCCACGCCACCAGCGAGCGCCGCACCGCGGCCTTCAGACTTTTTTTGAAAGCACTTCCTGCAGGATGTGCTTGTCGAGGCTCAGATCCGCCACCAGGCGCTTCAGTCGGGCATTCTCATCCCGAAGCTGACGGAGTTCCCGCAGCTCGGATACCCCGAGGCCCTCATACTGGTGCTTCCACCGGTAGAAGGTCTGATCCGAGATCCCCAACTTCCTGCAGATGTCCGGGATCTTTGCCCCGTTCTCTGCCTGCTTCAACGCGAAGACGATCTGCTCCTCGCTGTGTCCCTTCCTTGGCATCTCTGCCTCCTTGGCTGGGCTCCCCTAGGATGCCCCTCCAAGGCCCGATTTCCACAGAATCCCTGGCCTGGTTTTCGGGTTTTGGGTCACCCTGCGGCGCCTGCCGCTCCAAGGGGTGCCCAACGCGGAAGGCCTGACGGGCGGCCCCGGCGCTGCCATCCTGTCCCGTGCGGAGGGTGGGATGCGCTTCATCTTCGAGCAGATCCGGGTGGGTGGCGACCGCAACTTCGGCTATCTGCTGGGCGACCGCAAGGCGGGCGTGGGCGTGGCCATCGATCCCTCGTACACGCCGGAGGCGATGGTGGAGCGGGCCCGGGCCCAGGGGCTGAAGCTCACCCACATCCTCAACACCCACGGCCACGCCGACCACACCAATGGGAACGCGGTGGCCAAGGCCCTGACGGGCGCGGTGGTGGCCGGTGGGCCGGGCCACCCGGGGCCCGTGGATCTCACCCTGCGGGACGGCGACCGCGTGTCCTTCGGCGCGTTCACGATCCACACCTGGCATGTGCCTGGCCACTGTCCCGATCACCTCGCCTTCCTGGTGGAGGGAGAGGATGCGGCCTTCACGGGCGACCTGCTCTTCGTCGGCAAGGTCGGCGGCACCCAGACCGATGCGGATGGCCGCACGGAATGGAACAGCCTCCAGCGCCTGCTGCGCGACTGGCCCGATCACACCACCCTCTGGCCCGGCCACGACTACGGCGCACGACCCAGTTCCACCCTCGCCTGGGAGCGCCGGACGAATCCCTTCCTGCTCTGTCCGGATGTTAGGGATTTCCTGCAGGCCAAGCGGGAATGGGCGGACTTCAAGGCGAGGCACGGCCTGCGTTGACCTGCGGGTCGAAGCGCGCTCTGCCTGGGTGATCCTGGCGGCCCAGCCTGGGTCTGGTCCAGTCATATCGATTGATTGGAATCGCCTAGATCAAAATATCTATTTATAGTATTAATTTGATTTAAGCAAAAATTTCTCGTTGCAACAGCCATCTGGTTCCCTATTCTGGGCCTTGCAACCCGCACAGGAGATCCCGATGAACCTGCTCCCCGTCTTCTCCGCCATCGCCATTGTGGCCACGGCCTACCTGGGTGCCGACCACCCCGGGCGCGCCATCGTCGCCCAGCTGGGCATCGCCTTCGTCACCCTGCTTGGAATGGGGATCGGCTGGTGGAAGGAATCCAGGTTCTCCACCAAGACCATCTGAGGTCTTCCGGCTCCTCGGCAGTGCTCTGGGCCCAAGGCATCAGCATCCGGCGATCCAGGCCATCCGGTTTCCGTTCCGGTGCCGGATGGCCATTCTTGACAGTGTTTTGATCTATTCAAATATATAAAAATAAAATATTTATTATTCGGAATAAAATATCCGGTTGGATATTTAGGACTTGTCTATCCTAGATCATCCCACCGGAGGTCGCCATGGCCTTGTCGCTCAACCGTCGGACCTTCCTCAAGGCCGGCTTCACCACCGCCACCATCGGCGCCACGGGGCTGCCTCTGGAGGCCCTTCCCGCGGAGGCGAAGGGCTGGAGTTGGGAGCGCGGCGTGTGCCGCTTCTGCGGCACCGGCTGCGGCATCCGCGTCGCGTCCAGGGACGGCCGCGTGGTGGCCGTGAAGGGCGACATCCAGAATCCCGTGAACCGCGGCCTGCTCTGCGCGAAGGGCTACGCCTGCGCCCAGATCCTCTACGGCCAGGACCGCCTCACCAAGCCCCTCCTCCGGAAGAAGGACGGCAAGTTCGACAAGCAGGGCGACTTCGAGGAGGTCTCCTGGCAGGAGGCCTTCGACGTGATGAAGGCGCAATGGTCCAAGGCCCACAAGGCCCTGGGCCCCACGGGCGTGGCCGTCATGGGCTCTGGCCAGTACACCATCATGGAGGGATATGCCGCCGTGAAGCTGGTGAAGGCCGGCTGGCGCTCCAACAACCTCGATCCCAACGCCCGCCACTGCATGGCCTCTGCCGTGGCGGCCTTCATGCAGACCTTCGGCATCGACGAGCCCTCGGGCTGCTACGACGACATCGAGCTGACGGACACGGTGGTGACCTGGGGCGCCAACATGGCCGACATGCACCCCATGCTCTGGGCGCGCATCATCGACGAGCGTCTGCGGCGTCCCGGCTACCGGATCATCAACCTCACCACCTACACCAACGCATGCTCCGAAGCCGCGGATCTGGAGATCGTCTTCAAGCCCAACACCGACCTGGCCATCTGGAACTACCTGGCGCGGGAGGTGGTGAAGCGCGGCGCCATGGACAAGGACTACGTGGCCAAACACTGCGTCTTCGCCGCCGGCCCCGCGGACATCGGCTTCGGCCTGCGGCCCAACGACGCCAAGGGCTTCGCGGCCGAGAAGGACACACTGGCCCGGGAACGCACCGTGGTACTCACCCCGGAGGAAGCCATTGCCCGCGGGCTGGATCCAGAACAGAAGCAGGAACGCGCCCAGAAGGACGCCAGCGCGCCCCAGCGGCACTGGGTCATCTCCTTCGAGGAATTCCAGAAGGGGCTGGAGCCCTACACGCTGGACTTCGTGGCGGCCCTGGCGAAGGGCGATCCCGACGAACCTCTGGAGGCCTTCAAGGCCAAGCTGGCACAGCTGGCGGACGAGTATGCGAATCCGGCCCGCAAGCAGGTCTCCTTCTGGACCATGGGCTTCAACCAGCACACCCGCGGCACCTGGGTGAACGAACAGGCCTACATGCTGCACCTGCTCACGGGCAAGCAGGCTCGGCCCGGCGCCGGTGCCTTCTCGCTGACGGGCCAGCCCTCCGCCTGTGGCACCGCCCGCGAGGTGGGCACCTTCGCCCACCGCCTGCCCGCGGACATGACCGTGGACGATCCGGCCCACCGCAAGCACTCCGAGGAGATCTGGAAGCTGCCGGCCGGCACCCTCAATCCCAAGATCGGCAGCCACATCGTGCAGATGATGCGCGACCTGGAGGACGGCAAGGTCAAGTGGCTCTGGGTACAGGTGACGAACCCCTTCCAGTCCACGGCGAATGCCAACCACTGGATCGAGGCCGCCCGCAAGCTGGACAACTTCATCGTGGTGTCGGATGTCTATCCGACCCTGTCCTCCAAGGTGGCCGACCTCATCCTGCCCTCGGCCATGATCTACGAGAAGTGGGGCGGCTACGGCAATGCCGAGCGCCGAACCCAGCTCTGGCGCCAGGTGGTGCTGCCGCCCGGCGAGGCCCGCAGCGACGTGTGGCAGATGATGGAGTTCTCCAAGCGGTTCACCCTGGCCGAGGTGTGGGGCGAGCAGCCCGTGCCGGGATTGGAGGCGCCGGGCTTCGAGAAGGGCAGGCTGCCGTCGGTCCTCCCGGCCGTCAAGGCGCTCGGTTACCAGCCGGACAGCACCCTCTACGACGTGCTCTTCGCCACGCCCGCCGCCAAGGCCTTCGCCTGGCCGGATCCCGTGGCCTTCGGCAAGCCCAATTCCACCGTGGCCCACGCGGGCATCAAGTGGTTCCCGGAGAAGGCCCTGTTCGAGGAATACCGGCGGTTCGGGCTGGGCCATGGGCATGACCTGGCGCCCTTCGACGTCTACTTCAAGCGCGACGTCTCCGGCCTGCGCTGGCCCGTGGTGGATGGCAAGGAGACGCCTTGGCGCTTCAATGACCAGTACGATCCCTATGCCAAGAAGGGCAGCGGCATCGACTTCTACGGCACGGCCATGAAGAAGGTGCCGGCGGGCGATCTGAATGGTCCCAAGCCGGGCGACCCCGTGGCCCTGCCCGGCAAGGCCAAGATCTTCTTCCGGCCCTGGCAGGAGCCCCCGGAATCCCCCGATGCCCAGTACGATCTCTGGCTCTGCACGGGCCGCGTGCTGGAGCACTGGCACTCGGGCTCCATGACCCGGCGCGTGCCCCAGCTCCATGCCGCCGCCCCGGAGGCCCTGCTCTTCCTCCACGCCAAGGATGCAGAGGCGCGCGGGCTCAAGGCCGGGGACCTCGCCTGGATCGAGTCCCGCCGCGGGAAGATCCAGGCCCGCGTCACCCTGGGCGGGCGGAACCGGATGCCGCGCGGGATGGCCTACGTGCCCTGGTTCGACGAGGGAGTGTTCATCAACAAGGTGACCCTGGATGCCACCTGTCCCATCTCCAAGGAAACCGACTTCAAGAAGTGCGCCGTGCGCATTTCGAAAGCCGTCTAGGAGAGCCACCATGAGCCGACTCATCCTTTCCCTGACGCTCTGCATCCTCCCCTTGGCGGCCTCCAAGCCCCCGGCCAAGCCCATCCCGGACCGCAACCTGGGTCTGTCGCGCACCTCGGTGTTCGAGGTGCCCGCGCCCCCGGCCTACCGGGAGGAGGCCTCCGAGCCCGGCGAGAAGGCGCTGCCCAGGCGCATCAACCGGGAGTTCCCGCCGGTGATCCCCCACAGCGTGGCCGACAGCCTGCCCATCACCCGGAGCAGCAACCTCTGTCTGGACTGCCACGCGGTTTCCGGTCCCAAGAAGAGGGGCGAGGCCACACCCATCCCGCCCAGCCACTACCTGGACCTCCGCCGGGCCCCCGAAGCCAAGGGCACCCAGGTCGCCGGGACCCGGTATGTCTGCATCTCCTGCCACGTCCCCCGGACCGACGCGCCGCCCCTGGTGGGAAGCAGCTACCGGCCCTAGCCCCATTTCCGATTGATCTGCGACCTGACTTGTTTCATGTTGAGCCTGAAACAAGCAGGTGGTGGATTGCCGCGCCCTCTCCCCCGGTGAGCCTCCTTCGGCTTGGCAGCGATTCAGGCCTGGAGGTGTCCCCATGACGGACCAGACGTTGACCATCCTCCTCGCTGGGGGCAGCGGTTCGCGCCTGCAGCCGCTGACCGCGGACCGCGCCAAGCCCGCCGTACCCTTCGGCGGCAAGTACCGGGTCATCGACTTCACCCTTTCGAACTGCCTGCACTCGGGCCTTCGTCGGGTCCTGGTGCTCACCCAGTACAAGTCCCACTCCCTGCACAAGCACCTGCGGGACGGGTGGTCCATCTTCAACCCGGAGTGCGGAGAGTACATCACGGTGGTCCCCCCGCAGATGCGCACCGGCGCCTCCTGGTACGCCGGCACGGCGGATGCCATCAACCAGAACCTCTTCCTGTTGGAGCGCAGCAGTGCGCGGAAGGTGCTGATCCTGGCGGCCGACCACATCTACCGCATGGACTACGCGGCCCTCCTCACGGCCCACGACGAGAAGGACGCCGATCTCACCATCGCCTGCATGAAGGTGCCCCTCGAAGAGGCCAGTGCCTTCGGGGTGATGGCCGTCGACGGGGACCAGCGCATCGTCGAGTTCCAGGAGAAGCCCGACCAGCCCAAAGGGATGCCGGACGATCCGGGAACCGCCCTGGTGTCCATGGGGATCTACGTCTTCCCCAAGGAACTGCTGATGCAGGAACTCCGATCCGACGCGCTGCGCGGGGAATCCAGCCACGACTTCGGCAAGGACCTGATCCCGCGCCTCATCGGCACCCACAAGGTCCATGCCTACGAGTTCGGGGGCACCCGGGGCCGGGTCACGCCGGACCGCTACTGGCGGGACGTGGGCAGCCTCGACGCCTACTACGAGGCCAACATGGACCTCCTGAAGCCTGTGCCGCCGCTGGACCTCTACCAGGACGACTGGGCCATCCGCACCTACCACGGACAGAACCCGCCCGCCCGCATGGTCCCCGGGGGCAACGGCAAGGACGGGCAGATGGTCAACTCGATCATGGGGGCGGGGACGGTGATCATCGGCGGCATCGTGCGGCATTCCGTACTGGCCTCCCGCGTCCACATCCATGAAGGGGCGATGGTGGAGGACGCCATCCTGTTTGATCACGTCACCGTGGGGCAGGGCGCCCGCCTCCGCCGATGCATCGTCGACAAGCACGTGGCCATTCCCCCGGGAGAGGCCATCGGCTTCGATCCGGACCGGGACCGGCAGCGCTTCACCCTGTCCGACAAGGGCATCGTCGTGGTGCCGGAGGATTATCGGTTCTCCTGATTCCCGGTCCTCAGCCCCTGGAGGAAACCACCATGAACCTGTTCGACCGGCCCATGGAGGCCGTGACGGCCGCCGTGGATGAGGCCATCACCAGCCGGCGCTCCATGCGCGCCTTCCTGTCGACGCCGGTGCCGCGGGAGACCGTGGAGGCCATCCTGCGCGTGGCCTCGCGGGCGCCCTCCGGCACCAACACGCAGCCCTGGCAGGTCCATGTGCTGACGGGGGCGGCGCGGCAGCGGCTCTGCGACCGGATCGGCGCGATCTACGACGATCCCGAGGAACTGGCCCGGCATGAGCGGGAGTACGACTACTACCCCAAGGAGTGGGCCTCCCCCTACCTCGATCGCCGTCGCAAAGTCGGTTGGGACCTGTACGGGCTCCTGGGGCTCGCCAGGACCGACAAGGCGGGCATGCACGCCCAGCATGGCCGCAACTTCCGGTTCTTCGACGCGCCCGTGGGCCTGATCTTCAGCATCGACCGCAGGATGGCGCTGGGCAGCTGGCTGGACTACGGCATGTTCCTGCAGAACATCATGGTGGCCGCCCGGGCCCGCGGCCTGCACACGTGTCCACAGGCCGCCTTCACCCAGTTCCACCGGGTCATCGCCGAGGAGCTGGCCTTCCGTCCCGACCAGATGCTGGTGTGCGGCATGGCCCTGGGCCACGCCGATCCGGAGGCCGTGGAGAACAGCCTGGTGACCGAGCGCACGCCGGTCGCGGAGTTCGCGACCTTCCTTCAGAACTAGCTCCGCGGGCTCAGTGCCCGCCCTCGCCTGCCAGCTTCCTGGCCAGTTCGCCCACCACGCCCTTGGCGTCGCCGAAGAGCATGAAGGTCTTGTCCAGGAAGTAGAGCTCGTTGTCGATGCCGGCGAAGCCCGGGGCCTTGGAGCGCTTGATGGCATAGACGGCCCTGGCCCGGTCCGCGTCGATGATGGGCATGCCGTAGATGGGGCTGTTCTTGTCCGAGCGGGCCGCGGGGTTCACCACGTCGTTGGCGCCAATGACCAGCACGACATCAGCCTGGGGCATGTCGCCATTGATCTCGTCCATCTCCACCAGGTCGTCGTAGGGGATCTCGGCCTCGGCCAGCAGCACGTTCATGTGGCCCGGCATGCGGCCCGCCACGGGGTGGATGGCGAACTTCACGGTGACGCCCTTCTTCTTCAGCAGGTCGTAGACCTCGCGGACCTTGTGCTGGGCCTGGGCCACGGCCATGCCGTAGCCGGGCACGATGACCACCAGGCTGGCCTGTTCCATGACCTGGGCGGCGCTCTCCACGGTGTCCGACTTGTAGGCCTTCGCCTCGCCCTCCGCGCCGGCGGCCGCGGTCTGGCCGAAGGCCCCGAAGAGCACGTTGAAGAAGGAGCGGTTCATGGCCTTGCACATGATCACGGAGAGGATCAGGCCCGAGCTGCCGTCCAGGGCGCCGGCCGTGATGAGCAGCTTGTTGTTCAGCACGAAGCCCATGGCCACGGCGGAAAGGCCCGCGTAGGCATTGAGGATGGAGATCACGGTGGGCATGTCGGCCCCGCCGATGGGAATGATCAGCAGAACGCCGAAGGCCAGGGACAGCAGGATGATGCCGCCGAAGGCCCAGGGGGCCCAGGGGGCCAGGGGGTTCATGACCAGGGCCACCCCCAGGGCCAGGGCCAGGGCGAAGAGGGCGAGGTTGCTCACGTTCTGCAGGGGGTAGGTGACGGGCCGCTGGGGGATCCACTTCACCTCCTGCAGCTTGCCCGCCGCCAGGATGGAGCCGGTGAAGGTGAGGAAGCCCAGGAGGATCTCGGCCACCAGGGCCACCACGATGAAGGGGGCCAGGGCCGCCTCGTTCTTCTGGCCGTAGTAGAGGAAGAACTTGGCCGTGCCCACCAGGCCCGCCGCCAGGCCGCCGAAGGCGTGGGACAACGCCGTCCGCTGGGGCACCGCTGTGAGGGGGACCTGGGCCAGGGGATAGCCCACGGCCGCGCCCAGGGCGAAGGCGCCCAGGATCCACCAGTAGTGCGTGCCGCCCGTGGCCAGCACGCCCGTGAGGGTGCCGACCACGGCCAGGGTCATGGCCGCCACACCTGAGAACACGCCCTTGCGGGCTGTTTCCGGATCGCTCATCCACTTCAGCGAAAGGATGAAGAGGGCCGTGGAAACGAGGTAGAGAAGCTGGACGAGGGTCTCGGCGCTCATCACTTGGCCGCCTTCTCATGCTTCTTGAACATCTTCAGCATGCGGTCCGTGATAAGGAATCCGCTGACGATGTTGGTGGTGGAGCAGAAGATGGCCACGAGGCCCAGGGCCGTGATGTAGCCCGGGTAGTCCTTCCCGGCGGAGACGATGATGGCGCCCACCACGGCGATGGCCGAGATGGCATTGGTGAGGCTCATGAGCGGCGTGTGCAGCAGCCGAGACACCCGCTGGATGACCATCAGGCCGATGAAGGTGGCCAGCATGAACACGAACACGGCGCCCATGACGTCGAGCTCGCCGTGGCCACCTCCCGCGGCCGGGGCCGCGTGTTCCGAAAGAGCGAGCAGCATCATCACGCCTTCCCTCCCTGTGCTGATTCCAGTGCCTTGAGCGTGGGGCCGTGGACCACCTTGCCTTCGTGGGTCACGGCGCAACCCTTGAGGATGTCGTCGGCCCAGTCCAGGTTGAAGCGCTTGGCTTCCTTGTCCCAGAAGGCCGTCAAGAAGTTCAGCAGGTTGCGCGCGAAGAGCATGCTGGCGTGGGTGGGCACCGTGGCCGGCAGGTTCAGGGGTGCGATGATCTTCACGCCGTTCACGGCCACGGTCTCGCCCAGTTTCGACAGCGTGCAGTTGCCGCCGCCGTCGGCGCCCAGATCCACGATCACGGAGCCGGGCTTCATGCTCGTCACGATGGCTTCGTCCAGGAGCTTCGGGGCGAAGACGCCGCCGATGAGGGCCGTGGTGATGACCACGTTCACCGTGGCGCAGTGGTCCGCCAGCAGCTTGGCCTGCAGGGCCTTGTCCTCGGCGGAGAGCTCGGTGGCGTAGCCGCCGCCGGCGGAGGCCCCCTGCTTCAGGTCGATGCCCACGTACTTGCCGCCCACGGACTCGATCTGCTCCTTCACCTCGGGCCGCACGTCCGTGGCCGTGACGCTGGCCCCCAGCCGCTTGGCCGTGGCGATGGCCTGCAGGCCCGCCACGCCCGCGCCGATGACGAAGACCTTGGCGGGCAGGGTGGTGCCGGCGGCGGTCATGAACATGGGGTAGTACTTCGGCAGCTCGATGGCGCCCAGCAGCACGCCCTTGTAGCCCACGATGTTGGCCTGGCTGGAGAGCGTGTCCATGGCCTGGGCCCGGGTGGTGCGGGGGATGCAGTCCGTGGAGAAGGCCGTGATGCCGCGGGCCGCCAGGCGCTCGACCGCATCCAGGTTGCGGGTGGGAAAGAGCGAGGCCAGGAGCAGGGCGCTGCCGGGGATCTGGTCGGCTTCATGGGTGCCATCCGGCCGGGCCTGTGGGGCGTTCACCTTGAGCACGAACCCCGCCGAGGCGAGGAGCGACGCGGGGTCTGTCACCACGGTGGCGCCGGCATCCCGGTAGGCCCCGTCCATGAAGTTCGCGGCGCTTCCCGCCCCGGCCTCCACGGCCACTTCCAGGCCGAGCTGGATCAGCTTCTTGCAGGATTCCGGGTCCAGGGCGACGCGGGTCTCGCCCGCCCTGATCTCTCTGGGAACGGCAATCTTCATGGGGGCCTCAGGCAGGGATTCCGATGGGGTGCGGAAACCTTACCATTGATTGGCATCCATGGCTTAATGCTGTTTTTTTACGATATCGGGGTCTGCTGCTTTGCCATCATCTCGGTCTTGCGGGCGGATCCCGCGCTGGAGCCGAAGTAGTAGGACACGACCCCGATCCAGGCGGAGCCCAGGCTGCCCAGCATGATGTTGAGGATGTCCCGGGATCCAGCCGGTGGCTCCCGCTTCATCAGGTAGCCCAGGAGCCCGAAGAAGCCCAGGGTGATGGCGAGGCCCAGCGCCTTGGGCGTCCAGTCCTGGGTCTTGATCTCCCGGTCCCGGGCGTTGGCGCGGTCCCCGGCGGCGATGGCCTCCAGGGCCTCGAGGTTCTCGAAGCCGAGCTTCTGCATCTGGACCGCGAAGTCCTGGTCGGCCTTCTTCAGGGCCAGCAGCTGGTCGGGATTCGCCCCCTGGATGGCCGCCGAGAGGGCGGCCTCGTCCTTGGGGGCATCGTCGCTGATCCCCAGGGCCTTGGTGAGGGCCACCCCGGCCATGCCGCCCAGGGGGCCCCCCAGGGCCGTGCCGATGGTGGGGGCGATGCTCTTGACGAGGGCTTTCCAGTCAAACGCCATGGACGACCTCCGGGATGCGGGCGGCCCGGTTGAGCCAGCCCTTCAGGAACACGGACTTGGCGGGTTCGCTGGCCACCAGCGACCGGTAGTGGTCTCCCTGGACCCGGCAGAGGGCCTGCATCAGGGCCTCCGGCGGCTGGGCGTTCGCGGCGCCGAGGGTGCCGGGGCCGAGCCTGCCGTCGGCGTCGATGGGAGGGTTCACCAGGAGGTTGATGGCCTTCTGCAGCAGCCGGATGGAAGTGCCCGTGCCGCAGTTCACGCCGATGTCGAAGAGCTTGATGGCGATGGCGGGGTCCGCGATGGCGTCCCAGCGCCAGTACTCGGCGCGGTAGATGGTCCTCGCCTGATCCAGGGTCAGGTCCCGCACGCTGGCCGGGAATCCGAGCTCGGGATGGGCCGCGTTCCACTTGGCGAGGTTCTTCTGGATGATGCCGAAGTTGGTGGCGCCGCCTGGGTCGGCCGGGTGGTTGACGTAGCCGCCCTCGTTGCCGAGGGTGAAGGCGAGGGCTTCATCGAGGACGCTCAAGGTCGTCTCCTAGGATCGCTGGGGCGCGGTGTGGGGTGCGGGCCGGAGACCTTCGCCGCGCTCTGGTAGAGGACCCGGCCGTCGGCCAGATCGATGCAGGCGAGGTGATGGTCGGCCACCAGCCGGTCCAGGGCCCCCTGGACCGCTTCCGCCGTGACCGGGTAGTCCACCGGGGAGAGCCACCAGGAGGCGATACCCTCCAGGCTGTCGGCCGCGGCGGGATGCTCCTGGAGGTACTGCAAGATGCCTTGGCATAGCGCGCTCGGATCGGAGGGGGAGGATGCGTTCATTCGGCACCCGGGTGGTCAGGCGCCGGGATCGCAAGGGTCGGGCCAAGAGCCGGTCATTCGAGCCAAGTGCCTGACGTGGTGAAACATGAAAAATGGCCGCAAAGATCCTGGTGGTGATGTTTTTGACCCAGGCGAGGCGGCACCTGCAATGCATAAAAATATTATTTTTAATGATTTGAAGATGCCCGTCCGGGATGGGGCCAGGTGAACCCAGGGGCCGGGGCAGACCCATACGGTCCGACTATGGCTTTTGGGGTTGATGGAGTTGCTGAAGCAATGATGCAAATTATGTTCATAAGATGCTTAGGTAAAATTGACAAAAACAGGCATTGATGCGGTATTGCGTGACAATTGGATGGGTCTATATTGCCTTCTTGAATTTCCGTGGTACGGCACTGTCGCAGACACCTTTGGAGGAGGCCCGTTGATCGGTCATTCGCCAGCCCTGCGGGAGACCCTGCGACTCGTCGCCCGCATGGCGGCCTGCGATGCCCCGGTGCTCATCGAGGGTGAGACGGGCACGGGCAAGGAACTGGCCGCCCGGGCGATCCACTACCAGAGTGTGCGGAAGGACGGCCCCTTCATCCCCGTCAACTGCGGAGCGATCCCCGACACGCTCATCGAGAGCGAGCTGTTCGGGCATCGCCGGGGGGCTTTCACCGATGCCAGGGACAACCAGCCGGGCCTGGTGACCCTGGCCGAGGGGGGCACCCTGTTCCTGGACGAGGTGGACGCCTTATCCGCCAAGGGCCAGGTGACCCTCCTGCGCTTCCTCCAGGACCAGGAATTCCGCCCCCTGGGGGCCCGCCAGGTCCAGCGCGGGAACGTTCGCATCCTGGCGGCCAGCAACTCCAGCCTGTCCCTCCTGGCCGAGCGGGGGGCCTTCCGAACGGACCTGCTGTACCGCCTGAAGATCCTCTGCCTCGAGCTGTCGCCGCTCCGGGAGCGGAGCGGGGACATCGAGGAACTGGCCGCCTGGTTCCTCAAGGCCTGCAGCCAGCGGTTCGGCCTGGGCACCAAGGTCATCCACCCCGACACCTTGGCCTGGATGAAGCGCTACCCCTGGCCCGGGAACGTCCGCGAGCTGGAGAACCTCCTCTACCGCGAGTACCTGCTTTCGGAGGGTCCGATCCTCCGCATCGACCCGCCCAAGGCCCTGCACCCACCGCCCCAGGAGTTCCCGGAACCCGGGGTGGGCGAGCTCACCTTCCACCGGGCCAAGGCCCGGGCCGTGGAGGCCTTCGAGCGGGCCTACCTGGTGGGCCTGCTGGGGCTGGCCGGGGGCAATGTCAGCCTCGCCGCGAAGCTGGCCGGCAAGGAGCGGCGCAGCCTGGGAAAGCTGCTCAAGAAGTACGGCCTGGGCCACGCCCCCCGCCCCGGGCGCTTCGCGCGGGAAGATCGCGTCCCCATCTGACACGGGGCGCCCGATCCGGAGTCCCGTGCCCCTGGCTTCAACCACCCATGACGGAGGCTTCTCGTGGCGAACGCGCCCCACCCCCACCGCATCGGCCTGATCACTGAGCACCTGTCCCGGCAGGGCGGGCGCCTGGGACGCCACCTGCACTTCGACGACCGCAGCTGGAACTTCCCGGTCCTGCTGAAGAAGGGGGCCGTCATCCAGACCCGCACCTGGGCCCGCACCCTCCGGGCCTTCAACCAGGGGGAGCTGGGCTCGTGCACAGGAAACGGCGCCGTCGGGGTGGTCTGCACGGAACCCTACCGGCGGCCCGGCATCCGGTACAACGAGGCGCTGGCGCGCAAGGTCTACACCCAGGCCTCCCACCACGACACCATCGTGGGCGCCTGGCCGCCCCGGGACACGGGCTCCACCGTGCTCGCCGCCATGAAGGCCCTCAAGGCCCTCGGGCTCACCAAGGGCTATCGCTGGTGCTTCGGCCTGGATGACGTCCTCAAGGCGCTCTCGACCCTGGGGCCCGTGGAGGTGGGCCTGAACTGGTACGAGGGCTTCGACAAGCCGGATGCGAAGGGCCTCGTGAAGGTGCGCGGCGACGTGCGTGGGGGCCACGCCTTCGAGCTGCTGGGCGTGGACGCCGAGCGGAAGCTGGTGTGGGCCATCAACTCCTGGGGGCCGGACTGGGGCCTGGGCGGCCGTTTCGCCTTCTCGTGGAAGGACCTGGACCGCCTGCTCCACGAAGATGGCGAAGCCTCCACGGTGACGCTCTGAGGCCCCGGGGAGCGCCTTGAGCCGGGCCTTCTCCCCCCTCTCCCTGGGCGTCGGCTTCACGGCGCTGCTGGCCCTGGTGCCGGGCCTGGGACTGGGCTCGAAGTCCCCGAAGCGGGAGGCCCCACCCGTGGCCAAGGCCGCCGAGGCCCCGAAGAAGGACCGGAAGGTGGAGGCCGTCGGCGCCCTGCTGGATCAGTGCCTGAAGGACCGGCCCCAGGCCGCGGCCTCCCCGGTGGCCGTCACCATCCTCACCCTGCCGGATCCGCAGCGGACGAACATGGGCCTCTGGTTCGACCTGCGCCTGAACGCCGTCCAGCGGGCCTTCAAGACTCACGATTTCCTTCCCCGGGCCTTCTTCCTCCCCTGGGAGGCCCGGGGCCGAGAGGAGGGCGGGGCGGGCATCTCCTCCGAGTTCGCCGAGGTCGGCCCGGGCCTCATCTGGTTCGCCCGGGGCGGCGCGGCCCCGGCCTACCACGCCCTCTTCATCGTGGGCGAGAGTCAGTCCCTGGGCGTAAACCGCGAGGCCCTCCGGAAGGCCTTCCAGCTGGCCGCCCGGGTGCCGGCCCCCGCCTCGGGCCGCCGCATCTCCATCCTGGGCCCCCAGTTCTCGGGCAGCCTCGCCTCCCTTGGGGCGGCCCTGGAGGCCCACTTCAAGGAGGCGGGGGCCGCGGACATCCGGGTGCAGGGCACCACCACCCTCGATGCCAACGGCGCCCGGGTGCTGCAGGAGGCCATCGGCCCCGTCGATCCCAAGCGCCTCAGCCTGTCAGGCTGGATGTGCAACCTGTCGGGCGCCTCGAAAGAGCGCCTGCTGGACTGGTACGTCACCGAGGCCGGGTGGCCCCGGGACGCCTCGAAGATCGCCATGTTCACCGAATCGAACACGGCCTACAGCCGGGATGGCCGCTCGGGCCTGCCCATGACCCAGGTCCTCTTCCCCATGGGCCTGTCGCGGCTGCGCTCGGAGCGGCGGGCCATGGAGCACAACCTGGTGAAGGGCGGAGAAGCCCAGGAGCTGGTGCTGCCCACCACCCTTCTGGGGCCCGCCGAGGATGACGCGGCGCGGGTCCTGGACACCGTGCCCCAGTATTCCGCCGATGCCGTGCGCAACAGCGAGCTCACCCTGGCGGGCACCATCCTCAGCCTGGCCCGGCGGGGCTACACGCACGTGGGCATCTCCGCCAGCGATCCCCAGGATCTCCTCTTCCTGGCCGAACGGATCCGCACCTACCACCCCACCTGCACCCTCTTCACCACCAGCGGCAACCACGCGCTCTTCGCCCACCCGAACTTCAGCCAGGCCATGGACGGCATGGTGCTGTTCGGTGGATATCCCGTCAGCGATTCGGTGCGGGCCCTCTCCCTGAAAAAGGGGGACCTGGAATCCCCGGTCCGCTTCACCTCCGAAGGCGAGTACGCCACCTACTACGCCACCCTGCTGCTGCTGGATCCCGCCCGGGCCGCGGATCCCGAGCGCCGCTACTGGGGCAAGCAGGGGCTGGTCTCCATCGTGAAGGGAGGCAGCGTCTGGCCCCTGCGCCACGGCGGGCTGGAGGTCACCCGGGACGGAACCCAGGTATGGGACCGCGACGTGGAGGCCCGCTACCGCGAGGTCGCCATCGGGAGCAAGGACCTCGTGCAGTACGTGCACTCCAGGCTGCGCCAGCTGGCCTTGCTGGTGTTCGGCCTGGGCCTGGCCTCGGCGCTCGTCTTCCTGAGGCCCCTGCACCAGGTGGCTGCCGTCCCCGCGGGGGAGCCGGGCCTCCGGGTCTACCGCTACCTGGTCTCCGGCGCGGTGCTGGCGCTGGCAGTGCTCACCGTCCTGGCCATGGGCTACCTGTTGCCCCTGGCGGTCCTGGAGGGGCATCCGGGGCACGACCCGTACCTCTGGATGAGCGTCTGCATGTGGCTGGCCATTTTCCTGGCGACCGGGTGGTCCTTCCGGGGCGTGACCGGCGGCTGGCTGGCCCTCGCCCTCGTGCTGCTCGCCCTGCTGCCGGCCCTGGCCATCCTCGTCTGGGGGCCGGCCCACACCCTGGTCTTCATGCCGGCCTACCTGCGCTTCTCGTCCCCGGGCCGGGGGGTGTCGCTCATCCCGACGATGCTGCTCCTTGCGGCCGGCGTGGCGGTGCTGCTCCGCACCTGGTTCGAGGTCCGCCGCCAGAACCAGGATGCTTTCTGGCCGGAGCCGTTCGGCATCGCCGACCGGAAGATCCTGGCCCTGCACCACCTCCGGGGCCTCCACTTCCAGCCCTGGACCCTTGGGATCGCCCTGTTGCTCGTGGGCTTCCAGCTCATCATGCCCGGCGGGCTGATCCGGCCCCTGATGGAGGTACAGGGCATCACGCTGGTGGTGGTCGCCGCCGCCGCCTCCCTCTTCACCGCCTCCGCCTTCCTCTTCTGGCAGTTCCACCAGGGCTGGAAGGAGTTCCGGGGCGTGCTGGAGGTGCTGAACCTGAGCCCGTACCGGGCGGCCTACGCCGAAGTCGGGGCCCTCATCGAGTGGAAGGCCATGACGGCCCTCGGGCGCGGCCTGCCCACCCACCGCTCCAGCCTGCGGGGACGGGAGATCCTGCGGGCCCAGAGGACCTGGGTCTCCGGGGCCACCCCGGGGTTCGAGGCCTGCATGGACGCCCTGGCGGATCTCGACGAGAAGGTCTCCCGGAGCCGCCGGCGGGGGGGCAAGTACGAGAACTGGCGCAACCGCCTGGCCATCGCGCGCCAGATGACCGCCTGCGGAGACAGCCTGGCCGCGGCCTGCGCCAAGGATCCCGCCGCCGCCGAGGCCCACCGGGCGGAGCTGGACCTGTTCTGGGCGCTGCGCGCCGTGCACTTCATCCGGCAGGCCTTCCTCGTGCTTCGCGCCCTGCTCATCGGCTCGGTGGGCACCATGCTCCTGCTGGTCCTGGGAGTGGCGGCCTTCGACTTCCAGCCCAAGAACGATGTGCTGCTGATCCTCAGCGCGGCCCTGCTGGGGATGGCCGCGTGGGTGACCCTGGTGATCATCGGCATGGAACGCGACCCGCTGCTCTGTCTCATGGAAGGCACCCAGCCCGGCGAGGTGCAGCTCAGCCTGGGGCTGGTGGAGAACGGCTTCCGCTTCGTGGTGGTGCCCCTCCTCCTGCTCCTGGCGACCCTGAA
The DNA here is from genome assembly GCA_046331485.1 of Holophagaceae bacterium. Lineage (GTDB taxonomy): Bacteria > Acidobacteriota > Holophagae > Holophagales > Holophagaceae > Geothrix. The sequence continues at coordinate 341,314 of JAXLQS010000001.1, read as the reverse complement.
TCCTGGCTTGGGCGGGGTGTTGATGCAGGTCTTCAACCCGCTCATGCACCTGCTCAAATAGGTGTCCCGGCTCAGTTCCGGGGCGTGGCCGGGGGCGGGGCCGTCTTCTCGGCGCCAGTGACGGTGGGCAGCTTCTCGGCGCTCCAGGCCTGGAAGGAGCCGTCGAAGAGGGCGGCCTCATGGCCCAGGTACCGGCAGAGGAAGTAGCCGTGGGCGGCCTGCAGGCCCACCTCGCAGTAGGTCAGCACCTTCCGGCCCGGCAGGATCCCGCGGGCGGCGAGCAGGGCCTCCAGCTTGGCCACGGGCTGGAACACCGGATGCTCCTCGTCCACCAGGGTCTCCTGCCAGTAGACATGGCTGGCGCCGTTGAGGTGGCCGGCCTGGTAGCGCCGCCCGGGGCGCGAATCCATCACCTGGCAAGTGGCCTGGTCCGGAGGCGCGGCCACGGCCTTCCGCACCTCATCCAGGGTGACGCGCACTTCGGGCCTCGGCTTCGCAAGGAAGGTGGCCGCTGCGAAGGCGGGCAGGGCCCCCGTGACGGCCCGGTCCTCCGCCAGCCACTGCTCGATGCCCCCATCCAGCAGCGCCGCGCGGTCGCCGTGGCCCAGGTAGTCCAGGGTGAAGAAGGCCCGCGCCGCGTTGGGCATCCAGGCCGTGGCGTAGATGACGACGCGGCTCTTCTCCGAGACCCCCAGCTCCGAGAAGGTCTTCGTCAGCACCTCGACCGGGGGCAACTCCGAGCCCAGGGCGCCGCTGTTGTCGATGAACTTGGCCGTGGCCAGGTACCGGGCCCCCGGGATGTGCCCCCGCTTGTAGTCGGCGAAGGTGTCGGCCACGTGGAGCAGGACCAGGTCCGGGTCCCTGAGGTGCTCGGCCAGCCAGGCCGTGCTCACCAGCAGTTCGGGGCGGGACTTGGGCGCCGGGGCCTGGGCCATGAGCGCGCAGCCGAGGACGGGAACCAGGAGGTGGGGACGAATGGGCATGGGGCCTCCGACAGGGTGCTGTCCACCATACGCCCGGTCCCCGGGGGTGGGCAGGGGCGGGAGGCCCGCTGGGGCCTGGCCCCCGTTTGTGGTCCAATCAGGGGACCTCTTCTCGGGAGTACCCATGATCCGGTGGTTTGGCCTGGCCGCTTGCCTGGTCCTCTCCGCGGCGCCGCCTGCCACCATGCTGCCGGAAGCCGTGGTCCAGAAGCAGGTCGAGGCCTACAACGCCCACGACCTGAACGCCTTCGCGGCCTGCTACGCCCAGGACATCGAGTTCCGCACCATGGCCGGCACCGTGAACCCCGAGAAGGGCCTGGCCGCCCTGAAGAAGGGCTACGGCGAGCTGTTCAAGAACTTCCCCAGCCTGCGCGTGAAGATTCTCAACCGCATCACCCAGGGCGCCTTCGTCATCGACCAGGAGCAGGCCGAGGGCATGGGCCCGACCCCCATCACCGTCACCGCCATCTACGAGGTCTCGGGCGGCAAGATCATCCGAGTCTGGTTCATCGAGGGGTAGGCGGCGCCTATCCTACAGCCCCCGGGCCCACTCCGGCCGCAGCCTCACCTGGCCTGCCAGGGCGGCGTCGATGGCGGCGAGGATGGCCTCGCGGTCCCGCGGCAGACGCCCGCCGATGGGCAGGTAGTTGGAGGCGTGGTTGGAGCGGAATACGGCGCCGCTGGGCTGGGCCTCCTCCACGAACCAGCGCAGCTCCTGGAGCAGGCCGCGGACATCCGGCAGCTCGAAGCGGCCCTCCTCCTCGAGCTGCGCCAGGGGCGTGCGGGGGATCACGGTCAGGGTGAGGGTCGAGAGGAAGCGTGGATCCATGGCCGTGGCCAGGCGCCCCGAGGCCCGGGCGTGGGCCTCGCTGCGCTCGCGCCCCCCGGCGCCCAGCAGGAAGATCAGGGACTGCTCCATCCCCGCTTCCCGCGCCTTGCGGGCGGCCTCCACGTGGGCCGCCGCGTCGGCCCCCTTGGCGATGCGCCGCAGGGTGGCGTCGTCGCCGGATTCGGGCCCGATGTAGAGCAGGGAGAGGCCCAGCTCCCGAAGGCGCCGCAGCTCCACCTGGGGCTTCTCCAGCAGGTTGCGGGCCGTGGCGTAGGTGCTGACGCGGCGCAGACGGGGGAAGGCCGCGGCCAGGGCGCGCAGGATGGGTTCCCAGTGGGCGGTGTCCATGCCCAGGGGATCCCCGTCCGCCACGAAGACATGGCGCACCTCCTCGGCGAAGCGGGCGCCAGCCTCGGCGATGTCCGCAAGCACCTCGTCCAGGGGGCGCACCTGATACTGCTTGCCGCGGTACATGGCGCAGTAGGTGCAGGCATTCCAGGAACAGCCCAGGGTGGCCTGGAGGATGAAGGAATCGGCCTCGCTGGGGGGGCGGAAGAGGGGTTCGTCGTAGCGCACGGAACCATTCTCCCGCAATGGGGGGCCGGGGCCTTCCGGCGCCTCGAGTTTGAATGTAAATCTCACGGGGTTAGATCTTTCGGATGAGGTCAGGCGAAGGAATTTAGGACGCGCCAAGGGCCCCGGCGCGCTAATCTCGAACACCCCCGACATCCGGAGAAGGCCATGCGAACCCGACAGCTCATCCTGTGGACCGCGCTCGGCGCCAGCCTCGCCGCCCAGGACGGTGGGCCGGGGTTCAAATGGGTGGGCCTGCAGGCGGGCAGCCTGTCCCCCGATACCCAGACCAACCTGAAGGCGGCGCCATTCTTTGGCCTGCAGGGAGGCCTGCTCTTTGACGGCCGGCGATACGGCCTCAGCTTCCAGGCCCTGGCCGCCAGCCCCAAGAGCGACCTGGCCCCGGGCCGGAGCCTCAGCCAGTCCGAATTCTCCGCCTCCCTGCTCACGGGCCTCTCCGACGATGCGGCAAGCCGCTTCTGGCCCTATCTGGGCCTGGGGCTCGGGGCCGTCTCCATCCCCCGGATCGAAGCCCCCTCCGGGCAGGAGAAGGTCCTCAAGGCCGGCATGGCGCACGCGTCCCTGGGCTTCCTCCACCGGCCCGGCCTGGGCCTCCTTTGGGGGCTGGAGGGCCGCTATGTGTTCACCTTCGCCAACGCCGACCTGAAGGAATTCCAGGCCGCGGCGGTGGTGGGCTTTGCCTGGGGTGGCCGCGGCGCCGTGCCCCGGCCCGAGCCGCCAGCCCCGGTCGAACCTGCCCCCGTGGTGGCGCCCCCGCCCGTGGTGCGCCCTGCGCCAGCGCCCCTCCCGCCGCCCAGCCCGAAGCCGGCACCGGAGCCCGCGCCAATGGCCACGCCGGCCATGGTTCCGCCGCCCCCGGTGGCAGCTCCGGTGGCCCGGCCGATGGCGGCTCCGCCGGTCCCGACGGCCCCCGCGCCCGCGCCGGTCCCGCCCCCCGTGGTCGTGGCGTCCCCACCGCCGGCCCCCCGGCCCGCCACCCCCGTTCCCGCCCCCTCCCGGGCCCCCGGGTCCGAGGTGACCCGCCGCCTCGATGCGCTGCGCCTGGGCGACATGACCAGGGCCCTGGAACTCGGCAAGGCGCACATCCACGCGCTGCCCGGCCAGCGCTGGACGATCCGTCTGGAGATCGCGAACCTGCCGGCCACGCTGAAGAACGCCGTGGCGGCCTTCCCCGGCCGGGAGCCTGACCTCTTCATCGCCCCCATCAAGCTCAAGGGCGGAAGGACCGCCTACCAGCTCTTCCTGGGGGACTACGCCTCCAAGGCGGAGGCGGAGCGCGCCGCGAAGGCCGTGCCCGCCTTCTTCCTGGAGGGCGGCCAGCGACCGAGGCCCTACCAGATCAACGCCATTCCCTCCCAGTAACAGAAGCCGTGCCTCAGGTGCAGGCGTCTTCGGCAAGGGCCTGGCTGCGGCTGGCGGCACGAAGATCCGAGTGCCCTCGATTTCGAATGGATCGAACTGGCCCTTGTCCGTGTGCTTGTTCCGACAGGTTCTTCCTGGCGGCGACGCGCTCCTGCGACTACACTCGCCGCACGCTGCCGCGGGCCCGGAATGCCGCGGTCCCCTCCACAGGAGCTGGCCATGACCCAAGCGCCTTCCAGCCCGCTGCACCGGAACATCGCACCCAGGCCGCGCTGGGATCACCTGAACCTGCCCCCGGAGCCGCTGGCGGTGCTGCATCAGATCGCCGGCCAGGCGCGCCAGGGGGAAGGGATCCACGAGAACCAGAGCCTGGTCGTCCTGTTCGCGGGCGCACCCGGCTCGGGCCGGACCACCGCGGCCAAGGCCATCGCCGGTGACCTGGGGCGGGACCTCATCCGAGTCGACCTGTCCGCCGTGGCGAACCAGTACCTCGGGGAGACGGAAAAGCACCTGGGCCAGGTGCTCGCCGCGGCCGAGGCCCAGGGGGCCGTCCTGTTCTTCGACGAGGCTGACGCCCTGTTCGGCCGGCGCACCGAGGTCAAGGACAGCCACGACCGCTACGCCAACCTCGAGGTGGCCCACCTCCTGCAGAGCCTGGAGGGCTATCGCGGCCTGGCCATCCTGTCCACCAACCACAAGCAGGCTTTGGATCCCGCCTTCCTGCGGCGGCTGCGCTTCATCGTCGACTTCCCCCGGCCGGCTGTCCCCGTGATTCCGCGGCTGGTACCCTGAAGCCATGGCCCTCGAACTCCTCGCCCCCGCCAAGAATGCGGAACAGGGCATCCTCGCGCTGCGCTGCGGGGCGGACGCGCTCTACATGGGCGGGCCCCAGTTCGGCGCCCGGCAGGCCGCCGGGAACAGCCTGGCGGACTTCGAGCAGGTCGCCCGGGAAGCGCGGCTCTGGGGCGCGCAGGTGTTCGCGACCCTCAACACCATCCTCTTCGATGCCGAGCTGGAGGCGGCCCGGCGCCAGGCCTGGGACCTCTACGAGGCCGGTGTGGACGCCCTGATCATCCAGGACATGGCCTTCCTGGAGATGGACCTGCCGCCGCTGCCCCTGCACGCCAGCACCCAGGCGGCCTGCGACAGCCCGGAGCGCGTGGCCTTCCTGGCCAGTGCCGGCTTCACCCGTGCCATCCTCGCCCGGGAGCTGAGCCTCGACGACATCCGGGCCATCCACGGGGCCGCCGACATCGAACTGGAGGCCTTCGTCTTCGGGGCCCTCTGCGTGGGGGAGAGCGGCCAGTGCTACCTGAGCGGCGCCATCTGCGACCGCAGCGGCAACCGCGGGGAGTGCGCCCAGCCCTGCCGCGCCCCCTGGAACCTGGTGGATGCGGCGGACCGGGTGATGGTGCGGGAGAAGCACCTCCTGAACATCCGGGATCTGGATCTCTCCGACCACCTGGAGGAGCTCGCGGACGCGGGCGTCCAGAGCTTCAAGATCGAGGGGCGCCTGAAGGACGCGGATTACGTGAAGAACATCGTCAGCCAGGTGCGCCGCAAGCTCGACGCCTTGCTGAGCCGACGCCCGGAACTGGGCCGGGCCTCCCTGGGCTCCGTGAGCCAGGCCTTCGCGCCCGATCCCACCAAGACCTTCCAGCGGGGGCTGTCCAGCTACCGCATCGACGGGGAACGCCGACCCATGGGGAACCCGGATTCGGGCCGCCACCTGGGGGAGTTCATCGGCGAGGTGCGCTCCATCCAGGGCGACCGGCTGGTGCTGGACGCGACCGCGGACCTGCATCCCGGTGATGGCCTGGCCTTCATGGACGGGGTCGAGGCGGCGGGCACCGTGATCAACGCCGTGGAGCCCCGTCAGCTCTTCGTGCAGGATCCCACCCGCATCCGGCCCGGCACGCGGCTGCACCGCAACCTGGACCTGCACTGGCTGCGGGCCCTGCGCAGCGCCAAGGTGGAGCGCCGCATCCCCGTGCGGGCGGCCCTGGACTTCCCGGAAGGTGGCGTCCGCCTGCGCCTGGAAGATCCTACGGGCCTCGCCGTGGAGGCCACGGCGCCGGGTGACTTCGCCGCGCCCCGGGACGTGGAGGCCGCGGCCCGGACCATCCAGGAGGCCCTGGGCCGCCTGGGGAACACGCCCTTCGAGCTGGCAGGGCTGCAGGTGACCGAGCCGCGCTTCGTGCCCGTCAGCGCGCTCAACGCCCTTCGCCGGGACGCCGCCGCCGCCCTGGAGGCCCGGCGCCGGGAGCCGCGGGCGCGGGAGGGCCGCCGCGCCGCCGCGTCCCAGCTGCGTCCCCTGCCCACGAAGGGGCTGGATCTCACCTGGAATGTGGCCAACCGGGCCGCCCGCGCCTTCTACGAGCGGGCCGGGGCCCAGGTGCTGGAACCGGCGGCCGAGCTGCAGGCCAGCCTCGACGGCCGGGTGGTGATGACCACGCGGCACTGCGTGAAGTACGAGATGGGCTGGTGCCACGTGCATGAGAACCCCGAGCCGTGGCTCCGCCTGCCCGAGCCGCAGGGCCCCGTCTTCCTGGAGAACGGCCCCACCCGCCTGGAGTGCCGCTTCGACTGCGCCCGGTGCCGCATGGAGCTGGTGCTCTGCGAGCCGCGGGGGTGAGGCCCGAGGAAGGCGCCTGGGACGTGGTGGTGGTCGGCGCGGGGCCGGCGGGCCTGCTGGCGGCTGGCCGGGCCGCCATGCTGGGTGCCCGCGTCCTCCTGCTGGAGAAGATGGAGAAGCCGGCCCGCAAGCTGCGGATCACGGGCAAGGGCCGGGCGAACATCACGAGCATGAAGGCCCTGGAGGAGCAGCTCGGGGAGATCCAGCCGGAGCCGCGCTTCCTGCGCCAGGCCTTCCAGGCCTTCTTCAACCGCGACCTGATCGCGCTGCTGGAGGCCCAGGGAGTCGCCACCAAGGTGGAGCGGGGCGACCGCGTGTTCCCTGCCAGCGACCTGGCCTGGGACGTGGCCGACGCCCTGGTGGCCTGGGCTGGGGCCCAGGGCGTGGAGATCCTCCCCCACGCCCGGGTCGAAGAGCTGCTGATCCGGGACGGCGTGTTCGGGGGGCTCGGGGTCGTGCGAAAGGCCTCGCGGACCTCCCTGGAGATCCAGGCCAGGTGCGGCATCCTCGCCACCGGGGGGAAGTCCTATCCGGCCACAGGCTCCACCGGGGACGGGCACCGGTTCGCGGAGGCCACCGGGCATCGGATCGAGGCCCTGCGGCCCTCCCTGGTGCGAGTCGAGACGCGCCCGGTCCTTGAGGCCGCCCAGGGTCTCACGCTCAAGAACGTCCACCTGACCCTCTGGATCGACGGGCGGAAGCAGGGCGGCGAGTTCGGCGAGGCGGAGTTCACGGCGAAGGGGTTGGCGGGTGCCAGCGTCCTCCGGCTCAGCCGGAGGATCGTGGATGCCATGGCCGCCGGCCGGAAGGTGGATCTGACCCTCGACCTGAAGCCGGCCCTGGACCCCGCGAAGCTGGAGGCGAGGCTGCAGCGGGAGCTCGGGGCCCGCCCCGGCGGCACCTGCGGCCAGCTCTTGCGGTCCCTCCTGCCGGCGCCCCTCGACGCCGTGTTCTGCGGGCGGCTCGGCCTGAGCCCCTCCGCGCCCGCGGCCCAGGTGCAGGGCTCGAAGCGCAAGCAGCTGCTGGGTCTGCTCAAGGAGCTGCGCTTCGAGGTCACGGGCCATGGGAGCTGGGAGGAAGCCATCGTCACCGCCGGGGGCGTCTCCCTCAAGGACATCGACCCCAGGACCATGGCCTCGCGGAAGGTGGAAAACCTCTACTTCGCCGGTGAGGTGCTCGACCTGGACGCCAACACCGGCGGCTACAACCTCCAGATCGCCTTCTCCACGGGCTGGCTGGCCGGGGCATCCGCCGCCAGGAAGGCCCTCGGCACGTTCCCGGACGGCCCTCCCTGAGGTCCTGAACCCGGCGCCTCAGTCCGTTCCGGCTTCCCCGGAGGCGGCGCGCCGCGTCCACTCCAGGATGAGCCTGAAGATCGCCTCGAGCCCTTCATCCGGCAGCGGACCTGGATTGGCCTGGCGCAGGGCGGAGAGGAGCCGCGCCTCCTGGGCGGGGTCCCGGAAGGCGAGCCCCTGGGCCTCCTTGTGGGTCCTGAGGCTCTGGACCAGGCTGATCCGCGCATTGAGGGCCTCCAGCACCCTCTGATCGAGCTCGGCGATTTGCGCCCGGTGCGCCTGGATGACCCGATCAGGATTCGTAGGTGCCACCTCCCCTCCTCGGCTGGCCTTGGGGGCCGAACCCGGGATGGGTGTCGGCTGGGGTCATTGTAGGGGGATTGCTGGGCGGCCCGCGGCGCCGGGAGGGCTTCCAGGGGGGCCCATGGTCAGGGGGGTTGACGGGAGGGGTGAAAGGATTTAGTTTTTGGCATCTAGATGATAAAAACATCTAGATGCTACGAACAAGGAGTTGATCATCATGTTTCCCTTCATGCTTCTGGCCGCCGCCTTGGGATGCGTGGTCCTTTCCGGAATCCGGGATCGGGCCCGTACCCGGGCGGCCCTGACGCACGCCGCGAGGTCGGGCCTCGGCCTGCTCCCTCCCCTTCTGGCGATGACCGCCGGGGTCGGCCTGACCATGGCGGTGGTGCCGGCCCCGCTCATCGCCCGGCTCTTCCAGGCCCATGGCGTCCTCGGCTTCCTGCTGCTGTCGGGTCTCGGCGCCCTGCTGACCATCCCCGCGCCGATGGCCTACCCGCTGGCGGGCTCGCTGCACCGCATGGGGGCGGGCCTTCCGGCCCTGGCGAGCTTCATCACCACCCTGACCATGGTGGGCCTCCTCAGCGCGCCCCTGGAGATCCGGGCCTTCGGGCGGCGGTTCACCTTCGTCCGGCAGGGGCTGAGCCTCCTCTTGGCCCTGCTGATCGGGGCCCTGTTGGGGGTGCTCCTGTGAACCCGAAACTCCGAAGCTCGCTGCTGATCGTCGCCGCCATCCTGCTGATCCACCTGGCGCTCTGGGGGCCCTTCCCGGCGCTGGCGATCCGCTCCCTCCGGCATTGGTTCACCGGGATCGGCGAGGTGCTGGCCATCGTCCCCGCCGTGCTGATCCTCATCGGCCTCTTCGATGCCTGGGTGCCGAAGGAGCTGGTGGAGCGGGGCCTCGGTCCCAAATCCGGCCTCCGGGGCGTCCTCTTCGCGCTGCTGCTGGGAACGGGCGCGGCCGGCCCGCTCTACGCGGCCTTCCCCATCGGCCTCTCGCTGCGGGAGAAGGGGGCCCGCACCGCGAATCTCGTCATCTTCCTGGGGGCCTGGGCTACCATCAAATTGCCCATGCTGATGATGGAAAGCGCCTTCCTTGGAACCCGGTTCGCGATGCTGCGCCTCGCCCTGACGCTTCCCGGCATCGTCGCCTGCGGGTTCGCCATGGAGCGCCTGGAATCCCGGCTGGCGCCAGGACCTTCCCCCCTCGCCCAGGAATAGCGCCATGGCCACCGCGAACCGCCAGTCCCGCCACCTCCCCGCCTTCCTCCTCCTCGCCCTGATGGATGGCCCGCTGCACGGCCATGCGATCCGCGCAGCCCTGGGCGAGCGGTTTCCCGGCTACAAGGCCGATCCCGGCGCCACCTACCGCACCCTGCAGGCGATGGAGGAGGCCGGGGAGATCGCCTTCCACTGGGACACCGATTCCCGGGGTCCCGCCCGCAAGGTCTACACCCTGACGCCGCTCGGCTGGGAGCGCCTCGAGTTCTGGCGGACCGAAATCGAGGACCGGCTCGCCATCCTCCAGACCTTCCTGGATCAGTTCAAGCGGTCGAAAGCCAAGCGGAGGGCCGGAAAAGTCTGAACCGCAGCGGGGCCTTGGCCTCTTCCCCAGGTTCGGACTCCGCACCTCTTCCGGGAAGATCACGGATGGGCTTCCGGTTTGAGGAACCGGTAGTGGCTCACCAGCCAGTCCTGGCCGCGCCAGCCCCACAACTCCGCGCAGGCCATGAGGAACACGCGCCAGCGGTGGAACCGCGCTGGAGCCTGGTCCGGGCCGTAGGTCCGGTGGAACAGCTTCAGGACCTCGGCTCGGTGGGCATCGAGGTTCTGGAGCCAGGCTTCGGCGGTGCACTGGTAGTGGGCGCCGTCCACGCGCCAGTGCTCCTCCAGGTGCAGGTGCTCCTGGTGGCGGAGCAGGAGGGCGTCCGCGGGCATGATGCCGCCGGAGAAGAACTCGCGGCTCATCCAGTCCGCACTGTCCTTGGGCTCGAAGAGGTAGCTCAGCTCCCGATGGGTGAAGATGTGGACGAAGAGCCGCCCGCCTGGGGCCAGCCAGGTCGAGATGCGGCGCATCAGCTCCCGGTGGTTGCGCATGTGCTCGAACATCTCCACGCTCACCACCCGGTCGAAGGTCCCCGAGGGGGCGAAGCTGTTCATGTCCGCGGTGACGACCTCCACATTGGCCAGGCCCCGCGCTTCGGCCTGCTCGCGGATGTACGCGCCCTGATCCCGGGAGTTGGAGACGGCCACGATGCGGGCTCCGGGGAAGTGCCCGGCCATCCAGAGGGTGAGGCTCCCCCACCCGCAGCCCAGCTCCAGAATGCGCTGTCCATCCGCCAGGTCCGCGCGCTCACAGGTGAGGGCGAGCATGGCGGCCTCTGCCTGACCCAGGCTGGTGGTTCCCGGCTCCCACAGGCAGGCGCTGTATTTGAGATGGGGCCCGAGCATCCAGCCGAACAGGGCCGGGGGGACCTCGTAGTGCTGCACGTTGGCCGCCTGCACCTGCTCGGCGATGGGGCCATGGTCCAGGCGGCGCCAGAGGCGCCGTTGACGCTCCCAGGTGGCCTCCGGTCCGCCGCGCTGCTCGTCCAGCAACCGCTGGCGAAGCAGCCGACGGATGCCCGCCCGGATCACGGCGTCCGGCAGCAGGCCGGCGTCCACCAGGCGGTCGATCCAGGAGGGGGAAGGGGCATCCAGCGACAGGCTCTGTACGGTCATGGGCGGACCTTTCGGGAGGGGGGCCGGGGGAAGAAGGCGGGGACGGCGGCTTGGTAGTCGCGGTAGGCTTCGCCCCGGTTGCGCAGGGACTGGGCCTCCGTGGGCGGGATGCCTGTGATGCGGGTCAGCAGGAAGTAGATCAAGGCCGGGGCCAGCCAGGCGGCCAGGGCGGCAGGGCGGCCCTGGGCCGCCAGGGCGAACCCCATCCAGGTGAGCCACTCGAAGAAGTAGTTCGGATGCCGGCTCCAGGCCCACAGGCCGTCTCTGCAGATTCCGCCTGGGGTCCCCGAGGCCTTGAAGGTCCGCAGCTGGGCATCGGCGAGGGTCTCGCCCCCGACCCCGACCAGGGCCACGGCCAGGCCCAGCCAGGTCCAGACGGGCACCCCCGGGGCGGGGTCCGAGGCGCCCAGCAGGAAGGGGAGGCCCAGAGCCAGGTTCAGAACGCCCTGGACCAGGAAGAAGGCCAGGAACCGCCCGTGGGGTCGTGGGCCCCAATCGGCGCGCAGGGCCTGATAGCGACCGTCCTCGGGGCCCCCGGTCACGCGGACCGCCAGGTGCGTGCCCAGCCGCAGGCCCCAGGCTGCACCCGCGACGCCCAGCGCCAACCGCCGGGTGGGATCGCCGGAGCCCAGCACTGCGAACTGCGCCGCCAGGGCGCCCAGGCTGAAGGCCCAGGCCACATCGATCCAGTCGGCCCGGTCCGTGCGCAGGTAGACCAGCCAGGCGAGGAACGGCAGGCCCAGCGCCACCGGCACAGCGGCCAGGAGCAGTGCCCCTTCGCTCATGGGTGCGTCCCGTCGGGATCGGCTTTCTCCACCAGCAGTTGGACCACGCTCACGTGGCGCTCCCGGAAGGCCCCTTCGCAGCTGGCAAGGTAGTAGTCCCAGAATCGCTGGAACCGCGCATCGAAGCCCAGGGCCCTCGCCTCCTCGAGCCGGGCGTGGAACCGTTCGCGCCAGAGCTGCAGCGTGCGTGCGTAGTGCAGGCCCATGTCCTCGAGCCCGGTGACCGCCAGGCCCGTGGCCCGGGCCAGGCTGCGGTGGATTTCCAGGAGGCTGGCCAGCTCCGAGCCCGGGAACACGTGCTGCTGGATGAAGTCCACGCCCCGGCGGTAGGTTTCGAAGTGGGGCTCGTTCATGGTGATGGTCTGCATGAGGAAGCGTCCGCCGGGCGCCAGCAGCCGGTCCACGGTGCCGAAGTAGGCATCGTAGTGGGCCAGGCCCACGGCTTCGAACATCTCGATGGACACCGCCTTGGTGAATCTCCCCTGCAGGTCCCGGTAGTCCTCCAGCACCACGGTCACGCGGTCCGCCAGGCCCGCTTCCGCGATCCGGGCCCTGGCCTCGGCGAACTGCTCGCGGCTGATGGTGGTGGTGGTGACGCGGCAGCCGTGGTGTCGCGCCGCATGGATCGCAAAACCGCCCCAGCCGGTGCCGATCTCCAGCAGGTGGTCGGCGGGGCCCAGGTCCAGCTTGCGGCAGATCATGCGGTACTTGGCCTCCTGGGCCTCGTCCAGGGAGGTCGAGGTGCGCTCGAACCAGGCGGAGCTGTAGGCCAGGGTCGGATCCAGCCACAAACGGTAGAAGGCATTGCCAAGGTCGTAGTGGGCCGCGATGTTGGCCCGGGCCCCGGCCCGGTCGTTGTCGCGGCGGCGGTGACGCAGGCGTCCGAGGAGCCGTCCGGCCCAGGCCAGGGGCCCCCGGTCGAAGCAGGTCATGTTCCGCACTGCCACCCGCACCACGGCCACCGGATCGGGACTGCTCCACCAGCCTTCCACGTAGGCTTCGCCCAGGCCCACCTCGCCGCCCAGGAGGCCCTTGCGGAAGGTGCGCGGGTCATGGACATGGACCACGCCCCGCAGGGACGAGGCGGGGTCGCCATAGGTGCGGACGCCTCCAGGCAGGTGCAGGTCCAGGCAGCCCCGGCGCAGGCGCGAGAGGGCCCGCAGCATCAGGCCGCGGGCCGCTTCCTGGAGGATTCCGGGGCCGGCTCCAGCGGGGATGCCGGCGGCTTCGTGAACACGGGCGTGCGTTTCAGCCATAGCTTGAGAGCCTCCCAGTGGATGGCGGTGATGACCTTGGCGGTGTGCATCGGGAACGAGAAGAGCGCGCGCCGGATTTCCCGGGGCGTCCAGGGGCGGCGCTCCAGGTGGAGATCCGCGTCAAACAAGGGGGTCCCCTCCTGGCGCAGCATCATGCGCACGGACAGCGCCTCCCCTGGCTCCTGGAAGCGCCAGTCGTATTCCAGATCCATGGGCATGAACGGCGAGACGTGCATGCGCTTGGGCACCCGGAAGGCGTGGTCCGGCCCGGCCTCGGCGGGGTGCATCCAGTAGAGGGTGCGCTCCTTCCAGGGGGTGCTGGTGACTTCGGCGCCGAGGAGGGACAGGCGCCCCGACGGATCCCAGGCGTACACATAGCAGACGGGGTTGAAGCAGTAGCCGAAGTAGCGCAGGTTCGTCAGCAGGGCCGCGGGGCCCTCGGGGAAGTCGAAGCCCTGGGCGCGGGCGCTCTCCGCCAGGCGCTGACGCAGGGGCAGACGGGGATCGCCCAGGTGGTCCCGCTCGTCGTAGCCGGCCCAGGCGAAGCGGTTGTAGCCCAGCAGCCGGGAGGCCGCCATGGCCCCGGACAGCCCGTCGACATCCAAGAGGGCCATGCACACGGGGTAGGTGAAGGCGTGCGGCTTCGGGGAGAAGCGGCGGTGGCGGACGGTCCCCGTGTAGAGCGCGTTCAAGGCGCCATCCTGGGTGCCGGGACGCAATCCAGGTGGCTGGGGGGGCATTCCTGGCTTCCGACCGGCCGGTCCGGCTGCTGGAAGTGGGCTCTGAGCACGTGTTCGCGGTAGGCGAAGATCCGCCGGACATCCCGGGCCACGAGGGGGGCCGCCAGCCGGCCGAGCCAGCCCAAGGGCAGGCGCCAGTGGACCTCATCGGTCATGCGGGTGCCACCGTCCGGGGCATCCTCGAAGCGGTGCACGTGGTGCCACTTGGCGTAGGGCCCACGGGTCTGGAGGTCCTCGAAGCGATGGCCCTCCTCCCAATGGAGGATGAGGGTGCGCCAGCGCAGGGGCAGCCCGTGGAGGCGCAGGGTGTAGTCGTAGATGGCCCCCTCGCCGCGGGGGAGGGGCTCGGGCGTGAGAATCCGGAAGGAGAGCCAGCGGGGCGTGAGCCGCTCCAGGTTGGCGGGATCCGAGAAGAAGGCAAAGACCTCCGTCCGGGGGCGGGGAAGGTGCGTGGTCGCCCGGAAGACCTGGTCCTTCATGGCCGGCTCCAGGACTGGGGCACCTTCCGGACCTGGGTCACGTCGTAGCCCGCCTCCGAGAGCAACCGGACCATCGCGTCGTACTCGGCCGGCAGCAGGGCGGGGGTGCGGGCCATGATCCACGCGTAGTCCCGCTTCTCCCGGGCCACCACGGTCACGCGGTAGTCCGGATCCAGGTGGATGATGCGATAGTCGGCCTTGATCGGCCACACGAAGCGCATGCCCCACACGGCATTGGAGGTCCGGTCCAGCACGAAGCCCCGCGGGGTCATGCGCTTCTCGGGACCGTCCACCCCCCCCTTGCGATAGGTGAAGGTGGTGGCCACGGTGCCGTCGGGCTCCAGTCGGTAGGACTCCACGGCGTTGGCGATGTCCTTCTCCAGGAAGGTGGGGATGCAGGCGATCACGTACCAGTCCCCCATGAACCGTCCCAGGTCCACAGAGGGCACGGTGCGGAGGGGCGGATGGGCGAGCCCGCGGCAAGCCGACAGGGCCGCGAGGACCAGCGCGAGGGCGAGCGGGGTGGCGAGGACGGCAGGTTTCAACGGAAGGCCTCCACCTTCCCTAACGCTGCCGATCGGAGTCTGGATGTCAGGACCTTGGTCCGGTCAGGCTCCGGCCAGCCGCTGGAGCCATCCCCGCCAACCCTGGAACCGGATGCCCCCTTCCAGGCTGGCCAGAAGCCAGCAGTCCTCGTCGGGGAGGGCCACGGGAGTGTGGACGGTGCTGGGGTCCGTCTCGTCGAAGTCTCCCGCTTCCAGTACGCGATGGCCGTCGCGGAGGCCGCCGGACAGGATCAGGCAGCGCTCCAGGCCCCGGTGGCCGTGGGCCGGGAAGGGGCAGCCCCGGCGCATGTGGATGAGGTAAAGGCCCGGCGCCGCCTCCAGGAAACGGAACCCCCGGGTGAGGGCCTGGCGCCAGGCGGCGCCGTCCAAGGCGGGCAGCAGGGGCCACAGGGCCTTGGGCAGCGGCAGGGCCTCGTCACCGACCCGGGGAGGGGTCGGCGGTTGCAGCCGGGCGAGGATGCCGTCCAGGAGCCGGGTGGGCACGGGCTCCGCCGGGCCGCGGGCCAGGGCCGCTCCCCCTGGGGCCGAGGCCGCTCGGGCCTGCTCCCGGCACGCCTCGCAGAAGGCCAGGTGTCCCTCCAGGAGGCTGCAGGTGGGGCGATCCAGCTGGCCCGCCGCATGGTCCAGCCAGAGGTCGGCACCGGGGTGACCGTGGGGTGTCATGGCGCCTCCCGTCGCTGGAAAAGCTCCCGCAAGGTGGCCAGTCCCGCGCGGATCCGGGTCTTCACGGTGCCGACGGGCAGGCCCAGCCGCCGGGCCGCCTCGTCGTAGGTGAGGTCCCCGTAGTAGGCCAGCCGGATGGGGGCCCGCTGGTCCTCGGGCAGCGCCGCCAGGGCTTTCTGGATGGAGGGTGCCAGGGTGGGGTCCTCCGGCGGCGCGGCGGCGTCCAGGGCCTCTGGTTCCAGGTCCCCACGCTCTCGCACCCGGCCGAGGCTGCGCTTGAGGTCCAGCACCTTGTGGCGGGTGAGGGTGAAGATCCAGCCTGCGGCCTCGCCGCCCTCGGGGGCGTAGAGCCCCGCCTTCTGCCAGAGGGCCAGGAAGATGTCCTGCACGGCGTCCTCGTGGGGGAAGCCCGGGCCCGCCATGGCCCGCACGTAGGCCAGCACCCGTCCGCCATAACGATGGAACAGCTCCGCGAGGGCCGACGGGTCTTGTTGGGCCACGCGCACCAGCAGCCCGCTGTCGGACAGATCCACCAGGTCGGCGGCGGGGAGGGGGGGTGGCTTGAAGGTCATGTCCGGGGGCGGCAGGGGATCCAGGGTAGTCCACGGGACCCGCCGCCGGGAAGCGCCCTCGCGCCAGGGCAGCGCGGCGGCCGCGGCGCTCACCGATCCGTCCCGCGCAGAATGGCCTCTGCGGCCCGCCGGCCGCTGGCCAGGCCATCCTCATGGAAGCCGTTGGCCCAGTAGGCTCCGGCGTAGTGGATGCCGCCGCGGCCATTGACCTCCGCCCACCGGGCCTGGGCCCGGATCGCCGCCAGGTCGAACCTCGGATGCCCATCCTCGAAGCGAGCTGCGACCGTGGCGGGATCCACACGGCCCGCGCCGTGCAGGGTCACGAAGACCTCGCCACCCGGCCCCAGGGGCTGGAGGCGGTTCATGTGGTAGGTGAGCAGCAGGGGGCTCCCGGGCGTCTGGCGGAAGTTCCAGCTGGCCCAGCCTCGCCGGGCCCGGGGGAGGACAGAGGCATCGGTGTGCAGCCACACGGGGCTGTGGTTGTCGTGGAAGGCGCCGAGCACCTCCCGCTCGAGGGGGTCCGCGTCCGCCAGCAGGGGCAGGACCTGCTCCCCGTGGCAGGCGAACACCACGGCGTCGAAGCGCAGGCGGCCTTCCCCGGCCACTTCCAGTTCAGGCCCGCTGGTGCCTCGTCGCACCGAGGTCACCAGCGCGCGGCTGCGGATGCGTCCGGCGAAGGGCCTCGTCAGGGGTTCCAGATAGCGGGACGTGCCTCCGGGAATGGTGCGCCAGGCGTGCTGGGTGGTGAAGCCCAGCATCCCGTGGTTGTGGAAGAAGCGCAGGAGCGCCAGGGCCGGGAAGGCATCCATCTCCCCGGGCGGCGTGGACCATACCGCGCCGGCCATGGGGTGCAGGTAGGCGGTCTGGAAATCCCTGCTGAACCCAGCTTCCCGCAGGGCTTCGCCCAGGGGACGCTCGGCGGCGCGCGGGTCCTGGGTCAAGGCCCGGCCCCAGGCATTGAAGCGGGCCACCTCGCGCCAGAACCGCCAGAAGCGGGGGCTGAAGGCCTGGCGGCGCTCCGCCAGCAGCCCATTGAGCCCTCGGCTGCACCAGGAGAGCTCCGGGCCGGCGTAGGCGAAGCTCATGTCCGAGGGGCCGGTGGGCACGCCCAGCTCGTCCATGAGGGCCACGAAGCCCGGGTAGTTCACCCGGTTGTGGACGATGAAGCCTGTGTCCACCGCCCGTCCGTCCGGCAGGGTGACCGTGCGGGTATGCCCGCCGATCCTGGCCCCCCGCTCGAAGACATGGACCTCGGCTCCCCCCAAGGTGAGCCGGTGGGCCGCGGAAAGGCCGGAGATGCCGGCGCCGATGACAGCCACCTTCATGGGCGGGCCTCCTGGGGGCGGGCCCTCAGGTCCCGGGCGATGCCGAGGATCCTCAGCACCTGGAGGCCGGCCTGGGTCAGGTCCAGTTCCCACCAGCGGCAGCGGTGCGAACAGGCTGATGGACAGGCGTGGTGGTTGTTGTGCCAGCCCTCGCCGAGGGTGAGCAGCGCCAGCAGCGCGTTGTTGCGGCTGCGGTCGGGGGTCGCGAAGCGGCGGGTCCCCCACACATGGGCCAGGCTGTTG
The DNA here is from genome assembly GCA_046331485.1 of Holophagaceae bacterium. Classification (GTDB taxonomy): domain Bacteria; phylum Acidobacteriota; class Holophagae; order Holophagales; family Holophagaceae; genus Geothrix. The sequence continues at coordinate 323,966 of JAXLQS010000001.1, read as the reverse complement.
ATGCAGAAGGTGGCGTGGTACAGGACCACGGTGGACAGGCACCACCAGGTGAGCCCCGGCCATCCCGCCCAGGCGGTCGCGAGGAGGGCCGTGACGAGGGCAGGGACCCAATGGTGGCGGTTCAGCCAGCGCAGTTCCGGAAAGCGGGCCAGATCGGCCACCTTGGCCAGGTCCGTGCGGTCATGGCGGCTGGACAGCACCCAGCCCGCGTGGCTCCACCAGAAGGAGTCCTGCACGGGACTGTGGACATCCCCCGGGCCGTCCGAATGGCGGTGGTGGTCCCGGTGGTGGGCCGCCCACCACAGGGCTCCCTTCTGGCCCGAGGATTGGGCCAGGCAGGCCATCAGGAACTGCGCCGTCCGGCCGAGGCGGTAGGCCCGGTGGCTGAAGTAGCGATGGTAGCCTGCCGTGACTCCGAACATCCGGGCCCCGTAGAGGAGGAGGGCCATCCAGGCCAGCCTGGGCTGGAATGACGCCAGGAGGGTTCCGAGGGCGCCCAGGTGGATGGCCAGGAACACCAGGGAGGCCGGCGTCACCGCCACGGACCGGACCGGAGCTCCGTCTTGTCCAAATGGCACCCTGGCCTCCATGAGTCCTCCCACTGAAGCCCAACGCCGCAGACGCGGATCTGGATTGAGGGATGGTTCAGGAAATATCCAAGTCACCCCCTTGCTGAATCAGAGCCCCTGGCTCAGGGGGCTGGGTGCGGGAGATGGGCTGACGGGCGCTGAAGCCATCGACACTCCCAGGACACCCCGGGGTCCGGCTCCTGTCGTCAACGGGAGGCTGATTCGGGTTGCCCTTCCTGGAACCACGGAAAGAAAGGCCCGGAAACTCAGCGATTCCGGGCCTTCGTGTTGGTAGTGCAGTGAATCCTTGAGACTGACCATGGGCCGGGAAATTCCCATTTCAGGGAATCCAGCAGGGATTCTCTCGATGTTTAGGACAACGGACCCAGGATCCGAAACCAAAAAGCGAGTCCTAGCCTAGGCTTCCGCGCCTCGAAAGCCCAAATCCCCTCAATGTCCGACCAGGGAATTTGGAGATCGGAGCGGGGAATACAGGGGCCTGGATCTTGCCCCGAAGGATACGGCTAGCTCGCAGGGACGAGTCTCAGAGCCTCGAGGACCCGTTCTGGGGTGAACGGCACGTGGGTTACTCGCGCACCGGTGGCATCGAACACGGCGTTGGCCAGAGCCGCGGCCACGGGTACCACGGGGGGCTCGCCGATGCCCTGAGTCACCGTGGTGGCGCTGTCCGCGAACACAACTTCGATGCGGGGGATGGCGGAGAAGCGGGGCAGCAGGTAGGTGTCGAAGTTCTTGTCGAGGATGCGCCCCCCCTTGAAGCGGATCTCCTCGCTGAGGGCTTGTCCGATGCACTGGGTGATGGCGCCCTCCACCTGCTGGCGGGCCCCGTCGGGGTTCACCACGAGGCCCACATCCACGGCTTCGAGGAAGCGCTCCGTCTTGACCATGCCCGTGGTCTTGTCCACGGCCACCTGGGCCATGGCCACCACGAGGCCCTGGCGCCAGGCCCCGCAGGCCAGGCCGATGCCCCGGCCCGTGGGCCCGGGGGCGGGCTCCCAGCCGAAGGTCTCCACCGCCAGGTCCAGGAGGCGCAGGAGACGCCCATCGGTGATGAGGCGACGGCGCAGGGTCACGGGATCCAGGCCGGCCTTGGCCGCCAGCGCATCCAACTGGCTTTCCCGGGCGAACGCGTTGGTGTGGGCATTGGGGGCGCGCCAGGCGCCGACCTTTAGGGGATGGAGGCCAGCGACGGTGGGGGCCTGGTACCGGGTCGACTGCATCTCGTAGGCGAGTTCGGCCTCGCCCTGGGAGACGCCGGCCACGGTACTGTCCCAGAAGGTGATGGCGCCGCGTCCGGCATCCAGGCCGGAGCGGAGCTTCACCACGGCGGCGGGTCGGTAGCCGTCTAGGAGGAAGTCCTCCTCCCGGTTCCAGGCCACCTGGATGGGCACGCCGGGCACCTGGCGGGCGATGCGCGCGGCCTCGATGGCATCGGGGCCCACGAGCTTGCCGCCGAACCCACCCCCGACGAACTGGGCGATGACATGGACCTTGTCCGGGGCCAGCTTGAGGGCCTCGGCCACGGAATCACGGAAGACAAAGGGCGACTGGGTGGAGGCCCAGACCGTCATGCGACCCTCCTCCCATTTGGCGACGGAGGTGTGTGGCTCGAGCGTGGCGTGGCTCTCGTAGGCGTTGCGGTATTCCCCTTCCACCACGGTGGCCGCCCGTTTTTCACCCGCAGCGATGTCCCCGCGGGAGATCACCACGCGCTGCCCGGGCGCCGCCTTGTCCACGAGGTACTGGTAGATGCGCACATCGTCCACGTCGGGTTCGGTCCCCTCGAAGGTGCCCTTCACGAGGGCGAGGGCCTTGCGGGCGGTGTCGGGCTGGGGGTGGAGCACGGCCAGGAGCGTGCCGTCCCGCACGATGCGGATGCCAGGCACCCGCTCGGCCGCCGCCGTGTCAGCCGCGACCAGGGTCTGGCCCTGGGCCGGGGGGCGCAGGATGCAGGCATGAAGCGTTCCGGGAAGGCGCAGGTCGCCAGCGTATTTGGCGGCACCGGTGATCTTGGCGAGGGCATCCTTGCGGGGGACGCGGCGCCCGATCAAGGTGCAGTCGGAGAGGGCCTTGGGCTTGACCTTGCCCAGGTGGCGCTCCAGCTTCCGCCCCTTGACCAGCTCGCCAAAGGTGATGCGGCGTGCGGGGGCTTCCTTCACCCAGATGGCGCCGTCCTTCAGGGTCAGGCCTGAGACGGGGGCGCCCAGGGCTTTGGAGGCCATGCGCAGGAGCACGGCCCGTGCCTCCGCGGCAGCACCGCGCAGGACGGGGGCCGTATGCCACATGGTGAGGGAGCCGCCAGTGGGCATGTCCCAGGGGCACAAGTCCGTGTCGCCCAGGATCATATCCACCTGGGCCGGATCCAGTTCCAGTTCCTCGGCCACAAGCATGGCCAGCACGGTCATGGCGCCTTGCCCCAGCTCCACCTTGCCCACCAGGCAGCTCACGCGGCCATCGGCGGAGATCTTCAGGTAGGCGTTGAAGTCATCGGGGTAAGTGCTGGGTCGGGTGGGCACAATGGGCGCCGCTCCGACGGGGGTTGCGAAGAAGAAGGTGAGCGTGCCCGCAGCGACACCCTGGAGGAAGTCCCGGCGCCTCATCGCACACCTCCCATGACCTTGCCGGCCGTTTCGACCGCGTCCAGGATCCGCACGTGGGCCCCGCAGCGGCAGAGGTTTCCTTCCATGGCCTCGACGATCTCGGACCTGGTGGCCTTGGGCTTCTTCTTCAGGAAGGCCCAGGCCGCCATGATCATGCCGGAGGTGCAGTAGCCGCACTGGAAGGCGTGGTGCTCCTGGAAGGCCTCCTGAACCGGGTTCAGCTTCCCGTCCTGGGCCAGGCCTTCGATGGTGACCACCGACTTCCCGGCCACGTCTCCCAAGGGCGTGGAGCAGGAGAGCACCGCCTCGAAGTCCACCAGCACGGTGCAGGCCCCGCAGAGCCCGGCCTCGCAGCCCACCTTGGTGCCCGTGAGACCCAGTTCATCGCGCAGGACCCAGACCAGCATGCGATCACGGGGGCTCGCGACAGTGATCGGCTTGCCGTTAAGCGTGAACGAGACCGTGGCGTTCATCGGGAACCTCCGGGGGAGAGGGCAGGCGCGGGAATGTCCAATTTTAATCTTGAAACCGAAGTCACGGATGCAAGGACATGACCCAGCTTACGAGGCTTACGAACAGCCTGGTATCACCTTCGGGGAGGACGTCAGAATTCCTGCCGTTTTGGTTCAAGTAGCGCGCGTGAGGTGAACCATCCGCCCATAAGAGCGATCGGGGCAGGGACTCTCGGATCCTTAACCAAAGTCTCTTACGGGCGCCCAAATTCCTCTGAGAAGTCCGCAGATGCTGGATTTCCAAAGGCTAAAAGTGGCCCACAAAACCGGGCATGGCCGACGTTCAATTCCTGCTTGGTTGGGTCTCAGCCTACGGGCTGGCCGATTCTCGTAACATAATCAAAAGGGCCGACATATGGTCGGCCCTCTCGGTTGGTAGCGGGGGCAGGATTTGAACCTGCGACCTTTGGGTTATGAGCCCAACGAGCTACCGGACTGCTCCACCCCGCGGTAGGGATCTGAGTGTAGCAGGGATGGGGGAAAGGGCAAGGGCACTCGTGTGTTGGTATGCTCGTCGGACGTTCGGGAGATGGCATGGGACGCCGCTTGGTGGCTCTTTGGGTGGTGCTGGTTTCAATGGGGTTGGCGGCGGGTCCCCGGACCTGGACGCCGGAGAAGTGGTTCGACAAGCCCAGGTCGCCCCGGATCGCGAACTACCGCATCGAGGCGACGCTGGACTTCGAGCACAAGACGCTGGAGGGGCGGGAGACGATCACCTGGCGGAATGCCGGGACTGCGCCGACGCAGGAACTGCCGCTGCACCTCTACCTCAACGCGTTCAAGGGCCCCCAGAGCCAGTTCGTGAAGGAGAGCGGCGGACGCCTGCGCGGGGATTACCTGGACCAGCCGGTGGACCCGTCCTCCTGGGGCTACTGCCGCCTGATCAGCGCCCGGATGGAGGGGCGGGACCTGGAGGGGCACGATGGCGAGGACGAGACGGTGCGCTGGCTGAGGCTGCCGCGGGCGGTCCCCCCCGGCGAGACGATCCACATCGACATCACCTGGGAGAACCGCTATCCGAAGGTCTTCGCCCGCAGCGGGTGGGCGGATGACTTCCTCATGTCGGGCCAGTGGTTCCCCAAGGTGGGCGTCTACCAGGGCGACCGTTGGAACTGCCACGCCTACCACGCCAACACGGAGTTCTTCTCGGACTTCGGCACCTATGACGTCGCGCTCTCCCTGCCCAATGGGCTGGGCCTGGCCCACACCGGCACCGCCATCCCCCAGGTCGATCCGGAGGGCGTGGCGCGGGATGCGGCCCAGGATCCGAAGCGGCCCCTGAACTTCATCTGGCACCTCCACGCCGAGGACGTGCACGACTTCGCGTGGGCCGTGCGGCCCAGCGGCGCCTGGCGCAAACCGGCCATGTACGAGTACCGCGGCGTGCAGGTCTTCTACTACCTCAATCCGCCGAACCGGGGGAACCTGCAGCGGCAGCGCCGTGCGGTGGAGAGCGCCCTCCGCTGGAGCGAGGAGTGGTTCTTCAAGTACCCCTATCCGACGCTCACGGTGATCGACCCGCCCGAGGAGGCCAAGGGCGCCGACGGCATGGAGTACCCGACGCTCTTCACGGCCGGGTCGGTGGCCTTCGATCCCCTGGGTTTCCGTGAGCCCGAACTGGTGGCCCTGCATGAGTACGGGCACCAGTACTTCTATGGGATGCTGGCCAGCAACGAGGTCGAGGAGCCGTGGCTGGACGAGGGCTTCACCAGCTGGTTCACCCAGAAGGCCCTGGAGCGGAGCTACCACTCGCTCCTGGGCGGAAGGCGCTTCAAGGTCGGAACGGATTTCGGCGATTGGGCCAGCTACTGGCACCTCCCGAGCGCCGATCCCCTCACCCGCTTCGGCTTCAAGACCCTCAGCGCCGGGGGCTACTACATCTCGGCCTATTCGAAGCCCACCCTGGTGCTGAACCAGTTGGAGGCCATGCTGGGCCGGCCCGTGATGGAGCAGGTGCTGCGCGCCTACACCCAGGAGATGGCCTTCCGCCACCCGACGCGCCACGATTTCAAGCGCATCGCCGAGCGGGTGTCCGGGCGGGATCTGGGCGCCTTCTGGCGGGACTTCGTGGAGGGCACCGAGGTCCTCGACTACGTCATCCGGGGCGTGAAGACCCGGGAGGTCACCCAGGGCGGCTGGCTCTTCTCGGACAAGGCGCCGGTCTTCGCCTCGCCCCAGCCGGCGGCCCCGGGCCGGGTCGGGTCCATCACGCTGGAGCGGAAGGGAGGCCTGCGCGTCCCCATCACGCTCTGGGTGCGCCTGGAGAACCGCGAGGAGCAGCGCCTCATCTGGGATGGACAGGACCGCTGGATCACCTACGAGTTCGACTCGCCCGTGGCGGCGGCGGTGCTGGATCCCGACGGCAACTACCCGATGCTGAAGGACCGGCTCCATGCCAGCTACACCCCGAAGCCCGTGCGGCGCGGCTTCCACTACTGGGCGCAGATGGCCTGGGGCGCCGTGGCGGGCTGGCTGCAGGGCTGCGGGATCGGCTGATGAGACCTGAAGCCTGAACCCTGCGTCCTAGGGCCGTTCCGGCGCGGCATCCCCCATCCGGATGGACTGGATGGCGCCTTTTCCGTCCAGGGTGATGAGGATGGGGAACCAGAGCAGGCCCAGCTTCTCGAAGGCAGGGCGGCTGGCGGCGAAGCGGGCGGGAGTCCCCGTGGCCTCCAGCCGCTGGGCCAGGGCCCGGCCCTCGGCCAGGAGCGGCTCCGTGAGCGAGGCGTCCCGCTCATCCAGGGCCCCGGTGGCACTGGGGATGATCCAGGCGGTGCCGGGCGGAAGGGCCGGAGCCGCCCCGTCCTCCAGGGGGCAGATCCAGATGCGGGCGGCCAGCTGGTCCAGGCGCAGGTCCTGGTAGGACAGCCCGGGCAGGCTCCACAGGCGCAGCGCGGGCGAGGGGCCGCCGAGCAACCCGAAGAGACCCTGGAAGGCCTGGTGGATGGCTTCGGAGGTGGCATCCGCGCTGGGGCGCAGGGCCGCGAGGCGAGCCTCGTCCTGCTCGGCCAGGGCCCAGCAGAGGCCGTGGCGGAGGGCATAGCCCCGCGTCAGGGCCGGCCCGGCGCTCCGCAGCCGGTCCTCCCAGATCCGGCGGAGCTCCGGATCAAAGGCCCCAGACCTCACCTGGGGCTGCCCCCACCGCCAGAGGGCCAGGGCGCTCCCGGCCTCCCGCAGGGGCAGGGCCTTCAGGGCGGCCGCCAGCCGCTCCCGGGGCAGCGCCGGCAGGTGCCGGAGGGCCTCGGCCTCCCGGCGCTCGGGCCCCCCGGCGAAGGGCGAGGCGGGCATGCCTTTCTTTGGATCGAAGGTGGCCGCGGCCCTCAGCCAGCGGTACCGGAGGGCGGCCTGTCCTTTGAGCCGGGGCACCGGGGGCAGGGGATGCCCCCAGTCGAAGGCTTCCAGCAGGGCCTCCGTGGCCTCGGCTCCGGTGGGGGCCGGGGCGGTGATGGCGGGTGGGGTGGACGGCGGGGGGAGGGGCATGGCGCCTCGCTTGGTGGCAAACTGATCCTCCGCATCATACGGGAGTCCCCTTGTCCGCCTCCGCTTTGAACCTGACGGCCCGCGAACGTCTCGTGGTGGCCCTGGACGTGCCCACGGCCCAGGAGGCCCTGGCCCTGGCCGGGCGGCTGGCGGGCCGGGTGGGGATGCTGAAGGTCGGGTTGGAGCTTTTCTGCGCCGAAGGGCCCGCCTTCGTGAGGGAGCTGCAGAAGCAGGTCCCTGTCTTCCTCGACTTGAAGCTGCACGACATCCCCACCACGGTCCGGCGCGCCCTGGGGGCCGTGCTGAAGCTGGATCCGCGCCTGGTGAACGTCCACGCCCAGGGCGGGCCGGCCATGCTGGAGGCGGCGGTGGAGGCCATCCGCGCCCACCGGGCCGCCGGTGGCCGCACGGAGCTGCTGGCCGTGACCGTGCTGACCAGCCTGGACCGGGAGGCCCTGGCGGCCCTGGGCCATGCCGGGCCGCCCGAGGATCTGGCCCTGGCCTACGCGAAGCTCGCCGCGCAGGCGGGATGCGGTGGGGTCGTGTGCTCCGCCTGGGAGGCCGCGGCCATCGGGGAGGCCTGCGGCGAGGCCTTCCATCGGCTGACCCCCGGCATCCGCCCCTCCGGGGCCGCCACCCAGGACCAGGCCAGGGTCATGACGCCCGCCCAGGCCCTGAAGCAGGGGGCCACCTGGCTGGTGGTGGGGCGCCCCATCACCCACGCACCGGATCCCGGGGCGGCGGCGGAGGCCATCGTGGCCGAGATGACGGCCTAGACTCCGATGTCCGCCGGTTCCCCCCTCGTCTTCCGTCCCTCCTTCGCCCAGCGGGCGATGGCCATGCTGCTCTTCGCCGGCTCCTGGCTGGTGGGGGTACGGGCCCTGGCCCAGATCATGGAAAGGCTCCCGGTGCTGCGGGCCTCTTTGAAGGTGGCCGAGGCGGCGGGTGAGCCCACCTGGTCCTTCTGGGTGGCCGTCACGGCGGCCATCGGCGCGGTGGTGGCAGGGAGCCTGCTGCTGCTGGGCACCCTGCTCTGCGTGCTGATGGTCGAGGGTTCCCAGGTGCTGGTGGACGACCTGGGCCTGACGGTGGAGCACCAGGCGCTGCCGGCACCCTTCGCGCGGAAGATGGGGGCGGGCCGGCTGCTCTGGAAGCAGGTCTCCCGGCTGGAGCGGTCAGGTCCCTTCTTCCTGCTCCGGGGCGGAGGTGAAGCCGCCAGCACCCTGAGGAAGGATCCGAACCTCCGCTTCCTCATGGTGGATGAACTGGAGCGGCTGGTGCTCATGATCCTGGAACGCAGTCCGAACCTGAAGCACGAGTAGGGCCAGGGCCTGTCCTGAAAACAGACCCTATGCTTTCGGCCGCCCGAGGAAGGCCTCGGCCCCCTTCATCTCGGCGGTGGGGCCGTGGGCGGGTTTCCGCGCGCGGGCCCGGGTCTGCTTCAGCCCCCAGAGTCCGGCCAGCTCGGTGGCCTCGGGATTGCCCGGCGCCAGGGCCAGCACCTCGGCCAGGTCCGCGCGGGCCTGGTCCAGGCGGCCGAGCTTCTCGCGCAGCAGGGCCCGTTTCATGAAGCCCCAGGGGTTGGCCGGTTCCTCCGCGATGATCTCGGCGTACTCGGCCTCCGCCTCCGCGAGGCGGCCCTCCTCTTCGGCGGCCTCGCCGCAGAGCAGGTTGGTGACGGCGCAGAAGCCCAGCCAGCGCTTCTGTTCGGCGAACTCGGCCGGGGAGAAGCGGGACCGGGCCTTGGCCCGCCGGGCCGCCTGGTCGAGGTGGCGCAGGGCCTTTTCCGTGTGGCCGTCCACCCGGGCGAAGATCTCGGCATCGCCGGAGGCCCGGTAGAAGTCCTTCCGGATGCGCCCCTCGGCGCGGTACTGGTCGAACATCCGTGTGCCGGGATAGAGCGCCAGGGGGCTGATCTGGCAGTCGCTGGGCCGGGTGTCGCGGATGAAGGCGGCGCTCTCCTCCACGTCGGCCCAGGTCTCGCCCGGGATGCCGGTGATGAGGTAGATGCCGAGGTTCATGCCCACCTTGCGCACCAGTTCGAGGGCGCGGCGGGCGTGGCGCAGGTTGGTGCCCTTGTCCAGCAGGACCAGCACCCGCTCGCTGCCGTGCTCGACGCCGAACTGCATGAATTCGCAGCCCGCCCGCTTCATGGCCACCAGGCGGTCCTCGTCCACCAGGTTCACCCGGCTCTGGCAGTTCCAGAGGGGATGGAGGCCGCTGCCCTGGATGCCCGCCATCAGCTTCAGCACCCGGTCGCGGTTGGCCGTGAAGGTGTCGTCCCGAAAGCTGAAGTAGGTGAGGCCATGCCGCTCGCGCAGCAGCCGCATCTCGCGCAGCACCGAATCGGCACCGCGGAAGCGGATGGAGGTGCCCCAGAACTCCGGCGTGTTGCAGAAGTTGCAGGTGGCCGGGCAGCCGCGGCTGCTGCTCAGGTAGGCCAGCTGGCCCACGTCGTCGAGGAAGTCGGCCTCCAGGTGCTCGGCGGGCACGCCGATGGCGTCGAGGTCCTCCAGAGGGGGCTGGGGCAGGGTGCGGCCCTCCCGCAGGATCAGCCCCGGGGTGCGCCGCCACAGGTCGGAACCCGGGGCGGTCTTCAGCCGCTCGGCGAGACCCAGCAGCACGGCCTCGCCCTCTCCCTGCACGATGGCGTCCAGGGCGGGGCAGTCCTCGAAGACCTCCTCGGCCAGGTGGGTGGGGTGGGGGCCCCCCGCCAGGAGGACCGCCCCCGGGCAGGCCTCCCGGGCCCAGGCCAGCAGTTCATAGGACCGCTTGCGGTTGAAGGTGAACATGGAGATGCCGATGACCGCGGGATCCTGGGCCCGGAAGTAGGCCAGGACCTCCTTCCGGCCCTTGCCGCTCAGGTTCGCCACCCGGCAGGGGAAGGACCGGGATTTGAGCATGGCCTGCAGGTAGCCGAGACCGATGGGCAGGAAGGTCATCCATTCGTCCCCGAAGCCGCTCCGGGGGGCGCTGTAGGCGAGGAGGGTTCGGGGCGGGGTCATCTCGGGATTCCAGAGCTTTCCAGTCTACGGGAGCCCTAGCATCATGGAAGCACGAACACCTGTGGAGGCGCCTTGGCGGCCAGCCTGATCCGGAATCCGGAGAGCATCCTGGAAATCTTCCAGCGCGCCTGCAACCGGCGGGAACTGTTGATCCTGGTGACGCCCTACCTCCGCTTCGAGTCGTCCTTCGTCAAGATCGAGGGCTCCGAGTTCCATGTCGTGGCCACCATGGGCCAGGAGGACGCCACCTACGGCCTGCGCAACGCCGGGCTGAAGCTTCGCTTCCCCCACGGGGTGAGCTTCCTGGAGGCACCCACGGAGCTGAAGGGGTTCGGCATGCATGACGGCCGCCGGACCCTGCGCCTCCGCCTGCCGGAGGTGCTCCAGGACGAGGACCACCGGGGCTCGTACCGGGTGGACCGGGTGGGCCGCATCCCCGTCACGTTCAGCACGCCCAAGTACGACCTGATCGTGGGGACCCTGGTGGACATCAGCACCACCGGCGCCCGGATCTACAGCACCCGGGACTTCATCGAGGGGGAGCTGGAGGCGGGCAATGACATGGCCGTCACCATCCAGGTCACGGACCAGATCCGCATCAACACCCGGGTGAAGCTCCGCCACGTGCATGGCCGGACCTTCGGCGTGGAGTACCGCCCCCAGCTGGAAGAGCAGGTCCTGCACCCGCTTTCCCGCTGGGTCTTCGAAAGGCGGGAGGAGGACCTCGAGCGCATCGCCCAGCGCGGCGTGGAGACCGCGAGCCCCGCGGATTCCGCCAAGGCAGCCACCGCGCGGCCGGCCGGCTTGGTGCTGGTGTCCGGGGACGCCGCCCTGGAAGCCTCCCTCCAGGGGCTTCTGGGCGGGCTCCAGCCGCTCCGGCGGGTCCCCCCCACCATGGCCGCCCTGAAGGACGCGCTGAACCAGAGGCCGGCCCTCGTGCTCTACCACCTGCCCAGCCTCAGCCTGGACGAGCGCCGCCGCCTCAAGCCCATGGTGGAGAGCATCCAGGGGCGTGCCCCCTTCCTGCTCCTGGGGACCGGCATCGAGGGCGGGGCCCTCCTGGAACTGGGCACGGAGCTCAAGGCGGCGGTGTCCATCGTGTTCAACCCCGAGCGGGGCACCTTCTTCCAGCGCCTGGTCCAGGGCGTCCTGCGCCGCACCTACGAGGGCGGGGAATCGCCCATGGCGCCCACGGATTCCGAAGGCCGCTGACGCTTGTCAAGCCTCGTTCGGAGGGGCCGGAACCGGTAGAATCAGGGCTTGCGGAGCCTCCATGTCTGTTGCGCACGAACCGGCCGTCACCGAATCCCTGGCCCTGGAGCTGGGGCTTTCCAAGGACGAGTGGCAGGTCATCCTGCGCCTCCTGGAGGGCCGCCTGCCCACCTACCCGGAGCTGGGCGTCTTCAGCGCCATGTGGAGCGAGCACTGCTCGTACAAGTCCAGCCGCATCCACCTGAAGAACCTGCCCACGGAGGGCCCGCGGGTCATCGAGGGGCCCGGCGAGAACGCCGGCGTGGTGGACATCGGCGATGGCTGGGCCGTGGCCTTCAAGATGGAGAGCCACAACCACCCCAGCTTCATCGAGCCCTACCAGGGCGCGGCCACCGGCGTGGGCGGCATCCTGCGCGACGTGTTCACCATGGGCGCTCGGCCCCTGGCCAACCTGAATTCCCTGCGGTTCGGGGACATCGAGGCTCCCCGCATGAAGGGCCTGGTGAAAGGCGTGGCCGCGGGCATCTCGGGCTACGGCAACTGCATGGGCATTCCCATGCTGGGCGGGGACTGCGCCTTTGACGCCAGCTACAACGGCAACATCCTCGTGAACGCCTTCACCCTGGGCGTGCTGCGCAGCGACAAGGTGTTCAAGGGCTTCGCGTCGGGCGTGGGCAACAAGGTGATGTACATCGGCTCGAAGACGGGCCGGGATGGCATCCACGGCGCCAGCATGGCCTCGGCCGAGTTCGGCGAGGGCAGCGAGGAGAAGCGCCCCACGGTGCAGGTGGGGGATCCCTTCACGGAGAAGCTCCTGCTGGAAGCCTGCCTCGAGATCTTCAAGACCGACTGGGTCATCGGCATCCAGGACATGGGCGCCGCGGGCCTCACCTCCAGCAGCTTCGAGATGGCCAGCCGCGCGGGCACGGGCCTGGAGATCCGCCTGGACCAGGTGCCCCAGCGCGAGGAGGGCATGACCCCCTTCGAGCTGATGCTGAGCGAAAGCCAGGAGCGCATGCTGCTGGTGGCCCGCCCCGGCTGCGAGCCCAAGATCATCGACGTGCTGCACAAGTGGGGCCTGGACGCCTGCGTGGTGGGCGAGGTCACCGACAGCGGCCGCTTCATCGGCAGCTGGCACGGCGAGCCCGTCATCAACCTGCCCATCCAGCCCCTGGTGGACGCCGCCCCCAAGTACGACCGGCCCCGCCAGCGCCCCGGCTACCTGGATGCGGTGAACGCCGCCCCCCTGCCCGCGGACCTCAAGCCCGCGGAGGTGGAGCGCACCCTGCGCCAGATCCTCCAGGCTCCCACCGTGGCCAGCAAGCGCTGGATCTTCGAGCAGTACGACGGCACCGTGCGCAGCAACACCCTGCTGGGCATGGGCCGGGGTGACGCCGGCGTCATCCGCGTGAAGGATGAAGCCGGCCAGGACACGGGCAAGGCCGTGGCCATGTCCAGCGACTGCAACAGCCGCTTCTGCTACCTCGATCCCTTCTGGGGCGCGGCCCACGCGGTGGCCGAGGCCTGCCGCAACCTGGCCTGCGTGGGCGCAGAGCCCATCGGCCTCACGGACTGCCTCAACTACGGCAATCCCGAGAAGCCTGAGAACATGTGGACCTTCGAGCAGGGCTGCCTGGGCATCCGCCAGGCCTGCCTGGCGCTCGATGTGCCCATCGTGTCGGGCAACGTGAGCCTCTACAACGACACCGAAGGCCAGAGCATCTTCCCCACGCCCATGATCGCGGCCGTGGGGCTCATCGAGGACTGCACGGGGCCCGTGGCGGTGGACGCGCCGGACGCCACCGCGCTGTCCAAGGTGGGCAACCGCATCTGCGGCTCCGGCTTCCGGGCGGCTCACGATGGGATCTTCCTGCTGGGCGAGACGCGCGACGAGCTGGGCGGCAGCGAATACTTGAAGCTACGGACGGGCCAGGTGGAGGGCGCCTGCCCCGAGCTGCGCCTGGACGAGGAGCACCGCCTCCAGGCCTGTGTGCGCGAGGGCATCCGCCTGGGCCTCATCCGCAGCGCCCACGACACCAGCGAGGGCGGCCTGATGGTGGCGGTGCTGGAGAGCGCCTTCGGCGGGGGCATGGGCTGCCAGCTCCTGCTGACGAAGGGCGCCCTGCGCCTAGACAGCTTGCTCTTCGGAGAATCCGTGGGCCGCATCGTGGTGAGCGTCAGCGCCGAGGCCGAGTCCAGCCTGGCCACTCTCTGCCAGACCCACCGGGTGCCCTTCGCCAAGATCGGCACCACGGGCGGATCCCGCGTCACCCTGGCCGTGGATGGCCAGCCCCTGCTGGATGCGGAGGCTGCCGGGCTGAAGGAGCTGCACGCCAACGCCCTGGAAGCGGTTCTGGGCTGAACCCGGGGACGCCTTGTCCACGTCCGGGAAGTCCCCCCAGCCGCCCCTCCTCTTTCTGGGCTGCCTCCTCCTGGGCGGGGGGCTCGGGTTCCTGCATCCCCTCGACCTGGGCCTTCCAGGGGCCGTCCGTTTGGGGCTGGGCGGCCTGCTGCTGATCCTGGTGATCCTCCATGGCGGATGGGGCCTGCTCACCTTCCGGCGCATGGGCACCACGCCCGAACCCAACGGGCTGGCCTCGGCGCTCCTGACCACGGGGCCCTTCCGCTGGACGCGGAATCCGCTCTACCTCGGCCTTGCAACCCTGTTGGCCTGCTTCGGCGTGGGCCTGGATTCGGCCTGGATCCTGCTCCTGGTGCCCGTCCTGGTCCTCCTGCTGGACCGCCTGGTCATCGTCCGGGAGGAGGCCCGCCTCCGGGCCCAGTTCGGAGAGGCCTACGCGGCCTATGCCCGGCGCGTCCGGCGCTGGCTCTGATCCTGCCTTGTCCGAGGGCTCAGATCCCCATGGCGATGGGGGATTTCAGCTTGGCCAGGAGGGCGCGCAGCGTCATCTCATCCGCCTTGAGGATGGTCTTGAAGGCGGCTCGGTCCGTGTGGCTGATCTCCCGCTGGAGGTCGTCCAGGCGGTGCTGAAGGGTCCGGGTGAGGAATTCCATCTCCTTGGCGTCCAGGTCGAGTTCCATGGTGTCCTCCTGCGCGGCCCAGACATCCTCCGGGAGGCGGGCCATGCCCGGAGGAAATATCGGGCCGGGCAGGGCCCGGCGCCACTGCGCCAGCTCTCTCAGGCCTCGAAGTACAGGGCCATCTCGTAGGGATGAGGGCGGTTGCGCACGGCCGCCTCCTGGGCGCGGAGGTGCTTGAGATAGTCCTGCAGCTGCAGCCGGTCGAAGGTGCCGCCGGCCAGCAGGAAGTCCATGTCGGCTTCGAGCGCGTCGCAGGCTTCCGTGAGGCTGGTGGGCAGGCTCTTGATCTGTTTCCGCTGCTCCTCGTTCCAGCTGAAGATGTTCTGGTCGATGGGGCCGAAGCCCAGGGCGGTGGGATCCATCTTCTTCTGGATGCCGTCGATGCCGGCGAGCAGTTGGGCCGCCAGGGCCAGGTAGACGTTGCAGGTGGCGTCGGGCGGCCGGAACTCGAAGCGGGCGGTCTCGGGCTGGTCGGCGTACTTGGGCACGCGGATGGCCGCCGAGCGGTTGCCCAGGGAGAAGAAGGCGCTGATGGGGGCCTCGAAGCCCGGCACCAGGCGCCGGTAGCTGTTGGTGCTGGGGTTGGTGATGGCCAGCAGGGCGGGGCCGTGGGCCAGGATGCCGCCGATGTACCAGAGGGCCTCCTGGCTCATCTTTCCGTAGCCGTTCTCGTCGTAGAACAGGTTCTTGCCGGCCTTCATGAGCATCTGGTGGAAGTGCATGCCGCTGCCGGCCTCGCCATAGAGGGGCTTGGGCATGAAGGTGGCCGTCTGGTCCTTGCGGTGGGCCACCATCTTCACCACGTACTTCACGATCTGGGTGGCGTCGCCGGCCTTCAGCAGGGGGAAGAGCGGCGTCTCGATCTCGCACTGGCCGGGGCCGCCGACCTCGTGGTGGTGGTACTTCACCTCCACGCCCATGCGCTCCATCTCCATGCAGATCTCGGCGCGCAGGTTGTAGAGCTGGTCCTTGGGCGCCATGGCGTGGTAGCCGCCGTGCAGGGGGATGAAGTGGCCGTGGCCCCCCTCGCCGCTGTGCCAGTCCGCCTCGCGGCTGTCCACCCGGTACGAGGCGCTGTTCACGCCGTTCTCGTAGCTCACCTTGTCGAAGACGTAGAACTCGTACTCGGGGCCCCAGATGCTCTGGTCGGCGATGCCCGTCTCGCGCAGGTAGGCCTCGGCGCGGATGGCGATGTTGCGGGGATCCACGGGGAAGGGCGCCTTGGTGTCGGCCTCGTAGGCTGAGCAGATGAAGCTGAGGGTGGGCAGCTCCCAGAAGGGATCCATGTAGCCCGTGGCCAGGTCGGGGATCAGCACCATGTCGCCGGACTTCACGGACTTCAGGCCCACGCTCGAGCCGTCGAAGCCCACCCCGTCCCGCATGAGCTGCTCGTTGAACTGCGAAGCCGGGATGCTCACGTGGTGCCAGCGGCCCCAGAGGTCGCTGAAGATCAGGTCGATCATGCGGACCGACTTCTCCTGGATGAACTGCCGGGCCTGCTCGAATCCACTGAACACGGAACCTCCACGGGACCGCGTCATTCTAGATGAATGGATCGTTAAAGCTTGTGATCTGGCTCACCTCGCGGGGCTCGGCAGTCCATTCCCCTGCTCCCGCTGGATCCGCGCGAATCCGGACCGACCGTGTCCCCTTGCCGGATCGTCAACGCCCGCCGAGGATCCGGCCCGGCAGCAGGAACAGGCCCCGCACGATCCCGAAGGCGCCCTCCACGGCGAAGCCCAGGAGGCGGAAGGGCAGGAGCAGGAGCCAGATCAGCGGATAGAGGACCAGCGCCAGGAGGGCCAGCGGCCAGCAGACCATCAACAGGATGAGCCAGAGCAGGAACGCGACCATGGGGGCCTCCTTGGTTAGGTTGAGCCGTCCGTGTCCGGATTCCAGGCCCGGATCGGTGAGCCCGCGCCGGGAATCGGCGGATGGCCGTTGCTATGATCCATCCAGCCCTCCGAGGACAGCCATGACCTTCAATCCGGATCTCCCAGCCTTCGACCGCCGTGCCTTCCTGGGTGCGGGCCTGGCCCTGAGCGCGGGCGCGCTCGTGGGGGCGGACCGGCGGGCCCCGGTCGCCCGGGGCCTGGTGCTGGAGGAAGCCAGCATCGAGTACCTGTCGGCCGGTCTGGCGGAAGGGCGATGGACTGCGGTGGACCTGGTGAAGGGGTACCGGGCGCGGATCCGGGCCCTCGACCAGGCGGGCCCCCGGCTGAACGCGGTCATCGAGCTGAACCCCGAGGCCCTGGCCACCGCCCAGGCCCTGGACGCCGAGCGGAAGGCCGGGAAGCTGCGCGGGCCGCTGCACGGCATTCCCGTGCTTCTCAAGGACAACCTCGACACGGCAGACCGCATGAAGACCACGGCGGGGTCCCTGGCCCTGGAGGGCACGCCGGCTCCGAAGGAGGACGCCTTCATCGTGAAGAAGCTGCGCGAGGCCGGTGCGGTGATCCTGGGCAAGACGAACCTCAGCGAGTGGGCCAACCTGCGCTCCACCCGCAGCAGCAGCGGCTGGAGTGGACGCGGCGGCCAGACGCGGAATCCCTACGCGCTGGACCGCAGCCCCAGCGGCTCCAGCTCCGGCTCGGGCGCGGCGGCGGCGGCCAGCCTCTGTGCGGCGGCCGTGGGAACGGAGACGGATGGCTCTGTGGTGAGCCCTGCCAACGCGAACGGCCTGGTGGGGCTGAAACCCACCGTGGGGCTGCTGAGCCGCAGCGGCATCATCCCGATCTCCCACACCCAGGACACCGCCGGGCCCATGACCCGCTGCGTGCGCGACGCGGCCCTCCTGCTGGGAGCCATGGCAGGCAGCGATCCCAGGGACCCCGCCACCCGCGAGGCGGATGCCCGGCGCGCGGCCGACTACACGCGCTTTCTCACGATGGATGGCCTGAAGGGCGCACGCCTCGGCGTGGTGAAGAACCTGCTGGGGGTCCACGCCCACGTGGACGCGGTGCTCCTGCCAGCCCTGGAGGTGCTGAAAGGCCAGGGGGCCACGCTGGTGGAGGTGGAGCTGAAATCCGCGGCCTACGACGAAGCGGAATTCGAAGTGCTGCTCTACGAGTTCAAAGCCGACCTCAACGCCTACCTCGGCGGACGGGGCGGTCCCGTGAGGGACCTGGCCGCGTTGATGGCCTTCAACGAGCAGCGGCGAGCGCAGGAGATGCCCTTCTTCGGCCAGGAGCTGCTGCAGCAGGCCCAGGCCAGGGGACCGCTGACGGATCCGGCCTACCTGAAGGCCCTCGAGACCTGCGCCCAGGCCCGGCGGGACATCACGGGCCTGCTGGAGCAGCACCGGCTGCAGGCCCTGGTGGGCCCGACGGGCGGGCCCGCGTGGCTCGTCGACCACCTGAACGGCGACAGTTCCAGCCTCAGCTTCTCCAGCCCGGCAGCCGTGGCGGGATGCCCGCACCTCACGGTTCCCGCAGGCTTCGCCTTCGGTCTGCCCGTGGGGCTCTCCTTCGTGGGCGGCCCCTGGCAGGAAGGGCCCCTGCTCAGGCTGGCCTTCGCCTTCGAGCAGGCCACCCGGGCACGGCGGGCGCCCCGCTTCCCGGCCTCCTGCGCCGCCCCCCGTTGACAGCGATCCGCGGCGCGGCGCACCCTGGCTCACGCATCCCAAGGAGAACCGATGAAACGCCTGCTGCTGGCCCTCTTCCTGGCCGCCTCCGTGGTGGCCATCGCCCAGGAATCCAAGTCCACCGCGCCCAAGACCGCCGCCGAGAAGAAGGCTGAGAAGAAGGCCACGAAAGCCGCCACCCCGGCTCCAGCCGCACCCGCCAAGCCGGCGGCCGCCCCGGCGCCCGCTTCCGCCGCCAAGGCCGCGGTTTCATCCACGGCGATCATCGCCAACAAGGACTCCAAGACCTACCATCGGGCCGACTGCAAGGTCGCCGCGAAGATGAAGGAGGCCAACCGCACCTCCTTCCCCTCGGCGGGCGAGGCCGGCAAGGCGGGGTTCAAGGCCTGCAAGGTGTGCAAGCCGTAGGGCCTCCCCAGTCCTCATTCCTCAAATCCAGCAAACCCTCGTGGAGGTTTTATGAAAGTGCTGCTTCCGTTCCTGATCGGCGCCTCTCTGGCGCTCTCGGCTCAGATCCCCACCAAGGAGGATCTCAAGGCCAAGGCCGATGCCGCCGTGGATTCGGGCAAGGCCAAGGCGGATGCCAAGGCCGATGCGGCCAAGGCGAAGGCCGATCAGAAAACTGCGGATGCCAAGGCCAAGGTGGATGCCAAGGCCGGCGGCGTGCCCGTGGCCGGCGACAAGGTGAAGGCCGCCACTGCCAAGGGCGAGAGCGCCACCAAGGCCGGCAGCGACAAGGCCAAGGCCAGGACGAAGAAGGGCACCGAGAAGGGCGCCGCCAAGGCCAAGGCCGCCACGGAAAAGGCAGCCAAGTAGGAGGTGCATCGGGCCATCACGCGAGGGACCCGGCGGGGCCTCTCGCGTGGCGGCGGAATCAGGCCGGGGGCGGCTCCCAGCCGACCTGCTTCTGGAGCAGCGCGAGGGATTCCAGGGCCAGGGCCCGGCCCTCTTCGGCCAGGATGCCGGCCAGGTTGCGGTCACTTTCCCCAAGCGGACGCATCCGCTTCACGATGGCCATGGGGTCCAGCTTGAGGGTCTCCTGAAAGCCGTCCTTTCCGACCCTCAGCACGGCAATCTGGCCCGAGAGCAGGCCTGGACGGTAGCCCAGGCGCTCAACCTGGCTTTCATAGGCGGATTTGGGCCCCACGGTGCTGAGCAGCAGGCGCACCGGGGAGCCGGAGGCGATGGCTCCGGCCTGATCGACGCCGCTGTTCAGCCTGGCCTCGGCCTCTGTGCGGACGAGGCGGTTCCCGACCACCACCAGCAGTTGGACCCGGTCGGGCCGCGCCGCCTCGGGATCCCCGAGCCCTTTGGCGAAGTGATCCCGGAACGCCGCACCATAGGCCTGCTTCATGACGGCCGCTTCCGGCTGGTCCGGCAGGGCCAGCTCCAGGTAGAGGGTTGGATGCGGCTGCTGGCGCAGGAGCTCGGAGGCGGGGCGCGTGCAGGCCAGAACCAGGGGCAGGGCGAGGAGCGCCAGCATCGGTTTGCGCATGAAACCTCTCCAGTGCATGATCATCACTCGCCGCAGCGGGCACGGGGCTCCGGGCCGCTCTGCCCTACTTCTTCGGGAACTGCCGATCGTAGGCTTCCTGCGCGTATTCGCTGGGCGGCACGCCGAAGCGGCGCTTGAAGGCGCGGGTGAAAGCGCTGGCATCGTAGAAGCCGAGGATCTTCGCCACATCGCTGGGTCGCTCGCCGTTGGCCAGGAGGGTGACGGCGCGCTGGAGGCGGCGCTCGATGAGGTACTGGTGGGGCGTGGTGCTGGTGGCCTCGCGGAACAGGCGGATGAAGTGGTCCGGCGTGCAGCGGGCCATGGTGGCCAGCTCGGGCACGCTGTTCTTGGCGCCCAGGTGCACTTCCATGTGGTCCAGCACCAGCTGGAGGGTGGAGCGGTTCAGGCGGTAGGGGAAACGGCCCCGGTCCTCCTTCTCCGTGAGACGGGACAACTCGGCGCCCAGGAGGATGAGGAAGAGCTCCCGCGTCATCAGCTGCACGCCGTCGGGATTCGTCAGCTCCTGCGTGAAGATGCTGAAGAGCTGCTTGAGGCTGAGGCTGCGCAGCACCGCGAAGCTGGATTCCTGCCACTTGCGGGGCGGGTGCTGCAGGGAGGACAGCAGCGGCTCGGGGAAAGGGCCTTCCATGAACAGCGCCGTGAAGCCGAAGGGCGTGTTCGCGTGGTGGCGCTTCAGGGTGTGGCCGAAGCCGGGCAGCAGCAGGGCCAGGTCGCCCGAGCGGATGACGCCCTCTTCGCGGTCCTCGCCGGTGCACACGCGCACGGCATGGGTGGGCTGGAGCAGCGTCCAGGCATCCCGGGCCGGCAAAATCTTGGACGGCACAGGATCGCGCTTGAGCACGGCCAGACGGAGCGGCCCGCTGGTGTAGGTGAGGAGGTTTTTGGTTTCAGGATCGCTCATGGCCCAGGAATAAACAGAGATGCCTATCGAGGCATTCCGGGAGGATGACAGGAAAATCATCCCCAGGGCGTGCGATTTTCACAGTCCTGCAAGTTGTGATCTCGGTCAGGCCCGGGCAAAGGCCTCGGCCAGGCTCCTGAACATGCCCATGCCTCCGGTGGCGCCCAGCTTGGGATCCACGGCCCGCTCGGGGTGGGGCATCATCCCCAGCACGTTGCCCCGGACATTCACGATGCCCGCGATGCCGTTCATGGCGCCGTTGGGCACGTGGTCCTCGCCGATCTGCCCCGTCGAGGAGCAGTAGCGGAAGGCCACGCCGCCCCGGGCCTCCAGATCCGCCAGGTCGGTGGGATCGAGGGTGAAGTTGCCTTCGGCATGGGCGATGGGCACCTGGAAAACCTCGCCGGCCTTCATGGCCCGGGTGAAGGGCAGGTCGGCCCGCTCGACGCGGAGGTGGACGTCGGCGTGGATGAAGCGCAGGGACTCGTTGCGCAGCAGAGCGCCGGGCAGCAGCTGGGCCTCGCAGAGGATCTGGAAGCCGTTGCAGACGCCCAGCACCAGGCCGCCGTTGTCGGCGTGGCGCTTCACGTCGGCCATGATGGGGGCCAGGGCCGCGATGGCGCCGCAGCGCAGGTAGTCGCCGTAGCTGAAGCCGCCGGGCACGAAGACCAGCTCGGTGCCTTCAGGCAGGCGCGTCTCCTGGTGCCAGACGGGGATCGTCTCCCAGCCCATCACCGTGCCGCAAGCATGCAAGGCGTCATGGTCGCAGTTGGAGCCGGGGAAGACCGGGACGGCCACCCGCATCACAGCACCTCGATGGAGGCCTTCTCCATCACGGGATTGACCAGGAGCTTCTCGCACATGGCCAGGGCCTTGGCCTTCACCTCGGCGGGGTCCGTGCCCGGCACGTCCATCTCGATGAGGCGGCCGATGCGGACGTGGTCCACGGCAAAGCCGAACCCATGCAGGCCCTGTTCCACCGCCTTGCCCTGGGGATCCAGGATCCCGGGTTTCAACTGCACCGACACGCGCACCTTCATGGGGCCCTCCGGCTTCCAGTCTACCTGAGGGAAGGCCCTTCAGCCGCGCGGCTTCCAGCGGTGGGCTTCCAGGTCCAGGTTGCCCAGGTCGTCCACCTCGATGCCCTCATCCCGCAGGCGTCCGATCTGCTCGAAGGCGCCCCACCAGCGGCCCCGGCTGGGCACGTAGCCCCGGGTGTTCACCACGCGGTGCCAGGGCAGCTTGGTGCCCTCCGGCAGCCCCGAAAGCACCATACCCACCTGCCGCGGGCGCTGGGGGAAGCCCGCCAGGGCGGCGATCTGGCCGTACGAGGCCAGCCTGCCCTTCGGGATCTTCTTCACGAGGGCCAGCACGGCGGCGCGGAAATCCTGAGCGGGGGCTTCCGCTGTCTGGTCTGACTTCACCTTGGCCACTAGGCCTGCACCCCGGGGCGTTGATCTGCGGGCACGCGGGAGCGGAAGCCCCCTTCGTAGCTGTGCCAGTGGTCCAGGTCCGCTTCGGGGTAGGCCCAGCACCAGTAGCCGTCGCCGGAGTCGAAGTCCACCAGCCAGAGCCCCTTCACCTCCGCCTCCAAGTCGTTCATGCTCTGCTGCCAGCTCTGCACCAGGATCTGCAGCCGCTCCCGCAGGGCCTCGGCCCGGGCCTCGTTCTTCGCGTCCTCGGCCTGGCTCAGTTCCTCGGCCAGGCTGGCGGCCAGTGTGTAGACAGGTTCCGTCGTGGCCTTCACTTGCGGCATCAGGGCCCGCGCTTCGTCCAGGGTGAAAATGCGGCCCATGGTGCCTCCCATGCATCATGATAAACCCATGCGGTTCGTGCCCCTGATTCCGTCGAGTTCCGATCCGGTGCCCTGGCTGGCCCTGGGCCCCGTCGCCCTCGGGTGGGATGGGCTCCTGCAGGGCCAGTGGCCCCAGGCCGTGCGCCGGGGGCTGGCCGTCCACGCGGTCCACCTCCCCGGGGAAGCGCCCGTGGAGGAGGGCCTGGAGGTGCTGCGGCAGGGCCTGGGCATGGATTTTCTGGTGATCCCCGTGGGACGACCGGGTTCTCGTGAAGCCGGCTTCCGGATCCTCGGCCACCTGGAGGCCCTGCTGGAAGCCAGCTCCGGACGGGGCGTCAAGCTGGCGCTGCGGCTGGAAGCGGGCTCCGAAGCCGCGGTGCTCGAGCTCCTGCGCCAGGCCCATGCCGAAGCGGTGGGCTTCTGCTGGCATCCCGGCATCCTGGATGCCGAACCCCTGGCGGATCGGCTATGGTGCGCCGTCTGCGAGCCGCAGACGGACCTCCGCCCGCTCCAGGTCCTGGGCTACCGCTGGGACATGGCCCTCGCCGCGGTGGATCCGGAGGCCTTCCGGGCCCAGGCCGGGGCCCTGGACGCGGCCCATCCCGCGGTACTGTTCCCCGCGGAAATGCCCACCACGATGCTGGGGCGGCCCGTGGTGCCCGATGACAGCCTCGTCTTCGGCCGGCACCTGAGCCGCGATGGGGAGCGCGCTTGACCCGGACCCTGCTCGTCATCGCCGGCGAGGACTCCGGCGATCTCCACGGCGCGGAACTGCTGCGGGAGCTGAAGCTCCGCGAACCGGGGCTGAGGATCATCGGCGTGGGCGGCCCGCGCATGACACCCTTCCTCGACCGGAAGCTGGCGGACGTGAAGGACCTGGCCGTGGTGGGCTTCATCGAAGTCATCCGGCACCTGCCGCGCCTGAATCGGCTCTTCAAGCAGATCCTTTTCGCGGCGCGGGAGGAGTCGGTCGCTGCGGCCCTGCTCATCGACTATCCCGGCTTCAACCTGCGGCTGGCCAAGGCCCTGCGGAACCAGCAGCCCGGCGTGAAGCTGCACCAGTATGTCTGCCCCCAGGTCTGGGCCTGGAAGAAGGGCCGCATCCCGGACCTGGGGCGCACCCTGGACACCCTCTACTGCCTCTTCGACTTCGAGCCGGAGCTGTTCCGCGGCTATCCGGTGGACGCCCGGTTCGTGGGGCACCCCCTGGTGGAGGTGGTGAAGCCCGAGTGTGACCGCGGCGCCTTCTTCGAGACGACCGGGCTGGACCCCGCCAGACCCCTGGTGGCCCTGCTGCCGGGCAGCCGCAGGGGGGAGATCCAGCGCCTGCTGCCCCCCATGGCCGAGCTGGCCCGGCGCTGGAAGCAGACGCGGCCCGAGGTCCAGTGGGTGCTGCCCGTGGCCCCCACGCTGGATCCCGCCTTCGTGAAGACCCACCTCGGCGAGGCTCCCGTCTGCCTGGTCCAGGACCGGACCTATGCCGCCCGGGCCCACGCCGACGCCGCCCTGGTGGCCTCGGGGACCGCGACCCTGGAGACGGCCCTGCTGGGCACGCCCTTCGCCATCGTCTATCGGCTGAACTCCCTCACCTACCAGATCGCCCGGCACATCGTGAAGGTGCCCCACTTCGGCCTGGCCAACGTGGTGGCCAGGGGCGAAGTGGCGGTCGAGCTGCTGCAGGACGAGGTCAACCCGGAGCGCCTGGGGGTGGAGCTCGCGCGGCTGCTGGAGCCCGAGACGGCGCGGCGCCTGCGCGCCGAGCTGGGGGAGGTGCGCGGGCACTTGGGGGAGCCGGGCGCCGCCGGGCGCGTGGCCGAAGACCTGCTGGGAAAGCTTTGACCGGCCCGCCGGCGAACCTTCCCGTCACCTCGCGGCATCTCATGTAGGGAGGTGTCCCGTGAACCCCATGCTCCTGACCGTTCCGATGCTCCTGCTGCAGGCCCCCCAGGCTCCCCTACCCGAGGTGGAGGCCAAGGACCTGGCTCCGGCCCCACGGGGACCGATGGTTCCCCACGCCCGGGACGCCGGGGCCGAGGCCAGCCTCCAGGGCCGGGCCCGCCGCGGCGCCCGGCGAGGCCCCTCCATTCCGGCGCTCCAGCTGCCCGCCGGCAGCCTCCGCGTGAAGGACCAGATCCCCGACATCAGCGGTTGGCGCGCCTACGCCATCGAGGTCCCCGGCGGCGCTTCCGTCAGGGCGCACGTGGTGGAGGGCCGCAAGGGTTGGTTCCGCGTGCTGGGCGTGAACGCCTGGGGCCGCGAAGAGACGGGGCTGCTGCAGAACCGCATCGCCACCGGAGAGCCCCAGGCCACCTACCGGAATCCCACGCAGGAGCCGCGGACCATCTACTTCATCGTGGACACGCTCGACGCCAACATGATCGGCGAAGCCTTCACGCTGGAGATCACGCGGGGTTAGGGCCCTGCGGGGGCGAGGCTGGCAGCCGCTGCGGCAGGGCGTCCTGGAAGGCCTTCCGGAGGGGCTCCGGGGCGGATCGCCAGGCCTTCAGGGCCTTGGCGCGGCTGGCGTGGGTGCCGAAGCAGGCCTGCCAGAACCGGAGGCCATCCCTGCGGACGAAGGGGAGGATCAGGATGTCGGCGGCCCGCGGGCCCGCCGCCCGCGCCACCAGCTTGAGGCCCTCGGGCCGGCCCGACACCACCATCCGCATGGTCCAGGAGCCTGCCGGGGCCGCGCTCCGGAGGGCCTCGCCGCGGTGGAAGGCCTCGCTCAGGTCCATGCGGTCCAGGGGCTTGATGGCCTCCTCGGGGCTCACCAGGTCCTTCTCGGTGAGCACGCGCCGGGGGGCCTCTACCCGCACCTCCACGCTGCGGGAGGAGCCGCCCATGAGGTTGCTCACGCTGAGGGTGTAGACCGTGGTCTTGTCGGGCACCACGGCGATGCTGGACTGGCCGTCCAGCTCCAGACCACCGGGCTCCAGGCGGACCTTCGCGTCCCCCTGGCAGATCCAGCGGAGGTCCACCTGCTCCCCGGGTCTCACCGAGGTCTGGCTGGCTTCGAAGGTGCAGACGGTGGCCGTGGTCGGCGGGAGGGCCGAGGCCAGCCGGCCGAGCACGGAGACTTCCACCGTGCGGCTCTGGCCCCCGGCGGCGTTGTTGGCGGTGATGGTGTAGCGGGTGCTCTCCAGGGGGGTGACGGTGACCTCGCTCTTGCCATCCAGCTCCAGGCCGCCGGGTTCCAGGCGCACCTTGGCGCTGCCCGCGCACTCCCACTTCAGGACCACGGGGTCGCCGGGCAGCACGGCCTTGGCGCTGGCATCGAAGGCGCAGATCCGGGCCGGCTCCCCGAGGGCCATGCCGGGGCTCACGCGCACCTCGGTCCGGCCCAGCTCCACGCCCCCGGGACGGGCATCGAACACGCGGTAGGTGGTGGTGTAGGCGGGCCTCAGGGTGACCTGGAAGCGGCCCGGGAGCACCATGCCGCCGGGCTCCAGGCGGATCTGCGGTGCCTGGGGGAAGGCCCAGGTGAGCAGCACCGAGTCGCCGGGCCGGACTTCAGCGGGTTCCACCGTCATGGGGACCGGAACCGGGGCTTGGGCGAGGAGGACCGGGAGCAGGAGCATCCTGCGAGTTTAGCGCTGGTCAATTGCCCAGGTAGGTGAACCAGAAGCGCACGCCCAGGTACTGCCCCTCGAAGCCCTCTGGCAGGCGCTGGAGGGGGGCGGAACGCAGCACGGCCATGCGGGCGCTTTCGTCCATGGCGGCGCTGCTGCTGGGAATTTCGACGCGGACCCGGTCGAGGCTGCCGTCCCGGGCGATGCGGAAGTAGATCTGCACCCGGCCCTGGGTGCTCGACACCCGGTTCCAGTTGGCGGTGATGCGGGTCTGCACCTGCTGCAGATACCAGGTGTAGGGGAAGTTGCCGTCCACGCCTTCCACGAGGCCCACGCCGCCCTGCACGCCCGAGGATGGATTGAGGCCTGGGATGCCGCTGCCCGCGCCAAAGGCCGCGCCATTGCCGGTTCCCACGGCCCCGGCCACGGGGTTGGGGGTCGAGGTCTTGCCCTTGGCGGCGGTGGTGCCGGTGCCCTGGCTGGTGGCGTCCTTGTTGTCGCCCCGGGCGGCGGCCGTGGTGGTCTTGGCGGCGAAGGGATCGGGGGCGGTGGCGGAAGGCGCGGTCTGGCGGACCGGCGCCACCTCTTCCACGCGCCGCAGGCGCTCGCCGGACTTGCCCACCTCCATGGCCTCCGAGCCCCCGGAGGCACCAGCCAGGGCCGTGGGCAGGTTCACCCAGGTCACCTTCACATCCTCGGGCTTTTCCGAGGCCCCACCCCGGGGCCAGAAGAAGGCCACGCCCAGGGTCAGGTGCAGGGCCAGGCTGAGCGCCAGGCCCGGGCCCCAGCGCAGCTCGCCCAGGTGGGCGCGGCTGCGGAGGTAGGCCTGCAGGTCCTGGCTCATTTCAGGTCGATGGGAGGGGCCGCGGGGGCGGCCGCGGTGACGAAGCCCACCTGGGTGAAGCCCGCGTCGCGGATGGCATCGACCACCTGGATGACACGACCGTAGGGGACGTTGTGGTCGGCCCGGACCAGCACGGGGCGCTTGCCGCCGCTCTGGGCCTTGGCCTTCAGCTGGTTGGCCAGCACGGGCAGGGCCATGAAGGCCTGGCCGAACTGCAGACGGCCGTCGAAGGTGATGGAGACCGTGAGCGCCTCGCTCTCCAGGTTGCGGCCCGTGCGGCTCTCGGGCAGCTTGACGTCCACGCCCGTGGTCATCATGGGCGCCGCGATCATGAAGATGATCAGCAGCACCAGCATGACGTCGATGAGGGGGGTCATGTTGATGTCGGCCATGGCGCCGCGCCTGCTGCCTGGAGTGAATGCCACAGTCACCTCGAGCGGTACCGCTCCAGTCTAGCGCGAGGTTGATCCATGGACGGCCCGGCTGGATCCCGGGTCCTCCGGTCCCGGCCTCCCACTTCGATTCCGCTGCGCGGACTCTCAGCGGAGCGGGGCCCTGATGGCGCCGCGCCTGCTGCCTGGAGTGGATGCCACAGTCACCTCGAGCGGTACGGCTCCAGTCTGGCGCGGCGGATGCGAAAGAGCGGGGGCCCTGGCCCCCGCTCTTCCACGAACGCATGGTACCTATTCGACTTCGGTGGCCAGCACGGGGGTCTCGACTGCGGGCACCGCCGCTTCCTTGGCGCGGCCCAGGGTGGCGTGGAACTTGTCCCAGTCCAGCTCCTTCTCCCAGCTGGCCATGACCACGGCGGCGATGCAGTTGCCGATGTGGTTGGTGATGGCGCGGGCCTCGGACATGAACTTGTCGATGCCCAGGATGAGGGCCATGCCCGCCACGGGGATGGTGGGCACCACGGCCAGGGTGGCGGCCAGGGTGATGAAGCCCGAGCCGGTGACGCCGGCGGCGCCCTTGCTGGTGATCATGGCCACGACGAGGATGCCCAGCTGCTGGCCCAGGGTGAGCTCGATGCCCAGGGCCTGTGCGATGAAGAGCGAGGCCAGGGTCATGTAGATGTTCGTGCCGTCCAGGTTGAAGGAGTAGCCCGTGGGGATCACGAGGCCGACGATGGATTTCGACAGGCCAAGCTTCTCCATCTTCTCCATGAGGGGGATGAGCGCGGATTCGGAGGAGCTGGTGGCCATCACGAGCAGCAGCTCGTCCTTGATGTAGCCCACCACCTTGAAGATGTTGAAGCCGGCCAGGCGGGCGATGAGACCCAGCACCACGAAGATGAACAGGGCGCAGGTGGCGTAGAAGAGGAAGATAAGGGCCGCCATGGGCACCAGGGACTTCAGGCCGAACTTGCCGATGGTGTAGGCGATGGCGGCGCCGGCGCCGATGGGGGCCAGGTAGAGGATCTGGTGCATGACACCGAAGAAGGCCTTGCTGAGGTTCTCCAGGAAGCCGATGAGGGGCGCCTTGTGCTTCTCGTTCAGGGCCGCCACGGCGAAGCCCAGCAGCACGGAGATCAGCAGCACCTGCAGGATGTCGCCGTCGGTGAAGGCGCTGAACATGGTCTTGGGGATCATCTTCAGCAGGTGGTCGGTGATGGTCATGTGCTGGGCCTGGGTCACGTAGTTGGCCACGAGCTTGGGGTCGAGCTTGGCGGGATCGGCGTGGAAGCTGCGGCCGGGCCCGAAGACGTTGGCCATGACGAGGCCGACCACCAGGGCCAGGGTGCTCACCACCTCGAAGTAGAGGATGGCCTTGCCGCCCACGCGGCCGGCCTTCTTGATGCTGCCGGAGCCCGCGATGCCCAGGACCACGCTGCAGAGGATCACCGGCGGGATGAGCATCTTGATGAGGGCGATGAAGCCGTCCGCCAGGGGCTGCATCTTCACGGCGAGAATGGGGAAGTAGTGGCCGGTGAGGGCGCCGAGGATGATGGCCACGGCGACCCAGTTGTACAGCTTCGTTGCGGCGCGCTTGATCATGGGACCTCCAGGGGGTTTTCCCTATCCTCGGCGGTCCCGGTGAAAGCCGGTCGTTCTGGAAGTTGATTGCGGGAATTGGAAGTTTTGTAAGCGGCCCTGTAACGCCGGTCACAGGAAGCGCTGGGCCTCGCGCAGGTAGGCCCGCTGGAGCTGGAAGCGGTGGACCGGCCTTCCACCGGTGCCGTAGCCGGGCTCCATGCGCAGGACCTGCAGGGTGCAGAGGAACTCGAAGTATTTGCGCACCGAGACCCGTGAGATGCCCACCTGGTGGCCGATCTCCTCGCTGGTGAACCAGGGGGGATTGCCGGGCCAGGCAGCAATGGCGCGCAGCACCTTGTCGAGGGTGTTCCGGTCGAGGCCCTTGGGAAGCCCTTGCGTGGCCTGCCGCTCCGCGGGGGGCCGCGCCAGGCGCTTGTCCAGCTCGGTCTGATCGAGGGCCTGGCCCTCGCGGATCAGGCGCCGCGTCTCGCCGTAGCGCTCGAAGGCCTGCTTGAGCCGCTCGAACTCGAAGGGCTTGATCAGGTAGTCCACGGCGCCCAGCTTCAGGGCCCGGTCGATGGTGGCCGCATCCCGGGCGGCGGTCACGAAGATCACGTCCACGTCGAGGGACCGCCGGCGGATCTCCTCCATGAGCTCCAGGCCGCTCTGACCGGGCATGAAGATGTCCAGCAGCAGCAGGTCCACCGTGTGGGTCCCGAGCAGGTCCATGGCCTCGGCGGCGCTGCGGGCGGAGGCCACCATCTCGAAGCCGGGGACCCTGCCCAGGTAGAGACGGTTGAGCTCGGCCACCATGGGGTCGTCCTCAACCAGCAGCACGCGGATCATGCGTCCTCCCCGGGCAACTGGATCGTGGCGGAGAAGCGGGCGCCGCCGCCGGGCCGGTTCTCCGCCAGCAGGCGCCCGCCGCGGGCCTCGAGGGTGCGGGCCACCTGCCAGAGCCCGAAGCCGCGGTGCTCGCCCTTGGTGGAGGCGCCCCGGGCGAAGCCCCGGGCCCGGATGGATTCCGGCAGGCCTGGGCCGGTGTCCTCGACGGCCAGGTGGAGCCGGGATCCCTCGGGACGCAGGACCACGCGAATCTCCCGGCGGGGGCCGTCCCCGATGGCCTCGACGGCATTCTCCAGGAGGTTGCCCAGGATGGTGACCAGGTCGTGGGAGAAGCCGTCATCGGCGCCCGGCGGCAGCGAGGCCTCGGGTTCCAGCTGCATGCGGATGTCCTGCTCCCGCGCCGAGGCGAAGCGCGCCAGCAGGAAGCCCGCCACCACGGGATCCTTGATGCGCTGGACCACGAAGCCCACCTCGTCGTCGAGCCGGCCCGCCACGCCGGTGATGAAGGTCTTGAGCCGCTCGTACTCCTCCAGCCGCACCAGGCCCAGGATCACATGCAGCTTGTTCATGAACTCGTGGGTCTGGGCCCGGAGGGCATCGGCATAGAAGCGCACCCCCGTCAGCTGCTGGGCCAGGCGGTTCACCTCGGTCTTGTCCCGGAAGGTGGCCACGGCCCCGGCGATGCGCCCGTCCACCAGCACCGGCACGCGGTTCGTGAGGATGGGCAGGCCGAGGATGTCGCCCTCCTGGTCGTACTCGGCCTGGCCGGTCTCCACCACGGTCCGCAGCCTCGAGCTGGGCAGGACCTCCTCCACGTTGCGGCCCACCAGCTCGCCCTGGCTCCCCGCCAGCGCGAACAGACGCAGGGCCTCCTCATTGACGATGGTGACGACCAGGTCCCGGTTCACGCCGATGATGCCCTCACGCACGGAGTGGAGCATGGCGTTGCGCTGCTGGAGCACGGTGGAGATCTCCTGGGGCTCCATGCCCATGAGGATCCGCTTGATGCGCCCGGCCAGGGACATGGCGCCCAGGATCCCGATGGCGAAGCCGACGACGCCGGCCAGGGCGATGCGCTTGCCGATGCTCACGACCGCGCGGTCCACGCCGGACTGGAGGAGGCCCACGGCCACGGCGCCGACCTGCCGGTCGCCGACGCGGACGGGGGTGAAGGCCCGTAGAGAGACACCGAGCGTGCCCTTGGCCACGGACAGGTAGGAGCGCCCCCGGTACACCTCCGCGTCGTCGCCGCCGGCGAAGTGCTGCCCGATGAGCGACCGGTTCGGGTGGGAGAGCCGGAGGCCGTCCATGTCGATGACCACGACGTAGTCCACGCCGGATTCGAGGCGGATCTGCTCGGCCAGATCCTGGACCTGGGCCGCCGGCCGCCGGCCAGCCAGGGCCTCCCGAACCACCTCGGATTCGGCGGTGATCCGGGACAGCAGGATCACCTTCTCGCCCATGGCCTCGCGGGTCTGCTGCTCCATCCGCCGGTGCACCAGGATCCCCGTGAGGAGCAGGGCCAGGCCCAGAATCAGGGAGACCAGGAGGGTGATCCTGGTCCGAAGCTGGAGGATTGGTTGCACCCGCGGCATGTCAAGTCCCATCCTAGCCGGGTCCTGCCAGGACGGATTGGTCGCGGTTCCCGGCAGGATGGGCAGCGGATCGGGAGGCTAGGGGGTCTCGTAGGTCACGCGCTGGAGCGTACCGCCCCCACCCCGGCAGAGCACGAGGACCGAGCCGTCCGGGGCCACCCGCAGGTCCACGGGGCTGGAGAAGCCGGTCAGCCAGTCGCCCACGGTGCCCGTGGCGGGATCCAGGGTGCGGACCCAGCCGCCGCACAGGTCCATGAAGAGGTACTTGTGGAGGAAGGCCGCGGGAAAGGCGGGCGTCGCCGGGTCGTAGAAGGCCGCCCCCACGATGCAGCAGCCCGTCACGGGCCCGCCGCTGTGCGGGTAGGCGTAGAACGGAGCGGTGTAGGCCGAGTTCGTGGTGGCGCCCTCGGTGGCCGGCCACCCGTAGTTGGCGCCGGCCTGACCCTCGTCCACCTCTTCCCAGGTGCTCTGGCCCACGTCGTTGAGGAAGAGGCGCCCCGTGCCCGGCTGGAAGGCGAAGGTGAAGGGGTTCCGGAGCCCGAGGGCCCAGATGAGGCGGTTCTTGCCGGAGGTCTGGGCCAGGAGGGGATTGTCCGCGGGCACGCTGCCATCGGGATTGAGCCGGAGGAGCTTCCCCAGGAGGTTGGCGAGGCTCTGGGCATTGGCGGCGTTGGCGTTCTCGCCCACGCCTGCGTAGAGCTTCCCGTCGGGGCCGAAGTGCAGGGCTCCGCCGTTGTGGTTGGAGGCGGCGCCCAGGTCGTCTAGGTCCAGGAGGACCACCTCGCTGCCGGACACGGCGAGGTCCCCCGAGACGGTGAAGCGGCTGATCCGGTTGTGGGGGGCCGGGGCGGTGGCCGTGTAGTAGACGTACACGAAGCCGTTGGCCGCGAAGGCCGGGTCCACCGTGGCGCCGATGAGGCCGCGCTCGCCGGAGGCGTCCACGGGAACGGTGAGGAGCGGCGCCGTCATGAGGGCGCCTCCCTTGACGACCCGCAGGCTGCCCCCCTGCTCGCAGATGAAGATGCGCCCATCCGGGACCAGGGTCATGGCTGTGGGGTTCGCCAGGCCCGAGGCCAGGGGGGTGCGGGTGAAGGTCCCGCCCGCCGGCGGCGGAGGCGGGGCCTGCGGGCCCCCGTCCCCGTGCCCGCAGGCCAGGAGCGCGGCCAGGGCCGGGAGGACCAGGAGCGGGATGGAACGCCAGGCGCGCATGGGACCTCCCGGGGTTCCCCTTGGATGCCGCTGGCGGGACCTTTCTTCCCCGGCCGGTCAGAGGGCCAGGGGCGCCACCAGGTAGCGGCCCTTGGCATCCCGGCTCACGGTGCCCGCGGGGATGTCGGGGTCGTGCTCGAAGACGCAGACGGTGCCGGTGCCCGCGACCTCCTCCAGGACCTTCTGGCGCTCGTTCACGCAGGTGACGACATCCAGGTCGTAGCCCATGACCCAGGCGGGCTGGATGTGGCGGGCCGTGGGGATGAGGTCCGCCAGGTAGACCAGGCGCTTCCCGCCGCCTTCGACCACCACGTTCTGCAGGCCCTCGATGTGGCCCGGGGCAGGACGTACGGTGATGCCGGGCAGGATCTCGGCCGTGCCCTCCACCGTATCCAGGAGACCCGCGGCCTCCATGGGTTCCCAGTTCTGGGGCAGGTAGCTGGCCTTCACGCGCAGGTGCGGGTGCTTGGCATCGGCCAGGTCCTTGGCCTGCACCAGGTAGCGGGCGTTGGGGAAGCTGGGGACCAGGTTCCCGTCGGCGTCGAAGCGGGTGCTGCCGCCCGCGTGATCGAAGTGCAGGTGGGTGAGGATGCAGAGGGTGATGTCCCCGGGCTGCACCCCATGTCGCGCGAGGCTGGCATCCAGCACGCCCCGGCCTTCGAACTTGAAGCGGGCCATGAAGTCGTCGCTCTCCTTGTCCCCGTTGCCGTTGTCCACGAGGATCACGTGGCGCTTCCCGGCCAACTCCCCGCGGATCAGCAGGCAGTTGGTCCCCATCAGGATCTGGTTGTCCTCGTCGGCGGGATAGACCTTGCTCCACACCACCTTGGGCACGGTGCCGAACATGGCGCCACCATCCAGGCGGAAGGTGCCGCCGCTGACGATCTGGACATCCCAGAGACCGATTTGCATGAGCACCTCCGAAGCAAAAGAGAACCGATTGATCCACAGATTTCACGGATTCCGCAGATTAAGAACGAAGGGAATCTGTGTGAATCTGTGAAATCTGTGGATCTGCTTTTCCGCGATTCAGAACGAAAGGACCTTGCGGGCGGCGGCCAGCACCTTGTCGGCGTTGGGGAGCACGGCGCGCTCGAGGATGCGGTTGAAGCCCACGGGGGTGAACTCCGAGCCCACGCGCTCCACGGGGGCGTCCAGCCAGGGGAAGCACTCGGAGGCGCAGATGGCGGCCAGCTCGCCGCCGAAGCCGCCGAAGACCTTGTCCTCGTGGGCGATGAGCACGCGGTGGGTCTTCTTCACGGAGCGGACGATGGCCTCGGTGTCCAGGGGGCTGAGGCTGCGGAGGTCGATCACCTCGGCGGACCGGCCCTCCTTCTCCAGCTTGGCCGCGGCCTCCAGGGCGAAGTGGACCGGGGTGCCGTAGGCCAGGATGGTGAGGTCCGTGCCTTCGCGCCGCACGCGGGCCTTGCCGAAGGGCACGGCGAAGTCCGGCGGGATGACGGCATGGGCCATCTTCGCGTTGTAGAGGAACTTCGGCTCGAGATACAGGGTGGTGCCCCGGCTGCGCAGGGCCGTGCGCAGCAGGCCCGCCGCATCGTCGGCGAAGGCGGGCACCACCACGCGGATGCCGGGCAGGGTGGTGAGCCAGCCCTCCACGTTCTGGGAGTGGTAGAGGCCGCCGCCGATGTAGCCGCCGGAGGCCAGGCGGATGGTGAGGTTGGGGGAGAACTGGCCGTTGCTGCGCCAGTACTCGTGGCTGCACTCCACGATCTGCTCGGCGGCGGGCCAGATGTAGTCGGCGAACTCGGCGCCCTCCACCACCACGCGGATCTTCTCGTCGAGGCGCACGAAGCCGTTGGCCGTGCCCACGATGTAGTCCTCGGCGATGGGCCCGTTGAACACGCGCTGCTCGCCGAACTCCTGCTGCATGCCCTTCGACACGTTGAAGATGCCGCCCTTCTCCTTGTTGGCCATGTCCTGGCCCCAAATGAAGGTGTCGGGGT
Organism: Holophagaceae bacterium; assembly: GCA_046331485.1. Taxonomy (GTDB): domain Bacteria; phylum Acidobacteriota; class Holophagae; order Holophagales; family Holophagaceae; genus Geothrix. The sequence goes on along the minus strand of JAXLQS010000001.1, from coordinate 289,730 downwards.
TCGCCCGGAACTCCTCCTTCAGGGTCTGGTTCAGGGCCGCGATGAGGCTCTGGGGCTCGCCGGTCTCGTGGTGGGTGCCGTCGGGATAGCGCTCCGACACCCAGCCTTCGGGGATCACGAAGTCGTGGATGCTGGCGGGATCCGGGTTGGGGGCGGCCATGGCCTTGTCGTGGGCCGCCAGGTAGCGGGCCTGGTTGTCGATCTCGATGGCCTTCAGCTCCTCCTCGCTGAGCCCGTGCTCCAGGCAGTAGGTGCGGAAGCGGGGCAGGGGATCCTTGGCCTTGGCCTCGGCCCGCTCGGCGTCGTCGCGGTACAGCTCGTGCCGGTCCGAGTTGGAGTGGCTGCCGATGCGCACGCAGGTGGCGTAGACCATGGCGGGCCCCTTGCCCGTGCGGACATAGGCCAGGGCCTCCTCCATGGCCCGCATGGAATCCGGGAAGTCGAGCCCGTCGCACTTGATGATCTTCAGGTTGGGGAAGCCGCTGAAGTTGTCGCAGATGTGCTCGTTGGCGCTCTGGTCCCGCTTGGGCACCGAGATGCCGTACCCGTTGTCCTGGATGATGAACACCACCGGAAGCTGTTCCCGGTCGGCGCCGTTGATGCTCTCGAAGCAGTAGCCCTCGGAGAGGGAGGACTCGCCCTGGCTGCTGAAGACGATGCTGTCGCGCCGGTAGGTCTTCACGGCCCGGGCCAGGCCCACGGCGTGCTGGGTGTGGTTCCCGGTCAGGCTCGACACGTTCTGGATGCCGATGGCGGGCTTGGCGAAGTGGTTGCTCATGTGGCGGCCGCCGCTGGCCGGGTCCGTGGCCTTGGAGATGCCGTTGAGGATGATCTCCTCGGGCGTGAGGCCCGCCGCGAGACAGGTGAGCATGTCGCGGTAGTAGGGGAAGAGGAAGTCGCGGCCCGCCCGGAACGCCAGGCCCGCGGCCAGCTGGATGCCGTCGTGGCCGGCGCAGGGGGCGTGGTACGACCAGCCGATGGCCTGCTTCAGGTAGTTCGGCGCCTTGTCGTCCAGCAGGCGGCCGAGGTGCATCAGCTCATACCAATGGCAGAGATCCTCTCGGCTGGGGCCCTCGTGGCCGTCCAGCGCATTGAGGGCCGTCTTCACCAGGGTCGGAGTGTCCAACATTCACCTCCAAAGATCCGGACTCTCACCGGTGGTACCAGAGCCCTTCATCATCCCATGGACCCGCGTACGGAGCCAGACGGCAGGCCTGGACGCAGGGTTCAGCCGTGGTTCCAGAGGAGGGCCGAACCGTCGCGATTGGCGTCCGTAAAGGCTTTCGCCACGCGACGCAAAGCCGACTTCATGGTCATGTCCTTGCCGTCCGGAAGCCACAGGGTGGCTCCGGTCGGGTGGTGGCCGAGGGTGGCGTGGAGGCGCGACAGCAGCACCTCCGCGCCCGAATCGGTGGTGTGGGGCAGGAGCAGCAGGTACTGATCCGTGGACAGCTCCACCATGAGGTCCTCGCCGCGGAGGTGGCCCATGGCCGAGGCCAGGCGGCCCTTGGTGCCGGGGAGCATGGGCTGGGACCACAGGGCGAGGGCCATGGGCTCCCGGCGCCTCCGCGCCATGAAGAGGGCGGAGCGGAGCCAGATGTCCAGGTAGCGGCGGTTGGGCAGCCCCGAGCGCGCGCTGAGCAGGGCGCTGTCCTCCACGATGGCGCTGCTCAGCTCCAGGGCCTCGAGGGCCGCCTGCAGCTCCCGCTTGAGGTTCTCGGATTCCAGGGTGCGCCCGATGAGGTGCCCCATGGTCCGCAACAGGGCCAGCTCCGCCCGGGTGAAGGCACGGGGGGCGTGGTGCTGCACGCAGAGGGTGCCCACCGCCTGGTCGCCCACCTTGAGGGCCACGCCGGCGTAGGCCCGGATCCCGAGCTCCAGGTAGCCCGAGGACTTCCGCCATCGGGCCTCCTTGGCCGCGTCGAGGATGGTCAGCGGCCGGTCCGGATGGGCGATCACGAAGGGGCAGAACCCCTTTTCGGGGGCCTCGAAGATGCCTTCCATGCTGCGGCGGGGGGCCACGGCCCACCAGAAGACCTCGTGGCCGAGCCCGGTGACGCGGGTGAGGAGGGCGCGGTCCACGCCAAGGGCCTGGACGAGCAGGGCCAGCCCATGCTCGAAGAGACGGGCGGAGTCGGTCCGGCTGTCACGCAGCAGATCGGAGAGGGACGCGAGGTGATCCGCCGTGCCTGTGCGACGCTTGACGGGTTTGGCCACCACCACGCGGATCTCCTGGAGTGCCCTTAGGTTGCCCGCCTTTTCCCAGGGCGCAACCCCTACCTGAGCCCGACCAGCTGACCATGCGGAGCCTGGGATTGATCTCCACTCGGCACGGCCTGCGGCCGCGACCGAGGTGCCCGGCGGCCGGGTGGGGCCTGGCCTCCGACTTGCGCCCTACCAGCTGACCACGCGGAGGCTGGGACTGATCTCCACTCGGCACGGCCTGCGGCCGCGACCGAGGTGCCCGGCGCCCGGGTGGGGCCTGGCCTCCGACTTGCGCCCTACCAGCTGACCACGCGGAGGCTGGGACTGATCTCCTCCTGGAGCAGGCCCTCGATGTAGCGCAGGGTGCCGCTGGTGGAGGAGGGGCAGGAGCCGCAGGCGCCGTGGTAGCTGATCTGGAGGGTCTGGCCGTCGAAGGAGATCACTTCCAGGCCCCCGCCGTCGCCGGCCAGGCCGGGGCGGATGCGGGTGTCCAGCAGGTGGTTGATGCGCTGCAGGGTGGCGTCGGCGTCGCCCGAGAGCTGGGCGGCCGAGTCGCCCGTGTCGTTCTCGGGCAGCTTCAGATCCTCGATGGCCTCGCAGATGGGATCGATGAGGTCGCTCCAGTCCGCCGAGGACTCCTTGTTCACCGTGACGAAGCGGTCCATGTAGAACACCGAGGTCACCCGGCCCAGCCCGAAGAGGCTCGAGCCCAGGGGGTCGCCCACAGCGGCCCCGAAGTCCTTGAAGGACCGGGAGCCAGCCCGGAGGATGGCCGGGTGCACCAGGAACTTGAGGGCGTCGGGATTGGGGGTGGGTTCGATGTTGATGACCTTGGGCATGGCGGTCTCCCTTTAAAGTTTACCAAATTCGTCAGGATATTCGAGGGTTCATACTAAATCCGGAGCCCCCATGACCCGACCCAAGGCCCTGCTGAGCTGGTCCAGCGGCAAGGATGCCGCCTGGGCGCTGCACGCCCTCCGCCAGGCGGGGGAACTGGAGGTGGTCGGCCTGCTCACCACCACCAACGCCGCCCTCGACCGGGTGGCCATGCACGGCGTCCGCGAGGCCCTCCTGGAAGCCCAGGCGGAGGCCGCGGGCCTGCCCCTCTGGAAGGTGCCGCTGCCCTGGCCCTGCCCCAACGAGGCCTACGAGGCCCGCATGGCCCAGGCCTGCGCTCGGGCCGTGTCAGAGGGCATCGGGGTGATGGCCTTCGGCGACCTCTTCCTCGAGGATGTGCGTGACTACCGCATCCAGAAGCTGGCCGGGACGGGCCTGGAACCCCGTTTCCCCATCTGGAACCTGGACACGGCCGGTCTGGCCAGGCAGATGATGTCGGGCGGCCTGAGGGCCAGCCTGGCCTGTGTGGATCCGAGGGTGCTGGACGCGGGCTTCGCGGGCCGCGATTGGGACGAGGCGCTGCTGGCCGAGCTTCCGGCCTCCGTCGATCCCTGCGGCGAGCGGGGCGAGTTCCACACCTTCGCCTGGGATGGCCCCATGTTCCGGCATCCCGTGCCCTTCCGGCGCGGGGAGGTGGTGGAGCGGGAGGGCTTCGTCTTCGCCGACCTGGTGCCCCGGTGAGCACCGGGGAGGATCCCGGCCGCCCCCTCGTCCTGGTGACGGGGGCCACCGGTTACATCGGCGGCCGCCTGATCCCGCGGCTGCTGGCGGCGGGGCACCGGGTGCGCTGCCTGTCCCGCAACCCGCAGCGGCTGGCGGGTCGGCCCTGGCCCGGCGTCGAGTCGGCGCGGGGCGATGTGTCGGATCCCGAATCCCTGGCCGCCGCCCTCGAAGGGGTGGAGCAGGCCTACTACCTGGTCCATGCCATGGGGGAGGACAGCCCGGATTTCCGCGGCCGGGATCTGCGGCAGGCCCTGACCTTCGCGAAGGCCGCCGCCCAGGCGCAGGTGCGCCGGATCATCTACCTGGGCGGGCTGGGGGATTCCAGCGGGCACCGGAGCGATCACCTGGCCAGCCGCCACGAAGTGGGGGCCGCCCTGGGTTCCCACGGCGTGCCGGTGCTGGAGTTCCGGGCCGCGGTCATCGTGGGGAGCGGGAGCGCCAGCTTCGAGATGCTCCGCCATCTGACCGAGCGCCTGCCCCTCATGATCACGCCGCGCTGGGTGGACACCCGCTGCCAGCCCATCGGCGTGCGCGATGTCCTGGCCTACCTGACGGAGGCCCTGGAGCATCCCGAGGTGGCGGGCATCTTCGAGATCGGCGGGCGGGACGTGCTGGACTACCGGCGCATGATGCTGGGCTATGCCGAGGCCCGCGGCCTGCACCGGGTCATCCTGCCCATGAACGTGCCGCTGCCGGTGCTGTCCGTGCTCTGGGTGGACCTGGTGACGCCCATCCCCCTCCAGCTCGCGGGGCCGCTGGTGGAGGGCATGAGCACGGAGGTGGTGGTGCGGGACCCTCGCGCCCTGGAGGTCTTCCGGGTGAGGCCCATGAGCTACCGGGAAGCCCTGGCCCTGGCCCTGCAGCGCTTGGATGAGGACGCGGTGGAAACGACTTGGGCCTCCAGCCTCTCGGGTGAGCCCGAGGGCCACGAGCTGGGCTCTCATGAAGGGCTGCTTCTGGAGCGGCACCACCGTCACGTGCATGCGCCCCCCCGGGCCGTGTTCGAGGCCTTCTGCGCCCTTGGCGGGGAGAACGGCTGGCCCGCCGGCAACTGGCTGTGGCAGGTCCGGGGCCTCCTGGACCGCGCCCTGGGGGGAGTGGGCATGCGCCGGGGACGGCGCCATCCGACGCAGTTGCGGGTGGGGGAACCCGTCGACTTCTGGAGGGTGGAGGCCCTGGAGCCGGATCACCTGCTGCGCCTGAGGGCGGAGATGCGCATCAGCGGCCATGCCTGGCTGCAGTTCATGGTCCGGCCGGAGGGACAGGGCTCGCGGCTGGAGCAGACGGCCTTCTTCGAGCCGCATGGGCTGCTGGGACTGGCCTACTGGTATGCCTCCCTTCCCTTCCACATCCTCGTCTTCCCGGCCATGATCCGCGCCCTGAAGCAGCGCGCGGAGGCAGCCGTGGGAGAATCGGGGTCAGGACGGTGACCATGTACGACGCACAGAGGGAGGCCTGCCTGGCGGCGGCCCGGGCCGGAGGTGAGGTGCTGACGGGCTTCTTCCGGAGGCTCGATCCCGCCACCATCACGGAGAAGACCAAGAACGACGTGGTGAGCGAGGCCGACCGGGCCGCCGAGGCGGCCATCCGCGCAGAGCTGTCTCGCCGGTTCCCCCAATACGGGTTTCTCGGCGAGGAGGGCGGGTTCATCCCGCCCGAGGAGCGGGGGAGCGGGGGGACGCAGAGGCCCGAAGGGCCGGGTGGTCCCCCCGTGGAGCATCGCTGGATTGTCGATCCCCTGGACGGCACCCTGAACTTCGTCCAGGGCTTTCCCCACTGGTGCGTGTCCGTGGCCCTGTGGGACGCGGAGGGCCCCGTGGTGGGCTGCGTGCTGGATCCCTTGCGAAACGACTGCTTCCTGGCCGTGCGGGGCCAGGGCGCCACTTGGAACGGCAAGCCCATGCGCGTGTCCAAGCAGGCGGGCCTCGATGGCGCCTTCCTGGCCACGGGCTTCGCCTTCCAGCTGGGCGAGCGCTGGTCCGCCTTCAACGCGGCGCTGGGCCGCGTCTTCCCCCGCGCCAAGGGCATCCGCCGGGCCGGCAGCGCCGCCCTGGACCTCGCCCACGTGGCCTGCGGCATCTTCGACGGCTACTTCGAGCTGGGCCTCAAGCCCTGGGACATCGCCGCCGGCGCCCTCCTGGTGCAGGAGGCCGGGGGGGTGATCACGGACTGGGAGGGCGGGCAGGGCTGGTTCGCAAGCGGGAGCCTGGTGACAGGCACGCGGGGCGTGCATCCCGAACTGCTGGCGGAATTGGGGGAATTCTAAACCCTCGCTATTTCAGCTGCTTGGCCGTGAGCACCACCACGAGGCCCTGATCCTTGATCACGGAAGTGCCGACGACCACATGCTCACCCTCCTTCAGGTTCACACTGGTTTCGATCTTGGCCAGGATGTTGTTGCCACTGGAGTTGGGCTCCTTCATCTCGAGCTGGAATTTGGGGATCTGAAGCGAGGAAGAGGCAATCAGCTTGGGTTCGGCTCCATTGGCTGGAGATGCCTCCCACTCGATGCGGAGCGTCGAGGGGTCCTTGGCTGTCCCGAAACCCAGGCTGGCACCATCGACCTGCCCTTTCCCCTGGATCATCCGACCGTTGCTGAGGTCCCAGCGCTGGACGAACGTGGCAGCCAGGGTGTAGCCGCGATAGGCAAGGGCTCCCTTCAGAGACTTGATCACCGGTTGCAAGTCGTCGGGAACCGCCCCTTCAGGAACAGAGTGCCTGGACGCGAACAGCACCTGAACCTGCAGCTCCACTTCCTGCACTTTGGCGGCGGAAGCCGGCACGTCCAGCCGCTTGATGGCCTCTTCGATCGCTCCGAGGTTTTCGGGGAAATCCCGCACAGTGATGGTATTGAGCCCCTCTCGATCGGTGTGGTCCATTCGGCTTCCGCGCACTCCGCTGCCCAGGCCCCGGAGGCTGAAGCTCAGCCACAGGGGGCTGCGGTGTTTGATCTCGAATACCTTGCTCTTCATGGCCTTGAGCATCGCGGGATCAGGATCTGGCTCGGGTGCCTTGGGCTGGGCAGCCGCGGGTGTGGTGGGGGCCTGACCCAGGGTTGGGAGGGCCGTCCCCAGGAGGGCAGCAAGGGTAAGGGCGAGGCGGATGTTCATGGTTCCTCCGGGAACGGTGCGGTGTCGGGAAGGGGCCTGGCCTGGGCCAGCCAGATGATGCGGATGGTGGGGTCGGCGGTCTGGAACTCGATGCGGGCGGGTTCGTCCGGAGCCGGGGAAGCCGGGCGGCTTCGGGGCCGGGGGCGGGTTCGTGGCGGGGGCAGGGCGGTGAGTTCCGGGAGCGGGGTCGATGGGGCGGACGCGGCAGGGGCGGACGGCACGCTCGGGTGGGGCGCCTGCACGGAGGCGGGAGTTCCCGTGCCGGCATGTTCCCGCCAGACCAGCGCAGCCACGAGCAGGGCGGCGGCCAGGAGGGCCGGTCGGAGGTGGAGGCGGCGGGCCGGTCGGGCACCCGCCGGAATCTGCGCCATCACCCCCTGACGCAGCCGCTCCGCATCGGTCGCATCGAAGGGGGAGGCCAGGGCCTCCCGCAGCCAGGCTTGGCTGACGCGCAGGTCTTCGGCGGCGGCCCGGCAGTCCGGGCACTGGGCGAGATGGCGGTCCACGGCGTCCAGGTCCGTGGCGTCCAGATCGCCTCCGATCCAGAGGGGCAGCAGATCGAGGACATGGCGGGTCATGGGCGGCCTCCCTCGGATTGCAGCAGGCGGGCGCAGAAGGCCTGGACCTTGGCCCGGGCCGCGGCGGCCTGGGAGCGCACGGTGACGGGCCGCACCCCCAGGAGGTGGGCGGTCTCCTCGGTCGTGAGCCCCTCAAGGTCCCGCAGCACAAGGGCGGCGCGCTCCCCCTGGGGCAGGCTGGCCAGGGCCCGCTGCACCAGGGCGCGGCGCTGGTCCAGGAGGGCCGCCTCTTCGGCCTCCAAGGTGGAGGATTCCCCCGGAAGGGTGTCCAGCGCGTCGACGGGGAGGGGCAGGGGGCCGCGCTTGCGGGCCAGGTCCCGGCAGACGTTCACGGCGATGCGGACCAGCCAGGCCTCGAAGCGCTCGCCCAGGCGGAAGGAGGCCAGGGACCGGTAGGCCCGGAGGTAGGTCTCCTGGGCCGCGTCCTCGGCCAGGTGGCGGTCGCCCAGCATCCGCCAGGCCAGGGCCAGGAGGCGGGCCTCGGTGCGTTGCACCAGCGTCTCGAAGGCTTCGCGCTCCCCGGCGAGGACGCGCCGGACCAGGGGTTCCAGCGGATCCGCGGCCGGGGCTTCGGAAACGGAGACGAATCCCCCGTCCATCAGCGCGGCCTCGGATCCCGGAAACACGTCACGATTCCTCCCTCACCTATCCATACCGGGGGAGCGGGCGAAGCGTTGACTGGAAGGTTGGGGAGCTAGGCCTCGCCCTTGGCCCGGCGGCTGTAGACCACCACGTAGAGGCAGAGGGCCACCAGGGCTCCGAGGCCGATCCATTCGCCCATGGCCCCTTCGGCCGCATGGGCGCTGAGGACGGGGAAGCCGTCCCGCCAGGCGTCCTTGGCCTTCACCCCTGCGGCGATGACCCCCATGATGGCGCCACCCGCCATGAGGCCGCTGGCGATGAGGACCCCGCGGTTCTCCCGGGCCTTGGCGTCGGCCTCGCTGGTGCCCTTCTTGGGCCGGTTCACCCAGTGGGCCATGAGGCCGCCCAGGAAGAGGGGCGTGTTCAGCTCGATGGGCAGGTACATGCCCAGCGCGAAGCCGAGCGCCGGCAGCTCCACCATGCGCAGCACGATGGAGAGCAGGATGCCCAGGCCGAAGCAGTACCAGCGCAGGGGCATGGACACGGTGCCGAAAATGCCTTCGAGGATGGCCTTCATGGCGCTGGCCTGGGGCGCGGGCAGCGCGTTGGTGCCGATGGCGTAGGCGCCGTCCGGCAGCTTCTGGTTGGCCAGCAGCCACATGGCGATGCCCGTGAAGAGGGCCGCCACGAAGGTGCCCACGAACTTCCAAGCGATCTGGCGGGCCGGGGTGGCGCCGATCCAGTGGCCGATCTTGAGGTCGGTGCTGAAGGCGCCGGAAGCCGCCAGGGCCGTGCAGACGATGCCGCCCACCATCATGGTGAGGAACATGCCGAAGCCGCCGCTGAAGTGGAGCTTCAGCATGAGGGCGCCGGTGATCACCAGGGTCAGCATGGTCATGCCGCTGATGGGGTTGGTGCCGATGGTGGCGATGGCGCGGGCGGCCACGGGGGCGAAGAAGAAGGCGATGACCATGATGACGGCCGTGGCCACCAGGGCCGGTACCAGCGCCTTCTGGATGCCCAGGCCGAAGGATAGGAAGAGCAGGACGCCCAGGGCGCAGGTGACGAGGCCCATGGCGATCATGCCGCCGGGGATCGTGCGGTCCGTGCGCCGGGGCTCGGCCTGGGCGGGGCCCTTCTCGCCCGACAGCAGGGCCTTCATGTTGCTGATGATGCTGCGGATCATGTTGGGCATGGAGGCCAGCACGCCCATGACGCCGGCGCCGGCGATGGCGCCCACCCCGATGATGCGGATGTAGGCGAAGAAGACCTGTTCGGGGCTCATGTCGGCGATGAGCTTGGTGCCGGGGGCGACGATGACCGGCACGTGCTGGCCGATGGCGTGGAAGAGGGGTACCAGCACGAACATGCTGAACAGCGAACCGGCGGCCATGACGGCGCTGTAGCGCAGGCCGATGATGTAGCCGATGCCCATGGTGGCGGCGTTGTTGAGGAAGTTGAAGGCCAGGAAGCGGTCACGCAGCGCCGAGCCCACCCACATGTGCTTGAGGGTCAGGTTCTCGCCCATGACCCGGAAGATGCTGGTGAAGCTGTCGTAGAGGGCGCCGATGCCGGCGGCCACGGCCAGCTCCTTGGCCTGGTTGCCGGCCTTCTCGCCGGTCACCAGGATCTCCGCCGTGGCGGTGGCCTCAGGCCAGGGGAAGATGCCGTGGTTCTCCACCATGAAGTGGTGGCGCAGGGGCAGGATGAACAGGATGCCCACGCAGCCGCCCAGGAAGCTCACCAGGCAGACCTGCCAGAGGGTGGGCGTGGGCACGCCGCTGCCGGGCGTGTTGGCCAGCACGTAGAGGGCCGGGATGGTGAAGGCCGCGCCGCTCACCACATGGCTGCTGTTGGCGCCGATGCTCTGGATGATGACGTTCTCGAGGATCGTGCTCTTGCGGGGGAAGAAGCGGCTGAGGCCCACGGCCAGGATGGCGATGGGGATGGCGGCCTCGATGCCCTGGCCCACCTTCAGGGCCAGGTAGGCGGCGGCCATGCTGAAGATGGCGCAGAACACCAGGCCCATGGTGACGGCCCGGGGCGTGACCTCGGGGACCCCATCCTGGGGCACGAGGGGCACGTAGCTCTCGCCGGCTTCCAGCGCCCGCCGCGCGTTCGCGGGCAGACCCTTGATCTCCTGGGGTTCGGATCCGTGGGACATGGAGGCTCCTGGACGCTAGGCGGGATAGGCTTCGAGGACGGACTGGACCACGCGGCGCGACAGGCCGTGGTAGCCGGGGCTGGCGGCGGCGAAGATCTCGCGGGCCAGGGCGCGGGTGCGCGGGGAGCCAGCCAGGGCGCCGTAGAGGGGACGGAGATACTTCATGCGACCCACGCGCAGCAGCACCTCTCGGATGCGCGGGAAGGCCGGCTCGTAGTCCGCGGCGGCCGCCAGGGTGAGCCACTCCACCAGGATCTCGTGGTTGCCCCGGCCCATGAGCTGGAGGTGCTCGTCCAGCCAGGCGCAGTCGGCCTGGGTGAGCTGGCGGGGCAGCTTTTGGAGGAAGACCTGCAGCTCGGCGGGCTTCCAGGTGGCGATCTGCTGGGGCGTGGGATGTCCGCCCCCAGTCCAGCCCTCGGCCAGGGCCGTGAGGCCGTCCAGCTGGGCGCTGCGGAACCCCGGGGCCGTCGCGGGCAGGCCAGGCTCGTCCAGGTAGGCGCGGGCGTTCACGGCCTCCAGCGCGCCGGGCAGCTTGGCCTCCACGAAGGCGCAGAACTGCTCCGTGGTGATGGAGGTGAAGCGGAAGGCGTCCATGTAATCGCGGAGGAAGCGGAGGAAGCGCTCCTCGCCCACTTCCTGCTCCAGGGCGGCCACCAGGCGGGCGCCCTTCTCGTAGGGGATGCTCGAGAAGGCGTCGTCGGGGTCGATGCCCTCCAGGTGCATGCGCAGGACCGTGAGGTGGGGTTCGTCCTTGAAGCGGGCCAGGCTGTCCTCCAGGGCCTTCTGTCCCATGGCCCAGCCCAGGGCCGCGGCGTCGGGCCCGTGTAGGGTGCGCAGGATCCGGCGCTCGGCCCACACCGTGAAACCCTCGTTCAACCAGAAGTGCTCCATGCTGGCATTGGTGACGAGGTTGCCGGTCCAGCTGTGGGCCAGCTCGTGGGCCACCACGTCCACCAGGCTGCGGTCGCCGGCCAGAAGGGTGGGCGTGAGGAAGGTCATGCGAGGGTTCTCCATCCCGCCGTAGGGGAAGGAGGGAGGCAGCACCAGCATGTCGTAGCGATCCCAGGGGTAGGGCCCGAACAGCCCTTCGGCCTTGAGGATCATGTCCTCCACGCCCGCGAACTCCCAGGCGGCGGCTTCCACCGTTTCCGGTTCGGCCCACACACGGGCGCGGGGGCTCAGGTCGCGGGATTCCAGGCGGCCCACGGCCAGGGCCAGCAGGTAGGAGGGGATCGGCTGCGGCATGCTGAAGCGGAAGACGTGGCGGCCGTTGCCGAGGGGCTCGTCCCCGGTGGGGCCGGCGGACATCACGGCCGTGAGGCCCTCGGGCACCGTCACTTCCGCCAGGTAGGCGATGCGGGCGATGGGCGTGTCCTGGCAGGGCACCATGGTGCGGGCGTGGATCTGCTGGCACTGGCTGAAGAGGTAGGGGGCCGCCTTGCCCTCCGTCTGCTCGGCGTCCAGCCACTGCAGGGCCATGGCCTCGGTGCCGGTCCGGTAGGTGATGGCCACCTCCTGCGTACCGGCGGGCACCTCCAGCCGCAGACAGCGGCCCAGGATGGCATCGGGCTCTCCAAGCTCCCAGGCGATGGGGCCGTGGCCGGGCACCTGGGCGGCGAGGATCTCGAGGCCCTTGGTGTCGAGGTGCAGGGGGCCTGAGAAAGCCTTCCCGAATTCCAGCACCACCTCCCCGTCGATGCGCTTTGTCGTGAAGTCCACGCCCAGCTTGAGCCTCATCCGGCGGGCCTTGGGCTGGGCGGCATCGTAGTAGGAATGCGGATCCGGGCGGTGCATGGGGACCTCGTGGGAACCGCACATGATCCCATGGGGCGCGGATCGGCAGGCGTCACAAGTGCGGCGGAGGGATCCGGCCAGAACGGCCGAGGGCCCCGGATCCGGGGCCCTCGGCGTCCTCGTGGGCGGTCAGACCGCCGGGGATCAGTCTTCGTCCGGAGCCAGCCCCTCGACCTTCTTCACCTTGATGACGTCGCCGTGCTCCTTGACGATGCAGCGCAGCCAGTCCTCGGGGGCCTTGGGGTGGGTGACCTCGCCCTTCTCGTTGCGAACGTTGCCGTCCAGGTACTTCCAGATCAGGAACTCGCCGAGCTTCCGCCAGCGGGCATGCAGCTGGGCCGTCTGCTTGGCGGCGTACTGGGTGAGGTATTCCCGGGCCTGGGCCGGATCTTTCTTGTGGAGCTCGAGGGCGGCGCGGTCCACCTCGGGCTGCTCGGCCAGGTAGCGGCCTTCGTACTCGCGCTGCACCTTCTGCACGTCGACGATCATGTCGCTCCAGCGGGTGTAGGCGTAGTTCGTGACGAAGTTGAAGGTCCAGAAGGCGCTGTCCCAGTTGAACTCGTTGAAGTTGCCGGTGCCTTCGGCGAAGGCTTTGGGAGGGGCCGTGATGCCGCAGGAGATGGGCACGTAGACCGTGGTGTAGGTGTCGTCCACGCCGAACCAGATGACGCCGCCCACGGCATCGGGAAGCCAGGAGCGGCTCTGGGTCACGAAGGAGAAGCCGGTCTGCTGGGTGCTGATGGCGCGCTCGTGGACGTAGTCCTGGCCGTCGATCTTGAAGCCCATGGGCCGCCAGCGGTAGGGCAGCTTGTAGGGGCCGGCGCCGATGTCCTTGGTCATGTCGAAGTCGGTGCCTTCGTAGTGGTCGCGCATGAGCTCCATGGCGTCGCGCACGTCCAGCTTCTGATCGGGCTTGACGAAGAGGGGCATGGGCTTGGCGCCCTTCTCGGCCTTCACGAAGTCCATGGGGACCTTCTGGCCCTTGGCGGCGCGGTTGAAGATGCTCCACACGCGGGCCTCGCAGGCGCGCAGGGCCCCGAAGGTCAGCGGCGCGTAGGTGTCGGCGAAGCTGAAGTTCTTGTCCTCGCCCTTGAACCAGCCCTTCTCGCGGGCGAAGGCGATCAGATCCTTGCTGAAGAGGGCGCTCTTGGCATCGTTCTGGGGGAACTGGCGGATGCGGGCCTGGTTGGCGTGGGCGCTGATGGTGCCGTCGGGCAGCTTGTAGGCCACCCAGAGGGCGCCCTTCTGGCCCTTGCCCCTGCCGATCATCTCGAGGATCCAGACCTCGTTGGGATCGGCGATGGAGAAGCTCTCGCCGGTGCTGGCGTAGCCGAATTCCTCCGTGAGTCTGGTCATCACCTCGATGGCCTCGCGGGCGGTCTTGGCGCGCTCCAGGGCGATGTAGATGAGGCTGCCGTAGTCGATGATGCCGCTGGGGCCCGCGAGATCCTTGCGGCCGCCGAAGGTGGTCTCGGCGATGACGAGCTGGTGCTCGTTCATGTTGCCCACCCGGGTGTAGGTGACGGGGGCCTCGGGGATGCGGCCCAGGGGCTTGCCCGTGTCCCACTCCACGATGTCGCGGAAGGTGCCGGGCTGGTGCTTTCCGCCCTGCTTGAAGTAGAGCTCGCCATACAGCGTGTGGCTGTCGGCGGAGTAGGTGATCATCGTGGAGCCATCCTTGCTCGCGCCCTTGGTGACGAGCAGGTTGGTGCAGGCCTCCAGGGCCGTGCCGACGGCGAGGAGGGTGGCGAGGAGGGCGAGGGGTCGAAGGCGCATGGGGATCCTTGAGGACGGGGTTCAGAACCGGAGGCTGGTGCCGAAGGTCAGGTAGGCGCGGTGGGAGCCGTAGTGGTGGGTTCCCGAGGTGGTGGTCAGGTCGCTGTCGACGTAGCGGACTTCGAGGGTGGCGTGGGGATTGAACCGCCAGCCGGCCCCGGCGCTTAGGGTGAGGCCGACGTCGGAATCCGTGTCGGCCCCGCCGTAGGAGCCGTTCACGGGCCGCCGGGTTTCATTCCAGAGGGTGCCGCCGAGGCCGAGAATGCCGAAGAGGCCGCTGTGGCTGTGGCTCTCCAGATGCGGCATCCACTCGTAGGCCACCGAGTAGGCCTCCATCCGGGCGTTGGCCCACTGGGGGGTCGGCACCCAGGTGCTGCCGTTCCAGACATCCCAGATCCCGATCTGGATGGGGCGCTTCGTGTCGGACTGCAGGTAGTCGATGCGGAGGCGGCCGAGGTGCCGGCCTTCGCGGTTGAAGTGGATCTGGAGGCCGGCCTGGAATCCGGGGTCGAAGGTGTCGCCCCAGGTCCCCGCGGGAGCGAGTCCAGAGAGGCCGATGCCCATCCGGTTGCCCCCGGGGTTTTCCTGGGCGGCCAGTCCGATGGCCGCCAGCGTGATGAGGGTCGCGAGGGCTCTCATGGGGGCAGGTTACCAGATGGCCGTGGGGGCCTGGCCGGCGGGGGCGGCCTCGCAGCTGAAGGCCTTCCTGAACTCGGGGAAGTCCGCCACGGGACCAAGCACGCGCCAGCGGACCGGGGAGTGGACGTCGGTGGTCACGCCCAGCCGCAGGGCCTCGGGCCGCTGGTTGGTGCGCCAGCCCTGGGCGAAGGCGATGAAGAAACGCTGGTCCGGCGTGTAGCCGTCCACGGGCTTGAGGTCCTTGCCCTGGGTGGCCAGCTTGAAGGCCTCGTAGGACACGCGCAGCCCGCCGATGTCGGCGATGTTCTCGCCGAGGGTCTGCTTGCCGTTGATGTGCAGGCCCGGCAGCACCTCGAAGGCCGCGTACTGCTTCACGATGTGCTCAGCCCGGGCCTCGAAGCGCTTGGCGTCCTCCGCGGTCCACCAGTCCTTGAGGTTGCCCTGCCAGTCGTACTGGCGGCCCTGGTCGTCGAAGCCGTGGGTCAGCTCGTGGCCGATGGTGGAGGCCAGGGCGCCGTAGTTGGAGGCGTCGTCGGCCTTCTCGTCGAAGAAGGGGGGTTGGAGAATGCCCGCGGGGAAGCACATCTCGTTGAGGCTGGGATCGTAGTAGGCGTTGTTGGTCTGGGGCGTCATGAACCACTCGCTGCGGTCCACGGGCTTGCCGAGCTTGGCCATGCGGCGCCGGAACTCGAAGGCGGAGGCCGCCTGGACGTTGGCCAGGAAGGACTGCCGGGAGACCTTCAGGGCGCTGTAGTCGCGCCAGCGGTCGGGGTAGCCGACCTTGCTCCGCATGGTGTCGAGCTTCTTCAGGGCCTGGGCCTTGGTGGCATCGACCATCCAATCGGCGGCGAGGATGCGGCCCCGCATGGCCTCCTTGTGGAAGTGGACCATCTTGAGCGCGCGCTCCTTGGCGGCGGGGCTGAAGGCGGTCTTGACGTAGAGCTGGCCGAGGTCTTCGCCCAGGGCGCGGTCGGCGGCGGCCAGGACACGCTTCCAGCGGGGCCGGAGCTCGGTCGTTCCGGAGAGGACCTTGCCATAGAACGCGAAGTTCTCGCTGACGAAGGCCTTCCCCAGGAAGGGGGACGCACTGCGGAGCACGTGCCAGCGGAGGTAGGTGCGCCAGGTCTCCATGGATTCAGAGGCCATCAGCCCGGCCAGGGCCTTGTAGAACTCGGGCTGGCCGACCAGGACGTGGGCTTCGGTGGCGGGCAGGGCCACGGCGGCGAGATAGGTGTCCCAGTCGAGGGCGGCCTGGGCGCCGAGTTCCTTCCGGGCCACCTTGTGGTAGTTGGCCTGGGGATCCCGGAGGTCCACCAGGGTCCGCGAGGCCTGGGCCAGCTTCGTCTCCAGGGCCAGCACCTGGGCGGCCTTGGCCTGGACCGAGGCCGGCGCATCACCAGCCAGGGTGAAGATGCTGGCGATGTGGCGGACGTAGGCCTGACGGACCTCTTCGGCCTCCTTGCCGGGGCGCAGGTAGTAGTCCCGCTCGGGCAGGCCCAGCCCGCCCTGGTTGAAGCTGGCGATCATCGCGCTGCTGTCCTTGTCGTCCACCTGGACGCCGAAGCTGAAGCCGGCATGGATGCCCAGGGCATGGAGGCGGCCCAGTTCGGCCGCCAGGTCCCGGGGGGTCCTCACGGCCTGGATGGCGCGGAAGATGGGGGCCAGCGGCTGGAGGCCGGCCTTTTCAATGCGGGCCTCGTCCATGCCCGCGGCGAAGAAGTCGCCGACCCGCTGGCCGATGCTGCCCTTGGCCCCGCCCCTGTGGGCGGACGCTTCGAGGATGCCCTTCAGGATCGCGAAGTTGCGCTCATCGATCTCCTGGTTGACGCCGTAGGAGGCGTATTCGCCGGGGATGGCGACCTTGTCGAAGGCGCCGTTGGCGAAGCCGTAGAAGTCCTTGCAGGGGGAGATCGCCGTCTGGATGTAGGCGGGGTCCACCCCGAGGATGGGCTTGGGGGC
The DNA here is from genome assembly GCA_046331485.1 of Holophagaceae bacterium. Lineage (GTDB taxonomy): Bacteria > Acidobacteriota > Holophagae > Holophagales > Holophagaceae > Geothrix. The sequence goes on along the minus strand of JAXLQS010000001.1, from coordinate 273,303 downwards.
CGGACGGGAGGGAGACCCCGCCACCAGGGCGGGCATCAGGGCCAGGAGGGAGAGGGCGGATCGGGCTTTCAAGGGGGCATCCTTTCAGCGGGCAGCAGCGGTTTACCAGATGGCCGGACGCACCTTCGCGTCGCGCTTCATGGGCTGGCCGTCGGTGCAGCCGAAGGCCTCGTAGAACTCGGGCAGGTTGGAGAGGGGGCCATTCACGCGCTCGCGGCCCGGGCTGTGGGGATCGGTCTTGAGGCGCAGGGACAGGGCCGCCTCGCGGATGTGGTTGCGCCAGACGGCGGCGGCGCCCAGGAAGAAGCGCTGGGGGCCGGTGAAGCCGTCGATGGGCGCGGGAACGGCCTTGCCCTTGAGGCTGTTCTGGTAGGCCGCGAAGGCGATCTTCAGGCCGCCGATGTCGGCGATGTTCTCGCCCAGGGTCAGCTTGCCGTTGACGTGCTCGCCCTTGAGGGGCTCATAGGCGTCGTACTGCTTCACCACCAGGTCGGTGCGGGACTCGTAGGCCTTCTTGTCCGCATCCGTCCACCAGTTCTTGAGGTTGCCCTCGGCGTCGAACTGGCTGCCGCTGTCGTCGAAGCCGTGGGTCATCTCGTGGCCGATGACGAAGCCCAGGGAGCCGTAGTTCACGGCGTCATCCGCCTTGGGATCGAAGAAGGGGGGCTGCAGGATGCCCGCGGGGAACACGATCTCGTTCATGGTGGGGCTGTAGTAGGCGTTGACGGTGGGTGGGGTCATGCTCCACTCCGTCCGATCGATGGGCTTGCCGAGCTTCTTCAGGTTCTCCTGGATGCGGAAGGCCGAGGCCCGGCGGACATTGCCGAAGTAGTCGTCGCGCCTCACCTCGAATGCGTAGGTCTTCCACGTGTCGGGGTAGCCAATCTTCACGCCGAAGGCATTGAGCTTCTTGATGGCCTGCTGCTTGGTCTCGGCGCCCATCCAGTCGAGGTTCGTGATGCGCTCCCGGAGGGCGACCCGGAGGTTCTCCACCATGTCCAGGACCTTTGCTTTGGCTTCAGGGGGGAAGGCCACCTTCACATAGAGCTGGCCCAGGGCCTCGCCCAGGGTGTTGTCCGCGGCTGCCTCGATGCGCTTGGCGCGGGGTTCCCGTTCCGGCGTTCCGCTCAGCACCTTGCCGTGGAAGGCGAAGGCCTCCTCGCCGAATGCCTTGGGCAGAAGGTTCGCGGTGGCGTTCAGAGCGTGCCAGCGGAGGTAGGTGCGCCACTGGGTGGCCGGAACCTCGGAGACCAGCTTGCCGAAGGCCTGGAAGTACGAGGGCTGGGAGAGGTTCAGGTCCGCCGGCTTCACGCCCCGGGTCTTGAAGTAGGCCTTCCAGTCGAAGCCTGGGGCTTCGCTCGCCAGCTGATCCAGGCTGCGCTTGTTGTAGGTCTTCTGGGGGTTGCGCATCTCCACCCGGGCCCACTGGGCCTGGGCCATGCGGGTCTCCAGCTCGAGCACCACCTTGGCGTGGACGGCGGCCAGGGCGGGGGTCTCACCGGCCAGCTGGAACATCCTGGCGATGTGCTGCTCGTACTTGGCCCGGATGTCGCGGCTGCGGGCGTCGTCCTTCAGGTAGTAGTCGCGGTCCGGCAGGCCCGTGCCGCCTTGGCTGAGGTAGCCGAGGTACTGGGTGGAGGCCTTGGCGTCCTGGCGCACGAAGAAGGCGAATCCCCCGGGGAGGCCCTGGGCATGCAGGTTGGCGAGCAGGGCGGGGAGCTGCCTGGCGTCCTTCAGCCCCTCGATGGTGGCGAAGGTGGGCTTCAGGGGCCCGAGGCCGCGCTTCTCGATGGCGGCCTCGTCCATGCCGGAGGCGTAGAAGTCGCCCACCTTTTGTTGGACGCTGCCCTTGGCCCAGCTGGTCTTGGCGCTGGTCTCCTCCAGGATCTGTTTGAGGATGGCGCGGTTCCGCTCACTCACTTCTTCGAAGGCGCCAAAGCGCGCCTTGTCCGCGGGCAGGGCGTGGGACTTGAGCCAGCCGCCGTTGGCGAAGGCGTAGAAGTCCTCGCAGGGCTTGATGGCGGCATCGAGGTTGGCGGGATCCACCCCGGGTTTGGACTGGGCCACCAGGGTGAAGGCGGCGAGCCCGAGGCAGAGGCCGAGCGAAAGGCGCAGGGGAGAGACCATGAATAACCTCGTAAGATGAGGGTAAAAGCCTACCAGGAAGGCTTGTTCAAAGATATGTGCACTATTTTCTCTATTTCAGTGTGAACATCACCTTTTTCGTCCACAAGCAGGACGGTGTAGGTCCTGTCCACCTTGGGCCCTTCCCGGAGCAGGCGGCGGATCTCCGCCAGCTCGGACTCATCCAGGGTGAAGACGGCACGGAGGGTGGTGCGGCCGGGCCTGCGGAAGCGGATGGTGGCGGCCTTGTCCCACACGGTGAACCCCGGCCCCAGGTTCTTCATGAGCATGATCATGAAGAAGGGATCCACGGCCCCGTACAGGCTGCCGCCGAAGATCGTGCCCACGACGTTCCGCGTGCGCCAGGACAGGGGCAGGCGCACCCGCACCTCCCGCCAGTCCGCGGCGATGAAGGTGACGCGTCCGCCCGTGCCCCGGTAGCAGGGCCACAGGTTGAAGCCCCAGCGCATGAGGCGGGTGCGGATGGATTCCGGCAAGGGGCGGCCTAGAAGCGGACGGTGACGTTCTCGCCTTCCTTGATGTGGACCGTGTCGATGAAGCGGACCTGGCGGGCCCCGTAGGTGAGGATGAGGCTGGAGGTGCGCAGGCCATGGCCGAAGTGCAGCACGCCCTTGAGCAGGTTGCCGTGGGTCACGCCGCAGGCGGCGAAGACGATCTGCTTGCCGGGGCAGAGGTCGTCGGTGAAGTAGATCCGGCCGAAATCCACGCCCATGGCCTCGGCCTTTTCCCGGCTGGCGGTGTTGGTGTCCACCTTGAGGCGGCCCTGGATCTCGCCATTGAGGCACTTCAGGGCCGCGGCCGAGAGCACGCCTTCGGGAGCGCCGCCCGTGCCCATGACCGCGTGGATGCCCGTGCCACTGACGGCGGCGCTGATGGCGGCGCTGAGGTCACCGTCGCCAATGAGCTGGATGCGGGCGCCGGCCTTGCGGATGTCGGCGATGAGCTGGGCGTGGCGCTCCCGGTCCAGCACGCTCACGGTGATCTCGGAGACCTGGCGGTCCAGGGACTTGGCGATGATCTTGAGGGTTTCCTCCACCGGGGCGTCGAGGCTCACCTTGCCCTTGGCGGCGGGGCCCACCACGAGCTTCTCCATGTAGAGGTCCGGGGCATGGAGGAGCCCACCCTTCTCGGTGGCCGCCAGCACCGCGATGGCGTTGGGGGCGCCGGTGGCGCAGAGGTTGGTGCCCTCGAGGGGATCCACCGCGATGTCGACTTCCGGGTGGTCGCCGTCCAGGTCGGCCCCCATGCCCACCTTCTCGCCGATGTAGAGCATGGGCGCCTCGTCCCGCTCCCCCTCGCCAATGACGATGGTGGCGTCCATCCGCACGGATTCCATGGCTTTGCGCATGGCTTCCACGGCCAGCTGGTCACTGTACTTGCGGCGCCCGTGGCCGACTGAGGAGGCGCAGGCGATGGCGGCCTGTTCGACCACCCGCAGGAATTCGAGGGACAGGGTCTGTTCCATGGGGTCGCTCCAGGGCTGGGTGAGGGCGTCAGGCCAGGCGGTTCACGCTCTGGCGGATCCAATCGAGGAAGGGCTCGGAACCCTCCTCGATCGGGAACATGAGAATTTCGGGGACCTCGTAGGTGTGCAGGTCGGTGATCACCTCGGAGACCTGGGGGAAGAGCTCCCGCGTGGTCTTGATGATCAGCATCACCTCCTCGTCGAGGTGGGTCTCTCCCTTGAAGTAGTAGTAGCTCTTGATGCTGGGGACGATGTTCACGCAGGCCGCATAGGCCTGGTCCACCAGGGCGGCGGCGATGGTGAGGGCGGTTTCCTCGCTCCCGCAAGTGGTCATGACGGTGCAGACGTCGGTCATCGTGAGGCTCCCCGCCCGGCGGGCGGAACTGGTCATTGTAGCCCGGGAGGTGCAGGGGGACGGATCACGAAAAGCGAGGCAGAACGGGCCTTGGGCGGGATCGTGGTCTGACCACGGTGAGGATGGGCCCGAAGGAATGGGATGCCGCGGTGGGGTGAGGAGATCCGTTTCCCTCGGGAGAGAGACCCGCTGGGGCGGGCTTCGAACCGCATCCGGCTTTGCCGGCTGCCGGTATCACTCCCGGCAGCGCACTGCGCTGCCTCCGCGATCCCACTCGGAGGTCCGAACCCTCTCGCCGGCCTCCGACCAACGATGTTGGTCGGGGCGAGAGGATTCGAACCGCATCCGGCTTTGCCGGCTGCAGGTATCGCTCCCGGCAGCGCACTGCGCTGCCTCTGCGATCCCACTCAGAGGTCCGAACCCTCTCGCCGGCCTCCGACCAACGATGTTGGTCGGGGCGAGAGGATTCGAACCTCCGACCTCTCGGTCCCGAACCGAGCGCTCTACCAGGCTGAGCCACGCCCCGACGAAGGTTTGACTCTACTGGAAACCGATCGGGGCGTCCAGTCGGGGCTATTCGGGCTCGAGTCCGAGGCGGACCCGTTCGAGGCGGCGGGCCTGAAGGAGGCGGAGGGCCCGGCGCAGGGGGTCGGGGTCTTCGAGGCGCTCCGGAGCCTCCGCCGGCGGGTCGCAGGGAACGATCTGGAGACCCTTGAGGCTCAGGCCGAGGGCGCGGTGGATGCGGTCGCGGACCTGGGGCCACACGGCCCCGGCGGCTTCGCGGAGGGCGGCGATGCGGGCCAACTCCCAGCAGCCCATGACCAGGATGTCCCGCTCCACGCGCAGGGGGCGGGTCCGGCCCGCCAAGGCGGGGCCGACCACGAAAGCCCAGGCCTGGCGAAGGCGGGCCTCGGCCTTCCGGTTGGCCTGGCTGGCCCCGAGGGGCAGGAGGCGCGGGTCGCGTGTCATGGCTTCCAGCGGGGCGGGGGCAGCGGCGCACAGGCCCGCTCGCCGTTCAGGAGCAGCGGCGAGGCCAGGGTGGGAATCATGGTGCTGGTCTCCATGTCGAAGAGGGGCTGCAGCAGGTTGTGGAGGGTCCCGCCCTGGCGGTACAGCACCTCGTCCACGCTGCGCACTCGGCTGGCGGGGATGGCGTTGGCCTCGCACATGGCCAGCACCTCGTCCATGGTGCTGGTCCCGGTGCGGGCCTCGATGAGGGCCACCAGCTCCTCGCGGTCCCGGACCCGGCCGCGGTTCTTCTTCCACTCGGGGCGCGCTTCCAGATCCAGGCCCAGCCACATGGCCAGCACCTCGAACTGGCGATCGCTGCCCACGCCGATGGCCACGTCGCCGTCCTGGCAACGGAAGGACTGGTAGGGCACGATCTGGGGATGGGCGTTGCCCCAGCGCCGGGGCGGTTCTCCGGTCATGAGGGAGCCCGCGGCCACGTTCACCAGGCCCGCTAGGGCGGCCTCCATGAGGGGCACTTCGATGTGGAGGGCCTCGCCGGTGCGCTCGCGGTGCAGGAGGGCGGCCTGGACGCCATTGGCGCAATAGAGGCCCGCCAGCACATCCACCAGGGCCACGCCCACCTTCATGGGGCGGCCCTCGGGTTCGCCCGTGATGGCCATCCAGCCGCTCTCGGCCTGGATGATGAAGTCGTAGCCGGCCCGGCGGGAGGCCGTGACATCCGAGGCGAAGCCGCGCACGGAGGCCAGGATGAGCTTGGGGAACTTGGCGTGCAGCCGCTTCCAGCCCAGGCCCAGGCGATCCGCAGAGTCCGCGCGGAAGTTTTCCACCAGGACGTCGGCGTCCTTCAGGAGCTCGAAGAGGTGCTCCCGGCCCTCCTCGGTATGGAGGTCAATGCGGCGGCTGGTCTTGCCCCGGTTGGCGCAGCGGAAGTAGGCGCTCTCGCCGGCATCGCCATCCTCGAAGGGGGGGCCCCAGCCCCGGGTGGGGTCGCCTTCGGGGGGCTCCAGCTTCTGCACCTCTGCCCCGAAGTCCGCCAGCAGCTGGGTGGCGAAGGGACCGGCCAGCACGCAGGACAGGTCCACGATCCTGAAGTGGGACAGGGGTTTCGGCATCGGATGCTCCGGGATCAAGCCTACTTCATGTCCACCTGGACCTCGCCCTCGAGGTAGGCCTGGGACTGGAACCCCTCCGGGCCCGTGGTCACGGCGGCCACCCGGAAGGCTTTCAGGGCCCCGCTGAGGTGGAGGTGCGGGGCCAGCTGCCGGTTGAGCCCGGCCTGGACGGCCTCGCGCAGGCCCTGGAACTGCTGGTCCATGAGGAAGTGGGCCTTGTCCGTCAGCACCCGGCGAAGGTCCGAGTGGTAGATCCAGTCGCCCAGGCGGGCCAGCCAGCTCTGGCTGTCCAGGGTGAAGTCCAGGTCCGCGAGGCGCAGCGAGCTGGTGGCCGGATCGGACAGGGGCTTTCCGGACAGGGTGACCTTTCCCGTGACCCGGCCCTTCAGTCCGACCTCGAGCATGGCCTTGCCCTGCTCGCCCCAGACCCGGGCCGCGGTGATCTCGAAGCGGCCCTTGTCCGTGTCGAAGGTCCGACCGACCACCTGGGCGGCAAGCTGCCGACTGGCGTGGGCATAGGAGAGGTCGGCTTCCACCCGGAGGCGGAAGCCGGGTTTCGGACTCGCATTCACTTCGAGGTCGGGCAGGGGCCTCGCCTCGACCTGGGGCCTGGGGCCGAGCACCAGCCGGGGCTGCGCCTCGATCTCGGGCGTGATGACCAGGGTCCGGCCCTGGGTGGCCAGGGGCGCCAGGCGGACGCGGCGGGGTTGGAACAGGAGGTAGAGGTCCTTCCCCAGCTCGATGGGCTGGCTGATCTGCGCCCAAGCCTCCTGGGCCTTCTGGCGGGCCAGCGCGTTTTCGCGGACCAGCCGGCCGAGCAGATCGGCCCCGGCCCGGAGGTTCTCCTTCATGCCCGCGGTGACCTGGTCCGTGATGTCGAAGCCGAGGAAGGTGACTTCGCAGGTGTTCAGCGGCGTGACCTCGAAGGCCGTCTGGCGGAGGTCCAGGCCCCAGCCTGGCAGGACGCCCAGGTCGGTCCGCAGGTCCAGCAGGACCCGCCGCGGCGGCTCGGGGTTCCGTCCGCAGGAACCCACCACGGTGAAGCGGTTGCCGAGGGTGCGCAGGGCCACGTCCATGCCGAAGTTCGCCACCACCCGCACCGAGACCTGGGCATCCTTCACCCGCACGCTGAGGGGTTCGCGGATCAGGTTGAACCGGAAATAGGTCCGGGGCCGACCCCTGACCTCCGCCCAGGTCTCGATGCTCGGCGGGGACAGCGGCACCTGGCCCTCCACCTGCTTCAGCAGCGGCGCGAGGTCCACGCGAATGGGCAGGGCCAGGATGGAGGGCATGGGCTCCTCCACGGGGACGGGTGCCGGTGGTGACTGGGCCCAGCAGGGCAGAAGGCAGAACAGGAGGGCGAAGGCGCGACGCATGGGAATCCGTGGACTCCCAAAGCTAGCATTCCCGGTTCAGCTCGCGGCCACGGTCCGGCGGTAGGCGGCGGCCAGCGTGGCCGCGATCTCCTCCGGATCGTGACCCAGAAAATCCTGGCGCTGCATGAGGTGGACCAGCTGCCCGTCCTTGAAGATGGCGGCCTGGGGGCTGGTGGGCATGGCCCCTTCGAAGTACTCCCGCGCCTGGGCCGTGGCCTCCTTCTCCATGCCCGCGAAGACCGTCACCAGCTGGTCGAAGCGCAGGCCCAGGGAGCGGAGCGCCGCGGTCACGCCCGGGCGGGCCCCGGCCGCCGCGCAGCCGCAGACGCTGTTCACCACCAGCAGCGTGGTGCCCGGCCGCCGGAGGGCCTCGTCCACCTGGGCCGGGGTCAGGAGCTGCCGGAAGCCTGCCTGCATGAGCTCATCTCGCATCGGGGCGACCATGTGTTCGGGGTAGTTGGACATGACATCCTCCAGGGGATGAAAAAGTTTACCAATCGAGTCAGGATTGATCCAGATCACATTTTGGGAGGAGCCATGCGATTGGTGCTGATGGGGGGAAGCCTCCGGCCTGCTTCGTTCAACACGAGGCTGCTGGGACACGTGGCCCGCACCCTGGAGGGCCGGGGCCACGAGGTCACGGCCTTTGCGGGGGAGGCCCTGCGCCTGCCGCTCTACCTCGATGGGGAGGCCCCCGCGGCCGGGGCCCAGGCCCTGCATGCGGCCCTGGTGAAGGCCCAGGGGCTGGTTATCGTATCCCCGGAGTACAACGCGGGGATTCCGGGCCACCTGAAGAATGCCGTGGACTGGCTCAGCACCATGAAACCCAGCCCCTGGGCCGGCCTGCCCGTGCTGCTCTGCGCGGCCAGCCCCGGGGCCTTCGGCGGGGCCCGGGGGCTGATGGCCTGGCGCGCCACGCTGGCCAACATGGGGGCGCTGGCGCTGCCCGAGGCGATCACCGTGCCGCACGCGGACCAGCAGCTGGACGCGGAGGGCGCGCCCACCGAGGCCCGCACCGCCGCGGCCCTGCCGAGGGTCCTGGACGCCTTCCTGGCCCTGGCGGCCCGGCTGCGATAGCCCCGTTCATGCCATCCTGAGGGGTCTTCTCTGGAGCCGCCATGAAGGACTTCTTCAAGAGTTTCTTCGCCACCCTCCTGGCCCTGATGGTGGCCGGGGGCTTGGCGTTCGTGCTGTTCTTCGGCCTGCTGGCGGTCATCGGATCCTCGGGCAAGCCGACTGTACCGGGCAAAGCCGTGCTGGTCTTCGATCTGGACACGAGCCTGTCCGATGGTGAACGCGATCCGGAGCCCAGCGAGGCGATCAGCGAGGCCATGGGCGGTGGCGGCGCGCGGAGCCAGGCGCTGCCGGTGGTCATCGAGGCCCTGGATCGGGCAGCCTCGGATTCCCGCATCACGGCCCTCTTCCTCACGGGCAGCCTCCAGGGCGCGGGGCCCGCCCAGCTGCGGGAGCTCCGCGAGGCCATCCAGCGCTTCAAGGCGAAGAAGCCCGTACTGGCCTACAACCTGGGCTGGGCCAAGCGGGACTACTACCTGGCCGCCGGCGCGACCACGGTGTTCATCAACCCCTTCGGCGAGATGGAGGTGAACGGCCTGGCCAGCGAGCCCATGTTCTTTGGCGAGGCGTTCAAGAAGTACGGCGTGGAGGTGCAGGTCACCCGCGTGGGCAAGTACAAGAGCGCGGTGGAGCCCTTCATCACGGACCGGATGAGCGAGCCCAACCGCGAACAGGTGCAGAAGCTGCTGGACGACATCTGGGGCGAGTGGAAGGACACGGTCGCCAGGGACCGGAAGAAGGAGCCCGCCGACCTCCAGGCCATCGCCGACGAGCGCGGGCTGATCGAGGCGGAGGAGGCCCGGAAGCTGGGCCTGGTGGACCGCATCGCGCCCTATGACGAGGTGCTGGACGAGTTGAAGAAGCTGGCCGGGAAGCAGCCCAAGGACAAGGACTTCCCCCAGATCAGCCTGACCACCTATGCCGGCATCCCCGGAGAGGCCAAGACGGGGAAGGCCCGCATCGCCGTGCTCGTCGCCGAGGGCGAGATCGTGGACGGCGACGGCAAGTCCAGCCAGATCGGCGGCGAGCGGCTCAGCCGCGAGCTGCGGCGTCTGCGCCTGGACGACCGCGTCAAGGCCGTGGTCCTGCGCGTGAACAGCCCCGGTGGCAGCGCCTCGGCCTCCGAGCTCATCCAGCGGGAGGTGGTGCTCACCAAGAAGGTGAAGCCCGTGGTCGTCTCCATGGGCCACCTGGCGGCCTCCGGAGGCTACTGGATCAGCACCTACGGCGACCGCATCTTCGCCGAGCCCACCACCATCACCGGCTCCATCGGTGTCTTCGGCATGCTGCCCAATGTGAAGAAGCTCGCCAACGGGCACGGCATCACCTGGGACAGCGTGCAGACCGCGAAGCTGGCCAACCCCATGACCCTGACCCGCCCCAAGAGCGATCTGGAGTTGAACCGCATCCAAGGGCTGGTGGACCACATCTACGAGCAGTTCGTGGCGAAGGTGGCGGACAGCCGGAAGATGAAGAAGGAGGCCGTCCACGAGATCGCCCAGGGCCGCGTCTGGTCCGGCCGCGAGGCGGTCAAGCTGGGCCTGGTCGATGAGCTCGGGGGCCTGGGGACGGCCGTGAAGCACGCTGCGAAGATGGCCAAGGCCGAGAACGACTTCTACGTGGCCGGGCCCGAGCGCGAGCCCGACGCCCTGAAGGACCTGCTCCGGAACCTCGGGCAGGGGAAGCCGCGCAGGCTGACCCGCTCCGGCCCCGTGGACGCCCTGGCGGAGGCCTTCAAGCTGCAGTTCGAGCGGCTGTCGGCGCTGAATGATCCCCGTGGGGTCTACGCCCGCATGCCCATCGAGATCGACCTGAAGTAGGTCATGGATTCCTCCTCCTTCATCTCCGCCATCGTGCTTCTGGTCCTGGTCACGGATCCCCTGGGCAACATCCCGCTCTTCATCGGGCTGCTGCGCCAGGTGGATCCGGCCCGGCGCCAGCGGATCATCATCCGGGAAGTGCTCTTCGCCTTCGCGATCCTGGTCTTCTTCGCGCTCTTCGGCCAGCGGGTGCTGAAGGTCATGCACCTGACGGACACCTCGCTGGGCATCGCGGGCGGCGTGATCCTCTTCCTCATCGCCCTGAAGATGGTCTTCCCCCACCCGGAGGGCCGCGCCGGTCACCCCATCCACGGCGAGCCCTTCCTGGTGCCCCTGGCCATCCCCTTCATCGCAGGGCCCTCGGCCATCGCCACGGTGCTGCTGCTGGTGAGCCGGGAGCCGCATCGCCTCTGGGAGTGGCTGGGCGCGCTCTCCGTGGCCATGGCCGTCTCGGCCGTGGTGCTGGGCTTCGCGGAGAAGATCGAGGATTTCCTGGGAGAGCAGGTGACCATGGCTTTCGAGCGGCTGATGGGCCTGGTGCTCACGGCCATCGCCATCGAGATGCTTCTGGCGGGCATCCAGAAGTTCGTGCAGCAGCTCCGTCTGGCCTAGCTTTTCCGCTTCAGGCTCAACTCCAGGGTGAACTCCGCCACGGGTTCGAAGCTGCCGTCGGGGAGCTTCACGGCAGCCTGGATGCACATGGGCTCGGTGATGCGCTCCTCGGATTCCAGGGTGCGCCGCACCTGGTCCCGGATGGCCCGGCCCTCCTCGCAGATGAAGTAGACATCGGATTCGGGGCGCTTGAGGAACCGGGCCTGGAAAGCCTTGAAGACCAGGCTCACCCCTCCGCCGGAGCGCTTGATCTGGTCCATGGCCAGCAGGCCCCCGGCACAGTCGGCCCCGATGGCCAGGGCTCCGAAGTACATCGAGCCGAGGTGGTTCCGCGTCCAGCGGCGGAGGGGGACCCGAACCACGCAGCGGGTCTCGGAGAGCTCCACCACGCTGGGGCGCACGGAGGCCAGGAGGGGGATCCTCAGCCAGCCGAACAGGCGCATGCCGAAGGTCTGTTTCAGGCGTTCGAGGCGGGGGGACATGCCCCGATTGTCAGCCGCCCGCCAGGTTGACGTCCAGCAGGCCCTCAGGCGGATCGAGGTCTAGGCGGCGGTTGGGCAGGTCCAGGGTCCACCAGGCCTTGATGTAGGGGATGTCGCGCTGGCCCGTGCGCCCGGGCCGCAGGTCGCGCATGACGACCATGTCGTAGCCCGCCGGGCCGGGATCCAGGCGCAGCACTTCGCCTACCTTGTGTCCCGCGATGAAGACCTCGCAGCCGACCCACTGGTGGCGGAAGCTCTCGCCATCCTCCAAGGTCGCAGCGGACTCGGGCATCCAGAGCGCCCAGCCCTTGAAGGGCTCCGCCGCCGTGCGGTCGGGCAGGTCCCGGAACGCGAGGCAGGGCCGGTCCTGGTGCCAGCGGAAGGCGCGGATGGACACGACCCGCGCGGGGGGGGCGGCCTCGGAGTGCTCCAGATCCAGGTGCGGCGGGGCCAGCACGAGACCCTCCATGCCCTCCAGGCGCTCGGGAGCGTCCATGACCGCGTGGAAGAGGAACTCGCCCTTGAGTCCCTGGATCTTGGCGAGGTGTCCCGCGAGGAGCATCTAGGCCTCCTGCTCGTCCCCGTCGTACAGCTCCAGGTCCACCGACAGGCCGGCCTTGTCGCCCGCGGTCTTGCAGAGGGTGCGCAGGGCCGAGATCATGCGGCCGTGCTTTCCGATGATGCGGCCCCGGTCCTTTGGATCGGCGAAGACCAGCACGTCGCGCCGCCGTCCCTCGCCCGAGATCTCGACCCGGAGGGCCTCCGGGTGGTCCAGCAGCGGGGTCAGCACGTCGCGCAGGAAGGCTTCCAGGTTCATGGCTTCTCCGGGGAGAACAAAGAAAGCCGGACCACTGGCCCGGCTTTCGTGGATCTGAGACGGGCTACAGGACCTGGTTCTTCTTGAACAGGTCGAGCACGGTCTTGGAGGGCTGGGCGCCCTTCTGCAGCCAGGACTTGGCCTTCTCCACATCGATGCGCACCGCCTCGCCGGAGCCGGCGATGGGGTTCACGAAGCCCAGCACTTCCACGGCCTGGCCGGTGGGGATGCGGTCATTCTCGGAGACGACGATGTGGTAGAACGGGCGCTTCTTGGCACCATTGCGAGCAAGACGGATCGAAAGCATGGGCACTCCCTGAGCAGGAAAGTGTAACGCAGAATGGCCCATGTCCCAAGGGTTAATTGCGCACGGGCCGGCGGGGGGACTGCTTCAGTATCCAAAGGCCGATGGCGGGAAGCTCCCCTCCAGCACCGCCTGGCGCTCCCGGATGTTGCGGCGCAGGGTCGGCCAGCGGGGATGGGTGCGCGCCTTGGCCAGGAAGGGCGAGTTCTCGTACCAGGCGGCGCAGCTGAACCCCTGCACGAAGGCGCGGGTGGCGCAGTCCACTCCGCGATCGGCGTCCCCGAGGAGGGCGTAGGCCTCGGCCTCCTTGAAAGTCCACTCGCCGTCCGGGATGTGGAGCTTGCCGCGGATTTCATCCATCTCCCGCAGCTCCACGAGTCCATCTCCGGAGCGGCCTTCGAGGTAGGCCCGGTACACGCGGCAGAGGTCGCGGAAATGGGCGGGCATGCGGCCCGGATCGCTTCCAGCCCGCATGAAATCCAGGGCCTGGGCGTTCTGGCCGCGGAGGAGGGCGAGGTAGCCCTGGTAGAAGAAGATGCTGGCGTCCTGGCGCAGGGAACCCGCCCGCGCGAGTTCCTGGCCGAAGGCCTCCAGATCCCCCAGGTAGAGATAGGTGGTTTCGGCGAACCAGGCGGAAGGCGAGGCCAGGGGGCCCAGCAGTCGGGCTCGGCGGGCCAGGGCCCTGCGGGCACCCTCGAGCAGGCCCGAGGTCCGGCCGGCGTAGGCGACGCCGAGATACAGATCCGGCAGGTTCGGACGGAGCCGGATTCCCTCCTGGAGCGCCTGCAGGGCCATGCTCTGGTTTCCGGTGTCGCTGAGCATCATCGACCAGAGGAAGGTGGCCCTCGGATGGCCGGGCACCAGGTCCACGGCCTTCTGGAAGGCCTGGTGGGTGCGGGAATTCAGGCCGACTCCCGCCTGCCGGGGATCCACCCAGAGGCTGCGGTAGAGGTGGTCTCCGAGGACCGTCCACGCGGTGGCGCACCGGGGTTCTGCCTCGACCAGTCGCTGCGTGGCTTCCAGCCTGGCGGCGGCGTCCCGGTCGTCCCGGATGGCCAGGCTCTCCAGCAGGAGCCAGAAGTTTCGGGAGGAGGAGGGGATCAGGGCCTCCAGCTGGCGGAAGCGCAGGGGCAGGGGCCAACGCCGGACGACCTGCCTCATGGCGCCCAGGGGCTCCTGCCCACCGAGTTCATCCCGGGACCAGGATTTGCCTGAGCGGACCCGGTCCACCGTGTTCCACTCCAGGGTCAGGGAGAGCTGGTCTCCGCTCCGGCTCCCCGAGAACCGCAGCAGGCGGGTATCCGGGGGCAGGCGCTGGAGGTCCGCCGCGGAGGGGAGGGCGGAGGCGTGGGTGACGGTGGCCCCCGCGAGGATCTCCATGCAGTCCGAGAGGAGGACCTCCATGCCGGGGCCCGCATCCCTGCCCTGGTCGTCCAGGGTGGAGGCCAGGATCAGCACGCGGCCCGCGGAACGGCGGGTGCTGACGACCACGGTCGTCGCCAGCGCACCGAGCAGAACCACGGCCAAGGCGATCCAGACGCCGGGGCGGGCCATGGCTGGGCGCGGATGGGACATGGTCTCCTAGAAGGGAAGGTTGGGGCCGCCGCCCATCTTGGCCATGCGCTGCATGCGGGCCATGAACTTGGGATCGTTCATCTGGCCCATCATCTTCTTCGTCTCCATGAACTGCTTGAGCAGCTGGTTGATCTCGTGGACGGGTCGGCCGCAGCCCGCGGCGATGCGGCGCTTGCGCTTGCCATCCAGCAGGTTGTGGTTCGCGCGCTCGGCCGGCGTCATGGAATTGATGATGGCCTCCAGGTGCTTGATGCGCTTGTCCGTGGCCACCTGGGCCAGCTGGTCCTTCATCTGCCCCAGGCCCGGGAGCATGCCAAGGATCTTGTTCATGGAGCCCAGCTTCTGCACCTGCTGGAACTGCTTGCGCATGTCTTCAAGCGTGAACTGGTTCTTGGCCAGGCGCTTGGCCATGACCTCGGCTTCCTTCTCGTCGAGCTTGTCCTTGGCGTGCTCGATGAGGCTCAGCACGTCGCCCATGCCGAGGATGCGCTGGGCCATGCGGTCGGGGTGGAAGCGCTGGAAGTCCTCCAGCTTCTCGCCCTCGCCCACGAACTTCAGTGGCTGGCCCGTGGCCTGCTTGATGCTGAAGGCCGCGCCGCCGCGGGTGTCGCCGTCGGCCTTGGTGAGCACCACGCCGGTGATGCCCAGCTTCTCGTGGAAGGCCGTGGCGCTGCGCACGGCGTCCTGGCCCGTCATGGCGTCGGCCACGAAGAGGATCTCATCCGGAGAGACCTTGCCCTTGATGCGGGCCAACTCCTCCATGAGGGTCTCGTCCAGGTGCAGGCGCCCCGCGGTGTCGAGGATGACCGTGTCCCAGCCCTTGACCTTGGCCTCGGCCAGGGCCGCGGCGCAGATGGCGACCGGGTCCTTCTCCACCGTGCGGAAAGAGGGAACACCGGCATCCTTGGCCACGACATGAAGCTGCTCGATGGCCGCCGGGCGGTAGACGTCCGCGGGCACCAGCAGGGGGGAGCGGCCCAGCTTCTTGAGGAAGACGGCCAGCTTGCCGCAGGTGGTGGTCTTGCCGGCGCCCTGGAGGCCCACCATCATCACCACCGTCGGCGGCTTGGCCCCGAAGGCGATGGGATGCTCGGGAGCCTGGCCGCCCATGATCTCCACCAGCTCGCGATGGACGATGTCGATGAAGGCCTGGGCCGGGTTGAGGCCCTGCATGACCTCCACGCCCAGGGCCTTCTCCTTCACGCGCTGCAGGAAGGTGCGGGCCACGCTCACGTGGACGTCCGCCTCCAGCAGGGCCATGCGCACTTCGCGCAGCACGGCCTCGAGGTTGGCTTCCGTCAGCTTGGACTGGCCCCGGAGGGCCTTCATCGCCTGGCTGAGCTTCTGGGTAAGGCTGTCGAACATGGGACCCCGGGTCGGTACGAAGGATTCATTCTACCGGTGCCGGACGCCTTTTTCCTGTCAGGAAAGGAATCCTGGGGCATAATCGCCTCCCACGGAGCCGGATATGCCCAATCGCCTCGCCGGAAGCCTCAGCCCCTACCTGCTCCAGCATGCGCACAACCCCGTGGACTGGTTCCCCTGGGGCGAGGAGGCCCTGGCGAAGGCCCGGGTCGAGCAGAAGCCCATCTTCCTCAGCATCGGCTACAGCGCCTGCCACTGGTGCCACGTCATGGAACGGGAGAGCTTCGAGAACCCCGCCGTGGCCGACGCGCTGAACGCCTCCTTCGTGAGCATCAAGGTGGACCGGGAGGAGCGGCCCGACCTCGACGACCTCTACATGGACGCGGTGCAGACCCTCACGGGCCGGGGCGGATGGCCCATGAGCGTGTGGCTGACACCGGACCTGGAACCCTTCTACGGCGGCACTTACTTCCCGCCGGAGCCGCGGGGGGGCATGCCCGGCTTCATCCCCCTGCTCCAGCGCATCGCCCAGCTGTGGCAGGAGGACCGGGCCGGGGTCGCAGGCCAGGCGGCGGCCCTCGCTGCGGAACTGCGCCGCCAGGTCGAGGTGGAGGCCGGGGCCGCCCCGCCCGGGGACGAGGTCCTGGAGTCGGCCCTGGCCCAGCTCCGCAGGGGCTTTGATGCTCGTTGGGGCGGGTTCGGGCCGGCTCCGAAGTTCCCGCAGCAGATGGCCGTGGACCTGCTCCTGGCGGCTGGAAGGGAGACGGACCGGGGCATGGCCGTCCGCACCCTGGATGCCATGTGGGAAGGCGGCATGTGCGACCACCTGGGCGGCGGCTTCGCCCGGTACAGCGTGGACGGCCAGTGGCTGGTGCCCCACTTCGAGAAGATGCTCTACGACAACGCCCAGCTGGCCACCTGCTACCTGGGGGCCTTCCAGGCGACGGGAGCGCTGCGCCATGCCCAGGTGGCCCGGGAGACCCTGGACTACCTCCTGCGGGACCTGTGTGACGCCAGCGGCGGTTTCCATTCCAGCGAGGATGCGGACAGCGAAGGTGAGGAGGGGAAGTTCTACGTGTTCACCCCCACCGAGGTGGAGGAGGCCCTCGGTCCGGTGGACGGGAAGCGGTTCTGCGCGGCCTTCGGCATCACCGACGCCGGTAATTTCGAGCACGGCCGCAGCGTCATCCACCGCTTTTCCCGTGCGCAGGACGCGGCGCTTTCCGCGGAAGAGGAGCCACGGTTGCGGGAGCGGCTGCGCCTCTGGCGGGACCAGCGTGTGCGGCCCGCCAAGGACGACAAGGTGCTGGCGGCCTGGAACGGGCTCGCCCTGTCAGCCCTGGCCCGGGGCGCCCAGGTGCTGGGCGAGGCGCGGTACCTGGAGGCGGCCCGGGCCTGCGCCGCCTTCCTCCGCCGGGAGCTGTGGCGGGAGGGCCGGCTGCTTCGGGTGTGGCGTCAGGGCAGGGCGCACACGGCCGCCTTCCTCGAAGACCACGCGGCCGTGGCGGAGGGGCTGGTGGATCTCTTCGAGACGGACTTCGATCCGGCCTGGCTGCGCTGGGCCGAGGCGCTCGGGGAGGTGATGCTGGCCCGGTTCCACGATCCGGTGGAGGGCGGGTTCTTCAGCACGGAGGCGGACCAGCCGGACCTTCTCTTCCGGCAGAAGCCGGGCTTCGACAATGCCATCCCCAGCGGCAACACCCTGGCCGCCCGGGCGCTGTTCCGGCTGTCCCGCCACCTCCAGCGGGAGGATTTCCGGTCCGCCGTCGAAGGCACCCTCCGGTGCTTCGGCCCCTGGATGGCGCGTGCCCCCAGGGCCTTCCTCGGCCTGCTGGGGGTGCTGGACCTCGTCCGGCGGGAACACCTGGACGTGGCCCTCTCCGGCGATCCCGGGGATCCCCGTGTGCAGGACATGCTTCGCGAGGTGCATCGTCGCTTCCTGCCCGGCCGGGTGCTCTCCGTCTCGGGGGATCAGCTGCTGCCGCTGCACGAAGGGCGCGGCCAGAACCCCGGGAGGCCTCTGGCCTTCGTGTGCCGGGGCAGGACCTGTGCGGCGCCCGTGGGGAGCAGCCGCGAGCTGGGGGACCTGCTCCAGGAGGTGCCGGTCCCGATGTGATCCCTTCCCCTCCGTCAGGAAGCTACACTGAGTCCATCATCCAGCCCCGCTTGAACTGGAACCTGGGATCCATCGGATCCAGCGAGGGCGTGGCAGACAAGGGGCAGCCATGAAGACCTTCGTGCTCAAGATCGATCCGCTGACCGGCGAGGAATACTACGAAGTCTATGTCCGTGGGCGGCAGCTCCTGAACAACGCGCACCTGAACAAGGCCTCGGCGTTCACCAAGGAGGAGCGGCTGAGCCTGGGCCTGGACGGCATGCTGCGGCCCGGCATCGCCACGCTCGAATCGCAGCTGGACCGCACCTACGAGGCCTTCCTCCGCAAGCCCGACGACATGGAGCGCTACATCTACCTCTCGGGCCTCCTGGACCGCAACGAGGTCCTGTTCTACCGCCTGCTCCAGGACCACCTGGACGAGATGGTCCCCATCATCTACACGCCCACGGTGGGGCTGGCCTGCATGCAGCTGAGCCACATCCAGCGCCGCTTCCGGGGCATCTACATCACGCCCGAGAACATCGCGAACATCGACCAGATCTTCCACGGGCTATCACAGCCCCAGGTGAACCTCATCGTGGTGACGGATGGCGAGCGCATCCTGGGCCTAGGCGACCTGGGCTCGGACGGCATGGGCATCCCCGTGGGCAAGGTCAGCCTCTACGTGGCCGCCGGGGGCGTGCATCCCGGCGTCACCCTGCCCATCACCCTGGACGTGGGCACCAACAACCCGAGGCTGCTGGAGGATCCGCTCTACCTGGGCATCCGCAAGCCGCGGCTGCGGGGGGCCGAGTACGAGGAGTTGATCGAGAAGTTCGTCCTCGGCGTGAAGCGCAATTTCCCCGGCGCGTTGCTCCAGTGGGAGGATTTCGCCAAGCACACGGCTTTCAAGAACCTCGACCGCTACCGCGAGCGCATCCTCTCCTTCAACGATGACATCCAGGGCACCGGCTCGACGGCCCTGGCGGCGCTCATGACCGCCATGCGCATCAAGAAGAGCCGCTTCCAGGATGAGCGCTACGTCATCGTGGGGATGGGCCAGGCGGGCACCGGCATCGCCATGAACATCCGGGCAGCCCTCAAGGAGGAGGGACTCTCCGACGAGGAGGCCCGCCGTCTCATCTTCGCGGTGGACATGCAGGGGCTGCTCCTCGACGACGACCCGCAGCTGGAGGGTCCCCAGGAACCCCTGGCCCAGCGCCGGGCCTGGGTGGAGGGCTGGAACCTGGCGGATCCCTCGCGCATCGGCCTGGAGGACGTGGTCCGGAACGCCCACCCCACGGTGCTCATCGGTGTCACCGCCCAGCCTGGCCTCTTCAGCGAGGCCATCCTGGCCGAGACCGCCAAGCACTCGGCCCGGCCCATCGTGCTGGCCCTCTCCAACCCCACCCACAAGTGCGAGTGCACGCCGGAAGCGGTGTGGCGGGCCACCGATGGCAAGGGCCTGGTGGCCACGGGCAGCCCCTTCGAGCCCATGGACTGGAAGGGGCACACCCTCCAGGCTTCCCAGTGCAACAACATGTACATCTTCCCGGGCGTCGGCCTCGGCGCCCTGGTCTGCAAGGCCACCCGGGTGACGGACAGCATGTTCCTGGCCGCCAGCCGGGCCATCAGCGAGTTCGTGACGCCGCAGCAGGAGGCCATGGGCCTGCTGCTGCCGGAGATGCGGGACATCCGCCGCGTGTCGGCCGCCGTCGCCAAGGCCGTGGGCATCGAGGCCCGCAACGCCGGCCTGGGCCGGCTGCTCGATGACGACCAGATCGGGGCGGTGGTGACCCGGGCCCAGTGGGTGCCCGCCTACCCGGCCTACCGTCCCGGGATATTGCGGCACGAAGATTGAGCGTGGGTTTCCCCCTTGTAGGGTGAAGGTCCCGGCCTAGCCTGGGGAGTGGGAAGAGCCTCTCTTTCCTCCCACGGGGCGACCGTTTTCGCCAGCCCCTTCCGGCCAGAGTTTCATCAGGCCGAGACAACCGGGCACCCTTCGGGGTGCCCTCTCCATGATCAGGGGGTCCCGCGCTTGCGCGCATACCCCCTTGACCCCGCGTGAAGGTCCGGCCGAGCCGGGCCTTCAGTTGCTTTCGGAGGTTTGGCGGCTTGCACCCACGGACTGGCCGGCAAAGGAAAAGCCCGGCGACGCCGGGCTTTGAGATGGGGGCGAGTCAGATCAGGCAGCGGCGATGCGGCGGCTGCGGTGCATGACTTCGGCTTCGAGTTCGGCTTCGAGGGCCTGGACCTGACGGAGCACGGCGAGACCGCGGGGCGAGCTGCTCATCTGGCGCTCGAGCTGGTTGAACACTTCGTGCAGGCGCTCGGCGGTGGTCCAGAAGGCGGGGTTGTGCTGTCGCGCTGCGGTGTCCATGTGCATGGTGGCTCCGTGGGCTTCCTGGACAACATGATCGTGTTTGCTTGTGACTTAGGCTAGTGATAGGCATCACAAGAAATGTCATGAGTTACGATATTTTTTGTCACACCCTCTGTGACATTTCCAGAAGCCCTTGAAAAACATGACATCTGGGTCCTCCAAGGGGCGCTCAGGCCCTGCGGCTGGCCAGGAGGTGCCCGATGGCCACGGCGGCGGCATCGGCCGCATCGGCCGCCAGGGGTTCCTTCAAGTTCAGCAGGGTCATCACCATCTTCCCAACCTGGCCCTTGTCCGCCCAGCCATAGCCGCTGACCGCCTTCTTGACCTGCATGGGGTTGTAGTCCCCCACGGGCAATCCGTGCAGCGCCGCCGTCAGGAGGATGCCCCCCCGGATCTGGCCCAGCTTCAGCGCCGTGGCGGCGTTCTTCTCCACGAAGGGGGACTCCACCGCCATGAAGCCCGGGGCATGGGCGGCGATGGCCTCGGAGAGGTGGCGATGGATGAGGAGGGCCCGCTGATCGAAGTCGGTGCCCCGCGGGTTGCGGATGACCCCGGCCTGCACCAGGGTGAGCCGGGACCCGAAACGCTCCACCACGGCCCAGCCGCAGGCCAGGGAGCCCGGGTCCACGCCCAGGCAGCGGACGGGGGCGGGTGCGACGATCACCGGGCCTTCCGCTTGCCGGAGCCACGGACACTGCCTTTTGGCGCCTTAGGACTTGCTTCCCGTGATTTTCCGGTGGTCACACGGGCCTTCTTTGGCGGACGCTGCTTTGAGGTCGCGTCGCGCCGGGGGCGCGGCTCGCCGGATCGGGTTTGGGCTCCCCGCCGGGGCTTCTCCAGATCCCCCTCTCGCAGCACCGCAGGCGCTGCGAGCGTCGGCACGAACTGGATCACCTTGCCATGGGCATCCTGGGCCTTGGCCTGGGTGACCCAGGCGCTCACCCGCCGGAGGTCCTCATCTACGGTGGTGATCTCAACCTCCACGGCATCGCCGATGGTGAGCACCACCATGCCCCGCTGGCCCGTGGCCTTCGTGCGGTGCTCGTCCACCCAGAAGTTGCCGCCCAGGGCCGCAAGGGGCACGCCCACCTCCACGAAGGGCGAATCGAGCGTGACGAACATGACCTTGGCGGAGAAGCCCTGGATGCGGCCCTGGAAGCGCTGGCCGATGCGGGCCTTCATGAGAAGGCAGGCCTTCCACTTGTCGTTCTCGCGCTCGGCCTCGGTGGCCTTCTGCTCGCAGTCGCTCGCGCCCTTGGCGAGCACGGCCAAATGGCTGTGAAGGCCCTCCGGCAGGCGCTCGCCGCGCAGCACCCTGCGCAGCAGGCGGTGGACGATGAGATCGGGATAGCGGCGGATGGGGCTCGTGAAGTGCAGGTAGTCCTGGAGGGCCAGGCCCGAGTGGCCGATGTTGTCGACGTTGTATTCGGCCTTCTTCAAGCTGCGCAGCAACAAGGTGTTGATCATGGCCTCCAGTGGGCCGCCGCGGATCTTGTCCAGCATGGCGTTGAGGTGCTCGGGTGTGGGCGTCTCCTTGGGTTTCAGCAGGCCGAAGGTGCGGGCCACCTCGGCGAAGATCTCCAGCTTCAGGGGATCGGGTTCGTCGTGGATGCGGTAGATGGCGGGGATCTTCTTCCGCGTGAAGTAGCGCGCGACGGTTTCGTTGGCCAGCAGCATGAACTCCTCGATCATGCGATGGGCGTCGTGGCGGGGGTAGCGGCGCGCGTCCACGGGCCGGCCCTCGGCGTCGAAGACGAACTCGGCCTCCTCCGTGTCCAGGTTCATGGCGCCGCGGCCCAGGCGGATTCCCGTGAGGCGCCGCGATACCGCCAGCGCTTCGTCCAGCAGGGCGCAGAGGGCCTCGCCCAGCTCGGCCCGCTTGCGGCCCGAGAGGTCGATGCAGGCCTCCTTCACCTCGTCGTAGGTGAGGCGCTTGGCGCTGCGGATGACGCTTTCGGAAAGCCGCGTCTCCACCACCTCCAGGTCCGGCGAGAGCGTCATCCAGGCCGTCATGGTGAGCCGGTCCACGCCCTCGCGAAGGCTGCAGAGGTCGCCGCTCAGGCGCTCGGGGATCATGGGGATGGCCTCGTCAGGGAAGTAGACGGAGGTCCCCCGCAGGCGGGCCTCCTCGTCCAGGGGGCCGCCCTCGGCCACGTAGTGGCTCACATCGGCGATGTGGACGCCCAGCAGCCAACCGCCGCCCTCGGACTCCGGCAGCACCTCCAGGCTGATGGCGTCGTCAAAGTCCTTGGCCGTGGGCGGATCCACGGTGCAGGTGAGCGTCTCGCGCAGATCCTCCCGGCCAGACAGCCACTCGGCGGGGATGCTGGTGGGGAAGGGGGCCAGTTCCTTCATCACGGCATCGGGGAAGGCGGTGCGGAGGTTGAAGAGGGCCGCCGTGAGCCGGTTCTCGATCTTCAGGTCGGTCTTCTTCCCGAGGCGGGCCACCACGGTGCCTTTCAGCTGCTTGGCTTCGGGGTCGGCGTCCAGCCTCACGCTCACCAGTTCGCCGTCCTCGGCCAGGTCCGTGGGCGGGACCGAGATGATCTGGGCCAGCCGCGGCTCCAGGGGCACCACGCGCCAGCCCCAGGGCTGCTTCTGGAGGGTGCCGGGCAGGGGCGTCTCGCCGCGGCCCTTGACCTCCAGCACGCGGGCCTTGAGGCGGCCGTCCCAGCCTTCGCCACAGACTTCGGCCACCACCCGGTCCCCGTGGATGGCGCCATGGGCGTCCCGCCAGTCCACCAGGAGGTCCATGCCGGGTCCCTTGGGCTGGCCGGCCAGCCTGAGGAAGCCGCCGGCACCCTCGGGGTGGCCCAGGAAGGTGGCCTCGAAAGTCTCGTACGGACGAAGCCCCGAGGCCATGGGCTTCGGGGCTTCGCGAGTGGGCCGCCGGTCAGGGGTGCGTGCGGGGCTGCGGACGGGGATGCGGGGCGTCGAGCGGCGGGTCATGCCTCCAGAGTACAGGCCCGGGGCGTGATCAGCCCTTCTTTCCCTTCTTGGCGGGCTTGGCCGGGGGAGCGCTGACCTTGCCGCTCAGGAGGTCGAGCTGGTGCTGGACCTTCTTGTTCTCGGGATCGAGGATGGCCAGGCGGTTCAGCCACTGGGCCTTGCCGATCTTTTCGGGGAACCGCTCGAGGTAGGCCGGGGTGGAGATGACCGCTTCCACCCACTTGGTCTTCTCGCCCTTGCCGGCCTTGTAGTCGGCGATCTGGTCGGCCTCGCTCTTGAGCTTCTCCTCCATCACCTTCACGAGCGGGTCATAGGCCTCGTTCTCGCGCTTGGTGACGTCGAGGTAGGTCTGGAAGAACTTCACCCACTTCGCGCAGTCCACCAGTTCCTTCTCAACGCCGAGGGCGAGGTCCAGCTCCTGGCGCTCCCCGGGATCCAGGGTCGCCTTGCTCTTCAGCTCCTTGATGCGGTCGGCGTTCTCGTCCAGCACCTGCTGGGCGCGGGCGCCGGCCTGCTTGTAGTAGGCCACGGTCTGGGTGAAGGGCTCCCTCACTCCGGCATAGCACTCGTTGGCCAGGGACTGGGCGGTCTTGGCGTATTCCAGGGCCTTCTCCCAGACGCCGGCGGAATCGGCGGCCTCCGCAGCCAGGCGCAGGGCTTCGGCCATGTCGAGGTTGGCCGCGCAGCTCTGGACGAGGGTCGAGTTGTCCTTCTTGTCGAAGACGGGACGGGTTGCGGGCAGCAGGGCCTCCGCCCGCTTCATGGCCTCCGGGGCCTTGAGCTCGGCCATGAGCTGTTCGACCGCGGGCCTCTCGGCCTTCACGCGGTCGCCCAGGGAAGGCGCGGGCGCCTGGGCCATGAGGGCCGCGGAGATGAGGACGGAGCAAAGGAGGGCAGGTGTGCGCATCGTTTGGACCAATGGTGAGGGGGGAGCCCCCTGGGGGAAACTTGGATTGTCGCGGGATTCTCGGGACTTGCCTAGTCCCGTCTGGTCCGGCTCCAGTTCCGGCGCACCGGGATGCCCTTTCGGCGGATCGGGTCCGGGGCTGTGACCTGGGTCACCCCAGAGTTTCGGAAAGGCCCCGGATCTCGGCCTTGATCTTCTCCATTTCCTCGCGCTCGATCCTCCGCGCGGGGACCCCGCCCCGCGAAGCCAAGCTGGGTGGGGAAGGAGGCGGCATGGGCCGCCTTCTGAGCCGGGTCCCCATCAGGCTGAGCATCAAGACCGTAGGCGGGGTCACCCCAGGGTTTCGGAAAGGCCCCGGATCTCGGCCTTGATCTTCTCCATTTCCTCGCGCTCGATCCTCCGCGCGGGGACCCCGCCCCAGGTCTCTCCCGCACCCACCCGGCTCCCCGGCAGCACCACGCTCTCGGGGAGGATGGTCGCATCGTCGCCGATGACCACGTCCCCCATGACACAGCAGGCCAGGCCGAGGGTGGCCCGGTTCCCCACGGACACTGGGGCGATGACCAGGTTCCCGCCGCCGCCGTAGTGGGCGAAGATGCGCACGCTGCCGCCCAGGGCGGCGTCGTCGCCCACGCTGATGAGCTGGGGGTCGCTGATGTATTCGGTGTTGATGAAGGCGTGGCGGCCGATCTTCATGCCCATCGCCTTGAGGAACCAGATTCCGAAGGGCGTGAGCGTCACGAAGGGCAGGAAGGTGAACCGCACCAGGTAGAACAGGCCGTTGTGGAGGAACCAGGGCAGGGCGTGAAGGGTGTAGTAGCCGCCCTTGAAGGGCTTCACCCGGGTGGGCAGGGCCCAGTTATAGAGGGGAACCACCAGC
Source organism: Holophagaceae bacterium (assembly GCA_046331485.1). Taxonomy (GTDB): domain Bacteria; phylum Acidobacteriota; class Holophagae; order Holophagales; family Holophagaceae; genus Geothrix. The sequence goes on along the minus strand of JAXLQS010000001.1, from coordinate 248,615 downwards.
AGCAGCGCCAGGCCGAAGATGAAGAAGCTGAGGGCCAGGGCGAAGCCCGACACGATCCAGGGCAGGGGGCCTGGCAGCGGGGCCGCCCAGGCCTGGAGCCGGGGCCAGATCCACAGCGCCGGGGCCAGGGCCAGGCCCAGGGCGGTGGAGGCCAGGGTGTACATCAGGAGGACCGCCAGCCCGTAGGCGATGCGCGAGAAGCGCCGCAGCAGCCGATCCAGCCAATTCATGGGGGGAGGGTTCTTGGTCTGGTCCCTGGCGAAAGGCTGCATGCTCATGCCTTCAGCGTAACGAATAGGATGGAGGGATGGATCTGGTTCTGCTCCGCCTTTCCGCCCTTGGCGACATCCTCCGCGTGCTGCCGGCCTGGGCCAACCTGCATGCGGCCTTTCCCGGGGCCCGGTTCCAGGCCGTGGTGGAGGACCGCCACGCCTTCCTGCTGGAGCCGCTCCCCTGGCTGGAGCCCGTGATCGTGAAGCGCCGACGGCTCTCGAATCCCTTCTCGGCGCTGGGGGAGCTGAAACGGGTGGCCGGGCTTGTCCGCGGCGCCGGGGCCAGCCTGGATTTCCACGGCATCCTCAAGGCGGCCATGATCCCGAAGCTGGCCTCCATCCCCGAGCGGTGGGGGGATGGCGTCACCAAGGAATTCGCGGGCTCCCTCCAGACCCATCCCCTGGCCTTCCGGCACCAGACGCGGTACGACCAGGCCCTGGGGCTGGCGGAGGCCTTCGGGCTCAGCCGGGGCGTCTCGGGTCTGGGGCGGTTCCGGGCGGTCCTGAGGGACGTGGATCTGCCGGATCCCGGGAGCATCTGGCGCCAGGAGTCGAAGCCACGGGTGGTGCTGGTGCCCGGCGCCTCCCGGCGGGGCGCCATCAAGCGCTGGCCCCTTCGCCACTGGCTGACCCTGGCGGCCGGGCTGAGGGGCCGTTTCGACCTCCGCTGGTCCCTGGGGCCGGAGGAGGAGGAACTCCGCTCCTGGCTCCCGGAGGTCACGGGCGTCGAGGCCCTGCCCCGGCTGGGCTTCTGGCAGCTGGCCTCGGCCCTGCGCCAGGCGGACCGCGTGGTCGCGCCGGACACGGGCCTGCTGCATCTGGCCGTGGTCCTGGGCGTTCCAGCCCTGGGGCTCTACGGCTCCAGCGACCCCGTGGTGGCGGGGCTCCCCGCCGGGGCGGGCCGGGTGCTTCGCACGGGCATTGTCTGCGCCCCCTGCCGGGAGCGGGCCTGCCAGCGCCGCCAGTGCCTGGAGGATCTCCTGCCCGAGGAGGTCTCCGGGGCCCTGCTCCGGAGACCGGACCCTATTTCAGGTTGAACTTGTACTTCCCCGCGTGGCACTCCAGGCACTTGACCACGGGGGGCTGGTGCTGGCGGTGGCATTCCGTGCAGGGGATCTCGCCCAGGTGGGAATCATGCGGGTTCGGCTTGGCGTCCTTCGTCACGACCTTCATGGCCGGATAGTCGCCGTGGCAGGTCATGCAGGAATCCGAGGCCACCGCCTTCTTGGTGGGCTTCTCCTCCTGATGGCAGTCATAGCAATGCACCCCGGCCTTGGCGTGAGGGGCTGGCAGGCTCGTCTTCTCCTGGGCGAAGACCCCCATGCCGCAGAGGAGGCCGAGGAGGGCGATGGCGAGGGAGGGCTTCACACCAGTCATGAAAGGTCCAAGGGGGGTCCGGAAGGGGATGGACCCTTCACCCAGTCTACCGGAGGTCGGTCCCGCCCCCTAGAGCGGCCGGTGTCTGCCCCGCCCAAGGGGCCCCGTGACCTTCATCACCATTGCGCCGCATTGCGGGATGGTCTTGGCCCACGGGTGTGCGATCATGACCCAAAGGGCATCTAAATCTGTCCCACGCAGGGCCCATCGCTTTCAGTCTGCATCGTGAAGGCCGGAACATGGTGGCATTCTTGATGCGGTCATCCCTCGAGAGGATTCCCCATGAGAACACATCCTGCCCAGCTGATTTCAGCCCTGATCCTGGTGGCGGGGATCGGCGGCCTCGGGGCCCTGCGCGCCCAGACGGCGCAGCCTCGAGCCAAGGTGGCCGCCAGCATTCCGGCCTATCAGCCCCAGACACAGGTCAAGGGGCCCATCGACCTCATCGGCACGGACGCCCTCTCGGATCTCGGCGAGGAGTGGTCGGCCGCCTTCCGGAAGACGCACCCCGAAGCCAACCTGATCTTCCGTCCCAAGCTCACGAAGGACGCCGTCAAGGGCTTCGTGGATGGCACCCACCTGCTCATCCTGACCGCACGGGAATTCAGCTCCGAAGAGAACAAGGCCTTCCAGGCCAAGTTCGGCTACCTGCCCATGCGCATTCCGGTCTGTCTCGACGCCAACATCGTGTTCGTCCACAAGAACAATCCCCTCACCTCCATCAGCATGGAGCAGCTGGACGCCATCTATTCGAAGTCGAGGCTGGGCGGCGCCAAGTCCCCGGCGGTTGTCTGGGGTGACCTGGGCCTCCGGGGTGAGTGGGCGAAGCTGCCCATCCAGGCCTACACCCGCGCCGCGGGCACGGCCACCCGTGCCTCCATCGCCGAGAAGGTGCTGCTGAACGGGGAATACCGGCAGGGCATCCTGGACCGCGATGATGCCTCCGCCTTGGCCGAGGCCGTCATGACCGACCAGTCCGGCATCGCCATCGGCACCATGTCTTCCTGGTATTTCGCCAACAAGGTGCTGGCGGTGGTTCCCTACCACGGGGAGGACGCCCGCTTCCCGAACCAGGAGAACATCACCACCAGCAAGTACCCCATGCCCCGGCTCTACTACGCCTACCTGAACCGCACGCCCGGCGCCCCCCTCCCGGCCCCCATCAACGAAGTCATCCACTTCATCCTGACCCGCGAGGGCCAGAACGCCGTGGCGGATTCCGGCCTCCTCCCCGGACCTCCGGAATTCATCCAGATCGCCCTCAAGCGCCTGAGCCGCTAGGCGGAAGACGCAGCCAACGAAAAGCGGCCCTTCCGGGCCGCTTTTCTGTATTCAGCCCCGGCGCCACCCGGTGGTGCCGTCCTTCCGATCTTCCAGGACGATGCCGAGGGCCTTGAGCTGGTCGCGGACCCGGTCCGCCTCGGCCCAGTTCCTGGAGGCCTTGGCGACCCAGCGGGCTTCGATGAGGGCCTCGACCTCGGCATCCAGGCTGTCGGCCGCATGGGGCCAGGCGGCGAAGATGGCGTCGGTTTCATCGAGGAAGGCCACCACGGCATCCCGCTCCTCGCGGGTGAGGGCCACATGATCGTCCTGGGCGTTCAGGTCGCTCACCAGGGTGAAGATGGCCGCCAGGGCCTCGGGCGTGTTCAGGTCGTCGGCCATGGCCGACCAGAAGGCCTCGCGGGCCTGCTCCAGGCGCGTCAGCGGCTCCACGGCCTCCTTCCAGGGACCACCGCCGACCTGGCCCTCGCCCTCCATGCGCTTGCGGAAGGCCCGGATCCGCTTGAGGGAGTTCTCCGCGGCCCGGAGCCCCTCGAAGCTGAAGTTCAGCACCTTGCGGTAGTGGTTGCTCTGGATGGCATAGCGCAGGGCGATGGGATCCACGCCCTTGTCCACGAGGTCGCGCAGCGTAAAGAAGTTGCCCAGGCTCTTGGCCATCTTCTGGCCTTCCACCATGAGGAACTCGCCATGGACCCAGTGGTTGACCCACTGGTGGCCCAGGCAGCCCTCGCTCTGGGCGATCTCGTTCTCGTGGTGGGGGAAGATGAGGTCCACGCCGCCGCTGTGGATGTCCACCCGCTCGCCCAGCAGCTCCATCCCCATGGCCGAGCACTCGATGTGCCAGCCGGGTCGGCCCGGGCCCCAGGGGCTGTCCCACCAGGGCTCGCCGGGCTTGGTGGCCTTCCACAGCACGAAGTCGGTGACGGAGTCGCGTTCGTATTCATCGGCGTCCACGGAGGCGCCGGCCTGCATCCCCTCGCGGTCCAGGTGGGCCAGGCAACCGTACTGGGGCAGGCCGGCGATGCGGTAGTAGACGCTGCCCTCGCGGACATAGGCCAGGCCCTTGGCTTCGAGGGCCTGCACCAGGGCGATCATCTGGGGGACATAGGCCGTGGCCTTGGGCAGGAAGTCCGCCCGCTGGATGCGAAGCGTGTCCAGGTCCTCCAGGAAGATGGCGGTGAAGCGGTCCGTGAGGGCGGTCATGGCCTGGTGCCGCTGGTCGTTGGAGGCGTCTGCGGGCAGGGCCCCCTGGGAATCGCGGATGATCTTGTCCTCCACGTCCGTGATGTTCATGCAGTGCCTGACCTCGTGCCCCGCGGCCTGGAAGGTCCGCTTCAGCAGGTCCTGGAAGAGGAAGGTCCTCAGGTTGCCGATGTGCGCGTAGTTGTAGACCGTGGGGCCACAGGTGTACAGGGAAACCTGCCCATCCAGGATCGGGATGACGGGATCGACCCGCCGTGTCAGGGTATTGAACAGTGCCAAGGTTCGCCGCATCTTCTTCATGGTTCTAGCAAACCATCTTTTCCCTTCGATCCAAAGCCTCCCGGAGGCGAGATGAGTCTGTTCGGCGGCAGCAAGCAGGATGTGGCCCTGGCCGAGCGCGATGAGCGGCTGCGGAGGCTGGAGGCCGAGAACCGGGCGGTCCAGGCCCGGCTGGAGGGCACCCAGGAACTGGTCCGCCACCTGGATGAGGACCGGGCCCTGCTGCTGAGCGCCCTGGAGCGCATGCGCCCCGGCGGGTCCGACCAGTCCCTGGCCCAGATCCTCTTCGACATCAGCTTCAAGCCCCTCGGCCTCGCCTGCTTCTACGTGGCCGTGGCGGACTGGACCCAGGATCAGCTCCGGTTCGTGCTGTACCACGAGGGGGGCCGGGCCCGGAACCACCCCTCCCGCCGCCTGTCCGACCGGGTCGGGCTGTCCGAACGGGTGCTCGCGGGAAACCGCCCCGTCTACATCCGAACCATGGAGGAGGGGCATGCCGCCGGCAGCCTGCTCACGGCCGCAGAGCAGGCCACGGGCCTCATCCCCCACTCCTGGTACGGGGTGCCGCTGGGCTGGGGCAGCCGTCCGGTGGGGCTGGTGAGCTTCCAGAGCTTCCAGACCGACGCCTTCAGCGAGGAGCGCCGCCGGGTCATGGACGCCCTGGCCTCCCTGATGTCCACCTGCATGGGCAGTCCGGAGGCGCTTCAGCGCCCCTGAACCAGGGCCAGCAGGTCGTCCGGCAGCACCCTGGCCCGGTTGTCCGAGCCGGCCACCAGGTGGATGCTCTCCCCCTCGGCCAACAGGACACCTTCCCGCTCGATCCTGTAGCCGAAGGTGAGGCGCCGTCGCCCGGTCTCCTGGAGGCAGGTCCGCACCTGGATCAGCTCGTCATAGCGGGCCGGGGTCCGGAAGCGCACCCGGATCTCGTTCACCACCAGCCGCACCCCCCGGGCCTCCCAGTCCGCGTAGCTCTGGCCCAGCTGGCGCAGGAAATCGCTCCGGCCCAGTTCCATCCACACCGGGTAGGTGGCGTGGTGGACGATGCCCATGGCATCCGTCTCGGCGTAGCGCACTCGGAGTTCGGTCATGGATTCCATGTTCGGATTATCCACCACTCTGACTACCCCCAGATCGGACAGCGCCCCGCGCTGTCCTCCCGCTCGGCAAGCCTCGCGGATGGGGCCCCGTGGTGGACGATGACCATGGCATCCGTCTCGGCATAGCGCACTCGGAGTTCGGTCAGCGATTCCATGCCTTGAGCGTACATGAAAAGCCCCGCATGTGCGGGGCCTTGACGCTGCACGGACGGGGGCTCCCGGTTACTCGACGGTGACGCGGACGTGATCGCCCTTGTCCGTGGTGATTTCCAGGAGCAGGTCCCCCGCCTTGGCGTCGGACAGCAGCTTCTGGAGCTGTTCGGGCTTCATGCCCTTCTTGGTCTCGCCATTGACCTTGATCTCGCCTTCGCCGGCCATGTCGAGGACGCCCTTGGCCAGGCTGATGGGCATGCGGATGTGGACTTCGGTGGGCCCGTCCACGCCCTTCTTCTGATGGTGGTGCTGCATCATGGTCTTGGAGACGATGTCCACCTTGATGAAGCGCGCGCTCTGCGCGGCCAGGGGAAGGCTGAGGCTGGCCGCCAGGGCCAGCGGGATCATGACGGCGCGCATGGGCGGCCTCCTTGGAAGGAATGGGGTTCGGCACTCGCCGGGTCGCATGGATTACGGGGCCCCTCTCTGGGGGATTAGCCGGGGTATCCTGAAACCTGGAACGAAACCCGGCCTGCTTCCATCCAAACCCATGCGGTCCACCCGCCCCTTCCAGGAGTCCCTGCATGAAACCGCTCGTCGCCCTGCTTCTGATTGCCGTGCCGATGTTCGCCCAGGGTGGCGTCAAGTGGGAGCACGACTACCAGTCGGCCCTCAAGCGCGCCAAGGCTGAGAAGAAGCTGATCTTCATGGACCTCTGGACCGAGTGGTGCGGTCCCTGCCTGTACCTCCAGAAGAACGTGTTCCCCACCTCCGAGGCCCAGGCGGCCCTCACCAAGGTCGTTCCCTTCTCCGCCCTGGTCGAGAAAAAGGACCGGACCCCCATGCCTGAGGGCAGCAAGCTGGCCGACACCTTCAAGCTCACCGCCTTCCCCACCCTGGTCATCCTCGACGCGGACGGCAAGGAACTGCGTCGGCAGGTCGGAATGTTCCGTTCTGGCGCCGAGTTCGCGGCCTGGCTGAACGCCAAGTAGCCATCAACTGACATCCAAGGCAGGGCGGCCCTCGGGCCGCCCTGCTGCTTCATGGCATCTCGGCGGCCCGCCCATCTACAGGTCCTTCACGCCCGCGGGGGTAATCGGGGGTTTGGGCAGGCGCTGCTTGAGGCCCTCCAGCTCGTCCTGCTGGGCGCCCATGCTGGGGCGGGGGGGGGGTGGTGGTGGCGGCTTCTTCGGGTTGGGCGGCGGGGGCGGCTGGGCATCCTTCACCAGGGTCTGCAGGTCGTGGATGGCCTCCCGCTGGCCGGGCTGTTCCAGCAGCAGCCGCTCCAGGAGGGCCTGGGCCTCGGCGGGCCGGTGAGCCTCCACGTGGGCGCGGGCCGCCAGGAGCAGGGCTGGGGCGCGCCAGGCCGGGATGGGGCGCGGCGAGCCCTGGCCCACCAGGGGCGCCAGGGTTCTCAGGGCCTCCTCCGGGAACCCGGTCCGCAGGTCGATCTGGGCGGCCAGCAGCACGTGGGAAGGGCGAGCGTCGCCCGGGCGCCACTTCCGGGCGGCGGGGAGGTCGCCGCCCTCGATGGCCCGCTGGGCCAGCCAGGCCTTCACCGTGGGCGGGGCCCAGGCCGTGCCCTGGGCCCGCAGGCCGGAGGTGCCCAGGCCCAGCAGGAGCAGGAGGACCGGTCTCCACCGGGCCAGGGTCTTCCCGGAAAAAAGCATCCACAGCGCCAGCCCCGCCAGGGCCACCCAGGCACCCACCTCGGGGTGGGCGGGTTGCAGGGAGCGCCGGGCGGGCAGGGGCAGCCTGCCGGCGGCCAGGGCCTGGAGGCCCCCGGCGGCGTCCTCTCCGTCCTTGAACACCTGCCCTTGGGTGGCCTGGGCCAGGCTGGCCAGGAATTCCGGACGGGCCGTGCTGGTGGGGGGCTCGGGTCCGGGAGCCGCTGACGGGTCGCGCCTGGGCACGGCATGGGGCTGGCCGTCCCCGTAGGCCAGCACGCAGACGGGGATCCGCGCCCGCTTGAGGGGTTCGACCGCATGCTCCAGGGCCGCCTCCGGCGCCTCCCAGGTTTCCTCGCCATCGCTGAGCAACAGGATCACCGCGGGCAGGTCGCGGTCGACCTGGGCCGCCACCTGGGGCAGGCCACGGCCCAGGCTGGTGCCGGGGGAGCCGACCTCGCCGGGCGTCACCGCCCGCAGGGCCTCCCGCAGCAGGGTGCGGTCCTCGCCCGGGGGGTGGATGGGGATGTCATCGCCGGTCAGCAGGTCCAGGCCCCAGCGGATGCCCGGCTGGGGCCTGGACCAGATGCGGTCCAGGGCGGTCACGGCGGCCTCCCAGCGGGTGCGGCCCCCAACATCGGGCACCGTCATCGAGCGGCTGGCATCCAGCACCACGTGCACCGTCAGGCGCGGGAACTCCGGCAGTCCCCAGCGGGGCTCGGCCAGGCCCAGCCCCAGGCCGGAGACCACCAGGGCCAGGCCCAGCCCCTGCCAGAGCGGGCGCTGGCCCACCACCTGCACGCCCAGGCCCGGGCGGAGGTGGGCCCGCAGGGCCAGGGTCAGCACGAGCAGGACCAGGGCGCCGGTGGGCAGCAGGGCCCAGGGGTGGGAGAAGGGCAGGTTCATGGCCCCTCCACCCAGGCGGGCCGGGGCCTGCCCCGCTTAAAGGCCAAATCCGCGGCCAGGGGGAGGGCCAGCAGGGCCGCCGCCAGGAGGCACCACCGGGCCAGGGGGCGGCCCTCCGTGGGCGGATCCACCGGAAGCACGGTTTTCTCCAGACGGTCCACGGACGCGAGGCTGTTCTCCAGACCTGCCGGGTCCTCGGCACTGAAGGACTCCCCGCCCGTGAGGTGGGCCACCTGCTGCAGGGTGGCATGGTCCACCTCCACCCGGAGGCGGGCGAACCCACCGCCCTCGAGGGGCACGAGGCTCTCGCCGTTGCTGCCCAGAGCCACCGCGTGGATGCGGATGCCATTGCGGCGGGCTTCTTCGGCCGCCTCCAGGGGCGTCACCCGGCCCCGGTTCTGCACGCCGTCGGTGATGAGCAGGATCACGCGGCTGCGGGCCGGACTGTCCTCCAGGCGGCGCACAGCGGTCATCAGGGCCGAGCCGATGGCCGTGCCGTCGTCCCGGCTGTCGATGTCCAGGCGCGCCAGCATGCGCAGCAGGCGCAGGTGGTCGGCGGTGAGGGGGCTCAGCGTCACCGGGTGGGCGCTGAACAGGATGAGGGCGAAACGGTCCTCCGGGCGGCGCAGCACGAACTGGGCGAGGGTGCGCCGGGCCGCGTGCCAGCGGTCCTCGTCGGGCCGGTCGAGGATGCGCATGCTGCTGCTGCCGTCGAGCACCACGGCCAGGTCCACCACGGGGGCCACGCCCCGGATCGGCGTGCGCCACTCGGGGCCGGCGGCGGCGAGGCCCAGGGCCAGGGCCAGCAGGATGGGCATCCAGTGGGAGGTGAGGCGTCCGATCCGCCGGGCGGGCCGCGAGGAGGGGATGCCCCAGCGGTAGATCACCCGCCAGGCCCAGATCACCAGGGGCACCGCCACGAGCAGCAGCAGGGGATGGCGCAGGGCGATCATCGCCGGTCCCCCGGGCCGCTCCGGGCCTCAAGGGCCGCGGCCAGGGGCTCCACAGGCGGGAAGGGGGGCTCGGTGCGCCCGAAGCGGGCCGCATCGAGGCTCCTGGCCCACTGGTCCCAGGGCCCGACGTCATGGGCCTGGAAGTCGGCGGGCCCCCAGGCCCGGGCCCCTTCCCCGAACCGCGCGGCCAGCAGGTCCCGGCCCAGGTCGTGGGCCGCATCCAGGGTGGCCCGCTCGCGGTCGGCGGGGGGCCAGTGGCGTTTGAAGGTGTGGAGGGCATGCGCCAGGCGCCGCCGGTCAGAGCCCTGCCGCCAGCGGCGGAGGCCCCAGGCCGCCAGCGCCAGGGGCGGCAGCAGCAGCAGGCTGGCCCAGGCCCAGGGGAAGGGAATGGCCGGCAGACGATCGTCATTGCCCCCGCCGAAGCCCACCCAGGGACCACCGAAGGGGATGCTCCGCGGGATCCAGAGCCGCAGCTCCGGGCTGCGCTGGCCATTGCCCAGGTCCAGGGCGGGAACCACCGCCAGGCCGGGCTCCAGCGCTTGCACCTGGAACCGCCAGCCGCGGCCATCGGGGAGGGGCTCCAGGGCGCGCAAGTGGAGGGGCCCCAGGCGATCCTCCACGGTGGGGCGCGGCGGGGCGGGGCTGGCGGAATCCTCCTCGCGCAGCTCCAGCACCAGCAGCTCGCCCAGTTTCGGCTGGGGCGGCGCCTTCCAGGCCGGCGCGGCGAGGGCCGAAAGGGCCGAGAGCCCCCAGGCGAGCGCCAGGCCGCCGCGGCCAGGGGTGTTCATGCGCCCCCCGCCCGCAGCCAGCCGTTCAGCTTCAGCACGGGATCATCCATCAGGTCCCAGCACTGCCGCTCGACGGCGGGGCTGAAGCCCGGATCGGGCCAGGTCATGCCCTTCCGATCTGAGCGGTCCTCGGGCTGGAACCACACCAGCCGGTGGCGGGAGGCCAGGGGTTTCAGCAGCGGCGCCAGGCCCTGCAGGCCGGAGCCGTTGCTGAAGAGCCAGAGGCGGTGGCCCTTGCCGTGCTCACCCCAGTGGCCGAGGGCATCCCGCCAGGAAGCCTCGGTGGGGAGGGCGGGACCCCGTTCCGCCAGGGTCTCCAGGATGCGCAGCCCGTGGATGCGGCCACGCTTGGGGGCGATGCGCAGGGGCGGGGTGCGGTGGTCGCCGGGCACGATGAGGCCCAGGCGGTCGCCGGTGGCCTGCAAGGTGGCGAAGGCGGCGCCGCAGAGCTCCAGGGCCCAGCGCAGGGGCGACACGGGATCGCCCAGGAACATGGAGGGGGAGGGATCCACCACCAGCCAGAGCACCAGGTCGCGGCTGCTCTCGAAGCGCTTCATGATCGGCTCGCCGCTGCGGGCGGTCAGGGGCCAGTTGATGAAGCGGGGATCGTCGCCCGGCACGTAGGGCCGGTTCTCCACGAAGGTGAGCCCCGCACCCTTGACCTTCGAGGGGTGCAGGCCCTCCGTGCCGCCGCCCAGCCTACCGCGCAGGCGCAGCGGCAGGCGTCGCAGGCGGGCGAGGAAGCGGGCGGGCAGGGGCATGGGGGTTCAGTATGGCGGAATTCAGGACGGAGTCCGGGGGCCGGAGTCTGGAGGTACGGATTCCTGAGGCGGCCTGCGGCCGCGCCAGAAAGCCGTACCTCCAGACTCTAGACCGATTGCCTGCCCTACCACTTCACCCGCACCCGGTAGGTCAGCGTGGCTTTGCCCTCAGCGGGAACGGTGACCTTGAAGCGGGCGGTACCCGAGGCCTCCTTGATGGCGGGCTGGCTGCTCTGCAGCACCTCCCAGTCCCCGGGCATGGGCTCCAGGAGGTTCACGGTGACGGCCTCCTTTTTGGCGTTCTTCAGCTCCACCTCGAAGGCCGATTCGTAGACGTAGCCGAACTTCCCCTGGCGGCCCAGGCTCTTGAAGTCGGTCTGCCTGCGCTTGGCGGTGACGTCGAAGGCCTCGCCGAGCTTCAGGCGCACGAGCTCGTTCTTGGGCGTGTGGTCCACGTGGTCCTCGCCCACGAACTGGGCGCGGCCTTCACTGTCACGCTTGTAGACGCGGATGATGCCCTTGGGCAGGGGCATGCCAAGACGGCTGGTTTCCTTGTTGTCGAACTCCACGAACACGCCCACCTTCTGCTTCTCGCCCAGGTCGCCGTAGCTGCCGGAGTAGTAGTGGTTCTGGCCCTGCAGCAGGTATTCCTTGCGTACCGGCACACCGCTGGCGCTCAGCAGGGCCACCTGCTTGGTCTGGTTCACGGCCAGGGTGGTGGGGCGGTCCAGGGTGTAGAGGTGGTATTCGAAGAGGCTCTCCTCGGCCATCTTCGGGGCGGCGGCATCCATCTTGGCCATCATCGCCACCCCGCCCCTCAGACGTTCCGGTCGCTCCTTCGCCCGGTTCACATCCCCCGCCACAAGCTGCAGGGTGGCGTTGGGATAGGCGGCGCCGCTTTGGTTGGTGAGGGTCACCCAGCCGCTGAGGTCGAGGGTCTTCTCGTCCGATGACAGGTTGGCCACGTAGTCGGCGCGCCAGGAGAGACCGCCCGTGAGGTAGCTCAGCTCCAGCTGCTGGGCCTTGTCCACCCCGCTGTTGAGGCTGATCACCAGGGTCGGCCGGGCCCGCAGGTTGCCGGGCACCTTGGGGTACACGATGCGGCCGGGGATGCTGGTCTCGATGCGGTCGGCGAACTGCAGCACCGTCCCGTTGTTGGTGGCCAGCACCGTGGCCTCCTCGCGCACCTCCTTCGAGCCCGCGCCCTCGGCATTGGGCACACTGCGCACGATGGTGACCTTTTCGCCCACGTACTTCTCCAGCAGCTTCTGGGGCGTGAGCAGGTCGAAGTCGAAGTTCTGCTCACTCACCCAGAAGTCCTTCGCGTGCGTGAGGTTCCGCAGCAGGGCCGTCTCGGGCCTGATCTGCGCCGACACCTCCTGGAAGGCCAGCCGCGCCTCGCCCTTCGGCAATCGCACCTCCCGCGTGTCCTTCACCAGGGCCAGGTTGTCGTTGTAGATGGTCACCGCCAGGCCCTTCTGGTCCTTCAGGGTGGTGGGCGTCTCCTGGGCGACGAGCAGCGCAGGCAGGGTGGCGAGGAGAAGGGTGGGGCGCATGGGAACTCCGTGGGTGGGTGTCGGGCAGGGAAAGGGCCCGATACCTGGTCATGTCGTGAGGGGGTGGATCCTTTCAGGCGGTAGTCGATGGTCAGAGGAGATCAAGTGGACTCAGAGGGATCATCGTCCGGAACATCCACGGCTGGAGAAGGATCCTTGGGGTCGAGACCTTCTGGGGAGGTCAGAACCGTATAGACCAGGGTGGCCACCTGATGGGGGTGGACCATCACCTGAAAGTCCCAGGAACCCTGACTGGAACGCTGGCCTGGGTGGGTGGACGACAGCACTTTCCAATCGGCCCGGAGGGGTTCCCTCACGGTCATGTTTGCGACTTCGCTTGAATCATTCGCGATGCACAGCTGAACCCCATAGGTCCAACGGCGTTGGGGGTGGAGCTTACCCGCTTTGTCCCGGGCTGGATTCGTGGTGACGGTCTTCCTGAAGGTTCCAAGCCGATCCACCCGGATCCCCCGAGCGGGTCCAAGCATGAGTTCAATGTCCTCGCCGGGGGGTGTCTGAGGAAATTCGGAAGCGCGGTTTCCGCTGCCCGGGAGGATCACCTGGGCCCCGGAGGGATCCTGGTACCGAAGGGTGATGGAGCCTTTCGGGAGCGCCCTTCCCAGATGATGAGACTCGAGGTTTTGAATCGTACCCATGCGATAGGCGATGGGTTTCCTCTGGGATGCCCATTCCCGACTGGAGGTGGAATTGGAAGGAGGCCAAAGCTGGAACAAGGGCCCCTCGGCTTGGAACCGAGTCGGCCCATAGTCCTGAGGCGCGCTGCTGACGAGGAAGGTGGTGCGAACGGGGATGTTCTCCGCGTGCAGCAGGGCCAGCTGCTTCTCCTGCTGGTTCTCAAGGGTGACCGGCCGGTCGAGGGTGAAGATCGGGAATTCAAAGAGTTTCTCCTCTCTGAAGATCGGAGGGCCACCCACCACTCCGCCCAACACACCACCGGGGACTCCTCCTGGGATGCCATCTTCCGGGTCTTCATCCTCCGGTGGCGGATCAGCAACCAGGTGAGGTTCGCCTGCGATCAGTTGCAGGATGCTGTTGACGAGGGCTGCGCCACTCCTGTTTTTGACCGTGGCGAAGGCCTGGAGGTTCAGTTGTTCACCGGAGGCGTTGAGGGTGGCTTCGTAGTGGCAGGACCATTCCAAGTGCTCGGCTGTATACAGGAGCGTGAGAGATGGCTCGCGAGAGGAATCGACGTCAAGGGATTGAAAAATGGTCGGCGACGCATGGAGTTCGCAGGGGACGGATTGAAGGCCGAGGGACGACGGATTGGCCGGAGTGAAGCCGTCCTTGGTGGCGACGAGGACCTTCGGGTCACGCTTCTGGAGAACGACAAGATCACGCCGCCACGGAGGTTCGGTGTCTTCCTCCCCCTCTCCTAGCGGTGGCGGTTCATAGCCAGGCGGCGGGGGTGGAGGCGGGGGCGGAGGTGGCGGGTCCATTTCGACTTCGTCGTCCTCTTCCTCCGAGTCCCGAGCCGGGGAGACTGGGATTCGGCCCAACCTTCTTTTTCGCAGCGGCACCGAGGCCAGCGTCCCCGCCTGATCCGCCTTCCCATCCACCCCCTTGACCCGCACGGGCAGGCCCAGGCTGGCGTCCACCAGGGAGGCGGGGCTGAGCAGGTTGAACTCGTAGTTGCGCTCCAGCACCTTCAGGCCACCGCCCGGGTCCAGCAGGACGGCGCTCTTGGGGCGCAGGCTGGGCAGCAGGTCCGCGAAGGCCAGGCGACTGGGGCCCGCGGGCAGGCTCACTCGGCGGGTGTCGCGGATGGCGGCCAGGCCGTTCTGATAGATGGTGACGCTGAGGGCCGCGCGGTCCTTGGCCGTGCTGCGCACCTCGGGCACCTGGCCCAGGAGTGGCGCCAGCGCCAGGGTAAAGATGACCGGCAGGGTGCGCATGAGCGTGTCCCAGGATGCCTCAGGCCGTCCCTTCTGTCTGCGCTTTCCTAGGCGAGGCCACCGCTGGCGGCCAGCCCCTGGATGCGGGCCAGGCCGCTGTCGAGCTGGGCCTGCAGCAGCTTCTCGGCGCCCATCATGGCCATCATCATGGGGATGTCGGCCTCGTCCACCAGGCGCAGGGTGCTGCCCTCGCCGCTCGGCGCGATCTCGAAGCGCAGCTCGTGGTCGAACAGCTTCTTGGCGCCGGGGACCAGCACCACCCGCTGACCGGGCACGCGCTCCTTCACGACGAGCTCCTGGGGCATCTTCATGCCCATGACTTCGATGAGGTAGCTGTGGGCGTCGGCCGTGCCCTGGAAGTTCATGGCCGCGGGTTCCAGGAAGGCGCGGTGCTTCGACAGGTCCGCGAGGAAAGCGTAGAGCACCTCGACGGAGACGGGCAGCGAGGCCGTGGCGGTCTGGATCGTGGTCATGGAGGCTCCGGAAGGGAAAGGGCCATGGAAGCACAAAGGACGCGGGTCCGGGAGGCCCTACCGGCGGACAGGCAGGCTCAGCGGGAGGGTGTGGCCCGCTCGCCGAAGAAGGCGGTGCCGATGCGGATCTGGTCGCTGCCCGCGGCGATGGCGGCCTCGAGGTCGTCGCTCATGCCCATGCTCAGCCGCAGGGTGCAGCCCAGATCCTGCTGCAGGCGGTTGCGTAGGGCGGCCATCTGGGCGAAGGCGCCCGCATCCTCGGGCGGGGGGATGGCCATGAGGCCGCGCAGGGGCAGCCGCGCATCGCCGCCCAGGGCTTCGATCAGCGCCGGCAGGTCCGCCTCGGTGCAGCCGCCCAGCTTGGTGGCCTCGTCCCAGAGGTCCACCTGGATCCACACGGGCCGCACCACGCCCAGCTCCTCGGCCAGGCGGCGCAGGCGCTCGGCCAGCTCCGGGCGATCCAGGCTCTGGATCTCGGCGAAGTGCTGCAGGGCGGGCTTGGCCTTGTTGCGCTGGAGGGGGCCCAGCAGCACGAAGCTCAGTTCCGGTAATGCCGCCGCCTTGTCGGCACCCTCCTGCACGTAGTTCTCGCCGAAGCGCGCGAAACCCAGGGCGGCGGCCTCCCGTAGGAGGGAGAGTGGCTGCCGCTTGGACACGGGGAGCAGCTCGATGGTGGCGGGATCCCGGTCCGCGGCTGCGCAGGCGCGCCCGATGCGGGCCCGCAGGCCCTCGACGCGCTGCAGGATGCTCACGGCAGGAAGAGGGTCCGCTGGCAGGATTCGCAGGTGACGAGGGCCTTGCCCTCCTTCAGCTGGAAGAGCATGGGGCCGCGGAGTTTCACATTGCAGCCCGAGCAGGCGCCATTCTCGACCACCACCACGGCCCGGCCCTGGCGGGCGCCGGCCAACCGGTGGAAGCGGGCCACTTCGGGCGGCGGCAGCTTCGCCTCCAGCTCGGCCTTCTTGGCCAGGAGCTGCTTCCGGCCCTCCACCTGGTTCGCGTGCTCTTCCAGGAAGACGGCGTGCAGCTCGTCGAACTGGGCCTGGGCGGTGGCGCGCTCGGTTTCCAGGGCTTCGAGGGCCTGCTCCAGGGTCTGGACGGTGATCTCCAGGGCCTTGAGGGGCCTGGAGACGGCGGCCTTCAGGCGCTCCTTCTCATCCAGCTCGCGGATGGCGGCGGTGTACTGCAGCTTCTGGCTGGTGCTCTTCACTGCGGCGCGGGCCCGGTCCTCGTCCTTTTGGGCCTGGCCGAACTCCTTCGACTTCACCGCGATCTGGGCCCGGGCGGTGTCGAGGGCCTTGGCCTTCTCGGCGATCTGCTTCTCGGTGGCCTTGATCCGGGCATCGAGGGCGGCCAGGTCCGGGGGAAGGGCCGACAGCTCGCGCTGGATGGTGGCCAGGTAATCCAGCGTGGCTTGCAGGTCGCGCAGGGTGCTGAGTGGTTCCATGACCTGAGGCTACACCCCTGCGAGATTCCTGCAGGGAGCTTTCGATCATCCAATATTGGCGAAGAAAATCTTCTTAAAATTAGTTAGATATTTCCTAAAAAACGGGAAACAGGCTTGACTCGCCCTGACCCCCCATGGGAGACTTTGGCACTCGCTGTTGGTGAGTGCTAACAGCCTCGATCGTTCCCAACCTCATCCCTTTCATAGGAGGTCCCATGGCCATCCAGCCCCTGTCCGATCGCGTCGTGCTGAAGCGCGTCGACGCTGCCGAAACCGTCAAGGGCGGCATCATCATCCCCGACACCGCCAAGGAGAAGCCCATGGAGGCCGAGGTGGTGGCTGTCGGTGAAGGCAAGATCAACGAGAACGGCACCCGCAACCCCATGTCCGTGAAGGCCGGCCAGAAGGTCCTGATCGGCAAGTACAGCGGCACGGAAGTGAAGATCGACGGCGTTGACCACGTGATCGTGCGCGAGGACGAAATCCTCGCGATCGTCGGCTAAGACACCCCAGAGACCAAGGAGACACACATGGCCAAGTCCATCATCTATGCCGAAGATGCCCGCCAGGCGATCCTGCGCGGCGTGAACAAGCTCGCCGACGCGGTGCAGGTCACGCTCGGCCCCAAGGGTCGCAACGTCCTCATCGAGAAGAAGTTCGGCTCCCCTCTCATGACCAAGGACGGCGTCACCGTCGCCAAGGAAATCGAGCTGAAGGACAAGCACGAGAACATGGGCGCCCAGCTGGTGCGTGAGGTCGCCTCCAAGACCTCCGACGTGGCCGGCGACGGCACCACCACCGCCACAGTGCTGGCCCGCGCCATCTACCGCGAGGGCATCGCCGTCGAGCGGCGCCAACACTATTGAGATCAAGAAGGGCATCGACCTCGCCGTCGATACCGCCGTGGCCGCCATCGACGAGATCAAGAAGCCTGGCCGAAGGCAACGCCATCGCCCAGGTCGGCACCATCTCCGCCAACGGCGACGCCGAGATCGGCAAGATCATCGCGGAAGCTTTCGCGTGGCCAAGGTCGGCAAGGATGGCGGCCACCGTCGAAGAAGCCAAGGGCCGCGAGACTGAGCTGAACGTGGTCGAGGGCATGCAGTTCGACCGCGGCTACCTCAGCCCCTACTTCGTGACCAATCCCGACCAGATGAAGGTGGAACTCGAGAATGCTCAAGGTCTCCGCAGCTCTACGAGAAGAAGATCTCGAACATGCGCGATCTCCTGCTCCTGCTGGAGCAGGTCGCTCAACAGCCGCCGTCCCCTGCTGATCATCGCCGAGGATGCGGACGAGGCGCTGGCCACCCTCGTGAACAAGATCCGCGGCACTCTGAACATCGCCGCCGTGGAAGGCCTCCTGGCTTCGGCGACTGCCGCAAGGCCATGCTCGAGGACATCGCCATCCTGACCGGCGGCAAGGCCATCAGCGAGGACCTGGGCCTCAAGCTCGAGAACCTCACCCTGGCTGACCTTGGCACGGCCAAGAAGATCGTCATCGACAAGGAGAACACCACCATCGTCGAGGGTGCCGGCGCCAGCGAGGCCATCCAGGGCCGCGTGAAGCAGATCCGCGCCCAGGTGGATGTCTCCACCAGCGACTACGACAAGGAGAAGCTGCAGGAGCGTCTGGCCAAGCTCGTGGGCGGCGTCGCCGTCATCAAGGTGGGCGCGGCCTCTGAGACTGAGATGAAGGAGAAGAAGGCCCGCGTGGAAGACGCCATGCACGCCACCAAGGCCGCCGTCGAGGACGGCATCGTGGCCGGCGGCGGCGTCGCGCTGCTCCGCAGCCTCACCAAGCTCGCCGCGCTGAAGGCCGTCGGCGATCAGGCCACCGGCATCGAGATCGTCCGCAAGTCCCTGGAAGAGCCCCTCCGCCAGATCGCCAACAATGCCGGCGTCGAAGGCTCCGTGGTCGTCAACGCCGTCCGCGAAGGCAAGGACAACTACGGCTTCAACGCCGCCACCAACGAGTACGGCGACATGGTCAAGTTCGGCGTCATCGACCCCGCCAAGGTGACCAAGTCCGCCCTGCGCAACGCCGCCTCCGTGGCCTCCATGATGCTCACCACCGAGGCGATCATCACAGAGATCCCCGAGCCCAAGGCTCCCGCCCCCGCCGGCCCCGGCATGGGTGGCATGGAAGACATGTATTAATCAGCCGCGATCCGCGGTTCAAGGAAAGGCCCCGCGTCAGCGGGGCCTTTTTGTCGTGCGCCGGAAAGGTCGTCCGGGTGGGTTCAGCACCGGCCGTCCTCCGTGCTCAGGCCCGCGGACCAAAGGAGGTTCGGATCGCGAAAGATGCCCGCAA
This sequence comes from Holophagaceae bacterium, assembly GCA_046331485.1. GTDB lineage: Bacteria > Acidobacteriota > Holophagae > Holophagales > Holophagaceae > Geothrix. The sequence continues at coordinate 230,178 of JAXLQS010000001.1, read as the reverse complement.
TGCGGTGTGTTCGCATCGGCCGAGGTTGGGTGCGGAGAATCAAGACCGGCCGAGCCAAGTCAATGACGGGTTGTCAGTTTGGCAATGGTCCGGAGGGCGCCGGTCACTTTTCTTTCGCTGGAGCGATGGGTGGCCTTCCGGAATTCACTGCGGATGATGCGGTCATGTGAGTTCGGAATCCTTTGATCTCAAACGCCCTGGTGCGCATGTATCAGAGCAGACAAGAGGACCTGCGAGGCGGCTATTCCTGAGGAACTAAAAACACCCGCGAATCCAGTATCCGTCAGGCCGCCGTGGCGCGATTCTTACTAATGACAACGATGTCATTTTTAATTACTACCAAAGGGTTGACTATAAAAAAATCAGGATGCATGCTTCCAGCCGAATCCCCGGGAATCCCTCCCGCGGTCGATTGATAGGCAGGAGCACCCATGGGCATGGGCCTTCTCGTTGACGCGACGCGCTGCATCGGTTGCGGCGCATGCAGTTCTGCATGCAAGGAGCAGAACAAGCTACCTCCCAAGGTAGAGGAGGTGCTGACGGCCTACACCTGGACCACGGTCCAGGAACGCGAAGGCCTCAACGTCCGCCGCCTCTGCATGCATTGCGAAGTGCCGACCTGCGCTTCCGTCTGCCCCGTGGCGGCGCTGAAGAAGACGCCCGAAGGGCCGGTGGTCTACGACGGCGAGCGCTGCATGGGCTGCCGCTACTGCATGATGGCGTGCCCCTACGAAGTTCCGAAGTACCAGTGGGACCGTCCCGTGCCGGTCATTGGCAAGTGCATCATGTGCACGGACCGGGTCAAGGCCGGGCAGCCCACGGCTTGCGCGGCGGCCTGCCCGGCCGAGGCCACCATCTTCGGCAAGAAGGAGGACCTGATCTGGGAGGCGCGGACACGCATCCGGCAGAAGCCCGGCGCCTACGTGGACCACATCTACGGCCTCGAGGAGACCGGCGGCACCTCGGTGCTGATGATCTCCAACCTCCCCTTCGAGAAGCTGGGGATGAAGACCAACCTGCCCTCGGATCCACCGGCCCAGCGCACGTGGCAGGTGCTTTCCAACATCCCCAATTTCGTCGGCGTGTGGGGCGCGTTCCTCTTCGGGGTGCATTGGATCACGGCCCGCCGTGACGATGTGGCCAAGGCCGAACACCATACCAGCGGACACGGAGACCGGTCATGAATAGCACCGCCACCCTCACCCCCCGCCGATTCCGGCCCGGATTCTGGACGGCCGTCTTCGTCGTGACCTTCCTGGCCTTCGCCGCCGTCACGGTGCTCCGCTTCACCAAGGGGCTCGGCGCCGTCACCAACCTGAGCGACCAGTTCCCCTGGGGGCTCTGGATCGGCTTCGACCTGCTCTGTGGTGTGGGGCTGGCCGCGGGGGCCTTCACCCTCACCGCCATCGTCCACCTGTTCAACATCAAGCGCTTCGAACCCATCGTCCGGCCCACCCTGCTCACGGGCTTTCTGGGCTACGGCTTCGTGATCCTGGCGCTCCTGCTGGATTTGGGGCAGCCCTGGCGCATCTGGCATGCCATGGTCTTCTGGAATCCGCACTCCGTCATGTTCGAAGTGGCCTGGTGCGTGATGCTCTACACCACGGTGCTGGCCCTGGAGTTCTCGCCCATCGTCTTCGAGCGCTTCGGCCTCCACGCCCCGGCCCGGCTCATCCATCGCTTCATCACGCCCCTGGTGGTTCTCGGCGTCATCCTGTCGACCCTGCACCAGTCCTCCCTGGGCACGGTGTACCTGATCGTCCCCAGCAAGCTGCATCCCCTGTGGTACTCCCCGATGCTGCCGCTGCACTTCTACATCTCGGCCATCGGCGCCGGCATCGGCATGGTGGTCCTGGAATCCTACCTCAGCAAGCGGGCCTTTGGCCGGCACCTGGAGATGGACCTGCTGGAGCCCCTGGCCCGTGGCATGGTCGTGGCCCTGGGCATCTACGGGCTCATGCGCGTCCAGGCCATCTACCGGAACCACGCCTTCGGCAGCATCCTCGAGTTCGGGTACGAAGGCCGCATGTTCCTCCTGGAGATCGTCATGGGCGTGATCCTGCCCGTGGTGCTCATGTCCTTCCGCAAGCTCCGCAGCCATCCCGACTGGCTGGTGGGCGGGGCCTTCCTCGCCGTGATGGGCTTCGTCATGAACCGCCTGAACGTCAGCATCACGGGCATGGAAGCCGCCTCCGGGATCCGCTACATCCCCTCGGCCATGGAGATCATCATCTCCGTCGGCTTGGTGGCGACGGGCATGGCCGTGTTCGCCTTCGCCGTGCGCACGCTGCACATCTTTCCGGAAGGCCCGGTGACGGACCCCCAGGAATCGGAAGAGGGAGCCTGAGCCATGCGGACCCGCATCGGCACCCGTCTGATCTTCGGCGCCGGCCTCGCGACGGCGCTGGCGATCGGGGGCATGTCCGTGGCGATCTTGCGGTCCCACACGGCCCAGCTGCTCGCGGAGCGGACCCGCAGCGCCGACCAGCTGAGCGAAACGATCAAGAGCGCCACCCACTTCGACATGCTGGAGAACCGGCGGGAGAACCTGCACCGCCAGATCCGGGACGTGGGTGGTCTGCATGACGAGGGCATCCGCAAGGTCCGCGTCTTCAACAAGGAGGGGAAGATCATGTTCTCCTCCACCAGCGAGGAGATCGGCACCAGCCTGGATCCCAAGGGCGAGGCATGCTACGCCTGCCACGCGGAGGGCCGCCCCCTCGAGCGCCTGGGGATCCAGGCGAGGGCCAGGACCTTCCGCGCGGCGGACGGGACGCGGGTCCTGGGGGTCATCAACCCCATCCCGAATGAACCGTCCTGCTCCACGGCGGCCTGCCACGCGCACAGCTCCAAGCAGAGCCTCCTCGGGGTGCTGGACGTGAACGTCTCGCTGGCGGAGGTCGACAAGGAAATTGCCCACAGCCGTCTGGTGATCACGGTCTCCGCGGTCGTGGCCATCCTGTCGGGCAGCCTCATGCTCTGGTGGCTCAACCGCCGCCTGGTGGTGCGCCCGGTGGCCGCCTTGGTCGAAGGCACCCGCCGCGTCATGGAGGGGGACCTGGGCAGCACCATCCCCGTCAGCGGGCGCCATGAGCTGGGGGCCCTGGCCAAGGCCTTCAACGAGATGACGCAGACACTGGCGGAGACGCAGCGCCAGCTCACCCAGGCCGACAAGCTCGCCTCCGTCGGCCGCCTGGCCGCCGGCATCGCCCACGAAATCAACAACCCGCTGACGGGCGTGCTGAGCTATGCCTCCCTGCTCCGCAAGCGCATGGAGCATGACGCGCCCGCCTGCGAGGACCTGGACGTGATCGTGCGCGAGACCGTCCGGTGCCGGGGCATCATCCGCGAGCTGCTGGACTTCGCCCGTCCCGCCGCTCCCGCCCGGAAGCCCATGGACCTCAACGAGGTCGTCCGGCGCTCAGTGTCCGTGGTCATGACCCAGCTGAGCCTGAACCAGGTGAACCTCTCCCTGGATCTGGCGGCTGACCTGCCCCAGGTCCAGGCGGATCCGAACCAGATCCAGCAGGTGGTCGTGAACCTGCTGCTGAACGCGGCGGACGCCATCGGCGCCGACGGCGGGCAGATCCGGGCCATCACCCGGTCGGGAGCCTCCAACGCCATCGAGTTCCTGCTCGAGGACAGCGGACGGGGGATCTCCGCCGAGGACCTGCCCCGGATCTTCGAACCCTTCTTCACCACCAAGGGCAACCACGGCACGGGCCTGGGGCTGGCGGTCAGCTGGGGCATCGTGGAAGCCCACGGTGGCTCGCTGGAAGTCCAGAGCGAACCCGGCCAGGGCACCCGCTTCACCCTTCGCCTGCCGACGGCCACCCGGGCCGAAGGCGGAACGCCAGTCCTTCCCACACTCACCTAGGAGGTCGCCATGACCGCCGTATTGATCCTTTTCATGTTTGTGGCCTTCGTGGGCATCGATTTCCTGGTGCGCACCTCCCTCCGGCGAATGCGGGAGAACCGGGAGCGCCAGGCGCGCGAGGCCGTGCTCAACACCGCCATCCGGCTTGACTTCACCCACGAGGCCAAGAGCCTCAAGCGGGTCGCCGTGCCCAATCCAAAGGCCCGCATCCTGGCCGTGGACGACGAGTCCGTGGTGCTGGATTCCTTCCGGCGCATCCTGGTGCTGGAGGGCTTCAGCGTGGACACTGTCGAGCACGGTCCCGAAGCCTTGGGCCTGGTGCAGCGCAATGACTACGACTTCGTCTTCACCGACCTCAAGATGCCCGACATGGACGGCGTGGACGTGGTCAAGTCCGTGAAGCACCTGCGCCCCGACGTGGACGTGGTCGTCATCACCGGTTACGGCAGCATCGAGACAGCCGTGCAGACGCTGCAGCACGGGGCCTGCGAATACGTGCAGAAGCCCTTCACCGCCGATGAGCTCGGCGATTTCGCCAAGAAGCTCCTCATCAAGCGGGAGGCCCGCCTCGAGGCGGCGCGTCGGCCGAACGTCCGCATGGTCTCGCCCGAGATGGCCGAAGTGGTGCCCGCCACCGAGTTCTGCGTGCCCGGCGGCGCCTTCCTGTCCCCGGGCCACGCCTGGGTCCGCATCGAGCCCGAAGGACAGGTTCGCATCGGCATCGATGATTTCGTGCGCAAGGCCCTGGGCTCGGTCAAGGAGATCGAGCTGCCCGAGCGGGGCAAGACGGTGAAGGCTGGTGAGCCCCTGTTCACCCTGAAGGGCGCGGCGGGCACGGTCCATGTGGCCGCGCCGCTGTCGGGCCGCGTCGAGCATGACAATGCCGGCCTCAAGACCGATCCGGGCGAACTCGTGCGCAGCCCCTATGACCGCGGCTGGGTCTGCCTGCTGACGCCCAGCGACCTCGCCACCGAACTGTCCACCCTCAAGATCGGCAAGCCCGTCATCGACTGGTACCAGGAGGAGATCACGCGGCTCCGCGCGGCGAACGGCCCCCAGGGCGCCGGAACGCTGGACTGGACGATCTTCGAGCGGCAGTTCCTCGGCACCGACGAGCACGCCAAGGTCTAGTCGGGAAAGACGACTCGGACGGCTACGGGAGCCTCAGGCCCCGTAGCCGTCTCCTGCGTGGTAGCTGGAACGGACCAGGGGCGCGGATTCCACGCGCTGGAAGCCCATTTCCAGGCCCTTCTGCCGGAACATCTCGAACTCCGCGGGCTCGACGAAGCGGTGCAGGGGGAGGTGATGCTCGGAGGGCGGCAGGTACTGGCCGATGGTGGCGATGTCCACGCGGCTTTCCCGCCAGTCGGCCATCAGCTCCAGGACCTGGTCCGGCGTTTCCCCTAAGCCCACCATGATGCCGCTCTTCACCCGCATCCCCGGCGCATGCCGGTCCCGCCAGTCGGCGGTCCGGCGGAGCAGGGCCAGGCTCTGTCCGTAGTCCGCGTCGGGCCGCACCCGCCGGTACAAATGCGGCACCGTCTCCACGTTGTGGTTGAGCACCTCGGGCCGGGCCTCCAGCACCGTCCGCAGGGCCGCCTCGTCGCCCTGGAAATCGGGGATGAGCACCTCGATCCCACAGGCAGGGGAGAGCGTGCGGATCCATTGGATGGTCTGCGCGAAGTGGGAGGAGCCGCCATCGGCCAGGTCGTCGCGGTTCACCGAGGTCACCACGGCGAAGCGCAGCCCGAGGCGGGCCACGGCCTCGGCCACCCGCTGGGGTTCCTGCGGGTCCAGCTCCCCCGGGCGCCCCTTGCCCACGTTGCAGAACCCGCAGTGCCGGGTGCAGACATCCCCCATGAGCATGAAGGTGGCCGTGCGGTGGACGCCCCAGCACTCGTGCAGGTTGGGGCAACGGGCCTCCTCGCAGACGGTCACCAGCCGCTGCTCCCGGATCAGCCCCTCGACCTCGGCCACCACCTCCGGGGCCGGGACACGGATCTTCAGCCAGGCGGGGCGGGGACCGGGGAGCACGGGAGGGCGGGCCATAGCCCTCCATTGTGGCCGAACCGACCCTCCCCTTCCGGTAGAATGGACCCATGTCCGACACCCCCCAGGAAGTCCCTGACTCCGCTGCCCCGCCGGAGGCTCCGAAGGCCTACGAGCCCCCCAAGGGCTTCGAGACGAAGTTCCGGGGGCTCGCCCTGCACCTCACGGCCTTCGAAGGGCCCCTGGACCTGCTGATGCACCTCATCCAGGAGCAGAAGCTCGACATCCTGAACCTGCCCATGGCCCAGGTCACGCAGCAGTACATGGACTACCTCCGGCTCATGGAGGAGCTGAACCTGGAGATCGCCGCCGAGTTCGTGGCCATGGCGGCCCAGCTGCTCCAGATCAAGTCGCGGCTCATGCTGCCCCGCCCGCCCGAGGCCTGCGGCGAGGAGGATCCCCGCGAGGCCCTGGTGCAGCGGCTGCTGGACTACCAGCAGGTGAAGGCCGCCGCCGCGGCGCTTTCGGACCGCGAGTCCGACTGGCAGAAGGTCGCCTTCGCGCCGGGGCTCGACCTGGAGGACCACAAGCGCGTGGAGGATGAGCCCATCCGCGCCACCCTCTTCGACCTGCTGGGCGCCTACCGCGAGGCCCTCAAGCGCCTGATGCCGCCGCCGCCGGTGGAGGTCCGCACCCAGCCCAAGACCCTCGAGCAGCGGGTGCTGGAGGTCATGCGGGACCTGCAGGACGGCCTCTGGAAGCCTTTCCAGGGACTGCTGAGCCAGGCCCGCACGCGGGAGGAGCTGGTGCTCACCTTCCTGGCGCTCCTGGAGCTGGTCCGCACGGGCCGCATCGCCCTGGTTCAAGGCGAGACCTTCGGCGAGATCCGGGTCAAGGCCGCCGAGGCCGCGTGAGCGGCGGGACGGAGGCCCTCCGGGCAGCCCACCGCAGGGGTCACCTTCTGGGATTGGCCCTCTGCCTCGGCACGCCGGCCCTGGTCGGGGGCCTGATCCTTTCCGGGGCCGTGCCGCCGGGGCAGGAGGCCTCCGAGGGGCTGTACCAGCAGGTGGGGTATCTATTCACGGGCCTGGTGTTCCTGGCAGCCGCCTGGGTCTGGTGGCGAAGCGGAAGGAAGCTGGGCGCATTCCGGAGCCTCGCGGAGGGCGAGCGTCCCGCCACCGTGTTCCGGGAAAGCCTGCTGTACGCCACGGCCTTCGAGGTCAGCAGCCTCTGCGGCCTGGCCTACTGGGCGCTCGTGGGCACCCACGGAGGCCGTCATGTCTGGGGTTTCATCCTTCTGACCCCGGTGCTGTTCCTGACCCTCGTGCCGCGGTACGACCGGTGGGCGCAGCAGCTGGAGGGCTGAGCCCAGGTATGCTGGGAGACTTCCCCCCGAGGTAGGTTCATGCCCGACCCCGAGTCCGTTGATCCCATCGAGCCGCCTCCGTCCCCGGAGGCCACGGTGCGCCTGCCCGCTGGAAGCCCGGCCGATCCCTATGCCACCCAGCGGCTCAACCTGGCCAAGGACCTGGGCATCGACAGCACCCAGAAGCTGCCGCGGGGCGTTCCGCCTCCGGCCCCCGACCAGACCCAGAAGCTGGCGCGGCCCCGGATGGAAGAACCCCCCATCCGGGTGCAGCGGGTGGACCAGCCCGCCCGGGCGGAAGGCCAGACCCAGGACCCATTCCGGCCCGCGCCGCCGAAGGCCCTCGACTGGCGGTGGCCCCTCGGCCTGGGTGCCCTGGTGGTGCTCGGGGCGGCCACCTTCCTGATGGTCTCCCGGGGACCCTCGACCGCGTCCGAGCGTTTGGTGGCGGGTCCGGCCGGGACCACGGGCAAGGCGGAGTCCCTGCCGCCGGACGTCCAGGTCTACCTGGAGCAGGCCCGGGCCGGCGACACCCATGCCATGCGGATGCTCGGCGCCATGTACCTGCAGGGCCTCAATGTTCCCAAGGACCGCGAGAAGGGCCTCTACTGGTACCGGAAGGCCGCGGAGATGGGCAGCGACGCGGCCCGGTCGGAACTGAACCAGATCGAGGGGGGGCGCTGATCACCCGGCTCCGGGCGCCGGGGCTTCCCGCCAGGCCAGCACTTTTTTCGAGGCAGCCGCTCCGATGGCCTGGGCCAGCTCGGCCGGATCCGCCTCGCGCACCTTGGCGGCGCTGCCGAAGGCCTGGAGCAGCTTCTTGGCGGTGGCGGGGCCGATGCCGGGGATCGTGGTCAGCTCCGTCTGCAGCGTGCGCTTGGCCCGCAGGGCCCGGTGGTAGGTGATGGCAAAGCGGTGGGCCTCGTCGCGGATGCGCTGGAGCAGCTGCAGCACGGGCGATGACTTGGGGATGCGCAGCGGTTCGCTGGAACCGGGCCGGAAGACCAGCTCCTCCTTCTTGGCCAGGCTGCCCAGCTCCAGCTGTTCCAGGCCAAGCGCCTTAAGGGCCGCCTCGGCGGCGTGGAGCTGGCCCAGACCGCCGTCGATGAGCACCAGGTCCGGGAACTCCTGGCCCTCGTCCTTCATGCGCTTGTAGCGGCGGGTGACGGCTTCGAACATGTTGGCGAAGTCGTCGTTCTGCTCGTTGCTCATCTTGAAGCGCCGGTAGCGCGCCTTGTCCGGCACGCCGTCACTGAACACCACGCAGCTGGCCACCACTTCGCGGCCCTGGCCGTGGCTGATGTCGAAGCACTCCAGGCGGCGGGGCAGGTGGGCGAGGCCCAGGAAGGCCTGCAGGCCCTCCAGCACGGCCTCGTTGAGGCGGGCCGGCTCGAACTTGCGCTCCAGGGCCAGGCGGGCGTTCTCCTGGGCCATGGCCAGCAGATCCACCTTCTCGCCCTTCTGGGGCGTGAGGATGCGCACCTTGGTGCCCCGCAGCTCCGAGAGCCAGGCCCGCAGCAGATCACCATCCTCGGGTTCGACCTCGGCCAGCAGCTTGGCGGGCGGGGGATCGGCGCTGTAGACCCGCTGCAGCACCTGGGCCAGCACCGCGCCGTCGAAGGCCTCCACCTCGTCCAGCAGGTACTCCTGGCGGCCCACCATGCGGCCTTCGCGCAGCATGAGGCGGTGCACGCAGGCCCGGCCGTCCAGCACGGCGCTGCCGTAGACATCGGTGTCATCGAGATCCGCGCTGGCGGCCTTCTGGCGGGTAAACCAGGCGTCCACCTGCTGCAGGGCGTCCCGGTGCTGGGCGGCCTGCTCGAAGGCGGCGGCCTCGGCGGCCTTCCACATGGCGGCCTCCAGCCTCGCTTTCAGCTCGTCGCGCTTGCCCTCCAGGAAGAGGCGCGCCTCCTTGGCCTGCTCGCGGTAGGCCTCCTGGTCCACGGCGGCGATGCAGGGGGCGGTGCAGCGGTGCAGCTGGTACTTGAGGCAGGCCCGGCCCCGCTTGCCGTCGATGTCGATGTCGCAGTCGCGGATCTGGAAGAAGCGGTAGACCAGCTCCGCCGTGCGGTAGGCGGTGCTGGCGGGGAAGAAAGGGCCGAAGTAGAGGCTCCCGTCCTTCCGGACCTTGCGCGTGACGTAGACCTTGGGAAAGGCCTCCTTCCAGGTGAGCTTCACATAGGGATAGCTCTTGTCGTCCTTCAGCAGGATGTTGAAGGGCGGCCAGTGCTCCTTGATGAGGTTGTTCTCGAGGACGAGGGCTTCCAGCTCGGTCTCGCAGACGATGAGCTCGATGTCCCAGATGCGCGCCACGAGGCGCCGCGTCTTGGCATCCAGCCGCTTCTGCTGGAAGTAGGACTTCACGCGGTTCCGCAGCACCTTGGCCTTGCCCACGTAGAGGAGGTTGCCGCCCTCATCCCGGTAGAGGTAGCAGCCTGGGCGCAGGGGCAGGTCCGCCAGCTTGCGCTGGAGGAAGGGGGATTTCTCGAGGTTGGTTCGGACGGCGGCCACGGTTCAGTCTAATGCCGGGCCATCCAGGTGAGCCCCAGGACGACCGCCACTGGCGACAGCAGCAGGAGGAGGATCCACCAGGACGCGGCGTGGGCGAAATTCAGGGTCCAGCCGAGGCCGAAGCGCTTGGGCACCCAGAGCGCGGGATCCTCTGCGTTGACGTAGAACAGGCCCCAGCGGTAGTGCTCCGGGTTGCCACCGGAGAGGCCCAGGCGCTTGAAGGCGCGGATCATGAGGACGGTGCCGAGGACCAGGGCGGCTCCCAGCCCGCCTAGGCCCAGGAAGAGTCCGCGCGGCCCGAGGGGGGCCAGGGCCAGCAGCGCGAGAACGCCTGCGGTCATCAGGCCCCGCAGGGGCGCCAGGGCCTCGCTTTTACGTCCGTCGGGATCCTGCTCGGTACCGGCGAACGCGCGTCCCGTGGCGAGGAGGATGCCCCAGAGGAGGCCCGGGATGCCGAAGAGCAGCCAGGGGAAGGCACCCTTGGGGGTCCATCCGTTCGGCCGGCCCACCGCGTCGAAGTGCGTGGGCACGGGATCCGGGAGGTGGCCCATCAGCACGGGCAGGGCCAAGGCGAGCAGCAGCGCCGTTCCGGCCGGGAGAAGGTCCCAGGCCGAGAACCAGCGGGGAGCGGAGGCATCGGGTTCCATGGGCCCAGGGTAGCCCTGTTTTTGAGACACTGGGGGCATGCTGAACCTTGAGACCTTCCCCGTGGGCCCCCTGGGCTGCAACTGCTCCCTGCTCTGGAATGCGAACACGGGCCAGGGGGTGGTGGTGGACCCGGGCGGAGATGGCGCCAAGATCCGCAAGCGGGTGGAGGCCCTGGGCTTCACCGTCACGGCCCTGCTGCACACCCACGCCCACTTCGACCATGTGGGGGCCACCCGGGAGCTCCAGGAGCTCTGGCAGTGCCCGGCCCACCTGCACGATGACGACACCTTCCTCATCGAGGCGCTGCCCCAGCAGACGGGCATGTTCGGCATGCCCGCCATCCCCCAGCCCGAGATGACGGGCCTGCATGCCGGGGATCGCCATCTCGACCTGGCCACGTTGCACACGCCGGGCCACACGCCTGGCTCCTGCTGCTTCCACGGCGCCTTCGCGAAGGGGCAGGTGCTGCTGGCGGGGGACACGCTCTTCCGAGGCGGCGTGGGCCGCACGGATCTATGGGGCGGCAGCTGGGACCTGCTGGAGCAGAGCATCCGGCGGGAGCTCTATGTCCTGGATGGTGCGACCCTGGTCATCCCCGGCCATGGCCCCGCCACCACCCTGGGGGTGGAGGCGGAGACCAATCCGTTCGTGCGACGGTAGCCTAGCGACCGAAGCGGAATACGGCGCTGGCGGTCACCCAGGTGAGGCTGTCCATATCGAAACCGTCAGCCCCGTTCTTGTCCACTGAAATGCTGTTGAAGTGGCCCTCGAGGCTGAAGACCCGGTTGAAGTTGTAGCCGCCGCCAATGCGGAAGCCGAGCTTTCCGGACTGGTTCGCTTCATAGTCCGGCATGCCGGTCAGTTCGTACTTGGCCTTCACCTTGTTGATGTTCAGGCCCACGAGGAAGTAGCCGCCGCGATTTGGGGAGGTGGCATTGAAGACATAGTCCGCCCCGAACTGCGTGATGCCGAAGCTGTTCTGCTGCTTGTCCCCGTAGATCGTCTGCTCCTTGCTGGCGAAGCCGTTCACATTCAGCATGAGACGCATCTGGTGGTGGGGCGTGAAATTGAAATCCAGGTGGCCACCGAAATGGATGCCGAGGCCGCTGTTGGCTCCAGCGTAGTAGCCCCCGATTTCCTTGTCGGCGAAGTCTCCCGTGGGAAGGCTGAGGCCGGTCTGAAGACCGCCATTGACTGTGGTGCTCTGGGCGGACAGGGATGTGCCGGCCACCAGGGCGAGGGCGAGCAGGATATGACGCATGAAGCCTCCTGTAAAAAGACGGCCCCATCATAGCCGAGAAATGGGTTGTCTTTAGTGAATGCGATCCTGGCATGATGGGGCCACCACAGGAGGCTCCATGGACGCGGTGCTCGCCTCATTCGGACTGCTCGGCCCGCTCGGGATCTTCGCCCTGGTCTGGGCCCTCAGCTGCCTCAAGGTCATCAACGAGTACGAACGGGCCGTGGTCTTCACCCTCGGCAAGGTGGGCGCGGCGCCCAAGGGGCCGGGCCTGGTCTTCATCTGGCGACCCTTCCAGAAGGCCGTGATCGTGTCGCTGCGCACCACGGTCCTGGAGGTGCCCAGCCAGGACATCATCACCCGCGACAATGTGAGCCTGAAGGTCAGCGCCGTCGTCTACTCCAAGGTGCTGGATCCCCGTCAGGCCATCATCGGCGTGGAGAACTACTACTACGCCACCAGCCAGATCGCCCAGACCACCCTGCGTTCCATCCTTGGCGAGGTGAGCCTGGACGAGCTGCTTGCAGACCGGGAGAAGCTGAGCATGCGGCTCCGCGAGATCATCGACCGCTCCACGGAACCCTGGGGCGTCGAGGTGAACAGCGTGGAGCTCAAGAGCGTGGACCTGCCCGAGCAGATCCAGCGCGCCATGGGCAAGCAGGCCGAGGCCGAGCGGGAGAAAAGGGCCAAGATCATCGCCGCCGAAGGCGAGCTGATGGCCTCCCAGCAGCTGCTGGAGGCTGCCAACAAGATCAGCCAGAACCCCACGGCCATCCAGATGCGCTACCTGCAGACCCTCACCGAGATCGCCGTGGAGAAGAACAGCACCATCGTCTTCCCGCTGCCCATGGAGGTCATGAAGGCCTTCGAGAGGTTCACGAAGGACTAGGCGCCTTCCGGCCCCGCCAGGCCGCGGCCTCGGCCTTCGCCAGGGCGGAGGCCGCCTCGCTTCCGGAACCGTAGGCCAGCGCGTCCACCGCATCCGCGAGGGCGAGGAGGGCCGGCAGCCGCTCGGGACGCAGCGTGCCCAGCCGAAGGAGCCAGGCGCGGGCCGTCTCCCCGGGCCGGGGCGGGGTCCAGGCCCGGGTAGCCTGCAACAGGGGACGCAGGGCGCGGATCCGGCCGGGGGGCTCGGCGGCTGGCCGCCAGTGGTGGCGGGTCCGCCACAGCACCCAGGTCGCCGCCAGGGCCCCGAGGCCCCACATCATGGCCGTCGGCGGGGCCTTCCAGCGCCACCGCCAGCCCTGCAGCCCCTGCTGGATCCAGGAAAGGCCCGCCAGCTGGTCCTGGTCCGAGAAACGCACCACATGGCGCTCCCACCGGTAGCGGAGGGCATCAAGCCAGCGCGCCGCGAAGCCGAGTTCCGGGCCCCCGGAGGCGGCCCCCGATGGACCCATGGGGGTGGGATCCGCGGTCCGCCAACGCCCCTCGTGCCAGTACTCCACCCAACTGTGGGCCTCGTTCTGGCTCACCCGGAAGTAACCCCCCTCGGGGATCCAGGGACCCAGCCGGTAGCCGTTCACCACCCGGGCCGGCACGCCCCGGGCGCGGAGCATGAGGGCCATGGCCGAAGCGAAGTACTCGCAGTGGCCGGCCTGGGTGCGCTCGAGGAAGTCCTCCAGGGGGTTGTCCGCCTTTCCCGAAGGATTGTCCAGGGTGTAGGTGAAGCGGCGGAGGCTGGTTTCCAGGGTTCCGGCCAGCTGTGGGGTGGGGAGGATGCCCGGGGCGAGACGGAAGCTGGCGCGCCGGGCCGCCTCATGATCGGGCTCCAGGCGGGTCAGCAGCTCCTGGCGGCGGGTGGTGAGGTAGGGCTCCCGCGCGTCGAGTCGGGCCGGATTCCAGGTCACCGCCATGGGCACCGTGCGGGCCCTCAGGAAGCGCCACCGGATGCTGGCGCCGGGGCCCCTCTGAAGCGGCTCCAATGGCTCCAGGCGGGTGCGTCCGGCCGGAAGGGAGAGGATGCCGTGGGTGCTGGGCGAGAAGAGGAATTCGGCCTGCGAGTCCCGCCCCGGTTCCGGGGTCGGGAAGGGGAGGGGCGGCGTCAGATTGGCGATTTCCCAGCGGGAGCCGTGGACGGCCTCCAGGGTGACGCCCCGGAGCAGAAGCAGGCCCTGGGTCCATTCCGGATGGCCGAGCGGGTCCGTTCCCGCTGGGGGCAGGATCCTGATGGCCACCTCCGGATTGGGCTCGAGGGGTCCCCCCCCGGAGAGGTCCAGCCGGTCGTTCATGCCGGCCCGCCCCAGTCCCTGGGCCACGCCGAAGAAGGCGCCCGGGCGCAGGCCCAGGCTCAGGCGGGGCATGATGACGAAGAACCCGGCACCGAACAGGAGGGCGCCGCCCACCCACAGGGGGACGCGGGCGTAGGGCGGGCGGGACAGGGCGCCGCGGCGCAGGGCGGCCGAGGGCTCCCAGCTCTGCTGAAGCAGCGCGAGGGTGGCCGCGGTGGACCAGGCCAGGGTCCAGAGCAGGAAATGGAAATCGGTGGCTCCCAGGGCCGTGGTGAGGAAGAGCAGGAAGCTCATCAGCAGCAGCTGCCGGCGCTGAGCGGGTTCTCTGGGCAGGATGAGCCGCACCCCGGCCAGCACGAACAGGGTGCGGATGGCCACATAGAACAGCCCCCGCCCCCGCGCCAGGTCTCCCAGGAAGAACAGCAGGGCCAGGATCTCCAGCCAGCGGTGATGCCGGCTGAAGTCCCAGCGGAGGGCCTCGATGAGGGCGGCCACCGCGAGCGGGATCGCCATGACCACCAGCTCCGCCGGCTCGTAGATCCCCATGGACAGGGTGGCCCCCAGGGCGATCCACAAAGGCAGGTGGTCGATCCAGCGGCCCCACCTCACGGCCACACCCAGCTCCCCAAGACCCGTGACCCCGAGGCCCCGGTGACCTCCGGGAGGTGCCCGGGCAGGCCCATGGCCGAGGCCGCCCCCAGCAGGGCCCAGCTCACGGCCTCGCGGGCGCCGGAGGGGAAGGCGTGATCATCCTCCAGGGGCAGGTGCAGCCGTTCGGCCAGCTCCACGCGGAGCCTCCGGTGGCGCGCCCCGCCACCGCTGACCAGGGCCCGGAGATCCCCGGGCCAGGGCTTGGTGCGGTTGGCCTCGAGGGCGACGGTGGTGGCCGTGAAGGCCGCCAGGGTGGCCAGCCGGTCCGGCAGGGGCAGGAGCTCCAGGCTGGAACGCTCCCTCTCGAACCAGGCCGCCCCGAACACTTCCCGGCCGGTGGACTTGGGGGGCGGCGCCTGGAAGTACGGGTGGGCCAGCCACCGGGCCACCAGGGGTGCCACGATGCTCCCAGTGGCGTGGGCGCCCTCGGGATCGAAGGGAAGGTCCAGCCACTGCCGGGCGGCCAGGTCCAGCAGGGACATCCCGGGTCCCGTGTCCCAGGCCCGGGTGGACCGGCCGTCCCACACCGCGAGGTTGGCGATGCCGCCCAGGTTGAGGGCCAGCCAGGCGCCGGGACCGTGCAGCCAGCGCTCGGGCAGGGGCACCAGGGGGGCGCCCTGGCCCCCCACCGCGAGGTCGCGTCGGCGGAGATCCCAGACCACGGGACAGCCCAGGGCCTCGACCAGCACATAGGGATCCGCCAGCTGCAGGCTGGCCCCCTGGTCCGGATGGTGCTGCACGGTCTGGCCATGGAGCGACGCGAGGTCGGCCTGGAGGTCCAGGGCCGCGCTGAGCTGCCGGGCCGCCTGGGCGTGGTGGTCGCCCAGGCGGCGCTGGAGGATGCAAAGGCCGGCCGGATCCAGGTGGTTGGAGGCGGCCCCCAGCACCTGCTCACGAAGGTCCTCCGGATAGGGCAGGGCCAGGTGGCCCAGGAAGCGGCGGAAGGGCTGGCCCGAATCGAAGGCGCCGGGCTCCACCTCGATGGCCACGGCGTCCACGCCGTCCGCGCTGGTGCCCGACATCAGGCCCAGCACGCGCCAGGGCCGGCCGGCCGGGATCGGGATGCGTGGCTGCATGGGGTGATGATGCCAGCAAGGCCGGCCCTGCGGGGGGCCGCCTGCCCCCGGTTCGCACCGGGACGGTGGTCATCGCCCGGTGCGGGGCGTCCGCTGGCCGAATACCAGGCCGTGCGCCTGCTCGGAGCTTCGGGATCCGGAGTACCCTGGAGGCCTCGGGGGTTCCCATGACGATGCTCTTCATCCTCCTCATCATTGGCGTCGTGATCTACCTGGCGATGCGCGGAAGACGGGACCGTCCGGAGCAGCTGGGGGCGGCGCGGCGGGCCCTCCCCACGGGCCCCCTGGAACCCCACACCTTCCCCTGCCCATATCCCAAATGCCCCGCCTGCGGCGCCTCCGGCGATCGCATGAAGCAGGAATGGGACGGGCTGCGGTCGGTGAAATGGACCTGCGGCTACTGCGGCGCCCTGGCGGGCCTGCAGTCCCTCAAGGACGAGGAGCTGCCTCCCTCGGCCCGCCGCCAGCTGGGCCTGGACGGGCCCATGCAGGGCTCGATTCCCATGCAGCAGGGTGGGTTCGGCGGTCCCGGGGGCGGGATGGGCGGCCTCCTCACCGGCATGATGCTCGGCAGCATGATGGGCGGTGGCCACCACCACCACGACCGGCCCGGTGACGGCGACAGCTGGTCGGGCGGATCCTCGGAGGGGACCTCCAGCGACTGGGGCGAATCCAGCTCCGGATCCAGCGACTGGGGCGATTCCGGCGGGGACTTCGGGGGCGGCGATTCGGGTGGGGATTGGTAGCCTGCGCCTTCCCGGGCCGTTGATCATCCAGACAATGGCTTCCTGCTGACCTGGCTGGCGCCTTCTAGAGCACCTTCGGCACCACGAAACAGCCCCGATCCTGTTCGGGGGCGTTGGCCAGGGCTTCGGCCTGCGTGAACCCCTCCCGCGGCTCGTCCGCCCGCCGGGGCAGGGGCCGCCCGTGGCTCAGCAACAGCGGCTCGATTTCCTCCAGGGGCAGCTCGTCCAGGCTGGCGGCGTGGGTGAGCATCCGCGCCATGGCCAGCCGCATGGGTTCGATCTCATCGTCCCGGAGGCTCAGGTGGGCCAGCGTGGCGCACCTCAGGACATCCTCGCGCGTGACTTCCATGTCAGGCTCCAAGCTTCAAATCTGCATCGGCATTCCGGCTCCAGGGCTCGGAGTCGGGTTCCAGCAGGGCCCCCGCGGCGGCGATCATGGCTCCGTTGTCGGTGCAAAGGCGGGGTTCCGGGATGGCGAGTTCCAGGCGCAGGCGGGCGGCCATAGCCGCCGCCTCGCTGCGCAGCCTGGAGTTGCAGGCCACGCCGCCGCTGATGACCAGGCTGCAGGCTCCATGCTCCCGCGCCAAGTCGGGAACGGGCTTCAGCAGCCAGGCTGCGATGGCCTCCTGGAGGCTGCGGCAGAGCCCGCGCACCTCGGGGTCCGCGGCGCCGGCCTCGGCCAGGCGGGGATTCCGCTCCACGCGCAGCTTCACGCCGGTCTTGAGGCCGGAGAAGCTCCAGGAGGCCCGCCCATCGCGGAATTTCGGCGGCGTGAAAGGATCCCCGGCCCGGCTCGCAGCCTGGGCGCAGGCATCCACCAGGGGGCCTCCGGGGTAGCCCAGGTTCAGCATCCTCGCGGTCTTGTCGAAGGCTTCGCCGGCGGCGTCGTCGCGCGTCTTCTGGAGCAGGTGGAGGGTGGTCCAATCCTCGGCCAGGTACAGGTGCGTGTGGCCGCCTGAGACCAGCAGCACCAGCGCGGGGAAGGGCAACTGCGGCGCGGCGAATCGGGCGGCGTTCAGGTGCCCCAGCAGGTGGTGGACGCCCACCCAGGGGATGCCATGGCGCCAGGCCACCGCCTTGCTGGCGCTGAACGTGGCCAGCAGGCTGCCGACCAGTCCCGGCCCCCTGGTCACCGCGATGCGATCCAGGTCCCGGAGGCCGATGCCCGCCTGAGCGAGGGCCCCCTGGATCACCGACCGCACCTGGAGCAGGTGCTCCCGGGCGGCGAGTTCGGGCACCACGCCACCGAAGGGGCCATGGATGGCATCCTGGCTTTCCCGCACCAGGGAGCGAAGCACCGGACCGGCGGCAGTCTCCTCCACCACGGCGGCGGAGCAGTCGTCGCAAGAGGATTCGAGACCCAGAATGACCATGGGCCAAGTGTATCCTGGCCACCCATGGCCCTAGTCCCGACGCGCATCCAGCTGAACCGGCCCCTGCCGCCCCTGACCTACCTGGCGCCGGAGGGGCTCCCCGAGGGCGTCCGGGTGCAGGTGAAGGTCCGGAACAGCCTGGCCCTGGGGCTGGCCATGGGCGCGGATCCGGCGCCCCCGGCCACGAAACTGAAGCCCATCGAGGCCGTGCTGGATCCCTTTCCGCTGCTGCCCGTGAAGCTGCGGGAGCTGCAGGCCTTTGCGGCCCGCTACTACGGCTGCCTCGAAGCCCACCTGCTGCCCCTGAGCCTGCCTTCCTCCATGCTCCCCAACTGGGAGGCCGACGAGGATGGACAGCGGCTGTCCTTCCACCGGGAGCGGGGCGCCTGGGGGGTGCTGGCCGACCTGGGGCTGGCCTGGCACCGCGATCCTGCCATCCTTCCCACGCTGCTTCATCGGTCCGCCCTGCGCGGTTCGGGATTCACGGAAGTTCGCCTCACCGGGGCCCCGCACCCGCCCCGGGTGACCGCCGCCCAGGCCAAAGTGCTGCTGCTGCTGGAGGATGCGGGCGGGGCCCTGATGGAACCGGAGCTGCTGGCCTCGGCCGAGGTCGGCGCCTCCGTCCTGGGCACCCTGGAGAAGCGGGGGCTCATCCAGCGCCTGAAGCGGGTGGACCTGCTGGGCCAGCGCCGCGAGGCCGGGCGGGACCGGATGGTGACGCTGAATGCCGAGCAGCAGGCGGCCCTGGAGGCCGTGGCCATGGGGACCTTCGGCGTCCACCTCTTGCAGGGCGTCACCGGTTCGGGCAAGACCGAGGTCTATCTCGCCCTGGCCGAGCGGGTGCTGGCCGAAGGGCGCCGCGTGCTCTGGCTGGTGCCGGAGATCGGGCTCACCACGCGCCTGCTCGACCGACTGGAGGCCCGGTTCCCGGGCCGGGTCGCCGTGGGCCATGCGGGGCTGAACGCGGGCGAGCGGCACGGCGATGTGGTGCGGTTGCTCTTCAACGGGGCCGACCTTTTCGTGGGCGTGCGGAACGCCGTGCTGGCACCGCTCCGCGACATCGGGCTCATCGTCGTCGACGAGGAGCACGAAGGCTCGTACAAGTCCGAGGAGCACCCCCGCATCCACGCCCGGGATCTGGCCATCAAGCGGGCCCAGATCGAAGGCTGCCCTGTCGTGCTGGGCAGCGCCACGCCCAGCCTGGAAAGCTGGCAGGCCGCCCAGGGCGGGCGGTACAGGCTCCTGCGCCTGCGGGAGCGACCCGCGGGCATTTCGCTGCCGACCGTCGAGATCGTGGACCTCCGGGAGGCCTACCGGCAGGTGCGGCGCAAAGTCATCCTGGCGCCGCCCCTGATGCAGGCGATCACGGCCACCTTGGCGAGGGGGGAGCAGGTCCTGCTGCTCCTGAACCGCCGGGGCTATGAGAACTTCTGGATGTGCCGGGCCTGCGGTCGGACCCTGGGCTGCCCGCACTGCGCCATTTCCCTCACCTACCACCGGGGCGACTTCCGCCTGCGCTGCCACCTTTGCGGTCATGAAACGGTGCCACCAGAGGCCTGCCCCGACTGCCATGCCGAGCATCTGCGCGGCGTCGGCGAGGGCACCGAGCAGGTGGAGGAGCACCTGAACCAGCTCTTCCCGGCCGCCCGGATCCTTCGCCTGGATCGGGACACCACGCGCCGCCGCGGTTCCTTCGAGGCCGGCCTGCTGGCCGCGGAGGCCGGCCAAGTGGACATCCTGGTGGGTACCCAGATGCTGGCCAAGGGGCACACCTTCCCCGGGCTCACGTTGGTGGGCGTCCTCAATGCCGATCAGGGGCTGAAGGTTGCGGATTTCAGGGCCTCGGAGCGGACCTTCCAGTTGCTCACCCAGGTGGCCGGCAGGGCCGGTCGCGCCGAGTTGCCGGGCCGCGTGATCCTCCAGACCTACTCGCCGGAGCACCCGGCCATCACCTTCGCCCTGGCCCAGGACTTCGAAGGCTTCGCCGCCTCGGAGTTGCCCTTCCGCGAAGGGTTGGGCTATCCGCCCTTCACGGCGCTCTCCCTCTACCGCGCCGAAGCCGACACGCCCCGGGAGGCGCGGGAGGCCCTGGACGCTTTCCGACAGCGGCTGTCCGTTCCGGGGCTTCGGATCCTGGGACCCCTGGAGGCACCGGTTCCGAGGATCCGGGACCGCTGGCGCATGCACCTCCTGCTGAAGGGAGGGCGGGGTGCCCTGGGTGAGGTCCTGGCCCGACACCCGCTGGACCCTGCCGGTCCCATCAGCCTGGATCGGGATCCCATCCAGTTTGGGTGATGTATAAAAAGTTTACACACGCCGTTCAATTTCGTATGCGCGCCACTGGATGAACTTATAAAGTATTTATAATAAAGGGTATAAATCGACATTACCCGTTCATCCCCTTCTCTCGATCCTTGGTTCAAGACACGAGGCTGTCATGGCACCCACCCCCACGCGCAGGTCTGCCCCCTCCGGGTATTCCCTCATTGAACTTCTCGTCGTGCTCGCCATCGTTGCGATCCTGGCCATCGCGGGGGTATCGATGCTCGGAAACCGGCAGGCTGGGGCTGTGCGCGCTCTGATGGATGAGGTGGAAGGCGCCCTCACCAGTGCCCACAAGGCAGCCGCTGCCACTGGACGCGATGTGGCCATCGTCACCTGGGGTGATTGGAGTACTGCCACCCCATTGATCCTGGCTCATGGCGATGCCTCTCTCACCGACGAGCAGATCCAAACCACGGCCAACAACCTCCTCCTCAATATCGCTCCCGCGGCCGCCCTTGGGCCGGCGGGGCAATCGGTGGCTATTGCCTTCAGGTTTCAGCCGAATGACCCGGTTCAGAGCAGGGCCAGGTTCGTGGCCGTGGGGTCGTCTCAGTGGACCAACGTCATGCTGCCCAGTGATGGAAAGACCAATCAGGCCCTCACCAGCGTGGAGCCATTCAATACAGGCCCGATGGTCGGATTGATCGCTGACTCGAACAACCTTTTCACCTTTTCGAGTGTTCGCCGCAGGGTCGTCGTCAGTGGGAGCAACAAGCGCTTCACCGACACCCTGATCATCCCCATGGTGGGGACCGGCTCCACCGGTGGGGCGCTGCCTGCGGGACCCATGGGCATGGTCGTCGTGCTGGCCAATGGGGGATCCATCTACAAGTTCTACAACCCTGGCGCCAGGGATTCGGACGGCAACTGGAGGAGGCTCTGATGCGAACCACGCCACAGACTGCGCACCCATTCCGATCGCAGTTTGGCTTCAGCATGGTTGAGATGCTGATGACGGCCTTCATTATGGCTATAGGCATCCTGGGCCTCACCGCGCTCCAGGTGATGTCCATGAAGGCCTCGCGGGGTAGCCGCAGCCTCACCACGGCGGTTCTGGTTGGCGAGGACGTCATGGATCGCGCCGAGATGGAAGGTCGTCTCAGCTGGCTCAACATCACTGACACCAATCGAGCCGCCCCGACCCTCGCGGACATCCCGACTCTGAAGTACGTGACCATCGCAGCGGGAACTCCGCTCGTGGAAACCTTCAATAGCAAAGGCGGAATCCCTAATCCGGCCTCCACAGATCCGGCTGAGCAGGTCCCATTCTTCACCGTGACGACCTCTCGTCGACCTTTCGTGGCCGCAGCGACAGGGCGGGTTTCCGATATCACCGTCCAGGTTCAGTTCTCGGACGCGGTCGATCAGACGAACACGCCTCTCGTCCGTACCATCACGCTGACGCGAAGGATTGCCCATGGCTAAGACCCGTTTCAATGCCTCTCAGCAGGGTTTTTCCCTCGTCGAACTGTTGGTGGCCCTCGCCTTCACGATGTTCTTGATGGCAGGCATGGCCAATATCTATAAATCCAGCCTGTCCACGTTTTACACCTCGGGGGAAAGTGTCTCCAGCGCCCGCAGGAACCGCATGTCTGTGGACCTGCTGATCGACGACTTGAACACCAGCTGCATGTATCTGACGGACCTTTCGGTGCCACCCCCGGTGAGTACGACGGTGCCGCCCTTTTTCATCGTCCCGAACATGCCCATTGCGAACGCCGGGCCCAATGATCCTGCAAACGGTGACGAGCTCTATTTCTACATGGACCAGTCACTGGCTTTCGAAGGAGCCATCGCCGGGGCCGCCGGCAGCAATGTGGCCCAGCGAACGGCCTCCGAACTGGTGGTGGCGGGCGTGGCACCGGATCCCGCCCTGGACAACACGTTCATCATCGACTGCGGTAGCGATTCCTACGCAAAACAGGTCAAAAAGGGCCAGATTTTCATTTTCAAGGATTCTTGGGAAACCGCCTACATCCAGGATGAGCCGAGTGTCTCAGGCAAGTACGTCTCGGTGGTGGCGGGCGCTTCACCGAACGCCATGACCACGGGCATGGGTCCCACAGGTCTACCCTCCAAGGCCAAGCATCTCCCCACCAGCGGCATCGTGTTCATCCTTCCCGCCCAGATGGTCCGATACCGCATCGAGATCCTTAGGCTGGATCCTTCCGTTCCCAATGGCATTCCCTGCCTCGTACGGGATCAGGGAACCTACGATTCCGCCGTTTTTACTCCAACCCTTGCCCAGCAGGTGGTCTCAGAGAACGTCGCCGGGTTCAAGGTGTACTTGAGCACCGACGCAGGCACCTCCTGGGCTGGTCTGCTGCCTAGTGGACTTCCAGCGGTGTATACAGGATTCAACAATGGGTGGGACCAGGGGATCCGTGCAGAGGTGGATGCCCAACTGGCGGTCAAGGGCCGCCCGGATTTCAAGTCCACTCGGTCCAGTGAGCACTGGTTCCGTTCCATCCCCACCCTGGTGCGGGTGGACGTCACCACCCGCACAGCCACCCAGCGCTCGGAATACTCAGCCACCGGCACCACCCTCGCCTACCGGAACCTGACCCAGAGCCTGGTCTTCGTGCCAAGGCACTCTGGTCTGTCCATGAACTGAAAGGCCCACCATGCTTCGCACCAGGCAGAACACTCTGAACCATTCTCAGGCGGGCGGAATCACCATCATCGTGGCCCTCATGCTGCTGGTGTTACTCACCGTGGCCGCCTTGGCCATGTCGCGGAACTCGCTTAGGGAAATCGTCACCTCCGGGTTCAGCCGTCAGGGTGCCATGGCCCGAAATGTCGCCGATTCGGGCATCAACTGGTCCATCCATTGGATCGATCTTGAGAACGGCAAGTTGGCCAGTGGCACGGCCCTTCAACTGGTCCGATTGAAGGCAGGCCTGCTGGCGAACGACACCCTCTCCGGCAGGGCCAAGGATATCAATTCCACGGATTTTACCGCGCCTCTCGATTACGTTCCTGGTCGAACCCTGCAGGGAGAGCTCCAACTGCCCGGATCTGCTGGGGTGACCCAGGGCTACACTGTCGGCCTTACACGCATGGGCAAGCTGCCAATCACCATGATGAGCCAGGGTTCGGGTTCGGGAGCCTTCACGCCAGCCTCGGGGGGACCTTTGAAGCAGGCACCCGACCTCTGGGCCATCCGCTCGGACGCCCAGGTCATACAGGGGCCCACCACCTTCATCCATTCCAAAGAAGTCTGGATTTCCACGCCCGTCTTGTAGCCCGGGAGCCATGGCCATGACCCACACCCGCCGCACTCTCCATCGTCTGTTTGCAGGCCTCCTAATGGCCTTTGCAGCGTCGTTCCAACCCCTCTTCGCCCAGCTGGACCCCAAGCTCCAGGGAAGCAAGACCGATTTCCTCGACCTCTACCAGCAGAGCGTCAACGTGGTCATGAAACCCGAGGTGGTGTCGGTTTTTGATTTCTCTGGATCCATGGGTGTGGTAATGACCCATGCTGCGTATCCCACCCCCAACTCTGGGGGAAATGCTGGGATGAAATTCACGCTCAGCACGAGTGGACTTCCTGTGGGCCGCTATGATGTCACTGTCTCCCTGAATAGCGGCTTGAGCCTCACTGGTGGGAAGCTGGTGCGACCGGATGGCAGTCTGCTGGCCTATTCGACGAATGGTGACCAGGCCATCAATACCAACTATGTGGCGTCCGGGCTCCCCGGGGAAAGCTCCGTTCCAAAGGCTGCGGACTTGCGGAACTGGATTCGCTCCGCGTCCCATGTCCGGTTCACTTACGGTGGGAAGACCTTTGATCTTCCGATTTGCTGGACCATCCTTGATGCACCATCGGTTCAGCCAAACGTGGCCCTAGGCCAGTACCGCAAAATGTACAACACCTACCCCTTGAAGATGACCATCATCAACCCTGGCACTTCCAGCAATACCGAAATTGAAATGGACACCACCTATCGTGTCATGTCCAACGTAGCCGGGAACAACTGGGGTATGTATTCCTCGACGACGCCCAACCCGATCGGGACGAGCCAGATGACTGCTTGCACCTTCAATGGAGGCAACTCCACCACAGACAACTTCGTGGGCTGGGAAAGCGACTACATCAAATGGATTTTCCAGGGCACTCATTCCATTCCACAGGCTACTGGCGCCGCAGGTTATGCCTTTGCCAACGGGATTCCGGGCCGCACCCGCACCCAGGCGGTGAAGGATGCCGCCATGCGCACCTGGGTCAAGTACTACAACAAAGTGTTCTGGGCTTACCGATTTCTCAAATACTTCCAACCTGATTCGAGTAGCTCTCAAAACGATAACGCTGAATACCCTTCAAACGATAGCAGGCACAACAACAGTGCCAATAATCCACTTACCTCTCCGGTATTTGGGGGATCCCAGCGGGAGTGGATCCTGTTGAACAGTACACCCAGCAACCCGACGGGATCCGATGTCGCATTGAAGCGATTGGCGGCCTTGGTCTGTGGTGGCAGCACACCGCTCAATTCGGCTTTGGCCAACACCTATGCACAGCTCAATGATCCAAACTGCGTCTTCAATGATGTGGAGACCGGCGTAGATAAACCTGTGGAGTGCCGGAACACCTACGTGATGCTATTCACGGATGGCATTCCGAACACGGACCCAGGCACCCCTGAGAATACGAATACACCCTATGTGGGCCTCGAACCTGCCCCTGCTGCGGCGACCTATGGGACTGCCAAGACTGGCAACCAATTCTTTGGCGCCAACAAGACCAGGATCAGTACCACCAACGCCACTCCCTATTACAACATCATCAACCTTGCAGCCCTGGCTGCTCATGGAGGGGAAACGGATAATGGCGGGTGGACCGTCCCAACCTACCCCACCACGACCCAGGTCTATCCGACACCTGGTTCTACCTGGAAGATCTCTGATTGGCTTCCCTTTTGGATCCGGAGTCGGGGAGCTGGAAGCGAAAAGGTAACTTTTACCAAGGCGCGCCCCATCACCACCATGACCGTTGGTGTAAGCCTTGAAGGCACCATCGCGGATGCGGCCGCAGGGAAACGCCGCCTTTTCTTGGCTGCTGCCTTCGGCGACCCAAGCCGGAAGACGTGGGATGTGTCGACCCTTACCGAGTTCACCCTTGCAGACAGCTCAGACCCCAGCAAGGGCAAGACGCCCAACTCTACCTACTTCTTCGACGCCACCAATCCCGACAAGCTCACCCAGAGTCTCGATGCGGCTTTCTATGAGCTGTCCCTAGCCTCGAACGTGAACGTCACCTCCAACCCCAACCTGCCCTTCGTGGGCGCCAGCTTCGGCAACCAGATCTACTTGGGCAAGTTCCAGCCACCCGCCAACGGCGGTGCCATCTGGCCCGGCGATGTCCTGATGTTTGGCACCCGGGAGATCAATGGCCAGACCGTCATCATCGACAAGAGCGGTAACGCCACCACCGTCACCGACGAGACCACTTCCCAGTGGTCTGCGAAGAGCGCTCTAGTAAATGGCAGACTCTGGAAAGACCGCAAGCTTTACACGCGAACGCCTGGAGGCACGACCCTGCGGGTCTTTACAGACCTGGGGACCGAGTTCTCGGATGCCACCAACGGCCTGCAGAAATACGTGGCCACTTCCATGACCAGCCTCCCGGACAAGCAGAAGGTGATCCAGTTCGCGGCCGGTGGAGACCTCACCAAGCCGGGACCTGATCTTCGCCCCACCGAGAACCGCTCCACCATCATGGGCGATGTCATTAATTCCGCTCCCGCCGCCATCGAGTACAACTGGCTGGACGTGAAAGACCTGATTAGTTCCTATCCCCGCTTGGCTGCGGTGGGGGGGAACCGCTTCCGCCTGCTCCTGGTGGGCACCAACCAGGGTTGGCTCCACGCCTTCGGTGAGGTCACCAAGAAGACGTCAGTGATCGATGCAAGCAATGTGACACGGGAGATCGTGACCGGGGACGTCGAGGAACTTTGGAGCTTCATGCCCACGGACTTCCTCGCGAACCTGAATTACATCACCGTGGCGAACAACCCTCACCGGTTCATGGTGGATGGCACACCGGCCATCTACCACCTGGACCTACCTCCCCTGACTGGAGGCTCCGGCAACGGAGTCGTGGATGCCACTGAACGCGCCGTGGCCGTCATCGGGCTGCGGAAGGGGGGACGGAGCTACTACGCCCTGGATGTCCACAACCCCTTCACCCCGGCTCTGAAGTGGTCCATGGTCCCTGACGAGGCGGCCTCCCTTCCCGCCAGCCGGATCGTGTCCGGCGGGCCCACCCTCGGTACTGTGACGGACATTCTCGGGAAGTGGGGGTTCTCTACCTGCACGCCCGCCTTCGGCCGCATCCAATTCAACAACGTCATCCGGGATGCCGTCTTCCTGGGGGGGGGGTTCAGCGTTCCTGAAATCGAAGCTAATTTCTCCAACACTAAACTTGGACGTTCGGTCATGGCCATCGATGTCTATTCCGGGGAAGTGCTGGCCGCCTCGGACTTGACCGATGGTTCCATCGGGGGGGCCACCGTGGGTCCCGTGAGCGCGGGCATCATCCCATTCGAGTTCGTCCTCAACTCTGGCATGGCCCAGCGAGCCTACTTCCTGGACTACCGGGGAGGGCTCTGGTCCTGGGGTTCCAAGGCCGTCGCTTCCTCAGCGCCCTATGTGGACTTCCGCCAGGACTCGTCCCAGATCACGAGTTGGAAGATCCGTAAAGTCTTCCAGGACGATGACGCTGTGGGCAAGGGTGCCCGCTACACCACCCTTCCTGCCCCATTCCGGGTGGGTTCCTTCCCGGGGGTCGGCAAGACGGGCTCCGCAGCACCCACTGCTGCGGGCATCGCCATCGTCAGTGGAGATCGGAACAACCCCCTGGACCGGGAGTACGACGCCTCCAATCCCTCCCCTGTGAACCACCGACTGACCGTGGTGTTCGATCGGCAGGACAGCCGGGCCTGGAATTTTGACACGGCCACTGGACCTGACAATGGCATCAGGTTTGCAAATCTGAAGGACTTCTCCAACAACATCGTGAGCAGCACCCCCGCGAACGCATGCTCGGATACCGTGTTCGGCCCGATCACCCCCGGCTGCCCGAACTATTACCTGGCTCCGTACTCCGGTCTGCCCCCGACTCCCGGCACCCCTTCCTTTGGCTACTACATCAACTTCCCTTCCAAATCGGGGGGGTACATTCCCAAGGGCGTCAATCCACCCCTGGTGGTCGCGGGGAGCCTGTTCTATGCCTACTTCTCCCCCCTGGACTCGGATCCCTGCGTCGGAGGAAGCGGAAAGACCAACAGCTATCTCACCACCGATGTGATGAATCCCCTCGTGTCGGACTCCCGAGGCGGTCTGGTTTCCACAAGCGGCCTGAAGTTTACTTGGGCCGGCGTGGCCTCGGATTTCTTTGCCATTGGCACCCGGGCGGTCCTGCAGGGGGGCGCGCTTTCCGTGAGCAATCCACAGGCGGGCCAGAGCGCCACCACGATGGGCATCAACACGATCCAGGGCAATGCCACACAGCGTTTCCCCAAGCCGCGTGCCTGGCGCACCGTGCACTGATCGGGACTTGTCTGCGTTCTTCATTATGGGGGCCCGCCAGGGCCCCTTTTTTTGGTGGGGGCCTGGAGGTGGTACGCTGGGGTGTGCCGGATCCTTCGCCCATCGCCCGCCTTCGACCCAAAAAGGCCTTCGGCCAGAACTTCCTGGTGAACGAGGGGGCCATCGCCACCATCGTGGGGGCGGCACTGGCGTCGGATGCGCCGCGCCTTCTGGAGATCGGGCCTGGGCCCGGGGTGCTGACGGAGCGTCTGCTGGCGGATGGACGGCCCCTGTGGGCCGTGGACCTGGACCCCGAGGCCTGTGAGCTGCTCCTGGCTCGCTTCGGAAACCGGCCCCAGTTCCACCTGCTGCAAGGCGACGCTGTCCGGATCCCGCTTCCGGAGGGTGAACCCTGGTCGGTGATCGGGAACCTGCCCTACAACGCCGCCACGCCCATCTTGGCCCGCTTGCTCACCGAGGGCATCGCCTGGGAGCGGATGGTGCTCATGTTCCAGCTGGAGGTGGCCCAGAAGCTCATGGGCGCCCCCGGCACCAAGGCCTACGGACCGCTCTCTGTGCTGGCCCAGCTGTGCGCCCGGCTGACCCGGCTCGTGAAGCTGGGGCCCGGCTCCTTCCGCCCGGCGCCCAAGGTGGACTCGGCGGTGGTGCTGTTCGAGCCCCGCGGAGATGGCCCTTCGCTGCCGGAGCGCCGGGCCCTGCTGCAGGTGCTCCACCGCTCCTTCGCCCACCGCCGGAAGACCCTGGCGAACAACTGGCAGGGCGTCCTGCCGGCCGAGGTTTTGACCGAGGTCGGGCTTGGTTCAGCGCTTCGCGCTGAAGTTGTCACGCCTGTGGCGTGGCTGACTGCCATGCGCCAACTCATGCATCAACATCCCGAGGTGTTCCCATCGTCATGCCTGTAGCGCCTGAATTCAAAGCCTGGGCCGAGGCCCCCGCCGCCGACGAGCTGCGCCTGATCCCCATCGGCGGTCTCGGTGAGTTCGGCATGAACGCGCTGGTGGTGCACAGCGCCCGCAGCCTCTTCCTGGTGGACTGCGGCCAGCTGTTCCCCTCCGACGACCAGCCGGGCATCGATTCCATCGTGCCGGACTTCGCCTATCTGGAGCCCTTCGCGGACCGGCTCCAGGCGGTGCTGCTGACCCATGGCCACGAGGACCACCTGGGTGCCTTGCCGTACTTCCTCCGGCGCTGGCCGGTCCCCGTCTATGGCACGGCCTTCACGCTGGGGCTGCTGGAAGGCAAGCTCCGGGAACACGGCCTGGACACGGGATTGCTGCATGTGGTCAAGGACTACGGTCGTGTGAAGGTAGGCGATGGCGAGATCGAGGCCGAGTGGATCCCGGTCACCCACAGCATCCCGGATGCCTGTGCCCTGGCGCTGCACACGCCCCAGGGGGTGCTGGTGCACTCGGGTGACTTCAAGCTGGATCCTGAGCCCCTGGACGGCCGTCACACGGGCCTGGAGCGGCTGAAGGCCCTGGGCGACGCCGGCGTTCGCCTGCTCATGGCTGATTCCACGAATGTGGGCCGGCCGGGGCGCTCCCCCTCGGAGGCCGTCTGCCGGGAGGGGCTGGAGGCCGCCTTCGAGCAGACCAAGGGTCGGCTCTTCATCACCACCTTCAGCTCCAACATCCATCGCCTCCAGACAGTGGTGGACCTCGCCTACGAATTCCGCCGCCAGGTGGTGCTCCTGGGCCGCAGCCTGGATCGGAACCTCGCCCTGGCCCGGTCCCTCAAGCGCTTGGACCTTCCGGACGACCTCCTGGTGGACGTCAAGGATGCCCACCTCTTCCCCAAGCGAGACCTGGTGGTGCTCTGCACGGGCAGCCAGGGCGAGCCCATGAGCGGGCTGGCCCGCCTGCTGCGCCAGGAGGTGAAAGGGCTGCCCATGGAGCCCGGCGACCGGCTGGTGGTGAGCGCCCGGGCCATCCCCGGCAACGAGGTGGCCATCTCGCGCATGCTCGATGCGGCGGAGCGACTGGGCGCCGAAACCTCCAACGACGGCCTGGGCCCCGTCCATGCCTCTGGCCACGGCAGCCGGGAGGAGCTGGCGGACCTGATCCGTGCCGTCCGGCCCACGCAGATGGTGCCCGTCCATGGCACCTACCGGAACCTGCGGGCCCACAGCGCCCTCGCGGCTTCCCTGGGCTGGCCGCAGGAGCGGATCTCCCTGCTCGATGGCGGCCTGTGCCTGCGCCTGTTCCTGGATGGCCGGGTGGACATGCCGGGCGCTGTGCCCGTGGGCAAGTGCTTCGTGCATGAGGGCGTGGACCACATGGTGGATGCCCGCGTCGTGCAGGACCGCCTCATCCTTCAGGAGGATGGCGTCGTCTTCGCCACTCTCCTGGTGGATCCGCAAACGGGTGAGCTGGCGGCGCCCCCCACCATCCTCAGCCGGGGCTTCGTGATGCTGTCTGACGATGAGGCCTATGCCGAGCTGCTGGCGGGCGTGGCTCGAAAGGCCTATGAGGAGGCGCCGAAGGTGGTCCGCAGCAATGGCGAGGCCATCCGCGACACGCTGCGCCTGGCCCTGCGCCGGATCATCCGGAAGACCACGCAGACGCGGCCCCTGGTCATCCCGGTGATCCTGGAGGCGCCGACGAGCTAGAATCCCGGCCGGGTGCGGAGGGTGAAGGTCAGGCCGGCGAAGCGGTCGGTGCCGAAGGTTTCCGAGCGGGTGGCCCCCAGCTGGAGTTCCAGGAGGAATCTCGAGCTGACCTTCCAGCCAGCGGTTCCGGTCACCGTGTCCGAGCCCTCGCCGGTCATGTGGTCCACATCCCGCGTGGCCTCCAGCGCCCACCGGGATCGCCTCAGGTCGGCCTCCAGGCCCAGCGTCGCGGACCAGTCGAGCAGAGAGGCCCTCCCGCCCACCCGCGAGGCCGAGATCCTCTCAAGCCAGGTCACCAGGCGACCCGACAGGGCCCGGAAGACCTCGGGGCTCACGCCGCCGGCGCTGTTGCGGATCCGGCCCACGTCCGTCTCCCCATGCAGCGATCCGTAGCTGTAGTGGATGTACGAGCCGTATGGGCGCCACACCTCGCCGAGGTAGTCGAAGTTGACGCCGAGGCCCGTGTCCGTGATCCGGAGGTCGGCATAGCCCGTCACATACACGACGCCTGTGGGGGTGTTGATGGGCCGGCTGATGAAGTGGAGGCGGTCGAACTCGGTGGTGCGGGTGGACAGTTCCAGGCCGAGCCGCCAGGCGCCCACGTCGAAGGCGGGCAGAAGGGCGTAGCGCTTGTAGGCCAGCAGGTCGGACATGTCCGTCTGGTCGTACTGCAGGCCGAGGTCGAGCATGCCGAAGGAGCGGTCCCCACCGAGGCTGAGGGTGGTCGTGGTGGTGGGGGCACCGCTGGGGCTGGGCGCCTGGGCGGTGGAGGCCAGGTCGGAGCGGACCGCCGCAATGAAGAGGGTCGGGGCGCCCCTGGGGCTCCAGGTCAGTTTGCCGTGCAGGTCCTGGCCCCCGGCGCTGTCCGCCAGGCCGCCCAGCTTGAGGGTGAGGTTGGGGGGCCGGGGGGCCGGGATGGCCAGGTCAGAGGTCGATTGGGCGAGGACCGGCAGCGCGGCGGCCGCCAGAAGGATCGATTTCACGGGTCACCTGCGAGGGGATGGGGTGGGGACCCGCGTCACTTGTCCTTCCGCTGTTCCTGGATGGCTTCCTGGATGGACTTCTGGAACTCGTCCACCAGGAGAATGAACCGTCCCTGCTGGGCCGGGGTGAGGGAGCTCCGGATGTCTTCCTCGAAGCGCTTCCGCGAGGCCTCCTGCTGCTGCCGGAGTGAGGCGAGCTCCTCCACCACGGGCTGCAGCTTGCGGTTCTTGTCCTCCTCGCTGCCGGGGCCCACCAGGGTGGCGTTCATCTGCTGGCGCAGCTGACCCATCAGGTGCCGGCGGGAGGCGGACTCCTCGTCGAAGAGGGCCCAGCGGTCCGCGATGGCGTTGGCCTTCCCCTCGCTCAGGCCCAGGGATCGCTGGAGCTTCCTGGTGCGGAGCTCATGAAGGGCCGCCACGATGCGCTCCCGGCGCGGCCCGGCGCGGCGCTCCGAGAGGTCCCTGAAGGGCCGTTCGGGGCGGGCGCGGATCTGGGCGCCCAGGGTGAGGGCGGTCAGCGCGAGAAGCAGGATGGATCGGAAGGGCATGGAAGGCTCCGCTGGAATCTGGGATCACTGCTGGGCGGGGGGCTCGGCCTGTCGGTGGCCGAGGGCCTGGAGGACGGCGTCGGCTTCCTGCGGCGAGAGGGCCGTCAGCTGGGACACGGCATCCTCCGGGTCCAGGAAGGGCGTCTCCGGGACTACCTCCTGGACCTCCGAGGGCGTCCGGGGCAGGGTGGCCTCCACGAGGGGGGTGCGGTTGGCCCGTCCGGCCCAGAAGGCACCCGCGCCCACAGCCATGAGCAGGGCCGCGGCAACCGCCCAGGCGAGGGGGCTCACCCGCTGGTGCAGGCTCCGCCGGGCCGGCAGCTTCCGGAGGACCCGCCCGGGCAGGTGCTCGAAGTAGCCGGCGGGGGCCAGGGCCTCGGGGCTCTCCTCCTGGGCGAGGTAGGCCACCCGGGCCTCGGCGCAGGCCAGGCAGATCTGGAGGTGGGCCTCGGCCTCGGGGCCCGGATCGAGGGGATCAGCCAGGACGGCCTCCAGGACGGGGGCGCAGGTAGAAGGGATGGGGATCTCGCGCATGGTGTGTTGGCCTCCTCTCACTCGGCCCATCCTGGGCCTCGCCCGCTGGGCGGTCGCTTCGCGTCCGTGGGCCTTCGCTCCTGCTGTGGCCTGACATGGCGGGTCAGGTTCTGGATGGCGTGGAAGATGTGGGCCTTCACGCTGCCCACCGAGGTGCCCATCTCCTGGGCGATCCGCTCGTACTTCCAGTCGTGCTGGAGCTTGAGGGTGAGCGCCTGCTTCTGGCGCTTGGGCAGCCTGGGCAGGGCCTCCTGAAGCAGGCGGCGGGCCTCCTGATCCAGGAGGGCGGCGATCTGGGTCTCGTCCACCCGGAGGGCCGGGTGCTCCAGCGTCCCCTCCGGGCCGTCGAGGCTCTCGTGCTCCTTGGTGACCCGCTCCCGGAAGTTCAGGGCCTGGCGGGTGGCGATGGTGATGAGCCAGGTGCGGAAGGAAGACTCAAAGCGGAAGCCGGGCAGGGCGCGGTAGACCCGGATGAAGGTCTCCTGCACCACGTCGTCGGCGTCCTGGTGGTTCTTCAGGATGGAGAAGGCCTTGCCGTAGACATCCCTCGAGAACAGCCGCACGAGGGAACCGAAGGCCGCCTGGTCGCCCCGCTGGGCCGCCTCCACCCAGGCCAGGACCTCCGGCGTGTGGTACGGCGAGCCCGGATCGGGGGTCCGATCAGCGGTCGTGTGGGCCGTCTGGATCATCAGGGGCTCGCTCAAGGTGGCTATTGCCATCATGTTAGGCTCCGACGACTGGAATCAAGGAGAATCCGCCGTCATCGGATGGACCCGGCCTAGGCTCATGGGGTTGAATGGATAAGGCCTTAGGATTCGATTTCCCGTTCAGGTCCCCGCTTCAGGAGTCTTCATGCGAACGCGCATCACCCCCCTCGTGACTGAGGCCCAGATCCGGGCCCGGGTCCAGGAACTGGGGGCCCAGCTGACGAAGGACTACGCCGGGAAGGACCTCGTGGTCATCGGCCTCCTGAACGGCGTATTCCCTTTCTTCGCGGATCTCGTCCGGGCCATGGACCTGGACATCGACGTGACCTTCATGCAGGTCTCCAGCTACGGCGGGGGCCTGGAGAGCACCGGCGAGGTGCACATCCTCAAGGACCTCGACCGGAGCATCCAGGGACGCCACGCCCTGGTGGTGGAGGACATTGTGGACACCGGACTCACCCTGTTCAAGGTGGGCAACCTGCTGAAGGATCGCGAGCCGCTCAGCCTGAAGATCTGCACCCTGCTGGACAAACCCAGCCGCCGCAAGGTGGAGGTCCCGGTGGACTACATCGGCTTCACCATCGAGGACCACTTCGTCGTGGGCTACGGCCTCGACCTCGACGGCAAGCTCCGCAACCTGCCCTACGTCGGGATCTACCACCCGTGACGATGCCCCCGGGGTTGCCCGCCCTGTTGGCCGTTTGCCTGTGGGCGACCGGCTGCGGATACCACCGCCTGGACCGCCAGCAGCGCTCGGCGGCCTGGGCGAAGCAGGGGGAGACCATCCGCCTGGCCCGGTTCCGCAACCTCACACCAAGGCTCGGCCTGGAGGACCGTTTCACCAAGGCTCTGGAGAACCGCGTGGTGGCCGCCAGCCCCTGGCGTCTGGTGGCCCAGGGGGAGCCCTCCCGCTGGGTGCTGCAGGGGACCCTGGAAAGCTACGTGTCCCGGCCCATCGGCCTCACCCTCGGCAATGACAAGAGCAAGGCCAGCGCGGGCTCAGCCTCCCGGGTGGAGGTGGCGGTGGTGGCCAGCGTGGACCTGCTCGACGGCCAGACGGGCGTGGTGGTGCTTTCGCGGCGCGGCCTGACCTTCTCGAACCAGTACCGGGTGGACCAGAACTTCGCCAGCTTCGACAGCCGCGAGCTGCAGGTGCTGGAAAGCCTGGCGGACGATTTCGCCGAGAGCTTTCTCACCCAGCTGCTGGAGGGCATCGACTGATGGCCGTGCCCGCGCCCTGGCTGAATCATGGCTTTGCCCTCCTGCACGGGGAGGACGGCGACGGCCGTCGTGAGGCCCTGGAGGCCTGGAAGCGGAAGCACGTGGACCCCGAGTGGGCCGACTTCTCGCTCACGGTCTGCTCCGAAGGGTGTCCCTGGCCCGAAGTGACTGCTGCCCTCCAGGAGGCGGCTCCCCTCGGCGTGGAGGCGCGCACCGTCATCGTGCCCGCCGCCGACAACCTCTTCACCCGCGCCAAGGAACTGCCGGCCTCGGTCCGGGGGATCCTGGAGAAGCCCCCGGCGGGCGTGAACCTGCTGCTGGTGGCCTGGACAACCCTCCCGGCGGCGCCCGGAAAGGCCCTGGGCGCCAAGCCGTGGACGGACTGGTCCAAGGCCGGGCGGATCCTGAAAGTCGGCGCCCTGGATGCGCTGGAAGTCCCTGCTTTCATCGAGTCCGAGGCCCGGCGGCTGGGCCTGTCGCTCCAGGGAGCCGCGGCCACCATGCTGGCCCAGCGCCAGGGTGGCCACCCGGGCCTGCTGAAGCGGGCCCTGGAGGTGTTGGACCTGCTCTCCGAGGACCGCCGTGTGACTGAGGCCATGGTGGATCAGGTCACATTCCGGCTGGCCGAGCAGAAGGCCTTCGCCTGGTCGGGAGCCTGGCAGAAGGGGGATGCGGCCGGAGCGCTCAGGGCCCTGCGCCTGGCCCTGGAGGATGGGGATGAGCCACTGATGATGCTGGGGCAGGTCCGCCGGGAAGTGGACCGCCTGCTGCGGTTGGCGGAGGCGGAAGCGGCCGGCCTGAAGGGGGCCGAGCTGCTCGGCGCGCTCGGGATGTCGCCCAAGCAGGCCTTCCTGCTGGAGGGCTACCGGGGTGCCCTGGCCAAGCTCAAACCCCGCGGAGCCAGGGCCCTCCTGGGCCGCGTCAACCAGTGCGAGCGGGACCTCAAGGGCATGGCCCTGTCCCGGAGCGAGGCGCCCCTGCTGGACCTGACCCTGGCCCTGTGCCGGGCCTGGGGCCGCTGAATCCCCGCCGGGACGAACCGGGCATTGGTCACTTGAGCATGAGGTTCGGCGGGCGGATCATGGGGATCTGCATCCCGGAGGGCCCATGTCTGAGTGCGTCGTTCCCACCCTGACCTCCCCGGAGGTGGTGGCCTCCAAGTCCGTCCTGCC
The DNA here is from genome assembly GCA_046331485.1 of Holophagaceae bacterium. GTDB lineage: Bacteria > Acidobacteriota > Holophagae > Holophagales > Holophagaceae > Geothrix. Next base: position 194,824 of record JAXLQS010000001.1, on the reverse strand, counting down.
CGCGGGCTGGAAGGCGGACCTGTCGAACCTGAAGGCCCTGGACCTCACCCTGCCGGTGACGGAGCTGCTGCGACGCACCACCAGCCGCCTGCCCCAGGATGTCATCGACGCCATCGTGAAGGGCCGCGATGCCGAGGAGGAAGGCAGCCGGGCCTTCAACACCCTAAACGACATGGTGCGCAACATCAACCTGGCGGATGGCCAGGTGACGCCGCTCTGCCAGGACACGGGTTCCATCATCTTCTGGGTGCGCCACCCCTTCGGCCTCAGCCAGCGCGCGGCCAAGGCGCAGATCCGCGCCGCCGTCGTCGAGGCCACGAAGCGGTCCTGGCTGCGTCCCAACTGCGTGGAGTCGCTGAGCGGCAAGAACAGCGGCACCAACATGGATCCCTTCCATGAGCACCATCCGGCCATCCACTTCGAGGAGTGGGACAAGCCGGAAATCGAGATCTCCGTCATGCAGAAGGGCGGGGGCTGCGAGAACGTGGGCGCCCAGTACCGCCTGCCGGACGCCGCCCTGGGCGCGGGCCGTGACATCAAGGGCGTGCGCAAGTGCATCATCGACGCCGTGGTGAAGGCGCAGGGCCAGGGCTGCAGCCCGGGCATCCTCGGCGTGGCCATCGGGGGCGACCGGGTCACGGGTTATGAGAAGAGCAAGGAGCTCATCCTCCGGAAGCTGGGCACCCCGAACGCCGATCCGAAGACCGATGCCTTCGAGAAGGAGCTCATGGCCGATCTCAATACCCTGGGCATCGGTCCCATGGGCTACGGCGGCAACACGACGGTGCTGGGGGTCATGGTGGAGGAGATGTACCGGCACCCCGCGAGCTTCTACGTGAGCATCAGCTACATGTGCTGGAGCAGCCGGCGCGGCACCCTCACCTTCGCGGCCAGCGGCCAGCCTTCCTACGACCTGTGAGGCTCCCATGATCCGACTCACCACCCCCATCACCGAAGACCAGATCCGCACGCTCAAGGTGGGCGACGAGGTGCTGCTCAACGGACGCGTCGTCCTCAGCCGCGACATCGGCCACAAGTACATGAAGGAGCAGAAGCCCGAGTGGCTGAAGCCCATCCTCGAGAACATGGTCATCTACCACTGCGGCCCGGTGGTGAAGAAGAACGCCGACGGCACCTGGTCCTTCGTGGCCGCGGGCCCCACCACCAGCATCCGCGAGGAGCCCTACCAGGCCGACGTCATCGAGACCTACAAGGTCCGCGGCGTCATCGGCAAGGGCGGCATGGGCAAGAAAACCAGCGAGGGGCTCCAGAAGACCGGCTCCGTCTACCTCCACGCCACCGGCGGCGCCGGCAGCCTGCTGGCTGAGCGCGTGAAGCGCGTGGTGGACGTGAAGATGCTCGAGGAGTTCGGCAGCCCCGAGGCCTTCTGGATCATCGAGGTGGAGGACTTCCCCCTCGTGGTGACCATGGACAGCCACGGCGGCAGCCTGCACGAGATCGTGGCCCAGCAGAGCCAGGAGCGGGCCAAGGCCCTGATGGGCTGAACCCGGGCGTTTTGGATCGATCTTTCCCGCGCTAGGCTGGAGGGATGGCCCAGACCTACCACCAGCTCCGCCTCGACCTGGCCGCGGCCCTGGCCCTGTTCCTTGACCCCGAGGAAGCCCACGCCGAGTGCATCCGCTGGTTCGAGGAAGGGCTGGAGCGCTCCCGGTCCTGGATGGCGATCCACGGCCGCGAACCGGTGCCACCGGAGGTGCGCCGCCGGGTCAGCGCCTGGGTGCGCCGCCGCCGGAAGGGGGAGCCCTGGGCCTACATCCTGGGCTGGACCCTGTTCCGCGACCGGCGCTTCAAGGTCGGCCCCGCCACGCTGATCCCCCGTCCGGACACGGAGCTTCTGGTGGAGGCGGCCCTGGACGTGGGCCGGCGGCTGAAGGTGGACCGCTGCGTGGACGTGGGAACCGGCAGCGGCATCATCGCCGTGAGCCTGGCCTTGGAGACCGCCTGGCAGGTGGTGGCCTCGGACCTGAGCCCGGGCGCCCTGGCGGTGGCCCGGGAGAATGCCCGGGCCCTGGGCGCGGCCGTGACCTTCGTGGAGGGGAGCCTCCTGGAGCCGGTGCCGGATCCCCTGGGCCTGGTGGTGGCGAACCTGCCCTATGTGGACCCGGCCGACCAGCCCACCCTGCAGCGGGAGTTGGCCTTCGAGCCGGCCACGGCCCTCTTCGCCCCGGACCGGGGGCTGGCCCTGTCGGAGGCCCTGCTGAGGCAGGCCCGCGAGCGGAAGGCACCGGCCTGCCTGCTGGAGATCGGAGCGGGCCAGGGGGGCGAGTTGTGCCGCCGGGGCCTGGGCCTCGGCTGGAGCAAGGTCATGATTCATCAGGATCTTGCGGGTCACGATCGCATCCTGGTCGCCCTGGCCTAGGGAGTTGGCACCATCCTCGCCCCAACTCGGGCTGGAGGTGCGTTATGAGGAAAATGCTGCCCATCATCCTGCTCTTCGTGGGATTCGGCTGCTCCATTCCCAAGCGTCACGATGCCAACCTGGCGAAGAAACCGGCGATCCCTTACGTGGAGGAGGCTCCGGCCTCGCAGCCCCTCAGTGAGGGAAGCCTCTGGCGGGATCGGCCGCTGGTCGCCGACCTGCGGGCTTTCCGGGTCAACGACCTGGTGACCCTCAAGATCAGCGAGAGCACCAACGCCATCAGCAAGGCGGACGTCACCACCAACCGGGCCGGCAGCAACAAGCTGAGCAGCCCCAATCTCTTTAGCGCGCTGGCGGGCTTCGGCATTGGCAGCAGCACGGCCGACAAGTCCACCTCGAATACCAACAAGTTCGCCGGGACGGGCACCACTGGTCGCAGCGCCACCTTCACGACGACGGTCACGGCGCGGGTAGTCAAGGTGGTGGGCAACGGGAACCTGATCTTCGAAGGTTTCCGGGATATCCAGCTGAACAACGAGACCCAGCGGCTCTATGTGGCCGGCATGCTCGATCCCCACATGCTGGACGCCACCAACGCCATCAGCTCGGGGCAGGTGGCCGAGCTGAGGATCGGCTACGGCGGCCAGGGCGTGGTCGACGAAACGCTGAAGCCGGGCTACATCAGCCGCCTGCTGGCCTACATCTGGCCGTTCTAGGGAGCCCCCATGCGCACTGCCGTCCTTTTCCTCGCATGCCTGGCTCTCTTCGGGGCCGATGTCGCCAAGGTCGAAAAGAAGATCGAGTCCAAGCTCCGGGACGTGGCCCGTCTCCAGGGCGTCCGGGGCAACCAACTCCTGGGCTACGGCATGGTGGTGGGCCTGGACGGCACCGGTGACAAGGACCAGACCAAGTTCACGGTCCAGTCCCTGGCCAACCTCATGTCCCGCCAGGGCCTGACGGTCAACCCGACCACAATCAAGGTGAAGAACGTGGCGGCGGTCATGGTCACGGCCGAGCTGCCTCCCTTCGCACGGGCCGGTTCGCGTCTGGATGTGACGGTCTCGAGCACCGGCGATGCCAAGTCGCTGGCCGGTGGAACCCTGCTGATGACGGCGCTGCAGGGCCCCGATGGGCAGACCTATGCGGTGGCGCAGGGCCCCCTGCTGGTGGGCGGCTTCAGCGCCGCGGCCGGCGGAGCCTCCGTCACCAAGAACCACCCCACCGTGGGCCGCGTGCCGGACGGGGGCATCATCGAGCGCGAGGTGGGTGGTGACTTCAACGCGCGTCCCACGCTGCGCTACAGCCTGGTGGAAGAGGACTTCACCACGGCCATCCGCGTGGTGCACGCCATCAATGAGGAACTGGGCGAGAAGCTGGCCCAGCCGCTGGATGCCCGGACGGTGGAGCTGAAGATCCCGAAGGAGTTCCAGGGCCGGGCCGTGGAGCTGGTGGCGCGGCTCGAGAACCTGAACGTGCAGCTGCAGCCCCGGGCGCGGGTGGTGGTGAACGAGCGGACCGGCACCGTGATCCTCGGGTCAGACGTGCGGATCGGGGCCGTGAGCATCGTGCAGGGAGGCCTGAGCATCGTGGTCTCGTCGACGCCGCTGGTGAGCCAGCCGGCCCCCTTCAGCCAAGGCAAGACCGTGCAGGCCACCAAGAAGGACGTGACGGCCGTCGAGGAGAAGCCCAAGACGGTGACCGTCGAGCCGGGCGTCAGCGTGGGCAAGCTGGCCGAGATGCTGAATGGCATGGGCGTGAGCCCCCGGGACATGGTGGCCATCCTGCAGGCCATCAAGGAAGCGGGCGCGCTCCAGGCCGAGCTGAGGGTGCTGTGATCGCCCAGGGCCTGCCTTCCATTGATTCAGTGGCCCAGGCCCAGGGCGCCAAGGCCCTGCCTGACCAGACTGAGCGGACGGACCAGGCGGCCCGCCAGTTCGAGGGCCTGCTGATGAGCCTGCTCTTCCAGACCATGCGGAAGACCGTACAGCCCTCGGGACTCTTCGGGGAATCCACGCAGTCCCGGTCCACCTACGAGTACCTGATGGACCAGGCCGTGGTGGATCAGGCCGTGTCCACGGGCCACGGGTGGGGCTTGGCCGAGCGCCTGAAGGCCAGCTGGGCCCGCCCAGAAAAAACCGCGCATGAAAAAGAACTCCCAGTGGATTGAAGGTTCTTGGCAAACTGCCGATAGAACCTTGTCGAGGTAATCATGCGCATCAGCGGCAAACCGAGCGGTGTCGGAAGCACCCAGGGAGCGACCGGACCCAAGCCGTCCGCCGCTTCCCCGTCGGCTCCCGTCGCCTCGGTTTCCGGTTCGGATGCTGTCCAGGTTTCTTCCGAGGCGCGGCTTGTGGCCGTAGCCCAGGAGGCCCTGGCCGTCGTCCCCGACATCCGGATGGAGAAGGTGGAAGCCATCAAGGTCCGGTTGGATGCGGATGCCTACAACCCCGATGGAGAGGCCGTGGCCGAGGGGCTCATCAAGGAACACATGGCGAAGGGACGCCATTCCTGACCCCCAGGCCCTTGTCGTGAGGGCATGATCAGTCCGCTTGGACAGCGCCAGATCCTCCAGACCGCTGCGGTCGAGACGGTGCGGCAGGCCATGGAGGGCGGATTCCAGGTGCAGCGGGACCAGGCTCGCCGGCAGGCCTTCGACGCGAAGCTCGCCGAGGCCATGCTCGATGTCGCGGATGTGGCGGAGGCCGATGTCCTGAGGTTGACCGACCAGGGCTCCCCGGAACGCCATGGGCCGGAGGAGCACGCCACCGGGGCCACCGAGGACCTGATCCTGGAGCCGGGCGAGGAGACCCCGGCAGAGGGTGCCGGGCCGCACGTGGATCTCTTGGCCTGAGCCTTGCCGGAAGGGGGCTACGGAGGTCTTCCATGCTGCACGCCGTGCCCGAACTGCTGGACGCGCTCGAGACACGATTGATCGAGGGCGAAGACCCGGCCGCGCTCCTGTCGGGGATCCGCTGGTCCGAACTGGTGGGCTGGCCCGAGGACGCGGCGGCGGCCCGCACGTTGAAGCAGCGCATCATCGCCATCCAGACCCTGATCATGGGCCTGCAGTCCCCCCTCAGGGCGGCTTTCTCCGAGATGTCCGAAGCGCCCGTCTATGGGCGGGGCGGGTTTCCGGCGGAGGCCCCTGTCCGCATGCCTCGGTTGCACGGAGAGGTCTAGTCATGCCCGGATTGAATGCCAGCCTCTACCTCGGACTGTCCGGTCTCCAGGCCCAGCAGTCCGCCCTGAGCGTGGTCGGCCAGAACATCGCCAACGTGAACACGCCCGGGTACACCCGGCAGCGGGCCGATCTTTCCTCCAACCAGTCGCTCACCGAAGGCCAGCTCTACTTCGGCACCGGGGTCTCCCTGACCTCGGTCCAGGGCATCCGCGACCGGTTCCTGGATCTCCAGATCTACCGGGAGACCGCCAAGCAGTCTGGCGCCTCCGAGCGGTTCTCGGGCCTGGACGCGATCTCGACAAGCCTCGCCGATACGGGGGCTTCGGGGATCGGCGCCCAGGTCCAGGCCTTCTTCCAGGGCTTTCAGGATCTGTCGGCCCAGCCGGAGAGCACAGCCCTCCGCGCCAACCTGGTCAACAAGGCACAGGGACTGATCACATCCCTGAAGACGCGGTATCAGCTGCTGGAGGACCAGCGGAACAATGCGGACCAGGCCGTGGGAAGCTTGGTTACCCAGGTCAACACCCTGACCGACCAGATCGCCAGCCTGAACCAGCGGATCATGACCGAGACCGTTCCGGGCGCCAACAATGACGCTCGGGACCAGCGGAAGGCCCTCACAGACAAGCTGTCGGCCCTGGTGGGCATCAATGTCTTTGAGGGGGCCGCGGGCGAGTACCAGATCACCCTGGACTCGGGCCTGGGCGTGCTGGTCAGCGGGACCAGTTCGTACCAGCTGAGGACCTCACCCGGCGGAGCCCTGGATGGGAAATCGAGCGTCCTGCTGGACGTGGGCATCCCCCCCCTGGATGTCACGTCCGGGATCAAGGAGGGCCAACTGGGGGCGAAACTCGACCTGCGCGACAACCTCCTGCCCGGGCTTCAGCGGCAGCTCGATCAGCTGGCCGCGGGCATCGTGCAGGGGGTGAACCAGCTCCACCGGACGGGATTCGCGGCCGATGGCGTCACCAACGCCGCCTCGGCTCCCCCTTTCCCGCCGCTCCCCTTCAACAACTACTTCTTCGTGGGTGATCCGGCCAACGCCAACAATCCTGGACTTCCGGCAGGCGTCGATTTCACCGGCAACTACAAGGGCATGGTGAGCAGCCTCGCCATCGATCCGAACATCGTGAGGAATCCCTCGCTGATCGCCGCCGCCGGAGTCGCCGGGGCCAAGGGCGACAACACCAACGCCCTGGCCATGGCCGCCCTCCAGACCGCGGCCGGCACCGTCGACACGGATGGCGATGGCGGGGGGGACCCGGGGACCACCTTCAACCGCGTGGTCGGGACGCTCATCAGCGACGTGGGCAGCAAGGTCCAGCTCTACGACACACAGACGACGGCCCAGCAGAACCTGCTGACGGCCCTCCAGAACCAGCGCGACAGCATCTCGGGGGTGAACCTCGACGAGGAAGCCTCCAGCATGATGACCCTCCAGAGGGGCTACCAGGCTTCGGCGCGCTTCCTCAGCGTCATCAACCAGCTCACGGATCAATTGGTGAACCAGTTCGGCCGATAATCCAGGAAACGGGTGACCCATGTCCTTCCGAACCGCCAGCACGACCCAGCAGCGCCAGAGCCTTCTGGATCTTCAGCGCACCCAGCAGCGCCTCGCGGAAAATCAGGCCCGGATCACGTCGCGCAGCCGCCTCACGGGGCCCGGCGATGACCCGACTGCCTCCGCCGCGATCCTGGATTTCAGCAACTCCCTCCAGGTGAACACCCAGTTCATCAGGCAGGCGGATGCCGCGCTGTCCTTCCTGATCCCCGCCGAGAACAACGTGGCATCGGCGATCGAGGCCACGATCCGGCTCCAGGAACTGGCCGCCAACGGGTCCACGGCCTCGATCTCCGAGCTGGATGCCATCCGGTCCAACCTGCTCTCGATGGCGAATGCCCAGTCGCAGGGGAAGTACCTCTTCGCGGGCACCGCTACGGACACCAAGCCCTTTGTGCTGAGCAACCCCGCCGATCCCACCTCGCAGATCACCTATCAGGGGAATGCGGGGCAGATCAAGGTGAACCTCGACGGGAACGCCACCAACCCCAACCAGGTCACCACGAACCTCCCGGGAGACACGGTCTTCTTCGGTGCCGGCGGCCTGGGCTCCAGCACGGACATCTTCCAGGCCATCACCGATCTCAAGGCGGCCTTCACGGCCAATGACTCCACCGCGGTCAAGGCGGTTTCCGCGAACTTGGATCTCATCCTCGCGAATCTGAACAAGGCCCAGACCGACTTGGGCGGCCGGCAGGCCGGTCTCATCGATGTGAAGGAAAGCTACGCCAACATCAATGCGACGCTGGAGAGCCTGCAATCCGCCCAGGAGGCGACGGACTATCCGAAGGTGCTGACCGAAATAACGGCCGACGAGACGCTCCAGTCGGCGACCCTGAGCACCATGGCGAAGGCCAACAAGGTGAACCTCTTCGACTACCTGACCTGATCCAGGGACGCGAGGTGCGCCTCCAGGCTGGCGAGGGCGCGCCTACGATGGACCTCGCCCTTGGCGGCCTTGACCGCGCGCAGGCCGCCTGCGCGCTTCAGACCGCGGATGTCCAATGCGTCTTCAGGAATGGGGGGCAGCAGCCCCAGCATGGCGTTGGTCGGCCCGAAGTCCTTGGCGGATGAATGAGCCAGATAGTGCAGGAGGCTGCCGAGAACCGTTTCCCTGGGAAAGGGGTGCTGAGCTCGGCCTTGCATGGCCTGTTCCACAAAACGTGCGGCGGCCAATCCTGCCGCGGCGGACTCCAGGTAGCCCTCCACGCCGGCGAGTTGTCCCGCCACCCAGAGATTCGGCACGGACTTGACAGCGAGTGTCGCATCGAGCAGGGATGGCGCCTGAAGGTAGGTATTCCGGTGGATGCTGCCGAACCGCACGAAATCAGCATTGCCCAGTCCCGGGATGAGTCTGAATACCTCCCTCTGGGAGCCCCACTTCAGGCGGGTCTGGAATCCGACCAGGTTGAAGTGCTCCCCAGCGAGGGTGTCCTGCCGCAGCTGGACGACGGCGTGGGGCCACCGCCCGGTCCTAGGATCGTCCAGGCCCACGGGCTTCATGGGGCCGTGGCGGAGGGTCTCGCGGCCGCGATCCGCCATGACCTCGATGGGAAGGCAGGCCTCGAAATAGGGCGTGTCCACGTCGTGGAGGGGGGCCCGCTCCGCCGAAAGCAAGGCGTCCAGGAATGCCTCGTACTGTGGCTGATCGAGGGGGCAGTTGATGAAGTCGGCACCGCCCTTGTCATACCTGGAGGCCCTCCACGCGATCTCCATGTCGATGCTGTCGCGTTCGACGATGGGTGCGATGGCGTCGTAGAAGTGCAGGCAGCCGCTTCCCGTGAGCCGGGCGAGCCAGTGGGCCAGGGCGTCTGACGTGAGCGGACCGGTGGCGAGAATGGTGGGATGGCGGAGATCCGGCGCCGAGACCTGATCCTCGACCCACTGGATGCTCGGATGGCCCTTGAGCGCCGAGGTCACCGCGGATGCGAACCGTTCCCTATCCACCGCGAGGCTGCTTCCTGCCGGGACGCGTGTGGCCTCGGCGCAGCGCAGGATCAAGGAGTCGAGCCGGCGCATTTCCGCCTTCAGGATTCCCGTGGCCGAATTGGGATCGTCGCTCTTGAACGAGTTCGAGCAGACCATCTCGGCGGCGCGATCCGTGGTGTGCGCCGGGGTGCTCCACTTCGGGCGCATCTCCGTGATCCGCACGGAATGCCCGCGGGAAGCCAACTGCCAGGCGGCTTCGGACCCAGCCAATCCCGCGCCGATGATGTGGATCAATGCTCCCCCTAAACAGGGAATTCTACGGCATCCCCTGGCCTTCTTACCCTGGCGCGTCCGCACATGGAATCACGCCTAAGCCCTGTCGGTGAAGGCTGTTCCGGCATGCCCCTGGCCGCCCGCGCAAATTTTTCTCTTGCATCTGTGTGTGTGGGTGTTAGTCTGAATGTCCTGCGCAGTTGAGGCTGCGAGGTGCTGAGGGTAGCCGAGAGGCGAGATCAGACCGTGCTGAGGAGCACGGGGGCGTCTTTGAAAACCGGATAGAAGATAGGAAGCCTTTGAGGGTTCCGTTCCTTGTCTAAGGATGGGGGATGGGATTCAGAACAATTTTTCGACCAGAACATTTATCCAAAGGACGAGAGTCCTGAGGAGCAAGAGTTCAGGAATATTAAACTTGAGAGTTTGATCCTGGCTCAGAATGAACGCTGGCGGCGTGCCTAACACATGCAAGTCGGATGTGCCGCAAGGTGCATGGCAGACAGGTGAGTAACGCGTGGGGAATCTACCTTTTAGTGGGGAATAACGCTCCGAAAGGAGTGGTAATACCACGCATGAGACCTTTGGCTGGGATGCTGGAGGTGAAACCTGGGGACCGCAAGGCCTGGGGCTAGAAGAGGATCCTGCGTCTGATTGGCTAGTTGGCAGGGTAATGGCCCACCAAGGCGACGATCAGTAGCCGGCCTGAGAGGAGTGATCGGCCACACTGGAACTGAGACACGGTCCAGACTCCACGGGAGGCAGCAGTGGGGGAATTTTGCGCAATGGACGAAAGTCTGACGCAGCAACGCCGCGTGGGTGATGAAGGTCTTCGGACTTTGTAAAAACCCCTGTCGTCAGGGACGAAGGTGGCAGAGTTAATAGCTCTGTTGCTTGACAGTACTGGAGGAAGCCCCGGCTAACTCTGTGCCAGCAGCCGCGGTAATACAGAGGGGGCAAGCGTTATTCAGATTATTGGGCGTAAGGGGCGCGTAGGCGGTTTTTAAGTCAGATGTGTAATCCCCCGAGCTTAACTTGGGAACTGCATCTGAGACTGGAAGGCTAGAGTGCTGGAGAGGGTGGTGGAATTCCTCGTGTAGCGGTGAAATGCGTAGAGATGAGGAAGAGTTCCACCAGTGGCGAAAACGGCCACCTGGACAGTAACTGACGCTGAGGCGCGAAAGTGTGGGTAGCAAACAGGATTAGATACCCTGGTAGTCCCACGCTGTAAACGATGAACACTTGGTGTGGAGGAGTTGACCCCTTCCGTGCCGGAGCTAACGCGTTAAGTGTTTGCCCGCCTGGGAGTGGTCGCAAGGCTGAAACTCGAGGAATTGACGGGGGCCCGCACAAGCGGTGGAGCATGTGGTTTAATTCGACGCAACGCGAAGGACCTTACCTGGGCTTGAACTGCAGTGGACCGGTGCAGAGATGTGCCTTTTCGCAAGAACTGCTGCAGAGGTGCTGCATGGCTGTCGTCAGCTCGTGTCGTGAGATGTTGGGTTAAGTCCCGCAACGAGCGCAACCCTTACCCGTAGTTGCCAGCGCGTCATGGCGGGAGCCTCTACGGGGACTGCGGGTTAACCGGGAGGAAGGTGGGGATGATGTCAAGTCCTCATGGCCCTTATGTCCAGGGCTACACACGTGCTACAATGGGCGATACAAACCGTTGCATGATCGCGAGATGGAGCTAATCGGAGAAAGTCGTCCTCAGTTCGGATTGTAGTCTGCAACTCGACTACATGAAGGTGGAATCGCTAGTAATCGTGTATCAGAATGATACGGTGAATACGTTCCCGGGCCTTGTACACCGCCCGTCACATCACGAAAGCCGGGGAGCACTTGAAGAGGCTGTGGTAACCCGCAAGGGGCTAGGTCTCAATGGTGAGGCTTGGTGATTGGGGTGAAGTCGTAACAAGGTAGCTGTAGGAGAACCTGTGGCTGGATCACCTCCTTTCTAAGGAGAGTCACCCGCCTCGCGCGTCAGCGCGTTGAGGATTAACGAGTGACGAAAGGTCAACGCTTCAATCGAATTTCTATCCGGTTTTTTAAGACGCTCGTGCAATCTTTGACGAGCGTGTTTGGAGAACGTCTGAAAGGGCCCGTAGCTCAGCTGGGAGAGCGCCTGGTTTGCATCCAGGAGGTCGTCCGGTTCGATCCCGGTCGGGTCCGCCAGCGCCCGCTGGAGCACAAACTGGGGCCTATAGCTCAGTCTGGTTAGAGCGCACGCCTGATAAGCGTGAGGTCGGTGGTTCGAATCCACCTAGGCCCACCGGTAGTCATTGAGTTGAGTTGAGATCCTAAGGGATTTGAATCCAGCTCAAGGCCGCCTCGAGGGTCGGCAGTCGAAAGACGGAGCTGTTTGACAATCAAATAGAAGGAATAGAGAAGGGTGATCCATGGCGTTGAAGTGACGCTGTGGGCTTAAGGCGAGGCAAGTTTAGCGAAATCGAAAGACTCTCGTGGGTCTGAAGTCAGTGTTATTCATTGATGGAAGGCCAAGTTACAAAGGGTTGACGGTGGATGCCTTGGCAGATGACAAGCGATGAAGGACGTGGTAAGCTGCGAAAAGTCTCGGGGAGTTGCACGCAGGCGGTGATCCGGGAATGTCCGAATGGGGAAACCCTCTTGGGTGAAAGCTCAAGAATCTCTTAGCTGAATCCATAGGCTTCGAGAGGCGAACGTGGGGAAGTGAACCATCTCAGTGCCCACAGGAACAGAAAACAACAGTGATTCCGGTAGTAGCGGCGAGCGAAACCGGAAGAGCCCAAACCTCATACGTGTAAGCGGCAGGCGTTGCGTATGGGGGGTCGTGGGACCTACAGGTCAGGGCTGCCCCCTGGCACAGGGTTACAAAACCTCCAGTTAGCGGAACGGCATGGAAAGGCCGGCGATACAGGGTGATAGCCCCTTATGCGAAAGCTGCGAGGACTCTGGTGGTGTTCCCAAGTATGTCGGGGCACGAGAAACCTTGACAGAATTTGCCGCGACCATGCGGTAAGGCTAAATATGTTCATCTGACCGATAGTGAACCAGTGCCGTGAGGGAAAGGCGAAAAGAACCCCGATGAGGGGAGTGAAATAGAACCTGAAACCGTCAATCTACAAGCAGTGGAACCCCTATGGTTTACCAGGGGAACCGCGTGCCTTTTGCATAATGAGCCGGCTAGTTATTTTCAGTGGCGAGGCGAAGCCGATGAGGGAAAAGAAAGCAGTGCCGTAGGGAAACCGAGTCTGAATAGGGCGACCAGTCGCTTCTGGAAATAGACGCGAAACGGGATGATCTATCCTTGACCAGGATGAAGTCCGGGTGACACCGGATGGAGGTCGAACCAGTGTGGGTTGAAAACCGCTTGGATGAGTTGAGGATAGGGTGAAAGGCCAATCAAATTCCGTGATAGCTCGTTCTCCCCGAAATAGCTTTAGGGCTAGCGTCGGATGTTTCGTCGTGCAGGTAGAGACCTGAATGGACTAAGGGCTTACCAGCTTACTGAGATCAACCAATCTTCGAATGGCACGCCGTGAAGTCCGGCAGTCAGACTGCGAATTATTGCAGAAGATGGATCAAAACGTTCAGGAAGAACGGATGGCAGGCGGGTCCCTTCCAGTGAAAGATGTGGATGTGCTTAGACAGCCAGGAGGTTAGCTTAGAAGCAGCTATCCTTTAAAGCTATAATAGCTCACTGGTCAAGCGGGTCTGTGCCGACAATTCAACGGGGCTAAAGCATGTTACCGAAGCTGCGAACGTAAGTGGTAGGGGAGCATTCCCTACGTCTGTGAAGGTTGACCGTAAGGACAGCTGGAGACATGGGAAGAGACTCTGTCGGCATAAGAAGTAGCGTAAAGACCGGGCGAGAACCCCGTCCGCCGTAAGACTAAGGAGTTTCCAACGCAAGGTCAATCCGCGTTGGGTTAGTCAGACCCTAAGCCGAGGCCGAAAGGCGTAGGCGATGGAAGGCTGGTTAATATTCCAGCACCATGAGCATCTCGTTTGGCCGTGCAGGGACGCAGGAAGGTAGGGACGCAGGGCTATGGAATGTCCTGCGAAAGATTCCAAGGGTGGTGCTTAGGGAAGTCCGGGCATGAGCTCAAGGTTTCTGACGAAAAGTCCTGATCCTACACTGCCGAGAAAAGCTGCTAAGGAGAGGTGCTTGTGTCCGTACGCAAACCGACTTCCAGGTAGTCGAGGAGAGAATCCTCAGGCGTTTTGAGAGAGCTCTGCTGAAGGAGCTCCGGCAAATTAACCCCGTAACTTCGGGAGGAAAGTGCACCGGTAGGGTTCATAGCCCGAGGGGGTGGCACATAAATGTTCCAGGCGACTGTTTAACAAAAACACAGGTCTCTGCAAACTCCAAAGAGGAGGTATAGGGGCTGACGCCTGCCCGGTGCCGGAAGGTCAAAGAGGAGTGGTCAGCGCAAGCGAAGCTACGAATTTAAGCCCCGGTGAACGGCGGCCGTAACTATAACGGTCCTAAGGTAGCGAAATTCCTTGTCGGGTAAGTTCGACCTGCACGAATGGCGTAACGATCTGGAAACTGTCTCCAGCAGAGACTCAGCGAACTTGTAGCACCGGTGAAGATGCCGGTTACCCGCACTTAGACGGAAAGGCTTCGTGCATACACTACCTTGACATTGAGGTTGGCGTTGGACTGTGCAGGATGGGTGGGAGACTATGAAACTGGCTCGTTAGGGTCGGTGGAGTCACCCTTGAGATACCACCCTGTTTAACGCTGATCTCTAACTCGCACCCGTGATCCGGGTGGAAGACAATGTCAGGCGGGTAGTTTGACTGGGGCGGTCCTTACTCCTAAAGCGTAACGGAGGCGTGCGAGGTTCCCTCAGGCTGTTTGGAAATCAGCCGCAGAGCGCAATAGTATAAGGGAGCTTGACTGCGAGTCAGACACGACGAGCAGGTGCGAAAGCAGGTTATAGTGATCCGGTGGTCCCGAATGGAAGGGCCATCGCTCAACGGATAAAAAAGCCGCCGGGGATAACAGGCTGATCTTGCCCAAGAGTTCATATCGACGGCAAGGTTTGGCACCTCGATGTCGACTCATCACATCCTGGGGCTGAAGCAGGTCCCAAGGGTTCGGCTGTTCGCCGATCAATAGTGAAATTGCGTGAGTTGGGTTCAGAACGTCGCGAGACAGTTCGGTCCCTATCTAGTGTGGGCGCAGGAGATTTGAGAGGGACCTGTCCTTGAAATGCGAGGACCGGGATGGACTGACCTCTGGTGTTCCAGTTGTGCCTCCAGGTGCAATGCTGGGTAGCTATGTCGGGAAGTGAAGCGCTGAAAGCATCTAAGCGCGAAACACCCCTCAAGATGAGATCTCCCTATGAGACCCGTGGAAGACCACCACGTTGATAGGTCGCATGTGTAAGGCCGGTAACGGCTTAAGCTGAGCGATACTAATCGGTCCATCGACTTGACCTTTCATCAATCAATAACATTCGACATACCCACGAGCGCATACGCGCCTCGCCAAACCCTTCTCGCCTTCTAACCCTTCGTCGTGGCTTTTCCCCAGGGGTCACACCCGTTCCCATCCCGAACACGGCCGTTAAGACCTGGAGGGCCGATGATACTGCGCATCACATGCGTGGAAAAGTAGGTCGCTGCGACGTTAAAATCCCGCGGGTCACCCTCACCGGTGACCCGCTTTTTTACGTACCGATTCCACGTGTCAACGCGATAATTTGTGACCCACGCCGGATACACTTATGGTTCCGCGTGGAGGGTCGAATGGGAAAAGGTGTTTACACCTTTGGTGGGAACCGCAATGAGGGAAGCGCCTCGATGCGCAACCTGCTCGGAGGAAAGGGTTGCAATCTGGCTGAAATGGCTGGGCTTGGCATTCCCGTTCCTCCGGGATTCACCCTCACGACTGAGCAGTGCGGTGCCTACTACGCGAATGGCCGACAGCTTTCAGAGGATCTGAAGGCCGAAGTGCTCGGCGCGCTCAAGTGGCTGGAGGGCGTTCGCGGCTGCGGCTTCGGTTCCACCGAGAACCCGTTGCTTCTATCCGTGCGCTCCGGCGCCCGCGTTTCGATGCCCGGCATGATGGACACGGTCCTGAATCTGGGGCTCAACGACACCACCGTGCTGGCCCTCGAGAAGGCCAGCGGCAATCCACGCTTCGCCTGGGACTCCTACCGCCGCTTCATCACGATGTACAGCAATGTCGTGCTGGGCGTGGAACACGCCCTTTTCGAGGCGGAACTGGAGCGGGCCAAGGAGCGCCTGGCGAAACATCTGGACACTGAACTCAGTGCCGAGGACTGGAAGGAACTCGTCTCGGCTTTCAAGGACATCGTCTTCGAAGAGACGGGAAACCCGTTCCCCCAGGAGCCCATGGAGCAGCTCTGGGGCGCCATCCGTGCCGTGTTCGAAAGCTGGAACACTGGCCGAGCCATCACCTACCGCCGCCTCCACCGCATTCCCGATGACTGGGGGACGGGCGTCAACGTCCAGAGCATGGTCTTCGGCAACATGGGCGAGGACTGTGGCACAGGCGTGGCCTTCACCCGCGATCCTTCTACCGGGGAGAGGCTCTTCTACGGCGAGTACCTCATCAACGCCCAGGGCGAGGATGTGGTGGCGGGCATTCGTACGCCCCAGCCCATCACGCGATCCCAGGCCGAGGGCACGGGCCTGAAGAGCCTGGAAGAGGTCATGCCGGACTCCTTCAAGGAGCTGGACGCCACCTGCCAGCGCTTGGAGAAGCACTTCAAGGACATGCAGGACATCGAGTTCACCATCGAGCGCGGGAAGCTCTACCTGCTGCAGACCCGCAATGGCAAGCGCACCGCCATGGCCGGCATCCGCATCGCCATCGACCTGGTGGACGAGGGCCTCATCGACAGCAAGACCGCCCTCAAGCGCATCGACGCCGACAGCCTCTCCCAGCTGCTGGCTCCAGTGTTCGATCCCAAGGAGAAGGACCGCCTGCGCAAGGAAGGGAAGCTGCTCACCAAGGGACTGAATGCCGGACCGGGCGCTGCCACGGGGCTGATCGCCCTGACCGCCGAGCAGGCCGAAAAGATGGCGCAAGAAGGCCCCGTGGTGCTGGTCCGGGTGGAGACGAGCCCGGAGGATATCTCGGGCATGGTGGCCTCCCAGGGCATCCTCACGGCGCGGGGCGGCATGACCAGCCACGCCGCTGTGGTGGCCCGAGGCATGGGCAAGCCCTGCGTCTGTGGCGCCTCCGCGGTCCAGATCGACCAGGCCAAGGGCATCGTAAAGGTCGGGGACCGGGAGCTGAAGGCCGGCCAGGATTGGATCTCCATGGACGGCTCCACTGGCGAAGTGTTCGTTGGGAAGCTCAGTGCCCATCCCTCGGAGGTCAATCAGGTGCTGGTCGATGGCCGTCTGAAAGCCGAGGACAGCGAACTCTACCAGCGCTTCGCCAAGATCATGGTCTGGAGCCGCGAGGCCAAGCGTCTGAAGGTGCGCACCAATGCCGACACGCCCCACGACGCGGCCGTGGCCCGGGCCTTCGGCGCTGAGGGCATTGGCCTCTGCCGCACGGAGCACATGTTCTTCGAGGGGGACCGCATCCTGGCTGTGCGCGAGATGATCCTCGCCGCGGATACCGAGGGCCGCAAGAAGGCGCTGGCCAAGCTGCTGCCCATGCAGCGCGAGGACTTCGAAGGCATCTTCACGGCCATGGACGGGCTGCCCGTCAACATCCGCCTGCTGGATCCGCCCCTCCACGAATTCCTGCCCCAGGACGAGCCGGGCCAGAAGGAGATGGCGGAGGTCCTCGGCGTGGACTTGGGCACTGTGGAGCGCCGCGTGGCACAGCTCCACGAGTTCAATCCCATGATGGGCCACCGGGGCTGCCGCCTGGGCATCACCTTCCCCGAGATCATCCGCATGCAGGTCCGCGCCATCGCCGAGGCCGCCCTGAATGTGGCCGCCAAGGGCACCAGGGCCGTGCCGGAAATCATGGTCCCCCTCATCGGCACCGTGCGGGAGCTGGCCTACACCAAGGCCGAGATGCTCGATGAGATCGCCCAGGTGAACCAGGAGCGGGGCACCGGGTTCACGTGCCCCATCGGCACCATGATCGAAATTCCGCGTGCGGCCATCACCTCGGACAAGATCGCCGCCGAGGCCGAGTTTTTCAGCTTCGGCACCAACGACCTCACCCAGATGGGCTTCGGCTTCAGCCGCGATGATGCGGGCACATTCCTGCCCGAGTACGTCGGGAAAAAGATCCTGGACGACGACCCCTTCCAGAGCCTGGACCAGGAGGGCATCGGCGAGCTGGTGCGGATCTCCTGCGAGAAGGGCCGCTCGGTCCGTCCGGGCCTCAAGCTGGGCGTCTGTGGTGAGCACGGGGGCGATCCCCGCAGCGTGGCCTTCTTCCACGGCGTGGGCCTGGATTATGTGAGCTGCAGCCCCTACCGGGTGCCCATCGCCGCCCTGGCCGCGGCCCAGGCGGCCCTGGAACAGTAGCCCTCCAGATCAGTTATCCTGTTAAGGCCGCGCCACGCGCGGCCTTTTTGTCGGATGCACCCATGGCCAAGACCGTCCCCAATTCGGCATCAGGGCAGCCCGAGATCATCTATTCGATGATGCGGGTCAGCAAGATCTACAACAACAAGCCCGTCATCAAGGACATCTCCCTCAGCTACTTCTACGGCGCCAAGATCGGCGTGCTGGGCCTCAACGGGTCCGGCAAGAGCACCGTCCTGCGCATCATGGCGGGCGTGGACCAGGACTTCAACGGCGAGGCCGTGCTCAGCAAGGGCTACACCACGGGCATCCTGGACCAGGAGCCTCAGCTCGATCCGAACAAGACTGTGCGTGAGATCGTGGAGGAGGGGGCCGCAGAGCAGGTGGGCTGGCTGAGGGACTACAACGCCATCAGCGACCAGTTCGCTGATCCCGACGTGGACATGGACGTGCTGCTGGCCAAGCAGGGCGAGTTGCAGGAGAAGATCGACGCCCATGACTGCTGGGACCTCGACTCGCGGCTCGAGCAGGCCATGGACGCCCTGCGCTGTCCCGATCCCGAGACCAAGATCAACGTGCTGTCCGGCGGCGAGCGCCGCCGTGTCGCGCTATGCCGCCTGCTGCTGCAGAAGCCCGACATCCTGCTGCTGGACGAGCCCACCAACCACCTGGATGCCGAGACCGTGGCCTGGCTGGAAAAGCACCTGCAGGACTATCAGGGCACCGTCATCGCCGTCACCCACGATCGCTACTTCCTGGACCATGTGGCCGAATGGATCCTGGAGCTGGACCGCGGCGAGGGCATCCCCTGGAAGGGCAACTACTCCAGCTGGCTGGAACAGAAACAGGCCCGCCTGGCCCGCGAGGAGAAGTCCGACCAGAAGCGCCAGAAGACCCTGGAGCGCGAGCTTGAGTGGATCCGCATGTCGCCCAAGGGGCAGCACGCCAAGAGCAAGGACCGCATCGCCAACTACGAGCGGCTGGCCGGCGAGGAGGGCCGCCAGAAGGAGCAGGAGCTGGAGATCTACATCCCCAGCGGTCCCCGCCTGGGTGATCTCGTGGCTGAGCTGAACGGCGTCTCCAAGGCCTACGGCGACAAGGTGCTCTTCGAGAACCTCAGCTTCGCCATTCCCCGCGCCGGCATCCTGGGCGTCATCGGCCCCAATGGCGCGGGCAAGTCCACGCTGCTGCGCCTGCTCACGGGCCAGGAACAGCCGGACGCGGGCACCATCCGCCTGGGCGAGACGGTACGCATGGCCTACGTGGATCAGCTCCGCGCCGGACTCAACCTGGAGAAGACCGTGTTCGAGGCCGTCTCCGGCGGCTACGAACAGATCGAGCTGGGCGGCAAGCTCATCAACGCCCGGGCCTGGCTGAGCCGTTTCGGTTTCAGCGGCGATTCCCAGCAGAAGAGGATCTCCGAGCTCAGCGGCGGCCAGCAGAACCGCCTGAACCTGGCGCTCACGCTGAAGAGCGAGTCCAACCTGCTCTTCTTCGACGAGCCCACCAACGACCTCGACGTGAACACCATGCGGGCCCTGGAAGAAGCCATCGAGTCCTTCGCCGGCAGCGCCGTCCTGGTGAGCCACGACCGCTGGTTCCTGGATCGCCTGGCCACGCACATCCTGGCCTTCGAGGGCGACTCCCAAGTGCAGTTCTTCGATGGGAACTACACGGAGTACGAGCAGTACCGCAAGGATGTGCTGGGCCTGAAGCCCTTCGATCCCCACCGCATCAAGTACCGCAAGCTGACGCGATGACGATCTCCGGCGCGCCCCGGCTCGCGCTCCTGACGGCCCTGTGCTGCCTGCTCCTGGGTGGGGCGTCCCTGGGTTTGGGCCTGCTCGAAGGGGCCATCGCGCTCTGGGGGTTCGGCGCCGCCTGCCTTCTGCAGGTGCCGCCAACCCTGAGCCTGCGCCGGCGCGCCCTGGATGGCCTGGGCAACAGCGGGCTGGAGCGGGAGCGTCTCACGCTCCGGAGCGTCAGCTTCCTCCTGCGCTTTCTGGCCCTGGGCATGGCCATGGCCGCGGTCTCGGCCTGGCTGGGTGAGCGCACCCCCCAGGCCAGCCTGGCCCCTCTGGGGGCGGCGCTCCTGGCCCTGGGCTGTCTGGCCCCCCTGTGGCGCCTGAAGGCCTCCTTGGCGGGCCTCCACCCGGCCCTGGCCCTGGATGCCCACCGGGCCCGCAACCTGCTCGCATGGGCGGCCCTGCTGCTAGCGGCGGGCGTCCTGGGCCGCTGGTTTCCCTGGGCCGATGCCCTGGCGGGGCTGGTGATGGCGGTGGGTCTCTTCTTGGAAGGGCAGTCCCTGGCCAAGGCCACGACCCTCCAGGCCGCCTGCGGCAGTTGCGGCAGCTGCGGCTGCGGGTGATGCGCGTTCTTGAGCTGTTCTCGGGGCTGGGGGGCTGGCGTAGCGCCCTCGGGGACCGGGGCAGGGTGGTGGCCGCCTACGATGTCAGCGAGGCGGCCAACGCCACCTACGCGCTCAACCATGGCGATCGGCCCCGGGCCCGGGAATTGGCCACGGTCTCCTCCGCGGAGCTGGCGGCTCACGCTGCCGACACCTGGCTGCTGAGTCCGCCCTGCCAGCCCTTCTGCCGCATGGGGAACCACCGGGGCCTGGAGGATCCGCGCTCGGGAGCCTTCCTCCACCTCATGGAGCTCTTCCACCAGACCCCGCCGGATCAGCTGGTGCTCGAGAACGTGGAGGGCTTCCTGGGCTCGGATGCCCACGCGCTGCTGTCGGAGCGCCTCCGGGCCCACGGCATGCGCCAGCTGGACCTCCAGGCCTGCCCCAGCCGCTTCGGCCTGCCGAACCAGCGGCCCCGCGTCTTCATCGTGGCTTCGAAAAAGCCCCTGAAGGCGCTACCCCAGCCGGACCGGCCCGCCCGGCCCCTGGCCGAGTTCCTGGATGCGGTCGAGGACGAGGGCCTGTACCTCCGCGCCTCGGCCCACACGCGGCACCACCAGGGCCTGGATCTGGTGGAGGCCGGCGATTGCCGCAGCGCCTGCTTCATCGGCGGCTACGGCCGGCGCTTCGTGGGCAGCGGCTCCTTCCTGAAGACAGAGCGGGGCGTGCGCCGCTTCTCGCCCTCCGAAGTGGCGCGGCTCCTGGGCCTGCCCGAAGGCTTCCGGTTTCCTGCCGCCCTGTCGCTGGAGGCCCGCTACCGGCTGCTGGGCAACGGCTTGTCGATCCCGGTGGCCACCTGGGCCCTGGATCATCTGTAACATCAGGTCATGCGCCTCCTGCTTTCCGCTTTCGCTCCCGAGCTGGGCCCCCTCGCGGAGGACACGCCGCCCGGCTGGGAGGTGGCCACGGTGGGGGTTGGCGCGGTCAGCGCGGCGGCGGCCACCTCGGCCCTGGTGATGGACCGCTGGCCCGAGGCCGTGGTGTTCCTGGGGACCTGCGGACGCTACGACCAGCGCCTGCCCCTGTTCGAGTGCCTCTGGGCCACCGAGGCCATTGCCACCTCCCTGGAGGAGGTTCGGGGCGGAGCC
Organism: Holophagaceae bacterium; assembly: GCA_046331485.1. Taxonomy (GTDB): domain Bacteria; phylum Acidobacteriota; class Holophagae; order Holophagales; family Holophagaceae; genus Geothrix. The sequence continues at coordinate 173,548 of JAXLQS010000001.1, read as the reverse complement.
TACCGCCCGGGCATCGAACGCCGCCGGTGGGCAGCCTCGCTCTCCGGCGCCCTCCCAGGGCACGCGGTGGCGGTGCCGCCGGCCATCACCTGCACGAAGGAGGGCGCGGCCCTGCTGGCCGCCCTGGCCCCGGTCGAGCACCTGGAGCTCACCGGCGTCTTCGAGGCCTGCCGTCTGGCGGGCGTGCCCTGCGGCGCCGCCCTGGTGGTGGTGAACGACGTGGGGCCCGAGGCCCGGGCGCAGTGGACGGCCAACCACGCGGAGGGCAGCCGGCGGCTGGTGGGGCGGCTCAGGGAGACGGGCTTCTTCGCAGGGGCGTGAAGGCCGAGGAGCCATCTCCGGTCTCGACGCGCCAGCCACCCTCCACGGCGGCCACCCGGACGCCGCAGGATGGACCCGTGATCCAGGGCATCAGCCCTTCCAGACGGAGGGTGTTCAGCGTCTCAGGATGCGGATGCTCGAAGCGGTTGCGGAGCCCGGCCGGGATGAGGACCACCTCCGGTTTCAGAGCCGCCACCCAGGCGGGATCCGTGGCATTGCGGCTGCCGTGGTGCCCGGCCTTCAACAGGCGGTGGGCGAAGGGACCGGGGTCGCCCAGGTCCTGCAGGTCCCGCTCCTGGATGGCCAGGGCATCGCCCATGAGCCAGAGCTCGCGGTCCTGCCAGGAGACGCGCAGCACCGCCGACACCATGTTGGCATCCGGCAGGGCGAAGGCCCGCACGGGCCAGCGCACACTGAAGGCGGCCCCGCCGCGGGTCCAGGCGTCCCCGCGCAGCAGTCCGGCGGGATCCGTTTCAGGGGTGGGACGGAAGGCCGCCCAGGGGTCCTCCTCATCCGAGGTGACCGGGACCGAGGTGGTGGCGAGGGGCCACAGGCGGGCCAATGTGGCCCAGCCTCCGGCATGGTCGCCGTGGGCGTGGGTGAGCACCAGGTGCAGCGGTTCCCGCACGCCGCGCCGGCTCAGCACGCGGGCCAGGCGGCGCCCGGTCCAGGGGCCCGGCCCCGTGTCGACCAGGGTGGCGTCGCCGCCGGGGATCCGCAGCAGCAGGGCATCGCCCTGGCCGATGTCCACGGATTCCAGGGAGAGGGTGTCCGGGGCGCGCCCCGTCCCGCGAGCGGCGAGGAGCCCCACGGAGAGCCCGACGAGCCCGAGGGTCAGGGCCCGGGCCCGCCTCATGCATCCCTGCAGGTGGGCCAGGGCCAGCCAGCCCAGGGCCAGTAGTTGCCAGGGCCAGAGGAGGCCCGTGGCCAAAGGCGCGATGCCCGTCAGGGCGGGTACCAGGCGGTCGCCCATCCAGGTCAGCAGCGCCCCGGCTACTTCTGTGAGGCCGGGCAGGGGCACCAGGATCAGGGCCAGGCAAAGGGGGGTGAGGAGGGCCACCAGGGGCAGCACCAGCAGGTTGGCGAGGATGCCCCACCAGGGCGCGCCGCCGTGCAGCAGGGCCAGCAGCGGCATCGTGGAGAGCCAGGGGGCCGCCAGGCGGGCGAAGGGCAGGGCCAGCCGGCCCAGCAGGGGAGACAGCAGGCCGGCCAGGGGCTCGGCGCCCCAGAGCAGGCCCAACAGGGCCCACCAGCCCAACAGGAAGCCGGGCTCCACGCCCGCCGCCGGGTGGCCCAGCAGCCAGAGCAGGAGGGCGCCGTGCAGGCCCGCCACGGGCGGCAGCTTCCAGCCGCTGCTGCGCCCGATGGCCCAGGCCATGCCCATGAAGAGGCCCCGCCACACGGGGGCGGAGAAGCCCACCAGCGCCGAGTACAGCAGGCCTGCGAGGATGGCTCCGGCGCTGGCGCCTCGCAGGCGAAGACGCCGCAGCAGGGCCTCGATGGCGACCATGACCAGCGTGACCTGGAGGCCCGAGACCACCAGGATGTGGATGGTGCCGCTTTCGGCGAAGACGCTGAAGTGGGCCTCGTCCGCGGGTGGAATGCCCAGGGCCAGGGCGCCCCAGAGATCCTTGGCGGTGGGACCGAGGGGCAGGGCCTCGAAGCGCCTCCGGGCGAAGGTCTGGAGTCGCAGGAGGAGGCCAGGCCGGGCGGGACCGGTGGCTTCCATCAGCTGGGCCGAGGTCAGGTGGATGCGGCGGGGGGATTCATCGCTTCGGGCCCGCCAGAGGGGGCGCTCCGCCAGGAAGACTGGCGCGGGCTGGACCGGTCGCAGGTCCGCCCGGAGCCGGACCGGGGTGCCGGGTTCCGGGGGCGCCTGTTCGCCTTCCGCCGGCACTGTGAGGGGCATGCTGAGGCCCTTCATGGATTCCGGGGCGGATAACTCGACCTGGCCCCGCAGCCGCTCGCCCTGGCGGGTCCAGGGGGCGGAGATCCGACCCTCCAGGGCCTGGAAGCCCACGGGAAGGGCCAGCTCCCCCCGGGCCTTGCGTGCCAGGCCAAGGCCCGTGAACCCGGCGAGGGTGAAGGCCAGGGGCACCACCGCCCAGCGCCGGCTCCGGAGCAGGGGCAGGGAGCCCAGCCAGGCGAGGCCGCCCAGCAGCAGCCAGCGGGTGGCCACCTGACCGTCCCAGCGTTCCGGCAGCAGCCAGGGCACGGCACAGGCCGCCGCCAGGGCCCAGGCCAGGGGCCAGAGCGAGGCCCCGGACAGGCGTTGCCACAGACTGGACCTGGAGAGCATCCGAGCAGTCTAGCGGGCCTGTCCAAACCTTGACAGGGGCCTCCGGCCTGGGGACCCTGAAGGCTATGAACCCCGCCCGGGCCTTGCTGGTGGACGACGATCCGACCATCCTCGAAGTGGTGGGCACCCTCCTGTCCCGGCACGGCCACGAGGTGGTGGGCACCGGCTCGGGCCTGCGGGGGGCCCAGTTCCTGCGAGGCGAGCATTTCGACCTGGCGGTGGTGGACCTCATGCTGCCGGACCTCAGCGGCCTCGAGCTGGCCCGCCAGGCCGTGGCCAAGCCCGACACGGTGGTGGTGGTGCTGTCGGGCTCCACCTCCGTGGAGACGGCCCTCCAGGCCGTGAAGATGGGCATCTACGACTACGTGCCCAAGCCCTTCCGCGCCGAGGAACTGGAGCACACCCTGCTGCGCGCCATCGAGAAGTCCCAGCTGAACCAGGAGAACAAGCGCCTGCGGGAGCAGATCCACGGCCAGGTGCCCGGGCCCCAGATGGTGGGCCGGTCGGAAGTCTGGCAGAACCTCCTGACGCTCCTGCGGCGCGTGGCGCCCTCGCCCTCCACGGTCCTCATCACCGGTCCTTCCGGCACCGGCAAGGAGCTGGCCGCCAAGGCCATCCACCAGTGGAGCCCCCGGGCCAACGGGCCCTTCGTGCCCATCCACTGCGGCGCCATACCCGAGAACCTGCTTGAGGACGAGCTCTTCGGCCACGTGCGCGGGGCCTACACGGACGCCCGTACCGACCGGCCCGGCCGCTTCCAGCAGGCCGAGGGCGGCACCCTCTTCCTGGACGAGATCGGCACCATGCCGCTGAGCCTGCAGGTGAAGCTGCTGCGCGTGATCCAGGAGCGGGAGTTCACGCCGCTGGGATCATCTCGCACGGTGAAGGCGGATTTCCGGCTGCTGGCGGCCACCAACGAGGACCTCGCGACCCTGGTGGAGCAGAAGCGCTTCCGCGAGGACCTCTTCTACCGCCTGAACGTGATCCCCATCCAGCTGCATCCGCTGCGGGAGCACCCCCAGGACATCCCCGTGCTGGTGGCCCACTTCACCCGGAAGTTCGCCCGGGAGCTGGGCCTGCCCCTGAAGCAGGTGGAGCCCTCGGCCCTGCAGGCGCTGGAGGCCTACGGGTGGCCAGGCAATGTCCGCGAGCTGGAGAACGCGGTGGAGCGGGCCATGGCCCTGGGGTCGGATCCCGAGCGCCTGCTGCTGCAGGACCTGCCGGCCTCCGTGGCCGGCGTGCTGCCTTCCGTCGCCTTCCCCAGGCTGCCCCAGCACCAGGATTTGGGCCGCTTCCTGGAGGATCTCGAGCGGCACCTCATCCTGGAGGCCCTTCAGGGCACAGGCTGGAACAAGAGCGAGGCCGCCCGTCGCCTGGGCATGCGCCGGACCACGCTCCTGCACCGCCTGCGGGCCCTCGGCATCCCCATGGATCCCATGGGCGAAGCGGAATCCGCCCTGGCCCGGGAGTCATAGTGGCGCGCGTACCGCTTGTGTCCATCAGCACCTGCCTTCTGGCCTGTACCTCCCTGTGGTCCTGGTCCCCGAAGGTCCATGAGGCCCAGACGGTCAAGGCCATCCGGCTGGTGCCGCACCGCATGGCGGCCCTGCTGAGGGCCCATCCCCAGGCCCTGCTGGAGGGCGCCCGCGGGGTGGCCAATGACCAGCCCCCCACGGTGGAGCAGGTGGAGGCCCAGTTCCGCACCCTCCTGCGCCTCAGCGAGGAGCGCCGCCGTCCCGAGGACATCGTGCGCGACCTGGGCGTCCTGGCCCACCAGGTCCAGCTGCTGACGGATCCCTCCGCCATGACGGGCATGAGCCCCTTGCGGGAGAGCTTCGAGGCCTATGCCGACGAGCATCAGGCCCACCTGCTGGTGACCCAGGAGCCCTACTGGGCGGCCAAGGGCAGCCTGGAACCCGGCCCGGCCCTGCGCCGGCTGCTGGAGGTCAAGCTGGAACGGAACCGGCGCCTGCGCGATCACTTCGACGAGGGCACTGGACGGCGCATCGGCCCCTGGGACGAGCTGTCCCTTCCCTTCGCCCAGATGCAGCTGGCCTTCTCCAACGGGATCCACGCCACCGCGAACCTCTGGATCCTGGTCTGGCGGGCCGCGGGGGACCAGTGGGAGATCCCGGCCGGACCCTGATCACAAGTCCCCCGGGCGCACGAGGCCAAGGCGCTAGGCTAAACACGACTTTCGGGCTATCTTTCCAAGCATCCCCTTTGGAGTATGGACATGGGCACCTATACCCGCCTCGGGTCCTACCTGTTGGCCTCCGAGCTGGCCAGCGACCCTTTCGGCGCCGTACATCGCGCGGTCGTGATCGCCGGGAATGGCTTTGACCGCCATGTGCTGGTGCGGACCTTTTCGGAGGAGCTGTTCCAGGCCGGCATGAACTCCCGGCTGTCCGAGGCTGGCCGGGTGGTGCCGCTGCTGGGCGGCGCCCGGATCTACGGGCTGGGCTACCGGATCGAGAGCGGCAAGACACCCCATGTGGCCTGGGACTACGTGCCGGGCCGGAGCCTCGCCCAGCTCATCGACAAGGCCCGGCAGGAGCAGATTCCCTTCGGTGTGGATCACGCCCTGACGGTGATCCAGGGCGTGGCCCAGGGCATCGTGCAAATGCAGGCCAAGGGCGTCAGCCACGGCGTCCTCAGCCCCCACAGCGTGTGGGTGAGCTTCGAAGGTGCCACCCAGCTCGTGGATGCGCCCTTCGCCGCCCTGACCCGGAGCCTGCTGGCCAAGGCCCCCACGGCCAAGCACAAGCTCGGCGCCTACCTCCAGGGTGCGGAGAACGATGCCCTGCAGCAGGATCTCTTCGCCCTGGGCGCGGTGCTCTACGAACTGCTGACCTTCGAGCGCCTGCCCGTGGGCGGCGACCTCCAGGCCACCCTGGACCAGGCCACCCTGAAGGCGGCCCAGGAGGATGTCTCGCTGCCGGCGGAGATCCGCGCCTTCCTCGGGCGGCTGCTCCTGGGCCGCCAGCCCTTCCCCACCGTGGAGGCCTTCAGTGCCGAGCTGGAGCGCGTGCTCTACGACGGCGAGTACAGCCCCACCACCTTCAACATGGCCTTCTTCATGCACACGCTGTTCCGGGAGGAGAACGACCGGGACGCCACGGCCATGAAGGCCGAGAAGGCCGACAACTACCTGGCCTACACCGCGGCCGGCGAGACCCTGCGGAGCGGCGCCACTCGCGTGGAGCACATCGACGGCCACGACGAGGCCCAGACGAGCCAGAAGAACTCCACCCTGCTCATCGGAGGCGGCCTGGCGGCCGTCGTGATCCTCGGCCTGGGCTACATCTTCTTCGGCCGCCCCAAGGTGGATCCGGCCATGCAGAAGCAGTTGGCCGAGCTGCAGCTGCTCAAGGTGCAGATCGAGCAGCAGAAGTCCGACCTGGATGCCAAGGCCAAGGCGGAGACCGACAAGACCATCCAGCTCCAGAAGCAGCTCACGGAGACCAAGTCCGCCGAGGACAAGGCCCGGATCCAGAAGCAGCTGGAGGAGGCCCAGGAGCGCAAGCTCGAGCTGGAGCGGCAGCAGAAGGCCGCGGAGCAGCGGCTGGCCGAGCAGCGGCAGAACGAGCTGAAGCTGGCTGAGCAGAAGCGGGCCGCGGAGGCCAAGCCCGCCCTCCCGCCCCCGCCGGCCCCGGAGATCCCCAAGCCCCAGCCCATGCAGGAGGCGCCGAAGCAGGCCATTCCGACGCCCACCCCCGCTCCGGCCGCGGCCGCGGTCACCGAGCCCGCCCGCGTGGTGAACCAGGTTCCGCCGGTCTTCCCGATCCGGGCGGTCCAGATGAACAAGGCCAATGAGGAGCGGATCGTCCGGCTGAGGGTGCTGGTCGGCGAGCAGGGCCAGCCCCTCAAGATCTCGGTGATCGATGGCGTGGCCGGGGCCTATGGCTACGACGAGGCGGCCATCGATGCGGCCGGCAAGTCGACGTTCAGCCCCGCGACCCGGGACGGCAAGCCCGTCAAGGGGCCCGTGGAGATCGCCTACAAGTTCCAGAAGCGGCGCTGATAGGGCCGGATTTCCATGACAAGGGCCCCGAGACGGGGCCCTTGTCATGCCCGCTGCGCGGCCTCGTTGGCCAGGCGGTCCACCCGCTCGTTCTCAGCGTGCCCGGCGTGGCCCTTCACCCAGCGGGCCTCCACCTGGTGCCGCGCCAGCTGGGCGTCGAGCGCCTGCCACAGGTCCGCGTTCAGCACGGGCTTGCCGTCCGCCTTCTTCCAGCCGCGCCGCTTCCAGTCCTTCAGCCAGGAGGTGACTCCCTTCACCACGTACTGGCTGTCGCTCTGCAGCAGCACCTGGCAGGGCTTCGTGAGCGCCTCCAGGCCCTTGATGGCGGCCATCAGCTCCATGCGGTTGTTGGTGGTGTCCGCCTCCGGGCCGGAGCCCTCCTTCTCCTGGGTCCCCGTGGCGAGGCGCACCCTCAGCAGATACCCCCATCCACCCGGACCGGGGTTCCCGAGACACGCGCCATCGCAGTAGAGTTCAACCTTCATCCCACCAGGGTAGGCGATGTGGCCGCCACGCTTGCCACGGCTTTGCGGAGCAACTCCACCCCCAGGTCCAGATCCTCGGTGCGGAGGTTCATGGCGGGGCGGAAGCGCAGGCCCTGCACGCCCGTGGAGAGGATCATCATGCCCAGATCGTGGCCCTTGGCCACCACGGCGTTGCGCAGCTCCGGCGTGGCGATGTCCAGGGCGCAGAAGAGGCCGCGGCCGCGGGGGTTCGAGGTGAGTTCGGGGAAGTCGCGGTGGATCTCCTGCAGGCCCTTGAGCAGGCGCTCGCCCTGCGCCACGCCGTGCTCGAGGAGCTTATCCTCCTGGATGACCTCGATGATGCGCGTGCCGCGCACCATGTCCACGAGGTTGCCGCCCCAGGTGCTGTTGATGCGGCTGGGCACCTTGAAGACGCTGTCCACCTCGTCGAGGCGGGGGCCGGCGGCGATGCCGCAGGTCTGGGACTTCTTGCCGAAGCTGATGATGTCGGGCTGCACGTCGAACCACTGGTGGGCCCACCACTTGCCGGTGGCGCCGAAGCCTGTTTGCACTTCGTCGAAGATCAGCAGGAATTCATGACGGTCCGCCAGGACGCGCAGCTTCTTCAGGAACTCGGTGCGGAAGTGGTTGTCGCCGCCCTCGCCCTGGATGGGCTCCACGATGAGGCAGGCGATGTCATCGGGATTCTCGGCCACGGCCCGCTCGATGGCAGCCACGGCCTCGGCTTCCGCCGCCTCGACCTGGGCGAGGTCCATGGGGAAGGTGAGCTTGGGATTGGGGATGCGAGGCCAGGAGAACTTGGGGAAGTACTGGTACTTGCGGGGGTCCGCCGTATTGGTGAGGCTCAGCGTGTAGCCGCTGCGGCCGTGGAAGGCCTCGCGGAAGTGGATCACCTGGGAGCCCTTCTCGCCCTTGCCCGCCGCCAGGTTCTTGCGCACCTTCCAGTCGAAGGCCGCCTTCAGGGCGTTCTCCACGGCCAGGGAGCCGCCGTCGATCCAGAAGAGGTGGGGCAGGTAGCTGGGCGCCGCATGGGTGCCGAAGGCCTCCACCCATTCCGCGAAGGCCGTGGTGTAGATGTCCGAGTTGGCGGGCTTGTTGACGGCGATCTCGCCGAGGCGCTTCACGAAGTCCGCCTCGCGCAGGCGGGGGTGGTTGTGGCCCAGGGGCGTCGTGGCGAAGAAGGTGTAGAAGTCCAGGTATTTCCGTCCGTCGCGGGCATCCACGATCCAGGAACCGTGGGATTTCTCCAGATCCATCACCAGGTGGAACCCGTCCACCAGCATGTGGCGGCCCAGGGTATCGAAGACGGCGTTCGGATCAACGTGCGGCATGGACATGGCGGACCTCTCGGTGCGGGTTCACTGTATGGTTGGGTCTGGAGCGGAGCGAGGCACCCATGATTCCCTGGATATCGGTTCAGGAAGCCCCATTGGACGCGATGGCTTTACGAACTGTCATGGAGGACCCCCATGCCGGGGCCCTGGTGCTCTTCGAGGGCCGGGCCCGGGATCACCACGAGGGCCGTCCCGTGCTGGAGCTGGCCTACGAGGCCTACGCCCCCATGGCTGAGAAGGAGCTGGGGCTCCTGCGCGAGCGCGCCATCGAGCGCTACGGCCTCACCCGCTGCGCCATCCACCACCGCACCGGCATCGTGCCCCTCACCGAGGCCGCCGTGATCGTGGCCACCAGCAGCGCCCACCGCGCCGAGAGCTTCCAGGCCGCCGCCTGGATCATGGACGAGATCAAGCAGCGGGTGCCCATCTGGAAGCGGGAGCGCTACCGGGACGGGAGCGAGAGCTGGGTCGAGTGCACCCACCGCTTCCAGATGTGAGCGCAGGCCCGGCCGCAAGATTCCAAACGCCATCCGCCCCCGGGCCCTTCAATGAGGGAGCGGGGGCGGACGGCTTTCGGAATTGGGCTCAGGCCTCTGCCGATTCCTGCGCGGCGCGGTCCTTGAGCGCGCGGGCCACCAGGTAGATCCCCAGCAGCACCAGCCCCGCGGGCCACCAGCGCTCCAGCCAGAGCAGGGAGAGCCCGAAGCGCAGGTTGAGCAGGGTGAGCAGGCCGACCAGGATGAGGCCCACCCCCAGGGCCAGGCGGCCGCCCAGGGACACCGTGCCGAAGCCGTCCGGCAGGGTCGGCCTTTCCAGCTGCGCCAGGCTCTCGTTCAGCAGGAGGGCCCGGCGGTGGGCATCCACCAGGTTGTAGAGGAAGAAGAACGCCATGGAGATGCCCACGAAGGGCTCCAGGCGCCCCAGCTGGTTGCTGCTCATGAGGGCGATGAGGGACGCGAAGACCGCGGCGTGGATGAAGCCCAGCTGGGTATAGCCCAGGTACACCTGGCCCAGCCCCGGCATAAGGGAGAGCACAGTGGTCAGGACCGGGGACTTGGCGCGCGGATCCCGGTAGTAGTCGGGACGGGCCCCCGGGGGCAGCAGGTAGGGCGCGGGTTTCGGCATCGCTTCGGGGGTGGCTTCGAGATCCGGGTGAGGGGTCATGCATCGCTCCAGGGGGGAAGGGGGTTTCGTGGATTCAGGCGCCTGAGGGGAAGACGCAGGCCCGCCCTCATGGGTTCGCCGGAGGGGGCTTTGGGGCTTCTGGACTGGGCGGAGGTCTCCGGAAAACCTGGAGCCGGGTCCTGGTCCAGGAGGACAGCCGCCGCCAGAGGCCCCCCTTCGACGCCGGCGCCGGCCGGGGGCTGACGATGGGGCGGAGGCTCCGCTGCAGCGAGGCGGAGGTTCGACGCTCCGCCTGGGCCACCTGGTCCGCCACCCTCAGGGCGGAGTCCCCGAGGGGCTGCACCAGGGCCGGCACCCGGGGGACGGGCAGGGGCAGGTAGATCCCCATCAGGCCCGCGGCCGCGCCCAGGTAGGCTGCCTCCAGGGCGATGCGGGGGCGGTGCATAAGCCGCCACCAGAGGCCGCGCAGATCGACGCTCTTCTCGAGAGGCTGGTGCCGCGTGGCCCGCAGCACCGCCTGGGTGAACCAGGGACCGGGGTCCACCTGGGCCATGGCGGGCAGGTCGGCTTGCAGGCTGGCCAGCGCCTCCACCAGGGCGGAACAGGCCTTGCAGTGCCCGAGGTGGAGGTGGACCAGGCTGGCCTGCCCGGCCTCCAGGGTGCCATCCACGAAGTCGCAGGCCAGGTCCTGCAGCCGGCGACAGGGATTGCCGGAGGTGCGGGCCAGGATGGCCTGGGTCAGCTCCAGAGAGGCTCCGGGGTCGGTGGACAGTGGCTGCATGCCGGCCTCGTCCATGTCAGGCCCCCATGCCCACGGCCACCAGCTTCTGGGCCAGCTCCACCCGGGCGCGATGCGAGCGGGATTTCACCGTGCCCACCGGCACCTCCAGGATGGCGGCGATCTCCTCCAGCCCCAGGCCCTGGATCTCCTTGAGCAGGATGATCTCCCGGTTGAGGTCGGTGAGCTCCTGCAGGGCGCGGTGCACCATGGTCTTCCGGACCGCCTCCAGGTGGACCTCCTCGGGATTCCGGTCCGTGGACCGCAGGTCGAACATCTCGTCGGCGGGCAGGTCCCAGAGCGGCGGGCGGGCCTTCCGCCGCCGCAGGTGGTCGATGCAGGCGTTGCGGGTGATGCGGACGATCCAGGGCAGGCAGCTGTCCTCGCCGGGAACCGCGGCGAGGTGCTGGTAGATGCGGATGAAGACCTCCTGGGCCAGGTCCCGCGCATCCTCGGCCTGGGCGGTGTAGTGGTACGCCAGCCCGAACACGCGGGACTGGTACCGCCGGACGAAGGCCTCCCAGGCCAGCTCGTCGCCGCGTCGAACCAGATCCAGCAGCTGGGGGAGTTCCATTCGGGTTTCATGCTCCGGGGCAGGGGGCCTCTGGATCATTAACGCAGGAGGGGCCGGAAGGTTCGGTGGCGCGAGGTCATCGAGCTTGTTTTTCGCTAAAAATTCGCCATACTTGGATCCCCCCAGGAGGTTCCGGTGCTGGCGATGTGGGTTCCCGAGCTGCCCTTCCAGCTGGCCTGCGGGCGGGACGGGGCCCTGCGGGACCGGCCCCTGGCCTTCCTGAATCCGGAAAGCCCCCGCTCGCCCAGCCTCTGGTTCGTGAACCGCCTGGGCCGGGCGGAAGGACTGACCCCAGGCCTGCCCCTGGACCAGGCCCTGCGCCTCGCCCCGGGCCTGAAGGTGCTGGATCCGGCGCCCCAGGTCTGGTGGGAGGCCCAGGGCTGCCTGGCGGACTTCCTCCAGCACTGGACACCCCAGGGCCAGCTGGGGCGCCTGGGCGAGGCGCTGGTGGAACTCCAGGGCACCCAGCGGATCTTCGGCCCCCTGGCCGACACCGCCCAGCGCATGCGCCGGGAGCTGACCGAGCGGCACGGCTGGGCCAGCCACGGAGGTCTCTCCCTCAGTGCCACCGCCGCCCAGCTGGCCGCCCGCACCGAACACCAGCTGGAGCTGGTGGCGGACGGCGCCGAGGGCGCCTTCCTGGCTCCCCAGCCCCTGCGCCGCCTGGCGGACTTGGCGCCGCGCGTCCGCGAGCGCTTCCACCGCCTGGGGCTGCGCAGCTTCGGCGACCTGCAGCCCGTGCCCCTGCCCGTGCTGGCGGAACTGGTCCCCCCCAAACTGGCGCCGGACCTGCGGGCCCGGGTCCGCGGCGAGGACCGGCCCCGGCTGCCCCTGCTCACGGAGCGCCCCGGCCACGCCCGCCACGGCTGGCGCCTGCAGCCCCCCTGCCTGCCCGAGGAGGTGGCCCTGGCCACCCGCTGCCTGGACTGGCTCTGGTCCGACGCCCGGCATCCCCGCCATCTGGTGCTGCGCTGGTGGGACGTGGACGGTGAGCCCCACGCCTGGCACGCCCCGCCGGAGGACCTCACGGCCCCGCCCCTCATCCTGGCCCGGCGCCTCCAGCAGGCTTTTCTCGCAGGAGCCCCCCGGCGCCTCCTGGTGCGCGAGGTGGAACTGCGCCTGGCCTGGGGCCTGGGCCGCGAGCGCAGCCTCTTCCAGGATCCGCTCCAGCAGCGCTTCGAGCGCCTTGAGCCCGTCCTGGCGCGCCTGCGCCAACGCTTCCCGGATCGGGCCATTCTGCCGGGCTGGGTGGGGAAGGGTGCGTGAGGCCCCATGTTCGCCCTCGGCATTTCTGATTTTTCTGTGGGAGAAGGTGTCTACCCGGCGAGGCAGCTCCTGTCGCTGGCGCGGCAGCTGGGCTACTGCGACCTGGTCTGCTGGGACCGGGGCGTGGCGGGGTATCCGAAGCTGCGCGACACGCTGGAGTGGATCCACGCGTCCCGCGAACTGGAAGGCCTGCCGCCCGATCCCCGGTGGACAGGCTTCCGTCTGTACCTGGGCTGCCGCTTCTCCTGGCGGAAGCACGAGCTCGGCGCGCTGCCTTTCAGCGATGCGGGCTACGCGGCCCTGAACCGGCTGCTCTCGGCCCAGGCCCACGACGCGGCGCCGGACCCCGCCATCCCGGGCCTGGGCGCGCCGGAGCCCCCACGGGACTGCGTGCTGCTGGCCGACGACCTCGCGGGCCTGGAGGCCCTGCGGCGCGAAGGCTTCGACGCGGCGCTGCTGGCCCACCCCTGCCGGGCGCAGGAGGCCCGGAAGGCCCTGGCCACTGGCCTGGCCGTGGTGGCGCCCCAGGTGCTGCGCTTCCGCACGGCTGAGGGCCTGGAGTTGCACCGGCTCAAGCGGGCCATCGACCAACAGGCCACCTTCATCCGCACCGAGGCCCTGTGGCAGCCCGCCGAGGCCGCCGTGCCCCGGGGTGAGTGGGAGGCGCGCTTCCCCTTCTGCGATCCCGCCGTGGAGAAGGCCACGGCCGCCGTGCTGGAGCGGATCGCGGGCTGGCGGATCCACTGGGGGAAGTGGGAGGTGTCGGAACCGCTGGGCCAGGATGCCGCGGGCCTCGGCGCCCTCCTGCGGGAGCGCGTGCGGGCGGGGGTGGCGGAGAAGTACGCCCGGTCTTCCGGGGACCTGCGGAGCCGGGCCCTCCAGCGCATGGAGCAGGAGCTGGACCTCATCCTCTCCATGGACTTCGCCCGCTACTTCCTCCTGGTGCAGGACATCGTCCAGGCGCTGAGGCACAAGGGCCTGCCCACCCGCATCTGTGGCCGGGGCAGCGGCGCGGCCTCGCTGGTGAGCTATGCCCTGGACCTCAGCAACGTGGATCCCGTGGACACGAACCTGATGTTCGAACGCTTCCTCACGAAGGAGCGCAAGGATCCGCCGGACATGGACATCGACTTCGCCTGGGACGAGCGCGACGAGGTCATCCAGGCCGTCTTCGATCGCTATGGCCGCGACCGCGTGGCCATGGTGGCCAACCACGCCTTCTTCAAGGCCAAGGGGGCGCTGCGGGCCGTGGCCCAGGCCCACGGACGCCCCGACAGCGAGCTGAAGCAGCTGGCTCGCTTCGTGCGCGGCTGGGAGGGCGGCCTGGTGCGGGCCTCGGAGAATCCCGCCTGGGACACGATCCTCCGCCAGGCCGCAGCCCTGACGGGGCACTTCCACCAGTTCTCCGTGCACCCCGGCGGCACCATCGTCACGCCCAGGCCCCTGTGGGAGCATGTCGCCTTCCAGCCCGCGCCTGCGAAGGAGAACGTGTCCACCACCACCTGGGACAAGGAGGGCGTGGAGAACTACGGCCTGGTGAAGATCGACCTGCTGGGCAACCGCAGCCTGGCCGTCATTCGCGATGCCTACGCGGTGCTGGGGGATCTCAAACCCGCCGATCCCGGCACCCATTCGCGCAAGGATGCCGAGACCCAGGCCCTGCTGGCCCGGGGCGACAGCATCGGCGTCTTCTACGTGGAGAGCCCCGCCACCCGCCAGCTCCAGCAGCGGGTGAAGAAGGGCGACTTCGAGACCCTGGTCATCCACAGCAGCCTCATCCGTCCGGCGGCCTACCGCTGGGTGGACCGTTACGTGAAGCGCAGCCGCGGTGAGGAGGTCTGGGAACCCAGCGATCCCGTCTTTAACGACCTGCTCTCCGAGAGCCACGGCGTGCTGGTCTACCAGGAGGATGTCATCAAGGTCTGCGTGGCCCTGGCGGGCTGGAGCCACTACGACGCGGACCAGCTGCGCAAGCTGCTGGGCAAGCCCGACTGCGAGACGAAGCTGCCCTTCTTCGAGGCGCGGTTCCGGCGGGGCTGCGCCGAGCGCGGCGTGCGGCCCGCCACGGTGGACGAATCCTGGGACATGATCCGGACCTTCACGGGCTACTCCTTCTGCAAGCCCCACTCGGCCAGCTACGCCCAGGTGAGCTTCGAGAGCGCCTGGATCAAGGCCCACCACCCGGCCGTGTTCTTCGCGTCAGTCATCACCAACCAGGGCGGCTACTACCCCGCCATCGCCTACCTGGGCGATGCCCGCCGTCACCGGCTGGTGGTGCGGGGGCCCGATGCCAACGCCTCCGCCTGGCCCTTCACGGCCGAGGGTGACCAGGCCCTGCGGGTGGGCCTCATGCAGGTGCGCGGGGCGATCCGGGGTGAAGTCGAGGGGCTGCTGGAGGACCGCGACCGGCGCGGCCCCTTCGAGCACCTGGACGACCTGCTGGGCCGGGTGCCCCTCAGCGTCACCACGGCCGAGGCCCTCTGCGCTGCCGGGGCCTTCGACCGCTGGGCCCCGGACGGCGACCGCACGCGCCTGATGTGGGCCCGCCTGGGCGGCGTGCCGCCGGGGGTGCGGCCGCGGCCCACGGACCTCTTCGACCGCGCCGACCTGGAGATGACGACCATGGCCCTGACGCTGGAGCTGCACCCTGCGGCCCTGGCCCGTGTGCGCAAGGGCGGGGGACCCAGCCGGGCCGCCGAGGTGGCGAAGCCGAACCAGCGGCTGAGGTTCTGGGCGCTCGTCGTGGCCGACAAGGAGGTGGCCACCGAAAAGGGCGAGCGCATGCAGTTCGTCACCTTCGAGGATGAGACCGGCCTCGCCGAGGCCGTCGCCTTTCCCGACGCCATCCGCAAGCGCCAGCGCCCCTTCCGCGTGGGCGAGATCGTCTGCGTCAGCGGGACGAGCACCCGGCAGGACGATCTGCCGGTGTTCGAGGTGGCCTGAGCCCATCCTCCGCCGCGCCTGCTTCCCGGTGCGTCAGGTAGAGCCGCAAGTCGAACTCCAGCTGGAAGTAGTCCGGCTCCATGTGGGTGCAGAGCTGGTAGAAGGCCTTGTTGTGCTCGCGCTCCTTGAGGTGGGCCAGTTCGTGGACCAGGATCATCCTCAGGAAGGCCGCGGGGGCGTCGCGGAACACCGAGGCCACGCGGATCACCCGGCTGGCCCGGAGGCGGCTGCCCTGCACGCGGGAGACTGCCGTGAGGGTGCCCAGGGCATGGCTCAGCAGCTCGAGCTTGCTGTCGTACATCACCTTGTTCAGGGGCGCCGTGTGCTTCATGAAGCGATCCTTCAGCTCCACGGCGGCCTGGAACAGGGCCTTGTCGTTGCGCGCCGCGTGCGCCTCCCCGTAGCGGCTGGCGAGGTAGGGCCCCAGCTGACCCAGGGCCAGCAGCTCGCGCACCCGGGCCTGCACGGCCGGGCTGTAGCCCTCCAGGTAGGGCAGGGGCGTGGCAGGGACCGCAAGCGTCATGGCGTCTTGAGCGGCCAGATGGAGACCAGTGCCAGGGGCGTGGTTCCGGTCACCGCCCGCACGCCCAGCTTCGCGCCGGGGGCCTCGGTCGCCGCCGGGGCGTTGCCCAGCCGGAGGCAGTCCTGCGGTTCGAGTTCGACCCCGAGGGGATCCACCCGGAGGGGCCCCCAGGGCGCGAAGAGCAGGGTGGTGGGCGCCACGGTGATGGCGGTGGCCTCCGTGCCCAGGTTGAGCCATTCAAGCGTGACCTTCACCCGACCGGGATCGCTGATGACCCCGAAATCCACGCAGGGCCCCTGGATGAGCGTGGCATTTACGGCCGCATCCCCGGCAAAGGCCACTACCTGCCCCGGGAATTTCAGCCGCTGGCGTCCCTGGCTCTCGATATCCAGGATGAGCCCCGAGCCTTCCAGCAAAGTCAGCAGCCGCGCCCGGCCCGGGAAATGCGAAAAAGGCCCCGAGGCTTCCACCCGCGCCGAGCTCACCCGCCACTGGAACGGATCTGACAGGCTAGCCCCCGCAGGCTCAATGGCGATTTCCGTAGTGCTGCCACCCCCGTCCTTCCAGGGCATGACGCGGTAGTCGGAGGGGCGGAGATGCAGCATGGAGACAGCTTCTCATGGGGGCGGGGAAGCTTACCTTAAGTCCCAGGAGAAAGGGCCAGATGGATTCAGATGGCATTAACCGCAGTACGGTTTGCACGGGGCAAACGGAGGCCGAGCGGCTCAATTCGGCGCGGCCCACCGTTCGATGACCATGGAATCACCCCCCGCCACCACAATGCTGCCGTCGCTCAGGCGGTGGGGTTTGGAAGCCCTTCTCGCGGAGGTAAGGCTGCCGGCGAAGGTGAAGGCATCCACCCGATCATCATAAATCTCGCAGGCTCCGCTGAAATTCAGAGCTCCTCCACCAAGGATCAACACCCGGTGGTCGTCCAGCGCGATGGCGGAGGACCTCCGCCTCGTATACTTCATGAATTGGGCGGTCAGGGAGAAGGTGCCTGTGGCCGGGTCATAGACTTCAGCCGTGTTGGTCCCGCCAAAAGTCCCCCCCGTGATCAGGACCTTCCCACTGCCCAGACGGGTGGCGGTGTGGGTTTCGCGCCTGTCCACGGGGTCACCTGTTCTCGTAAAGGTGGATGTGACCGGATCGAATAGCCAGGCTTCGTAATAGACCTTGTCAAACGTCGTTTCGTAACCCACGAACAGGATCCTGCCATCGAGCAGTTCTGTGGCAGTGCAAAGATTCATGCCGATAGACACATTCATGGCCGTGAAAAGTCCGGTGGCGGGGTCGAAAACCTCAGCCCGGTTGATGCCGTAATTCATTTCGTTGACGCCGCCATAGACCAGGACCTTTCCATTGGGAAGCTTGGTGGCTGTGGAGTGTCGGCGGATGTCCGGGATGGTGCCGACCATGACGGAGGTCTCGGTGACCGGATCGTAGACCTCTGCGGTGACGGCGGTCTCATCCGCCCCGCCTCCAACGAATAGAACCTTCCCGTCGGCCAGGAGACAGGTACCGGCTCCCCCTCTTACCCTCTGTGTCCTTCCCGCCTCATGGACCTGCCCAGTGATGGGGTTCACCTTCGCCAGGAAGGGACCAAGGTCGGACTGGCTCAGAAGGATTTCGCCGCTCTGGAGAACCAGGGAATCACCGTAACTGCGGGATCCGGTGTTGTCCGACCAATGGACGAAGGGTCCGTTGCCAGTGACATGCACGGGGGCCCAGCCCACCTCCCACCAGTTCGTGGAGTAAGAAGAACCGATGGATACTCCGATGGTCGTCTCGCATGCAGCTTCGGGCGCAACATACAGGCCGCTTCCCGGCGAGATCGTGCCATTGATCGGGAAACCCGCGAGGTCCTCCTCATGGGTGCCCACAAACCACATCACTCCTGGGATCGGAGGACCCTTCCAGGTGAAATCCATCTGGTGAGTTGTTCCGGCACCAAGGGTGAGGACGGCAGGAAGTGGCTTCATTTGCCCGATGCGCAGGGAGAGAGGGTTCCCCTGCAAAGGATCCTCGACGCTCCTGGCGTAGACTTCGACCTCAAAATTCGTCTTCGCGGGAGCCGTGTAGACCCCTTGGCTCGTGAGTGTCCCGACCTCGGCGGGCGTACCGGGCGTAAGAAGGCTCCAGGTCACTCGCTTGTCCGTTGCGTTCAACACCGTGGCCGTCAGCTGGACGGTCTCGCCCAGGACAATGGATCGAACCACGTCTGGAAGCACCCGGACCTTCTGCTCGACCACATGCACCGTCATGTCTGCATAGACCGACGGGACATCCTTGCTGGAGACGCGAATGTGGTAAATCCCAGGTGTTTGCGGAGGGGTGTAGGAGTAGACCGACCCCAGGTGGACGGTGCCCCCCGCGGGACCTTCCAGAACGGTCAGGGTCACGCCATTCGAGGGGAGGCCCGTAGTCGCATACCAACCGTCCATGAAAACGAGTGACTCCGAAACGAGCAGCCGGAAGGTCGATTCGGTAAGCAGCACCGCAGGTGCTGGTTTCCGGATGGTCACCGCGGCAGTGGCCGTCTTGGAGGCATCCGCCTGGCTGGTCGCAGTAACGGTAAAACCACCTTCATTCGGTCCGGCTGTAAAGGTGGTAATCGACCCATCGGATGCGCTAAGTGTTCCACCTGTGCAACTCCACTTGATGCTCTCATCTGATTGGCCATTGATCTGAGCCGTGAAGGTCTGGGATTTTGCGACCTCCAACGAACTGGCCGTCGGGTTGATCGATATCGCGATCTTGGCGGGTGGGGTCGGTGAGGTGCCTCCTCCCCCTCCGCCGCAGGCGATTCCCATGAGGATTACGAGGGCTGGTCTGGAAATCTGGAGAAATCCCTTCATTTCGGGACTCCGGAAACTTTGCTCAGCGTTAGAACCTGAATGATAACTCAGAGGTTGCTTTCGAGGTGATCTCGCCGGCGGTCTGGCATGTGACCTCGACCCCATGGAACCAGAGCCCATGGTCGGTCTACGGTCGGTGGATTGGGCTCGATCGGTACCCACCCGCTTTGATCAGGGTTCGTCGGAGCGCATCGGTGGCTCCGGCTCCCTTTCCCCTGAGATGATGGCCCTGGAGTCCATCCATGCCGCTGTCCCTGTTCGACCACCTGCCACCCCCCGGGGACACTTCGCCGGACGCCCTGCTGGGGGCCTTCCTGGCCTACGCGGAGGGCAAGGGGCTGGGCCTCTTCCCCGCCCAGGAGGAGGCCATCCTGGAGCTGTTCGAAGGGAAGAACGTCATCCTCAACACGCCCACGGGGTCGGGGAAATCGCTGGTGGCGTCGGCCCTGCACTTCGGGGCCCTGGCGGCGGGGCGGCGCTCGGTCTACACCTGCCCCATCAAGGCCCTGGTGAACGAGAAGTGGATGGCGCTCTGCCAGGAGTTCGGGCCCGAGAACGTGGGCCTCTCCACGGGCGATGCCACCGTGAACCGCGACGCGCCCATCCTCTGCTGCACGGCGGAGATCCTGGCCAACATGGCCCTCTGCGAGGGGGCCGAGGCCGATGTGCTGGACGTGGTCATGGACGAGTTCCACTACTACGCGGACCGCGAGCGGGGCTTCGCCTGGCAGGTGCCCCTGCTGGCCATGCCCCAGACCCGCTTCCTCCTCATGAGCGCCACGCTGGGCGACACCAGCTTCTTCGAGACTGAGCTGACCCACCTCAACGCCCGGCCCACGGTCACGGTCAAGGGCACGGACCGGCCCGTGCCGCTGAGCTTCGCGTATTCAGAATTGCCCCTCAGCAGCACGCTGGAGACCCTGCTGGCAGAGGGCAAGGCGCCCATCTACCTGGTGCACTTCACCCAGGCCGAGGCCGCCACCAGCGCCCAGGACTTCACCAGCCTCGCCGTCACCACCCGCGAGGAGAAGGCGGCCCTCGCGGCGGAGATCGGCGACTTCAAGTTCAACAGCCCCTATGGCCCCGACCTCAAGCGCTGGCTGCGCATGGGCATCGGCCTCCACCACGCGGGCCTGCTGCCCAAGTACCGCATCCTCATGGAGCGCCTGGCGCAGAAGGGCCTGCTCAAGGTCATCTGCGGCACGGACACGCTGGGCGTGGGCATCAACGTGCCCATCCGCACGGTGCTCTTCACCAAGCTCTGCAAGTACGGCGGCCAGAAGACGAGCATCCTCAGCGCCCGGGACTTCCACCAGATCTCGGGCCGCGCGGGCCGCAAGGGCTTCGACACCGTGGGCTACGTGGTGGCCCAGGCCCCGGAACACGTCATCGAGAACCTGCGCCTCTCGCAGAAGCCCGGGAAGAAGTTCGTGAAGCGCCCGGCCCCGGAGCGGAACTACGCCCACTGGGACAAGACCACCTTCGAGAAGCTGCAGGCGGCCGCGCCCGAGCGCCTGGTGAGCCGCTTCCAGGTGAACCACGGCATGCTCCTGAACGTGCTCAGCCGCAGGGGTGACGGCTGCCAGGCCATGCGCCGCCTCATCCACGACTGCCACGAGACGGATCACCAGAAGGCCGCCCACTTCCGCCGCGGCTGGCAGCTCTTCAAGACGCTGGTGGTGCGCGGCATTGTCGAATTCCAGCCGCCGGATGAATCCGGTCGCAAGCTGCGCGTGAACGCCGACCTGCAGGCGGACTTCGGCATGGACGAGACGCTGAGCCTCTACCTGCTGGACACCCTGCCCCTGCTGGAGGCGGACTCGCCCACCTACGCGCTCGACCTCATCACCCTGGTCGAAAGCATCCTGGAAGACCCCGACTTCATCCTGCGCAGCCAGCTGCACAAGCTGAAGGGCCAGGCCGTGGCCGAGATGAAGCTGGCGGGCATGGAGTACGAGCAGCGCATGGAGGAGCTGGAGAAGCTGGAATACCCCAAGCCCCTGCGCGATTTCATCTACACCACCTTCAACGAATTCGCCGACAAGCATCCCTGGGTGGGCCAGGAGAACATCCGCCCCAAATCCATCGTGCGGGAGATGTTCGAAAGCTACCTGAGCTTCGCCGACCACGTGCGCACCTACGAGCTGCAGCGCGCCGAGGGGCTGCTGCTCCGCCACATCAACAGCACCTTCAAGGTGCTCTCCAAGACCGTGCCCGACGCCTTCAAGACCGACGAGGTGCGCGAGATGGAGGCGTATCTGTCCGCCATGCTCAAGCAGGTGGACTCCAGCCTTCTGGACGCCTGGGAGCGCATGCAGAACCCCGACTTCATCCGGGCCGAAACAAATCTGGCCATCCCCGGCGCCGAGGAAGCGGCGAAGGACATCACCCGCGACCGGAAGGCCTTCACGGCCGCCATCCGCGCACGCCTCTTTGCTCTGCTGCACGCCTGCGCCACCGAGGACTGGGAGGAGGCGGAGGCCGTGCTGGGCGAGGCCGCCGGGGAAGGGGTTACGCCCGAAGACGGTGAGGGCGAGCCCTGGACGGCGGATCGTCTCAAGGCCGCCTTCAGCGCCTACACCGCCACCCACCAGGGCCCCCGCCTCGACCCCGAGGGCCGCAACCAGCGCCACACATACGTGCAGCCCAAGCCCGGCGACCCGCGCTTCCTCGTGGTGCAGCAGATGCTCGTGGACACCGGGGAGCTCAACGACTGGGCCCTGGAGCTGGAGGTGGATCTGGCGGCCAGCCGCGAGACCCGGCAGGCCGTGCTGCAATTGGTGCGCTGCGGGGAGTTCCGGTAGGACCGTGCCCTGCGGGATCCGCCCCGGAAATCCCACCGGTCGCCCCAGGATCTGTCCCAACCGGACGGTATCGGGTCCAGGATGCTCCGCGGAGGTGTCCCATGACCCGCATCGCTGCCCTGTTCGCGCTCGCCCCCATCCTCTTCGCCCAGGCGCCACCCTTGGTCCTGCCCGTGGCCAGCCCCCGGGCCCAGGTGCAGCAGCGGGTGGGGCTCACCGACATCGAGGTGACCTACCACCGCCCGGCAGTGAAGGGCCGCAAGGTCTGGGGTGGACTGGTGCCCTACGGCAAGGTCTGGCGGGCCGGGGCCGACGAGAACACCGTGGTCGCCTTCAGCACGCCCGTCCGCGTGGGCGGCATCACGCTGCCCGCGGGGCGCTACGGCCTCCACATGCTGCCCACGGCCACCACCTGGACCGTGATGTTCAGCAGCCAGTCCCATGGTTGGGGCAGCTACGGCTACGACCCCAAGGAGGACGTGGCCAAGGTGGCCGTGACGCCGGTGACGGCCGAGGCCACCGAGCGGCTGGCCTATACCTTCGACGATCCCTCCGAGAAGGGCGTCACCCTCTCGCTGCGCTGGGAGCGGCTGCGGGTGCCCATCCCCATTGAGGTGGACACGAAAGCCGTGGTGGTGACCAGCCTTCGGAACCAGGTGCGGGGCCTGGGGCAGTTCTTTCCCGAGACCTGGAGCGCCGCCGCCGGCTGGTGCGCGCGCAACGACGTGAATCTGGACGAGGCCCTGGCCTGGGCCGACCGCTCCCTGGCCATGAAGGAGACCTACGTGGGCCTGCGCACCAAGGCCGCCCTGCTGGAGAAGAAGGGCGACGCCACGGGCGCCGAGGCCCTCCGGGCCAAGGCCCTAAGCATCGCCACGGAGGCCGAGGTGAACCAAACGGGGTATGGACTGCTGGCCCAGAACAAGCTGGACGAGGCCATCGCCGTCTTCCAGAAGAACGTGAAGGACCACCCGGAGTCCTGGAACGTCTACGACAGCCTGGCCGAGGCCTACGGCCTCAAGGGCGACAAGGCCCAGGCGGCCGCCAACTACCAGAAGGCCCTCGACAGGGTGAAGGCCCAGGACCAGCGGACCCGCATCCAGGAGGAACTGGCCAAGCTGAAGTAGCGGTCAGGCGCCCTGCGGCGGCGGATCGAGCCGCAGGGCCACCACCTCTCCGGCCGAAAGGGAGGGGATGACCGGCCCCGGGAAGTGCGGGGGCGAGCTCCCGAGGGCCTCACTGAGGGGCTGTCCCAACAGGGTGACCCAGTCGGCTTGGAGGAGGTCGCAGGCGGCCTGGTTGGCCGCCCGGATGCGGACTTCCCGGTCCACCGCCACCGCCGGATGGGGCGCCTCCTCCACCCAGGCCAGCACCTCCGTGCCCCGCTGGTGCTCGAAGGCCAGGCGGCAGGCTGGGCACAGCCCGTGGGTGGCGATGGACTCGGGGCCGGGAAGGGGCGTCTGGCACCAGGCGCGGAGGTGCGTCATGGGAGACCTTTCGAGCGCAGGCCGGAGGGGCCCACCCGCAGCGAAGGCGCCGCCGGGGGGCCGGAGGCGCCTTCTTGTGAAACCGGTTCCAGGGCTACTTCACCGTGAAGGCGTTGGCGAAGGCCTGGGTGAAGAAGACCACATCCCAGTCGCCGCCGCCGGCCAGGCGGGCATGGGTGTTGGGCGTCTCGAAGTACGCCCCGGTCTTGTACCAGCTCATGGCCGTGCTCCCGAGGTCGACGGCGTCGATCTCGGTGTCGGCATCGGCGTCCAGCTCGACGAGCAGGGTCCAGGTCCACGCGAACTGGCTCGGGTCAGCCTGGCTGGTGGCCTTGATGCTCAGCAGGTCCTCGTAGTAGTTCCAGTTCGGCGTGGTCCAGGTGCCGTCGGCCTTGATGGTGCCGGCCGGGGCATAGCCGAGCCACTTGGGGGTGCTGAAGGTCAGGGCCTTGTTGGTGGTGTTTTCCACGTTGCAGGAGACCTGGACGTTGGTGCGGGTGGGGAAGATCTGCACCCGCTTCAGGATCCCCTCCGGCTGGGCGTTGGCGTCCAGCCAGCTCCCCTCGCCGTTGACGATGGGGAAGCTCACCCGGACGCGCGGCGCCTGGCCCGGCGCCAGCCCCACGTTCACGGCGGACCAGGCCTTCATCACGGCGAGTTCTTCCGGCGAGCCGATCCCGTGCAGCTCCTGGGCGGCCGTAACGGTCGCTGCCCGGGCGGCCTCGAAGTCTGAGTCGGGCAGCAGGTGCTCCGTCAGCGCCTTGTACCAGATTCGGGCGGCCTTGTCGTTGCCCAGCCCGGCCATGCCGGCGGGGTAGTAGGGGCTGTAGGTGGTGCTGGAGGGGGTGCTGGACGCACCGCAGGCAAGGAAGTAGAAGCAGCGGTTCAGCGGACCGCTGCTGTAGTGGACGTCGATGAAGTCGATGCCGTCGAACCAGCCATCTGCGCTGGAGCCGTCCAGGCTCGGGTGATACATGAACCGCAGCGGGGCCGTGGGATCGGCGGCCGAGTTGCGGCCGACCTCCCACTTGGTCAGGTCCCCGGCCGGGAAGTCCGGAATGGACGCGCCGCTGCTGCCACCATCCACATAGGCCTGGACCATCTTGCCGAAGATGTCCGAGCTGCCCTCGTTCATGCCTCCGGACTGGCCTTTGTAGATGAGGTTCGCGGAGTACTCGGTCACGCCGTGGCTGAGCTCGTGGCCTGTGATGTCGATTTCCGTGGTGGCGCGCATGCCGTAGCCGCCATTGGCCCAGGGTGTGCCGTAGCTGCCTTCACCGAAGACCATCCCGAAGTACCATGGCGCCCAGAAGGCGTTGTCGTACATGGGGTAGATGCCGTCCCAGGTGGCGTCGATCTGGTGGACCACCGCGAAGGTGGAGGTCCCGTGGTCGTCGATGCCGTCCCGGTTGAAGACGTTCTTGTAGAAGTCCCAGGTGGCGCTCAGGCCGTAGTGCGCATCCACGGCCGTGGTCTCGCCCGCGGGGGACAGGGCCCCCTGGGACCAGGCGGCCATGCCGTCCTGGCTGAAGTCCAGCAGCATGCCCCCCCACCAGTGGGACCAGTCCATGGGATCCGGCACGTAGCTGAAGTCGTAGGGGAAGGGCATGAGGGACCCGGTCCCCCACTGATTGCTCGTGTTGAGGCCCTTGTAGGTGTCGAACCCCAGCATGCCGACGTTCAGGTCGACGGCGGCGTGGCAGGTGGTCAGGCCGGTCCAGTTCACGCCCTGCTCGAGGACGTAGGGGTTGGGCAGCGTGCCGCGCTCCTGGGACACGAGGGAGTAGGTTCCGTCCTCGGCCTTGGAGGTGCCGAGGGGGACGTTGCCCCGGAAGTAGCTGGCGCCGGTGCCTGCGGCCGGGGCGTCGCCCTGGACCGCGTCCCACTTGCGGAGGATGGTGCCGGTGTCGGCATCCACGATGAAGCAGATCTCGCGGTGCCCGTCCTGCTTGTTGGTCAGGAGGGTCCTGACCTCATACGCGCGAACGAAGTCCGAGGCGGGGGGCTTGGCCCAAAGGCTCATCTCCCGGTCCCAGACCTCCTGTTTCTTGGCTGCGTCGATGCGGGTGGCCATGCCGCCGGTGAACCGGGCCGGGAAGACCACCTCCTCGACCTTGGGCGTCTGCGTCATGGGCCCCTTCGGGGCGAGGTTGCGCAGCGCGATGGCCTTGGCCTGCTCGGCGCTCAGGCGCGGGGTGGTGTCGGGAAGCGAGACGGTCTTGAGTCCCTTGGTGAGGACCTGGACCTGGCCATCGGCTTCCACCTGGGCGATGGCCTCCCCAGCCCAGACCCGGAGGCCGCCATGGGTCTGGTGGAAGCGGACGGTGGTCCGGCCCTGGGGGTTGAGGGTGACCTGCCGGGGCAGGAATCCGGTGGCGGCGCTCAGGCCGAGCTGGGGCGCGAGCCGTGTGAGCTCGGCCTGGGCGGTCGAGACCCGGGCCGGCTGCTGGGCCTTGAGGGCCGACAGCTGGGAAGCGGGGAGGTTCGGAGGCACTGCGGCCAGGGCCGCGGTGCCCGCGGCGAGGGTGTAGACGAGGGCCGGCACCGGTCGCAGGAATGTTCGGGACATGGAAGCTCCTTGGAGTCTGGGATCGGTCAGTGGGCGGTGAGGGTGCCGACGGCGATGGTGATGTCCGCCATGCGCATCTTCTTGTCGAGGGTCCAGGTGTCGTCGGTGACGGCGCCGATGTCCTCGGGGATGACCTTGGCCTTGGGGATCGAGAGCGGCAGCAGGGTCCCGCTCGAAGGCCGGGTGGCCGTGTCGAGCCTGAGGGCGATCTGGCAGAGCGCGCTGCCGGAGTCCTGGGCGGGCTGGTCACGGTCCTTCTGGTAGATCCCCACGGAGAGCAGGTTCCCCTTCTTGACCCCGCCGGTGATGGCGAGCGGCTCGCTGGGATCGGTGGACCCGAGGGCCTGCAGCTGGTAGACGCCCGTGTCCTGGATCGGCAGGCCGTTGTCGAAGGTGTCGAAGGCCACCCCGGCGGGGCCCTGGAGGTTGAGGCCCGCCCCGCGGGTCTTGAGCCCGGCGGGACCCACCAGGTTGAGCACCAGGCGGGTGGGGGTGGAGGAGGCATCCTGCACCAGGCGCCAGCCGGTGCCGGTGGGGTTGGTGTAGGACAGGCTCTGGGCTGGGGTCGGAGCGGGGGCCGGGGCGGGCGCCGGGGCCGAGTGGGACCCGCCCCCGCAGGCCAGACCCAGCAGGAGGGCCAGGACGGGAGAGAGGATGGAGAGGGTTCGGATGCGCATGGGATTCCTCACTTGACCCACCAGGTGGCCTTCATGGCGTCCACGAAGGTGGCGACGTCGCTGTCATCCACCCAGGGCGCGTTGAACATGGAATGGGCCGGATTCAGCCCGTTGGTCAGGAACCAGGAGAAGGCGATGCAGCCCAGGTCCACGGCGTCCTGCTCGTTGTCGCCATCGGTGTCGAGGTTCACCAGGAAGCAGCGGCCCTCGGCGAACTGCCGGGGGTCGGCCTGGCTGGTGGCGGTGATCGCGTACCAGCCCAGGTCGAAGGGCGTGGTCCAGCTGCCGTCGGGGTTGATCACCCCGCCCTTGGTGGCGGTGGTGGCCCCGTTGTAGAGGGAGGGACCCCCGAGGCTCCAGGTGACCGCGGTGTTGGCGTTGTTCAGCACCGTGATGCGCGGGCGGACCGTCTCGCCGATGGGGAGGAACTGCTTGTGCTCGTAGCCGATGTCGGGCGCGTGGTGCCGGGAGATCCAGTCGTGGTCGCGCCAGTCCGCGAAGCGGACCTCGGTCCGGGGACCCTCCCCGTAGGCCCGGCCCACGTTCACGGCTGCGAAGGCGTTCTCCACCGCGTGGGAGGTCTCACTGTCCATCCCGTAGCCGTCGGCGCTCTCGCCGTAGAGCTCGAGAGCCACCTGGATGGCCTGGGTGCGGGCGTCCATGAAGGTGACCCGGCCCATGCCGCCGCTGTAGAGCCGCTCGGTGACGGTCTTGAACCAGATGCGGGCGGCCTTGTCGTTGCCGATGCCCTTCATCCCCTGGGGAAGGTAGGGGCTGTAGTCGTCGGCGCCCGGCGTGTTGGAGGCGCCATGGGCCAGGAAGTAGAGGGCCCGGTTCAGGACGCCGGCGGAGAAGTGGCCGTCCAGGTAGTAGAGGCCGTCATACCAGCCGTCCGCGCTGCGCCCATCCTTGCTCGGGCGGTCCATCCAGCGGATGGGGGTGCCGTGGCCCACCTGATGGCCGATGCGCCAGTCGGCGCCGGAATCCGGAACGGTGCTGCCGGGTTCCTTCGAGGCGTAGGCCTTCGCCATCTGGGCGAAGAAGTCGGAGGTGGCCTCGTTGAGGCCCGCCTCCTCGAAGCCCGCCGCGTTGATGAACTTGGCCGTGTTCGAGGTCACCCCGTGTGTGAGCTCATGGGCGACCACGTCGAATTCGGTGAAGGAGCCGAACCCGCCGGGGGTTCCCGTGCCCAGGAAGACGCCCATGGCCCATGGGTCCCAGTAGGCGTTGTTCCGGTACCAGTCGCCGGTCATGCCCACCTGCGCGAACACCGTGGTGCCCTTGCCGTCCACGCCATCCAGCCCCAGGACGTTCCGGAAGAAGTCCCAGGTCGTGGTCAGGGCGAACAGGGCATCCACGCCGGCCGTCTGGCCGTTCGGGCCGCCTTCCGATCCGTAGGCCGTGAACGGCAGCCCATCGCCCCAGGTGTTCTGGGGATTGGCCTGGAAGAGGAAGTTCTGCCAGGTGTTGACGCCGGAGGTGTCGTTCTGTTCGTACCAGGCCTGCAGGCCCGTGGCGCTCCAGCCGGACTCGTCCGGTGTATAGCCCTGAAGGGCCGGGTTCGGCAGCGTGCCGCGGGTGGGATCGTACAGCGCATAGGTGCCGTCGGCCATCTGGGCGGTGGGGATGGAGACTGTCCCGTTGTAGTAGCCCTTGCCGGTGCCCGTGGCCGGAGTCACGGCCTGGCGCTCGATGGCGTCCTGCACCCGGAGGATCTTGCCGCTCCGCCCGTCGATGTAGTAGGTGAGGGCCTTGAGGCCATCCTGGGGATTCTGGAGGCGGGTCCTGACCTCGTAGGCCCACACGAAGGGCTCCGCCAGCTTGGGCAGTACGGACAGTTTGCGGTCCAGAACCGTCCGGCCGGTCTCCGGGTCGATCGAGGTGGCCAGTGTCCCCAGGAAGCAGGCCGGGAAGACGACCCGCTCGATCCGGGGCGCATCCTTCATCGCGCCCTTGGGATCCAGGTGGCGCAGGGCGATGGCCGCGGCCCGCTCCGCGCTGAGCGTGGGTTCCCCCTTCACCTGGACCTCGCCCAGGAGGTGGTGGGTGAGGGTGCGGACCGTGCCGCCCAGGGGCACCTTGGCGATGGCCTGGCTGCCCACCACGCGGTAGCCGTCAAAGGTATGGTCGAGGCGGACGACGGCCTCGCCCTCCGAATTGGTGAAGGCATGGGCGGGGGCGAACGCCTCCCGATCGCTGAGCCCCAGGGTGGCACGCAGGGCCATGAGCTGGGTCTGCGCCAGGACCACCCGCCGGGGCTGCTGGGCCAGGTGGTAGGCCCGGGCGCCGGAGGGGCCGGGCTGGGCGGCGGGGAGGACCGGACCCAGGGCCAGGGCCAGGACGAGGGCCGTGAGGGGGCGGGGCATGGAGGCTCCTGCGGGGACGAAGGGGAGAGGACGCTTAGTTGGCACGGAGGGACCCCACGGCAATGGTCATGTCCACCAGGCGGGCCTTGTTGGCCATCTCCATGGTTGGCGTGACGGAGAAGGCTCCGATGTCCTCGCCCATGTGCTTGGCCTTGGTGATGGAGAGGGGGATGGTGTCACCCACCTTCAGGCCCGCCGCCGGGTCGTACTCCAGGGCGATCTGGCAGAGCGGCCGACCCGAGTCCTTGGCCGAGGCCCGGCGGTCCTTCTGGAAGATGCCCACGGTCAGCAGATTCCCCGCCTTCACGCCACCGGCCAGCAGCCGGGGCTCGAGGGGATCCGAGCCGACGGGCACCGAACCATCGCCAGGCCAGGGGTTGGTGTTCCAGAGCTCGTAGACGCCCAGATCCTTGATGGGGAAGCCGGACTCCGGGAAGCTCCCGAAACGGACGGAGGCCGGCGCCTTCAGGTTGAACCCCGCCCCGCGGGTAGGCAGCCCCGAGGGGCCCACCAGGTTCAGGAGCAGCCGGGTGGGGGTGGAGTGGACATCCTTGACCAGGCGCCAGCCCGCGTCTGTAGGGTCCGTGTAGGCCAGTCCCGCGGCCTCAGCGGGCGGGGTCGGCGGGGGCGTGGTGTGGCTCGCCCCGCCGCAGGCGAAGGTGAGGCTGAGCAGCAGCCCCGTGATCAGTAGGCCGAGCTTTCGCATGGCGGTCCTCGTTGGGAATGGCCTCGGCGGTTGCGGGCGGGGACCCGCGGCCGGGGGAAGGGGGGAACGGGGGAGGTGGTTAGCTCGCGGCGCGGCGGCTGCGCCCCAGGAAGCCCTGGGGGGAGAAGGCCGAGTCCGCCGCAATGAAGCGGAAACCCGAGGGGGCGGTGAGGACACTGGTGGCCCCGAGGAGGATGCGGAAGGCCTCGGAGTCCAGGTGGGCCTCCAGGTGGGCCAGGTCCTTCCAGACCATGAAGATGAAGAACTCGGGCAGCCCTGAGGCCTCTTTGCCGATGGTGCACACCAGGCAGCCGGCCTGCTGCTGGATCTCCTCCTTCAGGCTCTGGAGGGTCTGGAGGAACTCACCCTGCTTCTCAGGGCGGGCGGTCAGAAGGGCACTCATTACCTTCACGCTGGATTTGGGGCTGGGTCTCATGGGCCTGGTTTTCCTCTGGAGGGGTCCCTCCTCAGCGCAAGGCCGGTGCCAGGAGGACCTGGCTTTGTGCCAGAATTCCAAGCTGTTTCTGGGTATGCATTTAGAAGCCGGGCTACCCCGAGTGCACCCGAAACTGGGCTTCAACCGGCCCACGAAATACCGTGGACCACGACATGTCGTGGCGTGTCTGGCCCACGAGGGCCGACCCTGGAACCCGGTCCAGGGTTTTCGGAAGCGGAGTCAGTCCTCCCGACGCTCGATGCCGAGCTTCTGCATGCGGGATCTCAGGGTGCTGGGGGCCAGCCCCAGGATGTCCGCCGCGCCCCGGGCGCCCTCCACCTTCCAGCTGGTGGCGTCCAGGACCTTGATGATGTGATCCCGCTCCACCTCGACCAGACCCGGGAGGAGGCCGGAGCCCACCGGGCCCGAGGGGGCGGGCCCCAGGCGGTCCGGCAGCCTCAGCAAGGGCCCCTCGGAGACCAGGACGGCCTGCTCGATCAGGTTCTGGAGCTCGCGGACGTTGCCGGGCCAGGCGTAGGCCTGGAGGGCCTGGACCACGGAGCGGGGCAGGTCCAGGGGGCTGCGGCCCAGCTTCTGGCAGAAGCGGTCCAGGAAGAACTGGGCCAGCATGGGGATGTCCTCCTTGCGCTGGCGGAGGGGGGGCACGGAGATGGGAAAGACGTTGAGGCGGTACCAGAGGTCCTCGCGGAAGCGGCCCCTGGCCACCTCCTTGGCCAGGTCCCGGTTGGTGGCAGCCACCACGCGCACGTCGGCCTGCAGGGTGCGCGTGCCCCCCACGCGCTGGTACTGGCCGTCCTGGAGCACCCGGAGCAGCTTGGCCTGCACATCCGGTGACAGTTCTCCCACCTCGTCCAGGAAGAGGGTGGCCCCGTCGGCCAGTTCGAAGCGACCCTTCCGCAGGGCCTGGGCCCCGGTAAAGGCGCCCTTCTCGTGCCCGAACAGCTCGCTCTCGGCCAGGCCCGGGGGCAGGGCGGCGCAGTTCACCTTCACCAGGGCCCGCTCCTTCCGGGGGCCCAAGTGGTGGATGGCCTCGGCCACCAGCTCCTTGCCCGTGCCCGTCTCGCCCTGGATGAGCACGGTCGTTTCGGAGGGCGCCACCTGGCGGATGCGGAAGAGGAGGTACTTCATGGGATCGCTCTGGCCCACCAGCTCGGCGGAGCCTTCCACCGCCTGGATCTTCTCCCGGTAATAGGTGTTCTCGGCTTCGAGCTGGTCCTTGAGGGCGCCGATCTCCTCATAGGCCTGCTTCAGCTCCAGCTCGCCCTGCTTGCGGGCGGTGATGTCGCGGATGCTGCCCCGGGTGCCGGCGGAATGCCCGCCCTCCAGGCGCACGGGATTGTTGGTCTGCTCCACCCAGCGGATCTCGCCCGCACGGTTCCGGATCCGGTACTCGAGGGAGGCGGGCTCCAGGGCGGCCAGCGCGTCAGCCTGGTGGGCGTTCCAGGCCGGGCGATCCTCCTCGGCCACCAGCTCGGCCAGGAGGGCTGGGTCGGCCCGGAAGGCCTCCGGTGCGAAACCGCTCACGCGCTCACAGGCGGGCGAGAGGTAGTCGAAGCCGCCGTCTGGCCGCTGCCAGAACTCCCAGTCGTGGGTGAAGTCCGCCACGGTGCGGTAGCGGGTCTCGGCGTCGGCCAGCTCCCGTTCGATGCGCTTCCGGCGCCGCAGCTGGATCACCAGCAGGGTCACCAGCAGGGTCTCCACGAGGATCACGCCCAGGCCCAGGCTGATCTCCTTCCAGTAGGCGTCCCACAGGCTGGGCCTCCGGAAACGGAAGATGCTTCCCTGGGGAAGGTGGCGCTCCTTGATGTGCCAGCGCTCCACCTGCCGCCAGTCGAACATGGGCACCATGCCGGCGTCGGCCAGGATGGGGATGGATCCGGCGGCCTCGCCCTTGAGCACCCGCAGGCCCAGGTCCGCGGAGATGCGGCCGGAGAGCTCCATGCTCAGCAGCACGCCGCCCAGGATGCCGTCGCCCAGGTCCTCCGTGACGACGCCGAAGACCGGGCGGCGGCTGGCTGCGCTGATGCGCCGGAGGGGATCGTTCGTGGAGAAGTCGCGGCCTGTGGCGTCGCGCAGCAGGCTCCCGTAGAGCATGAGCTCGTCGGGCTGGAGCTGGGCCGCCCGGGCCTCGATCTGCTCCAGCGACAGGTCGTTCAGGTAGACGAACTCGAGACGGCCCGCGAAGGGCGAGAAGATCGCCTGGCCCCACTTGGCCTGGTCCCGCTCGTACTCGCTGGCGCCCAGCACCACGAGGATGCGGCGGGTCTGGGGGTACAGGGAGAGCATCAGGTCGATGGTCTTCGGGGCGTTGTTGGCGGGCAGCACGCCGGTCAGCTGCGGGCGGCGGGCCCTGGCCGCGTCCACGCGGCGCTGGGCGATGTAGCAGGTGACCACCGGCACCTGGGGGAGGAACTGGTGCGCCATCACGAAGTCGAGGGTGGCCGGGCCCACGAGGATGAGGAGGTCCACCTTCCGCCGGCCGTATTTCTCGTTGTAGAGGCTGAGCAGGCTCGTCTCGTAGGCCGGACCGGAGAAGCGGTCCAGGCCGGTGTATTCGCCGTACACGTCCACCGCCGTGGGGGAACCCTTCAGCAGGCCGTCCGTGATGGCGGCGCTCAGCTCCTGGAGCCCGGGGACATCCTGCGGGATCGAGTGGAGCACCACGACCGTCTTGCGCGGCGCGGTCGGGGCGGGGCCGGCCAGGGCCGGCGCGAGGATGAGCGTGGCCAAGGCCAGGCGGTGCGCCCAGCCGGAGAGGCAGAAACCGGAGCTCATGGAAGGCATGGCTCCGATGGTAGCCGCAGGTTTCCTCCGCCGCAGGGGCGGCAATCCGGATCGCCCGGTCGCCTGCTAGGATCCAGACATGCTTGGCCGCGAGTCCGCCCGAACGCTGAAGGGGAGGATCCTCATTGCCCTGGGCCTGCTCCTCCTGGGCGCCTGTGCCCGTCGGCCCGAGCCCCGGGTCCAGGTGCCCGAGCGGCCACCCGCCGCCCGCGTGCCCCGGTTCCTGCCGCGGCTGGGATTCACGCTTCAGGCCGGGGCCTTCGCCAAGGTGGAGAACGCCGCACGGTTCTCGGAGTCGCTTCAGGCCCAGGGGCTGGAGGCGGCCTACTATGCCTCCGGCGATGGCCTCTACCGGGTGCGCTTCGGCGACTTCACCACCCGGGAGAAGGCCCGGGCCCGGGGCGAGGCCCTGAAGGCCGCCGGCATCATCGAGGCCTTCTGGGTGGTGGCGCCGGACGGGTCGGCGCCGGGGGCCGGCGGCCAGATTCGCCTTCGTCCTTCGGATGAGCGCGGCCTGCGCGCGGGTCTGGTGGAATCCGCCCGGGGCTACCTGGGCGTACCCTATCTCTTTGGTGGCACCACTGAGCGGGGCTTCGACTGCAGCGGCCTCACGGGCGCCGTCTACCGGCTGAACGGGCTGCGCCTGCCACGCTCCTCCCAGGCCCAGTTCGACGCGGGCAGTCCCGTGGATCCGGCGGAGGCCAAGCCGGGGGACCTGCTCTTCTTCGCCACAGCTGGCGGGAGCCGGGTGAGCCATGTGGGCGTTTACCTCGGGGAGGGCGCTTTCATCCACGCCCCCCGTTCAGGCCAGGGGATCCGCCAGGACCACCTCTCGGACCGCTATTACCGCAAGGCCCTCCTGGGGGCCCGGACCTACCTTTAAGTAATGGTCGGGTCCGGCGGCTGGAGCGGGTATTTGACCGCAAAATATGATTTTGTCGATTTTTTGAAAATTCCCGACAGAAAGGGCCTACACTGAGCTCTGCCCGTCAGTCGCACGGGCGGAAAAAGCGCTGCTGCCTCGCCTGGAAGGGACATCGCACACACATCCAGGACGAAGAAAGCAGGAAAAATCATGGCTCAAGGCACCGTCAAGTGGTTCAACGCCGAAAAGGGTTTCGGCTTCATCACCCCCGATGGGGGAGGTGCGGACCTGTTCGTGCATCACTCCGCGATCGAGACCACGGGTTTCCGCACCCTGGACGAGAATCAGCGCGTCAGCTTCAACGTGGGACAGGGCCAGAAGGGCCCCCAGGCCACCAACGTCACCAAGATCTGACCTAACTTCCTCCGGGGGTTCCGCGCTTCGCGCCTCCATGTGACGCAACGCCATGCGTTGCTCCCACTCGCTCGACGAGCTCGTGGACATGGAGCCTCCCCCCGGACCCCCTCGCAAAGGCCCGGCATAGCCGGGCTTTTGCTTTGTCCCTCGTTCGGAGGGCGAGGAATCTCGCAGACCTACCCGGGCTTTTGGCATCCCTTTGGCGGTAGTCCCCTCGTCCCGGCCGCTGGCTGGGCGAGAGGTGCCCAATGGATCCTGGATACTATGTCGCCGCTGGTAGCCTGAAGGCCCGTTCCTTCCAGCTGGAAGTGGTGGCCAACAACCTGGCGAACGCGGCCACGGTGGGCTACAAGCCCGACCAGCCCTTCTTTGCCGTCTTCAACAAGGCCGCTGGCAGCGGGCGCAAGCTGCCCCTGAGCGGCTACCTCAATGATGGTGTGGTCTTCGCCGAGACGGGCGTGGTCAACGAGCAGGGCAACCTGCGGGCCACGGGCCGACCCCTGGACCTGGCCATCGAGGGCAACGCCTTCCTGACGGTCCAGACGCCCGCCGGCCTCCGGGTCACCCGGGATGGCCGCCTGCAGATGGGTCAGGAGGGACAGCTCCAGGCGGCCGATGGCAGCCCGGTGATGGGCAAAAATGGCCAACCCATCAAGGTGGACCCCAAGAACGGCGCCATCGCCATCGCGGTGGATGGGACGGTCTCCCAAAAGGATCAGGTGCTGGGTCAGCTGGACCTGAAGGCCTTCGAAAAGCCCGGCGCCCTGAAGCGGGCCGGGGCCCTCCGGTTCGACCCCACGGGCGCCAAAGAGGCGCCGGTGAAGGGCACCGTGGCCCAGGGGCACCTCGAGCAGAGCGCCGTGGACTCCGCCTCCGTCATGGTCGAGATGATCCGCCTGAACCGGCTCTACGAGATGAGCCTGAAGGTGGCCTCGACCCTCACCAACGATCTGGATTCCCGCTCCATCAACGACGTGGCCATCAGCCGCTAGCCCTCAGTCCCTTAAACAATCAGGAGGTTTCCCATGATGCGTGCAATGTGGTCGGCGGCGGCGGGCATGAATGTCCAGCAGTTCAACATGGACACCATCTCCAACAACCTGGCGAACGTGAACACCACCGGCTTCAAGAAGGCCCGGGCCGAGTTCCAGGATCTGCTCTACCAGACGGTGAACCTGGCCGGCTCCAGCTCCAGCACCAGCACCACCATCCCCGCGGGCATCCAGCTGGGGCATGGCGCCAAGCTGCAGAGCCTCATGCGCCAGTACAGCACCGGCAACATGCGCCAGACCACCAACCGTTTCGACATGGCCATCGAGGGCGACGGCTTCTTCCGGGTGACCATGCCGGACGGCACCCTGGCCTACACCCGGGACGGCGGCTTCACCACGGACCAGAACGGCGCCCTGGTGAACTCCGCGGGCTACCTGCTCGATCCCCAGATCACCATCCCGCAGGACACCCTGAGCGTGACCATCGCGCCGGACGGCACGGTCAGCGTCACCCAGACGGGCCAGACCCAGCCCCAGCAGGTGGGCCAGATCACCCTCTCCCACTTCGTGAACCCCGCGGGCCTGAACCAGCTGGGCCGCAACCTCGTGCAGCCCACCCTGGCCAGCGGCGAGGCCATCGACGGCACGCCGGGCACCGACGGCCTGGGCACCCTCAACCAGGGCTTCCTAGAGGTCTCCAATGTGGACGTGGCCGAGGAGATGGTGAACATGATCATCGGCCAGCGGGCCTACGAGGCGAACTCGAAGACCATCCAGACCGTGGACAACATGCTCAGCCTCGTGAACAACCTGAAGCGGTAGTCCGATGCGCCTGGCCTGCCTGCTCCTGGTTCCGCTGGCCCTGGTCGCCCAGGCCCCGCTGCCGTCCGCCGAGCGCCTGGCCGACGTGGCCCTGGCCTTCGCCAAGGCCGAGGCCGCCAAGCTGGGGGGCGAGCACACCTTCAAGGTGGCCCAGCCCCCCCGGGTGCCCCTGACCCGGCCCGGAGCCCTCAGCTTCGAGGCCACCCACCTGAGCAAGCGGGAGCCGGTGGGCCGGTTCTTCGTGGTGGTGGCCGTCAAAGTGGATGACGAACGGGTGGGGATGACCCGCGTGGATCTGCATGGCAGCTGGGTGGGTACCGTGCTGCGGGCCAAGGGCGACCTGGCCCGGCAGACCGAGCTGACCGCGGAGCAGGTGGATCCCAGTCCCTTCGAAGGCGTGCCGCCCGAAGGGGCCCTGACCCAGGTTCCCGAGGGCCAGCGCCTCATGCGTGCCATTCCCTCCGGCAAGATCCTGACGCGGGGCGACCTGGAGGCCATCCCCCTCGTCCAGTCCGGCGACAAGGTGCGCCTCACCGCCACCCACGAGGCTCTGACCATCAGCCTGGACACCACGGCCCGCAGCCGGGCCGGCCTGGGCGACCGCGTGCGCCTGGAGGCCCCGGGCGCCAAGCGCCAGGTGACCGCCATCGTCACCGGACCCGGCGAGGCGCGCCTGCAGTAGACCGTGGTCACAGGATCTTTCCTTGGCCGGAAAGGGATTCGGCCGTATTCTGGTTCCTTGCGCAAGGAGGAGCCCATGGCTCACGAACACGGACCGGATTGCAACCACGATCACGACGATTCCTTCGAAATCGAAGTCGTTGAGCTCGAAGACGAGAACGGCGAGAAGGAGGAGTTCGCGATCCTGGAAGAGCTCGAGTTCGAGGGCCGCAACTTCGCCATCCTCGCGCCCCTGGCCGAGCTGCAGGCCCAGGAAGAGGGCACCGCGGATCCCGAGGAGGGCCTGAGCCTGGAGATCTTCGAAGTCAAGGACGACATGTTCACGCCCCTCGACGACGAGGAGCTGGCCGAGCGCCTCATGAAGCACCTCGACGAGCAGGAAGCCAAGCTCAAGGCCGAGGAAGAGAAGGACTGACGCCATCCCGGCACACGAAGGCCCCCGACCCGGGGGCCTTCGTGCGTCTGGGGGAAGCCAGTAGGCTGGAGCCATGCTGTCCGATCCCGTCCGCTTCCAAGGTCGTGTGCTGTTCCTCTCGGAGGATCCGGACAAGGTGCGCCGCCAGCTGGCGGGCGAGGACCTGGAGGCGGCGGAGGCCGCGCCCCTGCGCGACCAGATCAGCACCGACGAGATCACCCCCGCCTTCATCTGCTACCACTTCGACGCGAAGCTGGGCGACTTCCCCTACCTGGGCCTGAAGTGCGGCGAGGCCTTCCCCCTGAAGGAGGGGTCCGTCCGGGCCGGCGGCTTCGCCGTGAGCGTGGCGGGCAAGCGGCGGGGCAAGGGCAGCAGCCGCGAGGCCAGCCCCTACGCGGAGTGGTGCGCGGGCCTCCGCTTGGTGATCGCCG
Organism: Holophagaceae bacterium; assembly: GCA_046331485.1. GTDB lineage: Bacteria > Acidobacteriota > Holophagae > Holophagales > Holophagaceae > Geothrix. The sequence goes on along the minus strand of JAXLQS010000001.1, from coordinate 136,545 downwards.
AGAGCTTTGAGCGCATCTACCGCCAGAACGCCCAGAACCTGGGCCTGCTCACCAGCACCGACTTCGGGCTCATCGACCGGGTGCGGCGCGGCGAGGCCATCCCACTGGCGGAGTTCACCGCAGGCCTGGACCCCGTCACCGCCGAGATCGTGCGCCGGGGTGGGCTCTTCGCCTACAACGCAGCGCGGATGCGGGGCGAGGTGGTGCCGCCCCTGCCGGCCCACGCACCGCGGCCCATGACCTTCGCCGAGAAGCTGCTGGCACGGCACGCCGTGGTGGATGCCGCCGCTGGAACGGCGGGGCTGCCCGCCGTGCGGCCCGGCGACGGCCTCTTCGTGAAGGCGGATTGGCGTTTCAGCCACGAGTACGTGACGCCCATGGCGGCGAGCTTCCTGGAGCAGGCCCTGGGGCCGGATGCGGCGCTGCGCGATCCGGCCTCCATCCTCGCCTTCCGTGACCACCTCACCTTCCTGCACCACAGCATGAAGGCTGAACACCGGGCCATGGGCCTGCTGACGGTGGCCGAGCGGCTGAAGCCAGCCCAGGAGGCCTTCTGCGCGAAGCACGGTATCCGGCTCCACGGTGAGCTGGCCGACGGGTCGGGCAGCGAAGGCATCTGCCACGCGCTCATGGCCGAGCGCTACGCCTGTCCAGGCCAGCTGGTGGCGGGCACGGATTCGCACACGCCCCACGCGGGGGCCCTGGGCTGCCTCGCCTTCGGCGTGGGCACCACGGACATCGCCTGCGCCTGGGTGACGGGCGATGTGCGGGTCACCGTGCCACCCACGCTGCGGGTGCGCCTGAAAGGCCGCCTGCGCCCCGGTGTCTCGGCGAAGGACCTGGTGTTGCACCTCCTGGCCCAGCCCCTCATCCGCGAGGGCGGCGCCCTCGGGCACGTCATCGAATACCAGGGGGAGGGCCTGCTGGGCCTCGACACCGACGAGCGGGCCACGCTCACCAACATGGCCGCCGAGATCGGCGGCTTCACGGGCCTCGTGGCGCCGGACACCGAGACCGTGCGGTTCGTCCGCGAGCGGCGCGGCGTGGACCTGGCGCTCGAAGGCTGGATGCGCGGGGACGAAGGGGCCGAGTACGTGCACACCCTCGAGGTGGACTGCGCCGCCCTCGGCCCCATGCTGGCCCGGCCCGGCGATCCCGGGAACGGCGTGGCCCTGGCGGACCTGGGCGCGGCCGTGCCCATCCACATCGCCTACCTGGGCAGCTGCACCGGGGGCAAGCGCGAGGACCTCCGCCGCGCCTACGAAGTGATCCGGCCCGCCGCCGCCGCGGGGCGCCGGGTGGCCGAGGGCGTGGCCTTCTTCGTTCAGTGCGGCAGCGAGGACGTGCGCCGCTTCGCCGAGGCGCAGGGCTGGATCGCGGCCTTCGAGGCCGTGGGGGCCGTGGTGCTGGGCAGCTCCTGCGGCGCCTGCATCAACGCGGGCCCTGGCGTCTCCACCCGGCCGGACCAGGTGACCATCAGCGCCATCAACCGCAACTTCCCCGGCCGCAGCGGGCCGGGCCAGATGTGGCTGGCCAGCCCCGCCACCGTGGCCGCCAGCGCCCTGGCGGGGCGCATCGCGGGGGCCGGGGCGTGATCGATCCCGTCCTTGCCGCCCGCTACCGCGCCCTGATCCTGGCGAATGCGGATCGTCCCGGCGCGCCGCGGCTGGAGCCCCGGGGCCGGGTCCTGGTGGTGGATCCCGCCCGGCAGCGGCTGGGCCTCCTGGAGGACGGACGCCTGGCCTTCGAGGCCGTGATCTCCACGGCCGCCAAGGGGCTGGGCTGCGAGGAGAACTCGTACCGTACCCCCACCGGCTGGCACCGCATCCTGGCCCGCATCGGCGCGGGCGCGGAGCCCGGCACGGTGTTCAAGGCCCAGCAGCCCAACGGCGACCGGTGGCAGGGCGAGGCCCGGGACGAGGACCTGATCCTCACGCGGGTGCTCACCCTGGATGGCCTGGAGGAGGGCTGGAACCGGGGACCCGGGCGGGACTCCCGGCTGCGCTGGATCTACCTCCACGGCACCAACCAGGAGGGCCTGCTGGGGATGCCGGTCTCCCACGGCTGCGTGCGCCTGTCCAATGCGGACATCACCGCCCTGTTCGACCTGGTAGGGGAGGGGGATCCGCTGCTCATCGCGCCGGAACCCCTGGAGGCGGGTCTGGGCCTGGGCCGCCTCCACTTCGCGGGCGTGGCGGGCAGCGGCATGAGCGCCCTGGCCCAGTTCACGGCCCTGAACGGAGACCGCGCCAGCGGCAGCGACCGCAGCTTCGACCGCGGCCAGCGGCCGGAAGCGCGCCGGCTGCTGGAGGACCTGGGCGTGGCGATCCATCCTCAGGACGGCTCGGGCCTGGCGGGGGACTGCGCGGCCCTGGTGGTGTCCACGGCCGTGGAGGACGAGGTGCCCGACGTGGCGACCGCCCGGCGCCTGGGTGTGCCCGTGTTGCATCGCTCTGAGCTGCTGGCCCACCTGGTGGCGCGGTACCGCACGGTGGCCGTGACGGGCACCAGCGGCAAGTCCACCACCACCGCCATGATCTTCGAGATCCTCCGCGGCGCGGGGCGCGATCCCTCCGTCATCACGGGCGGGGAGCTGGTGGCCCTGCAGCGCGAGGGCCGCTGGGGCAACGCCTGGGCCGGGACCTCGGACCTGCTGGTCATCGAGGCCGACGAGAGTGATGGCTCCGTGGTGCGCTACCACCCCGCCCTGGGCGTGATCCTGAACCTCCAGAAGGACCACAAGGAGATGGCGGTCGTGGCGGAGATGTTCCGCGCCTTCCGCGCCCAGGTGCGCGAGGGCGCCGTCATGGGCGAGGCGGAGAACCTCCGGGAGTTCGCTGCCAATGCCACGGTGTTCGGGTTCAGGGAGGGGGCCGGGCTTCGTGCGGAAGATGCATCGCTGGGCGCGGAAGGCTCCACCTTCCGCGTAGGGGGAACCAATTTCAGCCTGCCGGTGCCCGGGCGCCACAACGTCGAGAACGCCCTGGCGGCCATCGCCGCCTGCCAGGCGCTGGGCGTGCCGCTCCCCGCCATGGCTCCGCCGCTGGCCGCCTTCCAGGGCGTGGCGCGCCGCTTCCAGGTGCTGGGGGAGCGGCGCGGCGTGACCGTGGTGGACGACTTCGGCCACAACCCGGCCAAGGTGGCGGCCTCGATCCGCGCCGCGCACCTGCGGGTGGCGGCCGCGGGGGGCCGGGTGCTGGCCGTGTTCCAGCCCCACGGCTTCGGGCCCCTGAAGTTCCTCCGGGCCGACTTCGTGGAGGCCTTCGCCACGGAGCTGGCGCCGCGGGACCGCCTCTGGTTCCTCGAGGTCTTCTACGCCGGCGGCACGGCCTCGAAGGACATCAGCAGCGCCGAGGTGGTGGCCGAGATCGCAGCCCGCGGCGTGGCCGCCGAGCCGGCGCCCTCCCGTGAGGGCCTGGTGGCGCACCTGGCCGCGGTGGCGAAGGCGGGCGACCTGATCCTGGTGATGGGTGCGCGGGATCCCTCGCTGACCGAGCTGGCCGGGACCATTCTGCGAGCCCTCTGAGCCATCCCGCGTAGTTCCCGACTCGGGGTACCCTCGTGCCATGGAACCGACCACCCTCCGCGCCGTCATGGCCGCGCTCCGCAAGCCGGAGACCGGCTGTCCCTGGGACCTGAAGCAGGACCACCAGAGCCTGGCCCGCTACCTGCGGGAGGAGGCGGCGGAGGTGCTGGAGGCCCTGGCGGCCCACCGGCCCTTCGATCAGGCCACCGAGGCCCACCTCTGCGAGGAGCTGGGCGACCTCTGGCTGCAGATCGCCTTTCACGCCCAGCTGGCGTCGGATCGCGGCGCATGGGACATCCACGACGTGGAGCGCACGGTCGTGGAGAAGCTGGTGCGGCGCCATCCGCACGTGTTCGGCGAGGCTGCGGTGGAGGGCTCCGATGACGTGCTCACCAACTGGGCGGCCATCAAGCGGGAGGAGAAGGGGCAGTCCACCGACCACGAGCCCCGGCTGCTGGAGGGCATCCCCGCCTCCCTGTCGCCCATGGAAGAGGCCCTGGAGATCGGCCGCCGCTGCGCCAAGGTGGGCTTCGAGTGGCCTGACCTGGAGGGCGTCCTCGACAAGGTGAAGGAGGAGGTCGCCGAGCTGCAGGCCGAGTCTGACCCGGTCCGCGTCGAGGAGGAGTTCGGCGACGTGCTCTTCAGCCTCATGCAGTGGGCCCGCAAGAAGGGCGTGGATCCGGACACCGCCTTGCGCCGCCAGATGCTTCGCTTCAAGGGCCGCTTCGAGGCCGTGGAGGACGATGCCCGCGCCGCGGGCGGCTGGGGGCAGCGTAACCTGGATCAGATGGAAGCCGCCTGGCAGGCCGCGAAGAAGCGGAAGGCCTGATCCAGCCGCGAGGCCGCAGGGGGGCCACATGGGCGAAGCCCCGCCGGGGGCGGGGCTTCGCGGGTGGGTTCTGCGGATCTCAGCCCAGCAGCTTCGAGAGGCCGTAGGCCACCAGGGTCGAGGTGGTGACGCCGATGAGGCCGGGGAGCATGAAGCTGTGGTTGAGGAGGTACTTGCCGATCCGCGTGGTGCCGGTGCGGTCCATGTTGATGGCCGCCAGGTCGCTGGGGTAGAAGGCGAAGAAGAAGTAGGCGTAGCTGGCGGGGATGAGGCTCAGCAGCAGGGGGGTGGGCAGGCCCAGGGCGTAGCCGAAGGGCAGCATGATGGTGAGGGTGGCGGCCTGGCTCTTCACGAAGGCGGACACGCAGAACATGGCGATGGCGAAGGTCCAGGGCGCGGCCTGCACCATGGTCTTGATGTTGGCGATGAGGTAGCCCTCGTTGGCCTTGATGAAGGTCTCGCTCATCCAGGCGATGCCGAAGATCGATACCACGGCGATCATGCCCGCGATGAAGACGCTGGAGCGGGCGATGTCGGGGGCCTTCACCTTGGTGGCGAAGAGGATGAAGCTGCCGAAGGCCAGCATGATGATCTGCACCACCGTGGTCATGGGCACCACCTTGCCGTTCACCATCGGCAGCAGGCCGGGCTTCAGGGCGATGAGGATGATGCTCAGCACGCCCGCGAAGAAGAGGCCCACGCTGAGCTTGGCGGTGAATGGGATCTCCATGCCGAGCGTCGTCACGTTGGCGTCCAGAGCTTTGGCGAACTCGGGATCCTTCATGCGCTCCTGGAACTCGGGATCCTCGTCCAGCTCCTTGCCGCGGTTGAAGCTCCAGGCCGCGGCCACCAGCACGCCGATGATGCCGGCGGGCAGGGTGATGCGGATGATGTCGAAGAGGCCCACGGGGTGGCCGTTCTTGGCGGCCATGGCCAGGAAGGTGGTGACGGCGGCGGCCACGGGGCTGGCGGTGATGCCCATCTGGGAGGCCACGCTGGAGATGGCCATGGGGCGCTCCGGGCGGATGCGGGTCTTCAGGGCCACATCCGAGATGACCGGCAGCAGGGCGTAGACCGCGTGCCCCGTGCCCACGCAGACCGTGAGGAGGAAGGTCGACAGGGGCGCCAGGATGGTGACGTATTTCGGGTGGGCCCGGAGCAGGCGCTCCGTGAGCTGCACCAGGTAGTCGAGGCCGCCCGCCACTTGCAGGGTGGCCGAGGCCGTCACCACGGCCAGGATGATGAGCATCACGTCGATGGGGGGCACGCCCGGCGCCACGCGGAAGCCGAGCACCAGCACGGCCACGCCCAGGCCGCCGATGAGGCCCAGGGCGACGCCGCCCTTGCGGATGCCGATGAGGATCGCGCCCAGGACGAGCACGAACTGGATCCAGAACATCAATGCGGGGGACATCTCTACCCTCCTTTGCACAAGGTCATGGATAACCTTGGTGGGGAGCGTAGCAGATGGATAGGTAATCAATATCGGGAGCGCTCCGCTTTCTTTAGTTACTTAAGGGTCATGTTCAGATTCATCGGCTGCCGCCCGCCCTCCGGGTGGGGCAGGGTAGGATGGCGCTTTGGACCCCGCCCTTGAGCCCGCTGCCCTTCCATCTGGTGACCCTCACCCACCCCGAGTGGGAGCAGGCCCTGGCCTGTGCGAAGCGTCTGGGGGACGATTCCCTGCCTGAGCTGCGGCTGGACCTGTTCCCGGACCAGGATCCCGAGGGCCTGGTGGATGCCCTGAGGCGCCGCTGCCTGGTGACCTGCCGGCGCGTCTCCGAGGGCGGGCGCTGGCCCGACGTGGACGAGGCCGGGCGGATGGCGGCCCTGGCCAAGGCCGTCCGGGGGCGGCCCGCCTGGCTGGACCTGGAGTGGGACCTGCCCATCCCCGCCGAGATCCAACAGGCCCGCACCCACGTCCGCCTGCTCCGCTCGGTGCATGTTCCCCAGGGTGTCTTCGATCTGGAGGCGCGGCTGCGGGATCTGCCCGAGGGAGAGGCCTACAAATGGGTGGGCTGGGCGGGACGCCTGGGCGACAGCGGCCGCCTGCGGGCGCCCCTGGCCTGGGCCCGGGACCACGGCCTGCGCCTCACGGCCTTCCTCATGGGGCCCAAGGGCCTGCCGAGCCGGGCGCTGCAGGCCGCCTGGGGCGGCGCCTTCACCTATGCGGCGCCGGACGATGGCCCCCCGGCCGCGCCGGGCCAGCTGCCCCTGGCCACCCTGCGCGCCTGGCGCGGCGCCAAGCTCCATCCGGGCCACGGGCTCTGCGGCGTCATCGGCGAGCCTGTCCTGCACTCCCGGGGGCCCGCCTTCCACAACCCCCGTTTCCAGCGAGCCTTCAAGGACCTGGTCTACCTGCCCCTGACCTGCGCCGAGGCGGAGGAGGCCGTCGATGCCCTGGACGCCCTCGGGATCCTCGGCCTCAGCATCACGGCGCCGCTGAAGCTGACGCTGCCCGCGGCGCTGGGCCTGCAGGGCCCCCTGAACACCCTCTGGCGTCGGGCCGTGGGCGAGCCCTGGCAGGGCGCCAACACGGACGCGGAGGCCCTTGGACAGGCCCTGTCGAAGCTGGCGCCGGGCCCCGTGCTTCTGCTCGGCGAGGGCGGCGTGGCCGCCACCAGCCGCGCCGTGCTGGAGGCCGCGGGCCGGTCGGTCCTCCAAGCTTCCCGGCGTGCTCCCGTCGGGGCCGGGACGGTGGCCGCCTTCGCACCGGTGGGCGTGGTGCAGGCCACCAGCCTCGGCATGGCGCCGGAGGATCCCGCCCCCTTCCCGGAGCTGCTGGAAGCGGCGCAGGCCAGCGCCCGCTGGGCCGTGGAGTGGATCTACAAGGAGGACACCGCCTTCACGATCTGGGCGCGGGAGGCGGGCCTCGCGCTGGTGGCGGGTGCCGACCTCTTCGAGGCCCAGGCCGAGGCCCAGAGCCGGCGCTTCATCGCGGGGTGCGGAGGATAGTACGGAGTCTGGAGTCTGGAGGTGCGGCTTTCCGTTGCGGCGCTTTGCGCCGCGCCCAGGTTGACCTTTGGGCCGTTCGAGCGGGTCGGCGCCGAACTGAACCGGTATCGCGCCGCACCGCGGCGCATCAGGGATCGATACCTCGGGACTCCGGGCTGCTTTTCACGCCCTTCCGCTGCTACCGTTCACCCATGGACCTCCTGCTGGTCGAGGACAAGGACAGCTTCCGGCGCCTGCTGAGCCAGGCCCTGGAGGGCACGGTCTGGGAGGTGCTGGCCGTGCCCGATCCCCAGGAGGCGCTGCGGGCCCTGGAGGGCCGCCCCTTCCAGGTGTTGGTCACGGACCTGCGGCTGCCGGGCATGAGCGGGCTGGAGCTGATCCGCCGCGCCCGGCGCCTGCATCCGGGCCTGCGCGTGGTGCTCATGTCGGCCTTTGGCGAGCCGAAGGACATCGTGGAGGCCATGCGCCTGGGGGCGGACGACTTCCTCCCCAAGCCCTTCGACCTGGACGCCTTCCTGGCCCTCCTGGACCGCCTGCGGGCCCTGGTGGGGGCGCCTCCGCCGGATCCGGCCGAGCCCTGGGTGGCCCACAGCCCGGCCATGCAGGGCCTGGACGCGGCCCTCCGCCGGGCGGCCGCCGCGGCGCTGCCCGTGGTGTTCCGGGGACCCCGCGGGGCCGGCCGCGAGCGTAGCGCCCGCCGCCTCCACACCCTGCGCCACCCGGCCGCGCCCTACCTGAGTCTTCCCGCCGCAGCCCTGGGCCCCGAGGGGCCGGATCCCCACCTGCTGCAGCTGCTGGCGGGCGGCAGCCTCTTCCTGGGCGGGCTGGAGCACCTCTCATTGGCCGCGGCGGGGCCCCTGGCCCGGGCCATGGACGGCGAGGCCGGCCGCCGCATCGACTGGATGGGCGGCGTGGAGGGCGACGAGGCGCTGGCCCCCGAGATCGCGCAGCGCCTGGGCTCGCTGGAGCTGCGCGTGCCGGCCCTGGCCGAGCGGCGCGAGGACCTCTTGGCCCTCGCCCGGCTGCTCCTCGAACAAACCGCCCGGCGGGCGGGAAGGCCGACCCCCTGGCTGGAGCGGAGTGCCGAGCGCCAGCTGCTGGAGCACACCTGGCCGGGCAATGTCCGGGAGCTGGAGGTGCTGGTGGGGCGGACCCTCCTCTTCTCTGAAGGCCGGGCCATCCGGGCCTTTCCAGACCTGGGGCTCGGGCTGGAGGCCCCCCTCTGTCTGGCCTGGCCCGAACCGGGCGGGCTCGAGGCCATGCTCAAGGCCGTGACCCGTGCCGCCGAAGCCCAGCTCCTGCTCCGGGCCATGGGCGACGCGGGCGGGGACCTGCCCCGGGCAGCGGCAGCCCTTGGGCTGACGGTGCGTTCCCTGGCCCAGCGCTTGCGGGAGCACGCCATTCCTCTGGAAGATGGAGGCTCCACCTCCGCGAGGTCGAAGGTCGAGCGGGAGGAGCGTGCGCTGCGCGGTCCGGCCGGTGGAGACAGTCCCCTCCTCGGGAAGGCCCCATGACCCAAGCCCCGCCCCTCCTCATCCCCCCGGTCCGCGGCGCGGAGGGGATCCGGCCGGCCGCCCGCGCCGGGCTGGCGGCCCTGCAGGCCGTGGTGGTGGGCAAGGAGGCCCAGGTGCGCCGCGCCTTCGCCGCCATGCTGGCGGGGGGCCACGTGCTGCTGGAGGACCTGCCGGGCGTGGGCAAGACCACCCTGGCCAAGGGCCTGTCCCGCATCCTCGGTGGCACCTTCCAGCGCGTGCAGGGCACCAACGACCTGCTGCCTTCGGACCTGCTGGGCGTGCACCTCTGGGACGCCAAGGAGCAGGCCTTCCGCTTCCAGCCGGGGCCCGTGTTCTGCCACGTGCTGCTGCTGGACGAGCTGAACCGCATCGGCCCCAAGACCCAGAGCGCCATGCTGGAGGCCATGGTGGAGGGGCAGGTCACCCTGGACCGCAGCACGCACAAGCTGCCCGAGCCCTTCTTCGTCATCGCCACCCAGAACCCTCTGGACCATGCCGGAACCTTCCCCCTGCCGGAGAGCCAGCTGGACCGCTTCTCCTGCACCATCCACCTGGGCTACCCGGACCGCGCGGCCGAGCGGCGCATCCTCACGGGGGAGGCCGGGGCCGAGCGGCTGGAGACCCTCTCGCCCGTGCTCGACCTGGAGGGCTGGCGCATGGCCCGCGCGGCGGTGCGGGAGGTGAAGGTCTCCGAGGCGGTGCTCGACTACGCGGAGCGCATGGTGGAGCGCATCCGCGCCGGGGGCGGCTTCTGCTCCACGCGCGCCGCCAAGCACTGGCTGGGCCTGGCCCAGGCCGAGGCCTGGCTGGAGGGCCGGGACTTCATCACCCCGGATGACCTGCAGCGCACCCTCAGCGACACCATGGCGCACCGGGGCAGCCTGGATGACCGCCGCCTCAACCGGAGCGACCGACGGGAGCAGCTGGGCCGCCTGCTCAAGGACCTGCCCGTGGGGTGGTCCTGATGCGGGAGGATGAGTCCGTCGGCCAGCTCATCCGCCGGGCCCGCGAGGTCAGGGGTCTGAGCCTGGAGGCTCTGGCGCAGGAACTCAAGCTGCCCCTGCGCCACCTGGAGGCCATCGAGGCCGATGACTGGGCGGCCCTGCCGCCCGGACGGCCGCGGCCCCTGGCGCGGCAGCTGGCCGAGCGGCTGGGCGTGGACCTGGAGTTCCACACCGGGGCCTTCCAGATCGTGCCGGGCGGACAGGAACTGGAGCCGCCGGACCCGCGGCGGGAGCGCCTCGAGCGCCTCGTGATGGGCGTATTGACAGGGACTTCGGTGATTATCGTGCTGTGGCTGGTGGTGCCCGGGCCCAGCCTGGGGCACAAGGCCCCGCCCAGCTACCTGGTGGCACTCAGCCGCCCCAGCCTGCCGCCGCCGCCGGCCCCTTCCACCTCCGCCTATCCCGTCCTGGGGGAGCTCCTCCCCGAGGCGCCCGTGAACGAGCAGGGCCTGCTGGTGAGCCTGAGGGCCATGGACACCGCCGACATCCACGTCGAACCCCAGACCCCGGAGGGGGGCCTCCCCATGGTGCGCACCCTGCGGGTTTCCGAGGCCTGGCGGTTCCGCGTGAAGGGCCCCTTCACCATCCGGCTCGACAACGCCGGCGTGGTGAGCGTCGAGGTGGCCGGCCGCCGCATCCCCCATGGTCAGAGCGTGGGCGAGAGCTGGACCGGCGCCTTCGACGGCGAAGGCCGCTGGCTCCGGCCCGCCCCGCCGGGCCTCCCGGACGAGCCCCCTGTTCCCGATGAAGATGAGGAAGTCACTCCGCCATGAGCATGCATCCCATCGTTGACCGGTTCCTCCAGGGTGGACTGCCCGAGCCCATGGCCATGGCCCTGGTGGGGGGCAGCCTGCCGGTGCCCACCGGGGACCTGCTGCAGGCCCTGGCCCACGCCTGCCTGACCGAGACCCGGTACACCCAGCGGGGCCTGGATTTCTTCGCCACCATGCCCGAATCCATGCTGGCCGGCGTGTTGGTCGACTCGCTGGAGCCGCCGGCCCCGCTGCAGATGGTGCTCTGCCACCGCAAGGAACCGGCCCTGCTGGAGACGGCCCTCCTGAACCCATCCCTCACCGCGGCCATCGTGGAGGCCTCGGTGCCCAGCCTGCCCGGCTCGGTGCTCGAGATCGTTCTGAACAACCAGGTGCTGTGGATGGAGCGCCACCGCATCCTGGACCTGCTGGAGGAGCACCCCGAAGCCGAGTACGTCATCAAGCGGCGCGTCAACGAGTTCCGCTTCGACGTGCTGCGCCTGATCCCCGAAGAGGTCAAGCGCCAGCGCCTGGAGATCATCGACGAGGTGGAGGCCGGCCACCTGGACCGCTCCTGGTCGGAGCTGCCCCTGCCCAAGGAGAAATCGAAGGAGGAGGCCGAGGCCGAGATCGAAACCGAGGAGATGGCCGCCGAGCGCCGCCTGCTGGCGCAGAAGCCGCCCGTGGATGAGGATGGCAATGAGATCACCCTGACCCTCACGCAGCGGGTGGCGAAACTCAGCACCAACCAGAAGATCATGCTGGCCATCAAGGGGGGCAAGGAGGAGCGCACCCTGCTCATCCGCGAGGCCAACCGCCTCATCCAGGTGAACGTCATCCGCAACGGTCGCATCACCGAGGGCGAGGTGGCCTACATCGCCCAGATGCGCACCGTGAACGAGGAAGTCCTGCGCATCATCTCCAACAGCCGCGAGTGGATGAAGAAATACCCCATCACCAAGGCCCTGGTCATGAACCCCCGCACCCCGCTGCCCGTGGCCATGACCCACTTCAAGCGCCTCTTCGAGAGCGATCTCAAGTTGCTCATGAAGGACCGAAACGTGGCGGAGTTGTTGCGCCGCGAGGCCAAGCGCATGGTGGACATGAAGGCCCAGGGCAAGGGCTGAGCCCTGGCTCAGGGCTGGGCTTGGGCGGCCAGGATGGTGATCTGCACGGGTTCGTTGCGGTCCAGGGCCGCCTGCACCTTCGCTTTCAGGGCGGCCAGGGCCGCGGTGGAGGTGCCACCGGCGATGGTGTCCCCGGCCAGCTTGCACCCCACGAGGATGCACCCCTTGGTGTGGGCCTCGGTGTTCCCGCTGTGGATGAGGATGCCGTCGAAAAAGGGCACGTCCAGCAGGCGCATCATGGGCTTGCCCAGGCGCGGGCTCATGTTGATGATCACCCTGTAGGTGCCTGGAGGGATGGCCGTTTCATCCTGCACCTTGCCCTCGCCCCGGGGGCCCAGTTGGCGGACCACATCCTCCAGGGTGTAGCACTCGAACTGGCCGTCCACCAGGAGCGTGCCCGTGGTGGCGCGGGCGCTGGAGGGATTGCGCTGCAGGCGGAGTTCCATGGGTCACCTCGGGGCCCGGAGTGGAGGCTGTTCAGACGTGGACCGGTGCCACAGCCTAGCGAAAGGTGGCTCCTTCGTCCCAAAAAACCTGCCGGAAACGATAAGTGGTGTCCGGACACCCATTCTGGAATTTCAATTCCCTAGGTGGGTTCCTCAGACGAACCGGATCCACTGCCGGAGGAGGGCCTCCAGGGCCGCCCGCCGAGCCTGGATCTCCTCCAGGCCCGTGAAGGCGACCAGGGCCCGGTCCTTGGCCAGCCAGGTCAGCAGGCCCTCGGGGTCCTCCACGGGCAAGGCTGGGATGTCCCGCACCTTGGCGCCCAGGTGGAGGATGAGGCCGAGGCCGGCCTGCATCCGCAGGTGCAGGGTGGCGAAGTACTCGGTGGTGCGGAAACTGGGCACCTTCCACTTGATGCCCTCGCGAATGGTGGGGGCGACACCCAGGATGATGCGCCGGAGTGCCTCGACTTCAGTCCGGGATTCGGGTGCCAGTCCGGCCAGGAAGGCCTCCACTGCGGCCCCGTCATCCTCGGAGTGGGCGGGCTTCGACCGGGCCATGCCGCGCCTACTTCGGTGGCACCGCCCCGGCGGCGGGCCAGGTGGTATCGCCCATCCGCTTCAGGGTCATCTCGAAGAAACGAACCGGTTCCTTGCCGGCCTGGATGCGGTCGCCGACTTCGAGCCAGGTGCCGCCCTTGATGGTGGCCGTGTAGCGGAGGGTCATGGGCCCGGCGGGGATCTCCCAGGTGTAACCATCCGCCTGGGGCGTCAGGGCGAAGTCCCCGACGCTGCCCTGGGCGTACGAGTGCAGGGTGTAGGCCCTGGTGGCGGGGTTGTACGACACGGTTCCGAAGGCGTTGAAGGTCACCCTGCCATCGGGGCCATAGCCCCGCCCCTCGATGACCTTGACCGAGCCATCCAGGAAGGGACCGATGCGCTCGGTCTGGATGATGCTGTGCTTTTCGCCAGAGGGCATCAGGGTCCAGGCGCTGCCCCGCCAGATTCCGTCCATGAAGGCGAGCCTGGCCAGGGCCTCCTGCTGGGAGGCGATGAGCTTGGCCGGATCGGGCCGTCCCTGGGCCAGGGCGGTGACACCCAGGGCCAGCAGGAGGGCAAGCGGCTTGAGGGGGAGTCCAGTCATGGGTCGATCCTCCGGGTGCGTGTGGGTGGGGGAAGGGGAGCAGGCTGGAAGCGGGCGTCGGCGCCCTGGCACCGGGTCACGCGGTTCAGGCTGGGCCGGCATGGGCCTGCAGCAGGGCCGCGAGATCCAGCTTGCGCATGGGCCGGATGGCGTCAAAGACGCGCTGGGAGGCGGCCCGGTCCTCGGTGGTCAGAAGGGCAAGCAGGGGCCGGGGCTGGATCTGCCAGGACACCCCGAAGCGGTCCCTGAGCCAGCCGCACTGGCCCGCCTCGCCGCCCTCGCTGAGCTTCTCCCACAGGGTGTCCACCTCCTCCTGCGTGTCGCAGGCGGCCACCATCGAGGTCGCCGGCGTGAAGGGGAAGCTCGGGTTGCCGTTCAGGGCCAGGTACTCCGCGCCGTTCAGGGTGAATCGGATGGCGAGCACGGTGCCGGGTGGCTTGGGCGCACCCTCCAGGTAGAACGTGGTGTGGAGGATCCGCGAGTGGGGAAAGAGGGTGAGGTAGAACTGGACGGCCTCCTCCGCCCGATCATCGAACCAGAGGCAGGTGCTGGCGGTCGTCATGGGTGTCCTCCGGGCGGGAGCCGGGCTGGGGGTGGGTGGCCCTGATTCTATACCGCAGGGGGGGCTGATCGGTGCGGGCGACAGCTGACGGTTCAGGCGCATCGGGGGCAGGAGCGGCGCGGCGCTCAGGGAGCGGGATCCAGGCTCAGCCCCAGGAAGCGCGCCCCGGGAATGGGGTTCGGGCGGTAGGGCGGGATGTCGCGGAAGCCGGAGGCCAGGTACAGGCCCTGGGCCTCGGCCATGCCGGGGAGCGTATCCAGGACGAGCTCGGCGTAGCCCACGGACCGGGCCTCGTCGATGAGCCGTGCGACGAGTTGTCTTCCCAAGCCGAGCCCCCTGGCCCCGGGCCTCACGAAGAGGCGCTTCATCTCGCCCCGGGCGGGGCCGACCCCCCGGAGGGCGATGCAGCCCACGGGCCGGCCGCCCTGCCTCGCCAGGAGCAGGCGCCCGGTGGGCGGGGCGTAGTCGCCCGGCAGGCCGCGGACCTCCGCCTCGAAGGACTGGAAGCCCAGGTCGACGCCCAGGCGGGCCTGGTATTCCAGGAACAGTTCGCGAATGGCGACGAGGTCCTGGGCGCCTTCCGCAAAGTCGATGCGGAGCAGGGGCTTCATGCTTGGGTGCGGGACACTTCGGCCCGGTAGACCAGGAAGTCCGTGGCGGGGGCGGGCGAGCCGAGGCGGCGGAGCATGGCCGCGAGCTGGCCCCGGTGGTAGGTGGCGTGGTTGGCCACGTGGAGGAGGAGATCCCCCAGGGCGTGGGTGGCCGCCTTGCCGCTGAGCAGGGTGAAGGCGCAGGGGGCGCCCAGGTCGGCCTCCGTCAGCCTGGCGAGAAAGGCGCCCCGGGCCGCGTCGATCCCGCGCCATCTCCGCAGCAGGGCAGGCGGATCATCCATTGCCACCCAATCGGGGACCGAGGAGGGGTGGACGCCTCGCCAACGCTCCAGCCACAACCACTCGGCGCCGACGAGGTGGGCGAAAGTGGCCCGGGCCGTGGGGAAGCTGCCGCCGAGGTCCTGGAGGTCGGCCTCCGGGGGCAACGCCAGCAGGGCCGCGGCGATCCGCTCCTGGGCCCAGGTGTGATAGCCGTAGAGGTCGAGGAGGTCGGGGAGCGTCATGGAGAACTCCGGGGTAGGCGACGGCCAGTGTACTGACCCCCGGGGACCTTCCAACGACCGGAAGAGCGACCTGGGGCGCCAGACAAACCGAAACCCCCTCGCGGGGGTCTCGGAAGTGGAGCGGGCGACCAGGATTGAACTGGCGACATTCAGCTTGGGAAGCTGACGTTCTACCACTGAACTACGCCCGCGGCAGGGCTCCATGCTAGCGCAAGTGGGGGCGGGGAGCCAACTAGCCCAGGTAGGCGGCGAGGACGCGCTCGTTGCGGCCCAGTTCGGCGGGGGTGCCTTCCACGGCGATGCGGCCGCGTTCCATGACGTAGGCGTAGTCGGCCACTTCGAGGGCGCTCTTGGCGAACTGCTCCACCAGCAGGAGGGTGATGCCCTCCTCCTTGAGGCGGCGGATGGTGCGGAAGACCTCCTGCACGATGACCGGGGCCAGGCCCATGGAGGGTTCGTCCAGCAGCATGACCTTGGGCCGGGCCATGAGGGCGCGGCCGATGGCCAGCATCTGCTGCTCACCGCCGGACAGGGTGCCTGCGGCCTGTTTCGTGCGCTCCTTCAGTTTGGGGAAAAGGTCGTAGACGCGATCCAGGTCGGCCTTGGCCTTGCCATGGAAGCCGAAGAAGCGGGGCAGGCGGCTGTAGGCACCCAGCAGGAGGTTGTCCTCCACCGAGAGCGGCCCGAAGACCTTCCGGCCCTCGGGCGAGTGCGCGAGGCCCAGGTGTGCGATGCGCGAGGCGTCGAGGCCCTGCACCTCCTGGCCATCCAGCCGGACCTTGCCGCGGCTGGGCTTGAGGCCTCCGGAGATGGTCCGCATGGTGGTGGTCTTGCCGGCACCGTTGGCGCCGATGAGGGCCACCAGGGTGCCCTGCTTCACGGTCAGCGTGGCGCCGCTCAGCACCTCGCTGGCGCCGTAGCCGGCATGGAGATCTTCCACCTGAAGCATGGACGCCTCCTAGGCCGGCTGCGGCGAGGGCTCGCCGGGGAGATCGGTTTGGGGGGGCTGGCCCAGGTAGGCCTCCACCACCTTGGGATGGCGCTTCACCTCGTCGGGGGTGCCTTCGGCGATGACCTTGCCGCCGTCCAGCACGGTCACGGTGTCGCAGAGCTCACTCACCACGTCCATGTGATGCTCGATGAGGAGGATGCTGATGCCGCGCCTGTGCACCCGCTTGATGATCTCGATGAGCTGGACCACATCCGGGTGAGCCAGGCCCGCGGCGGGCTCGTCCAGGATGAGCAGATCGGGCTTGCGGGCCAGGGCCCGGCCCACTTCCAGGAAGCGCTGGGCGCCATAGGTCAGGTCCTTGGCCCGGGTGAGGGCCTGGTCCTTCAGGCCGATGCGGTCCAGCAGGCAGAGGGCGTCGGCCTGGGCCTGGCGCTCCTCCGGGCGGGCCAGCCCCAGCAGCACCAGGGGCAGGGAACTGCGGTAGACCCCCTTGAGCGCCACCATGACGTTCTCCAGGGCCGTGAGCTCAGCAAAGAGCTGCAGGTTCTGGAAGGTCCGCGCCACGCCGGACTTCGACACCTGGTAGAGGCTGCCGGAGGGGAGGGCCGCCCCGCGCAGCAGGATGCGCCCGGCGCTGGGCGTGTAGAGCCCGGAGATAACGTTCACCACGGTGCTCTTGCCGGAGCCGTTGGGCCCGATGAGGCCGTGGATGGCGCCGCAGCGGATGGTCATGGAGAGCCCGTCCACGGCCCGGACGCCGCCGAAGTGCCGCTTGAGGTCCTCGATGACCAGCAGGGGTGCGCCATCGGCACTGCGGGGGGGCAGGATGGCCTCGATGTCCGACGGTGCGGGCAGGGGGGCGTGGGGCACGCGGAACAGCTTCGCCAGGAACAGAGACAAGAAGCCCATGAGGCCTTCGGGCAGGCCCACCACCACGGAGAAGAGCATCAAGGCGAAGATGGCCTTGCGCCAGTCCTCGGTGTTTTCCACGAAGAGGCCGCCGACCACCAGCAGGCCCATGGCCGCCATGGGGGCCAGGGCCTGGAAGGGCCGCGTGGTCTTCTTCACCAGCCCGCGCAGGCCCGCCGCCAGGGCCAGGGCGAAGCCCAGGCCCGAGAAGACCTGGAAGAGCAGGCGGTTCGAGAGCAGGTTGGGCAGCAGGACGATGACGGTGGCGCCCACGAAGGCGCCCCACAGGCTCTTGCGGCCGCCCAACACCACGCCCAGCAGCAGGATGATCATCAGGTCGTAGGTGAAGCTCTGGGGCTGCAGGTACTGGAAGTTGAAGGCGTAGAGGGCGCCCGCCAGGCCGCCCAGGCTCGACCCCAGGGCGAAGGCCGCCACCTTGTGCCGGTAGGTGCCCACGCCCATGGCGTCGGTGGCGATGGGGCTGTCCCGCAGGGCTTCGAAGGCGCGCCCCCACTGGGAGGCCAGCAGGTTCCGCATGAGGAACCAGACCACGGCCAGCAGGGCCAGGCAGAGCCAGAAGAAGAGGGGCGGCGTCAGCGTGTGGCCGAGGACCGGCGGCCGGTTCAGACTCAGCCCCTGGGCCCCACCCGTGAGGTGTTCCAGCTCGTTCAGGGCCGTGGTGCTGAGCGCCGCGAAGCTGAGGGTGGCGAGGGCGAACTGCGGCCCTTCCAGGCGCAGCGCGGGCAGGGCCAGCAGGCCGCCCAGCACCAGGCCCACGGCCATGGCGGCCAGCAGGGCGGATCCCATGCCCAGGCCGAACCGGGTGACGGCGAGACCGGCCGCATAGGCGCCCAGGCCCAGGAAGGCCACGTGGGCGAGGTTCACCTGGCCCAGGTAGCCCACGGTGACGTCGAGTCCGATGAGCAGGATGCCGTAGATGGCCAGCAGGGTGAGCAGGCCCAGGGCGTAGGGGTTCACCACCAGCAGGGGGATGGTGGCCAGGAAGGCGAAGACGATGAGCTCGGCGCCGCGGAGGAGCAGGATTCGCTTCAACTCACACCTTCCGGATGACGGCTTTGCCGAACACGCCCGTGGGCCGCACGGCCAGGGCGAGGATGAGCAGCACCAGGCCCGGCGCCTCGCGCCAGCCGCTGCCCAGGTAGAAGCTGGCCAGGCTCTCCAGGGCCCCCAGGAACATGCCGATCAGCACCACGCCGAAGCCCGAGTCCAGGCCAGCCACCACCGCCACGGAGAAGGCCTTGAGGATGAGGGCAGAGGCCATGGTGGGGCCCACGGTGGTGATGGGCGAGACCAGGATGCCCGCCAGGGCCGCCACGGCGCCCGACAGGCCGTAGGAGAGCATGACCGTGCGGGTGGCGGAGATGCCCATGAGCTCGGCGGCGTCGCGGTCCGCGGAGACGGCCTCGAAGGCCTTGCCCAGGAGGGTGCGGCGCTTGAACAGCTCGATGGCGCCCATGATGCCCAGCACGCCCACGGCCACGGCCAGTTCCAGGCGGGTCACGTCCACGCCGAGGACGTGGATGGGATCGGCGGAGATGGGGGTGGGGAAGGGGCGGTCGTCCCGGCCCCAGATGTTCTCGGCGGCGGAGAAGAGGAAGAGGCCGATGATGATCGTCAGCAGGATCCAGCCCTCGCTCTTCTGCTCCAGGGCCAGCCGCACGCCCGCCCGCTCCACCACCAGGCCCAGCAGGGCGCCGAACAGAAGGCCGCCGGGGATCATGGCCCAGTAGGGCGCGCCGAGGTTGAGCAGGGTGAGGCTGAAGAAGGCCGACACCATCACCAGTTCGCCCTGGCCGAAGTTGATGCTCTTGCTGGTGGCGAAGGTCAGCTGGAAGCCGTAGGCGATGAGGGCGTAGACCAGCCCCATCAGGGCGCCGCTGACGGCCATCTGCCCGATGATCGATGCGTTCATGCGCGGCCTGCTCGGGGAATGACCGGGGGGCCGAAGCCCCCCGGTCCGCGGGTTCGGGACCTACTTCTTCTTGCCCTTGGTCTTGGCCGGCGTCGCGGTGGTGGCGGACCTGCGCAGGCGCTCCCGGTCGGCGTCGTTGCCGAAGACCACGCGGCCGTCCTTCACCATGCCCATGACCACCTGCTCGCGGCGGAAGGCCTCGTGGGTGGTCACATCGGCGGGATCCCACTTGGTGTAGGGGTGGTTCCAGGTGGCGATGACGCCCTGCACGGGCTCTTTCAGATCCTCCAGGGCCTCCTTGACCTTCTTCGTGTCCGTGCTGCCGGCCTGCTTCACGGCGGCGGCCATGAGGTAGACGGCGTCATAGCCCTGGGCGGCGGCCACGGGGGAGGGGATCCGGCCCACTTTGAAGGTCTTGTGGTAGCCCTCGATGAAGGCCTTGGCCTTGGGGGTGATGGGCTCCTCGATGAAGGTCTGGGGCATCAGGGTGCCGTTGCCGTTCTTGCCGGCGTTGTCGATGTAGTTGGACATGGAGAGCGTCCAGCCGCCGATGAGGGGCACCTTCATGCCGATCTTGGCCATGCCATTGGAGACGGCGGCCAGCTCCGGACCGATGCCCCAGATGAGGATGGCCTGGGCCCCGGCGGACTTGGCGCGCAGCAGCTGGGCGGTCATGTCCTTGTCGCCGATGTTGAACTTCTCCTGGGCCACCACCTGCAGCTTGTCGCCCTGCTTCTTGATCTGATCCAGCATGTCATCGCGGCCGGACACGCCGTAGTTGGTGGAGTCGAAGACCACGGCCACCTTGGTGAACTTGCGGTTGATGGCCTCCTCCACCACCATCGCGGCCTGGATGCCGTCGTGGGCCGCGAAGCGGAAGATGGAGTTGTCCTTCACGCCGGCCCGATCCTGCTTATTGGCCCACTGCGTCATGGAGGCCGAGCCCGCGGCGGGGCAGATGATCTTGGTGATGCCCTTCTCCTGGAGGTGCTTGTCGCCCGCCATGCAGACGCCGGTGTTCACGGTGCCGATGACGCCCGTCAGGTCGCCCATGGCGGCCAGCTCCTGGGCGATGAGGGCGCCGCGCTCGTTCTTGGCCTCGTCGTCGCGCTCGATGATTTCGATCTTCAGCTTCTTGCCGCCCACCTGGATGCCCCCGGCGGCGTTGATCTCGGCGATGGCCAGCTTGGAGCCGTCCCGTGCGGAGGTGCCCATCGGGGCGGAGCCGCCGCTGAAGGGCCCGGTGAGGGCGATCTTGACGGTGTCCCCGGCGTGGAGGCCCAGGGCCGCCAGCAGGAGCGATCCCTGGACGATCTGCTTGTACATGCGGTCCTCCTCAGAGGCGATGGATTTGGATGGAAGGTTGGGCGCAAGCATAGCGACCCCGCTCCCTCCGGGGAAGGTGGCCTGTTCCTTCCAAGCTGCGGGCTTACATCAATCGGGCCAGCACCCAGGCGAGCAGGGGATCGCCGCCGGCCACCCGCTGCTCGGCCACCAGGAGGGGCAGTTCCAGCACCCCGGCATGCGCGGGCCCGAGCTTCACTGCGTCCTTCTCCGTGCAGACCAGCCAGCCGGCGCCCTCGGCCCGGGCGGCCTCCTGCAGGCGGCGCAGGTCCGCCGGGGAGGGGCCTCGGTGGTCCGGGAAGCTGTGCGTGCCGGACCAGGCATGGCCGGCCACCAGCAGGTCGGCGTAGAAGGCCTCCGGGTGGCCCAGGCCGCACCAGGCGAAGGCGGGACCCTGGACCTCGGACCTGGGCAGCGCCTCCGGCCAGCGACGCAGCCCGCCCAGGGCGAAGTCCACCCAGAAGAGGGGGCCGCCCGAGCCGTATCGGGCCCACCAGGCCTCCACCGCGGCCCGGTCCAGGACGCGGGCCGCGCGGGTCACCACCAGGGCCTGGGCCCGCCGGGCGCAGTCCATGGGCTCACGGAGGTCGCCCAGGGGCAGCATCCTACCGTCGCCCCAGAGGCGCACGCCGTCCAGCACCAGCAGGTCGAGGTCGCGGTGAAGGGCCCGGTGCTGGAAGCCGTCGTCGAGCAGCAGGCAGCGGAGGCCGGGCCGCTGGGCCAGGGCCCGGAGAGCCGCCGCGTGGCGCTGGCGGCCCACCACCACGCGGCGGGGCCCCAGGCGCCGGGCCATGAGCAGGGGCTCGTCGCCGGTCTGCCGGGGATCGGAATCGGCCTCGACGCTCATGGGATCCACCTCCCGCCGTCCGCCGTAGCCGCGGGACAGCACGGTGTTGGTCCAGCCGGCCGCCTCCAGCCCCTCGGCCAGGAAGAGGGTGAGGGGGGTCTTGCCCGTGCCCCCGGCGCTGAGGTTGCCGATGGAAATGACCGGGACATCAGCGCGATTGATCCGTTCCGGGTGGGCGTCGAAGCTCCGGTTCCGGGCGCGCACCACGGCCCCGTAGAGGGGTGCCAGTGGGGCGGCCACGAGGCGCAGGAGGGACATGCACCCAGGGTAGCGGAGGTCGGCAGCGGGAATGGATTTCCTCCCCCAGTCCCCGGGGGGCGTTGCCATCCGACCCTGGCCCTGGGTTAAGCTAGGAACCTCCCCGGGACCTGCATGGCTGAACCCAGCTTCATCGACCAAAGCAAGCTGCGCTTCCGCGAAGGCGAGCTGATCTTCCGCAAGGGGGAGATGGCCCAGCAGATGTACATCATCTTGTCAGGCAAGGTCCGCCTCTACGTCTCGGAGGAGGCCCAGGGGGAGTGGGCTGAAGAACTGGCCAAAGGCGATTTCTTCGGAGAGGGCAGCTTGCTGGAAGCCCTGCCGCGCCAGCATACCGCCCTGGCCCTGGAGGACTCGGACCTCATCGCCATCAACCGCGGCACCTTCATGCGGATGATCCGGCAGAACCCCGAAGTCTCCGTGAAGATGATGCAGCGGCTGGCCCAGCGGCACCGGGAGGTCGGCGAGCGGCTGGAATCCATGGATGCCCAGCGCCCCGCCAAGGCGACCACGGGGCCCGTGGCCAACCTGGTATCCGTGCTGAGCGGCAAGCCCCATCCCATCCTGTCCCACGGCAGCCTCATCGGCCGCTTCGACCCCACCACGGGCGTCCATCCCGACATCGACCTGACCGACGAGGACCACAACCTGAGCGTCTCCCGTCGCCATGCCCGCATCCTCTGCGAACACGGGCGATACTTCCTGCTCGAGGAACCCGGCGTCGCCAACGGCACCTTCGTGCGGGGCGAGCGCATCCAGCCGGGCGAGCCTCGGGAGCTGAAGCACGGCGACCGGGTGGGCTTCGGAATGGTGGTGCTGTTCTTCGAAAAGGCTTAACTTTTCCGCTGCCTGGAAGGGTTGAGGAGGGAGCGATGGGAACGGACCTGCTGGTGGAACTTTGGCGGGATGAGCATGGCTGCATCCGCGAGCTGGTGCAGTTCGGCCTGGACGAGATCGGCGGTGCCTGCATCATCCGGGAACGCAACGGCCTGGATGCCCTCGACGGCGATGTGAACGAGGGGGATACGGTGGTCGCCCGTTTCGGCGATCCTGAAGATGCGCGGGACTTCCTTCGGGACGAAGGGTTCGAACCGCTGTGATTGGCGTGGCCTGGAGGTAGTCGATGAAGACGCTGTTCAACCCCGCGGACCGGGATGGCTTGGCCCTGCGGTTCGCGGAGCTGGAACCCGCCGCCCAGCGCCAGTGGGGCAAGATGGATCCGGCCCAGATGCTGAGGCACTGCACCATCGCCATGGGCGACCTCCTGGGTGAGCGGCCGGTGAAGCAAAAATTCCTCGGGAAGCTGGTCACCCCCCTCATCCGCGGCGAGGTGTTCGGCGACAAGCCGTTCCGGCGCAATGCCCCCACCGACCCTGTCTACGTGGTGTCTGGCACCCCGGACTTCGAAGCCGAGCGCGCCCGGCTGGCCACCCTCATCGATCGGGCGGTGCAGCGCGGCCCCGAGAAGGCGGATGGCGTGGTCCATCCCTTCTTCGGCCGCCTCACGGGCGAGCAGTGGGGCCGCCTGGTCTACAAGCACTTCGACCATCACTTGAGGCAGTTCGGCGTGTGAGCTTTTACCTAGCTGCAAAACGGCCCGGCGAATGCCGGGCCGTTTTGCAGCAGGGAACTGCGGGTAAATTTTACCGATGCCCATGGCCCTCTCGGTATCCCTCCGGGATACGCGAGACACCGACCCTATGCGGTTCGATGGCTTTCTCGTCCACACCCAACAGGTGGATCGACAAACCCATCTCCGATCTGGCGGCCTTGGTGAGTTCGGGAACGACTTCGAAGAGGTCGCCGACGGAGGCTCCATCTCTGCAAAATGGCGAAGCCAGCGAGCAGGAGGACAGCGCGGGGCGCTGTCCGATAGATGGGAGGCTCCATCTCTGCGAAATGGTGAAGCCAGCGAGCAGGAGGACAGCGCGGGGCGCTGTCCGATAGATGGGAGGCTCCATCTCTGCGAAATGGTGAAGCCAGCGAGCAGGAGGACAGCGCGAGGCGCTGTCCGATAGATGGAGGTAGCCCCGTTCGTGAAGGCAAGCCGGAGGCGCGGCCTGAACGAGAGCGCCCGGCGTGAGCCGGGCGCGGACGGGGCAAGGGATCGTGGCTAGTTCTTGCCGATGCCCATGGCCTTGGCGGCCTTGGTGAGTTCGGGAACGACTTCGAAGAGGTCGCCGACGATCCCGTAGTTCGCCAGCTTGAAGATGGGCGCCTCGGGGTCCTTGTTGATGGCGACGATGAACTTCGAGCCGCTCATTCCGGCGATGTGCTGGATGGCGCCGCTGATGCCGCAGGCGATGTAGAGGGTGGGACTCACGACCTTGCCGGTCTGGCCCACCTGCATGCTGTGGGGCAGGCCCCAGCCTGCGTCCACCGCGGCGCGGGAGGCGCCCACCACGCCGCCGATGGCGTCGGCCAGCTCCTCGAGGATCTTGAAATTGGCACCGTCCTTCATGCCCCGGCCGCCGCTGACGATGACGTTGGCCTCGGCGAGGTCCACCTTGCCGCTGGCCTTAGCGAGGATCTCCTTCACCACGGACTTGAAGTCGCCGGTGGGGGCGGCGAGGGCCTCCATCGTGCCGGTGCCGGCCTTCTCGGTGGCCGGGAACACGTTGGGGCGGGTGGTGGCCACCTGGACAGCACTGGCGAAGCTGGTGGTGGCGAAGGCCTTGCCGGCATAGACCGGGCGCAGGGCCTGGAGCTTGCCGTCCACCAGGGAGAGGCCGGTGACATCGGAGGCGTAGCCAGCGCCCAGGCGGGCCGCGGCGCGGGGGAGCACGTCCTTGCCCACGGCGGTGGCGGCGGCGAGCAGCACAGTGGCGCCCTTGGCCTTCACGGCCTCGGCGATGACGGTGGCGCAAGCATCGCTGGAGTAGGAGGCCAGGGCCGCCCCTTCGGCGGTGAGGATCAGGTCGGCGCCGTACTTGGCGGCCTCGGCCGCGCCCGTGCAGGAGGCGCCGGCGAACAGGGCGCCCAGCTGTTTGCCCGCGGCATCCGCCAGGCGGCGGCCCTCGCTGAGGGCTTCGGCGCTGGGCTTGCGGATCTGGCCGTCCTTCAGTTCACAAAATACGAGAATCATGGAGTCGTCCTTTCGAATCGGAATCGGCGGGGGCGGCCTAGAAGACCTTGGCTTCGTCCTTGAGGGCCTGGAGCAGGGCGGCGGCCTGGGCCGCGGCGTCGCCTTCGAGCTTGCGGCCGGCGGGACGCTCGGGTGGCAGGGCCAGGGCGATGGTCTGGGTGCCGACGTTCACGGGCACCGCGTCCACTTCCTCGATGGTCTTCTTCTTGGCGGCCATGATGCCCTTGAGGCTGGCATAGCGGGGCTCGTTCAGGCCCTTCTGGGCGGTAATCACCGCAGGCAGCCGGCCCTCCACGATCTCGGAGCCACCCTCGATCTCGCGCTCCGCCTTGAAGGTGCCCTCGCCCAGCTCCAGCATCACGATGACGTTGGCCTGCGCGACGCCCAGCAGCTCGGCGAGCATGGGGCCCATGGCGGCGTTGTCGCCGCCCAGGCCCTTGTTGCCGCAGAGGATCAGGTCGAAGCCCTTGTCCTTGGCGTAGCCGGCGATGATCTGCGCCACGGCGAAGGCGTCGCCCTGGCCATCGCCCCTCACCAGCACGGCGCTGTCGGCGCCCAGGGCCAGCGCGTTCTTCAGCACATCCTTGGCGGCATCACCGCCCACCGAGAGGGCCACGACCTCCGCGCCCTTGGTCTCCTTGGTGCGGATGGCCTCCTCCAGCGCGTACTCGTCGTAGGGGCTGGTGATCCACTTCACGTCGGCGGGATCCAGCGATTTGCCGTCGGCGGCGACTTTGATTTTGGTCTCGGTGTCGGGTACCTGCTTGAGGGCGACGAGGATCTTCATGGGCGCTCCCTGATGCGTCTTGGACAGGCCGGCGGATAGCCGACCCAAAGGAGGAGTTTAGCCTGAGGAAACTCCGGAGCCCATCCGCGTTTCGCAGGTTTTTGCCGCGCCCGCGCTTGCCTCAGGGTAGGTTGGCCGCCTTCCAGTAGAGTGGATGGGATATGCGAGACACGGTGCCGAAGTTCAGGGATGCGCTGGTCCTCACAGGCGGCGGGACCGGGGGCCACTTCTTCCCGGCCCTGGCCCTGGCAGAGGGGGCCAGGGGGCGGTGGTCTGACCGTCCGATCACCTTTGTCGGGGCGCGGCGCGGCATCGAGGCCCGCGAGCTTCCGGCCAGCGCCTGGCCGCACCTGCTGCTGGACGTGGAGGGCTTCCTCGGCCGCTCGCCGCTGCGGGCGGCCCGGTCGGCGTGGAAGCTCTGGCGCGCGGTGGCGCGGCTCAAGCACGACTGGCGCGGCGAGCGCCCCTGGGCGGTGATCGGCACCGGCGGGTACGGCGCCGCGCCGGCCCTGCTGGCGGCCCGGTCCCTGGGCATTCCCTTCTTCCTGCACGAGAGCAACGCGGCGCCGGGCGCGCTGGTGAAGCTGGTGGCGCCGAAGGCCCGGCGGGTATGGTGCGGCATGGAGGCCGTGCGTCCGCTGCTTCCGGGCGCGGACTGCCGCGTGGTGGGCACCCCAGTGAGGGAGGCCTTTCTCCGCGCCTTCCATCCCGCCACGGCGCTGAAGGCCCCCTATCGGCTTCTGGCGCTGGGTGGCAGCGGCGGGGCCCGCGCCATCAACGAAGCGCTGCTGGAACTCGCGCCGGCACTGCTGGAACATCGACCTGATTGGGAGATCCTGCACCAGGCAGGGCCGGCGGAGCTGGAGCGCCTGAGGGACCGGCCGCGCCATCCTCGCCATGTCCTGGTGCCCTTCATCGCCCGCATGGACGAGGCCATGGAGGGCGCGAGCCTGGTGGTGGGTCGTTCCGGCGCCAGCACCTGCGCGGAGCTGAAGGCCGCCGGGCGCGGCGCGGTGTTGATTCCGCTGCCCACAAGCGCCAACGATCACCAGCGCCAGAACGCCCGGGCCCAGGCGGCCGAAGGGCGGGCCCTGGTGCTGGAGCAGGGCCCGC
Source organism: Holophagaceae bacterium (assembly GCA_046331485.1). Lineage (GTDB taxonomy): Bacteria > Acidobacteriota > Holophagae > Holophagales > Holophagaceae > Geothrix. The sequence continues at coordinate 110,347 of JAXLQS010000001.1, read as the reverse complement.
ATCTGGCCTTGCGCCTCGGTGAGGCGCTCCAGCGGCTGCTCGACGATCCCGGGGAGCGACAGTCCCTGTCCAGAAATGCCGAGCCCAACCAAGCCGTGCGGCAGTGCCTGGACGACCTGGGCGCCAGCCTGGCCTGATCGTTGCCGGGGTATTACCGGGGCTGTCGGGGTTCGGCGATCCAGGCGACGGCGACGGAGAGGGCGTAGAGGCCGAGGAGGACGACGCTGAAGAAGATGGTGGTGACGATGACGTCGCCCGGCGTGAAGAAGGCGCTGAAGACGAGGATGGCCAGGGTGGCGTGGCGCCAGTACTTCAGCATCAGGCGGGCGGTCACGATGCGGAACTTGGCCAGGAAGAAGAACAGGACGGGCAGCTCGAACATCACGCCGGTGATGAGCGTGGTGGAGATGAAGAGGTCGAGGTAGTCCGAGGCGTGGAGGTTGGCCCGGAGGCCCGCGGAGGCGGCCTCCTGGAAGAGGATGTCGCCCAGGAACTTGAAGGCCTGCTGATAGGCGAAGGCGGCACCGGCCAGGAAGCAGCCCGAGGTGACCAGCACGAAGGGGACGACGAGGCGGCGCTCCTTGGGCAGGAGGCCGGGCCGGATGAAGGCCCAGACCTGGTAGAAGAGGAACGGCGCGGAGAGGAAGGCGGCGGCCCAGAGGGAGAGCCGCATCATGCTGAAGAAGGGCTCGGTGAGGTCGGTGAAGGCGAAGGGGTCGAGGGTGGCGACGGCCTTGCCGGTCTGGCGGGCCATGGCCTCCAGGAAGGGCTTCTGGGCCCAGGCCCAGAGCTTGAAGCGCCAGGCGTAGGTGAGGGCGAAGACCACCGCCACGGCCAGCAGGGAACGCACGATGCGCACCCGCAGCTCCTGCAGGTGCTCCCAGAAGCTCATCTTCTCGGGCGGGGTGGCTGGAATGGCCATGGTCCTCGGAGGGGAAAAGGGACCGGCCTCCGCAGGGAGGCCGGTCCGTGAAAGCCGCGCGGACCTACTTCTTGTCCTTGTCCACGACGACGTCTTCCTTCACGGAATCCGTGAGCTCGCGGCTGGCCTTCTTGAATTCCTGGATGCCCTTGCCCAGGCTCTTGCCCAGTTCCGGCAGGCGCGAGGGCCCGAAGAAGATGAGCAGCGCGATGCCGATCAGCAGGATTTCCATCATTCCCAGGTTGCCCATGGTGTGCTCCAGAGGTGGTGTGCGGGTTCAGGGTTGCAGGTCCGCCAGCGACACGCCGCCGGGCAGATCCAGTTCCATTCTAAGCAGGGCCTGTCCATGGGTCTTGCCCTGGGCGTCCGTTTTCACGCTCTCGCTGCCGCCCCCGCCCAGGGAGTCGTGCAGGATGAAGTTGATGGCCTTGAGGTTAGGAACTTCGAAACGATCAACACCACCTTTGCATATGCTTGAAAAGTGATGCTTCACTCGCTCGGCCGTGAGCTCCCGCTGCAGCAGGCGGAACCCCGCCTCGGTGTAGGCGATGATGCCCACGTTGGAGCCGTCCCCCTTGTCGCCGCTGCGGGCGTGGGCGATGTCCTCCAGGCGGATCCTGGTCATGCGGAGACCACGGCACGGCGGCCCAGGGAGTGGTAGGTCCAGCCCTTGGCCTCCATGGCCTCGGGGCGGAACAGGTTGCGGCCGTCGAAGATGCGGCGGGCCTTGAGGGCCTTGGCCACAGCCTCGAGATCGGCCTCGCGGTACTGGGCCCACTCAGTGGCGATGAGGAGGGCGTCGGCGCCTTCGCAGGCCGCTAGCGGGGATTCGGCGAAGCGCACCTTGTCGCCGATCCTGGCCCGCACGGCTTCCATGGCGGCGAAATCGTGGACCACCACCTCGGCGCCCAGGTTCACCAGGCCTTCGATGAGTTCCAGGGCCATGCTCTCGCGGATGTCGTCGGTGTCGGCCTTGAAGGCCAGGCCCCAGAGGGCAAAACGCCGGTCCTTGAGCGGAGCCGGCACGCCGGACTTCACGCCGAAGTGGGCCTTCACCTTGCGCAGCAACACCTGCTTCTGGTGGCGGTTGGCCTCCACGGTGGCCGCCAGGGTCATGAGCGGGTGGCCCTGCTCTCGGCCCACCTTCAGGAGCGCCTGCAGGTCCTTGGGGAAGCAGGAGCCGCCGAAGCCGGGGCCGGGATTGAGGAAGGCCGGGCCGATGCGGTGGTCCGCGCCGATGGCCGTCTTCACGTGGTCCACGTCCGCGCCCACGGACTCGGCCAGGTTCGCGATCTCGTTGATGAAGCTGATGCGCAGGGCCAGCATGGCGTTGGCCGCGTACTTGGTCAGCTCGGCGCTGGGCGGATCCATGCGGAACCACTTGCCGCCGCTCCGGTCCAGGAAGGGCTGGTAGAGGGCCTTCATGACGGTCTCGGCGTGGTCCGAGCGGCAGCCCACCACCACGCGGTCGGGTTCGAGGAAGTCGCCGAGGGCCGAGCCCTCGCGGAGGAACTCGGGATTGCTCACCACCTCGAAGGCGCGGTCGGTATGTGCGGCGATTTCCGCATGGACCCGGGCCGCCGTGCCCACGGGCACGGTGCTCTTGTCCACGACGATGAGGGGCTTGGCGTCCTTGGCGCGCAGGGCCATGGCCTCGCCGAGCTGGCCGGCCACCGCCAGCACGTACTTCATGTCGGCGCTGCCGTCCTCGCTCTGGGGAGTCCCCACGCAGATGAAGGCGGCGTCCGCCTCGGCGATGCCGGCCTTGAGGTCGGTGGTGAAGCGCAGGGCGCCGGAGGCCAGGTGCTTGGTGAGCAGGCCATCCAGGCCCGGCTCGAAGATGGGGGATTCGCCCCGGGATAGGGTGGCCACCTTGGCCGCGTCCACGTCCACGCCGAGGATGTGGTGGCCCGCCTCCGCGAAACAGGCGGCGGCGACCAGCCCCACGTATCCCGAACCGATGACCAGCACCTGCATGGCAGCCTCGCGCAAAGCAACCAGTGTAGCTTGCTATCATTCCTGGGAGGAGGCGGCATGGCGATCCTGATGGCACCCACGGGCAGCGAGGTCAACCTGTTGGAGGTCATGCTCCATGCGGGGCCGGTCTCCAAGGCCGTGCTGGCGATCCTGGTGGCGTTCTCCCTCCTCAGCTGGGTGGTGATCATCCGCAAGGCGCTGCTCTACCGCCGCAGCCGCGGCGTGTCCGAGGAGTTCCGGGGTGCGTTCAAGCGGGCCACGGACTGGCGCGAGTTCAAGCAGCAGGTGGAGAAGTTCTCCCTGAGCCCCCTGGTGGGACTCTTCGTGGCCGGCTACGGCGAGGTGACCTATCAGCTGCGGCAGGTGGGCCAGGACGGCAAGCCCCAGCTGCGGAGCATGGAAGCGGTGGAACGCAGTCTCCAGCGGGCCAGCGTGGTGGAGATGGGGCGGCTGGAGCGCTCCCTGGGCGGTCTGGCCACGGTGGCGGCCGTGAGCCCTTTCATCGGCCTCTTCGGCACGGTCTGGGGCATCATCGACGCTTTCCGCGGCATCGGCGCCACGGGCAATGCCAACCTGGCCACTGTGGCCCCCGGCATCTCCGAGGCCCTGGTGGCCACGGCCATCGGCCTGGTGGCGGCCATCCCGGCCCTCATGGCCTACAACTTCTTCCAGGGCCAGCTGAAGCAGTTCCAGACGGAGCTGGACGACTTCTCCCTGGAGTTCATCAGCCTCTCTGAGCGGAACTTCACCTGAACCGCCGGCTGCCCCTCTCCCTGGATTGGGAGGACTGGTTCCAGCTCTGCTGTCCGCCCTACGACCAGCCGGAGGCCCTGGACCGCTTCGAGTGCCGCCTGCCCTTGGCCACGGAGCTGTCTCTGGAGTTCTGCGCGGACCTGGGCGCCACGGCCACCTGGTTCTGTCTGGGCGACCAGGCCCGGCGCCATTCTGCGCTGCTGCGCCGCATCGCCGAGGCGGGGCAGGCCATCGGGCTGCACGGGCTGACCCACCGGCGGGCCTTCGAGCTGGACCGTGCGGCGTGGCGGGCCTCGGTGCGGGATGGCAAGGCCCTGCTGGAGGACCTCAGCGGGCAGTCCGTGGTGGGTTACCGTGCCCCGGAGTGGAGCCTGCGCGGGGCTGCCGCGGACTGGTGGCAGGACCTGCCGGAACTGGGCTTCCGCTACGATTCCAGCCGCGTGCCCCTGGCCGTCATCGGCGATCCCGCCCTGCCCAGGCGACCTTACCTGCTGGCAGAGGGCCTGTGGGAGCTGCCGCCGCCGGTGCTCTGGTCCGGGCCCGTGCGCATGCCCCTGTGGGGCTGGGGGCCCCGGGTCCTGCCCTTCAGCCTGGTGCGGAGGGCCCTGGAGACCCTGGCCCAGGAGGACGCGGGCACGCCCCTGGTGCTGCACCCCTGGGAGCTGGACGCGGAGCAGCCGCGCCTGCCGGGCCTCAGCCTCGGCCACCGGTACACGCACGGCATCGGGCTACGGGGCTACGGGGGACGGCTCCGCGAGCTCCTCGAGGGCTTCCGGCTCACGAGCCTGGAGGCCTGGGTGGAGGCGCAATGACGGCCGCGCCGCTCGTTCTGCTGGCCCCCTCTGAGGAGAAGGCCCCCGGCGGCGTCGTGGGCCGGCTGGCGGAAAGCCCCGCCCAGCGCTGGGCCCGGGAACAGCTGGTGGCCCTGGCAAGGGAGGGCTCGCCCGAAGCTCTGAAGAAGGCCTTCGATGTGAAGGATCTGGCCCTGGACAAGGCCCGCAGCGAGGCGCTGGCCCTCTCCGGCAAGGTGCCGCTGCTGCCCGCCCTCTCACGCTACGCCGGGGTGGCCTTCCAGGCCCTGGAGGCAGCCGCGCTCCCGCCGGCGGCCTGGACCCAGGTGTACATCCTCTCGAACCTGCGCGGCCTGGTGCGCGGCGATGAGGCGGTGCCGCCCTACAAGCTGAAGCTCGGGGCCATCCCCGGCCTCAAGGCCCATTGGCGGAAGTCGCTGGCGACCCAGCTGGAGGCGCTGCCGGAAGGCCCGGTGTGGGAGCTGCTGCCGGGGGACTCGGCGGATCTCCTCAAGGGCTGGGCGCGGCCGCGGCACACCGTGGAGATCTTCGACGCGCAGGGCCGGGCCATCAGCCACTTCTCGAAGCTCTACCGGGGCCGGGTGGCCCATTGGATCCTGAGGCACCAGCAGGGCGACCCCCGGCGGGTGCTGAAGGGCCGGTTGCCCGGCTGCCAGTGGGCGGGCGTCGTGGAGAATGATCGCGGCGGGCTGGGCCTGCGCCTGGTGGTGGAACGGTGAGCGACGACTGCAACCGCACTCCCTTCTGGCAGCGCCAGCCCCGGCTTCCCCTGGAGATCCACCGTTTCCTCCAGCACCGCATGGAGGCGGCGCTCCTGGATCCGGAAGCCCGCCAGACCCTGGTCTGGCCCACCATCCTGGGTGCGCCGGGCCTGCGCCGCGCCCACCCGGCCGGCCTTCCCGAGCCCGAGCTGCTGGGCCACGCCGCCCGCATGCTGGGGGCCCTGGGCCAGCACGACCCGGCCGCAGCCTGGCGGGCCCATCGCGCGGCCTGGCCGGACACGGCCGAGGGGGATGAGGCCGGCTGGCGGCCCGCCTCCGCCTGGGGTGCCTGGGGCCCCCTGGTGAGCCTGCGCTGCGGCTGGCAGCTGGCCGCCCTGACGCCGCTGCCGCTGGGGGAGCGCTACCCGCTGGCCTGCGGCGTGTCCCTCTTCAATCACGGCCTCTACCATGAGTGCCACGATGCCCTGGAGCCCCTGTGGGCCGGGGCCGGCGTGGGCCTGAAGGAGGGCCTCCAGGGCCTCATCCTCCTGGCCGGTGGCTACCACCACCTCCAGCAGCACAACCGGTCGGGCCTGGTGGCCCTCTGGGAGGAGGCCCTGGCGCGCCTGGAGCCCAGCGGCGGGCGCCTTTCCACGCCCTGGGGCGAGGTGCGCACGGAGGCAGCCCTGGACCTGACGGCGCAGAGGCTGGACCATGGAAGGCGCATGGCCGACGACGCGGACGATGATGCGGTGTTCGGGCCCCTCTGGGCCCTGGACCGCCCCACCTGGGAGCTGGCATGAGCCTCACGGTTGATCTGCTGGTCCTGGGCGCGGGCATCGCCGGATGCTCCGCGGCCCTGCGCGCGGCGGACCTCGGCGCCTCGGTGGTGCTGGTGGCCAAGGACGAACTGGGCGGCACCAACACCTCCTGGGCCCAGGGCGGGATCATCGGGCTGGCGCCTCCTGAGGAAGGGGATTCCCCCGACCTGCTGGCGGCGGACATCGAAGGGGCCGGGGCGGGGCTCTGCCGGCATGAAGCGGTGCGGCTGCTCGCCGAGGAGGGACCGAAGCTCTGCCGCAGCTTCCTGTGGGAGCGCCTGGGCGTGCCCTTCGACCTGGGAGAGAACGGCACGCCCGATCCCACGGCCGAGGCCGCCCACAGCGCCCGCCGCATCTACCACGCCAAGGACGCCACGGGCCTGGCCATCCAGTCGGCCCTCAGCGAGGCCGTTCGGAAGCACCCCAACATCCAGGTCCGCGAGCGCCTCTGCCTGGTGGACCTCATCACCAGCCCCCACCACTGCCTGAGTCCGGTCCGGGTCTACGATCCCATCCGCGTGCATGGCGCCTTCCTCTTCGACCCCGCCACCGGCGAGGTGGAGGGGGCCCTGGCCCGGCGCACCCTCCTGGCCACCGGCGGCCTCGGCTACCTGTACCTGCACACCACGAACCCGCCCAGCGCCACGGGGGACGGGCTGGCCGCCGCCTACCGCGCCAGCGCGCGCATCGTGAACTGTGAGTACATCCAGTTCCATCCCACGGCGCTCTACGTGCCGGGCAAGCCGCGGACCCTGCTGACGGAGGCCCTGCGCGGCGAGGGAGCCTGGCTGGTGAACCGCAAGGGCGAGCGCTTCATGGCCAAGTACGAACCGGAGCACCTGGAGCTGGCCCCCCGCGACGTGGTGAGCCGCGCCATCTTCCAGGAGATGGCCGCCAGTGGCGAAGCCAGCGTCTACCTGGACCTGGCGCCCCTGGCGGCGAAGCTGGACCTGGATGAGCACTTCCCCACGGTGATGGCCGCCTGCCGCGCCGAGGGCCTCGATCCCAGCCGCCAGCGGATCCCCGTGGTGCCCGCGGCCCACTACTTCTGCGGCGGCGTGCTGGTGGACCTGGACGGCCACACCTCGCTGCCCGGGCTCTTCGCCGCGGGCGAGGTCGCCTGCACGGGCCTCCACGGCGCCAATCGGCTGGCGTCCACCAGCCTGCTGGAGGGCCTGCTCTGGGGCTTCCGCGGGGCCGAGGCCGCCGTGCGCGAGCTGGCCGAGGCGGACCTGCCGAATCCGGGCGACCTGGCCCAGTGGCGCATGCCGGAGGAACCCGAGGCCACGGATCCCCTCCTCATCGACCAGGACTGGGGCCTCATCCGCAGCACGCTCTGGAACTACGCCGGCATCGTGCGCACCGGCGACCGCCTCCAGCGCGCTAAGGCCGACCTGCACTACCTGGCCCACCGCATCGAGCGCTTCTATCACGAGGCCCGGCTCAGCCGGGAGCTGCTGGAGCTGCGCAGCGGCATCCTCTGCGCCCGCCTGATCCTCAACGCCGCCTTGCAGAACCCCGAGAGCCGGGGCTGCCACTACCGGGTGGACTGACCGGCCAGCGGGGGCCCGGCGCCTTCACCCGAAGAGCGCCGGCACCCGGGCGCGGAGGAGGGCCAGGGCCGCCAACTGGGCGGCGTTGGCCTCGCTCACGGGAGTACCCGCGGAGGCCGCCCGCCAGTCGAAGTGGGGATCCAGGCCCGCGGTCGCGAGGGGCCTGGGCGTCCCCTCCCCAGCGCTCCGGTGCAGATCCTCAAGGCCCTGGTAGAGGATCGCCTGGGCCACCAGCACCCGCCAGAGCACGGGAAGCCGGGCGGGATGGAAGGGCCGGAAGAACTGCTCCCATTCCCTCAGGAGGGCCTGGTCCTCCCGGCCGGCCTTGTCCCCCTTGCGGAAGTGCTTGTCGAATTCGCCGTAGCTGATGAGCTGAAGGCGCCCCTTCGTGTCCTCGCGGAGCAGCAGGTCCAGCGAGCGTTCCAGGTCGCCATGGGCCCAGCCCTGCCAGCGGTAAGTCGCCGGATTCCCGGCGACCTGCTGCGGTGTGGGCCCCGAGTGTGGATCGTAGGCCAGCTTCGGCTCGCAGGCGGCCAGCTCGAAGTCCCGGGTGAACATGCCGGCCGCCTCTTTCAGCAGGGCGTAGTGGATCCCGATGGAGGGCTCCAGGCTCAGATCCAGCCAGGTCATGCGCGCCCGGAGGAGGCGGAACACGGCCATGGGCGCCAGCAGGTAGAAGATGGTGGACCGCAGGTAATAGGGATCGATCTCAAGCCAGCTGCCCGCCCCGGGTTCCAGCCGACCCTGGGAGGCCGTCCTGGCCAAGCCGGCGACGCGGTCCCTGGCCTTCGCGGCGGCTTCCGTGGCCTGGAAGAGGAGCGGCTCGCACTCCTCGTAGATCCGCTTCCTTGCCTCGTACTCGTAGTCGCGCCGCGCGTCCCGTTCCTTGGCCGCGCTCTGGAGTCGGTCCTTCAGCGTCTCCAGCTCCCGGTCTGTCTCGAGTTTCTGCCGGCGTGCCAGGACGGCGCCCACGACGCTCACCAGCAGGGAGGCGCCGGCGGCGATGAGCGCCCCCGTGACCTTCCCATCCCCCTCCAGAATCCACACGCCGCACCTCCCCGGGCTTCGTTGTCGGAACAGCCAGGATTGTGGCCCCGTTGCCCCGGCCATGAAAGTCCCGGCGGGGCCCCTTGGCACCTCGCGCGGGGGCTCCGGTAGACTGCACCATGCCCCTTCTGGAGTGCTGATGCGCCGATCCGCCCTGTTCCTCCTCGCCTCAGCCCTGCTGGTGGGGCAGGCCCCGGCCCTGGACGACGGGCGGCTGGATCCTTCCTGGTTCGGGGCGGGGGTGGTCTTCAAGCCCTCCAAAGCACTTGGATTCCAGTGGCTCAGGCCCGGCCTGGACCTGCGCCACCGCAGCCTGCGCCTGGGCGCCTGGGAACCGGCGGCCTGGGTGCAGGGCCCGCGGGCGGGGAAGGACCGGGCCTTCCTGGCCCGGGTGGCGCCCGGCCTTCCCGCTGATCTGGAGCGGGGCCTCAGGCGGGGGCTCAAGGGCAGTCTGCCGGTGTCCGCCACCCTCGGGGACGTGGTCCTCGTGGGGCGGGTGGCGGATGCACTGGGCAGCGACGATGACTACATGTCCGTCCGGCCCATGGCCCTCTCCTTCGACCTCAAGCTCGTCGATGGCGATTCGGGCGAGGTGCTGGCGGCCTTCCACGACACCATCACGGGCCCGAACACCGACGCGATCTCCTACCACTTCGGCCGCTGGTGCGAGGCCATGGGCCGGCTGCTCGCCCCGGCGGCCGCGGCCCCGTCACCCGTTGTGCCGGTCGCCAAGCCGATTCCGGTGCCGCCGAAGCCGGCCTTCGACCTGGAGGGGGCGCTGCGCCGCATCGACGCCCTCGGGCGCGACGGCCTGCTCAGCGAGGCGGAGTGCGAGGCCCTGCGCCGGAAGGCCCGCGAGAAGGCCCAGGCTAAGTGATCAGATGGGCCAGGGGCCGGCGCCCTCGCGGACCAGCAGGGGCTCGTCGCCGCTGAGGTCCACGATGGTGCTTTGGACGCCCAGGGGCTGGCCGCAGTCCACCACCAGGTCCAGCGCGTGCCCCTGCTCCTCCTCGATCTCCCAGGCGGTGTTGAGCACGGGCTGATCGGGCAGGGCCACGCTGGTGGTGATGATGGGCTCGCCCAGCAGGGCCACCAGGGCCCGGCAGAAGGCCTGGTCCGGGATGCGCAGGCCGACCACCTGCTTGTTCTGGAGGTAGCGGGGCACCTCGCGGCTGGCTGGCAGCAGCACGGTGTAGGGGCCCGGCAGCAGCTGCTTGAGGATTCGGAAGGTGGGGGTGTCCAGGTGCCGTGTGTAGCGGCAGAACATCTCCATGTCAGAGCAGAGGATGGACATGGGCTTCTTCGGGTCGCGGCCCTTGATCTGCAGGATGCGGTCCACGGCCTTTTTGCGGGAGGCCAAGCAGCCCAGGCCGAAGAGGGTGTCGGTGGGGTAGGCGATGACACCATCGCGGCGCAGCAGCTCGGCGATGCGCTCGAGGTGGCGCGCCTGGGGCGTTTCGGGGTGCAGGGTGAGAATCATGGCGCGCCCAGCTCCGTCCAGCGGGCCCGCCCGGCGGAGGGCCGCTCCGCGGGCCGCTGGAAGAATCGCTCCGCCAGGGCTGCGTCCAGCTCGGCCGGCATCCCGCTGCGCCGAGCCTGAAGGGCCAGGAGGGCGACGACCGTGAGGCCGTCCGTGATCTCGCCATCCAGCACGCGCCGCAGGCAGTCCTGGAAGGGCTCGCGGTGAACCAGCAGCTCCTCGTCCTCCTCAGCATGGTGCCCCTCCGCCGGACTCAGGCCCGTGGCCAGGAAGAGGAAGGCCTCCTCGTCCGTGGAGGAATTGCTGGGGTGGAAGAAGCAGAGGGGCTCCCAGACCTGTGCACTGAGGCCCGCCTCCTCGGCCAGCTCCCGGCGGATGGCCTCGAAGGGACTTTCGGTGGCATCGCCACCGCCCTCCGGGAGCTCCCAGGAATAGCGCTCGAGGGGGTAGCGCCACTGCCCGACCAGGACCACGCGGTCCTCCTCGTCCAGCGCGACCACGCCGCAGGCGGTGCGGTGGAAGCCGCACACGGCGTAGCGGCCCTCGGCACCCTTCCGGTGCCTGAAGCGGTCTTCACGGACGCGGATCCAGGGCGAGTCGTACACGGCCCGCCGGTCCAGGACCGTGTAGGGATCCGGGTGCTCGGGCTGGGGCAGGGGCGGCAGGGCCATGCATTGAACATAGCAAAACGCCGCGGGGGCGTGATCTCCCCGGCGAGGAGAAAAGAAGAAGCCCGGCTCTGCCGGGCTTCTTCGCGGGGGTTCGGGGGTGTGCGCGAAGCGCGGAACCCCTGGAGAGAAGAAAGAAGAAGCCCGGCTCTGCCGGGCTTCTTCGCGGGGGTTCGGGGGTGTGCGCGAAGCGCGGAACCCCTGGAGAGAAGAAAGAAGAAGCCCGGCTTGGCCGGGCTTCTTCGCGGGGGTCCGGGGGTGGGCGCGGAGCGCGGAACCCCCGGAGAGAACTATCGACGGAGGCCGAGGCGCTCGATCAGGGTCGCGTAGCGCTCCTTGCTCTTCTTCTTGAGGTAGTCGAGCAGGCGGCGACGCTGGCCGACCATGATCATGAGGCCGCGGCGGCTGTGGTAGTCCTTGGTGTGGGTCTTGAAGTGCTCGGTCAGGTCGTTGATCCGCTTGGTGAGGATCGCGACCTGCACTTCGGGCGAACCCGTATCCGACTCGTGCTGCTTGTAGTCGTCGATGATGATCTTCTTCTGTTCCACGTTCAGGGCCATGAGGGCTCCTTTTCGGGGTTTCTCCCGTCACCCGTCCCTCAGTCCCGTACCGAGGATGGGTCAAGCCTGGTGGGGCCAGGCGCCTTTAGGCTTTTCAAGGCTTCGGCCCGCGCAGCGGGCCGAAGGGTGGTGCGGATAGAGGGACTCGAACCCCCACGTCTTGTGAACACTAGTACCTGAAACTAGCGCGTCTACCAATTCCGCCATATCCGCTTGAAAGATCGGTTCGGGCCCCGCGGGATCCGAAACAGCCGAACCACAAGCCTAGCAAAGTGCGCCGTTAGAGGCAACACCGTTTCTCACCATTCGCGGTAGGGGATGCCGTTCATCCCCGTGCCTTGGGAGAGGGAGTAGACATCGTAGACGTGGCCGCCGCCCCAACTGGTGCTGTTGGCGTCGTCGCTGGTGTTCCGCAGTCCCCACTCGGCCTTGCCGGTCATGGGGTCCACGGGGATGCGCCGGAGGAAGCGGATCTTCTTGCTGAGCGAGCCGGTGGCGGGGGCGCCCTCGACCAGGAGCTCGAGGCTTTCGGGATAGAAGTTCGCCTCAGGTGGCGGGGCCTTGATCTTCTGCTGCTCCGCCTGCTTTTTGTAATCGTCGATGGCCATGCGGATCTCACGCAGCGATCGCCGAAGCTCCAGCTCCTGCTGCCGCTTCAGGCCGTTGCGGGCCAGGGGCACCGCCACCGAGGCCAGGATCATCAGAACCGTGGCCGTGACGACCAGCTCCAGGAGGGTGAAGCCCCGCTGCCGGCTCACTGCACCGTCACAAGGGCGTTGGACCAGCGCCCAGAAATGGGGGCGGTGCCGACGAGGAACTGCCCGCTCTGGATCAGGACCGGCGCGTTCCCCGCGGTGAGGCCCTCCAGATCCAGGGTCGCGAAGGGACCGGCATCGGTGCCGGCAGCATTCCGCCGGAAGACCAGCTTGAGGAGTCCGTCCTTGCCCGGGAACTGCTCGAGGCTGCCGCCCTCGCCGGTGATGAACTCACCGGGCGTCACGGCGTGGAGGCGCAGGCCCGGAGGCAGGCGCAGCTCCAGGGTGCCGGAGCTGAGGCCCGCCCCGCCGCTCACCGTGAGGCTGATGCGCACCTTCTCGCCGGCCTTGATCTCGGACGCCACAGGCGACATGAAGATGACCAGGTCGGAGGGGGCGGGGGCCGGATCGCTGGGACCCGCGGGCTTCTTCTCCTGGATGGCGTCGGGGGCCGCGGGTGGCGCGGCGGGCGGAGGCACGGGGGCCGCCTGGGCGGGGGCGGTGGCCTTGGTTCCTGGCGGAGGCGTGGCCGGCCGCGGCGCCTGCGCCGTGGTGGGCAGGATCGGGGTGGAGGGCTTGGGGGCCGCGGCCTTCTTCGCGGGTTCCGGGGCGAAGGGGCCGGACTTCGCGGTGGCATCCTCGGGATTGAAGGGGGCCATGTCCTGCTCCGTCAGGACCGGCTTGCGGACCAGGACCGCCCGGATGGTGAGGATGACGTCGGTCTTGGCCTTGCTGTTGCGCGTGTTGCCGATCAGGCGGCCGACGAGGGGGATGTCGGAGAGGCCCCAGATGCCCTGCAGGCTCTTCTGCTCCTCGTCCTTCAGCAGGCCACCGAAGATGGCGGTCTCGCCATCCCGCAGGCGGGCCGAGGTCTTGATCTCGCGCTTGCCGAGGTCAGGGCGGCCCGGCGTGGAGCCGGACTTCAGGGTGGTCACGAGGCTGTCGATCTTCAGCGTGATCTCGCCGTTGTTGTGGACCCGAGGTTCCACCTTGATCTTCACGCCCACATCCTCGTAGGAGAACGAGGTCTGGGCCGCGCCCGCCAGCAGGGAGGAGGCGGCTGTGTTGGTGCCGGTGCTGCCGCCGAGCCCGGAGATCTGGCTCTGGGTGGTGGAGATCTTCTCGCCGATGTTGACTTCGCCAGTTTCGCCGGAGACCACGCGCACATTGGGGCTGGCCACGAGGCGGGCGTCGCCGTTGCTCTTGAGGAAGTCCAGGGCGAGGTTGGGGAACAGCACGCGGATGTCGGCGGTGTGGATCTTGGTGAAGCCCGAGTTGGTGTTCATGCCAGAGGTGTTGTTCACGGTCGTGGCGCCGAAGCGGTAGGTGCCGGACGTGTCGGAGGCGTTCAGCACCGGCAGGAGGCCCACCTGCTCCAGGCTGTTCTCGGTGACCTCCATCAGCTCGAGGTAGACCATGATCTCGGCCTTGCCCTTGTCGAGCGTGCGGATCACCTGGTCCACGATGGCCAGCTCCAGGGGCTTGGCCTTCACGATCAGCGCGTTGACGCGCTTGTCCGTGAAGACCCTCAGCTGAGGGTTGATGGTCGTGAGGGTGGAGCGCAGCTCATTGGGATCGGCGAAGGACAGGTAGTAGGTCTTGATGATCTGGTTCTCGAAGGCTTCACGGTTCTGAGGTGTGGACTTGAAGACCATGATCGTGTTCTTGTCGATGACCTTGTAGAACAGGTCGTTCTGGAGCATCAGGGTGTCCAGCACCCGCTGGAAGCTGAGGCCCCGCAGGTCGATGGAGACGCTCTGATCCTGGTACGAAGTGTGGGTGATGATGTTCACGCCGGAGGCCTTGCTCAGGGTGGCGAAGATCTCCCGCAGGCTGATCTTCCGGCTGAAGTTCAGGTCGAGCCCCTCCATGGAGCGGGGGTTGAGCTGGACGGCGTTCGTGGCATCGGCCTTGGCCTTCAGCACCTCGAGGTCGTCCGCGGCATCGGCCTCGGCCTTGTCCTTGGCGGCCTTGGTCTCCAGCTTGATGAGCCAGTCCTGGGCGATCTGATTGTCGGGATCCAGCACGAGGGCCTTGCGGACTTCCAGCAGCACCGTGTCCGTGAAGCCCCGGGCCTCGGCTTGGCGGGCCAGGGAGAGATGGGCCTCCGAGGCCCGCTGGGAGGCGCGCTTGATGCCGATGCGGGCCTTGGTGTTGGTGGGGTCGCTGCGGAGGACGGCCCGGTACTCGGCCACGGCCTCGTCGTAGCGCCCCTCGTCGTAAGCCTTGTTGGCCTTGTGGAGGCTGCAGCCGATGGCCAGCAGCAACGCGGCGGCGACGAGGAGGAGCTTGCGGAACGGGGCGAAGGAGGGGATCGGCATCGGGGACATCCTTCGGATCAGAACTGGTTCACGGGCCCGCCGCCCGAGGTCTCACGGACCTCCAGCACGAGGCGCATCTTGGGATACTTGGTGTTCTGGAACTCGGCCTTGGTATCCAGGATGGACACGAGCTTCCAGCGCTCCTTGAGCACGGTCCCCGAGGTCAGGGTGACGGGCTCCTCGCCCTTCATGAAGGCGCCCACGGCGCCGGAGGGAGCGCCCTGGAAGAACCCGAGGTAGCGCAGATCCTGGGGGCGGCTCGCGTACTCCCGGGCCTCCTCCTCCTGCTTCCGCTTGGCTTCCAGTTCTTCGGGAGTGGGCTGTGGCGGGGGTGGTGGGGGCTTCTGCGGCGGAGGGGGCGGAGGCGGGGCCTCGAACATGAAGAGGTCCCGCTGGACCTTCGCGGCGGGGGGCAGCTCGCCGGCCTTGCCCAGGGCCGCGAGGTCGGGCAGGCGCCGGAGGCCCTGCAGCTGGCGGGGGTCCAGGTTGGACCCGAGGGTCCGCGTCGCGGCGGCCTTCCGGCCGCCCTTGGGCGCATCCCCGAAGAAGAGGGTGTAGAGGGCGTAGATCATGACCAGCCCGAAGGCGGCCAGCGCGACCTGGGTCTTTGGGTTGCCGCGCAGTTCCTGGCGCATGGCCTGGAGATCGAAGGTCGAGGTGCCGGCGCTCATGCCTCGCCCTCCTCGCGCTCGGGCGAGCCGGTCTTGCGGAAGGCCCGGAGCACGATGTTGAGGCGGGCCCCCTCGGGGCTCTCCTCCAGTCGTCCGTCGCGCACGGCGAAGGGGAGCCCGGAGCCCTCGAGGTCGCGCATGAAGGCCTTGTGGTTGGCATAGACGCCCAGGGCGACGAACTCCACTTCGACCGCCTCGAGGTCAGTGCCCTTGGCGCCCTCGCGGCTGGGCAGGCCGTACTTCACGGTCTGCAGCCTCAGGCCGTGCTTCTGGGCCATGGCGTGGAGGGTCTTGCTGAGGTTCCACTGGAGCTCGCCGGCGGAACCCTTGGGCAGCCGGCCTTCCAGATCGGCCAGGGTCTCCTGCCCCCGGCGGATGCGATCTGCCAGCTGCTGAAGCTCCTTGAGCCGCTGCACCTGCTGGTTCCGGCCCACCTCGGCCTCGCGCTTGGCGCGCTGCTGCTGCGCCAGTTGCTGGGAGGCGTCAGGAAGGAGGAAGAAGGCCACGCAGAGGCCTCCGGCCATGCCCAGGAGACCCAGGGCCAGGCGGAGGCGGCTCGCGCGAAGGGGGCTGTTCATTGGGGTGCCCTCGGATCGGTGGGCCGCGCCCGTCCGGGCCGGCGGCGGCGGCTGCCGCCCTCCTCCTCATCGTCGATGGGAGCGGGCGCAGGGGCCGGCCTGGCATGCACGCCCGGTGGAGCCGCCTTGACGGGGGCCGCGGGATGCGGAGGCGGGGGCGCGGTGGGCTGTGGCCGCGCGGCAGGGGCCGCCGGGGGCCGGCCGGGAACCGCGGCCGGGGGTCGGGCCGGGGCGCCCGCCTTGGCGGGGGTGGCCGGTCCCTGCTTGATGGGCTTGGCCTTGAAGGGAGGGGGCACGGCCGCGGCGGGCAGGCTGATCTCGAAGTCCCAGCCGCCCCCGGCCCGCTCCGCCTCCCGCTCCAGGACCACCTGGGCGAAGACGGGCGTGGCCCGCAGGGCCTCCACGAATTCCGCTTCGGCCTGCCGGGTGCGGGCTTCGCCCTTGAGCTTGAGCACCACTTGCTGGGCATTGCTGCGGGCCCGCTGGATGCCCTTCAACCGCATGTCGGGCACCATGCACTGTTCGAGCTCCGTGGTGAGCCTGGACCAGGGCAGGCTGCGCTCCTGGAGGATGCGCTCGGCGAGCTTCCACCGGGACTGCTCCCGGGTGGCATCCATGTCTTGCAGGGAGGCCTGGAGCTGCTGCTCCTGGCGGGCGGCGCGGCGGGCCTCCTCGGTGAGGCTCACGGCGTCGCGCCCGGCCCGGTTCGCCTGGTGGTAGGCGCGCCAGGTCATCCCGATGGCGCCGGCCAGGAAGAGGGTGCCGAAGCCCAGCGCGACCCAGCCCAGAAGGATGTGGCGCTGGCGCCAGAGGCTGGGGCGGGGGGCCAGGTTGAGGTGGAGGACCGGGACGCCCATCAGCGGGTCTCCCCGGCCATGGACCGGTCGTCCAGGATGCGCGTGGGCAGGCCGCTTTCGGGCCAGGCGGGGGCCCCCCAGACGAAGAGCTGCTGGGGCGTGCGGGATTCCCGCTGGAGGAAGGCGGCGCTGGGGGCGATGCGCTCCTCGAGCCAGGCCTCCGGCGTCATGGGTTCAGACCACTGGCGCAGCAGGCAGAGGGTCCGGCCCCAGGCGACCAGGGTGCCGGCGTACTGCCCGGACTCCATGGGACTCAGGGAGAGCAGCATGCCGGGAAGGTCCAGCGTGGGCGCGAGCAGGTTGTAGAGGTGCAGCCAGCGGGGGGTGAGGTGGTGGAGGCTCCGCTCGAGCCGCAGGCCGAGCTGGAGCAGCGCCTCCCGCCGCTCCTCGGGGATGCCGCAGGCCAGCCAGACGCCGGCTTCGACCTCCAGGGCCTGGACGAAGTGGGGGGTCTCCAGGGCCAGGGCCTGCTGGAACCGCCAGCGGAAGAAGGCCTCCTGGGCCTCGGCGCCCTTGGGCAGCTCCGTCAGGTCCCGGAGCAGGATGGAAGGCGTCCACAGGTCGTCCACGACCCAGCGCGTGGGCCCCGGGGGCAGGGCGGCCAGGGCCTGGGCCAGCTGGTCATCGGTGGGGGGGGCGCTGAGCGGGCGCCGGTGGGTGCCGGCGAGGATCCGGTGCGCCTCCAGCCAGAGGAGGGAGGCGTCCGGCGCGGCCAGGAGGGGGAGTTTCACGGCCGATCCCCTGCCGCAGGGCGGCTGTTCCCGCACGGGATGGCGCCGGCGCCCGGCCGGTCAGGTGCCGCCAAGTCGCGCGGTTGGGCTGGAAACGGCTGCACAGGTGACTCCTGACTGGCCTGGGGAACCCCGAGTCTACCGGGCTTCCGGCCGTTTCCCAAGGGGGCCATCCGCAAGCGGCGATTGGATCCTACGCGTCATGTGGAATGATGGAGGGAGATGTTCCCATCCGCCTGACCTGGAGCGCTGACTGCGTGCGCCTGATCTCCCTCGAACTCCATGGATTCAAGTCCTTCGCCGATGCCCAGAAGCTGAGCTTCCCTGGCGGGATGACGGCGGTGGTGGGCCCGAACGGCTGTGGGAAGTCGAACATCTCCGATAGCCTGGCCTGGGTGCTGGGTGAGCAGCGGCCCTCCATGCTCCGTGGCGCGGAGATGGCCGACGTGATCTTCGCGGGCACGGCCCAGCGCCGGCCCATGGGGCTCGCCGAGGTGAAGCTGGTCCTCGAGATGCCGGATCCGGCCCTGCCGGGGGCCACCCGCGAAGTGGCCATCTCGCGGCGCCTCTTCCGGGACACTGGCAGCGAGTACCGCATCAATGGCCGGGAGGCCCGGCTCAAAGACGTCCAGGACCTCCTGCTGGACACGGGCATGGGCACGCGGGCCTACAGCTTCATCCAGCAGGGGCAGATCGATCTCATCTTGAGCAGCAAGCCCAAGGACCGGCGGCTGCTGCTGGAGGAGGCCGCCGGCATCACGCGCTACAAGCTGCGCCGCACCGACGCGGAGAAGCGGCTCGAGGAGACCAAGGCCAACCTCCAGCGCCTCGATGACATCCTCTTCGAGCTGAACAAGCAGATGGACTCGCTGCGGCGCCAGGCCTCGCGGGCCCGCAAGGCCAAGGAGCTCGACACGGAGATCAAGTCGACCCAGCGCATCCTCCTCGCGGGGAAGGCCGTGGAACTGGAGGCGGCCAAGCTGCGCATCCTCGACCAGCTGGACCAGACCGAGCGGCGGGTGGCGGAGCTCACCGCCCAGGTCTCCGAGAAGGCCTCCGAAGTCGAGGCCCTGCGCCTCTCCGTCGATGATCAGCAGCAGGCCCAGGCCAAGCGGTCCAGCGCCTTGCTGGCCCTGGACCAGCGCCTCCAGCTGGCGGACCAGGAGCGGGGTTTCCAGGAGGAGCGCCACCTCGAGGCGGGGGGCCAGCGGGATCGCCTGCAGGAACGCATCCAGGCCCTGACCGAACGGCTGGCCGAGTCCGGCGACTCCTTCACGGCCCTGGAGGCCCTGCTGAAGGAGGCCTCGGAGCGCCTCGATGGCTGGGAATCCCAGCTCGCCAAGGCCGAGGAGATGGTCGCCCTGGCCCAGGGGGCCTTCCGCCACACCGAAGCTGAGCTGCACGCCCTTCGGGAGCGGAAGGCGGAGAGCCAGAAGGAGGCCCTGGCCCGCCAGAAGCAGCGGCTCGGCTTCCAGAGCCAGATCGCGCAGCTGGAAGGTCGCCTCGACGCGTTGAACCATGAGGAATCCGTCCGGGCCCCGCGCCTGGAAAGCCTGCAGGCCGAGGCCACGCAGGTAAACCGGTCCCTGGAGGGCCACCAGGCCCAGCTGGCCCAGGCCGAGGAGGCGGCCTTCGACCAGCGCCGGCGCACCGAGGCCCTGGAGGAGGCCCAGCGCACCCTGGCCCAGGACCACCACCGCGCCGAGGCAGAGCTGGATGCTGCCGAGCGTCGCCTGCGGCAGATCTCGGACCTGCTGGCCCAGAGCTTCGGCGACGAGGAGCTGCGCAAGGGCCTCGCCTGGCTTCGCGAGCAGGGCCTGCGTCCCAGCGGCCTGGTGGAGCTGCTGACGGTGGACGAGGCGCTGCGGCCGGACCTGGAGCGGCTGCTGGGGGTGTGGCTCCAGTCCCTTTCGACGAATGCGGACCTGGCGCTGCGCGCCGCCGGGGCCCCGGGCCACCTCCTGCTGGCCCTCGAAGGCGGGGGGCCGGCGCCGGCCACGCCCGAAGGTTGCGAGCCGCTGCGGAATCACCTGCGCTGGACCTCCGCCGACCGGCCGCTCCAGGCCCTCCTGGACCGCGCATTCCGCTGTTCCGATGAGGCCCTGCCCCGGCTCGCGGTCCTGCATCCCGACCTGGCCTTCGTCTCCCCGGGCTTCATCCGGCTGCCCTTCGGTCCCCTGCAGCTGGGCGTCTCCGCGCCCGCGGCCTCGCCCCTCAAGCTCCGGGCGGAGCAGGAGGAGGCCCGGGCCACCCGCGAGGCCCTGCTGGACCGGCTGGATGAACTGGAGGCCCAGCGCGGGCGCGGCGGCGACGAGGCCCGCGCCGCCCGGGCGCGCTCACTGGAGATCGAAGAGGACCTGCGCTCCCTCCGGCGGCGGACGGACGGGCTCAAGTCCCAGCAGACCTCGCTCCAGGTGCAGCTGTCGGAGATCCGCGCCGCCAGCGAGCGGGCCGATGCCCTGTGGGAGCAGATCGAGACCGAGATCAAGCGGTTGCAGGGCCTGCTGCGGGAGCTGGACGAGCATCCCGAGGAAGCCGGCGACGCGGCCCTGGACCAGGCCCTCCTGGAGGCCGAGGGCCAGGTCCGGGAGGCGCGCCAGCGGCTGGACGAGCGTCGGGAGGAGCGGCTGGAGGCCGCCCGGGGCCGGGATGCGGCCTGGGCCGAGCGGGATGGTCACGAGCGCCACCTGCAGCTGGCCCAGCGGGGCCGCTTCGACCTGGAGGCCGAACGCCAGCGCCTCGAGGCCGAGGCCGCCGGGCAGGTCGAGCGCATGGAGGCCTGTCTGGGGCGTCTCGCCGAACTGGAGTCGGAATCCCAAGTGCTGCTCCTGGAGCGGGAGGAGGTTCAGGCCCAGGCCCGCGAAGCCCAGCCCAGGCTCGAGCTGGATCAGGAGACTCTGCGGGTCCAGGAGAGGTCGGCCCGCGAATTCCAGGAGGCCCTGGAGAATGCCAGGGTCCAGCACCAGGAGGTGCTGCTCCATGGGGCCCAGGTGCAGGGCAGCCAGGAGGCCCTGGCCAAGGAAGTGGAACTGGCCCTGGGCCTGGAGGTGCCCGCCTTCCTGAACGGCCTCAGCGACCTGGAACGGGAGGCCTGGGAGGAGGGCGAGCTGGTCCACCAGACCCGCTTGAACGAGCTGCAGGGCCGGCGCATGGACCTGGGCGGCGTGAACCCCCTGGCCATCCAGGAGCTGGAGGAGGCGGAAACGCGCATGGCCTTCATGGACGAGCAGCGGGCCGACGTCACCGCCGCCATCGGCAACCTGGAGGCCACCATCCAGGAGATCAATGCCACCAGCGAGGAGCGTTTCCGCGAGGCCTTCGACTTCGTGAACAGCCGGTTCCAGGAGGTCTTCAGGGAGGCCTTCGGCGGCGGCAGCGCCCACCTCAGCCTCGAGGATCCCAAGAACCTCCTGGAGTGCGGCATCGAGATCACCGCCCAGCCGCCGGGCAAGACCGCCAAGGCCCTGACCCTGCTGAGCGGCGGTGAGAAGGCTCTGACGGCCATCTCGCTCCTCTTCGCCATCTTCCACTTCAAGCCCAGCCCCTTCTGCGTGCTGGACGAGGTGGACGCGCCCCTGGACGAGGCCAACGTGGGCCGCTTCGCCGCCATGGTGCAGAAGATGAAGGCCGACACCCAGTTCATCGTCATCACCCACCAGAAGCCCACCATGGTCGCCGCCGACACCCTCTACGGCGTCACCATGGAGGAGGCGGGCTGCTCCCGCCTGGTGAGCGTCCACCTCCGGGAAGCGGAGGCCCTGGTCTGAAGGATGCCGGACGTGTAGTCGGTGTAACTATAAGGGGTTGACAGATGGGTTTTCGCCCCGCTCCCCAAGGGTTCCAAGGCCTTTTTCGTGTCAATGCGAAAGAAAGCGGAAAATGTGGAAAACCCCGGAGATCGTCCATCCGGCAGATTCTGCTGTTGTCATCAATTTAAAGTTTGATATTAAAAGACTAACATTGATCGGCATTTGCCCTGTTTATGTTGGGAAATCCGTATCCAGACAGGGTTTAGCACCGGTCGATGAGGTCAATCCACAGGCTTTTCCACATGGGCTCGGCCTGCCCATGTAACTGCCTGGAAATGCATGGGTGACGCTTCTGTGACGAAGCCGTCAGTTCCCGGTTTCGGCCATGAGGAAGCCCGGGCGCAGCCACTCGCGGATGGTGTCGTCATCGATGCCGAGGTTGGCGAGGTGCTCGGTGGCCATCTTCAGGCTCTGATCCTCGTCGCGGCAGATGAGGAGCCGCTGCTTCCAGGCCTCCGTGGCGCGGGCCCGCAGCTCGGGCTCGCCGCCGTTCATCCGCTTCTCGAGGACGAAGCCGAGGTTGTTCGCCGCCTTGCGGTGCTGAGGCTCCAGGGCCAGGGCCTTCTCGTAGGCCTCGGTGGCCTCCTGCCAGCGCTCGGTGACTTCCAGGGCCACGCCCTTCGCGTTCCAGACATCCGCATCCTGGGGGGCCAGGGCCATGGCCTGCTCGACCATGCTCATCTGGTCCTCGCGCCGGTTGGCGAAGCGGTAGACCTCGGAGAGGCCGAGGTAGGCGCTGTATTCGCCGGGATCCAGCTCCAGGGCCTGGAGGAAGGCCTGCTCGGCGGCCGGGCCCTGGCGGGTCTCCAGGAGCGCGTAGCCCAGCTGGACCTGGAGGTCCGCCGCGTCGGGCTCGCGCATGAGGGCTTCGCGGTAGCAGCGCAGGGCGTCGTCCCAGCGGCCCTCTTCGCGGGCCATGTCGCCCAGGGCGGCCCAGGGGTTCGAGGCGTCCGGATCGGTTTCGGCCGCGAGGCTGAAGTAGGACAGCGCGCCGTCCCGGTCGCCCATGTCCCGCTTCAGTTCGCCCAGCAGGGCCTGGGCCTCGGCCAGCACGGGGCGGGGCGGGGCCAGCAGCATGAGGGTGTGGAGCTGGCCCTGGGCCAATTCCAGGTGGCCCTGCTCGCTGAAGGTCTCCGCGAGGACGAAGTAGCTGGTGGGATCGCAGACATGGAGGCTGCGGGCCCGCTGGACGCAGCGGAGGCCCTCGGCCAGCTCGCCGCGCTTCAGGAGCAGCTCGCCCAGGGCGTGCCAGCCCCAGTAGTAGGAGTCCTCGGCCTGGAGGGCCGCCATGAGCTGGGCCTCCGCGCCGCAGAAATCGCCCAGTTGTTCCATGGCGATGGCCAGCAGGCGCAGGGTGCGGGGGTCCCTGGGATTGAGGCTGAGGGCCTTCAGCAGCCAGGCCTTCGCGTCCGCGGGCCGGTTCAGGTGCAGCTGCACGAGGCCGGCCAGCTCCAGGGCCTTCGGGTCCTGTCCGTTCAGGGTCAGGGCCTGCTGCAGCGTGTGCTCGGCCCCGTCGAGGTCCTGCATGAGGAGCCGGAGGTAGCCCAGGTTGCGGAGATGGCCTCCCTCCGCCGGGTGTTCGTCGCGGAGCGATTCCAACTGCCCCAGCAGCTCCGCTCCCTCCTCGTCTCCCGCGTGATTGCTGAAGCAGAGCAGGCGCTCGAACCAGGCCTCGGCGTTCGAGCGGTCCTCGGCCAGCAGCTGGTCCAGGACTTCTCGGGCCTCCTCATGGCGGGCGCGGACGTTGTAGGCGCGGGCCAGGGCCAGGCGGTCTTCAAAGGCGGTACCGGCGGCGGTCTTGAGCGCCGTCAGGCCGGGGTCGAGCAGCTTGAGCCAGGGGCGTACCATGGGATGCCTCGTGAGGGAGTCCAGGGTATCACCCAAGGGCGGCGGCGAGCCCGTCGCAGAGCAGCCCGGCCATCGCCGCGCGGGTCTCCACCGTGGCCGATCCGAGGTGGGGCAGGAGCACGGTGCGGGGCGCGCTCAGCCAGCGCGGGTCGATCTTCGGCTCGCCCTCGTAGACATCCAGCCCCACGCCGCCGAGGCGCCCCGCCTCCAGCAGGTCGATGGCCGCCGGCTCGTCCAGGATGCCGCCGCGGGCCGTGTTGAGGATGACGGCGCCCCCGGGCAACTGCTCCAGGGCTGCGCGGTCCAGCAGGCCGCGGGTCTGTTGGGTAAGGGGGCAGTGGATGGAGAGCACGGCGCTGCGGGCCAGGAGGTGGGCCAGGGGCAGGCGCGGGGCCCGGGCGGGGCCGATGTCCACCTCGCCGCCCCGGCCCTCCCGGTCCCAGAAGACCGGGACCATGCCCAGTGCCCAGGAGCGCCGGGCGAAGGCCTGGCCGATGGGGCCACTGCCCAGGATGCCGCAGGTCTTGCCGGCCAGACCGGTGCCCAGGAGCTGATCCGGGGCCCAGCCCTTCCATCCGCCGGAGCGCACCAGCCGCTCGCCCTCGGCCAGGCGGCGCGTCAGGGCCAGCAGCAGCGCCAGCGCGATGTCGGCGGTGGCGTCCGTCAGCACGCCCGGTGTGTTCACCACTGCGATGCCGTGGGCCTCGCAGGCCTTCAGCGGCAGGTGGTTCACACCCACGGAGTAGGTGCCGAGGACCCTGAGCCGCGTGGCGGCCTCCAGGTCCGCTTCGGTGAGGGACTCGGTCACGAGCACCACCAGGGCCTCGGCTTGGGGCAGGGCCGCGCGCCACTCCGGGGAACGAAACGACGCGATGCGCAGCTCGGGGAACCGCGCGCCGAGGTCGGCGAGGGCGGGGCCCACGAGAGGGGAGGTGGCGAGGATGCGGACGCTCACCGCTGCAGGGCCTTCAGGGCCAGCCGGATGGCCTCGGCCAGGGGCGGCTTCGCAGCCCGGAGCTCGGCCACCACGGGCAGCACGGCATCCTCCTTGAAGCCCAGATTCGTGAGGGCGGAGCGGAGGCTCTCCTCCCAGGGGTCGCCGGTCGGCACGCCGGACAGGCCATCCAGCCCCGAGAGCCCGCCCATCTTCTCGGACAACTCGAAGCACATCTTCTCGGCGGTCTTCTTGCCCACGCCGGGGATGCGGGTGAGGACCTTGACGTCCCGGCCGCGGAGGGCCCGCACCAGGTCCTCCAGGGACAGCGCCCCCAGGGCCGCCAGGGCCAGCTTCGGCCCCACGCCATCCACCTTGATCAGGAGGCGGTAGAGCTCCCGCTCCTGGGGCGAGGAGAATCCGAGCAGGGAGATCTCGTTCTCGCGCACCAGGAGTTCGGTGTGCAGCACGACGGTGGCGCCGACCTCGGGCAGCAGGCCGTAGGTCGAGAGGCTGATGGCCGCCGCGTAGCCCACGCCCCCGCACTCGACGAGCGCCAGGTTCGGCAGCTTCTGGATGAGTTCCCCGCGCAGTCGTCCAATCATCCTTCGAGGATAGCGGAAGCGCCGCGGCGGTCAGAACCAGTAGCGGAGCAGGGAGTCCAGCAGGCGGTCCACCACGTCCCGGTTGCGCCGGGCGCGCTCCTCGCGGCCCGGGAACTCGGGATAGGCGGGGACGGGATCGTGGAGCGTGCGGCCCACCTCCGGTCCGAGCAGGTCCTTCCAGCGGGCCAGCCAGGCCTCGGGCAGCGCCTCTGGGATGGGGAGGTCCATGAGGGTGAGGGTGAGGATGGTCCAGACTCGGGCCACCACCTGGGCCTCGTAGCCGCCGCCCAGGGTGAAGAGCACGCGGCCCTGGGTGTGCTCCGCGGCCAGCGCGAGGATCCTCCGGTACAGCGTCTCGAAGGCTTGGGTCGTCAGGGCCAAATCGCCCAGGGGATCGGCGAAGTGGGCGTCCGCCCCGGCCTGCACCACCAGCACCTGGGGGGAGAACTGCTCGAGCGCTCGGGGCACCACCGCCTCGAAGGCCTCCAGGTAGCTCTCGCTTTCGGTGAAGGGCTCGAGCGGAACGTTCAGACTGAGGCCGCGTGCCGGGCCGGTGCCCAGTTCGTGGATGTGGCCAGTACCGGGATAGAGATAGTGCCCCGTCTCATGGAGGCTGAGGGTGAGGACCCGGTCCTGGTCGTAGAAGAGGTTCTGCACGCCGTCGCCGTGGTGGAGGTCGATGTCCAGGTAGGCCACGCGCCAGCCGTGGTCGGTGAGGGCGCGGATGGCCACGGCCAGGTCGTTGTAGAGGCAGAAGCCCGCGGCCCGGTCCTTCTGGGCGTGGTGCAGGCCGCCGCCCAGCTGGAGCACGCGCGTATCCGCGCCCGCCATGAGCAGCCGGGCCCCGTGGAGGGCGCCGCCCACCAGCCAGCGGCCGGCGAGGTCCATGCCCGGGAAGATGGGGTTGTCCTGGGTGCCCAGGCCGAAGCGGCCCGCATCGGGGCGGGCCTCGCCGCGGTCGAGCGCCTCCACGGTCGCCACGAAGGCCTCGTCGTGGACGGTGAGGAGATCCTCCCGCGTCGCGGCCGGCGCCGCCACGGTGGGGGCGGCATGGCCCAGGCTCCGGATGAGGTCCAGGAGCATGGTCAGGCGGGCCGGGGTGAAGGGATGCTCCGGACCGAAGTCGTACCCTGCGTACTCCGGGCGGTGGATCAGGGTTGCCATGGCTTGGACGTCAGGTGCAGCTGGGAGCTCTTGGGAAGGGGCCAGAGGACCGTGAAAGCGGCCCCGCGGAGCTCCTCGGCCAGCGGCCGGATCTGGTTCGAGTCCACCCGCAGCACCGTGCGCACCGTGGCATCCGGCGTGGGGTAGGTGAGGATGGAGTGGATGTTCACGCGGCGATCGGCCAGGAAGGTGGTGAGCCGGGCCAGCTCGCCGGGCTGGTCCATGAGGGCCACCTCCAGGCGGGAGGAGGGCTTGGTCACGCCGGTGAGGGTCATCAGTGCGTCGAGCAGGTCCATGCCGGTGAGGATGCCCACCAGCTCGCCGCCATCGAGGACGGGCAGGCACCCGATCTTGCGTTCCCGCATGATCCGGGCGGCGTCCTCCACGGGATCCAGGGGATCCGCCGTCAGGGGGGGGCTGCTCATGGCGAGGGTGACGGAATCCCCGCCTGTGCGTGGCGTGGGGCTGAGGCTGCTGGTGGCGAAACGGATGTCCCGGTCCGTGAGGATGCCCACCAGTCGGCCCTGATCCACCACGGGCAGGTGGCGGAAGCCGCGGGATTGGAGGAGCTGGTCGGCCTCGCCGAGGGTGGCCCCGACCGCGATCACCGTCACCGGCTTCCGCATCATTTCCTTCACGAGCATGGGGGCCTCCGCAGGTTCGAAATGGGCGTTCAGGGTTTCCGGGCTCCGGATTGGCTGAAGGTCAGGCGCAGGTCCGGCGCGAGGGGCAGGGGACCCGCGGCTTCGGCCCCACCTGGGACGGCCACCGTGGCCTCCAGGGTGTGCAGCCAGGGCAGCTCCTCCACGAGTTGCGTCAGGCGGCCCAGGGTCTCGCCCAGGCCGCTCTCCGGCCCCAGGCCCATCCGCTCAAGGACCTCGGCGATGTCGAGGTCGGTGAGCGGCGTGAGGCGCAGGATGGAGTCCCCGCCCTGCCGGTGGAAGCGCCAGATGGGACCGAAGTCGGGATCGGAGGACAGGTGGAGCGACACCTGGGGCTCCGCGGCGGCCGGAGCCTCGGCGATGGGAAGGCCGAAGGCGCCCAGGAGCTCCCGGGTTTCGGCCTCCGAGAAGGGCGTGGGCGTCGGGCCGGGCAGCGCCTCGACCAGCTGCTCCACGCGCCGGCGCGCCTCGCCGCCATGGAGGTCCCCATAGCCCAGGATGCGCCCCGGCGGCAACTGGCGGAACCGCGCGTACTCCACCACCTTGGAGAGGGCCAGGGCCGCGGATTCCGGGAAGCGGTACGAGGGGAAGATGCGGTGCCTGCCCCCGCTCTCGGCCAGGGCGGCGGAGCCCACGGGCACGGCGCCGCTCATGCCCATGAGGGAGAGCAGGGTGGGTTTGGCGATGCCCGTGGTCTGCTCCGCCCGCACGGCGGCCCGGCGGATGGCCCGGGCCACCACGTCCGGATCACAGGTCCCGAGGCAGGCGAAGGAGGCGATGAGGGCGTCCACCTGGGGATGCTCCAGGGCCTCACGGCAGGCCTGCTCGTAGTCTTCGGGCGTGGCCATGGCGTGCAGGTTCATCACACCGGTGCCCGAGATCTCCATGCCGTGCGTTTCGCAGGCGTCGGCGCAGATGGTGGCGACGCCCCCGGAGTTGCTCACGATGGCCACGCGGTTTCCCCGGGGCAGGGGCTGGTGGGCCAGGAGCAGGGCGATGTCGAAGAGATCCTCCAGGGTGTCGGCGCGGATCACCCCCGCCTGGTGGAACAGGGCCTCCACCTCCGCATCGTTCCGGGGGGCCGCGGCGATGTGGGCCATGGCCACGCGGCGGCCTGCGTGGCTCCGGGCGCTCTTGACGCAGAGGATGGGCTTGCGCCGCGAGATCCGGCGGGCCAGGCGGGCGAAGCGCCGGGGGTTGCCGAAGGTTTCCAGGTAGAGCAGGGCCAGGTCGGTGTCGGGATCCTCGTCCCAGTACTGCAGCAGGTCGTTGCCGGAGACGTCGGCCCGGTTCCCGGCGGAGACGAAGGTGGAGAAGCCCAGCCCGCGCTCGGCGGCGTATTGCAGGATGACCACGCCCAGGGCCGCGGAGTGGCTGAAGAACCCCACCCGGCCCCGGGGGGGCATGGTGGCGGCCAGGCTGGCATTGAGCTGCACCGCTTCGTGGGTGTTCAGCAGCCCCAGGCAGTTGGGCCCCACCAGGCGAGCCCCGTGGCTGCGGGCGAGGCGGAGCAGGCGGTCCTGCCGCTGCGCGCCCTCCGGCCCCGCCTCGGCGAACCCCGCGGCCAGGACCAGCAGCCCCCGGGCCCCGCGGTCCAGGGCTCGCTTGGCCAGGGCGGAGACCTTGGTCGCCGGCACCGCCAGAATCACCAGGTCCGGCGTCTCCGGTAGGGCCGCCAGGGAGGGGTAGGCCTGCACGCCCTCGATGGCATCGGCCTTGGGGTTGATGGGATAGACGGAGCCCTGGAAGCGGCTCTGGAGGATGTTGCGGAAGATGGCGTGGCCGACGGAGCCGGGATCCCGGGAGGCGCCGGCCACGGCCACCACGCGGGGCCGCAGCAGCGGGACCAGGGAATTGGCGGTGGCCACGCGCTCGCGCAGGTCCGTGCGCTCCCGCAGGGCCTCGGGGGCGCTCAGGGGGAACTGCACGTGGATGACGCCGTCCTCCAGGGCGCGCCGGGTCTCGAAGCCCGTGTCCATGAAGACGTTGCCCATCTTCTTGTTGCCCGTGAGGTGCTCCGCCTCGAAGCCCAGGTAGCCGACGCCCGCCGCCAGCCCCGCCAGGCGTTCGAGGATCAGGGTGCCGATGCCCCGCCCCTGGTGGGCGTCGCCGACCATGAAGGCCACTTCGGCGACGGGCCCGCCGCCCCCGATGTAGTTGCCCAGGCCCAGCACCTGCTCCTCCTCGCCTTCTCCCTCCACGGCCAGCAGGCAGGCCTGGAGGCGGAGGTTGGGCGTGCAGAGCTCCTCCACGAACTTGCGGGACACGCTGGCCACGCCGCCCATGAAGCGCATGGCCAGGCTCTCCCGGGAGAGGCCGCGGATGAAGGCCTCCACCCGGTCGGCATCCTCGGGGAAGGCGATGCGGAGCAGCACACCGCGCCCGTCCTTGAGCAGGACGAATTCCCGGTAGGCGGCCCCCTCTGGGATGATGCTGAACACCTTGTGCCTCACGCGTTTGCTAGGGTGCGACCACCCTACCACGACCCCGGAGCGGCCCGACCCGCACCGAGGCCGGGATTTCCATGCGGCCCGGGTTTGGTCCTGGACGCCCCCAGCGGGCGCGCTATAAATAGGCCACCAACCATCCATCCACCAGGCATCAACCAGGGGGCGTCATGAGCGCGCGCGAGGCTTTCCTCCAGGCCCGGAATCTCCTTGTCGAGCGGCGGGACGACTACGCGGGGGCCCTCCAGGCGTTCCGCTGGCCCGTGCTGGGCGACTTCAACTGGGCCCTGGACCACTTCGACGTCTACGCGCAGGGCAACGACCGCCCGGCCCTCTGGATCGTGGAGGAAAGTGGCGCCGAGACGAAGGTCAGCTTCCAGGAGCTGTCCGCCCGCAGCAACCAGGTGGCCAACGCCCTGCGGGCCCTGGGCGTCCGCCGGGGCGAGGGCGTGCTCATCATGCTCGACAACGTCCTGCCGCTCTGGGAGGTGATGCTGGCCTGCATGAAGCTGGGGGCCATCCTGGTGCCCTCCACCCTGCTGCTCTCCCAGGCGGACCTGCTGGACCGCATCGAGCGGGGCGGCATCCGGCACCTGGTGGTGGACGCCGCCCAGGCCGGCAAATTCGATGGCATGGATGCCAGCCTCACGCGCATCTGCGTGGGCGGCGAGGTGGCGGGCTGGCACGGTTTCCCGAAGCTCTACGAGGGCAGCCCCTCGTACGAACCCGATGCCGTGACCCGGGCCACCGATCCCCTGCTGCTCTACTTCACCTCGGGCACCACGGCCAAGCCCAAGCTGGTGCTCCACACCCACCAGTCGTACCCCGTGGGTCACCTCAGCACCATGTACTGGGTGGGTCTGAAGGAGGGCGACCTCCACTACAACATCAGCTCGCCGGGCTGGGCCAAGCACGCCTGGAGCAGCTTCTTCGCGCCCTGGAACGCCGGGGCCTGCATCTTCGTCTACCGGGCCGCCCGGTTCAGCGCCGCCGCCACCCTGCAGGTGATCGCGGACAAGGGCGTCACCACCCTCTGCGCCCCGCCCACGGTGTGGCGCCTCTTCATCCAGGAGGACCTCGCGGCCTATCCCGTGAAGCTGCGGGAGCTGGTGGGCGCCGGCGAACCGCTCAACCCGGAGGTCATCAGCCAGGTCCAGAAGGCCTGGGGCCTCACCATCCGCGACGGCTACGGCCAGACCGAGACCACGGCCCAGGTTGGCAACCCGCCCGGCCAACCGGTGAAGGCCGGGTCCATGGGGCGCTCCCTCCCCGGCTACGACGTGGTGCTGCTGGATGCCGACGGCCGGGAGGCGCAGGAGGGTGAGATCTGCCTGAAGCTGGCGCCCCGGCCCCTGGGTCTCATGGAGGGGTACAAGGATGACCCCTCGAAGATGGCCCGGGCCGAGGCTGAGGGCTTCTACCGCACCGGCGACGTGGCGACGCGAGACGAGGACGGCTACCTGTTCTTCGTGGGCCGGGCCGACGACGTCTTCAAGAGCTCCGACTACCGGATCAGCCCCTTCGAGCTGGAGTCCTTCCTCATCGAGCACGAGTCCGTGGCCGAGGCGGCGGTGGTGCCCAGCCCCGATCCCCTGAAGCTCACGGTGCCCAAGGCCTACGTCATCCTCCGCGCCGGATGGGAGCCGAACCGCGAGACGGCGCTTGCCCTCTTCCGGTTCATCCGCGAGCGGCTGTCGCCTTACAAACGCATCCGCATCCTCGAGTTCGGCGACCTCCCGAAGACCATCTCCGGAAAGATCCGGCGCGTGGAGCTGCGCAAGCGGGCCGCGGAGGCTTCGGGATCGCCCACCGAGTTCCGCGAGGAGCAGTTCCCCGAGCTGAAGTAACCCGGGCACGACGCCGCCTCCGGGCCGAAACTTGGGTCCGGCGGCGCCCCTTGATGGCCAGACGGAGGTCCCATGAAGTACCTCGACGACGACCGCGACATCCGCTTCAACCTGTTCGAATGGCTGGATCTGGATCCGCTGCTGAAGCCCGGGCCCTACGGGGAGATCGACCGGGGGCAGCTGGACATGGTGCTGGAGGAGGCCCTGAAGGTGGCCCGGGGCAGCGTCGCCGCCTGCAACGAGACCGGTGATCGCGCCGGCGCCCGCTTCGACCACGGCAGGGTGGAACTGCCCGAGGGCTTCGCCGCGGCCTTCCGCGACCTGGCCGAGGGCGGGTGGATCAGCGCCACCATAAATCCGGAGTTCGGCGGCATGGGCCTGCCGGAGTCCGTGGGGGCCGGGATCAGCGAGTTCCTCATGGGCGCCAACACGGCGCTGGGCCTCAAGGTCCTGCTCACCCGCGGCTCCGCGCACCTCATCGAGACCTTCGGCAGCGAGGCCTTGAAGCGCACCTTCTGCGAGCGGATGTACTCCGGCGAGTGGACCGGCACCATGTGCCTCACCGAAGCCGGGGCCGGCAGCGACCTGGGGGCGCTCAACACCAAGGCGGTTCCCCAGGCCGACGGCACCTACCTGATCACCGGCGAGAAGATCTTCATCACCAGCGGCGACCATCAACTGACGCCCAACATCATCCACGCCGTGCTGGCCCGCACCCCGGGCGCACCGGCCGGGCCCAAGGGGATCAGCCTCTTCGTGGTGCCCAAGGTGCGGGTGAACCCGGACGGCACCCTGGGGCAGGCCAACGACGTGGTCTGCGCGGGCATCGAGCACAAGCTGGGCATCCACGGCTCACCCACCTGCAGCCTGGTCTTCGGCTCGAACGGGGGCACCCAGGGCTTCCTGCTGGGCGAGGAGAACCAGGGGCTGGCCCACATGTTCCAGATGATGAACGCGGCGCGCTGGGAGGTGGGCGTCCAGGGGCTCAGCAATGCCTCCGCCGCCCACCAGGCCGCCCTGGCCTATGCGAAGGAGCGCCTGCAGGGACGCGGCCCGAAGGCGGGCAAGTCCTCGAGCCAGTCCCTGATCATCGAGCACCCGGATGTCCGGCGCTCCCTCCTGCTGCAGTCAGGCTATGTGCAGGCCATGCGCGCCCTGGTGACCTACACGGCCTGGTGCATGGACATGGCCCACGTCTCAGAAGGCGATGAGCGGGATCGCTGGCAGGGGCTGGTGGAGCTGCTCACGCCCATCAGCAAGGCCTGGTGCTCGGACTGGGGCTTCCGCGTGACCGAGTGGGCCCTCCAGGTCTATGGCGGCTACGGCTACACCATGGACTACCCGGCGGAACAGTACCTGCGGGACTGCAAGATCGCCTCCATCTACGAGGGCACCAACGGCATCCAGGCCCTGGACCTGGTGGGCCGGAAGTTCCGCATGCAGGAGGGGCGCCCCGTGAAAGCCCTGCTGAAGCAGGCCGCGGAGGCCGCGCAATCCCTGGCCGGGGACCCGGTCCTCGGACCTTCGGCCCAACTGCTCGCCGAGGCCGTGAAGACCATGGGCGCCGTGCTGACCCAGATTCCCACCCGCGACAACGCCACGCTGCTGACCCTCCTGAACGCCGTGCCCATCCTCGACATGCTGGGCCATGTGGTGGGGGGCTTCCTCCTCCTGCAGCAGGCCCAGGTGGCGCAGCAGAAGGCCCAGGCCCTCCTGGCCGGGCGCGGCGTGGACCCGGCCGACTCCACGGCCGTTCAGGCCCACCTGATGGGGAGCCGGGAGGCGGCCTTCTACCAGAACAAGGTGCAGGCCGCGATCCACTTCGCCCACCGGGGCCTGCCTCTGGTGGCCGCCCACGCCGTGGGCCTGCTGGCCGGAGAGACGGCGCCCATGGAGGCGGTGTTCTAGCTGGGCGCTCCAGAACCTGTGATAGGCGGGATGATGACCTCTGCACTGAAAACCGGCGAGGTCGTCCCCGAAAAGAAACGGCGGCCCGGAGACCGCCGCAATCGTGGAGTGGTGGACCTGATCAGGATCAAGGGACCCGCCTCCGCGAGCGGAGCGAGTGGGAGCAGGCTCCGGGGGAGCCTGTGATAGGCGGGATGATGACCTCTGCACTGAAAACCGGCGAGGTCGTCCCCGAAAAGAAACGGCGGCCCGAAGACCGCCGCAATCGTGGAGTGGTGGACCTGATCAGGATCGAACTGACGACCTCTGCATTGCGAACGCAGCGCTCTCCCAGCTGAGCTACAGGCCCACGAAGCTCCAGTCTAGCGTGGCGGTGGATTAGGTCAATGGTGGAGCCCACATGCGAGGAGCCGCCCACCCCGGGGCGGCCCCTTAAACAGAAACCCAACGATTACATCAACGATTGCATGATCTCCTCCAGCACGGCCGGGCTGGGCTTCACCTGGGCCTCGGCGAGGGTGGCCAGGGGCTCGTCCACCAGGTTCAGCACCTGGGGCAGGGGGGGCTGGGTGGGGTTGATGTAGAGGAGGCCGGTGAGGAACTCGCCCTTGGCCATGGACTCGTGGATGGCCTTCATGGCGCCGAAGCGGTCCGTGGGGTCGTAGCCTTCGTGGATGGCCTTGATGGCCACCTTGGAGCCGTCGGGGAAGGTGACGACCTCCGTCGCGCCGGCGGCGATGTCGACATCCTCCACTTCCGAGTACTGGATGAAGCCCAGGTCGTGGAGGGGGAAATCATGATCCTTCACGTGCTTGTAGGAGCGTGTGGAGGCGTCGTGGTTGTTGAAGGTGACGCAGGGGCTGATGATGTCCAGCACCACGGTGCCCTCGTAGGCGAAGGCGGCCTTGAGGATGGCGTTCAGCTGCTTGGGGTTGCCGGAGAAGCAGCGGGCCACGAAGCCGCAGCCCAGCTCGATGGCCAGGGTGCAGGGGTCGATGGGGGGCAGTTCGTTCTTGGCCCCGGTCTTGAGGAAGGAACCCTTGTCGGCGGTGGCGGAGAACTGGCCCTTGGTGAGGCCGTAGACGCCGTTGTCCTCGATGATGTAGATCATGGGGATGTTGCGGCGCACGGCGTGGACGAACTGGCCCATGCCGATGGACATGGAGTCGCCGTCCCCGGAGACGCCGATGTTGATGAGCTTCCGGTTGGCGAGCGAGGCCCCCGTGGCGATGGCCGGCATGCGGCCGTGCACGCTGTTGAAGCCCCAGCCCTGGTTGATGAAGTAGGCCGGGGTTTTCGACGAGCAGCCGATGCCCGAGTACTTGGTGACGAGGTGCCCTTCGATGCTGGACTCGAAGGCGGCGTTGATGATCTGGGCCGTGATGGCGTCGTGGCCGCAGCCGGCGCAGAGGGTGGACTTGGAGCCCACGTAGTCCTGCTTGGTGAAGCCGAGCTTGTTGGTGGGGGTGGCGGGCACAGGAGCGGAGGGCGTGGCGGTGGTCATGGTCGGCTCCTTACTTCTGCTCGAAGGCGGTGATCTGGTCCACGATGCACTTCGCGTCGATGGCGTGGCCGTTGTAGTGGAGGACACTCCTGAACTTGGTGGCGTGCTCTGGGTAGGCCTCGCGGAAGAGGTTGGCCATCTGGCCGTCGCGGTTCTGCTCCACCACGTAGACCACGGACTTCTCCTTCACGAAGGCGTCCACCTCGGCGGTGAAGGGCAGGGCCCGCAGGCGGAGGTAGTCGGTCTTCAGGCCGCCCTCGGCCAGGATGTCCTGGGCCTCGACGACCGCGGGATCGCTGGAGCCGAAGGCGAGGACGCCCTTGTCAGAGCCCAGGTTGCGGAACACGGGCGCGGGCACGTGGGTCTTGGCGGTCTCGTACTTCCGCTTCAGGCGGTCCACCACCTCGACGTAGTCCTCGGGCTTCTCGGAATACTGCGCGTAGGCATTGTGGCCCGAGCCGCGGGTGAAGTAGGAACCCTTGCCGCCGGGAGTGCCGGGCAGGGAGCGGTAGCAGATGCCGTCGCCGTCCACGTCCTTGTAGCGGCCCCAGTCCTTGATCTCCGCCAGCTGCTTCTGGTCCAGCACCTTGCCCCGGTCGTAGGGCTTCGAGGGGTAGGCGAAGGGCTTGGACGACCAGTTCTGCATGCCCAGGTCCAGGTCGGTGACCACGAAGATAGGGGTCTGGAAGCGCTCGGCCAGGTCGAAGGCGTCATAGGAGAACTGGAAGCACTCCTCCATGTTCCCGGGGTAGAGGTTGATGTGCTGGGTGTCGCCATGGCTGCACTTGGCGCAGAGCTCCACGTCGGACTGCTGGGTGCGGGTGGGCAGGCCCGTGCTGGGACCCGTGCGGGCCACGTTGAAGAAGACGCCGGGGGCCTCCACGTAGTAGCCCAGGCCGATGAACTCGCTCATGAGCGACACGCCGGGGCCCGCGGTGGAGGTCATGGAGCGGGCGCCGGCCCAGCCGGCGGAAAGCACCACGCCGGCCGACGCCAGCTCATCCTCCATCTGCACGATGGCGACGGTGGACTTGCCGGTCTTGGGATCCTTGCGGTACTCCTCGGCGTATTCGATGAAGGTCTCGACCAGGCTGGAGGCCGGGGTGATGGGATACCAGCCCACCACGGTGACGCCGGCGAACAGGGCGCCCAGGGCGCAGGCCTCGTTGCCGTCCACGATGATCAGGCCGTTGGTCTTGTTGTCGCGCACCACCTTGATGTGGTCCTGGTCCTCGAGGTGCTCCATGGCCCAGTCATAGCCCGCCACGGCGGCGGCCTGGTTGATCTCAATGGCCTTGGCCTTGCCCTTCAGCTGTTTCGTGATGGCCTTCTTCACCTCCTCCATGTCCACGCCCAGCAGGCGGGCGGCCACGCCCACGTAGATCATGTTCTTCACGAGCTTGTGCAGCTTGGGCTCCGGGCAGGAGGCCGTCACCAGCTTCTGGAAGGGCACGGGGATGTAGCTGAGGTCGGCCCGCAGCTTGTCCAGTTGCAGGGGCTCGTCGTAGATCACGAGGGCGTTCGCATCGGCCTTGGCGATGTCCTCCTTGGCCGTCTCCGGATTCATGAGGATCAGCATCTCGTTACTGGCCTTGCGGGCCACGTAGCCCTTGGCGCTGGCGCGGATGGTGAACCAGGTGGGCAGGCCGGCGATGTTCGAGGGGAAGAGGTTCTTGCCGCTGACGAACACGCCCATCTGGAAGATGGCGCGCAGCAGCACGGTGTTCGCCGTCTGGGAGCCCGATCCGTTGACCGTGGCCACCTGGATGGAAAAATCATTGATCCGGGTTTTCGCCCCCACAGGCGTCGAGGGGGCCGCAAGGCTGGCAGTCATGGAGACTCCTTTCTCATCGAGACACGGACAACGAGGGGGGCCAAAAGAGGACGAGAAGGGCGTAAATACTTGACCCTCAAGGCCGTCGATCAGTATGACATAAGTCACAGGTCGGCTCCACGGAGGGTCTTGAACCTGGCCCGCCGAGCTGTCTGAAATAAAGCGAAAAAAAAGGGATTGACGACCTGGGCCTCAACTCTTACCTTGAAGCCCATGAAAGCCAGCGATCTCACCAAACGCCAGCAGGCCGTGCTGAAGTTCATCCGCACCTTCGTGCAGGGCGAAGGCCGCAGCCCCACCCTGGCCGAGATCGCCAAGGGCGTGGGTTCCAGCGCGGTGTCCACCATCCACAAACATGTCCAGCACCTCATGGACAAGGGCTTCCTCGTCCGCAGCCATGGCAAGGGCAACAACCTGGTCGTGGCCGCGGGCACCGATGAGGAGGCGGCGCACGCGCGCCCCTCGGGTCGCGGCGAGTCCCGGCCGGAGGGAGCGGCCGCCGTGCGGATCTTCCCCTTCTGCGGTGATGTCGCCGCGGGATCGCCCATCCTGCCGGAGAGCCGGGCCCTGCCCATCGAGGTGCCCAACAGCATCCACCGCCAGCGGGATGAGCTGTTCGTGCTGCGGGTCCGGGGCGATTCGATGGTGGAGGATGCCATCCTCGACGGCGACCTGGTGGTGCTCCAGCGCAAGGGCGAGTACCGGAACGGCGACCGCGTGGTGGCCCTCATCGACCGCGAGGAGGTCACCCTCAAGGAGTTCCGCCGGGATGCCAAGGGCGTGTGGCTCATTCCCCACAATCCCGCTCTGCAGCCCCGCTGCTATCCCCCCCAGCTCATCGACATCCAGGGAGTGCTCGTGGGCGTCATGCGGAGCTGCTGAGGGCTACCGGGGCAGGCGGTCGCGGATGGCCCGGCCCATGGCCGTGGTGCTCTGGGTGCCGCCCAGGTCGCGGGTCTTCGAGCCGGATTCGAGGGCGGCTGCCACGGCCGCTTCCAGCAGGGCGGCCTCTTCCTCCCAGCCCAGATGCCGGAACAGCAGCGCGGTGCTGAGCGTCATGCCGATGGGATTGGCCAGACCCTTGCCGGCGATGTCCGGGGCCGAGCCGTGGACCGGCTCGGCCAGGGCGCTGCAGCGGAACGGCCTGTGGGGCGCCCAGCTGAGGGAGGGCGCCACGCCCATGCCCCCGATGAAGGCGGCGCAGAGGTCGCTGATGAGGTCGCCGAGGTAGTTGTCCGCTGCGATGAGGCCGAAGGGCGTCGGATCCTGCACCAGGGCGCAGAGCAGGGCATCGGCGTGCATCGTCCGCGCTGCCACCCGGGAATGGTCGGCCCGCACCTGCTCGAACACCCGCATCCACAGCCCATGTCCGTGCTTGAGCACGTTCGCCTTGTGGGCCAGGACGAGGGGCCGACCCCGCCGCTCGGCGCGCAGGAAGGCCGCCTGCAGCAGGCGCTGGACGGCGGCCTCGGTGTGGATGGCGAGGTCCACGGCCCGGTCCGGTTCCGTGGAGCCCTGCAGGCAGTAGGGGCCTTCGGTGTTCTCGCGGAAGACCTCGAGGTCGAGGCCGGGCCGGGCCCCCGCGAGCGGAGGCCCGCAGGGCCGGAAGTTCACGGTCAGCTCCAGCTCCTGTCGCAGCCGCAGGAGGATCGCCTCCGCGTGGCGGCCATCTGGCAGGCGCGGATCACCCACGGCCCCGAAGAGGACCGCGTCAAATCCGTCCCGCAGCTCGAGGAAGGCCGCCTCCGGCAGCGTCTCCCCAGTGGCCAGGCAGTGGTCGGCGCCGAAGGGGAACCGGACCGCCTCGAGCCGGCGCCCCCGGGCCAGGGCCCAGTCCAGGCAAGGCAGGGCCTCGGCCATGACCTCAGGGCCAACCCCGTCACCGGGGATCAGGGCGATGCGAACCGGCTGGTCCAAGTCCTTGACTCCTGAAAGGCCGATGGTGCCACACTCCTCTCACTTTCCGGAGCGGGTCATGAAACGGACTTGGGGGGTGGGGATGGGGATCTTCGCGATGCTGGGCATGGCTTCGGCCGCCGAAGTCAAAGAGGGCTCGAAGGCCCCGGCCTTCGAGGCCAGGGACCAGCACGGCGCCCTGGTGCGCCTGTCTGATTTTGCAGGCAAGGCCGCCGTGGTCCTCTACTTCTATCCCAAGGACGATACGCCGGGTTGCACGGCCCAGGCCTGCAGCCTTCGCGATGGGTTCGCCGAGATCCAGGCCGCGGGGGCGGTCATCCTCGGCGTGAGCGCAGACGACGGTTCGAGCCACAAGGCCTTCGCGGAGAAGTTCCACCTGCCCTTCAGCCTCCTGGCGGACCCGGACAAGCGGATCATCGGGGCCTACGGCGTCAAGATGCCGCTGCTTGGCTTCTCCAGGCGCGTCACCTTCCTCATCGACCGGCAGGGCCTCGTCCGCAAGGTGATCACCGACACCCGCACGAAGGACCATGACCGGCAGGTCCTCGCCCTGCTGAAGGGGATCTCCTAGGTATTTCCTGCATTTGCATTGAGCCCGGGGCCGTTTCCAAGCTAGACTTCGGGCATCCACGCGAGGTCATGGAATGGTGTTCTTCAACCACGCCACCCGGCAGATGACGGCGAAAATCGTCTACTACGGGCCCGGTCTGTGCGGAAAGACCACCAACCTCAACACCATCTACGGCAAGACGAGCCAGAAGGCCCGCGGCGAGATGGTGAGCCTCAACACTGAGACGGACCGCACCCTCTTCTTCGACCTGTTGCCCATGGATGTGGGCATGGTCAGCGGCTTCAAGACCAAGCTCCAGCTCTACACCGTGCCCGGCCAGGTGTTCTACAACAGCACCCGGAAGCTGGTGCTGAAGGGGGTGGACGGCATCGTCTTCGTGGTGGACAGCCAGACGCCCATGCTGGATGCCTGCAAGGAGAGCTACCAGAACCTTGAGGAGAACCTCCGGGAACTGGGCCTGGTCCTGGGGGACATCCCCATGGTCTTCCAGTGGAACAAGCGGGACCTCAGGAACGTCCTCACCGTGGAGGAGCTTGAGGCGGTCTTCAATCCCAGGGGCCTGCCGAGCTTCCAGTCCGTGGCCTCCGATGGCACCGGCGTCTTCGAGACACTTCGCGGCATCACCAAGCTCTCCCTCTCGTACATCAAGGCGCACGTGCTGGGTGAGTCCCAGGCTGCGCCTCCGCCGCCACCACCACCGGCTCCGGTCGAAGTGAAGCCGGCCCGACCGGAGGTCGAGGCCCTCACCCTGTCGGACCTGCCCTCGGTCACGGACCTGCTGGACCTGGAAAGTCCGCCTCCCATGGGCGGATCGCCGGGGTCCGTGCCCCTGCCCGATGAAGACGACGACGGCGGGTTCTTCATCGAGGCCCCGGTGCTGCCGGAACCGCCCAGCGCGGCCGCGGACGAGATCGCCTTCCTGGTGGACGATGGGGAGGCCCTGCCTCCGGCGGCCCTGCCCGAGGCCGAGGCGCTTCCGGTGCCCGCTATCGAGCCCGAGCCGATACCGGAACCGGAGCCTATCCCGGCTCCCGTCGAGGTCGCTCTGAACGTGGCGCAGGCCACGGAACCGGCACCCTCCCCCGAGGGCCATGCGGCACCTCGTCCCGCCAAGGTCGGGGTGAAGCTGGATCCCCTGGCCGCCCTGGCCTCCCTGAAGGTGGAGACCAGGCGGCCCCCCGCCAAGCCCAAGGCGGTGGATCACAAGGATGCGATCAACTCCCTCATGGGCGAGCTGACCCTGGTGGGGCGCTCCGGGGCCCCCTCCATCCTGCGCCTCGAGGTGCCCACGGAGGTCGATGGGCAGGAGATCGAGGTCGTGGTCCAGCTGCGGCACCGGGGGCAGGTCCTGACCGAAGGGCAGATCCGCCGGCCGGCGCCCGGGAAGGGCAGCACGGCCAAGCTCAGCGTCGAGATGAAGCGGAGCTGACGTGCGCCTCCCCATCCTGGTCTGGCTGGCGGTGTCTCCCTGTCTGGCATCCATGCCGGCCTGGTGGACGGCCTTCGCCCAGAAGCCCTCCCTGGAGAGCCGGTTCCGTCAGGAGAGCGATAGCCTGGTGTTCGGCAAGCTGGCCCGCCAAGGGCGCCTGGCCCTGGCGCGGGGCGGGCGGCTGCGGGTGACCTACGAGGGCGGCCTTGCCATCACCTGCGATGGGCGTCACCTGGTGCAATACGACCCGGATACGCGGACCGCGCAGCGGGTGGAGCTGGCCCGGGCGGTCCGGGACTTCCCGCTGCTGGGCATCCTCCTGGATCCGGCCCGCCTTGAACGGCTGTACCGGGCGGAGGCCGCCGGCGGCGAGGCCGTGAAGCTCTCGCCCAAGGAGCCAGGCCTGCCCGAGCTGAGGGTCACCGGCCGCAAGGGGCTCCTGCACACCCTGGCCTGGACCGATCCCTCGGGGGCGCGCCAGACCCTGGAGCTGCTCGATCCCAAGTCGCCGGCCGCTCTGGCCCCCGACAGCTTCAAGCTGCAGGTCCCGTCGGGCACGCGCTGGTCTACTCCGAACGGCTGAAGGCGTCGTAGCGCTCGGGCTGCGGGAACCGGATCCGCAGCCAGGCGTCGAGGTCCGCCACGGAATCGAAGATCCGGGCCGCCCCGGCCGCGGTCAGCTCTTCATGGCTGCCATAGCCCCAGCCCACGCCGATGGCCTCCAGGCCATGGTCCCGGGCTGCCTGCATGTCCACGCCCCGGTCGCCGATGAAGACGCCGCCGGGCCAGATGGTGCCGCGCGCGGCCAGGCCCGCCAGCACGGCGGTCTTGGGCTGCCACTCGCCCTTGAGGTTGCTGCCGAAGATGTCGTCGAAGATCAGGTTCAGGTCGAACTGGTAGGCGATGCGCCGGGCGAAGAGGCTGGGCTTGGCGGACACGACGTAGATCCGGTGCCCCTGGCGTTTCAGACGGTGCAGCAGGTGGAAGACGCCAGGGTAGAGCTCGTGCTCGAAGACCCCGTCCTGCCGGTAGCGCTCCCAGTAGAAATCCAGGGCCGCCTCCAGCCGCTGGGGATCCTCGAGGCCCCTGAGGGAAGCCAGGGATTCCCGCATGCCGAAGCCGATCCAGCCCCGGATGGTGGCCTCGCCGGGCAGCTGCAGGCCGAAGGCCTCGCAGGTCTTGGCGAGGCAGTTCCGGACGCCGAGCAGGGGATCCACCAGGGTCCCGTCGAGGTCGAAGCAGACGAGCCCGGGGGCCGCCTCCGGCGTCGCCACCGGCCTACTTCTTCTGCTGCCGGCTATAGGCCTCGATGGAGGCCCGCACGAAGGCGTGGGCCTCGTCCTTGCCGCCCCAGCCGTCGCTGGTGACGCTCTTGCGCTCGAGATCCTTGTAGGTGAGGAAGAAATGCTCCACCTCCAGCAGGAAGTGGGGGGGCAGGTCGCTGCGGGAGGTCACGTGGGCGTAGGTGGGATCGTCCGTGGCCACGGCCAGGATCTTGGAATCCAGGCCCTTGTCGTCCTTCATGCGCAGCAGGCCGATGGGCCGGGCGCGCACCACCACGCCGGGATAGGTCGAGCCGTTGATGAGCACGAGGATGTCGGCCGGATCGCCGTCCTCGGCCAGGGTGCCGGGAATGAAGCCGTACTCCGCCGGGTAGTGGAAGGGCGAGAAGAGCACCCGGTCCACGTGCACCAGGCCCGTGTGGTGGTCGATCTCGTACTTGATGCGGGAGCCCGTGGGGATCTCGATGATCGCGTTGACGATCTCGGGCGCCTGCTGGCCGGGATGGAGGTGGATGAAGGACATGGGCGCTCCGCGGAGGTCGATTTTCGCACAGGCTCGGGCCGCCGTCACGGCCGCGAGGCTGCCGCCAGGCGCAGGTGCACCGTGGTGCCTCGGCCCCTCTGGCTTTCGATGAAGAGCAGGCCGCCGTGGGCCACGATGATGCGGTGGCAGACGGCGAGCCCCAGGCCGGTGCCGCCGCCAAAGGTGCTGAAGAAGGGATCGAAGACCTTGGCCAGGGCCTCCTCGGGGATGCCGCAGCCGTTGTCGGTGAGGGTGAGGTGCCAGCAGGGCTGGTCCTCCAGCCGCTCCTCGACGGCCGCGAGGACGATGCGCGGTGCCTCGGCGTCCTCGAGGGCGCGGATGGCGTTCTGGAGCAGGTTCTGCGCGACCTGCCGCAGGAGGTCGGGATCGCCCAGCCAGGTGGCCTGCTCGGGGATCTGGTTCTCCCAGGGCACGGCCTCGGCCAGCGTCGCGCTGCGCAGGGTGTCTTCCCAGAAGCTCCGCAGGCATAGGGTCCCCTGCTTGGGGTGAAGGTCCCGCGTGAAGGCGAGGGTGTTGCCGACCACGCTGTTGAGGCGCCCCACGCCTTCCTGCATCTTCCGGGCGAGCTCCAGGGGGCCGGCCTGGTCCGCCAGATCCTCCACGAGCATGCCCGAGAACAGGGCCAGGCTGCCCAGGGGGTTCCGGATCTCATGGGCCAGTTCCGCGGCCATGCGGCCCATGGCGGCCAGGCGGTCTTCGCGGGTGGCCTGCTGGGCCCGCAGCACGGCCTCGGTGACATCCCGCAGGGTGACGATGGTGCCGCCGTGGGGGGCGGAGCGGCGCTCCTCCTCGAAGATCAGTTCGCGGCCTTCCGCGGTCTGGACCCGCCGCTGGCCTCCGGGGCTGCCGGGCTCCCAGGGCGCTGGTCCCTGCAGGAAGCGGCCCTCCAGGCCCTGGGGCCGGTTGGTGAACCGCAGCGAACCGTCCTCCGCCAGCACCCAGATGGCGAAAGGGACCGCCTCGATGACGGTCTGCAGCTCGCCCTGGAGCTGGCCCAGCTGGGACTGGAGGGCCTCGTACCGGGCCTGGAGGTGCTCCGAGGCCGCCGTGAAGGCCTCGAAGGCCTCCAGCAGCTGGCGGGGGTCGGGACGGGTGGCCTCCGTCATGGGGCCACCGGGCGGTCCATCAGGCGGCGCATGGCCTCGCGCTCCTCGCCCTTGGGCTCGCCCTCCACGGCCTTCTGGAGCGCCCCTCGGGCCTCGGGGGTGTCCAGGGCCGCCAGGGCTTTCGCTGCGGCGAGGCGGATGGGCTGGGTCTCCCCGCCCCCGAAGAAGCCCTTGCGACGCAGGCACTCCAGGAGCACGGGCAGGGCCTTGGGTGAGGCGATGTGGCCCAGGGTGTCCAGGGCCTGGACCCGGATGCGCTCCAGCACCCGCTTGTCCTGGGCCAGTTCGATGACCTGGGGCAGGCCCGCCTCGGAGCGCAGCTGGCCCAGGGCGAAGAGGATCTCCTGCATCGTCTCCGCGTCCGTGTCCTTCATCTGGGCCAGCAGGTGCGGCTCGGCGACGGGACCCCCCAGCTTCCAGAGGGCCCGGATGGCCGTGCGGCGCACCCGGGGCTCCGGGTGGCGCAGGAGGGGAAGGACGCCGGGCAGGTTGCCGGCGTTCCCCAGATCCGCCAGCAGCGTCAGGGCATTCCGCACCAGGTACCAGGCCGGGGAGGCGAGGGCCTCCATGAGGGGCGCCAGGGCGGTGGGCCCCATGCTGCGCACGGCCTCGACCAGGCGGCCCCGGCGGGTGCGGTCATTCTCGGCCCCCAGGCGGACCAGCAGGTGCCGCGCCATGGGTTCCCCGAGGAACTCGAGGTAGGGGTGCACCTCCAGGAGCATCTGGTCGCGCTCCAGGCCGAAGGCGTGGACGATGACCGCGTCCATCAGGTCGGTGCGAGCCAGGGAGCCTCGGAGCTTGGCCAGGGCCTCGTTCCGCCAGGGCTGCTGCTCCTCGAGGAAGGCGCAGAGCCCTTCAAGATCCCGGAGCTCGGAGATGACCTGGCCCAGCTCGCCGCGGTAGACCAGGGCCGCCAGCAGGGATTCGATGGCCTGGGTGGTCCACCGGTGGACCGGCGGATCGGGCTCCCAGGCGAAGTGGGCCCGGAGCGCCTCGGCCAGAGGACCTTCGCCGCCCGGTGGAAGGCCCGGGTCGTCGGCCCAGCGGGCCACGCCGTTGAGGGTCTGGATGCCCATGAGGCGGAGGGCGGAGCGGTCGCTGTGGAGCGTCTCGAGGAGCACCTCCTGAATGCGGAGGAACTCGTCGAAGCGGCGGAGGTCCAGCAGCTCGCGCAGGAGGGCCAGCCGTTCCTCCAGGCTCAGTTCGGACAGGTGGCCCTGTTCGAGCACCTTGAGCAGCTTGGCCTCCAGGCTCAGCTCCTCCCATTCGAGGTGGCGCAGGATGGCCTCGGCCTGGGAGGAGTCCAGGCCCGCCAGGCGGAGGTGCGAGGAGAGGCTCCGGACCAGGCGGTCCCGGTCCGGGAGCGGGCGGAGGATGTCCTGGATCGGACCCCTGAGCATGGACCAGGAGATGCCCTTGCCCAGGAGCGTGCTCGTGGCCACGGCCAGGATCTCCCCGGCCAGGGCTTTCACGCCGAGGCCCAGGCCGGCGGGGTGGTCGGGCAGGGTGCCGAGGCCGGCCAGCATCCCCATCTGG
Source organism: Holophagaceae bacterium (assembly GCA_046331485.1). Lineage (GTDB taxonomy): Bacteria > Acidobacteriota > Holophagae > Holophagales > Holophagaceae > Geothrix. The sequence goes on along the minus strand of JAXLQS010000001.1, from coordinate 66,192 downwards.
ACCTCCGGGGCCAGTCCCATGAGCACCTGGCGCAGGGTGCCCAGCTGGCCGGGCGTCGGCATCCCCTCACCCAGCCCGAGTTCGCGGCCGAGGGGTCCCAGACCGCTGAGGTCCGCGGGGCCGAATCCGGGAAGCGGTCCGGTGCCCCCTTCTTCGAAGAGGCCGCCCGGGAAGCCGTCGCCCTCTCCTCCAGCGGAGCCGCCCAGGGCGTCACCAGAGCCTGGGCCCCGCTTTCCGATGGAGGGGCCGCCGCCCGGGCCGCCGGTGGCGGGGGGGGTCCGGGCGAGGGCCGCCAGCAGGGCCTCCCGGATGAATTTCACCAGGTTCTCCGGCGAAGGCGAGGGGGGGGGTGGGGCCGGGTTGAAGGCGGGGGCCTTGTCTCCCGCCCCGGTTTCCTCGCCTTCAGTGACCTCCTGGTAGCGGGTCTGGGACACCTTGATGCGGAGCACGCCCGCCGCGCGGAGCAGCGCCTCGAAGCCGCCCTGCTCCTCCAGTTTCGGGGGCTTGGTCCCCAGGCCCTCGAGGAAGACGAGCAGCTCATCGGCCTGGACGCCCCGCTCGAAGAGGAAGCCGCTGATGCCCCGCTCGGAGACGAGCTTCACGAGGGCCGAGACATGGGGACTGCGGGCGTCCTGCACCTGGCCATCCACGAAGGCCTTGGCGCCCGAGACCACGAACTGGAGCCGCTCCTGGCGGGCCAGCCACCGCTCGAGCACCCCATGGGCGACCCCAAGCGCTTCCTGGGCGCGGGGGTGGGCGGCCGTGTACATCTGCAGCGCCTTAAGGGCCACGGCCAGGCTCTGGGCGAGCTGCAGGAAGTCGCTCATGGGGGCGTCATCTCCGCGGGATCGGACCATTCGCGCCGGAGCTGGGCGTAGTGGGCCTCGATGAAGGCGAGGCGGCGCCGGCCCTCCTCCCGGGCCGGTTCCGTGTTGAAGCTGTCCGTGATGCCCCGGGCCAGCTCCAGCCAGGCCTCGCCCCGGCGCAGGATCTCGGCGGTGGTGATGGGCTGGAAGGCGCCGCTGATGCAGCCGAAGTGGATGAGGCTGGCCGCGCCGATCTTGCTGAGCTTGTCGCAGTCCCAGAGGCAGGCGGTCTCGAGGGGTTCGAGCCGCTTCGTGAGCCGGAGGCCCACATGGTGTTCGATGGCGTGGCGCACGGCCGGGATCTTCGCCGGGGGGAAATCGGTCCCCGCGAGGATCTCCTCCACCTTGGAGGAGGCGTCCTGGGCGTGGGTGTCCTTGGCGTGGGGATCCTTCAGGCGCTTGGCCACGTCGTGGAGCCAGGCGGCGCACTCCACCACTTCGGCATCCGCCCCCGTGGCCGGGGCCAGCCAGCGGGCCAGCAGCACGGCGGCATAGGTGTGCTCGAAGCGGTAGTTGAAGATGGGCCGGTAGGCGCCTTCCACTTCATGGCCGATGCCCCAGAACCGGATCGCGTCGGCGTCCGAAAAACGCCGCAGCGCCTGTTCGCAGGCCGTGCGCCAGGAAGGGGTCGGGGTCATGGCAGGGTTGCCTCGTAGGCGCGCAGAGCGTCGAGGGTGCGCTGGATCTCCACAAACATGACGCGGTCGGCCCAGGGGGTGCAAGCTTCGGAGAGGCGGTCCACGAGGGCCTGCAGGCCCCTGGCCGGGGCCAGGCCCAGGATGCGCACGCCCTCCAGGGCCATGCGGGCCTCGATGGCCAGCACCTGCTCCAGGGCGTCCACGGCCCGCAGCAGCTTGCGGGCGGCGATGGGGCCCATGCTCACGTGGTCCTCCTTGCCGGCGCTGGTGGGGATGGTGTCCACGCAGGCGGGATGCGCCAGGCCCTTCATCTCGCTGACCAGGGCCGCGGAGGTGACGTGGGCCATCATGAAGCCCGATTCCAGGCCGCCGTCCTGGGTGAGGAAGGCCGGCAGGTCCGAGTAGGCCGGGTTCACCAACCGCTCCTGGCGGCGCTCGGAGATGCTGGCCAGGTCCGCCGCGGCGATGGCGAGCACATCGCAGGCGAAGGCGGGGTACTGGCCGTGGAAGTTGCCGCCGGACCGGGACTCCTGGGTGTCCGTGAAGATCATGGGATTGTCCGTGGCGCTGTTGAGCTCGCGCTCCAGGATGGCGCCCGCGAACTGGAGCGCGTCCCGCGTGACGCCGTGCACCTGGGGGATGCAGCGCAGGCTGTAGGCGTCCTGCACGCGGTGGCAGTCCTGGTGGCTGTCGGCGATGGCGCTGGTGGTACCGAGAATTTCGCGCATGCGGGCGGCGACGGCGACCTGGCCCGGGTGGGGGCGGGCGGCGTGGATGCGCGGGTCGAAGGCGGCGCGGGTCCCGCGCAGGGCCTCCAGGCTGAGGGCGGCGATCTCGTCGGCCAGGGCGGCGAGGCGGGTGAACTTCTCCACGGCCAGGTTGCCCAGCGACGTGATGAGCTGGGTGCCGTTGATGAGCGCGAGCCCCTCCTTGGCTTGGAGGGTGACGGGTTTCAGGCCGGCCTGGGCCAGGGCCTCAGCGCTGTCAACCTGCCTCTCGCCCGACCAGGCCAGACCCTCGCCCACCAGCAGCAGGGCCATGTGGGCCAGGGGGGCCAGGTCGCCGCTGGCGCCCACGCTGCCCTGGCTGGGCACCACGGGCACGATGTCGCGGTTCAGGCATTCGGCCAGGAGGCGGATGGGCTCGGGGCGGATGCCGCTGTGGGCCTTCAGGAGGCAGTTGATGCGGGCGGCCATGAGGGCCCGGGTCTGATCCTTGGGTAGGGGGTCGCCCACGCCGGCGGCATGGCTGCGGATGAGGTTGAGCTGCAGCTGCTGCAACTGGTCTGGGGCGATGACGACGGTGGCGAACTGGCCGAAGCCGGTGTTGATGCCGTAGACCGTGCGGCCCTCCGCCACGATGCGGTCCACCACGGCGCGGTTCTCGGCGACCAGGGCGAGGGCGCGCTCATCGAGCGTGACGCCTTCGCCGGCGGCGATGCGCGCCAGCAGGGGCGCGGTCAGGGTTTGGCCATCAAGGTGGATCATCGGGCTTCCTTGGACTTGAGGGTGAGGGCCAGCAGCAGGGCCACGCCCAGGGTGAGGCCCGCCACCGTGTAGGTGGACTGTCCACCCCAGCGGGCAAAGATGAACGTGCCCACGGCCGGGCCCACGATTCGACCCACGCCGCTCATGGCGTTCAGGACGCCGAAGAGCGCGCCCTGGTCCTCGGGTGGGGTCAGCTGGCTGGCCAGGGCCGAGCCCGCGGTGTTGCCCATGCCGCTGCCCCAGGCGAGGGGGATGAAGAGCAGCACGAAGGGCCACATCCAGGGGGCCATGGGCATCAGGGGCAGGGCCAGGCCCATGAGCAGCAGGCCGGTGATGAGGGCGGCCCGCTCCGGGAACCGCTTGGACACGACGCGGACGAGGCCGCCCTGGTAGATCACCATCAGCACGCCGATGCCCGCGAACAGGAAGCCCACCTCGCGCTGGTGGAAGTCGAAGCGCTGGTGGACCATCAGGGCGAAAGTGCCCTCCATCATGGCGAAGCCAGCCATGGCCAGCAGAGACACCAGGAGCAGCTGCGCCATGCCGGGGATCCGCATGGCCTTGACCAGGGCGTGGCCGCGGCTTTCGTGGGAGCGGGCGCGGGCCCTCACCTCATCCGTGAGGGTCTCGGGCAGCCAGAGCAGGACCATCAAGGAGGCCAGCAGCGACAGGCCGGCGGCCACGAAGAACGGCAGGTGCCAGCCCCGGGTCGCCAGCAGGTGGTGGCCGAAGGCGCTGCCGCTGAGGATGCCCGCCATGGCGGGGCCCAGCACGAAGCCCAGGCCAAAGGCGGCGCCGATCATGCCGAGCACCTTGGACCGCTCCTCGGGCGTCGACGTGTCCGCCATGGCGGCCTGCGCCACGGAGATGTTGCCGCCGGTGATGCCGTCGAGGATCCGGGCCGCCAGCATCCACTCGAAGCGGCTGGTGAGCGCGAGCATCAGGTAGCCGAAGGCCGAACCCACGAGGCTCATCCAGAGCACCGGTTTGCGGCCCACCTTGTCGGACATCCGGCCCAGAATCGGGGAGGCGATGAACTGCATCAGGCTGAAGCTGAGGAAGCCCACGCCGGCCCAGAAGGCGCCGGGGGTGGTGCCGGTCCCGCCCAGTCCCAGGAACTGGTTGACGCTGGCCATCCAGGGACTGGGGTGATCCGCGATGGCCTGCGCATAGAGGGGGAGGATGGGGATGACGATGCCGAAGCCCAGAAGGTCGACGAAGACCGTGAGAAAGATGGCCATCCGGGCGCGCTTGGTCGACTGCATGAGGCTCTCCAGCCCCCAGTGTAGCCCGGCTCCTCAGCCCCCCAGCACCCGCTGCAGCAGCTCCTGGAGTTCCTTGATCCGGTAGGGCTTCTGCATGAAACCCGCGGGGCTCTGCCCGGCGACGGTCTGCAGGGAGTCCCCTTCCGTGAAGCCGCTGCTCAGCACGATGGGCACGGTGGGGTCGAGGCCCCGCATGGCGGTGAAGGCCTCCCGGCCATCCATCCGGGGCATGGTCAGGTCCATGAGGACCAGGTCGGGCCTCGGATGGGAATCCCGGAACTGCTCCAGGGCCTCCTGTCCATCCCGGGCCGTGCCGACCTCCAGGCCCATGGCCTCTAGGGCGGCGCCGATGGTCTCGAGGATGAGGTCCTCGTCATCCACCAGGAGGACCCGCCCCCGCAGCCGGGGGGGCGCGGCCTTCGGGCTGGCGGGATCGGCCGTGGCCGCCATCTCGCCCGAGGCGGGAAAGCAGAGGCGGAAGGTGCTGCCACGCCCCACCTCGCTGTGGATCTTCAGTCCAGCCCCGTGGCCCCGCAGGATGCCGAGCATGGCGGAGAGGCCGAGGCCCCGGCCCGCGGCCTTGGTGGTGAAGAAGGGATCGAAGATCCGCGCCAGGACCTCTGGGGACATGCCAATGCCAGTGTCGGCCACTTCGAGCAGCACGTAGGGGCCCGGGGGAAGGGATTCCACGCCATAGGCGGTGCGCAGGTCCTGCTCATCGAGGAGGGCCGTGGAGGTCGTGAGGTGGATGGCGCCCTCCCGGTCCCCGATGGCATCGGCGGCGTTGGTCACCAGGTTCATGACCACCTGCTGGATCTGGGCGGCATCGGCCTGGATGGCGGGCAGCCCGGGCTCCAGGTCGAACCGCAGGCGGATCTTCTTGGGGATGGACACTTCCAGGAGGTGCGTGACCTCCTGCACCACCGTGTTGAGATCCTGGGGCTTCACCAGGAAGTGGCCGCGTCCCGAGTAGGCCAGCATCTGCTTGGTCAGCTCCGTGGCCCGCAGCACCGTGGCCTCCATCCGGGCCAGGTAGGGCTGGGCCGGCGCGGCTTCGGGCAGGTGCATCTGGGCCAGGTTCAGGTTGCCCAGGACCACCGTGAGCAGGTTGTTGAAGTCGTGGGCGATGCCGCCTGCCAGGATGCCCAGGCTCTCCAGCTTCTGGGACTGGCGCAGGGCCTCCTCCACCTGCAGGCGTTCCGTGATGTCCAGCATGTAGCCTAGGTAGTAGGTGGCGTTCGCCTCCGGGCTGGCCTGGGCCGTGAAGTCCTGGAACCAGCGGTATTCCCCGGCCGCGTTGCGCAGGCGGTACCGCTGCTCGAAGTGGCTGACGCCCTTGCCGCGGAGGTTCGCGGATTCCAGGTGTACACGGCTCCGGTCCTCCGGGTGGACCAGGTCGTCGAACAGGATCCGTCCGGAGGTCAGCTCCACCGGCGGGTAGCCCAGGAGCTTCTCGACGTTGGGGCTGATGTAGTCCACGGGCCAGGGCGGGTTGGCCCCCCAGCGGATCACCATCACTGGCCCGTTCACGAAGAGCCCACGCTCAGCACGCAGGGCCTCCTCCACCTGCTGGCGTTCCGTCACGTCGGTGGCGATGCCGATCACGCTCTCCACGCGTCCCTGCTCGTCGAGGACTGGAGTCAGGAAGTTGTCGAAAAGGCGCCCCCCCGTCCGGGCGATGAGGCGGGACCCCTTCCCAGCCAGGGCCGCCTGGATCTGCCTCACGGTTTCGAGGTCGCCCTGGTAGAGGTCAAGGGCGTTCCTGCCCACCACCTGCCCGGGGACGAGGCCCAGGTGGGTGAGGCCAAGCCCCTCCGAGAGCATGAAGCGCCCTTCTGGATCCAACTGGTAGATGACGGCCTCCGTGTTGGCGAGGACCGTGCGCAGGCGTTGTTCCGTGGCCCTCAGCGTCGATTCGGCCAGCTTCCGGTCGGTGATGTCCCGGGTGACGGACAGCAGGCAGAGGACACCGCTCACCTCCATGACCTTCCCGGACATCTGGCCGGTGATGATGCGGCCATCCTTCCGGCGGAAGGCGATCTCCAGCCCCGTATATTCACCGTGTTCCCGGATGAGCGCCACGGCCCGCTCACGGTCCTCCGGGTCCACCCAGATGTTCAGCTCCAGGGCCGTGCGGCCCACGGCCTCTTCGCGGCTCCAGCCGCTGATCCGCTCGAAGCCCTCGCTCACCTCGAAGTAGGTTCCATCGCTCAGGCGCGTGAGGTTGATGGCATCGGGGCTGGCATGGAAGGCCCGGGTGAACTTGTCCTCGTTGTAGCGGATGGCGGCTTCCGCCTCCTTGCGCTCGGTGATGTCGCGCGTGACGCTGAGCAGGCAGGTTTCCCCACCCACCTGGATGAAGGCGCCGGAGACGAGCCCGGTGCGGAGCGAGCCGTCCTTCATGCGGAAGGGGGCCTCCAGGTCGCTGAAACGGCCCTCGGCTTGGAGCAGCTGGCGCATCCGCTCCCGGTCCGCCGGGTCCGCCCAGAGGCCGAGATCCAGGGTGGTCCGGCCGAGATACTCCTCCCGGGTCCAGCCGCTCATCCGGGTGAAGGCCGGGTTGGCGTCCAGGTAGGTGCCATCCAGCCGGTTGATGTTGATGGCGTCCGGGCTGGCCTGGAAGGCCTTGGAGAACTTGTCCTCGCTGGCGCGCAGGGACTCCTCCGCGGCCCGCCGGGCACTGATGTCGCGGACGTGGGTGAAGACCACCTCCCGCCCTTCGGCCGCCAGGAAGCTGCTGCTGACCTCGATGGGAAACTCGGTGCCATCCTTGCGCCGATGCCAGCTCTCCTCCCGGTTGGCCCCCCGGGACCGGAGCCGCTCCCAGCGGCCGGGCCAGTGCTCGGGAAGGACCCTCGGGTCCACGTCCCAGACATGCTTCCCAAGGAGTTCCTCGCGGGAGTAGCCCAGGGAGCCGCAGGCGGCCTGGTTGACAAAGACGAGGCGCCCGGATTCGTCCATGCCGAAGACCGGGTCGATGGCGCCATCCATGGCGGCCGTCAGGAGGCGCTGCTCGGACTGGGCCCTCGCCCGCTCGATGGCCAGGGCCACCTGGGTCGAAACGAAGACCAGCAGGTCCCGCTCCTCGGGGCTGTAGCGGTGCCCCCCCTCGTAGCTCTGGATGACCAGGGCGCCAAATACGCCGGCCTTTCCCTTGAGTGGGACCCCCAGCCAGTCCAGGGACAGGGTCCCGAGGGGCTCCACCTCGCCGGCGGCCTCCAGCGTCTTCAACGCGGTCTGGTCCACCAGCAGGGGCAGGCCCGTGCGGAGGACATGGGCCGTGAGGCCCCGACCGAGGCGGTGTGTCGGCGGGGCGGGATCCGACTGGTCGACCCAGTAGGGGAAGGACACCAGCTCGGATATCGGATCCCAGAGGGCGAAGTAGAGGTTTTCCGCGGGCATCAGGTCGCGGACGATGGCGTGGACTTTGGGGAACAGGTCCGAGGTGCGCCGGGCTTCGAGGGCCGCCTCGGCGATGCGGTAGATCGCCTTCTGGGTGAGATCCGCCTGCTTGCGGGCCGAGATGTCCTGGGCGACGGCGATGACGGCGGGCCGGCCCAGGTGCCTCCCCGGGTACAGCCGCACCTCTTTGGGGAAGACGGCGCCGTCTTTCCTCTGGCCCCAGTACTCGAACTGCTGGGGTTCGCCCTGGAGGGTCCGGTCGAAGGCCCGGGCCAGGGCCTCCATGTCGTTCCGCCCCGGCGCGGAGAGTGCCTCCGGCGTCTTGCCGGTGAAGTAGGCCCGCGGATATCCGTACATCCGCGCGGCACCTTCGTTCACGTCGAGAAAGCGCCCTTCGGCATCCTGGACGTAGATGGCCTCGGAGATGGCGTCCAGCATCCCCTCGGTGCCCTCGAGCCGGGCCTGCAGGCCTTCGGCCCGCTGCCTGAGGGTCTCGAACGACTCCTGGGGCGATCCAGATGGGGGATCTGAGGTCATGCCCCCATCATCGGCCCAGTCCCATCCAGAGCATAGTCCTGGATGGGACTGGGATTTGATTGGGCACGCTTAGGCCCAGCGGAAGCGCCGGACGGCCAGCACGAAGGCGGCCAGACCCCAGGCGAGGACGATGGCCAGGCCCAGGCCATGGCCCGCCAGCCCGGCGCCATCGTTGAACACCGCCCGGAGGGCCCGGATGAAGGGGGCGAGGGGCATGACGGCCACGGCGTGCTGCAGCCAAGCCGGGGCGGAATCCAGAGTGAAGTAGACCCCGCTCAGCATCATGAGGGGGAAGAACACCAGGTTCGAGATGGCCGCGTAGCCCTCGGAGGTTTCCGCGAAGCCGCTGAGGGCGAAACCGAAGGCCATGAAGCAGCCCGTCCCCAGGGTCATGACGAGCAGCAGGTCGAGGAAGGACCCCTGGTTCTGGATGCCGAAGACCAGCCGTCCGACCAGCAGCAGGATGGCCGCCTGCACCACGGTCACGGTCAGGCGGTGCAGCACCTGGCCCAGCAGGAAGATCCACTTGGGCAGGGGTGTCACCGCCAGGCGCCGGAACTTGCCCTTTTCGCGGTAGGACACGTTCACCATGCCCACGCTGAAGAGGCCCATGCTGACGAGGTTCAGGCCCAGCAGGCCCGGCAGCAGGAAGGACGCGTAGTTGGTGGACCGCTTGTGGCCGGGGCTCTCCACCTGCGTGGGAATGCGCTGGGGCTCCGCCGCGCCGCTCAGGCGGGCCTGGGCCACCAGCCAGGCCTGGTTCACCAGACCGGCGGTGGCGCCGGCCTGGGCCATGAGGTAGCTGTTCAGCCGCAGCCGGTAGCCCTCGCCATCGGCCTCCAGCTGGGCGGCGGTCTCCCCCCGGGACCAGCGGGCCTCGGCCTCGGCCTTCGGAAGGGACTGGACCACGAGGTGCAGGTCCGCCAGGGCCTTGTCCAGGGCGGCGTCCCGGTCGGAGGGCGCCGGCGGCTGCACGCGGACGATGGAGAGCTTGGGCCCGCCTCCATCCCGGAAGATCGTCCCGAAGCCCAGCAGCAACACCACCGGGAAGGCAAAGGTCCAGAACATGGCCACGCGGTCCCGGCCGTAGAGCCGCCACTCCATCATGAATTGCCGCCAGATCATGGCTACTCCCTCAGGCTGCGGCCGGTGCGGTGGAGGAACACGTCCTCCAGGGTGGCGCGGCGGATGTGGACCTGGTGGAAGGGGACGGACGCGGATTCCGCCGCCTCCAGCAGCCTCGGCAGCAGGGTTTTGGGATCCGGCGTGGGGATCTCCCAGAGGTCGACCCTCGGCTCCACGGCCTGGCCCAGGCGGGTCGCGAAGGCGGCCGGGTCCGGGGCGGCCCCCTCGAAGGTGAGTTCCACCACGCTGGGCAGCTCCAGATCCGCGATGAGCGAGGCCGGGGTACCCGTGGCGATGACCTTGCCGTGATCCATGATGGACAGCCGGTCGCAGAGGGCCTCGGCCTCGTCCATGTAGTGGGTGGTCAGCACCACGGTGCGGCCCTCGCCCTTCATGCGGCGCACCACGTCCCAGAGGCTGCGCCGGGCCTGGGGATCGAGGCCCGTGGTGGGCTCATCCAGGAACACCAGCTCCGGGTCGTTGACCAGGGCCAGAGCCAGGGCCAGCCGCTGCTGCTGCCCGCCGCTGAGCGTGATGTGGAAGGCGTCGGCCTTGTCCTCGAGCTGCACGAGCTCCAGCAGATCCTTGGAGGTCCGGCACTTCGGGTAGTAGCTCCCGTAGAGGTCCAGGGCCTCCCGGGGCGTGATCTTGTTGAAGAGGCTGGTGCTCTGCAGCTGGACGCCGATACGGGACCGGATCTCCTGGCCCTGCTTCTCCCAGGTCAGGCCCAGGATCTCGATCTCGCCGGCATCGGAGCTGGTGAGGCCCTCGATGATCTCCAGCGTCGTGGTCTTCCCGGCGCCGTTGGGTCCCAACAGGCCGAACACTTCGCCCCGGGCCACCTCCAGATCCACGCCATCCACGGCCACCACCTTGGGGAAGGCCTTGCGGAGACCGCGGGTGCGAAGGGCGGGAACGGACATGGAAACCTCGAATGTCACAGATACCACGGGGAATGGTTGTCCCGACAGCCTCAGGGCGCCCAGATGCGCCAGGCCCGGTGGCCGGAACGCAGGGCCTCGGCGGCGGCATCCCGCCCGGCGAGGGAGTCGTAGCGCGCCGCCCAGCAGCTGCCGGACCCGCAGAGCAGGGGCTCGCCGCCCGTTCCGAGCAGGGCTTCGCGCACCGCCCCGAGGGGCGGGCAGACCCGCAGGGCCGCCCCGGTCAGATCGTTGCGCCAGGGGGGGGCGGCGCCCCCGGGCAGGGAGGGCAGGGGTTCGGGCTCGGGATGGCCCACCTCCGCCAAGGCCCGGTACACGGCCGGCGTGCTGACGTGCAGACCGGGATGCACGAGGAGGATCGACTCCGGGGGGGCGGGGCGGAGCGGGAACACCCGCTCGCCGCGGCCCAGGCCCAGGACGGTGCCGCCCAGGAGGAAGAGGGGGACGTCGCTGCCGAGTTCCGCCGCCAGAAGGAGGAGGGCCGCTTCCTCCAGTCCCAGGTCGAAGAGGCGGTTGCCCAGCCGCAGGGCGGCGGCGGCGTCGCTGCTGCCCCCGCCCAGCCCCGCGCCGTGGGGGATGTGCTTCTCCAGCCGCAGCCGGGCGGGCAGGGGCCGGTCCGCCACGCGCTCCAACAGCCGCCAGGCCTTGAGGACGAGGTTCGATTCATCCGCCACCAGCCCGTGGCCGGCGGGGCCCGAGATCTCCAGCGTCAGGCTGGGCGCGGGTTCCCCGGACAGCAGGTCCGTGAGGCCGGGCACCCCCTCCAGCACCGTCGTCACCAGCTCCAGCTCATGGAAGCCGTCGGCCCGGCGGCCGAGCACGGCGAGGAACCGGTTGAGCTTGGCGGGGGCCTGGATCGTGAGGACCATGGCTCCACGGTAGCGCAACGAGCCGGTAGGCTAGGGCCTGTCTTCAAAATGGGGTGTGGCCGCGCAAGGGGCGCTGCCCAAGCGAGACAAGGAGAACGACGAAGGTGATAGCGGCACGATCGACGAGGAGTTTGACGCAGTATCGCGCCGGGCACCGCCCCTTGCCCTCCGGGACGGGGCCAGCCGCGCGCCCAGGCGCGTCACCGCACTTGAACGATGTCCCGCATCGCCCTGCGCGCGCTTCCTTCCTGGATCACGCGGCTGGGCCCGTCGCGGCTCGCATCCATTTTGAAGACAGGCCCTAGAGATGGTTCTGCTGTTCCGCACCCTCTGGAAGGGGCTCACGCTCCGCTTTCGTTCGCCCCTGGAGCCGCTCGGGACCTCGATCCTCGCGTTCCGTGTGTGGCCCAACGACCTCGACGTGCATGTCCACATGAACAACGGGCGGTTCCTCAGTCTGATGGACCTGGGGCGCTTCGACCTCACCTTCCGCACGGGCCTGGGCAAGGCCATGCTCCGGAACCGATGGAAGCCCCTGGTGGGTGGCGTCACCATCCGGTACCGCCGCAGCCTCGATCCCTTCGAAGTGTACGAATTGCACACGCGTCTCCTGGGCTGGGACGCCAAGTGGTTCTTCCTGGAGCAGCGCTTTCTGAAACGCGGAGAAATCCTGGCCGCGGAGGGTGTGGTGCGGGCCCTGTTCCGGGGCCGGGACGGCAATGTGCCCGTGGCCGAGGTGCTCCGCCAGATGGCCTACGAAGGCCCCGACCTGGAAGCTCCCGTGGCCATCCGGCGCTGGGCTGAAAGCTGAATCCTCATCTCCCGTGGAGTAGCCATGGCATCCATTCCCGAACCCTACCGGATCTCGCTGGATCCTTCCGAGCTCCAGTTCGACGTGATCCATGGCTACCTGGTGCGGAGCTACTGGTCCCCTGGCATTCCCAGGGTGGTCGTCGAAAGGGCGGCACGCCATAGCCTGTGCGTGGGCGCCTACGATGGCCTCGGCGCCCAGGTGGGCTTCGCCCGGCTGGCCACGGACCACGCCACCTTCGGCTACCTCGCCGATGTGTTCGTGCTGGAGGAGCACCGTGGCCGGGGGTTATCCGCGGCCATGGTCGGCGCCCTCATGGCCCTCCCGGAAGTCCAGGGCATGCGCCGCCTGATGCTCGCGACCCGCGACGCTCACGGCCTCTACGAGAAACTGGGCTGGGAGCGCGTGACCGATCCGACCCCGCTGATGCAGATCCGCCGAACCGATCTGTACGGTCCACTGAGCCCGAGGCCTGAAGCCTGAGGACCGACTCCTACAGTCCGTCCTCCAGTTCGAATTCGGGATCGGGAATCGACAAGATCTCCGGGCCGTTCCGGGTGATGGCGATGTCGTGCTCGAACTGGGCCGACAGGCCGCCATCCCTGGTGCGCACGGTCCAGCCATCGGGCTCAACCAGGCACTTGTGGCTGCCGGTGTTGAGGATGGGCTCGATGGTGATGGTCATGCCCGGCTCCATGCGGAAGCCCGTGCCGGCCTTCTGCTCGGCGAAGACCACCTGGGGATCCTCGTGCAGGTCGCGGCCGAGACCGTGGCCGATGTACTCCCGCACCACGGAGTAGCCCCGCTCCTCCGCGAAAGTCTGGACCGCGGTGGCCATGTCGCCCAGGCGCAGGCCGGGCCGGCAGTGCTCGATGCCCACGTACATGGCCAGCTGGGCGGTCTGGATGAGCATCCGGGCTTCTTCCGAGATCCGGCCCACGCCCACCGTGAGGCAGGTGTCGCCGTGGAAGCCGTCCAGCTTGGCTCCGCAGTCGATGGCGATGATGTCGCCCTCCTGCAGCACGTACTTCGACGGGATGCCGTGCACCACCTTGTCGTTCACGGAGGTGCAGAGGGTGCCGGGGAAGCCGTGGTAGCCCTTGAAGCTGGGGGTGGCGCCCTGCTGGCGGATGTAGGTCTCGGCGATCTTGTCCAGCTCCAGCAGGCTCACGCCGGGCCGGGCGGCGCGGGCGGCGATGCGCAGGGCATTGGCCGCCAGCCGGCAGGATTCCCTGAGCTTGTCGATCTCCTTCTTGCTCTTGTAGCGGATCTGTTCGCGGATCAGGACTGGCCCCCTCGGCTTCCAGTCTATCGGTAGAATGTCGGCATGGCGCGACCTTCGATGATCCCGGTGATGACAGCGGTCCTGGCGGGGCTCCTTCTCGGCTGCAAAGGCGTGCCCTCGCGGCCGGCCTCAGTGCCGGTCGAGGCCGTCTGGGGGGGCGAGGGCCGGCAGGGCGTGTTCCTGAAGGTCGACGGACATCAGGGCACCCTCTGGCAGCTGCAGGTCTGGGACCGGAAGGGCCAGATCCTGGGCTCGGGCTCCTTCCGCCTCCGCGGCTTCGCGAAGGCCCGGATCGTGCCCGAGGAGATCCTCGGCTGGGAGCAGGGGGCGCTGCACCTGAAGGACGGCACCTGGCTGGTGCCGGAAGGTCCGGCGTCGAAGTGACCCCCTACACCCGCGAGGAGAAGGACTGGCTGGAGCGCGAGTGGGCCTTCCGGGCCTGGGGCCGTGCCGGCCTGCTCAGCACGGACGACTACCGCCAGGTGCTGGCCTGGGAGGCGGAGGCCGTGCCCATGGACCTGGTGGTATCGGCCCTCAACGCCTTCTTCGACCGGCGGGAGAAGCGCGAGAAGCCGCGCACGTTCGTGGCCCTCAAGCACCTGGACCGGGACGTGGCCAAGGCCCTGAAGCTGCGCGAGTCCCTGCTGCGTGCTGGACCCGCCCTGGATGGCGGCAAGGACTGGGCCCAGGTCAAGCCGCCCCTGCGGGAGGATCCGGCCGCCAAGGCGGCCTTCGAAACCTGGCAGCGTCTCCAGGCCTCGGCGCCTTCCCCGGAGTCCGCCGGCTACCTGGCCCACCATGACCAGGAGCGGGAGGCCCGCGCCACCCTGCTTGGCCTGGCGGAAGCCGCCTTGGGCCCGGCCGCGGAGCCCCTGCGCGGAGAACTCCGCCAGCGGCTCGAAGCCTCGGACATGAAGGAGGGCAGCCTCGTCTGGAAGCGGGCCTGGAGCCACCACTGGGCGCGGCTGGTGGCCACGGCCTGGAATCTGCCGCTGGGTGGCGCATGAGTGCGGAATCGGTCTGGATCCAGGAACTCGAGACGCCCTCCGAGGGCTTCTTTGCCGCCTTCGCCAGTCGGATCTCAGAGCCGGATGGGCTCCGCGACCTCCAGCGGGACGCGCTGAAGACCCTCATCCCCCGCATCGACTGGGAGGCCTACCAGCCCCATGTGCCCCATGGGCTGCCCGGTCTGCGGGCGGTGGGGCGGCTCCAGCCCCTGCTGGGAGAGCGGAGCTTCCTCCGGGCCCTGGCCATCCAGCTGCACATGGCGGCCACCGAGGGCAGGCGCCCGGCCCCGGAGGTCGCCCGGGTCCTGGCGGCCAAGGGCAGCGGCAGCTGGCGCAACCTGGAGGGCTTCATCCAGTCCCGCCGCCCGGGTTTGGCCTACGCCGAGGCCCAGGGCTTCGAGCTTCCGGGCCCGGAGGATTTCCAGCGGCTGGGGCGGCTGGTGGACCTGGACATGGCCAACGTGGGACACAAGGCCGTCCTCTGCGATCACCTCGCGGAGCTGCAGGAACGGCTGGAGCGCCCGAAGGCCACAGGCCGGCGGCTGTTCGGTCTCACGGCCTGGCTGGCGGCCACGCCGGAGGACACCTTCTGGGCCCGCCGGGCCGCCAAACGGCTGGAAGGGGAGGAACTGGCCGTGCCCTGGACCGCTTCCGTCCTCGATGAAGACGCCCTCGCGGTCCAGGTGCGCGACCTCTGCGACCTGGGCCTGGTGGCCCTGCTGGACCGCTTCACGGGCCTGCTGAAGGCGGGGCAGGGGGCGGGGGACACCCTGGCCGCCCTGGTCCTGGCCGCCGCCGAGAAGCAGCTGGACGCGCGGCGCGACCTGGAGGGCAAGACCGCCTGGACCTTCGCCTACCTGGCCACCCTCGCCCGCACCCGGCCCGCGGATCCCCGCATCTGGTGCCAGGCCGCGGCCCTGGTGAACCTCTTCCCCACGGACGAGCCCGAGGACCGGGTCCGGCTGGAGCCGGTTCCCTCCACCGCTCCCGATGCCCTGCTGGAGGCGATCCTGGACAGCGAGGCCGCGCTGGCCATGGGGCAGGCCCAGGGCCTCATCCAGGGCGGCAAGTCAGAGTCCGTGCTGGCGACCCTGGCCGAAGCCGCCACCCGCAACGATCCCACCTTCAACCACGCCCACCAGCTGATCGCCGTGGCCGCCGCCGCCGACCTGCTGCCGCACCTGCCTCCGGCGGCGAACGAGGCCCTGCTCGTGGCCCTGGCCAAGAGCCTGGCCAACAGCCAGGGCAGCGGCGACCTGGGGCGCTTGGCGGAGCGGGCCCTGACGGCGGTGGGCCTGCCGTGAGCCGCACCTTCGCCTTCCTCCGGGCCCTGAACGTGGGCGGCCACACGGTGACCATGGCGCGGCTGCGGGAGCTGTTCGAGGATCTGGGCCTGAAGCGGGTGGAGACCTTCATCGCCAGCGGCAATGTCGTCTTCGATGGGGGGACGTCTAGCAAAGCGGCCCTGCGGAAACGCATCGAAGGCCACCTGGCGAAGGCCCTGGGCTATGAGGTGGCCACTTTCCTGCGCTCAGAGCGGGAACTGGCCGCCCTGGTGAGGGGCTGCCCCTTCAGCCCGGCCGAAGTGGCCGCGGCCCGGGCCCTGAACGTGGCCTTCCTGCAGGAGCCCCTGACGGGCGAAGGTTTGGCCCGGCTCCAGACCCTGAGCACGGAGGTGGATGCCCTCTCCGCAAAAGGTCGCGAAGTCTGGTGGCTCTGCCAGGCCAAGCAGAGTGAATCGACCTTCTCGAACGCGGCCTTCGAGAAGGCCACAGGCGTGAAGGCCACCTTCCGCGGCTTCAACACCCTGCAGCGCCTGGCGGACAAGCACCTGGAGGCTTGACCGGCCTTCGGGGGGCCGTGGAACAATCGCCCACCGAGGTCAACCATGGGCAAGAACCGGCTCGAGGCCTTCAGCGACGGGGTGCTGGCCATCATCCTCACCATCATGGTGCTGGAGCTGAAGGTGCCCCACGGCGATTCCTTCGCGGCCCTGGCCACGCTGCTGCCCACCTTCGTAAGCTATGCGCTGAGCTTCATCTACATCGCCATCTACTGGAACAACCACCACCACCTGCTCCATGCAGTGAAGAAGGTGAACGGGCCCATCCTCTGGGCCAACACGCACCTGCTGTTCTGGCTGTCCCTGGTGCCCTTCGCCACGGCCTGGATGGGTGACAACCACTTCGCCCCGCGGCCCGTGGCCCTCTACGGCCTGGTGCTGATCATGGCGGCCCTGGCCTACTACCTGCTCAGCCAGTGCCTCATCCACCACCACAAGGAGGGTTCGCCCCTGGCCCTCGCCGTGGGCAGCGACACCAAGGGCAAGGTCTCCATCGCCATCTACGCCGTGGCGATCCTCCTAGCCTTCACCAGCCGCTGGCTCGGCTTCGGCCTCTACTGGGTGGTGGCCCTCATCTGGCTGGTGCCGGACCGGCGCATCGAACGGGTGGTGGCGGGGGACCCCGCCGGCGAGATCAAACCTTGAACATCCTCATGGCGGCGGACAGCTCCTCGGAAACCATGGCCAGGCTGCTGGCGGTCCGGGCGATCTCCTGGACGGTGGCCGACATCTGGTGGGTGGCCGCTGCGTTCTGACCAATCTCACGGCTGACCTCCTCCACGCGCTTGGCGACGTCTTCCGACGTGTGGGACTGCTCGTCGGTGGCCGAGCCGATCTCGAGCACCATGCTCGACATGGCCGCGATGGCCTGCTGAATGGCGGCCAGGAGCTCGGCGTTGTGCTGGACGGCCGTCCGGCCGCCCTCCACGGACTCGCGGCTCTCCACCAGGAGGCCCTCGATCTCGATGGCGGCCTGGCGGCTCCGTTCGGCCAGCTTGCGCACCTCCTCGGCCACCACTGCGAAGCCCTTGCCCAGGGCCCCGGCCTTGGCGGCCTCGATGGCGGCGTTCAGGGACAGCAGGTTGGTCTGGCGGGCGATCTCCTGGATGACCTGGACGGCCCGGCCGATGTTGGCGGTGGAGTCCTGGATGCGGCCCATGCCCTCGGCCATCTGCTCGCCGCCCCGGGTGCCCTCCTTGGCGGCCTGCACGGCAGTGTCGGAGTGCCCCACGGAGGCGCGGACATTGGCGGCCACTTGCTGGACGCTGGCCGAGAACTGGGCGATGGCCGCGGACATGGACTCGGAGGAGGCGTGGATCGTCTCCCCGCTCTTGGCGATTTGATCGGTGGTGGCGGACATCTCCTCGGCCGAGGC
The DNA here is from genome assembly GCA_046331485.1 of Holophagaceae bacterium. Taxonomy (GTDB): domain Bacteria; phylum Acidobacteriota; class Holophagae; order Holophagales; family Holophagaceae; genus Geothrix. The sequence continues at coordinate 48,741 of JAXLQS010000001.1, read as the reverse complement.
CGATAGCTCGGTGGCGCCGCTGGCCACGGAGGTGGCCGAATCCGACACCTTTCGGAGGGTGCCGCGAAGGGCTTCCAGGGTCTGGTTCAGGGCCATGCCCAGCTGGCCGATCTCGTCTTTGGAGTCCACCGGAGCCTGGACGCGTAGGTCGCCCTGTGAGACCTCGGTCAACAGGGCCACGAAGGCCCCGATGGGCCGGGTGATGCTGCGGGTGATGAGGGCCGCGGCGCCGACCCCCAGGGCCAGGGCGGCCAGGGTCAGGGCCGCCAGGGCCCCCATGGCGAAGCGCCGGGCGCCCTCGGACTCCTCGTAGCCCTTCTGCATCCGGGCACTGGTGTGGTCGCAGAGGCTCTTGAGGTCCTCCATCCAGGTGTCATTGGCTTTCCGGGCATCACCCAGGAGCAGGGCGATGGCCTCCTTGCGGCGCCCCTGTCCCGCCAGGTCGAGGGTTTGCTGATTGAGGATCCGGGCGGCAGCGCCCTCATCCTTGATCCGCTTCAGCAGGGTCTTCTCTTCCTCAGTGTTCAGGAGGGCCTCCAACCCGCTCAGGGCCGTCTTGTAGTCCTCCCGCGCGGCCTCGATCTGTTTCATGGCGGCAGCCGCGTCCCGGGCATCTTCCACGAGCAGGGTGGTGCGGATGAACCGTTGGATGGACTGGACCTGGAACTGGATGTCGCTGGCGAGGTCCCTCTCCCGGCCGTAGACCGTGACGACCTGGGTCAGGTTGGCGCCGATCCGGCTCATCTGGAGGGCCGCGAAGCCGCTGGCCAGGATCAGCAGGCCCAACACCAGCCCGAACGCCAGGCTCAACCTCTGACCGATGCGAAGACGCTTGAACATGCATGCCCCTGGAATTGAGTTGATGACATTCACCGGGCGGGCCGGTGCTCTGTACTCATCGTTTCGGGGGTAAGAAGGGGTGAATCGCAGTCTCAATTACATATTTAATGTATTTAGATGACTTGTACACAAAACAGATTCTGGCAACACGTTTGGCAGGGGCCCACCGCAGACCAGTCGGTCTGTCCTAAATCTCTCCGCTCCGGCCCTCCCCAACTCCCGGGGGCCGAGCTCTGCTCTTGGGGTCGTCTACCTGGACTTGGCTTCGACGGGCGCCCGGTAGTTCGGCATCACCTGGCCCTTGGCCCACTCGAAGATGAGGCTGGTCTGGATGTGGGCCACCTCGGGCCGCGTGGTGAAGGCATCCAGGGCCAGGTCGCGCAGGTGGTGGGCGTCGCGCACGGCCACATGCACCTGGAAGTCGTGGGTGCCGGCCACATGGAAGGCCGAGAGCACCTCGGGCAGGCCCATGACGTGCTTCCAGAAGCCCTTCACCTGGGCGCGGCTGTGCTGACGGAGCTGCACGGCGATGAGGGCCTGGAGGCCCACGCCGAGGGCCTCCGGATCCACGTCCGCGTGGGCGCCCCGCAGCACGCCCTCGCGGTGCAGGCGCTGCACCCGGGCCAGGCAGGAGGAGGGCGCCAGGCCCACGGCCGAGGCGAGTTCCTTGTTGGAGAGACGAGCATTATTCTGAAAATGCTCAATCAATTCGCAGTCGATTCGGTCGAGTTCCATATTCGACATTGTTTCACGAAATCAATTCGGCGGATCGCCGAATTGAACGAACCTACATTGAAGGGACAGGAGTCCACTCATGACCCACCCATCCGCTTCCCTGTCGCTGGAAACCCAGGCCGTCCACGCCGGCCGCGAGGTGCTGCACGAGCAGGGCATCCACGCCATGCCCATCGACCTCAGCAGCACCTATCCCGTGCAGGATCTGGATGAGGGGGGCCGCAGCCTCGAGGCCATGGCCATGGGCGGCCTGCCCATCGGCAGCCCCGTCTATTCACGCCTCTACAACCCGACCGTGGCGCGCTACGAGCAGGCCCTGGCGCAGCTCGAAGGCGCCGAGGAATGTGTGGCCTTCGGCTCCGGCATGGCGGCCGTCACCGCCGCCCTCATGGCGGCCAAGACGCGGGGCAACCACATCGTGGCCGTGCGCCCGTTGTACGGTGGCACGGATCACCTGCTGGCCTCGGGCATGCTGGGCCTGGAGGTGACCTGGGCCGAGGCCGATGGCATCACCGCCGCCCTCCGGCCCGACACGGCCATGGTGATCGTCGAGACGCCCGCCAACCCGACCCTGGCCCTGCTGGATCTGGAAGACGTCGTCCGCCAGGCGGGGAAGGTGCCCGTGCTGGTGGACAACACCTTCGCCACGCCCGTGCTGCAGAACCCCATCCAGCTGGGCGCCACCCTGGTCCTCCACAGCGCCACCAAGTTCCTGGGCGGCCACGGCGACGTGCTGGCGGGCCTGGTGGCCACCAACAACGACTGGGCCACGGAACTGCGCAAGGTCCGCGTCATCACCGGCAACGTGCTGCATCCGCTGGCGGCCTACCTGCTGCACCGCAGCCTGCCGACCCTGCCCCTGCGCGTGCGCAGCCAGCAGGCCGGCGCCCAGATCCTGGCCGAGCGGCTGGCCAAGCATCCTGCAATCTCCGCCGTGCACTTCCCCGGGCTCCCCGGTCAGGATCCCAAGGGCCTGATGGGCCGCCAGATGAAGGGCCCCGGCTCCCTCATGGCCTTCGAGTTGAAGGGCGGCTTCGAGGCCGCCTCCGTGGTGATGTCCGAGGTGAAGCTCATGACCCCGGCCGTGTCGCTGGGCAGCGTGGACACCCTCATCCAGCACCCCGCCGCCCTCACGCACCGTGTGGTGAATCCCGAGGCCCGCGAGCACGCCGGCGTTTCCCAGTCGCTCATGCGGATGTCCGTGGGCCTCGAGAACCCCGAGGACCTCTGGGCCGACCTGGAGCAGGCCCTGGTCAAGGCCATGGCCCGCACCGCCGTTCCCGCCTGATCTCCGTTTTTCACAGGGAAGGACCAGGGCCGCTCTGGGAACGGGGCGGCCCTGGTCGTATGCTGGGGGCCATCTCATCAGGACAGGGAGAACCCATGGCGGACAAACCCGTACCTACCGGTTTCGGCGCCTTCTGCTGGAGCCAGCTGAACGCCAGCGACGCGGCGCTGTGCGAGCCCTTCTACTGCAGCCTCTTCGGCTGGTCGGCCATCCACAAGGACCTGGGCGGCATGCCCCTGACCCTGTTCACCCGGGGGCAGGATGAGGTCGGCAGCCTCATGCCGATTCCCCCGCAGCCAGCCACTCGCAGCCACTGGATGGGCTATGTGTGGGTCGAGGACCTCGACGCCAGCTTCGCCCGGGCCAAGGGCCTGGGGGCCACGCCCTTCGTGCCGCCGACGGCCGTGCCCGGCGCCGGCCGCATCGCGGTCATTGGCGATCCGGGCGGCGCCGTGGTTGGAATCTTCGAGGAAGCCGTGCGGACGGATCCGCCCAGGCCCATGCCCGCCGGCCACGGCGCCTTCAGCTGGTACGAGCTCACGACCCGGGCGGTCGCGCCCTCCATCGCCTTCTACACGGCCCTCTTCGGCTGGACCACCCAGGACTGGCCCATGGACTTCGGCACCTACACGCTCTTCCTCCGCGGCGAGGAGCCGGTGGCCGGCCTGATGCCCATGGCCGGGCCCGAGTGGGAGGGCGTGCCCAACCACTGGATGCCCTATGTGAGTGTGAGCGATGTGGACGAGCGCTTCGCGGCGGTGCCTGGGCTGGGCGGCACCGACTGCGTGCCGCCCACGGACATCCCCGAGGTGGGCCGCTTCGCCGTGGTGACGGACCCCACGGGCGGCACCATCACCTTGTTCAAGGGCCTGATGTGACCCGTCCCTCCCATGGGTTGATCCACCTGCACTGCGGGGATGCCGCCGCGGCCATCCACCGCAAATCCGGGCTTCCCGGCGAGCTCCGCGTCTGGCGCGACTCCCCGGCCGTGGGCCCCTGGACCCCGGTGGAGGAGGGCCTGATCCCACTCCGGGCCACCTGGTGGGGCCTTGCGCCCGCCGACATGGGCGACATCCCCCACCTGCGGGATCTGGCGAGGTCCACGGAGCCGGTCCTGTGGTTCGGCCCGGACCCCTGGGAACAGGCCTGCCTGCTCTGGGTGCTGGGGGCCCTGCCGGAGGGCCCGCTGCCGGATCTCGTCCCCCTTTCGACGGGCGTCGGCCGGATGGCCCCCGGGGCGCTGCCGCGCTGCTTCGCCGAACGGGCCCTCCTCGAGGCGGACACGCTCGCAGAGGCCCGGCTCCTCTGGCGCGCCTTTCAGCAGGGGGGCTGGGGCGCCCTGGCCGGCGCCAGCGTGATGGCGCTGCCCTGGCTGGGGCCGGCCCTGGCGCGGCTGGCGGAGGACCACCCGGCCTCAGGCTGTGGGCGGACCCGCCTCCAGATCCAGGCCCTGGTGGACGGGGGCGTGCGGGACCTGCCCGGGCTTATGAAGGGCCTCGGGGACCTGGAGCATGCGGCCCACGGAGCCTGGTACGGGGACCTCTACGTCGCCCGGATGGTGGAGGCCATGGGGGTGCGGCTAGGCTGAGTCAGCCGCCATGTCGCTCGCCCCGCTCCCCCTCTCCTCCAAGGTCACGGTCCTCCGGGGCCTGGGACCGGCGCGCGCGGCCGCGCTGCAGGAGGCGGGCATCGACACGCTCCAGGACCTGCTCTGGAGCCTGCCCTACCGTTACGTGGACCGGGGCAGTCTGAGGCCCCTCGCCAGCCTGGAGATGCGCGGCTTCGAGGCCCAGGAGCCGGGCCTTGTCACGGTGCTGGGGACCATCCAGGACCTGCGCCAGAGCACGACCCGGGTCCAGCGCATGGCCCTCACCGAGGTGCTGCTGGCGGATGGCACCGGCACCCTGCGCCTGATCTGGTTCAACCAGCCCTACCTTGGCCGCTCCCTGAAGGTGGGCGACCGGCTCCTGGTCTTCGGGACGCTCGTGGCGGGACGGCACGGGATCGAGATGCGCGGTCCCCAGTTCGAGGTGATGGAGCGCAGCGGGGACATCGGCTGGGTGCGGCGCTACCTCCCCCTCTACCGAAAACTGGGGCCTCTTCCCGGCCGGGCGCGCCAGAAGCTGGTGGCCGAGGCCCTGGGCCGCGTCCACCTCGGCGAGGGCTGGCTGCCCCTGGAGCTCTCGAAGGACCTGCCTGACACCCACACGGCCCTGCGCCTGCTGCATGACCCCCCGGATCAGAGCGAGGCGCGCGACCTGGAGGAGGGCCGGACACCGGCTCATCGCCGCCTGGCCTCGGAGGAGCTCTTCGCCTTCTCCCTGGGCGTGGCCCTCCGGCGGGCCGGGCGTCTGCAGCGCCCGGGACAGAAGGTCCCCACCTCCCCGGAACTGAGGGAGCGCCTCCGGTCCTTCCTGCCCTTCCCCCTCACCGGGGCCCAGCGCCGCGCCTTCAAGGAGATCGTGGCTGACCTCACCTCGGGACGGGTGATGAACCGGCTCCTGCAGGGCGATGTGGGCAGCGGCAAGACCCTGTTGGCGCTGCTCTCGATGGCCATGGTGGCCGAGACGGGCGGGCAGGGCGCCCTGCTGGTGCCGACGGAAGTGCTGGCCCGCCAGCATGCCGCCAGCTTCCAGCACTACCTGGGCAAGGAGGCGGGGGCCCTGCAGCTGCTGCTGGGCGGCATGAAGGCGGCGGAGAAGCGCGTGGCCCTGGCCCGCATCGCCAGCGGCGAGGCCCGCTACGTGATCGGCACCCACGCCCTCTTCCAGGAGGCGGTGGCCTTCCACCGCCTGCAGCTGGTGGTGGTGGACGAGCAGCACCGCTTCGGCGTGAAGCAGCGTGAGGCCCTCAAGGAGAAGGGCGGTGATCCCCACTGGCTGGTCATGAGCGCCACGCCCATCCCCCGCTCCCTGGCCCTGGCAGTCTTCGGCGACCTGGACCAGAGCGTGCTGGAGGAGCTGCCACCGGGGCGGCAGCCCATCACCTCCCGCCTGTACTCCACTGGAACGGCGGGGCGGGCCTGGGAGCAGGTGCGCCGGGAGCTGGCCCAGGGCCGCCAGGCCTTCGTGGTGAGCCCCAGCATCGATCCCTCGGACGAAGGCAAGGTGCAGCTGCGGGACATCCAGGCCATGGAGGCCCTGCTGCGGGGCGTCTTCCCCGACGAGGCCATCGAGGTGGTCCACGGTCGCCTGAAGGCCGACGAGATGGCGACGCGCATGGGCCGCTTCGTGTCCGGCCAGGCCAGGATTCTGCTGGCCACCACGGTGATCGAGGTGGGCGTGGACGTGCCCAATGCCACGGTGATGGTGGTGGATCACGCCGAGCGCTTCGGCCTCAGCCAGCTGCACCAGCTGCGGGGCCGCGTGGGCAGGGGGGCCCATCCCAGCCACTTCCTCATGATCAGCGACTCCGAAACCGAGCGGCTGCAGACACTGGTGGAAACTCAGGATGGCTTCCGCATCGCCCAGCGGGACCTGGAGCTGCGAGGTCCCGGCGAGTTCTTCGGTGTGAAGCAGGCGGGACTGCCCCAGTTCCAGGTGGCGGACCTGGTGCGGGATCGCGCCCTCCTGCTGCGCTGCCGGGAGGCCGCGGATCGCGCCCTGGCCCTGGGGCTCAGCGAGACCCAGGCGGCCTGGCTGGCGCGCGAGCGGGTGCGGCTCAGGCTGGCGGACGTGAGCTGAGGCCGGCCTTCAGGTCGTGGCTGGAGGGGGCATCGGCTCGGGCCCGGGAACCTGGCAAGAGGCCGGCCCAGCCAGGGGCAGGCTCAGGGTGAAGGTGGTGCCTTCTCCGGGACTGGAGTGCAGGGAGAGGCTCCCGCCCAGCAGCTCCGTGAACTTCTTCACGAGGGTGAGCCCCAGACCGGTGCCACCGTACTTGCGGGTGGTGCTCTCGTCCGCCTGCACGAACTCCTCGAACACCTTGGCCTGCTGGGCCGGCGACATGCCGATGCCATCGTCCTGGACCATCACCCGGAGGTGGCCCTCCTCGGACCAGGCCCGGAGGAGGACGAATCCGGCCTTCGTGAATTTGGCCGAGTTGCTGAGGAGGTTCACCAGGATCTGCCGCAGGCGGGTGGGATCCGAATGGATGCGCTCAGGCACCTCCAGGACCTCAAGCCTGAACTGGTTGCCGTTCCTTTCCACCAGGGGGCGGATGGTAGCGTCCAGGTCCTGCAGGAAGGGCCGGAGCTCGATCTCCTGGAGCTCGAGGCGCAGGCGCCCTGCCTCGATCTTCGACATGTCCAGGATGTCGTCGATGAGGCCCAACAGGTGCTGGCCGGCGCCATGGATCTTGCCGGCGTCCTGGCGGAGCCCGCCGAGGGCGGGATCCTTCATGTCCTCCTGGAGGATCTCCGAATAGAGCAGGATGGCGTTGAGGGGCGTGCGCAGCTCGTGGCTCATGTTGGCCAGGAACGCGCTCTTGGCCTTGGAGGCGGCCACCAGGGCCGAGGTCTGCCGGGCCACCTCGTCGATGAGCTCCCGGTTGCGCTGCTCCAGCCGGGCCTGCCGGACCTTCACGAGGATGACGACGAGGCCGGCGAAGCCGAGGACTCCCAGGACGCGGACCCACCAGCGCTCCCACCAGGCCGGCCGCACCCGGAAGGGGAAGCGGGTGACGGGGCCCAGGACCCCCTCGCGGGTCTGGCCGCGGAGCTCGAGAACGTGGAGACCGGCGGGCAAGCCGACGTAGCGGAGGTAGGGCGTCTCCGGGCGGATCCAGTCGGCGTCCACGCCGGAGAGCTTGGCCTCGTAGATCAGGGCGTCCTGGATCTGGTAATTGGGGACCATGAACAGGACTTCGAGCTCGTTGCGGTCGCGGGGCAGCTCGGGATCAGGATCGCGGAGGTCGAGCGGCCGGGAGCCGACCCGGACGGAGAGGATGACGGGTGGCCGCAGCTGCGGTCGGGTGGGCAAGGCCGCGGGGGTGTAGCTCATCAGGCCGGAGGGGGTGCCGATCCAGACGCGGGAGGGTTCCACCAGCAGGGCGCCCTGGTTGCATTCCGGGTGGATGATGCGGTCCTCGGAGCCGAGCAGGCGGAGCTTCTTGGGGCCCTTGACGTTGACGAAGCCGAGCCCGAGCCCTGTGCCGGCCCAGATCCGCCCGTCGGCCCCCAGGCCCAGGGAATAGATGACCAGGTTCTTCTGGGTGGCGGCGAAGTCGAGCACCTCGGTCCGGACGATGGCCTCCCCCTTCAAGCGGTGCACCGTGAGGGCTGGGCGGGTCTTGTAGCCGAGGACCACCTCCCCGTCAGGACCGGCGGCGGCGATGTAGGGCAGCTCCTGGAGAACCTCCGGGACCGGATGCCAGGCGCCCCGGCGGAAGAGGGCCGCGGACTGGTCGTACAGGGCCAGGACCTCGCCCCCAGACAGGGTGGCGAGGATCCGCAGCTCCCGGATGGAGGGGCCGAGCGAAGGCATGAGCTCCCAATCCCACCCCCGGGCGGTGGGGCTCCCCCGCACCACTTCGCCGTACTCGCTGGCGACCCAGGGGCGGCCCTCCCCGTCGATGGTCAGCCCTGCGGTGATGCGCGTGGCGGGGAGGGCTTCGATGCGGAAGCTCCGCGTGGCGAAGGTCCGCGCGTGGATGAGGTGAACGGTACCTCCTGGGCTGCCCGTCGCCCACACGGCGTCATCCTTGCCGACGGCGAGGTTCAGGATCCGGCCCGGCAGGACCCGGCGGAACTGCTTGCCCTGCTCGACCCAGAGTCCCTTGTCCGTGGCCACCCAGAGCTGCTGCCGGTGGTCGCGGACCATCTGCCAGGTCGTATCGAGCGGGGGGCCGTCCGGGGGGCTGTAGATGGCCCACTGCGTGTGGCCCAGGACGCGGAGGACGCCCTTGTCCGTGCGGAACCAGAAGCCCCCCTCCTGGTCCACCATGCCCCCACGCGCGTCGTCCTGGGCGTGGCCGAACTTCACGCGGCGGTCGCCCTTGAGGCGCCAGAGGCCTTCCGTGTTGTCCACCCAGACCCAGCCCTCCGCATCCCGGCTGAGCTTGGAGAGGTGGCTGTAGCCCCCGGCCATCTGGATGCTGCTCCAGACGCGGGCCCCTTCGGCCGGCAGGCGCCAGACAGAGGTGCTGGTGCGGACCCAGAGGTTGCGGTCCCCGTCCACGGCGATGTCGCGGAGGGTGTCTCCTGGGGCGATCCGGGGTGAATCCACCCGGACCCAGCCATCCCGCTCCCAGTGCCAGATGGTCCGGGAGGTGATCACCCAGGCGCCGGGCAGGGAGGGGTCGGCGAAGAGGTGGGTGGGCACTTCCTGGCCCGGCCACGGGGTCGGCGTGATGAAACCGTCCGGGGCCTGTTCCACCCGGATGCCTGAGGAGGTGAGCACCCAGAGATGGCCTTCGGAATCCCGGAGGACTTCCTGGATGGGTCCCCGGGGGATGCCGTCGGCCTCCCCGAAGATGCGCGACTGGAGGTGGTTGATCCGGGCCAGACCGCCGTCCGTGCCGACCCAGAGGGAGCCATCCCGGTCCACCGAGAGGCTCTGGACAAAGCCCGTGGGCAGGGGGCCGGTGTAGGGCGAGAAGCGGCTGCCATCGAAGAAGCAGAGGCCCCCTTCCGTGCCGACCCAGAGGCGGCCCTCGTGGTCCTGGACCATGGCCGTCACCACCTCGCTGCCCAGGCCCTGGTCGGTGCCGTAGCGGCGGACGGGGAAATGGCCCTCCACTTGGGCTTCCAGGGGAAGGACCAGGAGCAGACTGAGCAGCCTCAGGGCGCGGAACAGGTTGAGCAGCATCCTGCTGGGAGTATCGGCAGCCGGTCCGGCCGCTTCAGTTTTCATGGCCCTGGAAGGGAGCCTCCCGGCCGGAGCTGGCCCTCCCTACCGGGCCAGACGCTGGGCCACGCGCTCCCGCAGGATCTCGGGCACCAGCTCGGAGAGATTCCCCCCCATGGTCCCGATCTCCCGCACCAGGCGGCTGCTGACGGCGCTGTACTTCTCCTTGGGCATCAAGAAGACCGTCTCCAGCTCCGGGGCCAGCTTGCGGTTCATGAGGGCCATCTGGAACTCGTACTCGAAATCGCTGAAGGCCCGCACGCCGCGAACGATGAATTGGGCGTTCTGGGCCTTGGCGAAGTCCACCAGCAGGCCGTGGAAGGTGGTGATCTCCACATTGGGCAGGGAGGCCGTCAGTTCCTTCAGCATGGCCACGCGCTCGTCCACGGTGAAGGCCGGGGTCTTGGCCGGGTTGTGCAGCACGGCCACCACCAGGCGGTCCACGAGCTTGGCGGCCCGCTGGATGAGGTCCCAGTGACCGAGGGTCACGGGATCGAAGGAACCTGGATAGATGGCCGACCGCACGGGTGCTCCGCAAGATGGGGAACCAGCCTAGCGCAACCACGGCGGGTTCCGGGTCAAAGTCGCGCCGCGCCTCAGGCCTTGAGGATCCAGGTGCGGAAGCGATCGTCCGCCTCGACCTCGCACCAGCAAGGGATCCCTTCCTGGCGGAACTGCGCCAGGAGCGGCTCGGGCCGGAAGGGGCTCAGGAGCTGCAAGACCTCGCCCGGGGCCGCTGTGATCAGGGCGCGGCGCACGCGGGCCAGGGGATGTTCCCCGGCGGCCAGGAGCGCGTCCGCGCCGAAGGCCGCCCGCATGCGGTCCGGCCGGGCCCAGTCGGGTCGGGCCTCGTCCTCGGCCACCGCCGGCCCGTCGCTTCCCGGCGCCTTCTGGGATTCCCCGGCCAGGTCGCGCAGGAAGCGCACCAGCTCGGCCGTGGGGATGCCCGCGATGCGGGCCGCCTGGTCCACGGTGGCCAGCCTGGCCACGGTGCGGCGCAGGACCGGGTTGCGCAGCTTGGCGAACTCGGGGACCCGCGCGATGAGGGCCTCCTGCTGATCAGGGTGGGCCTCCAGGAAATCGCCGATCTTGGTCTCGGGCGTGATGGCCATGGGCGCGCCTAGGCCTGGGCCGGCGCGTCGTATGCCAGCAGGCGGCGGTCACCCTCCAGGGCACGCAGCCGCGTGAGGTCCTGGGTCACCTCCAGCGTGCCCAGGTAGGCGCCAGCCTCGTCGCGCACGGCGAAGTAGCGGATGTGGACGAAATTCCCGTGCAGCTGGATCCAGAACTCAGCCACGCTCTGCCGGCCGGACTTGAAGTCGTTCAGGATGCGCTCGACCACGTCCACGCTCTTGGGCGGGTGGCAGTGCTTCACCTCGCGGCCCAGGATGGTGCGGCTGCGGGCAAAGACGCGGTCCGGCCCCTCGCTGAAGAAGGCCACGCGGTCCTCGGCGTCCACGAAGGTGATGTCCACGGGCAGGTTCGAGAAGATGCCGACGAGCTGCTGCACGCTGAGGGCACCGCTGGGGAAGGCCACGGCGGAGGCATCCGGCAGGCGGACGGGGTCCTTCGGCAGGGAGGCCTCGGGCGGCGCGTAGCCGGTGGCGGGCTCCACCAGGCACCAGCCGTAGCGGGGGCTGTCATGCCAGACCTCGCCCCACTCCTCCTCGGTGAACATCTCCAGGGCCATCGGGAGGAGGATGTTCTCCTCCTTGTAGATCATGGATTCCAGGGCCGCCAGGGCGGGCCGCAGCACCGTGGGCGCGAGGATCTTCAGCTCGGCGCCGCCGAGGCTCTCCTCCCGCAGCACCTCGATGGCGCCCTTGAGCAGGTCGCGCACCTCGTCGTCCTTGGCCCACATGACCTTGGAGGGCCCCGTGGTGCCGTGGCGCTCGAGCACCGAGAACACCAGGTTCTCCTTGCGCTGGTAGTGCTTGTCCACGTCCATCAGGAGATTGAAGGCGCCCAGCACCGCCAGGCGCTCGTCGGTCGGGTAGGCGCCGTCTTCCACGGCTTCCAGGACCTTGACCTGGTCACGGGCGGCGGCGAGGGCGCCCTCCAGAGCACGGTTCTCGCGGCGGAAGGTATCCACGGGATGCCCCGCCGGCAGCTCCCGGGGGGCGCGGGGCCGGGCCAGGGTGTCCTGGAGGACCTCGGCGTGGAGGTCGCACATGGCCTTCACCTCCTGGGCGCTCATGCCGTCGGCCATGAGGGACTGCTCCATGGCGGCGATCTCGCCCGCCTCCACCTCGCCCACCAGGTGGGCCAACCGTCCCTTGACCTCCTCGGGCGCCTCGCCCCGGTGCAGGTGCAGGATGATTTCCTTGAGGGTGGCGATGCGGTGTTCGCGGTTGTTGATGAGTTCGCTCATGGTCCCCTCCGGCCGGGGCCGTCCCCGTGATTCAGAAATAACATAGTAAATCTATCAACAATTCCTAAATGTGATTTCGGTTCGGGGAGGCTCCTTCGAAGCGGCCCGGGATCCGCGCCCCCCGGGGCCGGAGGGCCCGGCGCCGGATGCTAGAGTGGAGCCCATGAGCGACAAACTGAGCGTCGGCCTCCTCTTCGGCGGGGAATCCCCCGAGCACGAAGTCTCCATCGTCACGGCCCGGGCCATCGCCGGGCACCTGGACCCGGCCCGCTTCACGGTGCGGCCCATGGGCATCGCCCGGAATGGCGTTTGGGTGGTGACAGGGGACCCCTTCGCGCGCCTGGCCGCCGGCGAACGGCCGGAGCGCAGCACCCATCCCTTCCTGCCCCTGGAAAAGGGAGCCGAGGCCACGGCCCTCCCGGACCTCTTCTTCAACGCGCTCCACGGGGCTGGGGGCGAGGACGGCCAGATCCAGGGTTACCTGGAATTGCTGCACCGGCCCTACACGGGCGCGGGCCTGCTGGCCATGGCCGCGGGCATGGACAAGTGGATCACCAAGCGCCTCTGGGAATCCGAGGGCCTCCCGGTGGTGCCCTACGTGGGGCTCACGGAGGAGCGCTGGAACCGGGAGCGCGCGGCCTGCCTGACCGAGTGCGCCAAGCTGGGCCTGCCCCTCTTCGTGAAGCCCGCCAACCTGGGCAGCAGCATCGGCGTGGAGAAGGTGAAGCAGGCCGAGTCGCTGGCCGCGGCCCTGGACCGGGCCTTCACCTTTGATCGCCGCGTGCTGGTGGAACAGGGCCTCGACATCCGAGAGATCGAAGTGGCCGTGCTGGGCGGGGACGAGCCCCTGGTCTCCCAGCCCGGCGAGGTCATCGTGGCCGACGAGTTCTACACCTTCGAGGACAAGTACCTCCACGGCAAGAGCCGCACCGAAATCCCCGCCCAGATCCCCGAGGAACTGACCGACCTGATCCGCAAGCTGGCCGCCCGGGCCTTCGCGGCCTCCGACGGCTACGGCATGGCCCGCGTGGACTTCTTCCTCGAACGGCTGACGGGACGCGTCTTCCTCAATGAGCTGAACTTCATCCCCGGCTTCACCAGCATCTCCATGTATCCCAAGATGATGGCCGCCAGCGGCGTGCCCTACGGCGAGCTGCTGACCCGACTCATCGACCTGGCCCGGGCCCGGCATGCCCAGATGGCGGCCAAGCAGAAGGGGTTCCAGTCCGGCAGCACCTGGTTCCAGGAATCCAAGCAGGCCAGATGAGCCCCCATCAAGTCCCGCCCCGACGCGGCCGATAAGTTCGCCATGGACATCGCAGGCATCGCACTCTCCGGTCTCCGCGCATCGGGCGCCGGGTTGGCCGTGCAGGCCGGCAACGTGGCCAACCAGCTGTCGGACGGGTACAAGGCCAAGCGCGTCGACCTGGTGGCTGAAGCCTCGGGGGGGGTGCGGGTGTCCGGGATCTCCGCGGATTCCACGTCCGCCGGCCTCGCCCTCTCCAATGTGGACCTGGCCACTGAATCAGTGCAGGGCCTGGGCTTCGAGCTGATGTACAAGGCCAACCTCAAGGTCCTCAAAACGGCGGATGAGCTGGCCCAGGCCACCCTGGACCTGAAGGCGTAGACCCTCCGGGAGACCTGGTTGATAGCCGACGGCCCCTGGGCCGTTTCCTCGTACACTGTCCGCATGCACGCACGCACTTGGCTCTCAGTCCTGTCGCTTCCCCTAGTGGCGGCCTTCACCTTGCCGGTGGTGCAGCAGGGCAACCCGCCGAAACCCCAGTCGAAGGCCGGGGCGAAGCCCGCGCCCCAGGATCCCCTGGCGGGGCTCTCCGACATCCAGGACGTGCTGTCCCTCGTGCAGCAGAACTACGTGGACTCTCCCGACATGGAGAAGGTCGTCTCGGGCGGCGTCCAGGCGGTTTTGGAGCGGTCCCACCCCCTGAACGCCTACCTGTCTGCCGAGGAGCTGCGGTTGCCGGATCCGGGCCCTGCCGAGGCCGGCCTCGTGGTCGTGAAGCGCGGGGCCATCTACGCCACCGTGCTCGCCGTGACCCCCGGCGGTCCTGCGGCCAAGGCCGGCCTCCAGGCCGGCGACGTCATCCGGAAGGTGGACGGCGACTCGGTGGGCCGGCTCAGCGCCTGGGCCCTGGAGCGCAAGCTGCGCGGGGCCGAGGGATCGACCCTCGACCTCTACCGCTACAACGCCACGGGAGACCTCACCAAGACCACCATCACGCGGCAGCGGCTCGCCCCAGCGGCCCTGACCCTCAAGCAGGGGCAGGGCGCCCTGCTCCTGACCCTGCCAGACCTGGGGGCCGGACGGGCCGAGGAGATCAGGAAGGCCCTGGCGGCGGCGGACCATGCACAGACCCTGGTGCTGGATCTGCGCCAGTGCCAGAAGGGCTCGGTGGAGGAGGCCGCCTCCGTGGCGGGCTTGCTGGGCCTGAAGGGCGCCTTCGCCACCCTCCAGGAGGCGGGCAAGCCGGAGCGCAGCCTCGCGGTGACGGGCTCCGGAACTCCCTTCACCCGCCTGGCCCTCCTCATCGGACGCTCCACCCTCGGGGCCCCCGAAGTACTTGCCTCCTGCCTGAAGAAGGGCGGCGTCCGCACCTTCGGTGAGCGCACGCCGGGCCTGGGGGTGGAACGCACGCGCTTCGCCCTCAAGCAGGGCGGGGCGGTGGAACTGGTCTCCCGGCGCTGGGTGGGGCTGGGAGGCGAGAAGCTTGATCGCCAGGGCGTCATCCCGGACCAGGTCCTCCGCCTGGCCGAGACCGAGGATGCGCTGACACGGGTGATCACCGCGCTCCAGACGCCTCCCCCCGCGCCCCCCGTGAAGGCCTCCTAGCTTGGCCCGAGCCAAGGGCCGGCGCACGTCCACCCTGGCCCTCGTGGGCTGGGCCCTGCTCATGCTCGCCCTGGGCCTGGGCGCCGGATTGGTGCTGGGGCAGCAGGGCTGCAACCGCAAGGAGGCCCCCGCCAAGCGCGAGGGGCCCAGGTCCGAGCCGAAGAGGCCCGAAAAGCGGCCGATGGAACCGAAGGCGAAGGCTGCGCCCCAGGAACCGGAGCCGGCCCGGACCCTTCCGCGGCTCGCCCTCGTCATCGACGACCTCGGCTACATGCAGCCCGAGCTGGTCACCCGCCTGTGCAGCCAGCCCGTGCCCTTCAGCGTGGCGGTCCTCCCCTACCAGGAGCACACCCGCGAAAGCGCCGACATCGCGCACCGCCTGGGCAAGGAGGTGATGCTCCACCTGCCCATGGAGCCGCAGGGCTATCCGGGGCCGGGCCGCGACCCAGGGCCCAACGCCATCCTCTACAACCTGCCTGAATCGGAAGTCCGTCGCCGGGTGCGCATGGCCCTCGATGACATCCCCCACCGTACCGGCGTGAACAACCACATGGGCAGCCGCATCACGCCCGACCGGTTGCGCATGGGCTGGGTGCTCCAGGAGGTCAAGGCGCGGAAGTGCTTCTTCGTGGACAGTCGCACGGAGAAGGACAGCGTGGCCTACGACCTGGCCGAGGAGCTGGGGGTCCCCGCCGTGCAGCGGCGCGTCTTCCTCGACGACGACAAGGCCTTCCCGGAGATGGAGAAGCAGTGGGAGCGGGCCCTCAAGCTGGCCGAGAAGGAAGGTGCCGCGCTGATCATCGGGCACATCTATCCCGAGACGGTGGAGGCCCTGGAGAAGCTCGTGCCCCGCAGCAAGGGCCGGGTGCGGTTCGTGAAGGCCGGGGACCTGGTGAAATGAGGCGCGCGCTCCTGGGCCTGGTGGCCGCCGTGGGACTCGCCGCCCAGGATTGGCCGGCCCCGGTCGTCGAGCGGGTCATGGGGGACCGGGACTTCGTCCTGCTCCTGGATCGGGGGACCGGCTTCTCCCGGTGGTCCCGGGGGCTGGATCCGGCCTTCACGGCGCCCCCCTGTTCCACCTTCAAGCTGCCCCATGCGCTGGTGGCGCTGGAGGTCGGCGTCATCCAGGCGGAGACCGCGCTGACCTGCCGACCAGCGGAGTGCCATGCGGCTCACGGGACCTTGAAGGTGGCCGAGGCCATCCGCGTCTCCTGCGTCAGCTTCTTCCGCCAGACCGCCCGGCGCCTCGGGGCAGCGCGGATGGCCCAGGGCCTGGCCCGGCTCGGCTATCCCGGAGCGGGGTCCCTGAGGCCCCTGGACGGCTTCTGGCTCGACGGGGCGTTCCGGATCGGGCCCGACCAGCAGCTGGCCTGGATCCGGCGCTTTTATACGGAGCCGCTCGGGGTCGCCCCGGCCCACCTTTACCTGGTGAGGGGGGCCAGCCGGCTCGAACGCGCCGGCGGCTGGGAGGTGGCCGGAAAGACCGGCAGTTCCCGTCAAGGACTCGGCTGGTTCGCGGGGCAGATCACCCGGGGCGGCGAGGTGGCCTGGGTGGTGGTGCTCCTCCGCGGAGCTGGGGCCACGGGCCGGGAGGCCGAGCGTCGGCTTCGCGGCCTGCTGGAAGGGGAAGTGCGGCCATGAACTTCGGAGCGGCGCTGGCCGTGGGTATCGGAGCGGCGCTGGGCGCCTGGCTGCGCTGGGGCTTTGGGGCCTGGTTGAACGCACACTTCCCCACGCTGCCGCTGGGCACCCTGGCCGCGAACCTGCTCGGAGGCTACCTGGTGGGCCTGGCGGTGGCCTTCTTCTCCCAGCACCCGGGTCTCTCTCCGGAGCTGCGGCTGTTCGTGATCACCGGCTTCCTCGGCGGCCTGACCACATTCTCCACCTTCTCTGCCGAGGCCGTGAGCCTCCTGGGCCGGGGAGAATACGGCTGGGCCCTGGCCCACGTGTCGCTCCATCTAACGGGGTCCCTGCTGCTGACCTTCCTGGGCATGGCGACTGTCAAACTGGCTCTGAGGGGCTGAAGGAGGCTCGGATGCAGGGGATCTGCCTGAGGTTCTACGTCCAGGAGGACCGGAAGCACCACCATGTGCTGGTCTATGAGTGGCTGCTGGAGCAGGCTCGGCAGCTGGGGTTGAACGGCGGCTCCGCCTTCAAGGCCATGGCGGGATTCGGCAGGCATGGGATGCTTCACGAGGATCACTTCTTCGAGCTGTCGGGGAAGCTTCCGGTGGTGGTGGAGTTCATCGTGAGCGAGGCTGAGGCGGACCGCCTCCTGACCCGGGTCCAGGCCGAGGAGGTCACCCTCTTCTACGCCAGGAGCGCCGTCGAATTTGGCTGGGTGAAGGGCCCCAGGGGCTAGTGCCCGCAGCCGCAGCCCCCCGTGAAGGCGGGGCTCCGGGCGGCCCGGACCATGGCGAGGCCCTCTCGGCCGATGAGCGCGGCCAAGCCCAGGGCCGCGGCGGCATCCACCCACCAGAGGGTTGGGAGGAGTAGGAAGAGCAGGCTGCCCGCGAAGAGCACGGTCGAGAGCTGGATGCAGGCCAGGCTGCAGGCGGCGTCGGCTTCCAGGGTGGCGCTGTCCAGGGCCTGGGCCGCGCGCTGCTTGGCGCGCCAGAGGAAGACCATGCACGCGAGGGACAGGGCCGAGATGACCAGCCCCGGGAGGGTAGTGGGGGGATGGCGCCTCGCCACCAGCTGCAGAACGGCCCCTCCGGCGATGCCCGCGGCCAGGGCGAGGAAGAGCCCGCCGATGCCGAAGGTGGCCTTCCGCTCGCGGGCGAGGTCGCCGTGGTCCAGGAGTTTCCAGAGCACCAGCAGGGCTGAGGCCACCTCGATGAAGCTGTCGGCGCCGAATCCGAACAGGGCGATGGAGTCGTCGGCCCAGCCGAAGGCCATGGAGACCAGGCCTTCGATCAGGTTGTAGGCGATGGTCAGGGCGGAGAGCCAGAGGGCCCGTCGACGCCACTGGGCCTGGTTCATGCGTGGGGCTCACGCACTTTGCGGGCCTTCACCAGCACGAGGGTGGAACCCTCGGGGCGGCGCTCCATGTGGACCTCGTCCATCACCTGGCGCATGAAGAAGACTCCCCGACCGCCGGGCTTGAGCAGGTTCTCCGGGAGATTGGGATCGGGCAGGCTCTCCAAGTCGATCCCCGGGCCCCGGTCCTCAATGCGGATCTCGAAGCGGTCCACCCGGGGCGTGAAGGTGACCTTCACAGGCTTGTCCTTCTGCAGCTTGTTGCCATGGCGCATGGCGTTGGCGATGCCCTCCTGGATGGCCAGCCAAAGGCGCTCCCCATCTTCCTGGGTGAAGCTGAGGTGCTTGAGGAACTCCGCCCCCACCACCTGGATCAGGTCAATGAAGCGCAGGTCCGTGTTGCACGTGAGGACGACGGGCAGGAGGGCGGGGTGGGCCATGGACGCAGATTCCCTTTCACAGACCGGAAGAACCATGCCCAAGGTACTGGGAATCCCGGCGCTTGGGCAGGGGTTTTGCCTGAAAGGCCCGCTCCCAGGGGCGGGCGGTGGCGTGTCCTGGATCACAATTAAGAATTGTTGGTCTTAAATATGGAATTTTGTGAAACACTGCTTCCTGGCGAGCAGATCCGCCCAGATGGAGGTTCCCATGAAGGCAAGGTGGTGGTTGGTGTTGCTGGTGCTCCTGGCGGGCTTCGGCGTGCTGGGGCTGGGTGGGCGGCAGATCGCCCAGAACGCCCCTCCAATCCCCCAGAGGGTGGTGGCCGAGGATGGAGCCCTGCTCGTGGGGCCCGGCCAGATCCTCGAGGGCCAGGTCAGCTACCTGGGCCACGGCGGCCAGCACATCGGGTCCATCTGGGGCCACGGGGCCTACCTGGCGCCGGACTGGACCGCCAAGGCGCTGCACCAGTGGGCCTCTTCCACCCTGGATGGGGTGGCAGCCCAGGGGGGCTCCGCGGCAGACGCCAAGGCCGGAACCATTTCCATATTTCAGAAAAACAGGTATGAAACATCCACGGGCACGCTGACCCTGAGCACCGCCCAGGCGGCCGCCTACCTGAAAACCCGGGCCGAGCTCGCCAAGGTGGTCTTCGAGGGGGACTCGGGTGCCGCCATCCCGGCCCGCTGGATTCCCACCCTGCAGGAAGGAGAGCGCGTGGCCGACTTCTGGCTCTGGACCGCCTGGTCCGCTGCGGCCCGCCGTCCCGGCGCGGATCACAGCTACACCCAGAACTGGCCCCAGGAACCCCTGGTGGGCAACAGCATCACGCCCATCAGCCACCTCTGGAGCATCCTCTCCATCATCCTGCTGATTGCTGGCGTGGGCCTCATGGTCTGGCACCACGCCAGCCAGCCCGCGGAGGAGTTCCCCGATCCCAAGCCCATTCCGGCTGGACCGGCCACCCCCAGCCAGCGCTGGTCCGCCATCTACTTCGCGGTCGCCATGGCCCTATTCCTGGTGCAGATCGGCATGGGTGTCCTGACGGCCCACGATGCGGTGGAAGGCAACGCCCTCTACGGCCTGGACCTCTCCCGCATCCTGCCCTACGCGGCCTCCCGCACCTGGCACCTCCAGCTGGCCGTCTTCTGGATCGCCACCTGCTGGCTGGCCACGGGCCTCTACCTGGGCCCCAAGCTCAGCGCCAAGGAGCCCAAGGGCCAGTGGCTGGGCGTGGCGGGCCTGCTCGTTGCCCTCGTGGTGGTCGTGGTGGGCGCCCTCGCCGGCGCGCACCAGGCCGTCCTGGGCAAGCTCTCCGGTTCCTTCCTGCTGGGCCATCAGGGCTATGAGTATGTGGAACTGGGCCGCCTCTGGCAGATCCTCCTCACCGTCGGCATGATCATCTGGCTGGTGCTGGTGCTGCGTTCGCTCATCCCCGCCCTCAAGGGCGAGCGGGGCCGCCTGGGCCTGCTCAAGCTCTTCGTGCTGTCGGCCATCGCCATCCCGCTCTTCTACTCCGCGGGCTTCATGTACACCCGCGAGACCCACGTGGCCCTGGCCGAGTACTGGCGCTGGTGGGTGGTCCACCTCTGGGTGGAGGGCTTCTTCGAGGTCTTCGCCACCGTGGCCATCGCCCTGCTCTCCACCCGCATGGGCCTGCTGCGGGAGGGCACCGCGCTGCGCGCCGTGAGCACCTCCATGGGCCTCTTCCTGGGCTCCGGCGTCATCGGCACCTTCCACCATCTCTACTACACGGGCTCTCCCGCCAGCATCTCGGCCCTGGGTTCCGTGTTCAGCGCCCTGGAAATCGTGCCCCTCACCATCGTGGGCTTCGAGATCGCCCAGAGCCTCAAGGCCGGCAAGGCCATCGGCAGCGGCTACGAGTGGCCCTTCAAGTTCTTCGCGGCCGTCTGCTTCTGGAACCTCATCGGCGCCGGCGTCTTCGGCATGCTCATCAACCCGCCCTCCGTGCTCTACTTCGGCCAGGGCCTCAACACCACGCCCATCCACAGCCATGCCGCGCTCTTCGGCGTCTACGGCTTCCTCGCCATCTCGCTCATGCTCTTCGCCCTGCGCGGCATGACGCCGGACAAGGCCTGGGATGAGAAGTGGCTGAAGGTCGGCTTCTGGGGCCTGAACCTCGGGCTGGTGCTGATGCTCGTGCTCTCGCTGATCCCCAGCGGCTTCTACCAGATCGCCCAGAGCCTGGAACACGGCACCTGGTATGCCCGCAGCGCCGAGGTGGTGCAGGGCCCCTTGATGCGCACCTTCACCTGGCTGCGCATGCCCGGCGACGTGCTCTTCGGCATCGGCGCGCTGGCCGTCATCCTCTTCACCTTCAAGGCCGTCATCGGCGCCTGGGGCTGGCGGAGCGCGGAGGAGGCTGAACCCGCGCAGGACAAGGTGTCCGCGGCCCCGGCCTTCGCGGTGGCCGAAGACTGAGGCAGCCGGGTTCGTTGAAAGGCCCCCGTTCGCGGGGGCCTTTTTCGCCTGGCAGGGTGCGTTATGATGAATAACCTGACCAACCTGGTCAGGATTGTGGGGCCAGGATGAAAGTGATCGTCGCCAAGACCGCGGGCTTCTGCTGGGGCGTCAAGCGCGCCATGGATGCGGTGCTGGAAGCGTCCGTCCGCAACGATGGCCGGGCGGTGCAGACGCTGGGGCCCCTCATCCACAACCCCCAGGCCCTCGACCTCATCGGCAAGCGCGGCGTGGCGGTGGCGGAAGGCCCCGACAAGGTTCAGAACGGCACGGTGGTGATCCGGGCCCACGGCATCCCCATCCAGGATCTGCGGGGCCTCAAGGAGCGGCAGGCAAAGGGCGAGCTCAAGATCGTCAACGCCACCTGTCCCGAGGTGGCCAAGGTCCACCATAAGATCAAGAAGTGGAGCCCCAAGGGCTACTTCACGGTGATCCTGGGCAGCCACGGCCATGCGGAGAGCGTGGCTCACCGCAGCTTCGCGGAGAGCGGCTCGGTGATCGTCTCCAACATGGCGGAGGCGGAGGCCTTGACCGACGAGCAGCTGAAGAAGGTGCTGGTGGTGGCCCAGACCACCTTCACGGTGAAGGACTACCACGCCATCAGCGACTACATCCGCGGCCGGGCCGGGGAGGCGGTCCTGGAGAACACCATCTGCGAAGACACGTGGATGCGCCAGGACGAGGCCCGGGAGCTGGCCCGCACGGTGGACGCGGTGATCGTGGTGGGTGGGAAGGCCTCCAGCAACACCAAGCATCTGGCCGAGTTGGCCCACCACTACGGGAAGCCCGTTCAGTACGTGGAGACCGCCTCAGAGCTGGATCTGGCCGGCTTCACCGGCCGGGAGACGGTGGGCGTGCTGGCGGGCGCCTCCACCCCGACCTGGCTGGTGGACGAGGTGGTGGACGTGCTCGAGCAGCTGGGCGACGGCCCCAGCCGGTGGCGCAGCTTCCTCCAGGGCGCCTACGGAAGCTCCTCCCTGATGGCGGTCGGCGCTGGCCTGATGACCCTGGGCGTCCACCGCTGGCTGGGCCTGCCCCTGGGCTGGCGCTACCCCGTCCTGACGGCGGCCTACGTGGTGGCCATGTACCTGCTGAGCCCCTTCCTGGATCCCCACGGCCTCGGCGCCAAGGGGCCGGCGCGGGCCCGCTTTCTAGAGCGGAACCGGAGGATCCTCCTGGTGTCCGCCTTCACGGCCCTGGCGCTCACGCTGGGGCTGGCCGCGAGCCTGGGCGTGAAGGTGCTGGCGGTCGTGCTGGGTGCCTGCCTGGTGGGGGCGGCCTACAAGCGGCGGTTCCACCTGGGCCTCAAGGAACTCAGCCTGCGCAGCATTCCCGGATCCAAGGACGTGGTGGTGTCCCTGGCCCTGGCCACAGTGGCGGTCATCACCCCGGTCTGGCAGGAGGGGCGCGACTGGGATCTGCGGGCCTTCGCCGCGGTCTTCCTGGTGGGGGTCCTGGCCTTCGTCCGGACGGTGATCTACGAGTTCCGCGACATGCAGAACGACCAGATCGTGGGCAAGGAGACGCTGCCGATCCTCCTGGGCAAGCGCGCCACCAAGGCCGTGCTCATCGCCCTGCTGGGGACCCTGCTGGCGGGCACCCTCTGGCTGACCTACGAGAACCGGGGTCAGGGCCACCCCCTGGCCGTGGCCCTGGTGCTGGTCATCTGCGCCGCGTACCCGGTGCTCTACCTGTGGCTCTACCACGAGCGCTTCACGACCGGGAAGAACCGCTTCGAGCTGAGCGTGGACTTCAGCTTCTATCTGGTGGGGCTGCTCGCCCTGGTCTGAACCTGCTAGCCCGGGCCTGAACCTGCTAGCCTTGGCCTGAACCTGCTAGCCTTGGGGCACCTTTTCCAAGGAGAGCCCATGCGCATGAAGTCCATCGCGGCTTTCGCCGCCACCGCCGTCCTCGGCGCCGCCCTCGGCTGGGCCGCCGCCGCCTCCAGCTACCAGAAGACCGGCGTCGTGAAGGAAGTCTCCGCCGACAGCTTCACCCTCGATCTCGGCAAGGAAGAGTGGCGCTTCTACACGGATGGAAGCACCGCCGGGAAGGACGCCCTCAAGGCCGGCGACAAGGTGACTGTCACCTACAAGCAGGTGGCCACCAAAATCGAGTCAAAAGCTGCCCCCAAGGCCCCCGCGAAGAAGAAGTAGCCTCGCCCGAGGCGGAATCCGCAGAACGGGGCGCCTGGGCGCCCCGTTCTGCGGCATGTGAAAGGATGGATGGATGCGCCACTGGGTCCTCATCACAGGCTGCTCCACGGGCATCGGGCGGGCCCTGGTGCCGCTTTGCCGCGAGGCGGGCTGGGGCGTGGTGGCCACGGCCCGGAACCTGGAAGCCCTGGCCGATCTGCCACCAGGCGAGGATCTGCGCGTCCTGCGGCTGGACGTCACCGATGCCGGCAGCATCGCGGCGGCGGCCGAGACCTGCGCGGACCTGCCCCTGAAGGCCCTGGTGAACAATGCCGGCTATGCCCAGGTGGGCCCCCTGGAACTGCTGCGTCCCGAGGAACTCCGGGCGCAGTTCGAGACCAACGTCATCGGCCTGCACCAGGTGACGAACGCCTTCCTGCCGTTGCTGCGCCGGGAGCCCGGCGCGAGGATCCTGCAGGTGGCCTCCATGCTCGGGCGCCTGTCCATCCCCCTCGCTGGTCCCTACAACGCCTCGAAGCATGCCGTGGTGGCCCTGGCCGAAAGCCTGCGCTTGGAGGTGGGGCGCGAGGTGGCGGTGGTGCTGGTGGAACCCGGCGCCGTCCAGACCGCGTTCCGGGACACCCTGGCCCGGGTCTGGGGAGATCTGCCGGAGCGGGCCCAGGGCACGCGGTACGAAGCCGTCATCGCCCACTACCTGCGTGGAAGGAAAAGGCAGGCGGAACGCTATGGCATGCAGGCGGAAACGTGCGCGCGCAAGCTGCTCCGGGCCCTGAACGCAAGGCGGCCCCCCCGCCGGGTGACGGTGGGATGGGATGCCTTCTGGGTGGGGAAGCTGAAGGCCCTGCTACCGGCGACCTGGTGGGAGCGCCTGATGCGCCGCTTCTACGGTCTGGCTTGACCTCCTTGCAGACGCCGTAGCCGAACCCCCAGGCATCCAGGTGTCCACCTCCTTTGACGAGGGCCAGGGCTTTCGGCTCCTGGTCCCGGGCCTGCAATCCGACGTCCAGGGAAATCGTGGTGATGGACAGGATGGAACGCCTGGTCATGGGACCTCCCCTGGGAATATCCATCTGGGTTTGGGCAAGGTCGGCCCGAGTGCGGAGCCTGATTTCACGCCCGTCCTGCCAGACTGGGGGCATGCCTGAAGACCGCCTTTGCCTGATCCATACCTTCGCCTTCATTCTCTCGGTATCCGCTGCGCGGATACGCGAGACCTCGCCGTTGGAAGCAGGGGTGACGCATGGCTGAGGATCGCCTCTATCTCATCGATACGTTCGCCTTCATTTTTAGGGCCTACTTTGCCAATCCGCGGCTGAAGAACGGCGCGGCCTACACCTTCACCCGGCTGGTGCTGCAGCTGCTGGAGAAGCACAAGCCCACCCACATCGCCTGCGTGTTCGACACGCCGGAACCCACCTTCCGGCACGAGATCTATCCCGAGTACAAGGCCAACCGCGACGCCATGCCCGAAGACCTGCGCCCGCAGATCCCCATGATCCGTCAGCTGGTGGAGGCCCTGAACATCCCCATCGTGGAACTGCCCGGCTACGAGGCGGACGACGTGATGGGCACCCTGGCCCGGGAGGCGGCCGTGGCGGGCCTGCCGGCGGTGATCGTGAGCCCCGACAAGGACCTGCTCCAGCTGGTGAACGATGACCTGCGCATCCAGGTGCTGAATACCAAGGACGGCGAAGTCTGGCACGACCGCGAGGGCGTGAAGGCCCGCATGGGGGTGTGGCCCGAGCAGGTGGTGGACTTCCTGAGCCTGGTGGGGGATGCCTCAGACAACGTCAAGGGCGTTCCGGGCATCGGCGAGAAGGGCGCTGCGCTGCTGCTGGAAAAATTCAGCAGCCTCGACGGCGTGATCGCCTCTAAGGCGGAGCTGAAGCCCAAGCAGCGAGAAGGCCTGGAAGCTGCATCTGAGTGGTTGGAGCTCACCAGGCGCCTGGTCACCGTGGTGACGGACCTGGACCTCAGCCTCCATCCCAGGGATCTGGCCTACCCCGGAGTGGACGAGGCCAAGGCGCGGGAGACCTTCAAGGCCCTGGGATTCCAGTCGCTCACCAAGGAGTTCACCCAGAGTGCCCAGCAGGCGGGCAACGAACGGAGGTACCGGGCCGCCGCCACCCTGGCGGACCTGGAAGGCGCCGTGGCCGCCTGCCGTGCAGCCGGCCGCTTCGGGTTGGACACGGAAACGACGAGCATCGATCCCACCCGGGGCCACCTCGTGGGCCTGAGCCTGGCCTGGGCGCCCCACGAGGGCCTCTACGTGCCCTTGGCCCACCTCAAGCCCGCCACCGCGGATACGGAAGGCGCCCTCCCGGGCCTGCTGCCGGACTCGGGCTTGCCGGAAACCTTGCTGGACTTGAGAGGCGATGCGGGGGAATTCTTCGCGGAGCTGGCCCCGCACCTGGATTCCCGGAACCTCCCCTTCGCGGAGGCGCGTCGCATCCTGGCGCCGCTGTTCGCGGATCCCGCCGTGGGCAAGTGTGGCCAGAACCTCAAGTACGACCTGCAGGTGCTGGCCCGCCACGGCCTGCCCGTGGACGGTCTGGCGGACGACAGCATGATCCTGAGCTTTCTCCTGGAGAGCGGCGTCCGGCACAACCTGGATGATCTCTCCGTGCGCCTGCTGGACCTGAAGCCCATCGCCTTCGAGGAGGTGGTGGGGAAGGGCAAGGCCCAGAAGCGCTTCGACGAGGCCGAGTTCGAGCGGGCGGTCCAGTACGCCGCCGAGGATGCCGACCTCGCGCTCCAGCTCTGCGGCAAGCTCCGGGAGGGCCTTGCAGATGCCCAGCTGAAGCGCCTCTACGAGGATGTGGACCTGCCGCTGGTGGAGGTCCTCGCCGCCCTGGAGGGTGCTGGCGTCCGTCTCGACCTGGAGGTTCTCTCCCAGCTCGCCGTGCGCATGCATGGCGAGCGGAAGCGCGCCGAGGCCCGCGTCCTCGAACTCGCCGGCGAACCCTTCAACCTGAACAGCCCCACCCAGCTGGGCGCCATCCTCTTCGGCAAGCTGGGCTACCAGCCCGTGAAGTACACCGGCAAGACCAAGGTGCCCAGTACCGACGAAGAGACGCTGGAGGAGCTGGCCACCAAGCACAATGCGGAGATAACCCGGGAACTGCTGCGCCACCGCCAGATGGTGAAGCTGCTGGGCACCTACGTGGAGGCACTGCCGCAGATGGTGAATCCCGTGACCGGCCGGGTGCACACCAAGCTGCATCAGGCCGTGGTGGCTTCGGGGCGGCTCGCCTCGAACGATCCGAACCTGCAGAACATCCCTATCCGCACCGAGGAGGGGCGCGCCATCCGCGGCGCCTTCGTGCCTGAGCCGGGCTGGGTGCTGCTGGATGCGGACTACAGCCAGATCGAGCTGCGGGTTGTGGCGGCCCTGGCCGAGGATCCCGTGCTGCTGGGGGCCTTCGAGGCGGGCGAGGACATCCACCGCCGCACGGCCTCCGAGGTGTTCCGGGTGCCCATGGCGGAGGTCAGCTCCGAGCAGCGCAGCGCCTCCAAGGCCGTCAACTTCGGCCTGCTGTACGGCCAGGGGGCCTTTGCCCTAGCGGCCAACATCGGGGTGAGCCAGAAGGAAGCCAAGGCCTTCATCGAACGCTACTTCGAGCGGATGCCCAAGGTGGCCGAGTGGATCGAGGGCACCAAGGCCCGGGCCATCGCCGAGGGGCTGGTGCGCACCCACTGGGGCCGCATCCGCCGCATCCCCGAGCTGCAGAGCAGCGACAAGCGCTTCCAGGCGGCAGGCCTGCGCGAGGCCGTGAACACCGTCGTGCAGGGCACGGCCGCCGATCTCATGCGCCGGGCCATGGTGCGCCTGCACCGGGATCTGAGGGCCTCGGGACTGAAGGCGCGACTGCTCCTCCAGGTCCACGACGAGCTGCTGATGGAGGCGCCTCCCGAGGAGGTGGAGCGCGCTTCGGTTCTGTTGAAAGCCGCCATGGAGGGCGCGGACGACCTCGGCGCCCTGGGTGTGAGTCTGGCCGCCGAGGTCAGGACTGGAGACAGCTGGCTGGCCTGCAAGTGATTTGACACTTTGTCTGGCAGGCTCCCAGGATCATGCGATTTCGAAGGGTTTTGTGATGGCTGTCCGGGCCTGAATTTAACGGGGAGGTCATCATTGGCGGGTCCGGTGCTTTGGCGCACCGCAGCCCCAGTCCCCCTCTGCAGGAGCCCAACATGAGCCAGTTCAACATCGCGTGGTTGCCCGGTGACGGCGTCGGCGTCGAAGTCATGGAGGCGGCCAAGATCTGCCTCGATGCCCTGAAGTTCGATGCGAAGTACACCCACGGGGACATCGGCTGGGAGTTCTGGTGCAAGGAGGGCGAGTCCTTCCCCCAGCGCACCATCGACCTGCTGAAGAACAGCCACGCCGCCATGTTCGGCGCCATTACCTCCAAGCCCGTGAAGGACGCCGAGGCCGAGCTGGTGCCCGAGCTGAAGGGCAAGGGCCTCATCTACCGCAGCCCCATCGTGCGCATGCGACAGATGTTCGACCTCTACACCTGCCTGCGCCCCTGCAAGGCCTATCCGGGCAACCCCCTGAATTACAAGGAGGGCATCGACATGGTGGTGTTCCGCGAGAACACCGAGGACCTCTACGCCGGCGTCGAGTTCAGCCCCGTGCCTGACGAGCTGAAGGCCACCCTGAAGTCCCTCAGCAAGCCCTTCGGCCACTTCGCGGACATCCCCGGCGACCAGTTCGCCATCACCTGCAAGGTGAACACCCAGAAGGGCTGCGACCGCATCATCCGCGCCGCCTTTGAATATGCGAAGAAGTTCGGCTATCCCAAGGTCACGATCATCCACAAGGCCAACGTGGTGCGCGCCACCGAGGGCATGTTCCTGGAGACCGGCAAGCGCATCGCCAAGGAATACCCCGGCATCGAGATGGACGACGCCAACGTCGACGCCATCACCATGTGGATGCTGAAGAACCCCAAGAGCTACGGCGTGATGGTGGCCACCAACCTCTTCGGCGACATCATCAGCGACCTGGCGGCCCAGATGGTGGGCGGCCTGGGCTTCGGCTGCTCGGGCAACATCGGCGAGAAGCTGGCCGTCTTCGAACCCAGCCACGGGAGCGCGCCGAAGTACGCCGGCCAGTACAAGGTGAACCCCATCGCCACCATCCTGGCCGCCAAGATGATGCTGGACTGGCTGGGGGAGACGGAGAAGGGCGCCAAGCTAGAGGCTGCCACCGCCGCCGTCATCGCCGAGGGCCAGGTCCGCACCTACGACATGGGCGGCAGCGCCACCACGCTCGAGATGGGCGAGGCCATTGCGAAAAAACTTTAACCACGTAGACGGGAAGACCACGAAGAAGGAATCTCGCTTTTCTTCGTGGTCTTCGTGGTCTTCGTGGTGAATCTTCGGATCTCACCATGAACCAGATCCTCATCCATGAAGTCGGCCCCCGCGACGGCCTGCAGGCCGAGCCCACGGTGGTGCCGACGGAGGTCAAGCTCGACTGGATCCGCCGGGTGGCCGCCTCGGGCGTGGACATCGTCCAGGTGGGTTCCTTCGTGCGGGGCGACAGGATGCCCCAGATGGCGGACACGGACGACCTGTTCCGCACCCTCGCGAAGGAAACCCACCGGGCCCTGCTCTCGGGCCTGGTGCTCAACGAGAAGGGGCTGGAGCGGGCCCTGGAGGTGGGCGTCCAGCTCATCTGCATGGGCGTCTCGGCCTCGGACACCCACAGCCGCAAGAACACGGGCATGAGCACGGAGGATGCCACCCGCCGCATCATCGCCACGGCCCTTGAGGCGAAGGAGGCCGGGCGCAAGGTCCAGGTCAGCGTGCAGAGCGCCTTCGGCTGCGGTTTCGAAGGGGCCATCGCCGAGGATCGCGTGATGGCCATCGTGGCCGCCTACCTAGAGGCTGGTCTCCGGTCCATCAGCCTCGCGGACACGGCGGGCCACGCCCACCCGACCCAGGTGCGGCGCTACGTGCAGAAGGTGCTGGAACTCGATCCCGCGGCGGAGATCACGGCCCACATCCACGACACCTATGGCCTAGGCATGGCCAGTGTCTACGCGGCCATGGACGCGGGCGCGAAAGCCATCGAGACCAGCTTCGGCGGGCTTGGCGGCTGCCCCTTCACCAAGGTGGCCGCGGGCAATGTGGCCACCGAGGACCTGGTGCATGGCCTGCAGCGCACCGGGCTGCGCCTGGACATCGACCTGGCCGCGATCGTGGGTGTCACCAGGGACGTGGCGAAGCACTTCGGCCGGGAGCTCCCGGGCTGCGTCTACAAGACGGGGCCCATTCAATCGAAGGTCATGGCATGAGCAAGAAGATTCTCGAAGGCATCAAGGTCCTGGATCTCACCAATGTGCTGTCCGGTCCCTTCACGACGTTGCACCTGGCCCTGCTTGGGGCCGAGGTCATCAAGGTCGAGAACCCCAAGGATGGCGACCTGGCCCGCAAACTGGGCATCGTTCCGGCCCTGAACAAGCAGCTCATGGGCACGAGCTTCCTGGCCCAGAACTGCAACAAGCGCTCCATCACCCTCAACACCAAGTCGCCGGAGGGCAAGGAGCTCTTCCGCAAACTGGTGAAGGACGCGGACGTGGTGGTGGAGAACTTCCGCCCCGGGGTCATGGACCGGCTGGGGATCGGCTACAAGGCCCTCGCCGAGATCAACCCTCGCTTGGTCTACTGCGCCATCTCGGGCTTTGGCCAGACAGGCCCGGATGCGCTGAAGCCGGCCTACGACCAGATCATCCAGGGCCTTTCGGGCGAAATGGCCGTCAATGGGGATGAGCGCCTGAGCCCCCTGCGCACGGGCTTCCCCGTCTGCGACACCGTGGGCGGCCTCAACGCCGCGTTCGCCGTGATGGCGGCTCTTTTCCACCGGGAGCGCACGGGGCAGGGCCAGGCCATCGACATCGCGCTGCTCGACAGCATCATGCCCCTCATGGGTTGGGTGGCGGCCAACCTGCTCATCGGCGGCGAGCAGCCCGTGCTCATGGGCAATGACAATTTCACGGCCGCGCCCAGCGGCACCTTCCGCACCCAGGATGGCCACATCAACATCGCGGCCAACAAGCAGGAGCAGTGGGAGGCCGTCTGCGATGTGCTGGAGGTCCCCGAGCTGAAGGTCGATCCCCGGTTCCAGGAGCGCGACACCCGCAAGAAGAACCGGAAGGCGCTCACGCCCCTCCTGGAGGCCAAGCTGACCCAGAAACCCACCGCTTTTTGGGTGGAGGAACTGAACGCCAAGGACGTTCCGAGCGGCGAGATCCTGGGGCTGGAGGAGGCCCTGCGCCAGCCCCAGGTGAAGCACCGCGACGTGCTGAAGAAGGTCCAGGTCCAGGGCGTGGGCGAGATCGAGGTGTTCGGCCTCACGGCCCTCTTCGAGAAGACGCCCGCTTCGGTGGACCTGCCGCCGCCAACCCTGGGCGAGCACAACGCGGACATCTACGGGGCGCTTGGCCTCGGGGCGAGCGAACTGGCCGAACTGAAAACCAAAGGCGTCATCTGAGGAGGTCCCCATGGGCATGACCGTCGTAGAAAAAATCCTGGCCCGCGCCGCGGGACAGGCCTCCGTGAAAGTCGGTGATGTGGTGGAGCCCCGAGTGGACCTCGCCATGTCCCACGAGAACGCGGCGCTTGTGATCAACCAGTTCCAGGAGGTGTTCCAGGGCACGGGCCTCGAGCCGAAGGTGTGGGACCCCTCCCGCATCGCCATCATCTTCGACCACCGCGTGCCGGCGGAGTCCCCGAAGACCGCCACCAATCACAAGAAGATCCGGGGTTTTGTCGCCGCCAACGGCATCACCAAGTTCCATGACGTGCGCGGCGACGTGGGCGGCATCTGCCACCAGATCCTCCCCGAATACGGCTACGTGAGGCCGGGCTTCGTGGTGCTGGGTACCGATTCCCACACCACCAGCCACGGCGCGCTGGGCGCCTTCAGCTTCGGCGTAGGCGCCACGGAGATGGCCTCGGCCTGGAGCCTGGGCATCGCCGTCAACATCGAGGTGCCCGCCACCATCAAGGTGGTGGTGAAGGGCGAGTTCCCGCCCATGGTGGGCCCCAAGGACCTGATCCTGCACCTGATCGGCAAGCTCACGGCCCAGGGCGCCAACTTCAAGGTGCTGGAGTTCCACGGCGAGACCATCCGGAAGATGAGCACCAGCGGCCGCATCGCCATCTGCAACATGAGCGTGGAGGCCGGCGCCACCTCGGGCATCGTCCCCGGTGACGAGGAGACGGTCCGCTACCTGCGGGAGGAGGCTGGGGTCACCGAGGCGATCCCCTGCGTCACCCCGGATGCGGATGCCACTTACGTGCAGACGGTCGAGATCGACGTCTCCGCCCTGGCGCCGCAGATCGCCTGCCCGCACATGGTCGACAACGTCAAGTCCATCGATCATGTGGTGGGGACCAAGGTCCAGCAGATCGTCATCGGCAGCTGCACCAACGGCCGCCTCGACGACCTGGCGGATGCCGCGGCCATCCTGCGCGGCAAGAAGGTGGCCGAGGGCACTCGCATGCTGGTGTTCCCCGCCTCCAGCAAGATTTTCGCGAAGGCCCTGGACCTGGGCTACATCCACGACTTCATGAAGGCTGGCGCCGTGGTCATGAACTCCGGCTGTGGACCCTGCCTCGGCGTGCACGAGGGCGCCCTGGGCGACCACGAGGTGGCGCTCAGCACCACGAACCGCAACTTCAAGGGCCGCATGGGCAACCCCACGGGCGAGGTCTACCTCTGCAGCCCCGTGGTGGCCGCGGCTTCCGCCATCACCGGCGTCATCACCGATCCGCGAAAGGGCTGAACCATGTCCAAGGTCATCATCAAGCTCGAGAACGACATCAGCACCGATGACATCTACCCTGGCCGCTTCATGGCCACGGTGCTGCCCACCGAGACCCCCCAGTTCGCCTTCTTCGACCGCACGGAGTTCAATGCCCAGCTCAAGGCCAAGGCCTTCCCGGCGGGCTCCATTATCCTGGGCGGCGAGAACTTCGGCTGCGGTTCCAGCCGCGAGCAGGCCTGCTCCACCCTGAAGGGGCACGAGGTGGCTGTGGTGGCCAAGAGCATCTCCCGCATCTTCCTCCAGAACAGCATCAACCTTGGCCTTCAGGTCGTGATCTGCCCGGGCATCGAGGCCAGCGAGGGCGATGAGCTGGAGATCACCCCGGACCAGGTGCTCAACAAGACCACCGGCCGGGCCTTCGAGCAGGTGAAGCTGCCCGCCGCCCGCAAGGGCATCATGGATGCGGGCGGACTGATCCCCTACACCCGCGCCCGGTTGATGGCCAAGGCCTGAACGACCCTGAACCGGAAGGGGGCCGGTGGGACCACCGGCCCCCTTCGTCTATTCGGAGCTTTCGAGGGCATCCTCGGGGCAGGGATGGTGCCGGTTCCGGATGGCGTGGATGGCCAGGTCGTAATCCGGCTCCCGTGTGAGTTCCGGCACCAGCTCCGTGTGCACGATGGTCCCGTTCTCGTCCAGGGCCACCACCGCCCGGGCGAGCAGGCCCCGCATGGGGCCGTCGATGAGGGTGAGGCCGAAGGCAGTTCCGAATTCGAGGTGGCGGAAGGCGGAGGCGGTCACCACCCGCTCCAGGTGCTCCGAGCCGCAGAACTGCGACTGGGCGAAGGGCAGGTCCATGGACACGCACAGCAGGACCGCATCCTGGAGGTCGGCCGTCAGGTGGTTGAACTTCCGCACGCTCTCCGCGCAGGTGGAGGTGTCCAGGCTGGGGAAGATGCTGAGGATGACCCGCTGGCCCTCCAGGTCCACGCTGCTGAGGTCGCTCAGGTCCTTGCGGGTAAGGGTGAAGGGCGGGGTGGCGTGGCCGACGAGCGGCAGTTCTCCGCAGGTGTGCGTGGGGTGACCGTTCAGGGTGATGGTGGCCATGTGGAACCTCCCGGCGGGGCCATCCTACTCCCATGGCCGCCGGGATGGGGAGGCATTCCTGACCCAGGGATCCGTTCGGCCGGCGGATCACCCCCTGAAACCCTCGCCTCGCCCCTGGATCCTGGTAGGAATCCGCTCACTCATCTAGGCTTGGAAACATGGAACGGGTTCAGCCGAAGTGGAGCTGGTACTGGGGCATCTGGGCCTTGATGGGGCTCTACATGGCCAGCTGGGATCTGGCCATGTACCCCTCGGCTTCGATCTTCCGCATGCTGGTGCTGAACCTGCTCCAGAACGCCACCTGGGGGCTGCTCGGCCTCTTCCTGCTCTGGCTGGCCAACCGCCGGCCCATCGAGACCCTGGCCTGGCCCCACTGGCGGACCTGGGCGCTCCACCTGGCGGCCAGCGTGGCCGTAGCAGCCCTGGGCCTCCTCCTGGCCTACCTGATCTCGCTCTGGGTGCAGTCCGACGAATGGAAGAAACCCCTGGACCTGGCCATGGTGCTGAAGGGGCTGCCCCGCTTCTACCGGGCCTATTTCCACACGAACCTGCTCTTCATGTGGGCGGTGGTGGCGGCCTTCCACGGGCTGCGGATCTACCGGAAGTACAAGGCCCGGGAAGTGGAGGCCGCCCGGCTCGAAGCCCGCTTCGCGGAGGCGCAGAACCTGGCCCTGCGGATGCAACTGCAGCCCCACTTCCTGTTCAACACGCTCAATTCCATCTCGGCCCTGGTCCACTCCAATCCGGATGGCGCCGACGAGATGATCAGCCGGCTCGGCGACTTCCTCCGGACCACCCTGGATGCGCCCCATGAGCAGCTGCTCTCGCTGCGGCGGGAGCTGGCCTTCATCCAGGACTACCTGGCCATCGAGCAGATCCGGTTCCAGGACCGGCTCCGGGTCGAGGTCCAGATCCCGGCCGACCTGATGGAGCAGCGCGTCCCGAGCTTCATCCTCCAGCCCCTGGTGGAGAACGCCCTGAAACATGGCCTGGCGGACCGACCCCAGGGCGGCACCCTGACCATCCGGGGGAGGAAGGAACTGGGCAGTCTGGTGTTGGAGATCCAGGACGATGGCGAAGGCTTCGTGCCGGGCCGGGAAGGGGTCGGTCTGGCCAATGTGCGGTCCCGCCTGGGCTTGCTCTACAAGGGTCGGAGCCAGCTGGACCTCCTCGGCGCCGCTGGCCGCGGCACCCTGGTCGTCCTGCGCCTGCCCCTCGATTCCCCGGGTGAGGCATGAACCTCCGCGCCCTGGTGGTGGACGATGAACCGCTGGCCCGGCAGCGGATCCGGCACCTGCTGCGCCGGGCCACGGACATCGACGTGGCCGGGGAGTGCGCCAACGGCCTCGAGGCGGTGAAGGCCATCGAGGAGCAGAAGCCGGACCTGGTTTTCCTGGACATCCAGATGCCCGAGCTGGACGGCTTCGGCGTGGTGGAGGCCGTGGGGGCCGAGGCCATGCCGCCCACCCTCTTCATCACCGCCTATGACCAGCACGCCCTCCGGGCTTTCGAGGTCCACGCCCTCGACTACCTGCTGAAGCCCTTTTCGGTGGAGCGCTTCCACCAGGCCCTGGAGCGGGCCCGCCGCTGGTGTGTCCACCAGAAGGACGGGGCCGGGCCGAACCTGGAGGCCCTCATCGACGGCCTGCGCCAGGAGCGGCCCTGGGTGGACCGCATGCTGGTGAGGCAGGGCGACCGCCACATCCTGGTCCGCACCGCCGCCATCCAGTGGATCGAGGCCGAGGACAACTACGTGCGCCTGCACGTGGAGGGCACCTCGCACCTGCTGCGTCAGACCATGACGGGGGTCCTCGGCCGGTTGGATCCGGCCCAGTTCCGGCGCATCCACCGCTCGGCCATCGTGAACCTGGACTGCATCAAGGAGTTCCAGCCCTGGTCCGGCGGGGACTACCTGGTGATCATGCGCGACGGCACCAAGCTGACGCTGAGCCGCACCTTCCGGGAGCAGTTCGGGGAGTGGCTCTGATCCACAAAGAAAAGCCCGGCGGCGCCGGGCTTTTCCTGGTGCTTCCCGAGGGCTCACTTCGCCTTGTGCACCGCGATGGTGGCCATGCCTTCGCGCTTCAGGACCAGGCTGGCCTTCGCGCTGGCCTTCGCCGGATCCGGCAGGATCACGTCCACCGTGCCGATGAGCCGGTCATTGACGAGGAGCTGACCCTCGGTTCCCTCGCCCACGCTGAAGACCGCGCCCTGGCGGATAGCGGCGGGCTTGGTGCCGATGGCGGGCACGCCCCGGCTGGCCAAGCGGTTCACGGCCACTGTCGCGGCGAAGGTGCCATCGCGGAAGGTGTGGTCCTCGGGCATCAGGACCACGAAGTCCGCCTTCTGGTTGGCCAGGAGGTGGGCCGCTGCGCTGGACTGGTCCGCCGACCGGGTATCGGCCACGGTGATGAGGGAACCCTCCCCGGCGGCCCGGGCCAGGGCCAGGATCTGGGACTGGCTCGTGCGGAAGTTGCAGATCACGCCGATGTGACGCTTCTCAGGCCAGGTGGCCTGGGTGGTCTTCATCAGCGGCATGAAGTCCTCCGCGGAAAGCGCGAGGCCGGCCAGCGCGAGGGCGGCCACACTGAGCGACGTGGAAAGGCGGTTCATGTTGCCTCCTGGAGACGGGCCACCGGCATCCCTTTCGGCGGCTGGATCGGATGGGGCCCGGAGCGGCGATCCGACGGGCGCGGGATGACGCCCACCAGGATGGGAAGGACCCCCAGGGCCGGCCAGGATCCTGGGGCGGGACGGCACCCGGGGCGGCCAGGGGCGCAGGGGCCGGGGTGAACCGTGCGAGGCATTCGGATCCCAGGGGGCCTTCGGCCTCGGCGATACTGGAGGCTCCGGGAGGTCCCATGAAGATCCTGCTCCTCGGCTCCGGCGGCCGGGAATACGCGCTGGCCCTGAAGCTCAGGGCCTCGGAGACGCCCGTGGAGCTGGTCTCGGCGCCGGGCAGCGACGCCCTGGCAGAGCTGGGCCGGTGCGTGAAGCTGGACCTCGAGCAGCCCGCCAGCGTGGCCGAGTGGTGCGCGGCCCACCGCCCCGACCTGGTGGTGGTGGGGCCGGAGGTGCCGCTCGTCGCCGGCGTGGGGGATGCGGTCCGGGCCCTGGGGATTCCCTGCTTCGGCCATGACGCGGCCACTGCGAGGCTGGAGGGCAGCAAGGCCTTCGCCAAGGACTTCATGATGCGGCACGGCATCCCCTGTGCCGCCAGCCATACCGTGACCGAGCTGGCCCAGGGGGAGGCCCTCATCCAGTCCTGGCCCCATGGCTTTCCCATCGTGCTGAAGGCCGATGGCCTTGCGGCGGGGAAGGGCGTGGTCCTGGCCCAGAGCGGGGCTGAGGCGCTGGCCACCTTCCGCGCCTTCATGGCGGGCCAGTTCGGCGAGGCCAGCCGCACGGTGGTCTTCGAGGCGCCCCTGGTGGGCATGGAGCTGTCGCTCCATGTGCTGGTGGACGTGGACGCGGATCACGCGACCTACGCCCTGCTGCCCGCCTGCCAGGACCACAAGCGCATCTTCGAGCAGGACCGGGGCCCCAATACCGGCGGCATGGGCGCCTTCGGTCCGCTGCCCTTCCTGCGCCCCGAGGACATCGAGCGCATGCGTCTGGACCTGGTGGAACCCACGGTGAAGGGGCTGCGACAGGATGGGCTCAGCGGCCGCGGCGTCCTCTTCCTGGGGGTCATGTGGACGGCCCGGGGTCCCGAGCTGCTGGAGTACAACGTCCGCTTCGGTGACCCCGAAACCCAGGTGCTCATGCAGCTGCTCGATGAGGACCTGGCCAGCCTGCTGCTGGAGGTGGCCGAGGGCCGTCTGGTGTCCCGGGAGCTCAAGCTCAAGCCCCACACTGCGATCACCGTGGTGCTGGCGGCGGAGGACTATCCGGAAGACGCCCGCAAGGGCGTGCCCATCCGCATCGGCGCCCCCCGGGCCACGCTCATCCATGCAGGCACCCGGAAGCAGGACGGACAATGGCTCACGAACGGGGGCCGGGTGCTGAACCTGGCCACATCCGCCCCGGACCTGGCCGCGGCCCGCGCCCTGATCGAGGCCTCCCTGCCGGAGGTCCACTGGCCCGGCATGCAGGTCCGCCGCGACATCGGCCTCAAGGCCCTGAATCACGCCCAGGCCGGCAGGACCGTCCAGGACCCCTGGTGAGCCTAGCGGCGGTCCCGCAGCAGCCAGAGGATCACCGTCGCCGCCAATGAGGCGAGGGTCAGGGTCCCCATGACCCGGTGAATCCCGGTGCCCCAGGCGTTGGTGCTGCGGCTCTCCCGCCAGGCCAGGGCACGTCGCCCGAGGAGCAAGGTCATTCCGGCCAGGCCCAGGGTTGCCAGCCAGAGGCCCAGATGCAGGGGGGTGAGCGCCCGGGGATACAGAAGGACCCGCAGACCGGTCAAAGTAACGGCCGCCGCCATCAGGTGGCCATGGAGGCGGTGCTCGCCCCCCTGGACGGCGCGGAGGCCCATCACCAGCAGGAGCGCGGCGGGGATCAGCAGGAGGTCGAGCATGGTCCAGCCTATCCGGACGGGGTCAGAGGGGCAGGGCCTCCTGGCGCTTCTCGCCCTCCCACCGGTAGAACCCGGAGCCGGTCTTGCGGCCCAGACGGCCGGAGGCCACCAGCTGGCGGAGCAGGGCGGGTGCCTTGAACCGGGGTTCGCCGAAGGCGTCGAACAGCACCTCCGCCACGCTCTGCATGGTGTCGAGCCCGATGAAGTCGCTGAGGTGGAGGGGGCCCATGGGGTGCCCGCAGCCCAGCCTCATGCCGGTGTCGATGTCCTCCACGCTGGCCAGCCGCTGCTCGGCGCAGCGCATCGCATCCAGCAGGTAGGGCACCAGCAGGCGGTTCACGATGAAGCCGGGCGCGTCAGGGGCCATGACGGCGGTTTTGCCGAGCTTCAGGACGAAGGCCCGGAGGGCGGCCAGGGTGTCCTCGCCCGTGGCCAGGGTGCGGACGACCTCCACCAGGGGCATGGCCGGCACCGGGTTGAAGAAGTGCAGGCCGGCGAGGCGGGACAGGCGCTGAGGGGCCAGGACGGGGCTGAGCTGGGCCACGGAGAGGCTGGAGGTGTTGGTGCACAGCAGGGCCTGGGGCCCCAGGACGCGGTCCAGCTCGGCGAAGGTCTGCAGCTTGAGCTCCAGGCGTTCGGGAATGGCCTCCACCACCAGGTCGCAGCCGGCCAGGTCGGCGAAATGGACGGTGCCGTGGAGGTTGCGCGTCCAGGCCTGGCGCTGGGCCTCGGTGACCTTGCCCTTGACCACCCCCCGCTCCCAGGCGCTCTGGATGCGCGCGAGGCCCCGGGACAGCAGCGCTTCGTCGGCCTCCTTCACCCGGACCTCGCATCCGGATTCCGCCGCGCACTGGGCGATGCCCGAGCCCATGAGCCCGCAGCCGATGACGCCGACGAGATGGATGTCCATGCGTTCCTCCAGGTGGATGTCGGGTGGGTCTGCCCCATTGTCCGGGAAATGGGGCCTCCAGGGGGAATGACCTCCGGTAGAATCCGGCGAGTCACCGGAGGCACCATGGTCGGTCCCCTCAAGGATCTTCTTGGCCACCACGCCTGGGCGGATGCCATGTTCTTCCACGCCTGGGACAAGTCGGGCCTGCTGGCGGACGAGGAGCTGCGGCTGCGGACCGACCATCAGGTCTCGGTTCAGGAGGGCTTCCTGAAGGTGTTGAAGGGGGATCCGGCCCCCCTCGTCGAGCGGCCGCTCCCAAGCTTCCGGGAGCTGAAGGACCGCTGCGTGGCGGCGCACCAGGTCTTCCGGGCCCTGGGGCACGGACTGGACGAGGCGGCCCTGGCGCGGACCGTCCGCGTGCCCTGGTTCCCGGATCCGCCCTGCGTAATCTCCGTGTCTGACACGCTCCTGCAGGTCTGCCTGCACAGCCAGCACCACCGGGGCCAGAACATGGCCCGGCTGAAGGCCCTGGGGGCCGCGCCGAAGAACGTGGACTACATCATCTGGCTCTGGAAGCAGAAGCCCGAGGCGCGCTGGACGCTCTGATCAAATTTCGAGGTAGGTGTGCAGGTTCCGCTCTTCGGTGAGGAGAGCGCGAAGGGCTTCGGCGGCATCGTTCTTGACGCTGGCGCGGCGCTTGGCCTGGGGACCCTGGATCAGCACATCGGGATCGTAGTGGACGCTGCGGAGCACGTGGTCCACCGTGTCGCCCTTCACGATGTGCTGCACCTTGAAGGTGTCATCCTCGTGGACCATGATGTGGGCCTCGTTGGGCGCCCCGAAGAGGTTGTGCCGCATGCCCAGGATGTCCTGGTAGGCGCCCGTGAGGAAGAAGGCCACATAGTAGGACTCGCCGCCCCGGGGCTCGTGGAGCGGGATCTCGTCCCGCACATCCTTCAGGTCGATGAACTTCTCCATTTTGCCGTCGCTGTCGCAGGTGATGTCGCAGAGCGTGGCCGACAGCCCCGGCTTCTCCTTGAGCCGGTGCACGGGCATCACGGGGAAGAGCTGCTCGATGGCCCAGTGGTCGGGCATGGACTGGAAGATGCTGAAGTTGGCGATGAGTTTGTCGGCCAGGCTCTTGTTCAGGTCCTGGAACTCCTCGGGCACGTATTTCAGCGTCTTGCTGCTGAGGATGCGCGAGAGCTTGCGGCAGACCTCCCAGAACAGCGTCTCGCCCTTGGAGCGGTCCTCCAGGCTCAGGTAGCCCAGGTTGAAGAGCGTGAGCAGCTCGTCTTTCTGCGTGATGGCGTCGTGGTACATCTCGGCGAAGTTCTTCACGGAGATGTTGTCCCGGGTGTAGGCCAGTTCCTTCAGGATCTGCGGCTCGTTGCCCGTGAGCGTCACGGTGTACTTCGTGTGGGTGGTGTCGATGAGGCCGATGATGTCGACCACCACCACCTCGTGGTAGGCCACGATGGCCCGGCCCGACTCGCTCAGCAGGTCGGGCATGGGCACCTGCTCCTGGGTGCAGATGTCCTTGGTGGTGTAGACGACATCCGCCGCGTACTCGCTGATGGTGTAGTTCATGGAGCTGCTGAAGGTGGTCTTCGACCCGTCGTAGTCCACGCCGAGGCCGCCGCCCACGTTGAGGTAGCGGATGGGCACGCCCATCTTGCGGAGCTTGGCGTAGATGCGGGTGGCCTCCTTCATGGCCGACTTGATCTTGCGGATGTCCGTGATCTGGCTGCCGATGTGGAAGTGCAGCTCGATGACGCTGTCCAGCAGGTCGCGCTTTTCCAGCACCTCGATGGCCTCCAGGATCTCCCGGGTGGTGAGGCCGAATTTCGCATGATCGCCGGCGCTGGTCTCCCACTTGCCCGAGCCTTGGGCGTTGAGCTTGGCCCGCAGGCCAATAAGGGGCTCGACCTTCAGCTCCTTGGCCACCTTCAGGATGAGGGGCAGCTCGGTCATCTTCTCCACAGTGATGACCACCTTGCGCCCGGCCTTGCGGGCCAGCAGGGCCATGCGGATGAAGGACTCGTCTTTGTAGCCGTTGCAGAGCACCAGGGCCTCGGGGTGCAGGTCCACGCTGAGGGCGATCATCAGCTCGGGCTTGGAGCCGGCCTCCAGGCCGTAGTGGTACTTGTTGCCGGCGCGGACGATCTCCTCGACCACTTCCTTGATCTGGTTGGTCTTCACCGGGTAGACGCCCTGGTAGCCGCCCTCGTAGCCGAACTCGATGATGGCGTGGCGGAAGGCCTCGTTCACCTCGACGACGCGGTGGGCCAGCACCTGGGGGAAGCGGAGATTCACGGGGGTGCGGATGCCCTTCTTCTTGAGGTGCTGGACGATCTCGTACACGTCGCAACTGAGCGATTCGTCCTTGGTGGGGGTGATCTCCAGGTGGCCCTTGGCATTGATGCCGAAGTAGCCGTTCCCCCACTCGCGGATGCCGTACAGGCTCGCGGCGTCCTGGACCGTCCAGTGCTTCATGGGCATCCGAGGGGCCTCCTCAAACCGGGGCGGCCACCTTTGGCCGGAAGTTTGTTTATATGGAAAAAAGCCCAATACTTCCAATGAAAATATCAGTGGCCGAGAATCCGCTGCAGGGTGGCCCGCCAGTGGCGGTCCCGGACCCGGCGGAGAGCCGTCCTCCTGGTGAGTTTCCGCCACTGGGCGGCGCCCCGGGGCAGGTCCTCCGCCGGGCGGGTGTGGAGGGGGCTCGGACCACCCCAGAGGGCCGGATCGCCCCAGACCGGGGCCCGGTTCCAGGGGCAGGCTTCCTGGCAGGCATCGCAGCCCGCCGCCCAGCGGCTCTCGGCCAGGGCTGCGGTCACCCCGGTGGGAGGCTCGGCCTCGGTCTCGATGGTGTAGGTGGTGAGGCAGCGGGCCGGATCCAGGCGGAAGGGCTCCAGGGCGCCGGAGGGGCAGGCCTCCAGGCAGGCGGCGCAGGTACCGCAGTGTTCGGTGCCGAAGGGCTCGTCGGGGGGGAGGTCCACGGAGAGCAGCAGCACGCCGAGGAAACCCCAGGAGCCCTCCTTCCCGGCGATGAGCAGGGTGTGCTTGCCCTGCCAGCCCAGGCCCGCCCGGCTCGCCAATTGCCGTTCCAGCAGGGGAGCCGTGTCCACGCAGACCCGGCCCTCGAGCCCGGGCCACCGGGCCTGGGCCGCCTCCAGCAGCCGCGTCAGGCGCGGCTTCAGGATCATGTGGTAGTCGGGCCCCCAGAGATACCGGCTGAGCCTGAGGCTCCCGGGGGCCGCGCCGGGCACCGCCTCGGGCCGGGCGTACGGGAAGAAGCCCACCAGGGCCGTGCGGGCCGGCGGCCAGAGCAGCCTGGGGTCCAGCAGGGTGGCCGGATCCAGGTAGGGCAGGAGGGCGCCGCGGCCCTCCCGGAACCAGGCCCGGAGGTGCTCCTCCTCATCCAGGAAGGGCCCGCAGGCCGCGAAGCCCGCCCGGGTGAAGCCCACGGACCGGGCCTCGGACTGAAGCCAGGCCTTGAACGCCAGCGGATCCAGGTGTTCAACTGACCTCAAGGACGCCCCCCATGGATATCCTCACCCTCGAGCTGCTCGATGTCACGGTCTTCCAGGCCCTCCTCGAGCTGCGGGGCCTGCTGGCGGACCATCCGGGTGAGGCCATGTGCATCCGGGGCGAGGACGACCTCCTTCGGGTGAACGTCACCGGGTTCCTCGAGAAGCAGGGCCGGGTGGTCCGGGTGATGCGCCAGGGGCCCCTCTGGGAACTGCAGGTGGCCCCGGGCCCGCGACCCGCGCCCCTGGTCCCGCCGGGAACCCCCGCGGTCCGGCCGGTGCTCCTCCTGCGGGCCGCCTTCGCCCCCGGGGACCGGGCCCTGGGACGGCGCCTGCTGCTGGAGACGCTCGAGCAGCTCGAGCCCGGAACGCCCTGGCTCTGCCTGGCCCACCAGGCCATGGAGCTGCTGGAGGATCCCGTCGCGGTGGGCGTCCTGGAGGGCCTCCGGAGCCGGGGCATCCCCATCCGCCTTTCGGCGGCCAGTCTGGCCCATGGCGGCCAGGAGGCTGGCGGCTTCGAGGTCGTCCAGGATGCCGAGTGGCAGAAGCTCCTGGCCCGCGGTGGCGTGTCCGTGCTCTAAAGGCGGTAGGCTGGAGGCGGAGTCGATCCCCAGCCCATGAACCTGCCGAACCTGCTTTCCCTCATACGCATCCTGATGGTTCCGGTCCTGGTCGTGGTCCTCATGACCAAGGTGACCAACCATGAAGTGATCGGTGTGCTGGTGTTCTGGGCGGCTTCCATCACGGACTGGCTGGATGGCTACCTGGCCCGTCGCTGGAAGCAGGTGACGACCCTGGGCAAGCTGCTGGATCCGCTGGCGGACAAGCTGCTGGTGGCCGGAGCCCTCATTTCGCTGGTGGAGCTGAACCTTGCCCCGGCCTGGATGACCTTCATCATCCTGGCCCGGGAGTTCGCGATCACCGGACTGCGCGGCATCGCCAGCGAGGAGGGCCTGACCATCCCGGCCGGCACCATCGGGAAGTGGAAGATGGGCTTCCAGGTGGCGGCCATCTCCTGCCTCATCCTCGGGCCGCGCCTCGACTACTGGCTCCTGGACTGGACCCACCGCGAGATCTTCCACTTCTTCATCCAGCTGAACCGGCCCTACAGCTTCTTCTGGGGCATGGGCGTCCTGCTTCTATGGGGCGCCGTGATCCTGGCGATCTGGAGCGCGATCTCCTATTTCCACGGCTTCTGGAAGGTGGTGGGACCCCGCATCATGGCCGAGAACAGCCACCTGACTGGACCAAAGGATTCCTGATGATCCGCAAGTACCTCCTCGCTGGGCTCTTCACCCTGCTGCCCCTGGTGGTGACGCTCTGGATCCTCAAGGCGATCTTCAACGCCTTGGTGGGCATCTTCCGCGGTCCCCTGACCTGGGTGGCCCACCAGATCCATGTCCCTGATCCGCCGACCTGGGGGCTGGCCCTCTTCTCGGCCCTGGCCACGGTGCTCCTCCTCCTCCTGGTGGGGGCCCTGGTGGGCAACTTCATCGGACGCCAGGCCCTGGCCTGGCTCGACGAGCTGATGCTCCATGTGCCGGTCGTGAAATCCATCTATGGCGCCACCCGCCAGCTCATGGGCGCCATCCAGTCGGGGCAGGGCGGCAGCTTCAAGGACGTGGTCCTGGTGGAATGGCCCCATGCCGGGGCCTTCACGCTGGGCTTCGTGGCCAGCCGGGACTGCTCCTGGGCGGTCCCCGGCGGCGAGGGCATGGTCGCGGTCTATGTGCCCACCTCGCCCAATCCGACCTCCGGCTACGTGATCATGCTGGAAGCCTCCAAGGTGAGGCCTGTCGATCTCACGGCGGACCAGGCCCTGACCTGGGCCGTCAGTGGCGGGGTCGTGGCCCCGGATGTCCTGCGGGGACGCTGAGGGCCCAAGGACAGGTTTTTTCCACGGAAGTCCCCGCAGATTCTCTAGACTGAAGCAGGAGTGCATCGCCGGAGGGTTCCCATGGGCATGGTGGTCTGGAATCCGGCCTGGGAAACGGGCATTTCCCTCATCGACCAGCAGCATCGCGCGCTGCTGGCCCAGTTCGAGGCGCTGCTGATCGCGATCCACGAGAACCATCCGGAGGACCAGATCCTGCCCCTGGTCCGATTCCTGGCCGACTACGTGGAGACGCACTTCTCCCTGGAAGAGAGCCTGATGCAGGTCGCGGACTACCCGG
The DNA here is from genome assembly GCA_046331485.1 of Holophagaceae bacterium. Taxonomy (GTDB): domain Bacteria; phylum Acidobacteriota; class Holophagae; order Holophagales; family Holophagaceae; genus Geothrix. Next base: position 4,815 of record JAXLQS010000001.1, on the reverse strand, counting down.
AGCTTGCGGGCCACACGGCGATCCATGACCACATGCGCGCCCGGGTGGGGCAGCTGGTGGAGGCGGCCAGGACCAACCCCGCCACCCTGACCGAGGAGGTCATCGACTTCCTGACGGACTGGCTGCTGCGCCACATCAATGAGGAGGACCGGCGCATGGCCCAGCATGTCCGGCACGCCGGCGGTCCTTCGCCAAGGTCGGAACCGGGGATCCTCCCGTGACGACCCTGGCCGGCAAGCGGATCCTCGTCACGGGCGCCGGAAGCGGCATCGGCCGAACCGCGGTCCGGATGTTCCGGGACCGCGGGGCAGAACTGATCCTGGTGGGCCGCCAGTTGGAGGCGCTCCGGGATTCCCTCCCGGATGCGGAGCATGTGGTGCTGGATCACACGGTGGATGCGGCCGTGGCCGCCTTTGCCGCCACCTGCGACCCCCTGCATGGCATGTTCCTGGGGGCCGGCATCCTGAAGACCGGCTCGGTCGAAGGTACCTCCACATCGGATTTCGAGGCCGTGCTGGCCGCCAACCTGACGGGGACCTGGCTGATGGCCCACCACCTGGGGCCGAGGCTCCGGGAGGGAGCCAGCGTCGTCCTCGTGGGGTCCAACATCGGCCTGCGGGCCATCCCCGAAAGCGCCGCCTACAGCGTGGCCAAGGCCGGCGTCCACATGCTGGCGAAGGTGCTGGCCCTGGAGTGGTCGTCGCGCGGCATCCGATGCAATGCCATTGCCCCCGGGCCCATCCACACGCCGATGGTGGAGACCCGCCTGGCGGCCAGCGCCGATCCCGCCGGGGATCTGGAGAGGCTCTCCGGCGTGAACCCGCTCCGGCGGCTGGGGACCACGCAGGAGGTCGCGGCCCTGGCCGCCCATCTCCTGAGTGATGAGAGCGGCTGGACGACAGGGGCCGTCATCCCGATCGACGGCGGAGCCGACGCCGTGTTCTAGGTCGCGGCGCCGGCCCCAGGTCCATGGATCGATGCGGGTCGGTCTAGCCGGTGGTCACCTTGATGTCCACCGGGTTGCGCAGGGTGTCGTAGATGGGTGAGGTCCTCAGCACCTGGGCGTGCAGCTCTTCGATCTGCTTGGGATTTCCGTTGCAGGCGAGGTTGACCTTGACGCGGATCTGGGAGAGGCCGGGGCGGATGTCCTTGTTCAGCTCCATGAAGCCCTGCAGGTCCGTGTCGGTCTCCAGCTCGAAGCTGAGGCTGGAGATGTCGATGCCCATGGCGGCGGCCGTGTAGGCGTAGGTCACGCTCATGCAGGAACTGAGCGCGTGCAGGATGGCCTCCCCGGCGTTGGGTGCCAGGTCGGTGCCGAGGAGCGCGGCGGGCTCGTCGCATTCCTGGAAGAGGGGCGTGGCCCGCTTGTGGTTCACCCCCACGCCGTAGAGGGAGTCGAAGGTGCTCTGGGAGTGGGCGCGGTTGATCCAACGGGCTTTGGAGCGGAACTGGAACTTGCCGAGGGCCGGGTTCGTTTTCACCCGGGACACGAGGGCGCCGAGTTCCTCGACGTTCACGCCGTTGTGCATGGTTGCGGTGTTGCCCATGGTTCCTCCTTCGGGAAGCACACCCCCGGGCACACGGTGACCCGCCGGCAGATCGCCGCGGTGGAGGCGCTGGGTCGGCATCCACAAGACCCCCTCTCGCAGAGCGAAGGGCGCCTCGGATGAAGGCTTCCAACATGGGGCGATTTGAGCCTGAATCAAGGTCGCAAGATTCAAACCAGATGGGCCATCAATCCACCTCCAGGAAATCCAGGTCCTTCGCGTGGGTCTCCTCCATGCCCCAGAGGCTGAGGGCCGCGAAGGCCAGACAGCAGACGCCGATGAACAGGGCGGAGCTGACGATGCCCCAGTGGGCCTTCAGGGCCAGGAAGCTGGTGGTGATGGGGACGACCGCCCCGCGCACGAAGTTGGGTACGGTGACCGTCACCGTGGCCCGCATGTTGGTGCCGAACTGCTCACTGGCGATGGTGACGAACACGGCCCAGTAGCCAGCGGAGAAGCCCAACGCCACGCACAGGAGGTAGTAGGCCTGGGCCGAGATGCCACGGCTGAAGAGGGTGAGCAGCACGGTCGCGAGCGTGAGGGTCTGGAAGAGCAGCACCGTCTTCTTCCGGCTGGCGATCCACTGGCTGATGAAGCCCGAGCCCAGGTCGCCGATGGCCAGACCGAGGTAGCAGGAGGCGATGGCGTGGCCGGGGTTCACGGCGCCCACCACGCCCAGGCTCTTGGACAGCTCCGGCGAGGAGGCCACCAGGATGGCCACCACGTACCAGATGGGGACGCCGATGAGGATGGCGCGCAGGTAGCGGATGAACCGGGCGCGGTTGGTGAAGAGCATCAGGAAGTTGCCCTTGGCCACGTCCTGGTGGGCCAGTTGCTTGAACATGCCGGAGTCCGTCACTTTGATGCGGAGGACGAGCAGCATCAGGCCCATCACCCCGCCCGTGATGAAGGCCCCCCGCCAGCCGAGCTTGTTGCCCACGAGGTCGGCCACCAGGGCGCCGGTGATGCCCAGGCTGGCCACCACCGCCGTGCCGTAGCTGCGCACCTCCTTGGGCAGCACCTCGCTCACCAGGGTGATGGCAGCTCCCAGCTCGCCTGAGAGCCCCAGCCCGGCGAGGAAGCGCATGGCCGCGTAGGCAGGGATGGTGGTCACGAAGGCGTTGGCGATGTTGGCCAGGGAGTAGAGGGTGATGCTTCCGAAGAGCACCGACATGCGGCCCTTCTTGTCGCCCAGGACGCCCCAGAGCACGCCGCCCACGAGCATGCCGATCATCTGGAAGTTGAACAGGTAGACGAAGGTGGGGAGGATCTGGTCCGGAGGCACACCCAGGTCCGTCAGGCTGGCCGTGCGGACGATGGGGAAGAGGATCAGGTCGAAGATGTCCACGAAGTAGCCGAGGGCCCCGACGATCACGGTCAGGTTGAGGATGGTCTTCCACGAATGTTTCAAGGGCTGCTCCGGGACTGGGGCGGAAGCCTCCATGGTTGATGCGAACGGTTCCCCAGACAAGGGGCGCCGGGCCGGAGGACAGGGGCTGCCAGGTCGGGCACACTGGGCCGAGGAGGAGCCCGTGCCCGAGACCGTCTGGCCCGCACCACCCGAAGGCCTCTGCACGCTGCCCCAGACGCTGGATACCGAGGTCGCCATCCTCGGCGCGGGCATCCACGGCGCGGCACTGGCGCGGGAATTGACCTTGCGCGGTGTGTCCTGTGCCCTGGTCGACAAGGGCGGCGTCGGCGGCGGCACCAGCCAGTGGTCCAGCCAGCTGCTCCACGGCGGCATCCGCTACATGCTCACGGGCGACCTTGCGCAGATGCGGGAGGGCCTGGCCGAGCGCGCCACCTGGGCTCGCATCGCGCCCCGCCGCTGCCGCTGGGAGGCCTTCTGGATGCCCCACCGCTCCTGGGGGGAGGGGCTGGCCCACCAGCTTGGCATCGGCCTCTATGACCACTGGGGCGCGGAGCGGCCGGACTGGCCCCCGCACCTGAGCCTTGGCCGGGTGCCCCGTCCGGTCTTCGAGGCCGATCCCCGAGGGAAGGGCGGCCCCTTCCGGGGCGCCACTGCCTATGCCGACCTCATGACCTGGGATCGTGAGCTGACCCGGGACCTGGCGGCCTCCAGCCAGGCCACCCTGCTGGATTTCCATGAGCCGGAGGCCTTCGGGGATGCGGGCGGCGACCTGAAGACCCTGCGCCTCCGGGATCGCCGGGACGGCAGCCTCCGCACCCTCACGGCCAAGCGCTGGGTGGTGGCGCTGGGGCCCTGGACGGACCGGGCCATGGGGCAGTGGTTCGGCGAGACGCGCAAGCGCCTGCGCCTCTCCTCGGGCATCCACCTCTGGTTCGACGCGGTTGCGGGCTGCGAGCGCCCTTGGGCCATCCGCCGCCCGCGGGGACGCATCCTCTTCGTCATCCCCCGGGAGGGCCTGCTGCAGGTGGGAACCACGGAGCGGGAAGTGGGCGAAGGCTGGGTGCCCATCGTCGACGCCGAGCGGGCGGAGCTGTTCGAGGCCCTCGAGGCCAACCTGCCGGCCATCCCCTGGCGGCAGCTGCCTGTGCGGGCCGAAGAACTGGGGGTGCGCCCCCTGGTCGCCGCCGGGGGCCAGACCGCCCGCCTCAGCCGTGAGGCCGTCCTTGAGCGCCACGGCTGCTTCGGGAACCTGACGCTGGTGCTGGGGGGCAAGCTGACCACCGCCCGCGCCCTCATGGACCGCCTGGCCACGGAGCTCACTGGTCTCCGTTGCCCGGCCTCCACTACGGAGCCCCTCCGCCTTTGGGATGGACAAGCCGCGCAGATCCGGTAGAATCATGCTTTCAATGCGGTCCCGTAGCTCAGCTGGATAGAGCATCAGACTACGAATCTGAGGGTCGGGCGTTCGAGTCGCTCCGGGACCACCACTGAAGCCCCTGAAGCCAAGCGCTGAAGGGGCTTTCCTCTGTCGGGCCGGTTGCGGAGGCGCGTTCCGCCTTGTGGCTCGCGCAACCTGCGGGCGCGGGTAACCTGGGAGGCATGTCCACCTCTGTCGTGTCGCAGACCCGGCCGCCGGACCGGAAAGGTCCGAGGCCGGCATGCTCGTGGGGCTGTCTGGGCCATTGCCCGACCTGCCAGGCTGGTCGTGCGGCTGCCGATCCGCTTCGAGACATGACAGAAGATGCGGCTTCTTCCTGAACCGCTCTACCCGCTAGGTCCCATCACCTTCCGATCAGAAAGCGCGGCCATGACCAATCCCATCCGTCGCATCGCCATCTCCACCGGGGGCGGTGACGCTCCGGGCCTCAACGCGGTCATCCGCGCCGTGGTCATCGC